>NZ_JBEZFG010000002.1:138743-270679 GCF_040649315.1 Micromonospora sp. NPDC049004
GGCGTGTTACCCTTCCGCGGGGGGTGGTGTCGACCCTCGCCAACCTCTACCGGGGGCCGCTGGCGGGGGGGGGCGGCGGGGGGGCCCCCCGCCACCGTCAGCTCAGAGGACGATCTGGTGCACCCGGTCGTCTCCGCCGCGCACCGCCAGCCAGGCGCTGCCGTTGGCGCCCGCGGCGGCCCCCGGGGCGCCCCGGAACGCGTCGGTGGCGAACTCGCCGCGACGGAACCAGCCGCCCCACGCCCCGTCGGTCAGGTTGCGCTGCCAGAGCCGGTTGTCGGCGGCCAGCGCGAACAGATAGACCCGCCCGGAGGTGGCGAGCAGCGTCGGGCTGCCGCTGGTGGTGCCGCCGAGGTTGGTCCAGGCCGACCAGGTGGCGCCGGTCCGGCTGCGCCACCACACCTCGTCGGTACGGCTGCGCACGGCCACGTGCAGCACGCCCGCGTCGTCGACGACAGCGCTCGGCCGGCCGTAGACCGGCCGGTCGTCGGGAGCGCCGACGCCGGTCCAGCCGCTGGTCGGGGTACGCGTCCACAGCTTGCCGTCGGCGCCACGGACGACGAGCGTCCACTGTGTCGGGCTGGTCCACGCCACCGTCGGCCCGTCGGTAAGCGTGCCGCCGAGGCTCTGCCACGGCCCCCAGGAGCCGCCGACGTAACTACGCTGCCAGGCGGCGTTGTCCGTGCCGCGGACGAACACGTCGATCCGACCGTTGGCCGAGGCGTACGCGGCCGGCTGGCCGAGGATCCGGCCACCGACCGGGCCGCCGAGCGACGTCCACGCGGTCCCCCACGTCGTACCGGAGCGGGTGTTGACGGCCAACGCGCCCTGCGCGTCGCGGACGAAGGCGGTGGCGTGCGTGTCGTCCACCCGCACCAGCGCGGGGCTGGCGCTGGCGGTGCCGCCGAGGTTGGCGCCGGCGACCTGCTCGGTGCCGGCGAGGCCGAGCATGGCCACCCCGTGCGCCGGGACGTCGACGGTGTACGAGCCGGTGAACGGCTGGACGCCAGCGGTGCCGGGCTGGGCGTCCACGTCGGCGCGGGCCCACAGGTCACGGACCCGGACGGCGCCGCCGAGCGCGACATCCGCGAAGGTCACCGTGATCTTCTGGGCGGTGTCGTGCCGGTTGAGCAGCGCGACCGCCCGCTTGCCGGGCCCGGTGAGCACCTTGCTCCACACCTGCGCGTCGGTGCCGGTGTCGGCGACCTTGACGCCCTGTCGGACCAGCGGGTCCTGGTCCACCGCGACGATCTCCGGGTTGGTCAACGCCGAGATCATCTCGCTCGGCAGACCACGCGGGTCGGAGCCGATCACCAGCGGCGCGGCCATGATGGCCCACATGCCGAGCTGCGTCTTGGACTCCTGGAGGCTCAGCTCGTACCCGCCGTCGGGCAGCGGGCGCATCGGCAGCAGGTAGTCCGGGTCGTTGTAGTGCCCCGGCCCGGTGGCCGCCGGGTGGTACGCGTTGACGTCCATGTTGCGCAGCACCCACGGGAACGCCCACTGCGGCGTCGGGTCGGTGAGCCCCACATCGGTGTACGTCCGCCAGGAGTCGGCGATGGTCGGCGCGTACGTGTAGCTCCAGGTGGAGAGCTGCTCCGGGGTGTAGGGGCCGCCGCCCCAGTCCGAGCTGACCGGGTTGCAGATGTTGAGCAGCATCGGCCGGGGCGACTGGCGTACCGCGTCGGCCAGCTCGCGGAACGTGGCCTCCGGGTCGAGACCGGCGGCCCGGCCACAGAGCCAGTCGGCCTTGAGGGCGTCGAAGCCCCAACCGGCGAACTGGGCGACGTCGGCCTGGTAGTGGCCGTTGCTGCCAAGCCCACACTGCCCCCGGCAGGTACGGCCCGGCGTCGGTGTAGATGCCGGCCTTCATGCCCCTGCTGTGGATGTACGCGGCCAGCGCGGCCATCCCGCCCGGGAAGCGGGCCGGGTCGGCGACCAGTTTGCCGGCCCCGTCGCGCGGGGTGGGCGCGGCCCAGTTCCCGTCGATCCAGACGTACGTGTACCCGGCGTCGCGCAGGCCGCTGTTGACCATGTGGTCGGTGACCGACCTGACTTCGGCCTCGGTGGGATCGCCACCGAGGCCGAAGTAGGTGTTCCAGCCCTGGTAGGGCGTCGGGGCGAGCCCACTGTCGAAGAACGTGGGTGCGCCCTGGTCCTCGGTCCCGGCGCTGGCCGGCGTGTGGCCGGGGCGACCGGGACCGTGACCAGCCTGCGGCCGGCCGGCCTGCGAAGGGCCGGCCAGCGGAGAGGTAGCGAGCGAAGGGTCGGCCTGCGGTGGGCCGGCCATGGCCGGCATGGGGCTGGCCAGGCCCAGGCCGAGCACGGCCAGGGCCGCGGTCAGCTGTCGGTTCAGGCGCATGGAGGTACTCCTGTCCCTCGGGGGTGGGGGTGGTGGTGCTCCGAGCTCAGTCGCGGGTCAGCACGATGAGGTCGGCGTCGTGGGTCGCGCTCCACTGCACGGGCAGGCCGACCGCGCCGAGGTGGCTGCCCGAGTAGTGCCGCTCGCCGTCGGAGTAGCGGGCCGCCGGATCGAGGCCGCGCAGCGGCAGCCGCACCGGGCGCGACGGCAGCAGGCCGGCGCCGTCGAGCCGGCCGGTGTGCCAGGCGAGGACGACCACCCGCCGCTGGTCCGGCGCGGTGTACTGCACGGCGCAGCGGGCCTGGTCGGGGCCGCCGATCAGGTGCACCTCGCCGGTCGTGACGACGTCCCGGATCTCCTTGTACCGGGCGATCCAGCCGGCCGCCTCGACCCGCTCGGCGGGGGTCCACGCCCGGATGTCCGCGCCGATGCCGAGCACCCCGGCCATCGCCAGCACGAACCGGAACGCCAGAGTTCGCGGCCGGGGATCGAACAGGCCGGGCGCGTCGGTGACCCAGGAGCTGAGCAGGTGCGGGGCGTTGGCGTGCAGGAAGCCGTACTGGATGGCCAGCCGGTCGAGTGGGCCGGTGTTGTCGCTGGGCCAGAAGACGTCGGCCCGGGCGGCCATCGCCAGGTCGGTCCGCCCGCCGCCACCAGCGCACGCCTCGATCAGCACGCCGGGATGGTCCCGGCGCAGCCGCTCGTAGATCCGGTGCAGGTTGGCGACGTGCGCGCCGTCCAGGTCGAGCGGGCCCACCCCGCCCGGCCGTCCCGGCTCGGTACGCGGACGGTTGAAGTCCCACTTCAGGTAGTCGATGTCGTACCGGCGCAGCAGACCATCCACAGTGGAGTGCACGAACTCGGCGACCTCCGGCCGGCCCAGGTCGAGCAGGTACTGGTTGCGGACCGGGGTGAGCGGACGACCGTCGACGGCGTACACCCAGTCGGGGTGCCGGGCGTAGAGCGCGGACTTCGGGTTGACGCACTCCGGCTCGACCCAGAGCCCGAAGTTCAGCCCGAGCGCCCGGACCTCGGCGATGAACGCGTCGAACCCGGCCGGGAACTTCGCCGGGTCGGGCGTCCAGTCGCCCAGCCCGGCCGTGTCGTCGTTGCGCCCGACGAACCAGCCGTCGTCCACCACGAACGTCTCCACGCCCAGCTCGGCGGCGATCCGGGCGAGCGCCAACTGGCTCTGCGCCTCGACGGCGAAGTAGGTGGCCTCCCACGAGTTGTAGAGCACCGGGCGCGGGGTGAGCCGGTCGGCGGCGAGCAACCGCTGGTGGGTGTGCCAGACCCGGGCCAGCCCGTCCAGGCCGTCCGGGCTGTACGCGCCGGTGACCACCGGCAGCGTCAGCGACTCGCCGGCGGCCAGCTCCAGCGGGCCGTCGACCAGCTGGCGGCCGGCCCGCACCCGGGTCAGCCCTCCGGTGTCCCGCTCGGCGCTGATCTCCCACGACCCGGTCCAGGCCAGTGCCATCCCCCAGGCCGGGCCGGTCGGCTCGGCGGTGTCCCGCACAGCCAGCCAGGGCACGTGCAGATGCCCGGGTACGCCCTGGGAGCTGCCGATGGTGAAGGTGCCGTGGCCCAGCTCGACGTGGGAGAGCTGGAACTCCTGCGCCCACTGCCCCCACTGGTGGCTGAGCAGCGCGCCGTGCGGTGTGGGCACGCAGAAGCCGCCCGACCCGGCGCGGACGACCCGCAGCGGGTTGGTGCCGTCGTTGCTCAGCTCGACCCACCGCTGCACCACGTCGGTGCCGGAGGGCACCCGGTAGTGCACTGTGGCGCGCAGCCCGGTGACCGGGTCGGCGAACCCGACGGCCAGCTCCCGCTGGTCGGCGTCGGCCACCGCTTCGGCGTGGCGAAAGGCCACCCGACGAGCCCCGGCGGAGGTCTCCACCACCAGGTCGGCGCCCGTGAACGGGCGGTCGGCGTCGGTGGCGTACTCGATGGCTGCGGCGTCCCCGGCGGTGAGGAACGGCACCGGGCCGTCGTAGGCGACCGGCGACGGGCCGTCGGAGACGCCGTGCGGCCCCCACGCGACAAGCTCCAGCCAACGGCCGTGCGCGGGCACGGCGACTGTGTACTCGGTGTGCGTGCCGCGCAACGTCCAGCGCTGCCCGGTCGCGGCGGTCACTTGACCGCTCCGAGCGCCAGACCGGAGACGAAGTGCCGCTGGAAGCGCAGGAACACCGCGACGGTGGGGACGGCCGCGATGACCGTGCCGGCGGCGATGACGTTCCAGGACGAGACGAACTGGCCCTGGAGGCCGAGCAGCGCCGGGGTGACCGGCATGTTGTCGTCGGTACGCAGCACGGTGATCGCCCAGAGCAGGTCGTTGAAGATCCAGGTGAAGGAGAGCGCACCGAGAGCTGCCAGCGCGGGCCGGGTCAGCGGCAGCATCACCTTCGTGAAGATCTGCGCGGTGCCGGCACCGTCGATCGTGGCCGCCTCCTGGATCTCGCCCGGCAGGTCCCGCATGAACCCGTGCAGGACGAACGTGTAGAAGCCGAGCCCGAAGCCGACCTGCACCGCGATCAGCGCCCAGAGCGTGTCGTACAGGCCGGTCAGCTCGCTGAACTTGGCCACCGGGATCAGCAGGATCTGCGGTGGCAGCAGGTTGCCGGCGAGCATCAACAGCAGGATCGTCCGCCGGCCGGGGATCCGGAACCGACTCAGCGCGAACGCGGCCATCGCCGCGAGGCCGAGGCTCAACAGCACCGACGGGACGGTGACCACCATGCTGTTGATCAGGGCCCGCAGCTCGCCGCCGTCGGTCCACGCCTGCCGGTAGGTGTCCAGGGTGAACGACCGGGGCAGACTGCCCACCCCGTGCGCGGCGATGTCGTCGAAGGACCGGGTGGACATCACCACGACCCAGAGCACCGGCCCGAGCCAGAGCAGCGACAGCAGGATCATGCCGGTGTGGAAGGCCCCGGTGCGCAGCTTGTTCATCACGCTTCCTCCCGGAACGCGCGGACCAGGTAGCCGAGGATGACCGCCAGCGCGAGCACGAAGATCACGACGGCGATCGCGGAGGCGTAGCCCAGCCGCAGGCTCTGGAACGCGGTCGAGTACATGTAGGTGCTCAGCAGCTCCGACGAGTGGTACGGGCCGCCCTTGGTGAGCGACCAGACGATGTCGAAGGACCGCAGCGAGTCGATCACGATGACCGAGAGCACCACCGCGTTGACCCCCTTGAGCTGGGGAATTGTCACGTGCCGCAGCCGCTGCCAGGAGTTGGCGCCGTCCATCCGGGCCGCCTCGTGCAGCGCCGGGTCGATGGCCTTGAGCCCGGCCAGGAACAGCACCATGACGTACCCGATCTGCCGCCACAGGGCGGGCAGGATCACCGCGTACAGGGCGGTTTGCGGGTCGGCGAGCCAGGGCCGGATCAGGCTCTCCAGCCCGACGGCCCGCAGCAGCGTGTCGGCGATGCCGTCGGGCTGGTAGAAGACCCGCCAGACCAGCGCGGTCACCACCAGCGAGAACACCACGGGAGTGAACAGCGCGGCCCGGTAGAAGCCGACCCCGCGCCGCTCCTTCTGCAGGACCAGCGCCATGCCGAAGCCGCCGAGCACGGACAGGCCGCCGAAGAGCACCAGCCAGATCACCGTGTTGACCAGCGCGCCCCGGAAGGTGGCGTCGCCGGCCAGCTCGACGTAGTTTTCGGTGCCCACGAAGGAGGGCGGCGACATGCCGTCCCAGCGGGTGAGCGAGAACCAGAAGCCCTGGAGCGCCGGCCAGAACACCCAGATGCTCTCGACCAGGAACGGCACCAGGACGAACGCCACCAGCAGCGGCGACAGTCGCGCCGACCGCCGCCGCCGGATGGGGGTGACCGAAGTCGTGGAGATCGTTGCTGTCACGTCAGCCCTTGAAGACCTTCTCGGCGCCGGCCTGCCACTCCCGCAGGATCGCGTCGATCTGGTCCGGCTTGTCGATGAACTTGGTCAGCGCGGTGTCCGCGGTCGGCTGGAGCGCGTCGCTGGAGTCGCGGTTGAAGAACTGGGTCAGCTCCTTGGCCTCGTCGAGCATCGCCTTGCCCTTGACCACCAGCGGCGAGTCGGACGCCTTGGCCTTCGGGTTGGCCGGCAGGACGATGCCGGAGCTGGCCTTGACGTAGGCCTCCTGCGCCTCGGTCGAGGCCAGGTAGGTGAGCAGGGCCCTGGTGCCGGTCGGGTTGGCGGTCTTCGCGCTGGCGAAGAAGCCGTCCGTCGGCGCCTCCTCGGCCAGTGGGACCGCCGGGTCGATGATCGGGAACCGGAAGAAGTCCAGGTCGCCGAGGGCGTCCTTGGGGGCGGCGTCGGCGAAGAACGTGCCGATCAGGAACATCCCCGTCTTGCCGGCCAGCAGGGCTGTGGTCGCCTCCTGGAACGGGTACGCCTTGCCCTTGGGGTCGAAGTAGGGCAGGGCCTCGCGCCAGCGGGTGAAGACCGCCTTGACCTTCGCGTCGTCGAAGCGCTGCTTGCCGGCGAGCAGCTCGCGGTGGAACTGGGCCCCGTTGATGCGGATGTTGAGGTAGTCGAACCAGGCCGAGGCGACCCACGGGGTGTCGCCGAGACCGATGCCGATCGGGGGGACGCCCTTGCTCTTCAACGTCTCGCAGAGAGCCAGGAAATCGGTCCAGGTCTTCGGCTCCTGCACGCCCCACTTGGCGAAGTTGGACTTGCGGTAGAAGAAGCCCCACCAGTAGTTGTTCATCGGCACGAAGATCTGCTTGCCGCTGGCGTCGGTGGAGAGCGTACGCAGCGACTGCGGGTAGTCGCCCAGTGACTTCCAGACGTCGGAGACGTCCAGCAGCAGGTTGCGGCTCGCGTAGTCGTTGGCTACCGAACCGGCGTACCAGGTGTAGAGGTCCGGCGGGTTCGCCGAGGTGAGGTACGTCGGGAGCTGGGTCCGGAAGGTCTCCGAGGCGATCGTGTTGAGGCTCGCCGTGCCCTTGCCCTGCGCGTTGAAGTTCGCGATCAGCTTCTCCATCGCCGCCTTGGCCTGCGGCGAGGAGAGGTTCGACTGGATGGTGACCGCGCCCGAGCCGTTGCCCGCCGCCGGCCCGCTGGCGGAGCTGGCGCACGCGCTGAGGAACGAGCTCGCGCCGAGCGCACCCAGGCCGGCGAGCCCGAGGTGGCCAAGGAATCGCCGGCGACCGGGGTCGAAGTCGCTCACGGTGGTGTCCTTCCTCTACGACACGCAGCGTTACGACGCGATGTGTCGGCCAGGTGAATGTGTGTGACCAGAAGGTTGCATCGGCCGTCGCCGGCTGTCAAGATATCTTCGTAATTAATGATTAGACGAGACCAAGGCGAGGGTCAGGTGGTTCAGCCTATGCGCCGGCTTGAAGGCAAGAACGCGCTGGTCACCGGTGCGATGGGTGGGATCGGCGCGGCCATCGCCCGACGGCTCGCCAGCGAGGGGGCGGCTGTCGCACTGCTCGACGTGGCCGACCCGACCCCGCTGGCCGAGGAACTGGCCGCCCGTGGCGACCGCGCACTGTCCGTAGTGGGCGATGTCAGCGACGAGGCCGACTGGGCAGCTGCGGTGACCGCCGTGCGGGCCGACCTCGGCCCGGTCGACATCCTCGTCAGCACCGCCTACGCCGTGCGGGTCGCCCCGGCCCACGAGACCAGCCGGCAGTCCTGGGACCACCAGCTCGGCGTCAGCCTCACCGGCTCGTTCCTCGGCGTCCGCGCCTGCCTGGACGACCTGCGGGCACGCGCGGGCGCGGTGGTGCTGATCTCCTCGGTGCACGCGCTGGTCGGGTTGCCCGGCCGGCCCGCGTACGCCGCCGCCAAGGGTGGCCTGGTCGCGCTCGGCCGCCAGCTCGCCGTCGAGTACGGCCCGCAGGTGCGGGTCAACACGGTGCTGCCCGGCCCGATCCTCACCGCCGCCTGGGCCGACGTGTCCGAAGAGGACCGTGCGCGCAGCATCGCCGAGACTGTGGCGAAACGCTTCGGCACCCCGGACGAGGTGGCCGCGACCGTCGCCTTCCTCGCCTCGCCGGACGCCGCCTACGTCACCGGCGCGAGCCTCGTGGTGGACGGTGGATGGACCGCGGTGAAAGCCTCGGCCTGAGAGATCGATACCGACCAGCGAGAAGGCCAGGAGAGCATTGGCACAGTACGCACGCCGCGGTGTCCACGGACAGACCGTCGAGGCGATCGCCCGTCGCATCCTCACCGGCGAGATCGCCGCCGGCGCGACCCTGAACATCGTCGCGCTCCAGGAGGAGTTCGACGTCAGCCTGACGGCGCTGCGCGAGGCGCTGAAGGTCCTCTCCGCCAAGGGCATCGTCGACGCCCGACAGAAGCGCGGCACCTTCGTCCGGCCTCGGGCCGACTGGAACCTGCTCGACGGCGACGTGATCCGCTGGCAGTTCGCCGAGGGCGCCGACCAGCGGTTGCTCGACCAGCTCCACGAGGTACGCGCCATCATCGAGCCCGCCGCCGCCCGGCTGGCCGCCAGCCGCGCGACCGAGGACGACGTGGCAGCCCTCGACCGGGCGCTGACCGAGATGGCCGAGGCCGACGGCGACCCCGCCGCCGCCGTCGCCGCCGACCTCGCCTTCCACCGCGCGCTGCTCGCCGCCACCCACAACGAGCTGCTGGAACGCATGGAGGTCGTGATGGAGACGGGTCTCGCCGAACGGGACCGGCTGGTGCACGGCGGCGCCGCGCACGACGACCCGGTGCCGAGTCACCGTGCCGTGGTCGACGCGCTGCGCGAGCGGGACGAGTCGGCGGCCGAGACCGCCATGCGTGAGTTGCTGGACAAGGCCGTCCGCGACGTCGAGAAGGCACGGGGACGAAGGGGCAGTCAGTGAAGATCGAGCGGATCGAGACGTTCCTGGTCGCGCCACGGTGGTTGTTCTGCCGGGTGGAGACCGACGACGGGCTCGTCGGCTGGGGTGAACCCGTCGTCGAGGGCCGCGCCGAGGTGGTGCGCAGTGCGGTCGAGGTGCTCTCCGAATACCTGATCGGTGCGGATCCCCTGCGCATCGAGCAGCACTGGCAGGTGCTCACCAAGGGTGGCTTCTACCGGGGCGGCCCGATCCTCTCCAGCGCGGTCGCCGGCCTCGACCAGGCACTGTGGGACATCGCCGGGCAGGCGTACGGCGCTCCGGTGCACGCCCTGCTCGGCGGCCCCGTCCGGGAGAAGGTGCGGATCTACTCCTGGATCGGCGGGGACGAGCCCGACGAGGTCGCCGACCACGCCGCCGCGCAGGTCGCCGCCGGCCTCACCGGGGTCAAGATGAACGCCTGCGGGCGGCTCTCGGCCATCCCCACCTCCGCCGAGGTCGACGCGATCGTCAACCGGGTCGCCGCCGCCCGGGAGGTGCTCGGCCCGGACCGGGACATCGCGCTCGACTTCCACGGCCGCGCCGGGATGGCCGCCGTACGTCGCGTCCTGCCCGAACTGGCCCCCCTGCGCCCGATGTTCGTGGAGGAGCCGGTCCTGCCCGACCAGGCCCACCACCTGCGCGACATCGTGGCCGGCACGCCGATCCCGGTGGCCACCGGTGAACGCCTCTACGGCCGATCCGAGTTCCTCACGCCGTTGCAGGCCGGGGTCGCCGTGGTCCAGCCGGACCTGTCGCACGCCGGTGGGATCTCCGAGGTCCGCCGGATCGCCGCGCTGGCCGAGACGTACGGCGCGCTGCTCGCCCCGCACTGTCCGCTCGGCCCGATCTCGCTGGCGGCCAGCCTCCAGGTGGCCTTCGCGACACCGAACTTCCTCATCCAGGAACAGAGCATCGGCATCCACTACAACGTGGGTTCCGAACTGCTGGACTACCTCGTCGACCGGGAGCCGTTCCGGTTCGTCGACGGGCACATCGCCCGCTTCGACCGGCCCGGCCTGGGCATCACCGTGGACGAGGCGGCGGTCCGCAAGGCCGCGCAGACCCCGCACACCTGGCGCAACCCGGTCTGGCAGCACGCCGACGGATCGTTCGCGGAATGGTGACCCGGTCGGTCCCGCTGCGCGTGGAGTACGACGCGGCGCACGGCGGCCGGTGGACCAGCCTGCGCGGCGGCGACCGGCAGTGGCTGTGGCGGGGCCCGGAGCCGGGCCGCCACGAGGTCCGCCCCGGCGACGCGTTCGTCGACGCCGGTGGGCTGGAGGAGTGCCTGCCCACCGTGCGCGGCGAGCCCGACCACGGCGAGGTCTGGTCCCGCCCGTGGCGAACCGTCGGCCCCGACACCGTGGTCATCGAGCGGCCGACGTTCACGCTGAGCCGGCGGCTCACCGACGACGGTGGCGTGGTGGTGGCCGACTACCGCCTGACCGCCGACCCCGGTTACCGCTTCGTGTGGGCCGCGCACGCCCTGCTCGGCCTCTCCCCCGACGCCTACCTCGACGCGCCCGCCGGCACGCCCACCCGGCTGCACCCGGAGGCCGCCGCACTCCTGTCGCCGGGCACCTGGCCCACCGACGCCCCCTGGCTCACCGGGGCGTGGCCCTCCCCCGCCGGGCTGACGCTGGACACCTTCGGCGCGGACGACGGCACGGCCGTCGGCGCGGTGCTGCTCGACTGCCCACGGGTCCAGGTGATCGACGGCGACGACCGGCTGAGGATGGAGCTGGAGTGCGACGGCCAGCCCCGCAGCACCGCGCTCTGGCGCAACCTGGGCGGCTGGCCGCAGGACTGCCCCTACCGCAGCATCGGCGTCGAGCCGATGCTCGGCAGCGCCTTCGACCTGGCCGACGCCGGTCCGGCCGACGCGGCGGTCGTCCCACCCGCTGGCGAGGTCACCTGGCGACTCACCATCTCCGCCCACCGCATCCACCGAGGACATTCGCGATGAACCTGCTCGACGAGCTGCGTACCCACCGGTTGCTGGCCATCGTGCGCGGCCCGGACCCGGCCGCGGCGCTGACCGCCGTGCTCACCCTGGCCGAGAGCGGCGTCGCCCTGGTCGAGGTCTCGCTGACCGGCGCCGACGCGCTCGGCATCATCCGACGTGCCCGGGCCGCCCTCGGGCCCGACTTCGGCCTGGGCGCGGGCACCGTGCTCAGCGCGGACGACGCCCGGGCGGCCGCCGAGGCCGGCGCCGGCTTCCTCGTCACCCCTGCGGTGGCACCGAGCGTCACCGAGGCCGCCCGACTCGGGCTGCCGGTGCTCGCCGGGGCGCTCACCCCCACCGAGGTCGTGCAGGCCGACAGCGCCGGCGCCACAGCCGTCAAGCTCTTCCCGGCGTCCCTCGGTGGGCCCGACTACCTGGGCGCGCTGCGCGACCCGTTCCCCGGCACCGCGTTCGTGCCGGTCGGTGGGGTCGACGCCGACGGCGCGCGACGCTACCTCGACCGGGGGGCCGTGGCGGTGGGCGTCGGCTCACCGCTGCTCGGCGACGCCGTCCGCGGCGGTGACCCGGCGGCGCTGTGCGAGCGCGCCGCCGCATTCCTCGCGGCGGTACGGCAATGACCGACCTGCTCACGCTCGGCGAGACGATGGCGGCCTTTCGCACCACCGGCCCGCTGCGGCTGGGCGGCACCGCCGGGATCTCCGTCGCCGGGAGTGAGTCGACGGTGGCCATCGGGCTGGCCCGGCTCGGTCACCGAGCCGCCTGGATCGGTGTCACCGGCGCCGACGAACCGGGCGAGCTGGTCCGCCGGACGCTGCGCGCCGAGGGCGTCGACCTGACCTGGTCCCGCGTCGACCCGGCCGCGCCGACCGGGCTGATCCTCTTCGAGAACCGGGTCGCCGACATCAACCGGGTCACCTACCACCGCGCCGGCTCGGCCGGCTCCCGGCTGGGCCCGGCCGACGTCACGCGCGCCTTCGACGCGCCGGGGCCGCCGCCCCGGCTGCTGCACGTCACAGGCATCACCTGCGCGCTGGGCGCCGGGCCGTACCAGGCGGTCGTGGCGGCCGTACGCCTGGCGCGCGCGGCGGGCAGCACCGTCTGCCTGGACGTCAACCATCGCAGCCGGCTCTGGTCCACAGGTGAGGCCGCGGCGGCGCTGCGACAGCTGCTGCCCTCGATCGACCTGGTCGTCGCCTCCGACGACGAACTGCCGGTGCTGACCGACGCGTCCGACCCGGTCCCGGCGCTACTGTCGGCCGGCGTGAGCGAGGTCGTCGTCAAGCACGGCGGCGACGGAGCGACAAGCCACCGCGCGACCGGCTCGATCCACCGGCCGGCCCGGACGGTGCCGGTGGTGGACACCGTCGGCGCGGGCGACGCCTTCGTGGCGGGCCTGCTCTCCGGTTGGCTGGACGGCGCGGACGCCTCGGCCCGGCTGGACCGGGCGGTCACCACCGGCGCGTTCGCCGTCGCCACCAGGGGCGACTGGGAGGGCCTGCCCGACCGGGCCGAGCTGGGGCTGCTCGACCACGGCCCCGGCGGTACGGTCCGCTGACGATCCCCGTTAAGGAGCACCATGGAGCTGACCGAGCCGACCGTCTGGAGCACCGACCGGCTGGAGTTGGGTGAGGGCCTGCGCTGGGTCGACGACCGGCTGGTCCTGGTCGACCTGCTGGCCGGACGACTGTTGGAGACCGACGGCGACGCTCCGACCCCGCTGCGGGAGCTGCGCCGCCTCGACGTGCCGCTCGGCGCGGTCGCCCCGGTGGTCGACCGACCTGGCGAATGGCTGGCCGCCGCCGGGACCGGCGTCACGGTGCTGCCCGCCAGCGGCGACCCCCGACCGGTGGCCGAGCTGGTGGACGACGCGCCCGAGCCGACCCGGATGAACGACGCGGTCGCCGACCCGCACGGCCGCTTCTGGGCCGGGAGCATGACGTACGCGATGGTGCCCGGCGGTGGCACGTTGTTCCGCCTCACCCCGGGCGCCGCGCCGGTCCCCGCGGTGACCGGGCTGACCATCCCGAACGGGCCGGCGTTCGACGCGGCCGGCACCACCATGTATCTGGCCGACACCCCGCGCGGCGAGATCGACAGGTTCACCGTCGACCCGGCCACCGGTGCCCTGCACGGGCGGGAGCCGTTCCTGCGGCTGTCCTCCGCCGACGGCGGCCCGGACGGCATGACGCTCGACGCGGCCGGCCACCTCTGGATCGCGCTGTGGGGCGGCTCGGCGGTACGCCGCTACCGGCCCGACGGCACCCTCGACACGGAGATCCGACTGCCGGCCCGGCAGCCGGCCGGCATCTGCCTGGGCGGCCCCGACCTGCGGCGACTCTTCATCGGCACCGCCCGGGTGGGGCTGGACGCGGCGGGCCCGCAGGACGGCGCGCTGCTCGCGGTGGACGTCGAGGTCCCCGGTCTGCCCGCCGCGAGGGCCGGCGCACCAGTGAGCTGATCGGAGGCATATCGGACGCCCGGGCGGGAAGAACCGCACCCGAGTGCGGTAACAGCCGACGGGTGGGGAGCGAGCCGATGAGCAGCGCTGGGTGGACGTCATGAACGGGCCGGTCGGCGACGAGCCGCTCGGCGAGCTGGAGCTGGTGCACACGTTCACCGGCCCGATGCCGACCGGGGTGAGCGTCTCGCACCGGGGTCGGATCTTCGTCAACTTCCCGAAGTGGGGTGACGAGGTGCCGGCCACCGTCGTCGAGCTGCGCGACGGCCGGGAGGCGCCCTACCCCGACCAGGCGTGGAACGACCCGTCCGGCGACGACGACGCGGGCGCGTTCGTCTCGGTGCAGAGCATCGTGGTGGACCCGGCCGACCGGCTCTGGGTGCTGGACACCGGCAGCCCGATGTTGCAGCCGACCAAGCCGGGCGGGCCGAAGCTGGTCCGGATCGACCTGGACACCGACACGGTCGCCCAGGTGATCACCTTCCCGGCGGACGTGGCGCTGCCGACGACGTACCTCAACGACGTCCGCTTCGACCTGCGCCGGGGCGAGGCGGGGGTCGCCTACATCACCGACTCCGCGTTCGCCGGGCCGAACGGGATCATCGTGGTGGACCTGGCCAGCGGGGCCTCCTGGCGGAGGCTGCACGACCACCCGTCCACCAAGGCGGAGCCGCTGACGTCGTTCCGCCCGGTGGTCGAGGGCCGGCCGTTCCTGGAGCGGCCGGCCGACGGGCCGCCGAAGCCGGTGGGCATGGGCTCCGACGGCATCGCCATCTCCGCCGACGGCACCCGGCTCTACTACTGCCCGTTGGCGTCCCGGCGCCTGCACAGCGTCTCCACCGAGGCGCTGGCCGACCCGAGCGCCACCCAGGAGGCGGTCGCCGCGACTGTTGTCGACGAGGGCGACAAGGGCAGCGCCTCGGACGGGTTGGAGAGCGACGACGCGGGGCGGCTCTACCTCACCGCGTACGAGCACAACGCGGTGCTGCGTCGACTGCCGGACGGCGCGTACGAGACGCTGGTGCACGACCCGCGACTGCTCTGGCCGGACACCATGTCGGTGGCCACCGACGGGTACCTCTACGTCACCGCCAACCAGCTGCACCGGCAGCCGCAGTACCAGCGCGGCCAGGACCTGCGACGCAAGCCGTACGCCCTGTTCCGCACCCGCATCGACGCCGGCCCGGTGCTGCTGCGCCGCGGGTAGGCATGCCCGCCCGGGCGGCGGGTAGGCCGCCTGGTGGCCGACTGGCAAGAGGTGTTCGTCCCGGACACCCCGCTGTTGGAGATCGTGGTCCGCGGCAGCGTCATGTACCTCGCGCTGTTCATCCTCCTGCGGGTCATCCTCAAGCGGGAGAGCGGCACCACAGGCGTCACCGACCTGCTGGTCATCGTGCTGCTCGCGGACGCCGCGCAGAACGGCATGTCCGGCGGCTACCACTCGGTCACCGACGGGGTGCTGCTGGTCGGCGTGATCATCGGTTGGTCGTACCTGCTGAACGCCGTCGCCTACCGCTGGCAGGCCGCCGCCCGGCTGATCCGGCCCGGGTCGCTGGTGCTGGTGCGGGACGGGGAGGTGGTCCGGGCCAACATGCGCCGCGAGCTGATCACCAACGAGGAGCTGCACACCCTGCTGCGACAGCAGGGTGTCACCGACCTCTCCCACGTCCGCGAGGTGCGGATGGAGCCCGACGGCCGGTTCAGCGTCACGACGCGTACGCCCGGCCGGCCGCGCGACGACCTCGACGGGGGCGGCTGACCGGGGCGCAGCGCGACGTCTGCGTCAGCTCGCCGGCAGGCTGCGGTCCAGCAGGTCGAACAGGGCCGCCCAGTGGCGCTCGGTGGCCTGCTCGTCGTACGCCGGGGTGTCGGCCATGGTGTAGCCGTGGTGCGCGCCCGCGTACACCTCGGAGCGGTAGCGCACCCCGGCGGCGTCGAGCGCCTTCTCCAGCGTGGCGATCTGCTCGGGCGTCATCGACTGGTCGGCGTCCGCGTGGCCGAAGTACACCTCGCCGGTGATCGAGCCGACGCCACGGTGGGGGCTGTCCGGCGCGTCGGTGACGATCCGCCCGCCGTGGAAGCTGGCCATCGCGGCGATCCGGTCCGGGTGCGCCTCGATGGCCCGGAGCGCGTTGGTGCCGCCCATGCAGTAGCCGGTGATCGCGACCGGGCCCGGCCGCACGTCGTCGCGGGCCGCCAGGAAGTCGAGGTACGCGGCGGTGTCCCGGCTGATCACCTCGGGGGTCAACGCGCCGATCAGCGGCATGATCTTCTCGAAGATCGCGCCGCGCTGGTCGGCATCGCCGAGTCGGGACAGGTCGAACAGGGGTGCCCGGCCGGCCCGGTAGAACAGGTGGGGCGTCAGCACCAGGTAGCCGCGTTCGGCGATCCGCTCGGCCATCTCCGCGAGGCGGGGCCGAGGCCCGAAGGCATCCATGAACAGCAGCACCGCCGGGAACGGGCCGTCCCCGTCCGGTCGGGTGAGGCTTGCGTCCGCGATCCCGTCGCCGGTCGAGATGTCCACCGTCGTCGTCTGCATCGAGCCTCCTCGTACGCCGATCTTGGTCCGTTCGGAACGTTACTCGCCACGCCGGCGTGCCCGACACCGGTCCGCCAGCCAGGGACCGCCGATCCCTGGACAAGGTCACCCTGGGCGCCGGGCGACGATCGACCCAGGGTTGTGCGTGACCGATGAAGGACACCGTCGACCTGGAGGTTGTCGTGCTCGACGAGACAGTTGGGGACCTGACCGGGAAGCTCGCCGTGGTGACCGGCGGCAGTGACGGGCTGGGTCTCGGCCTGGCCACCCGGCTGGCCCGAGCCGGCGCGGAGGTGGTGCTGCCGGTCCGCAACCCGGCCAAGGGCGACGCCGCGCTGGAGGCCGTACGGGCCGCCGTGCCGGACGCCACCGTGTCGACCCGCAAGCTGGACCTCGCCTCACTGGACTCGGTGGCCGCGCTGGCCGACGCGCTGCTCGGCGAGGGGCGGCCGATCCACATTCTGATCAACAACGCGGGTGTCATGGCGCCGCCCACCCGACACACCACGGCGGACGGCTTCGAGCTGCAGTTCGGCACCAATCATCTCGGCCACTTCGCGTTGACCGGGCGGCTCATGCCGCTGCTGACGGCCGGGCGGGCGCGGGTCACCACCATGGCGAGCAGCGCCGCCCGCTCCGGTCGCCTGGACTGGGACGACCTGCAGAGCACCCACCGTTACGGCGCGGTCCGCTCGTACAACGCCTCCAAGCTGGCGGCGCTGCACTTCGGGCTGGAACTCGAGCGTCGCGGTCGAGCCGGCGGCTGGGGCATCGTCAGCAACGTCGCCCACCCCGGCACCACCATGACCAACCTGTACGCGTCCGGCCCCAACCTGGGCCGCAGCAGGCCCTCACCGCACCACGCCGTCATGAAACGGTTGAACCGTTGGGGTCTCCTGGTGCACTCGGTGGACGCGGGGCTGCGGCCCGCCCTCTACGCGGCGACCAGTCCGCTGGCGCAGGGTGGCCGGTTCTACGGCCCGGACGGCCTGGGGCAGTTCACCGGGGCGCCGACCGAGTTGGCCGTCTACCGCTCGGCGCGCAGCACGCAGGACGCGGCCCGCCTCTGGGCCGTCTCCGAACAGCTGGTGGGTGTGCGGTTCCCCGCCAACTGAACGGGGTCCGGGCGTGTGAAGGCGGCGTCAAGAATTGGCGGTGGCCCGTCGAAACGGCGTATCGACGGGCGCTGCGCCACGGTCCGGCGGACACGATGGGCCCATGAGTCCTTGGCGGATGACACGCTGGGAACGCGGGAACCTGCCACCCCGCACCGACGACAGCTTCGCTGAGCCTGCGACCGGGCCGGCCGAGCCCGAACGACGACACGAAGCGCTGGTCAGCGTCCGACTCGGCCCGTCCGCCCCCGGCAGTCACCTGGTGGAGTACCTGCGGCACGAGCCGTGCGCCGTCGCCGCGTGGTGGATCGCCGCCGACGTCGACGCGGTGGTGCGGCTCTCGGCGGACAGCATGACAGTGCTGCACCGCGCGGTGGCCGACCTGCGCCGCCGCGCCGGGGTCGAGGTGGTGGTGGCGCACTCCATCCTGCGCGCGCTCGACCTGGCCGCGCCGCCGGGTCGACGTACCCCGGACGACGCCCCGGCGTGGATCGCATCCGCCGCATGAGCCGCGACGCCGTTGCCCGACGAGCCGTGCCGGGCGCACGAGTGGAAGAGATCACCGCGACCGGGCACGCGGTGCCGAGAACCTACGCCGTTCCGGTACGGGAGCTGCCGGGACGGATGATCGGCACGGTGCGGACCGGCCGGTCGCCACAGGGACAGCGGGTGGGCATCGCGTTCACCCGACCCGAGCTGCTGGTCGCCGCGATGGGAGCGGACCAGCCGTGGGAGACGCTCTGCGAGTCGGCACTACGCGGCATGCTGCGCCCGCTCGGCATCGACCGGATCCAGGTCGACCCGCTGCTGGTGGCACCGGCGCTCGACCCCGGGGTCGGCGACCGTGCGGCACCCACCGCGCCGGCGGTCCTCGTCGGCACGCCGCCCGGGGAGGACCCGACCGCACCTCCCGCTCAGGCCGGCACGAAGCGCACCGCGTCGGCGACCACGTAGCCGTCGGTGTTCTCCGTACGGATGAGCACGCTCCCGTCGCTGCCCGCCGTGAACGGGTACGTCCCCAGCGGCACCCAGGCGGGCTCCATCAGGGGTAACCGGAGGGGGACGGTTACAGAAGCACGCCGCTGCCGCTGCGGTACGAAATTCTTCAATCTCCGCCGGCGGGTGTCGACGGGTCAGGGGCGGTAGCGGTAGCCCATCCCCGGCTCGGTGATGAGGTGGCGGGGGCGGGCGGGGTCGTCCTCCAGCTTGCGTCGCAGCTGGGCCAGGTACTGCCGCAGGTAGTTGGTCTCGTTCTGGTATTCGGGGCCCCACACCTCCTGCAGGAGCTGACGTTGGCTGACCAGCTTGCCGGGGTGGCGCAGCAGCTTCTCCAGCACGCTCCACTGCGTCGGGGTCAGCTTGACCTCGGTGTCGTCGTCACGCCAGACGCGGTGGTCGGCCAGGTCGACGGTGTGCCGGCCGATCCGCAGCGCCGGCACGGCCTCGGTGGGGCCGCCGAGCCGCCGGGTCACCGCGCGGATGCGGGCCAGCAGCTCCTCCACCCCGAACGGCTTGGTGACGTAGTCGTCCGCGCCCGCGTCCAGCGCGGCGACCTTGTCCTCGCTGCCGGCCCGGCCGGAGAGCACGATGATCGGCACGGCGGTCCAGCCGCGCAGGCCACGGATCACCTCGACGCCGTCGATGTCGGGCAGGCCGAGGTCCAGGACCACCAGGTCGGGCGGGTGGCTGGCGGCGGCCTTCAACGCGGCGGCCCCGGTCGCGGCGACGTCCACGTCGTACCGGCGGGCGCGCAGGTTGATCCGCAGGGCCCGCAGGATCTGCGGTTCGTCGTCGACGACCAGGATGCGGGTCATTCCTGCGGCTCCTCCGGGCTGGTCTGCGCGGCGGCGGGCAGCCGCAGCACCATGGTGAGCCCACCGCCGGGCGTGGTCTCCGGGGTGATGCTGCCACCCATCGCCTCGGCCAACCCCCGGGACAGGGCGAGCCCGAGGCCGACGCCGGTCTGGTTGTCCCGGTCGCCGAGGCGTTGGAACGGCAGGAAGACGTGCTCCCACTGGTCCTCCGGGATGCCCGGCCCCCGGTCGATGACCCGCAGCTCCACCTGGCCGGCGTGCGCGCTCGCGGTGACTGTGGGGGGCTGGTCGGGCGGGCTGTAGCGCAGCGCGTTGGCGATGACGTTGACCAGCACCCGTTCCAGCAGGCCCGGGTCGGCGGTGGCCGCCGGCAGGTCGGCCGGGATGTCCGTGGCGACCGTCGCGGCCGCCGGGCCAAGTTCGTCCAACGCCAGGGGTACGGCGTCCTCCAGGCCGATCGCGGTCGCGGAGATGCCCAGCACACCGGCCTGGAGGCGGCTCATGTCCAGCAGGTTGCCGACCAGCCGGGCGAGCCGGTCCAGCGACTCCTCGGCGGTCTCCAGCAACTCCTCGCGGTCGGCCTCGTCGAACTCGATGTCGTGGCTGCGCAGGCTGGTCACGGCCGCTTTCGCCGAGGCCAGTGGCGTACGCAGGTCGTGGCTGACCGCGGCGAGCAGTGCGGTGCGCATCCGGTCGGCGGCGGCGAGGGGCCGGGCGGTGGCGGCTTCCTCGGCGAGCCGTTCCTGGCGCAGCGCGACGGCGGCCTGGGCGGCGAACGCCTCCACGATCCGCCGGTCGGCGGCCTCCAGACGCCGGCCGCTGAGCACGACGGTGATCCGGTCGTCGACGGGTACCGCGGTCTCGCCGCCGTCTGGTGTGCAGGCGGGCTGTTCGCCGACGCTCGCCACGACGCACCAGGCGTGCTCCTCGCGGGCCCGGTCGGGGCGGCCGCTGGCCTCCTCGGCCAGCTCCAGCACGCTCACCGCGCGCAGCCCGAAGGTCTCCCGAAGCTGGTCCAGCAGGGCGGGCAGGGGACGTTCGCCGCGCAGCACACCACCGGCGACGGCGGCGAGGGTCTGCGCGTCGGCGGCGGCGCGCGCGGCCTCGCGCGTACGTCGGGCGGCCACGTCGACGATCCAGCTCACGGCGAGCGCCACACCGACGAAGACGGCCAGGGCGAGCAGGTTGTCGGCCTCGGCGATGGTCAGCGTGCGGTACGGCGGGGTGAAGAACCAGTTGAGCAGCAGCGACCCGCCGAGCGCGGCGATCAGCGCCGGCCACACCCCGCCGACCAGCGCGACCCCGACGACCCCGGCGAGGAACAGCAGGATGTCGTTGGTCAGCGTCAGGTCGGGCAGGGTCCTGAGCAGCAGGGTGAGCAGCGGCATGCCGAGCACCGCCAGGCCGAAGCCGAGCAGCCGGCGGCGGCGGGACAGCGCCGCCGGCACGGCCGCCGCCCGGCGTCCCTTGCCGGCCTGCTTGTGGCTGACCAGGTGCACGTCGATCGAGCCGGAGAGCGCGGTGGTGGTCACCCCGACGCCCCGGGCGAAGATCTGCGCGAGGCGGCCCCGCCGGCTGGCCCCGAGCACCAGCTGGGTGGCGTTCACGCCCTGGGCGAAGTCGAGCAAGGCGGCCGGCACGTCGGTGCCGAGCACCTGGTGGTACGTGCCGCCCAGGCTCTCCACGAGCACCCGCTGACGGGCCAGTTGGGCGGGATCGGCGCCGGCCAGACCGTCGCTGCGGGCCACGTGCACGGCGAGCAGGTCGGCGCCCTTGCTGCGGGCCGCGACCCGGGCCGCCCGGCGGATCAGCGTCTCGCCCTCCGGGCCGCCGGTCAGTGCCACCAAGACGCGTTCGCGGGCCTCCCAGGTGGCGGCGATGCCCTGCTGGCTGCGGTACCTGTCGAGCTGCTCGTCGACCTTGTCGGCCAGCCAGAGCAGCGCCAGCTCGCGCAACGCGGTGAGGTTGCCGACCCGAAAGTAGTTGCCGAGCGCCGCGTCGATCTTGTCGGGTCGGTAGATGTTGCCGTGCGCCATCCGGCGGCGCAACGCCTCCGGGGTCATGTCGACGAGTTCGACCTGCTCGGCGGCGCGGACGATCTCGTCCGGCACGGTCTCCCGCTGGGTGGTGCCGGTGATCTGGGCGACGACGTCGTTCACCGACTCCAGGTGCTGCACGTTCACCGTGGACAGCACGTCGATCCCCGCGTCGAGCAGTTCCTGGACGTCCTGCCAGCGCTTGTCGTGCCGGGAGCCGGGCACGTTGGTGTGCGCCAGCTCGTCGACCACCGCGATCTCCGGCCGGCGGGCCAGGACGCCGTCCACGTCCATCTCGGTGAACTCGGCGCCCCGGTAGGTCATCGCACGGCGGGGCACCTGCTCCAGGTCGCCGAGCATCGCGGCGGTGTGCGGGCGGCCGTGGGTCTCCACGAAGCCGATCACCACGTCGGAGCCCCGCGCGGCCCGCCGCTGGGCCTCCTCCAACATGGCGTACGTCTTGCCGACGCCGGGAGCGGCCCCGAGATAGATGCGCAGTTCTCCGCGTGGCACGGGAACCATCCTCCCTGGTCAGATCGGCGGGCGGGGCCGTGCCCGGTCGGCACGGCCCCGCCCGAGGTGCACTCAGCGTGCGGCGAACTGCTTGTCGAGGGCGAGGTTGAGCTCCAGCACGTTGACGCCGGGCGCACCCATGAAGCCCAACCCACGGCCGTCGGTGTGCTCCTCGACCAGCTTGCGGACGGCCGCCGGGTCCGCGCCGCGCTCCCGCGCGACCCGGTTCACCTGCAGATCGGCGTACGCGGGGCTGATCTGCGGGTCGAGCCCGCTGCCGCTGGCGGTGACCGCGTCGGCGGGCACCGCCGGATTGGCCGGCGCGTCGCCCCGGATCGGGGTGATGACCCCGCCGTCCGCGACGTAGTCCACGCCGGGCTGGGCCAGCTCCACTGTCACCCCCTGGTACGAGGACACGAACGGGGTGGCCGGGGCGACCTGGTTGACGCTTACCACCCGGGTCACCGGGCCGGTCAGACCGTCGGCGCGGAAGACCGCGAGCACGGCGCCCACCCCGTCGTCGGTGCAGTAGGGGCGGCGGCCGTCGACGCCGTTCAGCTCGCCGACGGCCTTGCTGCGCCCACAGACCTGGGTGAGCAGGCTCTCGCTGGACTCTTCCGGGTCGGTGGCGATGGTGTCGACAACGCTCTCCGGGCCGAGGTTGCTGGCCGAGGTGGACGTCGGGTCGTAGCCGTCGCCGGCGGCCGACGGGCGGGACTGGAAGTAACGCGGGACGGGGTTGCCGTCCGCGTCGGTGAAGGACTGGCCGATGAGCGAGCTGCCGACAGTCGTCCCGCCCGAGGTGATCAGCGAGCCGTCGGCCTTGTGGTCGAGGCCGGGCAGGTGACCGAGCGCGACCAGAGCCAGCGGGTAGACCAGCCCGAGCAGCACCGTGAAGACGAGCACGGCGCGCAGGGCGGCGAGGTGTTGGGCGATCCAGGTGGGTATGCGCATCACGAAATCCCCGGGATGAACTGGATGAGCAGGTCGATGAGCTTGATCCCGATGAACGGCACGATGATGCCGCCCAGTCCGTACACCAGCAGGTTGCGGCTGAGCAGCTTCGACGCGGCCGCCGGCCGGTACCGCACGCCGCGCAGGGCGAGCGGGATCAGCGCGATGATCACCAGGGCGTTGAAGATGACCGCGGACAGGATCGCCGACTCCGGGCTGGCCAGCCGCATGATGTTCAGGGTGTCCAGGCTCGGGTAGAGGCCGGCGAACATGGCCGGGATGATCGCGAAGTACTTCGCGATGTCGTTCGAGATGCTGAACGTGGTCAGCGCACCGCGGGTGATCAGCAACTGCTTGCCGATCTCCACGATCTCGATCAGTTTGGTCGGGTCGGAGTCGAGGTCGACCATGTTGCCGGCCTCCTTCGCGGCCGACGTGCCGGTGTTCATGGCCACCCCGACGTCGGCCTGGGCGAGCGCCGGCGCGTCGTTGGTGCCGTCACCGGTCATCGCGACCAGCCGGCCACCCTCCTGCTCCCGCTTGATCAGCGCGAGCTTGTCCTCCGGCGTCGCCTCGGCCAGGAAGTCGTCCACCCCGGCCTCGTCGGCGATCGCCTTCGCGGTACGCGGGTTGTCGCCGGTGATCATCACGGTGCGGATGCCCATCCGGCGCATCTCGTCGAACCGCTCCCGCATGCCGGACTTGACGACGTCCTTGAGGTGGATGACGCCCAGGGCGCGGGCGGGCTCGCCGTCGACGTGCTCGGCGACGACCAGCGGCGTGCCGCCGGTGCCACTTATCGCGTCGACGATCTCGCCGACCTGCTCGGTCGGGTGGCCGCCGTTCTCCCGTACCCACTTCATGACCGCGGCGGCGGCGCCCTTGCGGACCCGACGGGCCGTGCCCGACGCGCCGCCGTCGACGGTGGCGTCCGGGGTCAGGTCGACGCCGCTCATCCGGGTCTGCGCGGTGAACGGCACGAAGGTGGCGTGCGGCATCACCCCGGGCTCGCGTTCGCGCAGCCCGAACTCGTTCTTCGCCAGGACGACGACCGAGCGCCCCTCCGGGGTCTCGTCGGCCAGGCTGGAGAGCTGGGCGGCGTCGGCCACTGTGGCGGCGTCGACCCCCTCGACCGGTACGAACTCGGCGGCCTGCCGGTTGCCCAGCGTGATGGTGCCGGTCTTGTCCAGCAGCAGGGTGTTGACGTCGCCGGCCGCCTCGACGGCCCGGCCGCTCATGGCCAGCACGTTGCGCTGCACGAGGCGGTCCATGCCGGCGATGCCGATGGCCGACAGCAGCGCGCCGATGGTGGTGGGGATCAGGCAGACCAGCAGCGAGACCAGGACGACACCTGTGACACCGGAACCGGTGATCGCCCCGCTGTCCGGCGCGGCGGCCTGGTACGCCTTGGAGAAGATCGCCAAGGGCTGGAGGGTGACCACGGCCAGCAGGAAGATGATCGTGAGAGCGGCGAGCAGGATGTTCAGCGCGATCTCGTTCGGCGTCTTCTGCCGGTTGGCGCCCTCGACCAGGGCGATCATCCGGTCGATGAAGCTCTCCCCGGGCTTCTGGGTGATCTTCACGATGATCCGGTCGGAGAGCACCTTGGTGCCGCCGGTGACCGCGCTGCGGTCCCCGCCGGACTCCCGGATGACCGGGGCCGACTCGCCGGTGATTGCCGACTCGTCGACGCTCGCGATGCCCTCCACGATGTCGCCGTCGCCGGGAATGATGCCGCCCGCCTCGACCAGCACGATGTCGCCCTGGCGCAGCTGCGGAGCGGGCACCGCCTCGTCGCGGTAGGTGTTGGCCCGAGCGCCCGGCTTCCAGTCGACCAGCCGGGTGGCGATGGTGTCCTGCTTGGCCTGTCGCAGCGCGGCGGCCTGGGCCTTGCCCCGGCCCTCGGCGACCGCCTCGGCCAGGTTCGCGAAGATCACGGTCAGCCAGAGCCAGATGGTGATCGCCCAGGCGAACACCGACGGGTCGGTCACCGCCAGGACCGTGGTGAACGCCGCGCCGATCTCCACGATCAGCATCACCGGGTTGCGCCACAACGTGGTGGGGTTGAGCTTGCGTACGGCGTCCGGCAGGGACCGGATGAGTTGCTGGGGGTCGAGCAGGCCCCCGCCGACCCGGTTGCCCTGCGTCGCCGGGGTGCCTGGCAGTTGCTCTGTCGGGGCGGACGTGACGGACATGTCCTCGTTCCTCATGATGGTCAGAGCCCTTCTGCCAGCGGGCCGAGCGCGAGCGCGGGCAGGAAGGTCAGCGCGACGAGGACGACAGTGACGCCGACGACCATGCCGATGAACAGCGGTCGGTGGGTCGGCAGGGTGCCCTCGGACGCGGGGGTGGGTGCCTGGCGGGCCAGCGAGCCGGCCAGCGCGAGCACGAAGATGAGCGGCAGGAACCGGCCCAGCAGCATGCACAGCCCCAACGCGGTGTCCCACCAGGTGGTGTTCACCGTGATGCCGGCGAAGGCGGAACCGTTGTTGTTGCTGGCCGAGGTGAACGCGTACAGCACCTCGGAGAGGCCGTGCGGGCCGACGTTGAGCGCCGTCGAGTTGTTGCCGGTCGCGAACGCCGCCGCCGTGCCGACCAGCACCAGGATCGGCGTGATCAGGAAGTACAGCGAGGCGAACTTGATCTCCCGCGACCCGATCTTCTTGCCCAGGTACTCGGGGGTGCGGCCGACCATCAGGCCGGCGATGAACACCGTGATCACCGCGAGGATGAGCAGGCCGTAGAGGCCCGAACCGGTGCCCCCCGGCGCGACCTCGCCGAGCATCATGTTGACCATCGTCATCATGCCGCCGAGCGAGGTGAACGAGTCGTGGAAGGAGTTCACCGCGCCGGTCGAGGTGAGCGTGGTGGCGGCGGCGAAGGTGGCCGAGTTCGACACGTCGAACCGCACCTCCTTGCCCTCCATCGCCGCGCCGACCGCCTGCGGGACGGTGCCGTGGCCGGCCAGCTCGAAGATGTTGGTGATGGCGACGCTGAGGAACGCGAGGATGCCCATCACCGCGGCGATCGCGTAGCCCTGCCGGTTCTGCCCGACCATCCGGCCGAACACCCGGGGCAGGCTGAACGGGATCAGGAGGATCAGGAAGATCTCCAACCAGTTCGTCCAGGTCGTGGGGTTCTCGAACGGGTGGGCGCTGTTGACGTTGTAGAAGCCGCCGCCGTTGGTGCCCAGCTCCTTGATCACTTCCTGGCTCGCGACCGGGCCGCCGGTGATGGTCTGGGTGCCGCCGGTCAGCGTGCTCACGTCGGTGCCGGCGGAGAGGTTCTGCACCACCCCGCCGATCATCAACGCGATGGCCCCGAGGACCGCGATCGGCAGCAGGATGCGCAGCACGATCCGGGTCAGGTCGACCCAGAAGTTGCCGAGTTGCCCGGTGCGGCTGCGGGCGAAGCCGCGGACCAGCGCGACCGCCACCGCGATGCCGACCGCCGCCGAGACGAAGTTCTGCACGGCCAGGCCGGCCATCTGCACCAGGTGGCCCATCGTCGACTCACCCGAGTACGACTGCCAGTTCGTGTTGGTCACGAACGACACGGCAGTGTTCCACGCGCCGTGCGGCACCACCGGGTCGAAACCCAGCGACAGCCACAGGTGGTTCTGCACCCGCTGGAACAGGTACAGGAACAGGAGCGAGACGGCCGAGAACGCGAGCACGCTGCGGGCGTACACGCCCCAGGTCTGCTCGGCGGCCGGGTTGACCCCGACCAGTCGGTAGATCCCCCGCTCGACCCGCGACTGTCTGGTACCGGAGACCGCCCGGAACATGTGGTCGCCGAACGGCTTGTAGACGGCGACCAGGGCCGCCACCAGCGTCAGCACGAAGATGACGCCCGCTGTTGTCATGGTCATCAGAAGCGCTCCGGGAACAGCAGGGCGAACACCAGGAACGCGCCCAGGACGATCGCGAGCACCAGACCGACGGCGTTTACCGCGTTCACAGCTTCTCCACCGCCCGGACCACCAGGGCGAGCACTGCGAACAGCGCCACCGTGAGGACCACGAACACCACGTCAGACACGCTGACTCCTCTTACCGGAAAGGTTCGTCGCGACCGCCTTCCGGTCGCGCCGGGGCAAGCAAAGCCCCACCACCCGCCGGACGGCAGGGGTCATAACGCGACCATGACGGTGGCGAACCTTTTCTTGACGCGGTTTTCACACCTGCCCACTGAACAGGTGAAATGCGGCACAAAGGCGCGTCAGCCCGGGGAGACGCGGGGTGGCTGTCCATCCTTTGCTCTGCTTCAGCGGAGGCGACAGCGAGGCACCGACACTGTTGCGCCGGTTGAAGCAGAGCAAAGGGCCCGAAGGGGATGGGCGGCGGGTCAGGCCAGGCGGGCCGGGTCAGGCCAGGCGGGTCAGGCCGGGCGGCGGGCCACCAGCACGTCGCGCATGATCGACTGGTCGACCCGGTGCCGCAGCGCGCGGTAGGGCTCCGCGTCGACAACTGTCAGGCCGGCGTCGGCAAGTGCCGCCGCCGCGTCCTCGCGGCTGGCGACGTGGGTGTTCCACGAGATGCCCAGCGCCCCGCCCGGGCGCAGCAGCCGCGCCCAGACCGGCGCGGCGTCCGCGAGCAGCGCCAGCGGGTCACGCGTCAGACCCTGATCGGCGGTACGACTGCCGTGCTGCACGCCGTACGGCGCGTCGGCGACCACCAGGTCGACGGTCTCGGGGCGGAAGAACTCCGCCGCGCGGGTGGTGTCGGCGTTGACGACGTCGAGCAACTGCGTACGACCCGCCTTGTGCTCCTCGCGGGTCGGCGCCAGTTCGATGCGCACCCGGCGGCCGACCACCTTGCGCTCCCGCCGCACCGGCCCCGACTCCAGCACCCGGTGCTTGACCCGCTTCTGCTTCAGCCAGGTCGTGACGAACGCGCGGTACGCCTCGACGTCCTTCTGGTCGCGCTCGATCCCGGCGGCGTCGAAGCCGTACATCAGCGCCTGGTTGAGGGTGGTGCCCCGACCGCAGAGCGGGTCGAGCACCCGGAACCGGCGGCTGGTCAGTTCGCCGGCCCAGTCCGACGCGAGCAGGGTGACGTTGAGCAGCAGCTTGGTGAACTGCTCGTTGGTCTTGCCGGGGTACTTCTGGATGGTGAGCAGGTCGTCGTCGTAGCGGTCCAGCCGGCTCCACTCGACCGGGCGCAGCAGGTCGCCGACGATCTCGAACAGCGCGTACCCGGCGGAGAGGTTGCCCAGGACGGCCAGGTCCCGTTCGGTCAGCCCGTCACCGCTGAACGTGACGTAGGTCGCCCCGCCGACGACCTCCGTGTCCAGCTCGCCGATCCGGCCGTCGAGCGCCGACCGGCCGAAGATCTCCAGCTCGGCCCGGGTGAGGTCGATGGCGGAGCGGGCGTACACCCGGTTGGTGGCGGGCAGGATCAGCAGGCCGTAGCGCGTCATGATCCGGCGAGTATTCCACAACGGGTGACGGTCGCCGGGAACCGGAGCGGCCTGCGGACCGACTACCCACACATGGGGTGTGAGCAATGGCGGGAGGTCCTGTCCGCGCAGTTGGACGGGGAGGAGACCGCCGCCGAGGGGGCGGCGGCGCAGGGGCACCTGGACGAGTGCGCCAAGTGCCGGGCCTGGTTCGCGGCGGCGGTCGCGGTGACGCGCCGGGTTCGTACCCGACTGGTCACCGATGTGCCCGACCGGACCGACGCGATCCTGGCCGCCGTCGGTGGCAGCGCCACCGACGGCGCGGTCGCCGACGCCTGTGACACGCCGCCGGCCCGCCGGTCGCGCTGGCGGCCCCGCCTGCCCGGCCGCGGCCGGCTGGTCGTCGGGCTGCGCGCGGCGCTCGGCCTGCTCGGGGCTGTTCAGCTGGTGCTCGGCCTGGCCCAGGTGGGCCGGGGAGCGACCGCCGACCATCTGCACGCCTCCGGGCAGCACCTGTGGCACGAGTCGGCCGCCTGGAACGTGGCGGTCGGGGCCGGCTTCCTCTTCGTGGCGGTACGCCGCAGCCCTCCGGCGGGTCTCCTGCCGATGCTCAGCGCGTTCGTCGGCACGCTCCTGCTGCTGTCGGTCAACGACCTCGCCACCGGCTCGGTGAGTGGGGAGCGCCTGGTCAGCCACGGCTTCCTGGTGTTCGGCTACCTGATCACCGTGCTGCTGTCGCGGCCCGGACTGCGTCCCGGGGGGCCCGCGCCGCAGCGGCAGCCGACGCCGTCGCGCTGGCGGTTCGGCGCGGACGAGACCGAACGGCCACTGCGGGTGGTGCACTCCGGGGCGTACCCGGCGCAGGCAGCCGACCGCAACGCCGCCCCGGCCGCGCGCACCGGCCGCGCCGCGCGCGCCGGTCAGGCCGGCGACCGCCGGGCGGCCTGAGCCGAGGCGGCGCGCACGGCCTGTTCAGTCCGCCTGTCGACGGCGGGCCCGGTGGGCGCGCAGGTTGGTCGGGAGCCCGCAGACGCGTACGGAGTGCCAGACCCCGCTGTTGTTGCGGGAGCGGTCATAGAACGCGACCTGGCAACGCGGGTTGCGGCAGGTCTTGATCCGCCGGCCGACGTCGGTGAGTTGCGCCTCGAACAGCTCCGCCAGGACGAGGGAGACCAGCAGGTCGGCTCCGGCTCCGGCGGGTTCGAGGTGGACCGAGCCGTTCCCGTCGAGCCGCAGTGTGGCGCCTGTGGCGCGAGGGGCCGGCGCCGGCTCGGGCGGCCCGGATTCCGGTGTGGCGTGCAGCCTGGCGTCGATCCCGTACCGCAGCTCGTCGCGGAAGGTCCGCAGCGCCCGCAGACCCGCCGGGTCGAGCGTCACGTCGGGTGCCGGCCGCCCGGTGACCGTCGACCACCGGGCGGCGACATCGTGCGCCCACTGCGTGGCGCTGTCGAGATCGTCGAGGAGATCCGGCTGGCGCGGCGCACCGGCCGGGAGCGTGTTGAGCAGGTCCTGGACGAGCCCGAGGCCGCCCGGAGCGGGGTCGAGGTCGTACCTCGCGGTGGCGGGCCACAGCGCGGAATCGGATGCCGGCGGCATGGTCAGGTCACTTTCCGATCAGGCCGAGCGCCCCGTACCAGAGCGGCCCCGGGTTCACCCAGTCCGGATAGAGCTCCATCATCGCGTCGAAGAACTCAAGGGCCGTCGACTTCTCCGCCAACAGCCGTTCCACGTTCAGCAGGTACCTGCGGGTCTCGTCGATGCTCGACGGGTCGTCGGGGCGGTTGCGGTTCTTGTGGCTGGCGACGACCGCCCGGGGCGCGAGGGCCTCGACGCGGTCCAGGGCCTTGAGCCACTCCCGCAGGCCACCGTTGACGGTTTCCAGCAGGTACTGGTGGACGCCGTTGTAGACGACGTCGCCGGCCACCACGAGACCGATCGACGGCACGTGCAGGACAGTGGTCTGGTCGCCATCGGTGTGCCCGGTCTCGACCGGCTGGGCGACGTTGCCTTCGAGCAGGATTCCGCCGGGCGGCACCGGAACGGCATCGACGGGCGACTCCGGGATCAGCCCGGGGAAGACCTTGTCGAACACCTCTTGACGCCCGACAGTGGCCTGCTGGTGCATGACCTCGATGGTCCCGGGCGTCGCGTAGGTGACGGCGTCGGGGAAACGCTTGACCAGCTCGGGGGCACCGAACCAGTGGTCGCCGTGCCCGTGGGTGGCGTAGATGGCCGTCAGCCGCTTGCCCGACCGCTCGATCCAGTCTCCCGCCGTCGCGATCTGCTCGTGGGTGAACGGCGGGTCCACCAGCAGCGCCTCCTCGGCCCCCGAGATCAGGGTGGTGGCTGTCGGGTTGAAGTGGATGGGCGAGCCGTCCGGCATGCGCTGCTCTCCGGCCCGGACCGGGCCGTCCAGGACCAGGACCTCGTAGGACAGGGCAGTTGTGGTCATGTCTCCTCCTCGATGACGCGTGCGCCGCCGGTCGGGCGTGCCACCGACCCCCGCACCGCTGAAATAAGCATAAGCCTTACGGTTATTTCAGCAGCTGCGTTCGCTGGTGCTCTGTGTCACGGCCACGGCGACTCGTCGGCCGCCGCGGGGGGCCGGTCAGAATCAGCGTCCAGGACCCGACCAGCTGCTGCGGCCGTAGTCGGCCGGATCCAGCCGGGCGGTACGGCGGCGGTACTCGGCGGCCATCCCCGGCCAGTTGGTGACGATCCGGCCGGTGGCCGTGCGGTACCAGCTCCGGCAGGCGGTCCACACGCTCGCGCCGAGCCGGCGTTGCAGCTCCGCGTCGTAGCCGGCGGCCACCTCGGGGCGTACCTCCAGAGGTTCGCCACCGGCGGCGAGCAGGCTGACCGCCTGCACGATGTGCCGGGCCTGCGCCTCGTGGAAGTAGATCACCGACGTGTTGCCGGTGTTGGTGTTCGGGCCGTACATGAGGAAGAGGTTGGGAAAGCCGGGCACGGCCATCCCGAGGTACGCGTACGCGCCGTCACGCCACTCTTCACCGAGCTGACGGCCGGCGCGTCCGGTGACCCGGATCGGCACCAGGAAGTCGGTGGCCGCGAAGCCGGTGCCGTAGACCAGCACGTCGCAGGGATGGGCGCGGCCGTCGGCGGTGCGGATGCCGTCCTCGGTCACCTCGACGATCGCCTCGGTGACCAGCTCGACGTCGTCGCGGCCCAGGGCCGGCAGCCAGTCGTTGGTGAACAGCACCCGCTTGCAGCCCATCGGCTCGACAGGCGTGACGCGGGCGCGCAGCTCCGGGTCGCGTACCTGCCACCGCCGCTGCGCCCGCGAGACACCCCGCAGCACCGCCGCGGCGGCCCGGTTGCCGGTCACCGCCAGCCCGGTGAGCACGGTGACCGACCAGAACGCGGCCCGGGGCACCCGCATCAGCGCCGGCACCCGCCGGTAGAGCGCCCGACCCAGCCGCCCGTGCCGGCGGTCCGGCTTGGGCAGCGTCCAGGGCGGAGTGCGCTGGAAGACGGTCACCCGGGCGGCCCGGTCCGCGATCGCCGGCACCAGCTGCACCGCGCTGGCGCCGGTGCCGATCACCGCGACGCGGGCGCCGTCCAGCCGTACCGCCGGGTCCCACCGGGCCGTGTGCATCGCCGGCCCGGCGAACCGCTGCGCGCCCGGCAGCGCCGGCACCACCGGCCGCGAGAGCTGCCCGACCGCCGGGATCAGGACGTCCGCCGTCAGTTCCGCGCCATCGGCGGTACGCAGCCGCCAGCACGCGCCGGCCTCGTCCCACGACGCGTCGGTGACCTCGGTACGCAACCGCACACTGTCGGCCAGCCCCAGCTCGGCCACGCAGCGGTGCAGGTAGTCCAGGATCTCCGAGTGCGGCGGGAAGCGCCGCGACCAGTCCGGGTTCAGCGCGAAGGAGTACGAGTAGAGCGGCGCCGGGATGTCACAGGCGCAGCCCGGGTAGGTGTTGTCCCGCCAGACGCCGCCGATCCGGTCGGCCCGTTCCAGCAGGACCACGTCCGCGTCGCCGGCGCGACGCAGCGCGGCGGCCACCGCCACCCCGCCGAACCCGGAGCCGATGATCGCCACCCGCACCCGACGGGGAGGTCGGGCGGTCGCTGCGCTGTCGGTCATGGCGGGCTCCCTCGGCGGTGCGGCCGACCGTAACAGCTTGTTGGCGGCCCGCCAACGATGCGCCCGCACCCGCCGAGCCCGCGGCCGTCCACGCGGCCCACGCGGGTAGGGTGCTCGCCATGGTCGCGACGGTTTCCTGCCGGTGACGAATCCGTGGCTTGCCGGGCCCACGCCGGCGAAGCGGCTCGACCGCGAACGGCTCGAAGAGCGCATCCAAAACCTGCTGTCGTCGCAGAACATGTGCGTGCTCGCGACCACGGGTCCGGACGGGCCGCTGGCCACGCCGGTGCGGTACTACCCGCTCGACTTCGCGGTGCTCTTCACCGCCGCACCCCGTTCGCCGAAGATGCGCAACATCGCTGCCGATCCACGCGTGTCCGTCGGCATCTTCGCGCCCCTGGTCGGGCTGGCGAGCAGCCGCGGGGCCCAACTGTTCGGCACGGCCCGGGTGCTCGGTCCTAAGGATCCGGACCGAGCGCACTACTGGTCGGCGTTCCGCTGGGAGAACGAACACGCCGAGCGGGGGCGACCGCTGTCCGAGCCGCCCGAGGACACCCTCGTGGTCGTCGAGGCGGAGCGGATCGTCTACACCGAGCACTGGCTGCGACGGGAAGGGTTCGCGCCCCGCCAGTTCTGGCGTCGCTGAAAGCGCCTCCGGCGGCCGTGGTCAGGACGGGTCGCCGGCCGCGATGACCTGCGGGACGACCTGCTCCACGATGGTCAGCAGGGTGGTGGTGAGCAGCAGGTGCACCTGGGCGCGGGTCAACGCGCCGCGCTGGAGCCACTCCCGGGCGGTGGACGTCGCCAGGCCGCAGTACGCCCGGACCATCCCCCGCAGCTCCTCGTGGTCCTTGGCCTTCTCGGCCAGCCCGACGGCGACGAGCATCCGGTCGGCCGCCACCTCCTCCGCCTCGGCGAGCACCCGCTCCACGTCGGCGTCGCCGCCCATCCCCCGGGCGGTGACCGCCGCCAGCCACGAGGTGCTGTGCCGGGACACCACGTCGAGGAACCAGGTGACGCTGGCATCGACACGGGTCCGCAGGTCACCCTTGGGCAGCCGTTCCAAGGCAACCTCGGGGATCGTCACCATGACCCGGACGACCTCCAGGTAAAGGTCCTTCTTGGTGCCGAAGTAGTGGTTGACCAGGCCCCGGGCGACGCCCGCCTCCCGCGCGACATCGGTGGTCGACACATCCGCGTACGGCCGCTCGCCGAACAGCCGGACCGCGCAGGCCAGGATCTGGCCGCGCCGGGCGTCCGGCTCCAACCTGCGGCGGCGCGGAGCCGTCTCGACACTCATCTGCCCGACCCTATCGGCAGCTCACACCGTCAGCTTCGGCATCGAGGTCTCCCGTACCTCCTCGCCGCCGCCGACCGGTCAGCGGCGGAACCTCGCGATCGCGCCCGGGGTCACCGGGGTGAAGAAGTTGACCAGGTTGCCGTCGGGGTCGCGGAAGAGCAGGGCGCGGTTACCCCAGGGCATGGTCGTGGGCTCGTTCACGAAGTCGTCCACCACGCCCTTCAGCTTCTCGTAGAGCGCGTCCACGTCCTCCACGAGGAACTCGATGATCACGCTGTGGTTGTCGGCCGGGCGGGCCGAGCCGGGCGCAAACAGTGGGACGGTGCGGGTGCTGCCGATCGCCAGCGTGCCGTGGGCGGTGCGCAATTCGGCGAAGTCCTCGTTGCCCCAGGTCGCCTGCACACCGGTGATCTTCTCGTAGAAGCCGACCAGGCGGTTGATCTCGTCGGTGATGATGCGGATCGAGACGAAGTCCATGTCTTCTCCCTGCTCAATGCGGTCGCTAACGGTCCGTCGACATCACGCTAGAGCGAATACTGGACAGATTTGGGCCAGTATTTCGATAAAGTTCGGACCGTGGCACGACCGACAGCCCAGGTGCTCGCACTGTTGGAGCTCCTGCAGTCCGGCGGCGTCCGGACGATGGCCGAGCTTGCCGAGCGCCTCGGTGTCGAACCGCGCACGGTGCGGCGCTACGTGAGCCACCTGGTCGACCTGGACCTGCCGGTCGAGTCGGTGCGCGGTCGCTACGGCGGGTATCGGCTCGCCGCCGGTTATCGCCTGCCGCCGCTGATGTTCAACGACGACGAGGCCCTGGCCGTCCTCCTCGGCCTGATCGCCGGCCGCCGTGCCGGGTTGGCGACGGCAACGGGCACAGCGGGCGAGACAGCCGCCGCGAAGATCCGTCGCGTCCTGCCGCCACGGACGGCGGACCGACTGGACGCCGCACTCCAGTCCCTCGCCTTCACCGCCGAACCCGGTGACTTCCCCGCGCCGCAGACCGAGGTACTGCTCGCCGTCGCCGAGGCGGTCCGCCATCACCGGCCGATCTCGGTGCAGTACACCTCGGGCGACGGCCGGCGCAGCGTCCGCGTGCTGCATCCGTTCGGGCTGGTCAACCATGCCGGCCGGTGGTACGTCACCGGGGTCGATCCGGAGATCGGCGAGGAGCGAACCCTTCGACTCGACCGCATTGCGGACGCGAGACCGCTGCCGGGCTCGTTCGAGCCGCCCGCCGGAAACGATCCGGCCGGGCACCTTCTCAGCTCGATGGCACGAGCGCCGTACCCGCACGCGGTATCGCTGCGGATACAAGGAACACTCGAGCAGATCCGCAGGCGGCTACCGGCCAGCATCGCCGAGGTGCGAGAGGGCGCGGACGAAGGCTGGCAGGACGTGGAGATCCGGGCCGAGAGCCTCGACTGGCTGCCCGGCGTGCTCGCCACGCTCGACCTGCCGTTCGTCATCGAACGCCCGGACGAACTCCGCGACCGCGTCGTCGCACTCGCCGAGCGACTGGCGGCCTCGGCACGACGTGAGTCGGCCCGCAACTAGCAAGCCGCCACCCTCACCGTGATCACTTGATGCTCACCAGTTGTCGGCGCCGCTCCTGAGCTGCTGAGCATCAAGTGATCACTGAATTCCGCGCCGACGCCGGATCAGGTGCCGGCCGAGATGCCGCAGGTTGGACGTCTCGGCGTAGAGCGCCGCATTGATCGCACCAACCGCGACCCCGGGAGCGCGCTGCACCCGGTCGACGTCCTGCACGACCCGGCCGATCAACGTCAGCCGACAACGGAGATCGAACAACTCTCTCCGTGCGCAGTGCAGCGCCGTCTCCAATCCGCCGACCCGCTCCCGAAGCCATGCCAACTCCGCCGCCTGATCCATCGGCCAGCCCTTCGTTGAACGACGCCCCCACTGCTCGGCTCGACAGCGAGAGCAATGCTCTGACCACTCTCAGTGAGAACCGGCCCCCTGTCAAGACGGGGACCCCCTTTCGGGGACCCCCGATTGGGGATACGCGAACGTGCCTAGTCTCCGGGTGTGGGTGACGAGGGGCCGGGCGAGCTGATGGGGCCGTACGAGATCGGTCAACGGCTGAACGTTTCCCGGAGCCGGTTTCAGCAGATCGCTATGCGGCCGAGTTTCCCGAAGCCCTACCAAGAGTTACGCGGCATGAAGGTCTGGCTGCGTGCCGACGTGGAGGCGTGGATCGCCGAGCATCGCCCACCGCGCCCCACCGACGGCGACGAGCCCGAGTAGCACACTCAACTTCTCGATGACGCAATGAGTGAGGTACCGGGTCCGCTGGTCGGCCCGCACGAGCTGCAGGAGTTGCTCGGCGGCGTGAGCCGGACGCGGATGCGCCAGCTCATCCGCTATCCGACCTTCCCCGCGCCGTTTCAACGGCTGCACGGCACCACGGTCTGGCTGCGTGCCGACGTGGAGGCGTGGATCGCCGAGCACCGCCCACCGCGCCCTACCGATGGCGACGAGCCCGAGTAGTTCCCCTCCCCGCCTCGCCAGCCTGCGTCGATCATGGACTCATGGTGGGCGATATGGTGGCGCGCTTCCCTTTCGTCGGGCACCACAACTTCATGATCGACGCGACTGGGGGGCACGACCGCGACGTGATCGGGGTTGCCGAGGTGACTATCCGGCGTGTGAGGGTGGGTGGATGCACCGTGGGGACCCGGACTGGCTCGCTCACTCGCGGCGTGGTGACGGACCGCCGCTGGTGCTCATCCACGGCATCGGTAGTCGGTGGCAGGTGTGGGAGCCGGTGCTCGACGAGGTGGCCCGGCACCACGACGTGATCGCGCTGGACCTGCCCGGCTTCGGCGCCTCCCCACCGTGGCCCGAGCCACCGGAGCCGTCGAAGCCGTTGCCGCGGGTGGCCCCCGGGTCGGTGGAACACCTGGCGGATCGGGTCGCCGCGTTCCTGGACGCGCTGGGCGTGCGCCGGCCCGCCGTTGCCGGCAACTCGCTCGGGGGCGGCATCGCGTTGGAGTTGGGGCGACGCGGGCTGGCCTCCTCGGTGACCGCGTTCTCGCCGATCGGGTTCTGGGGGTCGGTCGGGCGGCGCTGGTGTCAACTGGCGGTCGGCGGGGCCCGGTCGGCGGCCGGCGGGCTGTGGCCGGCGCTGCCCCGGCTGCTGGCGAGCCGGGCCGGGCGGGTGGCGTTCTGCGGCCTCTTCTACGGCCACCCGGGTCACCTCGACCCCGACGAGTGCGTCGACTCGGCGGCGGCGCTGGCCGACGCGCCGGGCTTCGCGGTGGCACGCGCCGCGTTCGCCGGATGGCAGGTCCGTCGAGAGACGGCCGGCGCGCTCGACGACATCCCCGTGACTGTCGCCTGGGGTACGCGCGATCTCGTGTTGCCGTACGCCACTCAGGCCCGGCGGGCCCGCGCGGCGCTGCCGGCGGCCCGGCACGTGCCGCTGGCGGGCTGCGGACATCTGCCCTTCGCGGACGGCCCGCAAGCCTGTGCCCGGCTGCTGATCCAGACTTATTGACATGCCGCCAACAGCGCGCGAGGGTGGTGCACATGCCGACGCCCGATGGCTCCCCCTCGCCCTGGCGCGAACCTGAGCACGACGACCTCGCCGACCTGGCCCGCACCTTCTTCACCAAGGAGGTGCTGCCGCACGCGGACCGCCTGCTGGCCCAGGGTCACCCGGACCGCGAGCACTACCGGCGGGCCGGTGAGCTGGGGTTGCTCGGCCTGTCGGTCCCCGAGGAGTACGGCGGCGGGGGCGGCGGCTTCACCCACGAGGCCGTGCTGTTGCACGAGCAGGCGTACACCGGGGAGAGCAGCCTCGGGCTGGCCGTCCACAGTGGCATCGTCACGGGCTATCTCGTCGCGTACGGCAGCGAGGAGCAGAAGCGACGGTGGCTGCCCGGCCTGTGCAGCGGTGAGCTGGTCGGCGCTATCGCGATGACCGAGCCCGACGGCGGCTCGGACCTCCAGGCGATGCGCACGCGGGCGGTCCGCGACGGCGACGACTACCTGGTCACCGGCGCGAAGACGTTCATCACCAACGGTGGCCTGGCCGACCTGATCCTGGTGGCCGTGAAGACCGACCCCGAGCAGCGGGCGGCAGGCGTCTCGCTGCTGGTGTGCGAGGTGGGCGGCGACCCGGAGGGCTTCCGCCGGGGCCGGCTGCTGTCCAAGATCGGGCTGCACGCCAACGACACCGCCGAATTGTTCTTCGACGAGTTCCGGGTGCCGGCGGCCAACCTGCTCGGCGGCGCCGAGGGGCTGGGCTTCATCCAGCTCATGCAGCAGCTTCCGCAGGAACGGCTGGTCATCGGCGTCGGCGCGGTGGCCGCGATGGAACGCGCGGTCGAGCTGACCGTGGCGTACGCCAAGGAACGCACCGCCTTCGGCAAGACCCTGATGGGGCACCAGAACACCCGGATGGTGCTCGCCGAGTGCGCCACCCGCACCCGGGTCAGCCGGGTCTTCCTGGACGACTGCATCGTCCGGCACACCCGTGGCGACCTGGACGTCGCCACGGCGGCGATGGCTAAGTCGTGGCTCACCGACGGGCAGTGCGAGGTCATCGACAGGTGCCTGCAACTGTTCGGCGGTTACGGCTACACGACGGAGTACCCGATCGCCCGCATGTACGCCGACGCCCGCGTCCAGAAGATCTACGGCGGCACCAACGAGATCATGAAGGAGTTGATCGCCCGTGCCCTCTGAGGCGTACGTCTATGACGCGGTCCGCACCCCGCGCGGACGCGGCCGGGACACCGGCGCACTGCACGGGGTCAAGCCGATCTCGCTGGTGGTCGGCCTGATCGACGCGCTGCGCGACCGCAACCCCGGCCTGGACGTGGGCCGGTTGGAGGATCTGCTGCTCGGCATCGTCACCCCGGTCGGCGAGCAGGGCGGCGACCTGGCGCGGGCCGCCGCGCTGCTGGCCGGGCTGCCCGACGAGGTGGGCGGGGTGCAGCTCAACCGGTTCTGCGCCTCCGGGCTGGAGGCCGTCAACTCGGCCGCCGCGCGCATCCGCTCGGGCTGGGAGCACCTGCTGCTGGCCGGCGGGGTCGAGTCGATGTCCCGGGTGCCGATGGGCTCCGACGGCGCGGCCTGGGCCACCGACCCGCAGACCGCGCTGGCCACGTCGTTCGTGCCGCAGGGCGTCAGCGCCGACCTGATCGCGACCATGGAGGGCTTCACCCGCGACGACGTGGACGGCTACGCGCTGCGGTCCCAGGAGCGGGCCGCCAAGGCGTGGGCCGGCGGGCACTTCGCCCGCTCGGTGGTGCCGGTGCGCGACGGCAACGGGCTGGACATCCTCACCGTCGACGAGCACCCGCGCCCGGAGACCACCCGGGAGGCCCTCGCCCGGCTCACCCCGTCCTTCGCCACGATGGGCGAGGCGGCCGGCTTCGACGCTGTCGCGTTGCAGAAGTTCCACTGGCTGGAGGCGATCGACCACGTCCACCACGCGGGCAACTCGTCCGGCATCGTGGACGGCGCAGCGCTGGTGCTGATCGGTTCGGAGCAGGTCGGGCAGGACCTCGGCCTCACCCCGCGCGCCCGGATCGTCGGCGCGGCAGTCACCGGCGCCGACCCGACGCTGATGCTGACCGGCCCGATCCCGGCCACCCACAAGGCGCTCGCCGTCGCCGGCCTGACAGTCGACGACATCGACCTGTTCGAGATCAACGAGGCGTTCGCGGCAGTGGTGCTCAAGTACGTCCGCGACCTGGGCCTCGACCCGGACCGGGTGAACGTCAACGGCGGCGCGATCGCGCTCGGCCACCCGCTGGGCGCCACCGGAGCCATGTTGCTCGGCACGGCGTTGGACGAGTTGGAGCGCCGCGACCTGCGCCGCGCCGTGGTGACCCTCTGCATCGGCGGCGGCATGGGCGTCGCCACCGTTCTCGAGCGCTGCTGACCCGGGGGAAAAGACCAATGACCACCACCATCCGGTACGACCGCGGCGCCGACGGCATCGTCACGCTCACCCTGGACGACCCCGACCAGTCCGCCAACACCATGAACCGGGCGTACGTGGCCTCGATGAGCGAGGTGCTCGACCGGCTGGAGGCCGAGCCCGATCTCACCGGTGTCATCGTGACAAGCGCGAAGTCGACGTTCTTCGCCGGCGGCGACCTGCCCGAGATGATCCGGGCGACCCGCGAGGACGCGCCCGCGCTGGCGGAGCTGCTCGGCACCATCAAGCGGGACCTGCGCCGGCTGGAGACCCTGGGCAGCCCGGTCGTCGCGGCGGTCAACGGCTCCGCGCTCGGCGGCGGCCTGGAGATCGCCCTCGCCTGCCACCACCGCGTCGCGCTGGACGCGCCCGACTCACGGCTCGGCCTGCCCGAGGTGACCCTGGGTCTGCTACCCGGGGCCGGCGGCGTCACCCGGACCGTACGGATGCTCGGCCTGGCCGGCGCGCTGACCACCGTGCTGCTCACCGGCCGGCGGATGCGCCCGGCCGACGCCCTGGCGGCCGGTCTGGTCGACGAGGTCGTCGCCACCGAGGCGGAAATGCTGGATCGCGCGCGGGCCTGGATCGCCGCCAACCCGCGCCCGTTGCAGCCGTGGGACCGGCCGGACTACCGGATGCCCGGTGGCACCCCGGCCAGCCGGTCCCTGGCCGCGCAGCTGCCCGCCTTCCCGGCCACGCTGCGCAAGCAGCTCAAGGGCGCCCGGCTGCCCGCGCCGGAGGCGATCCTGGCCACGGCCGTGGAGGGCGCGCAGGTCGACCTGGACACCGCGTTCACCGTGGAGACCCGGCACCTGATCGGCCTGCTCACCGGGCAGGTCGCCAAGAACATGATCGGCGCGTTCTTCTTCGACCTGAAGGCCGTCAACGGCGGCGCCGCCCGACCGTCCGTGGACGTTGCGCCGGTGCGGCGGGTGGCGGTGCTCGGCGCCGGCATGATGGGCGCCGGCATCGCGTACGCCTGCGCCAGCGCCGGCCTCGACGTGGTGGTCCGGGACGTGTCACCGGAGGCCGCGGGGCGGGCCCGGGAGCACGCCGAACGACTGCTGGCCCGCCGGGTCCGCAAGGGCCGCGCCACCGAGGCCGACGCCCGGGCGGTGCTGGACCGGATCACCACCACCGACCAGGTGGACGCCCTCGCCGGCTGCGACGCCGTCATCGAGGCGGTCTTCGAGGACCCGGCCCTGAAGAAGGCAGTCTTCGCCGAGGTGCTGCCGGTGCTCGCGCCGGGCGCGCTGCTCGCCTCCAACACCTCCACCCTGCCGATCACTCAGCTGGCCGCCGGCGTGGACCGGCCGGCCGTCTTCATCGGCATGCACTTCTTCTCCCCCGTGGACCGGATGCCGTTGCTGGAGATCGTGGTCGGCGAGCAGACCGGGGACGCGGCCCTGGCCCGCGCGTTCGACCTCGGCCGGCGGATCGGCAAGACCCCCATCGTGGTCAACGACGGGCGGGGCTTCTTCACCAGCCGCGTCATCGGCCGGTTCATCGACGAGGCGGTCGGCATGGTCGCCGACGGCGTACCGGCCGCGTCGGTGGAGCAGGCCGCGTTGCAGGCCGGCTACCCGACCGGGCCCCTCGCGCTGGCCGACGAGGTGAGCCTCACCCTGATCCAGCGGATCCGGCGTCAGTTCGAGGCGGCCAGCGCGGAATACCTGCCGCTGCCCGCGCACCGGCTCGTCGACGAGCTGGTCGACGCGTACGACCGGCCGGGCCGTGCGGCCGGACGCGGCTTCTACTCCTACGACGACGGCGTCCGGGGTCGGTTGTGGACCGGCCTCGCCGACCTGGTCACCGACGCCGGTCGGGCGGTGCCGTTCACCGACCTTCAGGAGCGGATGCTCTTCGCCGAGGCGCTGGACGCGCTGCGCTGCCTCGACGAGGGGGTGCTGCGGACCGAGACCGACGCCAACATCGGCTCGATCTTCGGCATCGGCTTCCCCGCCTGGACCGGCGGCGTGATCCGCTACGTCCGGCAGTACGCGGGCGGCCCGGCCGGCTTCGCGGCCCGCGCCGCCGAGCTGGCCGAACGGTACGGCGACCGGTTCACGCCTCCCGCCGACCTGGCCGATCGGCTCGCCGCCCGTACCGCCGAACCGGCCGGCGTCGCGTGACGGCCGCGCGCGGCGGACCGCTGGCCGGGGTGCGGGTCGTCGAGTTGGCGAGCCTCGCGCCGGCCCCGTTCGGCTGCATGGTGCTCGCCGACCTCGGGGCCGACGTGGTGCGCGTCGACCGGCCGGGCGGCCCGGGCGCCGGGCGCCTCGCCGCGCCGACCGGTGGACCCCTGCAGCGCGGCCGGCGGGTCACCGCGCTGGACCTGAAGTCCCCGGCCGGCGTGGCCGACCTGCTGCGCCTCGTCGAGCGGGCGGACGTGCTCGTCGAGGCGTACCGGCCGGGGGTCGCCGAGCGGCTCGGCTTCGGCCCGGACGTCTGCCGGGCCCGCAACCCCCGGCTGGTGTACGCGCGGATGACCGGCTGGGGCCAGGACGGCCCGCTGGCGGCTCGGGCCGGCCACGACATCGACTACATAGCGGTCGCCGGGGCGCTGGAGCCCCTGGGTCGAGCCGACACGCGTCCACACGCGCCACTGAACCTGATCGGTGACTTCGCCGGCGGCGGCATGCTGCTCGCCGTTGGCGTGCTTGCCGCGCTGCTGGAACGGGAACGCTCCGGCCTCGGTCAGGTCGTCGACGCGGCAATGGTGGACGGATCGGCGCTGCTCACCTCGTTCCTGCACGGGCTGCTCGGCACCGGCCTGTGGGCCGCCCCGCGCGGGCGGAACCTGCTCGACGGAGGAGCGCCCTTCTACGACACGTACGCCACCGCCGACGGCGGCTTCATGGCCGTCGGGGCGCTGGAGCCGGCCTTCTACGCCGTACTGCTGGCGGGTCTCGGCCTGGCCGACGAGGCGGACCTGCCCGACCAGTACGACCCGAGCGGCTGGGACGAGCTGCGGAGGCGGTTCACCGAACGGTTCGCCGAGCGGACGCGGGACGAGTGGACGGCGGTCTTCGCCGACCTGGACGCCTGTGTCGCCCCCGTGCTGGCCCCGGGCGAGGCGCACCGGCATCCGCACAACGCGGCCCGGGGGACGTTCGTCGAGGTGGACGGCGGGATCCAACCGGCTCCGGCACCCCGCTTCGACCGTACTCCGGCGGGCCCGCCCACCCCGGAGCGCGACGTCGCTCCGGTCGACGAGGTTCTGTCCACCTGGGACTGATCCACAGCCGACTTCCGGGACACGCGTACGCGTTTCGCATTGGTACCGTCGTGCACCGACGGTGGACTGCGGACGTGGGGGGACGAGCATGGCGAGCGGTATTGATCCGTCCGGCCTGAGTGGCTCGCTCGAAGAGGCGATGCGCCTGCTGAGCCAGGCATCGGGTGCTGTCACGGCGCAGGCGGGTGACGCCGACGGGCCCGTGCCGGACGCCGAGCAGATGGTGGGGCGGGGCACCGGCGGTGACGGTCTCGTCGAGGCGGAGGTCTCCGCGTTCGGTGCCCTCCAGACGCTGGTGATCGACCCGAGCCTGTCCCGGGCCGGCACCAGCACGATCGCCGAGTACGTCCTGGAGGCGGTCCAGGCGGCGCAGGCCGACGAGCGCGCCCGCCGGGCCGGCCTGACGGCCGGGGCCCAGGTCGACAGCACGGCCCTCACCCAGCAGCTCGAACGGGTCTCGGCGGAGGCGTTCCGCGGCTTCCAACAGATGATCGGTGACCTGGACGCGGCCACCCGCCGGATGGATCGTCGCTGAGCCATGTCCGACGGAATCCAGGTGGACGTCGACGCCCTGCACGCCGCCGCCGCGTCGATCGCGACAACCGGCCAGCAGCTCGGCGAGGCGGTCAGCGGCCTCGAGTCGACGGTGAACGGGGCGGGTAACCCCTGGGGCGCCGACGAGGCGGGCTCCCTCTTCGGAGCCGTGTACGTCGAGGTCCTGACGCACGCGCTCGACGTGTACCGGTCGATGGCCGACCAGTTGTTGGAGGCCGCCGAGAACCTCGACCTCGGTGCCGACGCGCACGAGGCGACCGACCTCGCCAACGCGGAACTCTTCACGAGGATGGAGCTGCCCAGTGGGTATGCAGCTACCTCCTGAACTCGCCGAGGCGCTGGGCTGGGTCGGCTTCACCTGGCCGACCGCCGACGAAGAGTTGCTGTTCGAGGCGTCCCAACTGTGGTTCGCGTTCGCCGGCCGGCTGCGCACGGCCGCCGGGGAGGCCCAGGCGGGCGCGGCGCAGGTCAGCACCACCAACAGCGGCGACGACATCCGCGCGTTCGAGCAGGCGTGGCAGGGCGAGGAGGGTGCGCCGCGCCGCATCGAGGACGGCGCGCAGGCGGCCGAACTGATCGGCATGGCGTTGCTGGTGATGGCCATCATCACCCTGACGCAGAAGATCATCGTGATCGTCCAGTTGACGATCCTGGTCATTCAGGTGGCGATCGCGTTGGCGGCGGCGGCACCCAGCTTCGGCGCGTCGCTGGCCCAGATCCCCGTCTCGATCGGCCTGGCCCGGATGGCGATCCAGCGGGTGATCAAGGAGGTCATCGAACGGGTCGTCAAGGAGATCATTCCGCAGCTGTTGAAGCGCGCGAAGACGCTGCTGCGCCGTTTCGCCCGCAAGGGCGCGAAGCGGGGCGGTCCGAAGCGGCCCGGCGTGCCCGGCCCGCACACCACCCCGCGCTACTCCAACACCAAGGGAATGCTCGACAAGTACCGCAACGAGCATCTGCCCGGAGGACACTTTCCGACGGCCGTACGCCGGCTCAGCCCCGAGGAGCTGGAACAGCACCGGGTCTTCTTCGACAGCGACGGAGTGCTGCGCAGCGCACGCAACGGCGAGCCGTTCGACACGTCGAGCGCGCAGACCGTGTTCAGCGGAAACGGTCAGGCGATCTTCGTGATGGACCGCAACGGCAACCTCTACGCGTCCAATTACCAGCGGGTCGGCGACTTCCACCACTCCACTCTGGGCGGCGGAAACCCGGTCGCCGCGGCCGGCGAGCTGGTCGTGAAGGACGGTAGGGTCCAGTACGCCACGGCGCGCAGCGGTCATTACCAGCCCGAGCCCAGCCACATGGCCAATCTCGACGCCGAGTTCAAACGCAACGGCGTCAACGGGGTTCCGATTCTGGGCTGGGATGGCGGCCGGATCTTCTAGGGGAGTCGACGAGCATGGGTACGGACAGTTGGAAGGGCCACGTCAACGGGATCCTCTACGGGGTCCAGTTCGACAGGACGCTCGACGATTCGGTGGTGACCCGGGTCGCCGACGGGGTGGCCGCCGGGCTCTACCCGGGTGACCGGGCCGTGACGCGGGACGCGCTGGAGCAGGCGCTGCGCTACTCGGGCCCGCTGAACGACCAGGCCGAGACGCCGCACAGCGAGGACGACATCCGCGCGTTCTTCCGGCGGCTCACCGCCGCCCTGGCGGCCCCGTCCACGCAGAGTTGATCAAGGGGTTCGCGTCACGGCAGCATCCTGTCGTGACGCGAACCTCCTGCTCACCAGGGGTGGGCGGCGGCGGTACCAGGTCGCGAAGAGTGCCACCGCCAGCAGCAGCTCCGCGATGTCACCGCCGTAGTACATGAGTTGGGCGGCCGACCGGAACGCCGCGGCATCCGGGTCGGTCAGCCCCGGGGGCAGGCTGCCGGCCTGCGCGTAGAGGTACTTGGCGAGCGCCGCGTGACCGGCTGACGCGCCGAGCAGCGCGCCGACCCGCACGGCGAGCCCGGGGCGGCGGGGCGCCGGGTCCGGCCCGGCCAGCGACCAGGCGAACAGATAGCCCGCGGCCAGGTAGTGCAGGTGTACGCCGTGGTGCAGGGCCGGGTGGCGTTCCGCCGCCGCGTACAGCGGGGTGAGCAGCACCAGCGCCAGCCCGCCCGTGCTCAGCAGCGCCGCGGTGACCGGGTGGGCGATCAGGTGCAGCCCTCGGGCGCGCAGCAGCCGGCCCACCCGCCGACGCGTCGAGGTGGCCGCGACGTGCAGCAGCAGCGTCACCGGTGCGCCGAGGACCAGCCCGAGCGGCGCCAGCATGCCGAGCAGCAGGTGCTGCGCCATGTGCCAGCGCGGGTCGTCCGGGAGGTGGGCCAGCGGCCCGACCGCGACCGCCAGCACGGCACAGCCGGCCAGCCAGGCGGCGGTTCGCCGATGGTCCCAGCCGCGCGTGTCGCGTACGGCGGCCAGCAGGTAGCCGACGGCCAGCACCGCGACCGGGAACAGCGGCAACCAGCCCGGCCCGTCCGCCGGGTGGCCTCCGTGCGCCCATGCCGCCGGGCCCGGAGCTGCTGCCGTCACCGGGGGCCGTCACCCGGTCGGCGGGACCGCGTCCACCAGACCAGGGCCGCGCCGGCCAGCAGCAGTACCGCGCCGCCCACGTTCCACACCACGTCGTACGGCAGCAGGTGTACGCCGTAGCGGATCTGGTGCACCCGGAGCACCTTGTGGTCGACAAGCCCGTCGAAGAGCTGGAATCCCCCGGCGCCGAGCAGGAAACCACCCCAGGCCAGCCGTGGTGACAGGACCAGCCGTCGGCGCAGATCGGCGAACCAGAAGAACCCGCCGACCAGGGCGATCACCTCGGCGGCGTGCAGCAGCCCGTCCGAGAGCAGCGCCACCGACGGGGTGGACCGGTCGTAGAAGTGGTGCCAGGCCAGCACCTGGTGGAAGACGATCTCGTCCACGGCGGCCATGATCGCGACGCCGATCAGGACGCCCGCTAGCGTGGACGACCGGCCGTCCGGCACGGCGACCGGACGCTCCCGCCCCAGGCTGCTGTCGACCACCACACACACCTCGCATCCACCCGGGTCAGGGCCGAACTACCCCAAACTGGCCGAGTCATGCCCGCCGGAGCCCTGCCGGCATGATCATTGGGTGGGCGGGCCGGATGCCTCGCCGGCAACGGAGACCGGAGGAGGTGCCTGTGCCGGACGCGGACGAACTCGTCGCCGACGCGCTCGCGGCGGTGCGCGGCACCGACGTACGACAGGCCGAACGGCAGCTGGACCGGCTGATGGTCGGCACCGGCGCGACGGACAGCGCCACTGTGGTGGACGCTGCCCTGCGGCGTCGGCTGGTCCGTGGCCTCGGGCAGCTCTGGCCCCGCGGCTGGCAGCCGGTCGACGTGCACCGGATCACCGCCCGGCGGCTCGACGCGCGGGCGGCCCGGCTGGTCCGGGACGCGCTGGCCGCCCAGCGACGCGAGCAGGCCGGGCCGGTCCCCGACTGGTGGGACGACCAGCTGCGCGCGCTGGCCGCCGAGGGCCGGGACGACGGCCACGACCTGCTGGCCGCCTGGACCGCCGCGGAGGGACTGGACCGGGTCGACGCACTCCGCGCCGCGGTCGACGTGCTCGCCCTGGTGGAGAGCCTGCCGCCGATCGCGGTGCTGCGCCCGCCGCCCGGCTCGACCGGGGCTGCGGTCCCCCGCACCGCCGGTACGGGCCGCAGCGGGTCGCCGATGCTGGACCGGGTACGCGCGCTGCTCGCCAAGGCCGAGTCGACCACCTTTCCGGCCGAGGCGGAGGCGTTGACCGGGAAGGCGCAGGAGCTGATCGCCCGGCACAGCATCGACGAGGCGCTGCTGGCGGCCGGGGCGGAGCGCGGCGACCTGCCGGGCGGGGTGCGGCTGGGCACCGAGACCCCGTACGCGGGGGCGAAGGCGCTGCTGGTGCAGGAGGTGGCGGCGGCGAACCGGTGCGAGGCGGTCTGGTCCGACGACCTCGGTTTCACCACGGTGCTGGGGTGGCCGGCTGATCTCGTGGCGGTGGAGCTGCTCTACACCTCGCTGCTGGTGCAGGCCACCGCCGCCATGCTGCGCGGTCGCGCCGAACGCCGGCCGGGGTCCGGCCGGCGGACGAAGGTGTGGGACGAGTCCTTCCTCAACGCGTTCGCGCTGCGGATCGGTGAGCGGCTGCGCGCGGCCACCGAGGCGGCCGACCAGGCGGCTGCCGAGACGGCCGGGCCGGAACGCCTGCTGCCGGTGCTCGCCGCACGCGGCGAGGCGGTCCAGGAGCGGTTGGGGGCCCTCTTTCCGGGCGTCACCCGGCACCGGCTCAGCGTCCGCGACGCCGAGGGCTGGTCGTCCGGCACCTCGGCGGCCGACCGGGCCGCGCTGGACGTCGGCGGCGGCCGACGGCCTCGACAGGTGCCGGGTCGGCCCTGATCCGCACGGCGTGGGACCACCGCCGGAGAGTATTTCTGCGATTTTCTTCGGTACGCGGTAGGGAACGGGGCGTCGGCTCCGACCCTCCGGTGAGCCGCACCCCGCCCGGGGAGCGACCAGCCAAGCGAGGAGCATCGCCGTGAAGTACATGCTGCTGATCTGGAACCGGCCCGGCTTCACCGAGGGGCTGCCCGAGAAGGACCGTAACGCCCTGTTCGGCGAGGTGGACGCGATCATGAAGGAGCTGACCGAGAGCGGCGAGCTGGTCGACGGCCAGGCGCTGGCCGATCCGTCGCAGACGCAGACGGTCCGGCTCGCCGGCGGTCACCCGGAGATCGTCGACGGGCCGTTCATGGAGAGCAAGGAGCAGTTCGCCGGCTACCTGACAGTCGACTGCGACAGCCCGCAGCGGGCCGCCGAGATCGCCGCCCGGTGGCCGGACGTGCGCTTCGGCGGGGCGATGGAGGTCCGCCCGGTCATGGAACAGGCCGGGACGGAGATGTGACCGACGACCGGACGGTCGAGGATCTGCTGCGCACGCTCGCGCCGCAGGTCCTCGGCCTGCTGGTCCGCCGGCACGGCCAGTTCGACAGGTGCGAGGACGCCGTCCAGGAGGCGTTGCTCGCCGCCGCGACGCAGTGGCCCGGACAGGGCGTACCGGACAACCCGCGCGCGTGGTTGCTCACCGTGGCCACCCGCCGGCTCACCGACGAGTGGCGCAGCGAGAGCGCCCGCCGGGACCGCGAGGTGGCGGTGACGCGGCGCGAGCCGGCGTACGCCCAGGTGGCGCCGGCGGCCGACGCGGAGCCGGCGGTGGCGGACGCCGACGACACCCTCACCCTGCTCTTTCTCTGCTGCCATCCGGCGCTGGCGCCCTCGGCGCAGGTGGCGCTGACCCTGCGGGCGGTCGGCGGGCTCAGCACCGCCCAGATCGCCCGGGCGCACCTGCTGCCCGAGGCGACGATGAGTCAGCGGATCCGGCGGGCCAAGCAGCGGATCGAGGCGGCCGGGGCCCGGTTCCTGATGCCCGGGCCGGGTGAGCGCGCCGAGCGGCTGCGGACCGTGCTCCGGGTGCTCTACCTGATCTTCAACGAGGGGTACACCGCGTCCAGCGGACCGGACCTGCGACGGGCCGAGCTGACCGGCGAGGCGATCCGGCTGGCCCGCGTCCTGCACGGGCTGCTGCCCGACGACGGTGAGGTGACAGGTCTGCTGGCGCTGATGCTGCTCACCGACGCGCACCGGGCGGCCCGGGTCGGCGCGGACGGCGAGCTGGTGCCGCTCACCGAGCAGGACCGCACCCGGTGGGACGTCGGCGCCATCGCGGAGGGAGTCGCCCTGGTCACCGAGGCGCTGACCTGGTCGCCACCCGGCCCGTACCAGCTCCAGGCGGCGATCGCGGCGGTGCACGCCGAGGCGCCGACGCCGGCGGAGACGGACTGGCCGCAGATCGTGGCGCTCTACCGGCTGCTGGCCCGGCTCGCCCCGAACCCGATGGTCACCCTCAACCAGGCGGTGGCTGTGTCCATGGTGGACGGTCCGCGGGCGGGACTCGCCCTGCTCGCGCCGCTGGACGCCGACGAGCGGATGGCCGGGCACCATCGGCTCGCCGCGGTCCGGGCGCACCTGCTGGAGCTGGCCGGGGAGCCGGACGCCGCGCGGGAGGCGTACCTGGCGGCGGCGCGTGGCACGACGAGCCTTCCCGAGCAGCGCTATCTGGAGCGGAGAGCCGCCCGGCTGGCGGGCCGACCGTCCCGCGCCTGACGTACCGCGTCCTGCACTGACCACGGCACACCCCGGTCGCCGCACGGGGCTGCCGCGCGGCGACCGGGGTGTCGGTCAGCTCGACACGTCGACGGCCGGGCAGCGGGCGCCCCGGGCGGGCACCACCTGGTCGATCAGGTACGCGTCGACGGCTCGCCCCACGCAGGGGCTGGTGGTGTAGCTGCCGTGGCCCCAACCCTCGTACGTCAGCAGCACTCCGTGCCGACCCAGCTGCCGCGCCACGTTTGTGGCCCAGGCGTAGCCGCTGGCCGGGTCGTGCACGGTGGCGGCGAGCAGCAGCGGCACGTCGCTGCGGACCCGCAGGCGGTGCTGCGGGTCGGCGACCGGGGTCGGCGAGCCCAGGCAGGTCACCAGGGCGAACAGCGCCGGCGGGTAGCGCAGGTCGGGCGCGAGCCGGGCCGCCCGGCGCACGTGTGCGGCGTACTCGCGGTAGTCGCGGACCGACAGGTCCCAGTCCTGACAGAAGACCGCGAAGGGGTACGGCGCCACGGCATCCGCCGTACGCGCGCTGACGCCCGGTGTCGCGGCGCCCTGGAGCTTCCCGATCCACTCGGCCAGGCCCGGCCACCGCCCCGTTTCGTAGAGCTGCTTGTGCGCGAGCCGGCTCAGCTCGAACGGGGGCAGTGCGGCCCCGGCGCGGTCCGGATCGGTCAGCAGGCCACGCTGGGCCCGGTCGTGCAGCCCGGCCCAGATCGCCCGGACGTCCCGACCGTGCAGGACGCAGTCGGCGGACCTGTCGCACCAGGCGACGAACTCGTCGAACGCGTCCTCGGCGGTGACCGCCTGGGTGTCGACGAAGGCGCGGACGCCGAGGCTGTGGTCCACGGCGGCTTCCAGCACCATGGCCCGGACCTTGTCGGGGAACAGCTCCGCGTAGCGCTGACCGAGCAGGGTGCCGTACGAGCTGCCGTGGAACGTCAGCCGCCGTTCGCCGAGGGCGGCGCGGACGGCATCGAGGTCGCGGGCGGCGCTCGTCGTGTCGACGTGGTCGTAGAGCGGGCCGGTGCGTGCCCGACAGTCGGCGCGCAGCAGCGCGTTGCCGGCAAGCGTGGCGTCGAACTGGGCCTGGTCGGCGATCAGCTGCGGTTGCCGGGCGAGCAACTCCCGGGCGCAGATCACCGGATGGCTGCGGCCGGTGCCGCGCGGGTCGAAGCTGACGACGTCGAACCGGCGGCGCAGCTCGGCGCTGAACCGGGAACTTCCGGTCACCACCCGGTCGACCCCGCTGTCGCCGGGTCCACCGGGACCGAACACCAGCGCACCCGTGCGGGCGGCCGGGTCGGTGGCGGCCCGGCGGGCCAACGCCAGGTCGAAGCGCTCACCCCGGGGCTGGTTCCAGTCGACGGGCAGCGACAGGGTGCCGCAGTCGGCGGTGGCGTCCGTGGGGCAGGGCTGCCAGTCGATGGCCTGTCGGGCGGCGGCCGGGTTCGCCGGGGTCAGGCCGGCGGTCGTGAGGGCCAGGGCCACCGCCCAGGCGAGGGCGGATTTGCGTACGTGCGGCATGGGGTGCTGTCCTCTCCCCGAAGGAGCGTTACCGGTGAAACTCGCCCACTGGGCGAGGTGATGCTGCTTCCACCCGGGCCGTCGAGTGGCCGCTCGACGGCCCGGGGCCTTCGTCCGGTGCGGTCAGTCGACCTCGCGCAGGACGCGTTCGAGCGTGGCCATCCGGGTGTCCATCCCGCCCAGCCGGCCGTCCAACGCCGCGAGCAGGCGGGTGTTCTCGGCCTGGGCCTGGGCTGCCGTCTCGGCGAGCCGGCGGTAGTCGTCCGCGCGCGCCGCTTCGTACCGGGCCCGCCGGGTCTTGGCAAACTGGACGACTGTCACCGTGACGACGCTGATCAGGAAGCCGAAGATGCCGAGCGCGCCGACCACCTCGGTCCAGTCGTGTTCGCTCATCGGTCGGCTCCGGGCTGCTCGGTCGAGTCGGGCATGGTCAGCGTCTCGACCGCCGCCGCGATGACCTGGGGGGTGAGTGTGAGCGCGAACGGCTCCACCTCGTAGTAGTTCATGGCCTTCCCGTCCTCCGACAACTCCAGGCGGGCGGTGACCAGCCCGGCCGCCGCCAGCTTTCTCAGGTGGACCTGCAACAGCGCTCGGCTGATGCCCAGTTGCCGGGCCAGCCCGCTGACATAGGCACGTTCCCGCGCCAGCGCGGCGACGACCCGCAGTCGGTGCGGGTTGGCCAGGGTGGCCAGCACCCGGACCAGGTCGTCGCCGGTCGGCGGTGGAGCGGCACTCATAACCAGCCCTTGCACATGCCAACAGAAGTTAGCAGGTGTGGCCGCACGGCGGCGTGGACGACGAGCGGAATCAGGGGGATCTCAGGGTTCACGACCCCGGACACACAGCACGCCGGGCCGGTGAGTGATCACCGGCCCGGCGTGCGGGTTACGTCGTACGTCAGCTCTTGAAAGCGTCCTTGATCTTCTCGCCCGCCTGCTTGAGCTTGGCCGTGGACTGGTCTGCGCGACCCTCGGCCTCGAGCTGCTCGTTGTCGGTGGCGCGACCGGCGCCTTCCTTGAGCTTGCCGGCCGCGTCCTCGCTGGCGTTGTTGATCTTGTCATCGATACCCATGTGCCAACCTCCATTGCGAGCGTCGCTACGACCTCAGCAGTACCCCCGCCGTCCGCCGCCCAACCATCGCCGTCGTCACAATCCGCGATCGGCTGCCGAACGGAACCGGCGCAGGCGCAGACTGTTGGCCACCACGAAGACCGAGGACAGCGCCATCGTGGCACCGGCGATCATCGGGTTGAGCAGGCCGGCGGCGGCCAGCGGCAGGGCCGCCACGTTGTAGCCGAAGGCCCAGAACAGGTTGCCCCGGATGATCCCGAGCGTGCGCCGGGACAGCCGGATGGCGTCCACCGCCGCGTCCAGGTCACCCCGGACGAGAGTGAGATCGGACGCCTCGATGGCCACGTCGGTGCCGGTGCCCATCGCCAGCCCCAGATCGGCCTGGGCCAACGCCGGCGCGTCGTTCACCCCGTCACCGACCATCGCCACCGACCGCCCCTGCGCCTGAAGCCGCCGGACGACGTCGACCTTGCCGGCGGGCAGCACCTCGGCGATCACCTCGTCGATGCCCACCTCGGCCGCGACCGCAGCGGCCACGGTGGGGTTGTCGCCGGTCAGCAGGACCGGGGTGAGCCCCAGGGCGCGCAACCGGGCCACGGCCGTCCGGCTCGTCGGCCGGACCACGTCGGCGACCGCGAGCACGCCCCGCGCCCGTGCGTCCCAGCCGGCGACGATCGCCGTACGCCCCGCGGCCTCCGCATCCCGCACGGCCAGATCGACCTCCGGCGGTACGTCGACACCGCGCTCGCGCAGCAGCCGGAGCCGGCCGACCAGCACGCTCCGACCGTCGACCGTGCCGGTGACGCCCAACCCTTCGAGGTTGGCGAAGTCGGTCACCGGGGGCAACGCTGCGGCCTCGGCGGCGCCGGCGGCGACCGCCCGGGCGATCGGGTGCTCGGAGGCGGCCTCCAGCGCACCGGCGAGTCGAAGCAACTCGGCCCGGTCCTCGCCGTTGGCCGGCACCACGTCCACCAACGTCATCCGGCCGGTCGTCACGGTGCCGGTCTTGTCCAGCACGACCGTGTCGACGCGGCGGGTCGACTCCAGCACCTCCGGGCCCTTGATCAGCACGCCGAGCTGAGCGCCCCGACCGGTGCCGACCAGCAGTGCGGTCGGCGTGGCCAGGCCGAGCGCACACGGGCAGGCGATGATCAGCACGGCCACGGCGGCGGTGAACGCGGTGGTCGGACCAGCGCCGGTGCCCAGCCACCAGCCGAGGGTGCCCACCGCGAGGGTGATGACGATCGGAACGAAGACGCCGGAGATCCGGTCGGCCAGTCGCTGCACGGCCGCCTTGCCGCTCTGCGCCTGCTCGACGAGGTCGGCCATCCGGGCGAGCTGGGTGTCCGCGCCGACCCGGGTGGCGGTGACGACCAGCCGGCCGCCCGCGTTGATCGTCGCCCCGACCACCCCGTCGCCCGGGCCGACCTCGACTGGCACCGACTCGCCGGTCAGCATGCTGGCGTCGACTGCGGACGTGCCCTCGTCGACGACCCCGTCGGTGGCGATCTTCTCGCCGGGGCGGACCACGAACCGGTCACCGACGGCGAGCTGGTCCACCGGGATCCGGGTCTCCACGCCGTCGCGCAGCACCGCCACGTCCCGGGCGCCGAGTTCGAGAAGGGCGCGCAGGGCCGCCCCGGCGGTCCGCTTGGATCGGGCCTCGAAGTAGCGCCCGGCCAGGATGAACACCGTCACCCCGGCGGCCGCCTCCAGATAGATGTTGCCGGCGCCGTCGGTGCGGGTGATGTCGAAGCGGAAGGGGTGCGTCATCCCGGGCATCCCGGCGTCGCCCAGAAAGAGCGCCCAGAGCGACCAGCCGAACGCGGCCAGGGTGCCCAGCGAGACCAGGGTGTCCATTGTCGCGGCGCCGTGCCGCAGGTTGGTCCACGCGGCCCGGTGGAACGGCAGCCCGCCCCAGACCACCACCGGGGCGGCGAGGGTCAGCGAGAGCCACTGCCAGTAGTCGAACTGCCACGGCGGCACCATGGCCAGCAGGACCACCGGCACGCTGAGCACCGCCGACACCCACAGACGGGTACGCGGCCCACGCAGCGGGTCGACCGGCTGCTCGGTCGTCGGCGGAGCCGGCAGGGCCGCCGTGTAGCCGGTCTTCTGCACCGTGTCGATCAGGTCGTCAGGCGTGACGCTGTCGACGTACCGGACGGTGGCCTTCTCGGTGGCGTAGTTGACGGTGGCGCTCACCCCGTCCATCCGGTTCAGCTTCTTCTCGATCCGGGCGGCGCAGGCGGCGCAGGTCATCCCCCCGATGGCCAGTTCGATCCGGTTCGGCGCCTCGGGCAGTGGTCTGCTGGTGGTGGTCATCGTCTGGTCCCGTCAGTTGTGCCCGTGGCCGGGGGTGCCGTGCTCGGTCGGCGCCGGCCCGCTCGGGGTGGGGTCGCCCCCGGTCGGGGCGGTGCCGGCGACGACTGTGAACTCGGCGGTGTGCACCCGCCCGCCGTGCCGGAAGTCGAGGTAGAGCCGGTAGCTGCCGGCCGACGGCACCTCGGCGGAGAAGGAGATCTCCGGACCGGGCCGGGTGCGTCCGTCGCCGGGTGTTCCGTCCGGGTGTACATGCAGGTACGCGAGATCGCCCCGGCGCAGCGCCACCAGGTGCCCGTACGCCCCCAGGTAGGGCTCCAGGTCGGTGACCGGTCGCCCGTCGCGGCTGACGCTCAGGGCCAGTGACGAGGTGCGGCCGGGCTGCGGCACGCCGGCCAGCGTGACTGTGTAGCCGTCGACCGTGGTGCTGGTCGCCGGGGCGGGCAGCGGCCGTTCGGTCAGCTCACCGGGGACTGTCACGTCCACGCCGAGGGTCAGCGCCTCACCCCCGGTGGGCGTGAAGTCGGCGAACGCCCGCCACTGCCCCGGGCCGTCCAGCGGGGTGTCGACCCGCCAGGTGCCGTCCGGGGCGAGGTCCGGGTGCACGTGGTGGAAGCCGGACAGGTCCCGCCGGGCGACGATCAGGTGCATCCGCTTGTCGTGCGCCACGTCGTACCTGGTCACCGGGCGGCCGTCCGGCCCGCCGATCTGGAAGGCGAACTCGCCGGCCGGGGCAGCGACCGGAACGAGCGTGTAGCCACGATCGGAGACGAGCAGGCCGCCGGGAACCCGCTCGGCCGCCTCGTCGTGCACGGTGGGGCCCGGGCCGTGGGCGGCGCCGCCGCCGGGCCGGCTCTCGGCGACCGGGTCGATCGGATCGACCACCCGGCCGACCCCGTACGCCGCGCCGAAGACCGCCGCGAGACCGAGGGCGAACCCGCCCATTCTGGTCACGGTGTTCATCCCGGGCCTCCCGCTCACGCCTCGACGAGGTCGTAACCGGCCTCGTCGACCGCGGCCCGGATGGAATCGGTGTCCACGGGCTGCTCGCTGGTGACGGTGACCCGGCCGGTGGCGAGATCCACCTGCACGTCGCGCACCCCGGCGATGGCGCCCACCTCGGCGCTGACCGCGCTGACGCAGTGCCCGCAGGTCATGCCCCGCACCTGGTACGTCGTGTCGACCATCGAACCGCTCCCTTCGTCTTCTGCCAGCCTATACCCCCCAGGGGTAAGGCCGAGGCAGACTCGTACTCCGTCAGGTACCGGTACCCGGTGGGGGTATCGGACACGAGGGACGTTACCATACCCCCCAGGGGTACGCTATTCTCGTCGCCATGACCACACCCACACCGATCCGCGGCTACACCGCCAGCAAGGACCAACTGCTCGCGCGGCTCCGCCGCGTCGAGGGGCAGGTCCGGGGCATCGAGAAGATGGTCGACGAGGACCGTTACTGCATCGACGTGCTCACCCAGATCTCCGCGATCCAGGCCGCGCTCGACAAGGTGGCCCTGGGCCTGCTCGACGGGCACGCCCGCCACTGCATGCACGAGGGGGCGGCCGAAGGTCGGGCCGACGAGATGGCCACCGAGATGATGGCTGCCGTCGGCCGGCTCATGAAGCGCGGCTGAGCCGGTCAGTCGGGCTCCGCGTCGAGGCGTACCCGGCGGAGCAACTGGGCGTTGAGCGCCACCACGATGGTGGACGCCGACATCAGCACCGCCGCCACCGCCGGGCTCAACGCCACCCCGGCCCAGGCGAGCACGCCGGCCGCCAGCGGCAGCGCCACCACGTTGTAACCGGCGGCCCAGGCCAGGTTCTGCCGCATCTTGCGGTACGACGCCCGCGAGAGCCGGACCACGGCACCGACACCGCGCGGGTCGGACGACGCCAGCACCACCCCGGCGGACTCGATCGCCACGTCGGTCCCCGCCCCGATGGCGATGCCGACGTCGGCGCGGGCCAGCGCCGGCGCGTCGTTCACCCCGTCGCCGACCATCGCCACGGTCAGCCCTCGCCGCTGGAGGTCCGCGACCCGGCCGTCCTTCTCGGCCGGCAGCACCTCGGCGAAGACCTCGTCCACCCCCGGCTGGAAGCCGAGATCGGCGGCCACCGACTCGGCCACCGACCGCGCGTCGCCGGTGATCATGGCGATGGTGCGGACGCCTTCGGCACGGAGCTCGGCGATGGCCTGCCGGGCCTCCGGGCGCACCTCGTCGGTGAGCGCGAACGCCCCGAGCACGGTGCCCGGCAGCCGCACCAGGTACAACACCACGGCCCCGCGCGCCGACCACCGGCCGGTCGCCACCTCCAGGTCGTCCGGGAGCGGCCGACCCAACTCCCGCAGCAACGCCGGGCCGCCCACCGCGTACTCCGTACCGTCGACGGTGGCCCGCACGCCGCGGCCCGGCAGCGACCGGAAGCCGGTGCCACGCGCCGGGCCGGCGGACCCGGCCGCCGTCACGATCGCCCGGGCCAGCGGATGCTCGCTGTCGGACTCGACGCCGGCGGCGATCCGCAGCGCCTCCTCCCGCTTCAGGCCCGGAGTCGTCACCAGGTCACTCACCGCGTGCTCACCGCGGGTCAGCGTGCCGGTCTTGTCAAAGAGCACCGCGTCGACGGTCCGCATGCGCTCCAGCGCCAACCGGTCCTTGACCAGGATCCCGCGCCGCGCCGCCAGGGCCGTGGACAGTGCCACGACCAGCGGGATGGCCAGGCCGAGCGCGTGCGGGCAGGCGATCACCAGGACCGTGACCGTACGGACCACCGCCTGGTCGGGCTCACCGAGCGCGGTCCAGACCGCCAGCGTCACCACTGCGGTGCCGGCGGCCACGTAGAACAGCGCGGCGGCGAACCGGTCGGCAAGCAGTTGGGCCTGCCCACCCGAGCGCTGCGCCTGCGCGACCATGCGCTGGATGCCGGCGAGCGCTGTCTCGTCACCCAGCGCCTCGACCCGGACCCGGATCGCCGAGTCGGTGGCGACAGTGCCGGCCACCACCCGCTCGCCCGTCGACCGGGCCACCGGCCGCGACTCACCGGTGATCATCGACTCGTCCAGTTCGGCGTCGCCGTCGACGATCCGGCCGTCCGCCGGCACCCGACCCCCGGGCCGGACGAGCACCACGTCGCCCACCCGCAACGCGCTGAGCGGCACCGGCTCGGGCCGCCCGTCCGGCGCCACACGCTCGGCCTCGTCCGGCAGCAGCGCGGCCAACGCCGCCAACGCCCCCCGGGCCTGCCCGATGGCCTTCATCTCCTGCCAGTGCCCGAGCAGCATGATGGTGACCAGCGCGGCCAGCTCCCACCAGAAATCCAGGTCGAAGGCGCCCAGGCTGGTGGCCAACGACGCCGTGTAGGCGACCGTGATCGCCATCGCGACCAGCAGCATCATTCCCGGCGCCCGGTCCCGGATCTCGCGCACCGCGCCGACCAGGAACGGCCAGCCACCCCAGAGGAAGACCACCGATCCGAACACCGGCCCGATCCAGGAGCGACCGGGAACGTCCCATCGGAGCCCGAGCCGGTCCATCACCAGGTGACTGGTCAGCACCACCGGCACGGTGAGCACCAGGCAGACCCAGAACCGGCGGCGGAACATCGCCGGGTCGTGGCCGGCGTGCTTGTCGTGGCCGGCGTGCTTCTCCGGGCCGGCGTGCTTCTCCGGGCCAGCGCGCTTCTCCGGGCCGGCGTGCTGATCGTGGGCGGCGTGCTGATCGTGGGCGGCCGGCGTCGCGTGCCGGTTCCGGTCGGCGGCCTGCTCGGGGACGGGCTCGGACATGACTCCAACATGCCGCTCCGGCCCAGGCCGCGCGAGCGGTTCGACCATCCGACACTCCGCCACGACCTGCGACACCCAGTTGGGCTGGCTAGCATCTCCGGCGATGGCCTACCGGACTCCGCCGCCCAGTCGGGCACCGGCGCCGCCACGGCGCGGCGCCTGCGCCGACCGGCCGGCCCAGTGGATCACCCTGGGTAACCAACGGGTCGTCAACCAGCAATTCGATGCGCTCGTCACCGCGTTCGTCCGGCGGAGGTGAACCGCCCGGCCCGTCCGCACGTACCCCGCACCGGATCGTTGGGAGTTCTCGCATTGGGTTCCGACCACAGCCATACCGCCCGCCCCGCCCCGCCCCGGGTCCGGCGGATCCTCGTCGCGACGGTGGTGCCGCTCTTCGTGGCCACCGTCGTCGCCGCCGTGGTGCTCTGGCCACGGGACGGGGCGCCGCAGGCCGGCGGTGGCACTGACGCGCCGCGCCACCACGGCACGGTGACCCGGGTGGTGACCGAACCCTGCCCGCCGTCGGCCAGCCCGGAGGGCACACCGGCCACCGGGCCGTGCGGCACGGTGGACGTACGGGTCGAGGACGGGCCGAGCGCCGGCCAGCAGGTACGGACGCCCGTCCCCGCCGGACCCGGCGCTCCACGCGTCGAGGTCGGCGACGACGTCGTCCTGGTCGAGCTGACCGACCCGACCGATCCCACCACCAGCAGCTGGAACATCGCCGAGCATCAGCGCGGAACGCCGCTGGTGTGGCTCGCGGTGGTCTTCGCCGCCGCGATCGTCGCGTTCGGCCGGTGGCGGGGCCTGGCCGCGCTGGCGGGGCTGGCCGCCAGCTTCGCCATCCTGCTCACCTTCGTGTTGCCGGGCATCAGCGCCGGTCGGCCACCGCTGCTGGTGGCGGTGGTCGGCGCCGCCCTGATCATGTTCGTGGTGCTCTACCTGACACACGGAGTGACCGCGCAGACCTCGGTCGCGGTGCTCGGCACCCTCGGCAGCCTGGTGCTCACCGGAGTGCTCGCGACCATCGCCACGGCCGCCACCCGGCTCACCGGCTTCGGCAGCGAGGACGCCACCACGCTGTCGATGTTCCAGGCCCACGTGGACCTGCGCGGCCTGCTGCTCGCCGGGATCATCATCGGCTCACTCGGGGTGCTCGACGACGTGACAGTCACCCAGGCCGCCACCGTCACCGAACTGGCGAACGCCAACCCCGGTCTGAGCCGGCTACAGCTCTACCGGGCGGCCACCCGGGTCGGCCGGGCGCACATCGCCTCCACGGTCAACACCATCGTCCTGGCGTACGCGGGCGCCTCACTACCGCTGCTGCTCCTGCTCACCGCCGACACCCGCCCCCTCGGGCAGATCCTGACCAGCGAATTCCTCGCCCAGGAGATCGTCCGCAGCGCGGTCGCCACACTCGGCCTGATCGCCGCCGTACCCCTCACCACCGGGCTGGCCGCCGTGGTGACCGCGGCCGGGGCGACGCCGACGCAGGACACGGACGCCGACGTCCTGACACCGCGCCCCCGTCGGGACCGGACGGAGACACTGGCCGCTCTCAGCTCCCCGCCAGGGGGTCGGCCCGACGGACCCGACCCGGAGCGGAACGCACCCCCATCCACCGCCACCACCGGGTGGCCAGAGCCGAACAGGAGCACTGATACGGCATGGTGACACTCCTCAGCGTGACCGGATCGGGCACTCGCCCTGAGAACCGCGTCACTGGTCACTCAACGCCATGGCGAAATGACACTTTTAGTCGGCATCAGGACGTAGCTCAGGCGGTGGATTCTCGGGTAACCTCGCTGCCGGCCACCGACGAAGGCGCGCAGCGGCGCCTGCGGTGCCACCGCCCAATCGCCAACCGGCGAGCCGGGGACCCAGGTACGTGGGGTGAATCCGCGACAGCGGTAGGGGCCACTTCCGCCCCGAACCCGTCAGCTAACCCGGTCGGCGGTCGACGGAAGGGAACATTGTGACGGCACCCCTACGCCGCTGGTTGACACCCGTGGTGGCCGTGCTCGCTGCGCTGACCGTGTTCGCCGGCCCCCTCCCGGCCCACGCCGCCCCGACGACCCCCACACCGTCCGGGCACGAAGAGGAAGACGAACCCAAGCTCCTCACCGACGTCATCGAGCAGACCAACCGGGACTACGTGGCGGCCAAGTCCAAACTGGACAAGTCCAAGAAGCGGCAGCTTGAGCTGGCGGTGGAGGTCCAGCGGGCCAAGGCCGACCTGGACGCGCTGGCCCCGCAGGTCGCGCAGATCGCCGCCCAGTCGTACCGGACCGGACGGGTCGGCGCGATCGCGATGCTGCTGGAGAGCGACGCCCCGGACTCGTTCGTCCGCCGAGCCGCGGCGCTCGACGAGATGAACATGGTCAACGAGAAGAAGCTCGCCGAGGTCAACGCGGTCAAGTCCCGCGCCGAGCAGGCCAAGCTGGCCCTCGACGCGGAGATCCGCGAGCAGCAGAAGCAGACCGCCCTGATGGCGAAGGACAAGCGCGACGCGGACAAGGCGCTCGCGCTGGTCGGCGGTCAGGGTTTCACCGGCGGTCTGGTCGACGCCGTCTCGCCGGTCGCCCGGATCGGCCCGGGTCGCACCGCCGACGGTGACTGGAAGCCGCAGTCGTGCAGCGAGGACGACCCCACCACCTCCGGTTGCGTCACCCCGCGCACCCTGCACGCGTACAAGGAGGTCAAGCGGGCCGGCTTCAACCGGTTCGTCGGCTGCCACCGCAACGGTGGCCCGTACGAGCACCCGAAGGGCCGCGCCTGTGACTGGTCGTTGCAGAAGAGCGGCTTCAGCCCGTGGCACAACAACGACACCCGCATGTACGGCAACAACGTCGCCGCGTTCCTCATCCGCAACGCCGACCGCCTCGGCATCTACTACGTGATCTGGAACCGGCAGATCTGGTTCCCGGCGACCGGCTGGAAGTCGTACAGCGGGCCGTCGAACCACACCGACCACGTCCACATGTCGATGCTCTGATCCACCCGACGAAGTCCGAGGGCCGTCCCGCATCAGGCGGGACGGCCCTCGTCGGGTCAGGCGCGGCGAAAGCCGCCGGGCGGCAGTTGTCGGGTCAGGCGGCGGCGGAGGCTGCCGGGTCGTCCGAGGTCGCCGCATCGGCCGGTACGGGGGTCACCGGGCGCACCACGCCGGCGGCGAGCCGGTACGACATGCCCACCACCGCACACCGCCCCTGCGCCACCTCGCCGGCCAGCACGGGCGACTGCCCGAGCAGCGTCTCGACGGTCTGCGCGATGTGGATGTCGACGATGCCGTCGATGTCGTCCACGCCCTCGGCGGCGGCACGTCGCAGGCTGGGCACCACCGCGTCGACGACCGCGGGAAGGTGCCCCGGGGGCGCGACACCGGTGGCGGCCGCCTCGCGGGCTGCCTGCACGGCACCGCACGAGTCGTGGCCGAGGACCACCACCAGTGGAGTGCCGAGCACGGTCACGGCGTACTCCACGCTGCCCAGCACCTCCGGGCCCGCGGTGTGGCCGGCCGTCCGGACCACGAAGAGGTCGCCAAGCCCCCGGTCGAAGATGATCTCAGCGGCCAGTCGGGAGTCGGAGCAGCCCACGACCACCGCGAACGGGTGCTGCCCGTCGGCCACGGCGGCCCGGTGCCCGGCGTCCTGGTTGGGGTGGCGCGGCGCCCCGCTGACGAAGCGCCGGTTGCCGGCGGCCAGCTCGGCGTACGCTCGGGCCGGCTCGGTCGGCGTCGACGCTCGATCGGCGGCCCGCTGCGGACCGGGCTGCCCTCCAGGCGTACCGGAACGGCTCATTCCCGCACCTCGTCTCCACGCGTTTTACCTGCTCAAGAGGCTCTTCAGCCGGGCCGGCGGTGGGCGCTGGCTCGGGCTCAACGGTCACACGCACCGCAAGATGCGTCAAGATATGCGTGATTTAGATTTCATACGTAGACCCCGAACCGGCCCTTCGGTCGTTGGGACCGGGCCGGCCCGTCGGCACCTGGCCCGACCCCTCTGGCGGGCACGCGGGTGAAGCGGACAACCGGAGAGGCGGCTCCACGATGACGAGCGCGGCGACGGCCGGAGGCGGCCGGAACTGGACGTTCCTCACCAACCACGGGCATGTGCTGCTGGCCATCGCCCGCGATCCCACAGCACGACTGCGCGACGTGGCGGCCGAGGTGGGCGTCACCGAACGGGCCGCCCAGGCCATCGTCGCCGACCTGGAGGCCGGCGGTTACCTGCACCGCACCCGGGTGGGGCGCCGCAACGAGTACACCCTGAACCCCGCCGGCCACTTCCGGCACCCCGCCGAAGCCGATCGTCAGGTCGGCCACCTGCTCGCCCTGTTCGCCGAAACACCCGCCGACGACGTCTCCTCCCGACCCTGACCGTCGTCGTCGCACGCCCGCGTCGAACGGCGAGCCCGGACCCGCGTCGCACGCCGGCCCCGAACGGCGAGCCCTGACGTCGTTCCACGCCGGCCTCGAACGGCGAGCCGTACCCGCCCGGCCGGCGTCGTCGCGCCCGAAGCTGAGCGAGGTCACCGTTCCCGCCCCGAACGGCGGTCGCCGGGCGCTGCCCGACGCGGTGCAGCGGTAATCTCTGCGGGTGCGCGAATGCCTGCCGCCGAGCGCGACCCATCCGTCCCGCCGTGGCGTCCGAGCTGTCCTCAGTGGAACGCTGGCGGTCCTGCTCGGCGCCGCCCTGGTGGTCCCCTCCTCTCCGGCGCTAGCGGCGGCGCCCACCTGCGGCCCGGCCGGCGAGGACGGCCTGGTGCAGATGCCGTGGGCGCTGCGGAGGGTGGATCCGGCCTCGGCGTGGCCGCTGTCCCGGGGCGCCGGGGTGACGGTAGCGGTCATCGACTCCGGGGTCTCCGCCATCCACCCGATCCTGAAGGGTCAGGTGCTGGAGGGCCGCGACTTCAACAACCTGCCGGCTAACCGGGGGCAGTGTGACCTGGCCGGTCACGGCACGATGGTCGCCGGCATCATCGCCGGCAAGGACGGCACGGGGGTGCCGTTCAGCGGTATCGCCCCGGCGGCGCGCATCCTGCCCATCCGGGTCCTGCCGGACGCCAAGGGCACCAACGACGAGGGGCTACCCGGGCAGATCGCCGCAGCCATCGACTGGGCTGTCGACAACGGCGCCGACGTGATCAACCTGTCCCTGGTGACCCTGCCCCGCCCCGAACTGGCACAGGCCGTCGAACGCGCCCTCGCCAAGCGGGTGGTGCTGGTCGCCGCCGCCGGCAACCGGCAGGAGACCCAGGAGGACAGGCCCGCCTACCCGGCGGCGTACCCCGGGGTGATCGCCGTGGGCGGCGTGGACGAGCAGGGCGGGCACGTGGGCACCTCGGTCAGCGGCACCTTCGTCGACGTCGCCGCGCCGGGACTGAACATCGTCGGCCCGGCGCCGGGTGGATCCGGCTACCGCGCCGAACCGACGGGTGGCACCAGCTTCGCCGCCGCGTACGTCTCGGGGGTGGCCGCGCTGGTTCGGGCCGCCTACCCGGATCTCACGCCGGAGCAGGTCGCCGACCGGTTGGAGCGGACGGCGGACAACCCGCCGCAGGGGCGCAACGCCGAAGTCGGCTACGGCGTGGTCAACCCGTACCGGGCGGTGTCGAGCCTGCTGGGCACCCGCACCAACCCGCCGGTTGACGTGCTTGCCGCACCGGCCCCGGCGGCCGATCCGCTGAGCTGGCAGCGCTCCGTCGCGATCTGGGCCGCCGCGGTGGGGGCTCTGCTCGCCGTGCTGCTGCTGATCACGCGACCGATCATGGCGCGTGGCCGCCGACGCGGCTGGCGGCCCGGCCGACGTACCGACGAACCGGTCACCGGCTGAGCGTCGGCTCCGCCGCCGCAACGGTCGGCCCCTGAGACACGTCACGGCGCTGCTGCGGTCGACCGCAGCAGCGCCGTGACGCGAAAGGCTCAGCGCAGGATGCCGGAGGTGCCACCGCCGTCGGCACCCCACACGTCCTCGTCCTCCTCCAGCCAGGTGTTGCGGGCGGTGTCCTCCTCGCCGTAGCCGGCACCGCCGCCCGTCCCGGCCACGCCACCGGCACCGCGAGCGCCAGCGCCACGCCCGGCGCCACCCCGACCGGCGCCGGCGCCACCGGCGGCACCACCCATCCCGGGTGCCATGCCGCCGCCGCCCAGCTTGCCGCCCGCTCCGAGTCGGCCACCGGCGCCCCGGCCACCGCCACGACCGGCACCTGCCGCGCCGCCGCCCATCATCGGGCCCATGCCCGGCGAGACCGCCCGGCCGAGCGCGCCGCCACCCGCGAGAGCACCGGCGCTGCCCAGGCCGCCACCGCCGCCGCCGACCCCGCCGGACGAGCCCAGGCCGCCCGAGCCCAGGCCGCCGCCTCCGAGGCCGGAGCCGAGACCTGGCGAACCGCCGCCACCCGCACCGGCGAGGCCACTGCTGAACTGGTCGTCCGCACCGCCGACGCCCGGGACGCCGCCGGTGCCCGGGTAGTTACCGGTGCCGGGGTCGTAACCACTCGACAGGTCGGGGTGGGCGCTGGAACCGCCCGGCAGGTTGCCGGTGTCCGGCATGCCTGTGGCGCCGATCGAGGGCGTGGCACCGAGGCTCCCGGTGGACGGGCTGCCGCCGAGCTTCGGCACACCACCACCACCGCCACCGCCACCGCCGCCGTTGTCCAGCTTGGGTATCTCGTGCGTCGGTTCCTTCGTGCCAAGCGGGCCAGCATCGCCCGGGGTGCCAGGCGCGATGGCCTGGTAGTCGCCGCTCACCTGCTCGTAGACGCGGGCCGCGTCGTCCGACTGGTCGTTGATCCAGTCGGCGATCGCGGTCACCGGGTCGAGCCAGCCCAGGAAGTCCGGCGAGACCTTCGCCTCGAAGAAGCCGACCCCGAGGGTCAGCTTCGCGTTGCGCGCCTCCAGGACGTCGTTGACGCAGGTCGCCGGGATCGGGAAGTCCCGCTGGGCCGCGGTGAGCTTGTCGGCGGCGGTCTTGAGCGACTGGACGATGCCGGTGCCCTTCTCCGCGTCCGCCACGATCTGCCCGGTGTCCTTGGAGATCTGCTCGATGTGGCCCTTGAACGCTTCGTACGCAGGACCCTTCCAGGTCGTGCCCAGGTCCTTGATGTTGGTGTCGAGGCTCTGCTTGACGTTGTTGAGATTCTTGATCAGCTGTTCCCAGCCGAGGGCGGCGCTCTCCACGTCACCAGGCCGGCCGTCGATGACGACCTTCTGGCACATCTCTTCCCAGCTCAGGCCCACCTTCGTCCTCCCCCGTCCTAGCGGCCGTCGCCGTTGCCGGCCACGTCGCCGAAGACACGCTGCATGTCGGCGGCGGACATCCTGTTCTGTTCCTCCGCCGTCTCGTAGTTCTGCTTGACCTGGCGCAGCGCCTCCGCCGCGTCGTACAGGTTCTGCGAGAGCCTCCGGACACCTGACTCGGTGCCCTGGTAGAGCCCCTGGTGCTTGGCGGCCAACCGGGCCGCCCAGTCGAACCCGCCGAGCGGGCTCGGCTGGCCTCCGGCCCCACCTGCCACGCCGCTGGCCGCGCCACCCATCAGGTCCTGGATGTCGACCATGTCGTAGGACAGCTTGTTCAGGTACGCGGCGTGGGTCTCCAGCCAGGTGATGGCCGAGTCCAGGCTTGTCGCGTCCCACTCGGTCTTGACGCCGGCCTCACCCGGCGCGGTGACCAGGCCCTTCGGCGTTGCGGCGTGGTTGACGTTGTCGATCTCCAAGCCGGTCACGGCCAGACCCGCCGTCGGCACCCCGCCGACCGGGACCGGGATGTAGAGGTCGTCGTTCACGTACCGTTCCGGCTGGGTGGTTCTGTCGTCCGTCATCGGTCCCCTCCCCGAAACCCTGACTGGTGGCCTGCGTTCACTGCTGCTGGTGGCCGGGTGGCGGCGGGCCCGAGCCCGGCCAGCCGGACGGGCCCGGCGGTGACGCCGGAGCGGTCGGTGCCGGCGGATAACCAGGCGCGGGATGGCCCGGCGGGTACCCCTGCCCCGGCTGGCCCGGCGGCGGACCGTAGCCCGGAACGGGCTGCGGCGGCGGACCGTACCCGGCCGGTGTCGGCTGGGTGGCGGGCCAGCCTGGTGGCGGCATGCCGGGTGCGCCTGGGTACGGGCCGACAGCGGCCGGCGATGGGCGCCGCCTGCGGCGTCGCAGCACCACCAGCAGCACGATCAGCCCGATGATCGGAACGCCGAGGCAGAGCCCCACCTGGACGATCGCGCCGGCCTTGTTCGAGACCCCGAACTCGACCGCCGGCCCGTCGTCGTCACCGGGGCGCGCGGCGCTGCCGGTGCGGGTCGGGCCGGCCGGGCGGCCCGCGCCCTCCAGGAGCGGGTTCGCCGTGACGGCGGGCACCGATCGGGTCAGCGCGGCGACCGGATCGACCCTGCCGAAGCCGAACTGCGGGTCCCGCCCGGCCCGCCCGGCGTCGCGGGCGGTTCTGATCAGCCGGTTGACGACGTTGGCCGCGTCGAGCTTCGGATACTCCGAGCGGACCAGCGCCACCACCCCGGAGATGAGGGCGGCCGCCGAACTGGTGCCGCTGCCCAGCCCATAGCCGTTCGGCGAGACGCCTTCGGGCGCCGGCGCGATGATGCTGTCCATCGGACTGGCGATGACGGTCTCCGGCCCCTGCACCGACCCGGCGAAGAAGCCACCCTGCTTGCCGAACCCGGAGACGGCGACGACGCCGGGGATGTTGGCGGGCGAGGTGACCTGTCGGTCGCCCTGCTCGACGTTGCCCGCGGAGGCGACCACGACGGCATCCTTGCTCAACGCGTAGTTGACGGCGTCCACCACATCCGGGGAAGCCGCCCTGTTGCCACTGCCGAGCGAGAGGTTGATGACGTCAGCGCCGTTGTCCGCGGCCCACCGGATACCCAGGACCATGTCCTGTTCGTTGAAGTTCGCGCCCATCGCGACGGGCAGGATCTTCGCGGCCGGGGCGATGCCCAACACGTGCATCTCGCCCCCGCCGCGCCCGGCGATGATGCCGGCCATCGCGGTGCCGTGCCCCTTCACCTTGTCGTCGTCACGCCGCCCGTCCGGGGGAGCCATGGCGTTGGTGCCGTGCCCCGCGAGCACCTGCCCGCGCAGGTCGGGATGGCTGGCCTCGACGCCGGTGTCGACGACGGCGACCACGACGCCAGCACCCTTGGTGATCTTGTGGGCGGCAGAGATCTTGAGGTAGTCCAGGTACCACTGCTGAATGCCCCGGACCGTGTCGGCGGCCTGGGCCGGCGCCGGCGCGACAGTCACCGCGGGCGCCAGCGCGGCGCACAACGCCAGCACTGCCGCGCCCATGGCCCGTGTCGATCGGAAAGGCTTCCCCGTACGCATCGCTCTCCCAGTACCTCGCCGACGCCAACGCAGTGCGGCTCCGGCCCGGTCGAAGCCGGACCGGAGCCGCACCGGTGATTGTGTCAGCCCCACACCTTGGAGTTGCTCATCTCGGTGGAGACGTAGTTCTCGCGGGCGATACCGACGGCGCCGCCGATCTCGTTCAGGATCCGGTTGATGTCCCGGACCGACGAGTCCCACTTCGCCTGGTGCTGCTCGTAGGCGGTCCGGTCCTCGCCCTCCCACTGCAGCTTGGACAGCATCGACCGCAGCGTGTCGAGCTTCTCGTCGATGGTCTTCGAGATGGCCTGCATCTGCTGGTTGCTGCTCTCGAGGACCGCGTAGTCAACCTTGATCGTCACGACTTCCTCCTCTGCTGGCTATGGATCACGGGTTGAGAGCAGAGTGGAACTTGTCCAGCATCTGCTGCTGCTCCTCGTCGTTGACCTGGTGCGTCGTACCCGACTTGTCGAGCAGGTCCGCGATGTTGTCCATCGCGGTCAGCAGGTTGACGGTGTCCTCGTTCCAGCGCGTCATCAACGACTGGAACCCCGTGGACGCCTGACCCTTCCACGCCATGGCCAGGTCGTCGACTACGTTCCACAGCTTCTTCAGCTCGCCGTCGACCTCGCTGCGCGTGGACCGCACGTCACTCGCGGCGGTATGCAGAGTCGCAGCTTCGACCTCGAACGCCATGCTTCACACCCTTCCGTCATGTTGTGGCGGCGGCTTTGCCGCGCCCCTCCCCCGCGGCAAGGCAGCAACACCCCACCGACGGACACTCCAACTAAGACCGTAGCGGAATCCGTCCAGCCACCGCAGCCCTGGCTGGTCGTGTTCGATGGATGGCGGTGAATCGCGTCGCACCTGCGACCCGTTCGGACGGGAATCCGACCCGAACGGCCCCGCGACCGCGCGTCGCCGCCGTCGACACTGGACCGCCCGACTCCGCCAACCCCTGTCTGACGGCTCGGTCAGGCCGGCTCGGACCAGGCGGTCTGGATCAACTGCTGGCCGTCGCGTCGACGGACGAGCGTGCCCCGCCCGGGCGGCTGCGGACTCGGACGCAACGTGCCGAAGACCGCGCCCTCCTCCCGGTTGCCGGACATGAGCAGGCCCGGCGAGTCCAGCTCGCGCAGTCGTTGCAGTACGGGTTCGTAGAGCGCCCGGGACACCCCGCCGACCCGACGCGTGACGATCAGATGCAGACCGATATCCCGGGCCTGCGGCAGCAGCTCGTGCAGGGCACTCAGCGGGTTGCTGCCACCGGAGGCCACCAGGTCGTAGTCGTCCACCAGGATGTAGAGGTCGGGGCCCTTCCACCAGCTGCGGTCCCGCAGCTGGGCGGTGGTCACGTCCGGGCCCGGCAGCCGGTTGGACAGCGCGCTGCGGATCGAGCCGAGCCCCTGCGCGAACGCCTGGTTGGACGGCGCGTAGTCGAGCAGGTGATCGCCCTCCACCGCGCCCAGCAGCCCACGGCGGTAGTCGGCGATCACCAGCCGCGCCTGGGCCGGCGTGTACCGCTCGGTGATGCCCCGGGCGATCAGCCGCAGCAGGTTGGTCTTGCCGCACTCGGCGTCGCCGAAGACCGTCAGGTGCGGCTCGTTCGCCAGATCCAGGTAGACCGGCGCGAGCGCCGACTCGTTGACGCCGATCGGCAGGCCGGGGGCCGACCGGTCGATGATCCGGGCCAGCTCGGACACCGGCAGCCGGCGGGGCAGCAGCCGCACCTTCGGCGCCGGGCGCCCCGGCCAGTTCGCCGCCACGTGCCCGGCGAGCGCGACCGACGCTTCGCTCAGGTCCTCGATGTCGCGCCGACCGTCGATCCGCGAGATCGCGGTGAGGAAGTGCAGCTTGTCCCGGGTCAGACCGCGACCGGGCGACTTCTCCGGCACGTTCATCGCCGAGCGCCGGTCGATCTCGGACTCCGCCGCGTCGCCCAGACGCAACTCCAGCTTGGTGCCGAGCAGATCACGCATGTTGATCCGGATCTCCGCCCAGCGCACCGCCGTGAGCACCACGTGCACCCCGAAGCCGAGGCCCCGGTTGGCGAGCGTCGTGATGGTCTGCTCCAGCTCCTCGTAGTCCTGGCGCAGGGTGTTCCAGCCGTCCACCACCAGGAACACGTCGCCGAACGGGTCGTCGGCGAACTCGCCGGCCGCCCGGCGACGGCGGTAGCTCGCCACCGAGTCGATGCCGTACTGGGCGAAGCGCGTCTCCCGTTCGTCCAGCACCGCGACGACCTCGGCCACCGTGCGCCGCACCGCCTCGATGTCGCGCCGGCCGGCCACCCCGGCCATGTGCGGCAGGCGTTCCAGGCTGCGCAGCGCGCCACCGCCGAAGTCCAGGCAGAAGAACTGCACCTCACGCGGCGTGTGGGTGAGCGCCAGCGAGGCCAGCAGCGACCGCAGCATGGTGCTCTTGCCGCTGAGCGAACTGCCGACGATCACCACGTTGCCGCCGGCGCCGGCCAGCTCGACCATCATCGGGTCGCGGCGCTGCTCGTACGGGCGGTCGACCACGCCCACCGGCACGGTGAGGCGACCCCGGCCCGGCCAGGACGCCGTGCACAACCCGTAGGTCGGGTCGACGGCCAGCGGGCCGAGCAGCTCGCCCAGGCCCGGCGGTTCCGCCAGCGGCGGCAGCCACACCTGGTGCGCGGGACGGCCCCGGCCCTTGAGCTGGTCGATCAGGACGTCGAGCATCGCGACGGCCTTGCCGTCGGCCGGCTGCTCCGGCTCCGGCATGGCGTCCACCGACACCTGCGTGGCCTGCGCCGGGATGAAATTGACGCCGTACGGCACGATCCGGCGCTGCACCAGGGCCTGCGACGCGGAGGCCTGCTGGCCGGGCGCCCGGTACGGCCCCGAGACGTACGCGGCCCGGAATCGCAGCATGGTGCTGGTGTCCGTCTTCAGGTAGCCGTGCCCGGGCGCGTTCGGCAGCTCGTACGCGTCCGGCACGCCGAGCACGATCCGGCTCTCCACCGCCGAGAACGTCCGCAACCCGATCCGGTACGACAGGTGCGTGTCCAGACCACGCAGCTTGCCCTCCTCCAGCCGCTGCGACGCCAGCAACAGGTGCACACCGAGCGACCGACCCAACCGGCCGATCATCACGAACAGGTCGATGAAGTCCGGCTTCGCCGCCAACAACTCACTGAACTCGTCACAAATGATCAACAAGCTCGGCATCGGCGCCAACGGCTCACCGGCCGCCCGCGCCTTCTCGTACTCGAACCGGGACACGTAGTTGCCCGCCGCCCGCAGCAACTCCTGCCGGCGCACCATCTCACCGGCCAGCGCGTCGCGCATCCGGTCGACCAACGGCAACTCGTCGGCCAGGTTCGTGATCACCGCGCTGGTGTGCGGCAACGCCTCCAGGGAGGCGAACGTCGCGCCACCCTTGAAGTCCACCAGGACGAAGTTCAGCTCCTCGGACGAGTGGGTCACCGCCAGCGCCGCCACCACCGTACGGAGCAGCTCGCTCTTGCCGGAGCCGGTCGCGCCGATGACGAGGCCGTGCGGGCCCATACCCTCGTGCGCCGACTCCTTGAAGTCGAGTTCGACGACGTTGCCGTCCGGGCCGACGCCGAGCGGGATGCGCAGCCGGTCCCGGTGACCGCGCGGCCGCCAGGTCTGGTGCACGTCCACGGCCGCGGCGTCGCCGACGCCGAGCAGGTCGGGCAGTTCCGTGCTGCGGGCCAGCGGCTCCTCGTTGCTGGTCTGCTGCTGCGACAGCCGGTACGGCGCGATCTGCCGGGCCAGCCCCTCGGCGGCCTCGGCGGTGAGCCGGTCGGGCCGGCCGAGCCGCGAGGACGAGCTGCCCCGGATCAGGTCGAGGGTGGTGCCGTCGCCCACGTCCAGGCAGAGCAGCCAGCGGCCGGCGTCGCGCGGCACCGTCCCGGAGAGGTCGATCAGGGTGACGCCGAGCAGCCCCTGGCCCACCAGCTGGCAGGTCGGGGAGATCTCGCCACCGTCGACCACCACGACCACGTGTGGCGCGGTGGTCAACGCCTTGGCCTCGGCGGCGAACCGGGGTCGCCCGGCCAGCTCGCCCGCGAGGGACTCCTCGGCCTCGGCCAGGCTCGCGAAGACCAGCCGGCGCGCGCCGGCCGCGTCCGTACGGCCGCTGTGGTGGGCGTGGGGAAGCCACTTCACCCAGTTCCAGGCGGGCTGCCGGTCGGGCGCGGCGACCACGGCGACGACCAGGTCGTCCGGGGCGTGGAACGTCGCCAGTTGACCCAGGGCCGCCCGGGTCAGGTCGAGCACGGGCTCACGGTCGCCGCGCAGCACCACCCGGCTGAACGCGCGCACCGACAACGCGGTGGGCAGTTCGGGCACAGTGGTGTGTGCGCGGACGAACCGACGCAGCGCGATGGCGCTCATCGGTTCCAGGTCCTCGACCGGCTTGGTCTCCGGGGGGACGATCTCCACGGCCAGCCGCTGCGGGCCGAGCGCGATCCTGGTCTCACCGAAGTCGGGCTCGGTGATCCGCCGCTCCCACAGCCGGCGCGACGCCGCGATCGACCAGAGCGCGTCGGGCTCGGGGTGCCGCCAGTTCATCGCGTCCCGCTGCTGGGCCGCCGCTCGCCGGGTGCGCTTGCGCATCTGCGCCAGGTAGCGCATGTAGTCGCGGCGGTCGGCGTTCAGCTCGGCCTTGTCGTTGCCGCCGTTGCTGAGCGAACCGATGGCCATGCCGAGCATCGAGACGCCGAACAGGCCACCCGCGACGTACGTCATCATGCCGCCGCCCCGGCCGGCGTAGAGGAACGCCATCGCACCGACACCGCAGACCATTGGCAGGATCATGAGCAGTTGCCCCATCCCGCGGGGCGTCGGCTCGGGCAGCTCGGGCGGGGACTCCAGCACCACCTCACCGCGTGGCAGGGCCGGCCCCGGCTGGCGCGGAGGTCGGCGGAACACGACCGTGCTCACGGCTGTCTCCTCCCCAGAAGCGGCCCTGCTGTCGTGCCGGCGCGGCCCGAAGCCCGCGGGTGGGCACTGTACGTGCCCGTCATCGTAGGTAATCTCCCGTGGGCGCGGTGCACCCGCACCGCGGGATCCCGGCCCGCCGATCGTAGATGGACACCAGGAGGCCACTGTGGCGACGAAGACGGCGACCGGTGGTCTGAGCCGGATCACCATTGTGGCCCCTCGTACGCGGATGGATCTGGCCCTGCCGTCGGACGTGCCGATGGCGGACCTTCTGCCGACCCTGCTGCGCTACGCCGGTGAGGACCTGGCCGACGACGGGGTGCGGCACGGCGGCTGGGCGTTGTCCCGCCTGGGTGGTGCACCTCTGGACGGTGGTCGTACGGCGGCGCAGCTCGGTGTCCGCGACGGCGAGGTGTTGTACTTCAACCCCCGGTCCGCCTCCGCTCCGGAGGTCGTCTTCGACGACGTGGTGGACGCGGTCGCCACCGCGACCACCCAGCGGCCGGGTTCCTGGCAGGTCGGGGCGACCCGGTCGTTCGCGGTGCTGTTCGCCGCGGCGGCGTTCGGCGCCGGCGCCCTGGCCGCTCTGTTCACCGGCCCTCCCCACCTGCCCGGCGCGCTGGCCGCCGTGCTGGTCGCGGTGGCGCTGCTGGTCGGCGCCGCGGTGCTCGCCCGGGCGGCGGGTGACAGCGGCACGGGCTCGGTGCTGGCGATGGTCGGGCTGGTGTACGCGGGCACCGGTGGCCTGCTGCTGCTCGCCGGTGACCGCAAGCTGACCGAGCTGGCCAGTCCGCACGTCCTGCTCGCGGCCACGGCCGTGGTGGTCGCCGGGGCGGTGGCCGTGGTGGCCGTCGGTGACCGGTACCCCCTCTTCTTCGCCGCGATCGGGGTGGGCGCGGGGACGGGTCTGGGCGCGCTGCTCTGCCTGACCCTCGACCTCGACGCCGCCGCCGGGGCCGCGATCGTGGCGGCTGTCGCGTTCGGCGTGGTGCCGGCGCTGCCGATGGTGGCCTACCGGCTGGCCCGGCTGCCGGTGCCGTCGATCCCGACCGGTCCGGACGATCTGAAGACCGACAGCGAGTCGGTGAACGGGCGGCAGGTGCTCGAGCGCAGCGACCGGGCGGACCAGTTCCTCACCGGTCTGCTGTGGACGGTGGCGGTGCTCGTGCTGGGCGCGCAGCTGGTGCTGGCCCTGGACGGCCGCCTGCCGGCGGTGCTGCTGTGCCTGGTGCTGGCCCTGCTGTCGTTGCTGCGGGCGCGACCGCTCCTGGGTCGGGCCCAGCGCGTTCCGGTGCTGCTCGCCGGCACCGTCGGGCTGGGCCTGGCCGCCGCGGCGACCTTCGCCGGTGGGTCGCTCGCGGTCCGGCTCGGCCTGGTCCTCGGTGGGCTGCTGCTGGCGGCAGTGGTCAGCCTGATCTACGGCCTGACCGTCGCCGGCAAGCGCATCTCGCCGGTGTGGGGTCGGCTGCTCGACATCGTCGAGATCATGCTGATCATCGCGCTGGTGCCGCTGGCCGTCTGGGTCTGCGGCCTGTACGGCTGGATCGTCAACCTGCGGCCCTGACCGGGGAGCAGTCAGCTCGCCGTCAGCGGGACTGCCGCCGGCCGGCGCCCACGGGCGCCGACGCGACAGGCGCGCTGGCGTAGACGCCCGGGCCGTGCTGCCCGTCCAACGGCCGGGCCGGCGTGCCCGCGCGGTGCGCGACCTCCCGGACGACCTTGACCAGCGCCTCGACGTGGTTGTCCATGGCCGCGACCCGGAGCAGCGGCGTCGCCATGCGCCCGCCGGGCGCCACCGCGGCGGCCACCGTGTGCGAGGGGGCCGACGTTGCGGTGATCGCGTCCACCAGCGGACCCAACGGCGCGTCCGGGCGGCCCCGCAGGGTCAGGCAGCGGTGCGTCCAGCCGCCGCCGCCCAGCCCCCGCCAGCTCTCCGTCGGCGGCTCGGGCACCAGGTCCAGCCCGGCGGCCGACACCACTGCGGCGCGCAGCTCGTCGCGACCCAGCGGCCGGTGGGCCAATCCGGCTGCCGTCAGCGCCTTGCCCAAGCGGCCGATGCCGGCGGCCAGCGTGCGGTGGACACCGGCCAGTCCGCCGCCCCGGCTCACCGTCTCGATCCGTGCGTCGTGGACCGTGAGCCGCAGCGCCACCCAGACGGTCCGGTGCGCCGCCGGCGGCGCACCGGGGGCCGGATACCAGACCAGGGTGTGCGCGACCACCTGGGCCCTGGACACCGGGGCCGAGAAGTCGGCGAGCACCCGCAGGGCGCGGTCCACGGTCGCCGCATCCACCGAACCGACCGCGTCGCCGGTGGCCGGTTGCAGCGCGACCGCGGCGAACCAGCCCTGGTCGTCCTGCCCGATGCCGAGCCGGGTGCCCCGGTCGGTCAACTCGATGACGCCCAGCTCGGGTGCGAGCGCGGCCAGCCGGGGGTCCACGGCGGTGCCGTCGGCCAGCGCGACCGCCGCCCGCTCACGGCGTTGGCGCAGCCGGCGACGCAGCAGCACGTCGTCGAACCACCAGCGACCGCCACGGCGGGCGAACGCGGCCACCACGACCGCCACCGCCAGGGCGGCGACCGTGGCGAGCAGCCAGCTCGGCCCGGCCGTCGCGGCCCAGACGGCGATGGCGCACACCTCGAGTACGACGAGCTGGCCGACCAGCACCGGACCGATGCGACCCCGGACCGGCCGGTCGGCCGCCGGGGTGACCCGCGCCGGGACGCCGGACGGCCTCGTGACCGCATCCGCGGGTGGCGCCTGAACCTGCGTCATCGCTGACAGTCCCTCCTGGACGGTACGACTCTGCGCCGGGTCGGCCCGGCACCGATCCGGCGGCGGCCCCGAGGACCCGCCGTCGGCCCCTTATCGTAGGGAAGCCCGCGACGGCACCCCGAGGACATCGTCGCGGATCCACCCCGCCGGAGGTAAGTCATGCGGACCCGCCGCGATCAGGTGCAGGCGTACCGCTTCGTCACCCGTCGGATCGTCTCCGCGCTCGTGTCGGGCGATCCGGAGACGACCAACCTGCCGATGCGACGGCTCGGCATGGCGGTCTTCGGCAGTGTGATCGCCGCGGCGGTGGTGCTCGGTGGCGTCGGCGCGTACGGCCAGTTGACCGGGAATGCCGCGCCGCTGGAAGAGAACACCCTGGTCATCGAGCGGGAAACCGGCGCGACGTACGTGTTCGCCGAGGGCGAGCTGCATCCCACGCTGAACTACGCCTCCGCACGGCTGATCCTCAACGAGCCCGACCCCGCGGTGCGCACCATGTCCCAGGCCGCGCTGCGCGACCGGCCACGGGGGCACACCGTCGGCATCGTCGGCGCACCCGACGCGTTGCCGGACCGCAAGTCGTTGACCGGCCTGCCGTGGTCCGTCTGCGACGTGCCCGACCCGGCCGACCCGCGCCACTCCACCACCCGCGTCGTGATCGACCGTGCGTTGCCCGGCGGTGCGCCGCTCGGTGACCGGGCGGTGCTGGTCACCGTGGACGGTCAGCGGCACCTGCTCACCGGCAACTCCCGGCTGGAGGTGCGCGGCGGTGACCAGGCGGTCGCGGCGCTGCGGATGACCGGCACGGCGCCGCTGCCGGTCGGGCAGCAACTGCTCAACGCCATACCGGCCGGGCCACCGCTGCGCAAGCCGTCCCTGGCCGACATGGGCGAGCGCAGCGGGCTGAGCGTGGCCGGCCGGCCCGCGACCATCGGTCAGGTCTTCCAGGCCGCGGGGCAGCACTACGTGCTCGCGCGGGAGGGTCTCGTCTCGATCAGTGAGATCACCGCCCTGCTGCTCATCAGTGGCGGCGGTCAGATCACCGACATCACGCCGGACCAGGCCGGTCGACTGTTGACCGAGCAGCGGCTCGACGCGGACGGCATGCCCCGGACCCTGCCCACCCTGTACCAGGCCCGGGCCGGGCAGACGCTGCTCTGCGCGACGTACCGGGCCGGCGCCGCCGGTGGTCCCCCGACCACCACGCTTGAGGTCTTCGACCGGGCTCCGGCGGAGTTGACGGCGGACGAGCCCGGCTCCGTGCCGGTGCGCCAGACCAACCGGGACACGGTGCGTACGGCCGAATCGGTGCTGCTGCCCGGCGGCAAGGGCGTACTGGCCCAGGCCGCGCCCGGCGCCGGCACCAGCGGATCCGGCGCCGCCGGCGCGACGGTCTACCTGATCAGCCCGCAGGGTGTCCGGTACCCGCTCGGTTCCGCCGAGACGCTGGGGGCGCTCGGCTACGAAGGGGTCACTCCGCTGGCGGTTCCCGGCTCGCTGCTCGCGTTGATCCCGACCGGGCCCACGCTCAACCGGGAGGACGCGCTCGTGCAGTTCGCACCGGGTGACGCGTTGGCGTCCGCGTCCGTGCCGCAGCCGACGTCGTCCACGTCGGCCACTGTCGCCCCGACGAGCGGGGGCACGGGCGGCGGGTCGCCCGGGGCATCGACCGGCGCCGACGACTGACCCGTTCGGACGGGTCGCCCCGTGTCGCAGCAGTGGACTAACCTTGGTTCGCTGACGGTTGTCAACCAGAACGACGGGGATGTTGCCATGACCGGGCGTACGGAAGTCGACCTGCTGTCCCTTGAGGACTTCCACCAACACCTGACGTCGCGGCTGAGCCAGGCCGAGTCGGTGCTGCGCAAGCTCAACACCGAGATGCAGTGCAGCCCACCGGCGTTGGGATCGTTCACCGATGCCACCCAGAATTCGCGCCGCTACAGCGAGGTCCACCAGTCGTACGTGGAGCAGGCCGAGCGGCTCCGGCAGGCGGTGGTGGCCGCGCAGCAGGCGACCAGCACCATCCTGGCCAACTACCGCACCGCCGAGGCGCGTAACGCGGCCAACGCCACCGACATCACGGCTGCGCTGACCGGTGTCGACCGGGCGTTGCAGCCGAAGGGGGACGGCAGTGTCTGAGTACACCCAGCGCTACCAGGACAAGAGCCACCGCGAGTTGTACGACGCGGTGATGGCCGGCAAGCCGGAGCAGATCGACGGGATCGCCGCCCAGTGGGCCGCCCTCAAGGGCATCCTGGACGGTCTCGGCCGGGAGCTGAGCGGCGACCTCGAGAAGCTCGGCCACACCTGGACGGGCTCGGCAGGTCGGGAGTTCCAGCGCCGGCTCACGCTGATCGTCGACCACTCCGACGCGCTGGGCGAAGGCATGGCTGGCATCAAGCAGGGCCTCACCATGATGGCCGGCCAGCTGCGCACCGCGCACAAGCAGGCCGAGAGCCCGGAGGAGACCGACGACAACGACAAGGCCGTCTCGGGCGCGCTCAAGGGTGCCGCCTTCGGCCTGCCCGGTGCCGTGGTCGGGGGCATCATGGGCCACCAGCAGGACAAGGAAGAGCAGGAGAAGGCCCACCAGCGGATGGTGAACGTGGTGGCCGAACTGGCCGCCGGCTACGACCTCTCCGCCTACGACCGCGTGGTCGACCCGCCCCACCCCCACCCGGAGACTCCGCGGACGACCAACCAGGACCGGCCGACGCCGCGCAGCGGCCCGGCCACCACGACGCCGTCGGCCGCTCCGACCGCCACCGGCCTGACCGCGCACACGGGCGGCGCCACTGTCACGACGCCCGACGGGGTGGCACCTCCGCCGGCCGGCGGGGGCGGTTCCGTCCCCGGCCACGACGGCGGCACCTCGGTTGTCGTCATCGGGCCGGAGGGCTCCGGCAGCGACCCCGGCGGCACCACCTCCCTCGCCGGCGCGGACCCGCTGCTCGGCGGGGCCCTGCTCACCGGCGGGGCGGCCGGCCTGGCCGGGCTGTCCGGGCCGGCCACCACCGTGGCTGCCAGCGCCTCGGGCGGGCCGAGCCTGCTCTTCGGGGCACCGGGCGGGGCGCCGGCCGGTGGCGTCCTGCGCACCTCCGCGCTCGCCGGGTCGAGCAGCACGCCCACCACGGCGGCCCGGCCGACCGGCGGCGCTGCCGCCGCCGAGAACCGTTCCGCCAGTGGCGTCGGGCGGAGCATCGACGGCCGCCGCGGTGAGACCGGTCGGGCGGCAGCGGGTGGGCGGCAGGGTCTGACGGGCAACGGCCGGGGTGGCAACCGCCCCGGGGTGCTCGGCGGGCACGGTCGCCCCGAGGACGACGAGTCCGACGAGCGGCTGACCTGGCTGACCGAGGACGAGATGGTGTGGCAGGACGGCGGGGACGCCGCGCCACCGGTGCTCGGCACCGCCGGCTGACCCGCCGACGGCGCCCAACGCCGCACGAGACACCCGAGTGACCCCTGCCGCCTGTCGCGGCGGGGGTCACCGTGTTCCGGCCCCCGGCCGTCGTACCCGGAGGCGGTGTCGCCGCAGGTCACCACCGTCCACAGTGTTCACGGTGGTGGCGGTCACCACCGTTGCGCCCGCTGTCGTGCTGCGCCACGGCGGCTCGGGCGATAGGTTGGTCGGGTGTCGTCCGCAGCCCTGGTCCGCCCAGCCCGGTGGGCAGTGCTGTGGTCACTGCGGGAGCTGACCCGGCTGGCGGTCACCGCCCTGGTGCTCGCTGTCGGTCTCGGCGGCGCGCTCGCCGCCACCCCGCCGTCCGCCCAGGCCCAGCTGCGGCCCAGCGCCGTGAGCAGCCGCGTGGACGCCGTTCGACCCGAGGCCGTCGCGGCCACCGAGCGTACGAGCCAGCCGGCCGCGCCCCGGCCGGGCAGCGAAGCAGTCGTCGCCGCGCCGACCCGGCCGGTCCTCGCGGGCGCGCAGCACGCGCCGGCCGTTGAGCCCGGCTGCGGCACCCCGCCCCGACGCGGCCCTCCCACCAGCTGAACCCAGGCCGTCAGGCCACCCGACGCTCCCCGCGACCCGGCTCCGGGTCGTGCGTCCGTCCGGGTGCCCGGGTCGCCGCCGACCGGCGCTACCCGCAGCCAGACCCGATCCGGCTCCCGACCTCCCGCCCAGCGGGGATCGGCCCGAGCCTCGGGCGGCCATCCGCAGCTCACCCCGACCACTCGGAGCCCGGCGCGTCGACACCAGTCGAGCGACCGGCCCGGTGCCGTCAGGACCCATCCGTCGATACCGTCGTTCGACCGCGAGGTGCTGATCATGCAGACCGTCCTCTCCGCCGTCCTGCCCGACGTGCCCCGGGCCGCCGCCATCTGGCTGAGCCTGCTCGGGGTGGTGGTCGTCGCCGTCGCCGTGCTCCTGCTGCGCCCCGGCCGGCTCCGACTCGACCCGGCCGTCCGGATCCGCAACGCCGCCATGCCCAGCCAACTCGAACAGGCGCTCCAGGAGCGGGAGCAGAGCCGCTACGCGCAGGAGGTCACGGTGGCCGCCGAACGCGCCACCACCACCGCCCAGCGTCGGCGGGCCGAGTGGGTGGCCGCGCAGGAGACCGTCGAAGCCGCCTGGCAGGCGCTGGAGGCGGCCGAGGCGGGCGTACGGCGGCTCGGTGGGGCAGCCGCGATGCCGCTGCCACAGACCGTCCGGACCCCCGCCGAGTACGCCGACCGCGAGCGCTACCTGCACCGGGCCGCGCTGGACGCGTACTGGCGGCGGGAGCTGTCGGTGGAGCAGCTCAGCGACGTCTTCGCGCACCGCGACGGCTGGGACCCGCGGCTGCACCCCGTCGAGCAGGAACTCGTGCTGCAGCGGGCGATCCGCGACAACCTGGCGGCCCGGCACGTCGCCGCCCAGGAGCGGGAGCAGGCGGCCTGGCGGGCCGCTGAGCTGGCCGTGGCGGCGGCTCGCAGCCTCCGCGAGGAGGCTCACGCGGCGACCGGGCGGCGGGTGGCGGAGTCGGCGTCGGTGCTGCCACTCAGCGAGGTGCTCCGGCCATCGACCGAGCAGACCCGGGAGAACGCGGTGGTCGCCCGGGGTCGGGCGGCGGTGCCCGCGTTCTGACTCGGCGGCCGGGTGGTTCCGGTTCGCCGCGACACGGCGAACCGGGCCGGGCCGGCGCTTGTGGGTTAGCGTGACGGCATGTCCCGACAGGCGTGGGTCCTCGTGGTGATCGCCGGCATCCTGGCCCTCGCCACACTTGTCGGCGCGGTGGTGCTGGCGGTACGGCTGGTGCGGACGAGGCGGCTGCTGACCGGGCTGGGCGCGGGCGGAAAGGTCGCCTTCTACGGGGCGCTGATCTACACGATCTTCCCGGTGGACATCCTCCCGGACCCGATCTACCTGGACGACATGGGCGTTCTGGCCGGCGCGCTGATCTATCTCACGCGGCTCGTGCACAAGCGCCGGGCGGCCGGCCGTCGACTGCCCGGGCAGCCGGACGCACCGCCGGATCCGGACCGCGCCCGCTCCGTACGATGATCGAGGTTGGTGCGCAGGACGGGGGACGCGTGGCGGGCGATCATCGGCTGGACATCCGCGACGACCGGGTGGCCGCCTTCTGTGCGGAACGGCACCTGGCGACACTTACCACCCTGCGCGCCGACGGCACCCCGCACGTGGTGCCCGTCGGGGTCACACTCGACGCGGCGGCCGGGCTGGCCCGGGTGATCACCTCGGGTACGTCCCGCAAGGCCCGCCAGGTGGCCGCCGCCGGCGCCGACGGCACTCCGGTGGCGGTCTGCCACGTGGACGGGCGCCGCTGGTTGACGATCGAGGGCCGGGCGGTGCTCCGGTCGGATCGAGCCGCAGTCGCGGAGGCCGAACGACGCTACGCCGAGCGGTATCGGACCCCGCGCCCGAATCCGGAGCGCGTGGTCATCGAGATCACCGTGACCGGGCTGCTCGGGAGCCTCTGAGCCACACCGGCACACTGTCCGCTTTGCGACGCCATGCCCGTTTCGGGCCGGCTCGCTGTCGCATGCCGTCTCGCGGAATCCCGCACCGCCGGTAGCCGTTACACCTGGTCACGACGCCCCAGCGGCAGCCGGCGACGGAATGCCGGCCGAAGCAGGGCCGTTACGTCCCCGGTACGCACGGCCGAGACCGCCACGGAGGCGGCACACCCCCGAACGGAGACTCGACCATGAACCCGATCGTGCAGAAGAGCGGTCTGTCAGTCGTCGGCCTGCTGGTCGCCGGCGGTTGCGCCCTCGGCCCCGCCGTCGCCGCGCAGGCGGCCCCCGCGCAGGTCGCCCCGGCCTCGTCGAGCCAGTCCAACCGGAGCGCGGAGCGCATTCTCGACGTCGACTACCAGGCCCAGCCGAACTTCTTCTACTGCGGCCCCGCCGCGACCCGGATCGCGCTCTCCGCGCAGGGCAAGGCGCTGTCCCAGGACGAGGTGGCCAAGCGGCTCGGCACCACGGAGGCGGGCACACCGTCGGCCCTGGACACCACCCGCGTGCTCAACGAGCTGACCGGCGGTCGCTATCGGACCACCGAGATCCGTGATTCGGTGGCCCGACCCGACCAGGTCGAGCAGCTGCGCCGGGACGTCCTGGCCGCGATCGACGCCGGCCGGCCGGTGGTGGCCAACATCAAGGGCACGACCGTGGACACCGACGGCAACCCGCACTCGTACGAGGGCGGCCACTACCTGACGCTCGTCGGCTACCGCGACGGCGGGGACGACATCCGCGTCGCCGACCCGGCCGACCCGGCGCTCGGCGAGTACTGGATGAGCCTGCCGAAGGTCGCCAACTGGATCGCCGAGCGCGGCTACTCCTCCTGATCCTGACGGTTCACCGGGCCGGTCTCTTCCTCGCGGAGAGGCCGGCCCTGTCGTCGCGCCTGCGGGCCGCCTGGTTCGCTCGCCGACGCGCCCGGGTGGCCCGAGTCGCCCGGGCGCGGTGCAGATGACGCCGGGGCGGTGGGGAGATGGCCGCCTCGCCGGCACCTGCCGCCCTGCGCACGATCCGGTTGGCGTCGTCGGGGTCGCATCCTGCCGCCCGGAGCAGGTCGCTGGCCGCGGTGCGCAGGGCGGTGACGAGGGCGTCGCCGAACGACCTGACCCCGACCGCGGATGCCCGTCCGGCCAGCTCGGCAGTCTCCTCGACCAGCTTCCGGGTGCACTGCGGGATCTCGCCGACCCGGCACTCCGTCCGCATCTCCGCCACCGCCCGTCCCAGCCGGGCGATCGCGTCCGCCAGCTCCGACGGGAGCGGTTCGTCGTACTGCAGGGCGGTCGTCGACCAGCGGGCCATGACGGTGCTGTCCAGCAGGAGCCGCTCCAGGTGCGACGCGCTGCGGGCGTACCTGTGGAACTGTTGGCGGCGGTGCCAGCGTGCCGGCGCGATGGTGACGACCTCCTCGGCCCCGCTCAGCGAGTCGTGCAGACGTCCCACGTCACCCTCGGTACCCCGCAGCCGCTCCAGGACGCGCTGCGACCGGTCGCCGTCGCGTTGCCGTACGGCCTGTGCCAGCTCGGCGAGCTGTTCGCAGAGAACGGCGAAGATCGGCGCGGCGGCGCGGTCCAGCACCCGAAGGGGATTGATCGGCAGCAGCAGCGCCACCACCACGAGACCTACCGCGCCGCCGACGAGCGCGTCGAAGATCCTCGGCAGCTCCAGGCCGCGCTGCATCGGGGCCAGCGTGGCGATCAGCACCGCCGTACCACCGGCCTGACCGACGAGCGCGCCGCCCCTGCCGGCCACCAGCAGCGCGCTGGCGATGGCCAGGGCGACCACCACACCCGTCTGCCACGGCCCGGAGCCGAGGAAGAAACGCAGCGTGTCACCGATGGTGATGCCGAGGCCCACGCCGAACAGCAGCTCGAAGGTACGGCGGGCGCGCTGACCGATGGCGGTCGCGATCGTACCGACGGCGGCGGCAGGGGCGAAGACGTGTGCGCCGGGGCCGAGGAAGTGCTGGGCGATCAGGGCGGCGAGCGTGGCGGCCAGCCCGGCCTGGATCGAGATGATCAGGGTGATCTCCCACTGCCGGGCACGGACCTGCCCGGCCTGCCCGCCGCGGTGGCGTACCCGCTGGACCGCCTGCCCGCTCCGCTCGGCGGCCTCGCCGAGCCGCGACCGGTCCCGGTCGGCTGGTGGGCGGTCGTCGGCCATGGCGGCGGTTACCCCGAGGACGTCCGACCAATCGTGCCCCTCCGTCCCGCGCGCACCAGAGGACACCGCCGGCACCAGCCGTCAGGGCGACCACCGACCACGGATCGCGCCGTCAAATCCATCGGCAACCATAGGTTTGCCCGACCGCTGCGGGGTACCAGGGGCCACACACCCACCGACCGCAACCGGTAAGGGGCCCAGATGAACAATCCACAGACCACCGGCGACGAGGATGTCGTCGACATCCTCATCGCCGACCACCGCGAGGTCGAGACCCTCTTCGTCGAATTGGAGACGCGCCAGGGCACGCCCGAGTACCGCCGCCAGCTCACCGACGTGGTAATCGCCGAGCTGGTCCGGCACGCGGTGGCCGAGGAGGCGTACGTCTATCCGACGGCGCGCAAGGCACTGCCCGACGGCGACCAGATCGCGGACCACGAGATCGACGAGCACGCCGACGCCGAACGGACGATGAAGGACCTGGAATCGGTCGACCCGTCCGACAGCCGCTTCGACGAACTTCTCGCCCATCTGACCAGCACCATCCGCCACCACGTGCAGGACGAGGAGAACGACCTCTTCCCCCGGCTGCGCGCCGCCACGGCTCGGGAGGAGCTGGTCGAGCTGGCCGGGAAGGTGACGGCGTTCAAGAAGATCGCGCCGACCCGGCCCCACCCGAGCGCGCCGGACCACCCCCCGGCGAACAAGCTGCTCGCCCCCGGCACCGGCATGATCGACCGGATGCGTGACGCACTGCGCGACCGGCCGACGTCGATGGACGAGCTACGCGAGAAGCAGCAGCGCTGACCGACGTACCGTCCGACAGGGACGATCCCGGGCCGCCGACACCTCGGCGGCCCGGGAGACTCCGGTTCGTCAGCGGACCTGGTCACCCTCACCGGTCCGCGCCTGCGCCTGGTCCACGCCCTTGTCGATCTGGTCGTCGTACTTGCCGCCAGTGCGCTTGTCGGCCATGTCGCCGGCCTTCTCCATGCCCTGGTCGACCTGCTTGTCGTGCTTGTCCGCGACGTCCTTGGCCTTGTCCATGAAGTCACCCACGGTGCTCCTCCTCCTCGGGTCGTTCCCATTCGCGTTCCCTGGGCCTGTCGGCGCAAACACCGACGGTCCGGACGGGGATGGTGAAGGCCCGGCCGATCGGCCCGCGCCGACGTACGATCCGCGCGGGCGGGACGCCCCGGACCGTCCGGAACGCGCCCGTCACTTCCGAGAGCGAGCCGAGCGTTGGCGCGATTCGGGTGTCGGCGCAGCGCCGGCCGGGTACCGACCTCGCCGAGATCGAGGAGGGCCGACATGACGGCAGACGAACCCGGGGCGGACGCCGCGCCGACAACCGGCACCGCGTCCACGACCGGCGCCGCGTCCACAACGGGCACCGCGTCCGCAACGGGCACCGCCGCGACGACCGGCGGCACCGGGCCGCGCCAGGCGTGGGCCACCCTGCCCTGGCTGGTCCGGACCGCGGTGCTGTGGAGCGCCTGCCTGGTGGTGATCATCGCCGGGCTCTACCTGCTGGGTCGGATCGCCGTCCTGCTGGCCCCGCTGGCCATCGCCCTGGCCGCCACCATCTTCCTCACCGCGCTGCTCGACCCGGTGCTGCTCCGGCTGCGTCGCCTGCGTCTGCCGGCGGCACCTGCCGCGCTGCTCACCGTCCTGCTGCTGCTCGGCATCCTGGTGGGGGTCGGCGCGCTGGTGTGGAACCTGACCGCCAGCCAGTTTGATCAGCTCAGTCAGGAGCTGACCCAGGGGCTGGACCGCAGCCGCGACTTCGTCACGTCCACCCTGCCGGTCAGCGACGCCCAACTCGACAAGCTGATCGACCAGGCTCGCGAGGGGCTCAGCGGCAGTTCGCCGGACCCGGTGTCGGGGGCCCGGACGGCCACCGAGGTGCTGGGTTCCGCGCTGCTCGCCCTGGTGCTGCTCTTCTTCCTGCTCAAGGACGGCCGGTCGATGTGGCACTGGGTGCTGTCCCGGATGACCGGTCCCAACCGGTCGGTGGTGGCCGAGGCCGGCCGGGGTGGCTGGCAGACGCTTGGCGCGTACAGCCGGGGGACCATGCTCATCGCCGCGATCGACGCGATAGGCATCGGTCTGGCCCTGGTGCTGCTGGGGGTGCCGCTGGCCCTGCCACTGGCGCTGATCACCTTCCTCGGCGGCTTCGTACCGATCATCGGGGCGACGGTGGCCGGCGCGGTGGCGGTGCTCGTGGCGCTGGCGGCCAACGGGCCGACGACGGCCCTGCTCACCCTCGCCGCTGTGGTCGCGGTGCAGCAGATCGAGGGCAACCTGTTGGAGCCGCTGGTCATGAAGCGCCAGGTGCGCCTGCACCCGGCCGTGATCCTGGTGGCGGTCACCGCCGGCACCCTGATCGCGGGCATCGCCGGCGCCTTCGTCAGCGTTCCGATCACCGCTGTCCTCTGGCGGGTCATCGACACCGTCCTGCGCCACCGCTCCACCCCGGACGCGCCGGCACTCTCATGAGCGGCGCGGCGCGGCTGTCGTCCGGGCGAGATGGGTGGTGAACCAGGTCCCGGCGTGTTCGGCGACCTGGTCGAGCGCGCCGGGCTCCTCGAAGAGGTGGGTGGCACCCGGCACCACCCACAGCTTGCCGACCTCCCCCAGCTCGGTGAGCGCCTGCTCGTTGAGCGTGATCACTTCCTCGTCGAGGCCGCCGACGAGGAGCAACGTCGGGGTACGCACCTGGGCCAGGGCGGCGCCGGCCAGGTCGGGTCGGCCGCCCCGGGAGACCACCGCGCCCACCCGGTCGGCCCGGGACGCGGCCGCGACCAGCGCGGCGGCGGCGCCGGTACTGGCACCGAAGAGACCGATCGGCACGTCACCTGCGGGGCGTTCGGCAGCCAACCAGTCGACGATCCCGGCCAGCCGGCTGGCCAACATCCCGATGTCGAACCGTAGTTCGGCGGTGCGGGTGTCCAGCTCGTCCTCGGCCGGGGTGAGCAGATCCACGAGCACTGTGGCGAGGCCCCGACCGGTCAGCGTCCGGGCCACCGCGACGTTGCGCGGGCTGTGCCGCGAGCTGCCGCTGCCGTGCGCGAACAGCACCACGCCGACGGGCCGTGCGGGCAGCATCAGATCGGCGGGAAGCTCGGCGCCCCGGACCGGAATGCTCACCGTGCTGCGCTCTTCGTCCATGCCGCACCTCCGCGTGCTCGCCTCTGGGCCCGCTTACCCCGCCCGCCGCGTCGCACGCGCGCCTGCGGCCCGCCGCATCGCGCGCGCACGCAGCCCGCGCCCGCCACGCCGCAGCGCCCGCAGGCCGCCGCGTCGCACGCGCACGCAGCCCGCCGCGTCGCACCACAGGGACGGCGTTTGCCGGGTGGGCCGCCGGGTACGCGACGACCGACCGCAGACCGTGTCGGCGCACCCGCGCCCCGACGGATCGCGAGGATCACCATGGCCAAGCAGCAGATCTCCCGGCAGCAGCAGATGGCCGAGCGCGCCCAGCGTGAACAGGACGCGGAGCGCAACCAGGACTTCGGGGACCAGGCCGCCTCGGCCCGGCTGCCCGACGATCCCAAGGCGGCCGCGCCGCGGGACGCCATCGGACGGCCCTCGACCGGCGAGCCGGTCTGACGTACGCGCGTGGCGGCCGGGGCGGGAACACTCCCGCCCCGGCCGTCACTGCTCGTGCTCGGGCAGCCGCAACAGCGGCGACCGACCCGGTGGCTGCTCCGGCGGCGGTCCCGAGGGTTCGGCCGGCGGCACCGGCACGGTCACCGGCTCGTCGCAGGTGACGCGCAGCATCTGGTCGTGGTGGCGTAGCTCCACGACGTCGTCCGGGCCACCGTGGCGCAGCGAGTACGTCGTCTGGTGCGGCCGGACGTCCACGCGCAGCGCCAGCCCGCGCCACTGGAGGGAGAACTCCAGGCGGGTGAGCCGGCTGGAGAGCCGGGGCGCGAACGACAGCTCGTCGTCGTGATCGCGCAGCCCGCCGAGCCCGCCGACCAGGGCGAGCCACGCGCCGGCCAGCGAGGCCATGTGCACGCCGTCGCGCGTGTTCTCGTTGAGGTCGTGCAGGTCCATCAGCGCGGCCTCGCGCAGGTAGATGTGCGCCAGGTCGGGATGGCCCACCTCGGCTGCCAGCACCGACTGGGTGCAGGCCGACAGCGACGAGTCGCGGACGGTCCGTCGTTCGTAGTAGAGGAAGTTGCGCACCTTCTGCTCGGGGGTGAACGCGTCCCCCCGCCAGTGCATGGCCAGGACCAGGTCGGCCTGCTTGACCACCTGTTTGCGGTACAGATCGAAGTACGGGTAGTGCAGCAGCAGCGGGTACTTCTCGGCGGGCGTGTGCGGGAAGTCCCACTCCTGCAGCCGGGTGAACCCCTCCACCTGCTGGTGCACGTCCAGCTCGTGGTCGTACGGCACGTGCATCGAGGTCGCCGCGTCCCGCCAGCTCGCCGCCTCCTCGTCGGTGACCCCGAGGTGGAACGCCTCGTCGCGGTAGCGCATCACGACCTCGGCGGCGGTGAGCAGGTTCCGCTGGGCCATCAGGTTGGTGTAGACGTTGTCGTTCTTCACCGCCGTGTACTCGTCGGGGCCGGTGACACCGTCGATGTGGAACTGGCCGTGCCGGTCGTGGTGCCCGATCGAGCGCCACAGCCGGGCGGTCTCCACCAGCAGCTCCAGCCCGATCTCCCGCTCCATGACGGTGTCCCCGGTGACCAGCACGTACCGGCGGACCGCGTCGGCGATGTCGGCGGCGATGTGGAACGCCGCGGTGCCGGCCGGCCAGTACCCGGAGGACTCCGGCCCCTCGATGGTCCGCCAGGGAAAGGCGGCGCCCTTGAAGCCGAGCGTCTCGGCCCGTTCCCGGGCCTGCTCCAGCGTGCTGTGCCGCCACTGCAACGCGCTGCGCACCGCGCTCGGCTGGGTGTACGTGAGCACCGGCAGGACGAACATCTCGGTGTCCCAGAAGGCGTGCCCGTCGTAGCCGGGACCGGTCAACCCCTTCGCCGAGATCGGCCGCTGCTCGGCTCGGGCACCGGCCTGGAGCACGTGGAACAGACCGAACCGTACGGCCTGCTGGATCTCCGGATCGCCCTCGACCAGCACGTCGGCCGCGTCCCAGAACCGGTCGAGATAGTTGCGCTGCTCCCGGTGCAGGCCGTCCCAGCCGTCCAGCCGGGCCCCGGCGAGCGCCGCGCCGACCTGGTCGCGGAGCGCGGGCAGCGAACGGCGGCTGGACCAGCTGTACGTCAGGTACTTGACCACCCGCAGCTTCTCGCCGGGCCGGAGCACGCAACCGATGGTGGTGCGTACCCAGTCCTCGTACCCCTCGGACTCGATTGTGGTGTGGTCCGGGCCGTGCACCTCGTGCTCCATGGCGGCGGCCACCCGCAGCCCGGAGACCTTGGTGCGGTGGATCAGCTGCCCGCCGTCCGGGGTGGTCAGCTCCTCCTCGGCCTGCAACGGCGATTCCAGCACGGCCGCTACCCGGGGGTCCTTGCTCTGCGCCGGGAGTGACTCGTTGGCGACCAGTTCGGACTGGACGATCAGCCGCAGCGGGCCGTCGACGGCCTCCACCTCGTAGCTGATCGCGGCGACCGACCGCTGGGTGAACGACACGAGCCGGGTGCTGCGGACCTTGACCTCTCGGCCGGCCGGCGAGCGCCAGTGCAGCTCCCGGTGCAGGGTGCCGGCCCGCATGTCGAGGACCCGCTCGTGCGACAGCAGCTCGCCGTAGCGGACGTCGAGCGGTTCGTCGTCGACGAGCAGCCGGATCAGCTTGCCGTTGGTGACGTTGACGATGGTCTGCCCGGACTCGGGGAACCCGTAGCCGGCCTCCGCGTACGGCAGCGGACGCAGCTCGTAGAACGAGTTGAGGTAGGTGCCGGGCAGGCCGTGCGGCTCGCCCTCGTCGAGGTTGCCGCGCAGACCTACGTGCCCGTTGGAGAGCGCGAAGACCGACTCCGACTGGGCGAGCACGTCCATGTCCAGGCGGGTCTCCCGGATGTGCCAGGGCTCGACGGGATAGGCCCGTTCCCGGATCACGCGAGACCCCGGTCGCCGGTTGGCGTCCGGCCAGCGGTGTCGCCGGCGGGACGTGGTGCCGGCGGGTCGGCGTCGCCCGCGTCGAGCAGGTCGGCGAGATCCTTCACCACGATGTCGGCGCCGTGTGCGAGCAGTTCGTCGGCCTGTCCCACCCGGTCCACACCGATCACGTACCCGAAACCGCCGGCCCGGCCGGCGGCCACCCCGGAGAGCGCGTCCTCGAAGACGGCCGCCTGGGCGGGGTCCACTCCGAGGATCCTGGCCCCGGCCAGGAAGGTGTCGGGCTGCGGCTTGCCACGCAGCTTCTGCTCGCGGGCCACAATCCCGTCGACCCGCGCCTCCAACAGGTCCTCCAGGCCGGCCGCGGCGACCACCTCGCGCCCGTTCGCGCTCGCGGTGACCACCGCCCGACGCAGCCCGGCGGCGGTCGCCGCCCGCAGATAGCGCACCGAACCCGGGTAGACCTCGACACCGGAGGTGCGCAGCTGTTGCAGCAGCAGGACGTTCTTGCGGTTGCCGACACCGTTGACGGTGTCGGTGTCCGGCGGGTCGTCGGGGCTGCCCTCGGGAAGCACGATGCCCCGGGAGGCGAGGAACGACCGGACGCCGTCGGCGCGGGGCCGGCCGTCGACGTAGCGGTTGTAGTCCGGGCCGGGGTCGAACGGCTGGAAGGGTTCTCCGGTCGTCGTGGCGCGCTGCCGCAGGAACTCGTCGAACGTCTTCGTCCAGGCGGCGTTGTGCACCCGGGCGGTCTGCGTCAGCACACCGTCCAGATCGAAGAGACAGGCGGTCACATGAGCAGGTAGGCCCAGCACGGTACGAATCTAACCACCCGGCCGGGCCCGCAAACCCGTTTTCGGCCGCCCGTGGCGTGGCTCAGTTCGGCCGTAACGTCCAGATCACCGTCAGTGCCGAGGTGGGCGTGCCGTCCTCGGTGGCGATCTCCACCTCGACGGCGAACTCGGGCCGCCGACCGGACTCCAGCTCGGCGATCACCTCCGGGGCGGGGCGCGCGAGCCGCGCGGTGGCCAGCACCGGCCCCCGGGCCACCTTGCGGTAGGCGATCTCGGCCCGGACGGCGAGCGGCACGCAACGGTCGAGCAGCTGCCCGAAGGCGGCCAGCACGACCGTGCCGGAGGCCGTCTCGCCGAGCGTGAACATCGCCCCGGCGTGCGGGCCGCCGATGTGGTTGTGGGTGGCCGGCGTGTCGGGAAGCCGGACGACGGCCCGCACCCCGCCGTCCGCCTCCGGTGCCACCTCGACGAATTCGATGCCGAGCGTCCGGGCGAACGGCACCGCTTCCAGGATGCCGGCCGCCACCTGGCGGGAGTCGATGGTCATAGCCCGACGTTACTTCTCGGTAACCAAGGGCGGCAACCAGGGTTTTCCCGGCAGTCGTTGGGGTCAGAGGTTGGCGATCGTCCGCAGGATCTCCGCGTAGAAGTTGCCGTCGATGCTACGGAAGAGCGAGAAGTCCTGACCCGGGTCACCGAAGAACGGCCGCAGCGTCCACGCCAACTGGGTGCCGACGAACCCGAAGAGCAGGATCCAGATGTAGAGCAGCGTCATGCTGGCCGGCCGCTGCGTCGGCTCGCCGCGCCGGGCCGGCGGGGTGGCCCACGGGCGTTGCGCCGCCGGGTAGCCGGGCGGCATCATGCCGGGCGGGAACGAGCCGGGGGCCGGTTGGCCGCCCCACTGGGCCGGGACGTGCGCCGGCGCCTGAGCCGCGGGCTGCGCGGTCGGCGTCGCGGCGGGCGTGGCACCGTTCGCGGCCGAACCCGCCACCGCGGCTCCCGCCGACACGGCGACCGGCTCGGCACCCGCATCGGCGGTCGAGGCCGCACCGGCGGGCACGCTGACCGGCACCGCACCGGCGGGCACCGCAGCCGGCACCGCCGGCGTCTGGGCGTTGACCTCACCCGCGGCCGCGGCCGTGGGGACCGCCGGGGCGAGCAGGCCGTGGTCGTTGAGCACCTGCATCCCGCCGGTCAGAAAGCGCAGCCCGACCAGTGCCGACAGCGTCAGGATGGCGACGTTGAGCAGCTTGAAGAAACCGTAGTCGGGCGCGGTGATCAGAAAGAACAGGCTGATCGGCGCGAACGCCACCGCGAGCATCGAGGTGACCGTGATCGCGACCATCACCAGCGCCAGCGACTGGCGCACCGACAGTCGGGCGCCGAACACCAGGTTGAACAGGTAGAGCGTGGGCAGGCAGATGGCCAGCGTGACCAGGAACAGCAGCGGCAGCTTCAGCGCGGACGTGAGCGCCATCAGCGGGCTGTGGAACGCCCCGAGCACCGCCCCGTAGCAGGCGAGCGCGATGGCGGAGCTGGCCAGCATCCGCCCGGTCAGCGCGTTGAGGTCGCCCTCGGCCACGATCTGCTGCCAGATGCCCTGCCGGTCGCGCAGGATGCGCTCGATGACGAGCGGACTGGGACGGTCACCCGACACGGGTGTTCCCCTCTCGGTGTGTCACATACTGGACTAGGTGGGCAGACGGTAGGACACCGGACGGACCTCCCGCCACCCCGCTACGGCGTGGCGTCACCGCCAACCCACGTCGATCCGGGCACCGCGCTCGTCGAAGAAGTGCAGCGCGTCCATCCGAACCGACACGGCGAGCGGATGACCGGCGGTGACCGCCGGGTAGGGCGCGAGCCGCACCGCCAACTCCGCCGGGCGGCGGTGGTGCCGGCCCGGGTCGGGAAGGACGCTGGTGCTGCGCGCGGCGCCGTTCGGCACGTCCTCGGCCTCCACCGGCTTGCCGGTGAGCCGCTGCATCACCGCACCGAACCGGCGCAGGCCCCGCTGGCCCACGGGCGGCGGGTCCAGTGGCGCACCCATCTCGTCCACCATGATCGCGGTCGCCCCGATGTCGAGGAACGCCAGCGACTCGTGCCCGTGGTGCTCCAGGTAGCGGATCCGGCCACGCAGGACGTCACCGGGGCTGTCCGGGGCGACCGGGGTGAGCGCCTCGGCACGCATCCCGACCACGATCCGCTCACCGTGGTAGTGCGCCACGGCGCGGCTGCGGATGTCGTTCCACGGCAGGTAGAGCGACTGCTCACCGAGGTTGAGCGTGACGTACCTGTCGAGGTGGACGTAGACCGACGCCTCCAGCAGGTTCATCCGGGGGCTGCCCAGGAAGGCGGCCACGTAGAGCGTCGCCGGACGGCCGTACACCTGGGTGGGTGTGCCCACGTCCTGGAGCACGCCGCGGCGCATGATGGCCACCCGGTCGGCCATGGTCAGCGCCTCGGCCTGATCGTGGGTGACGTAGACGGTGGTGACACCCAGCTCGCGGGTCAGCCCGGAGATCTCCGCGCGCAGCTCGGCGCGCAGCCCACTGTCCAGATTCGACAGGGGCTCGTCCATCAGGAACAGCCCCGGTCGTCGGACGATTGCGCGGCCCATGGCGACCCGCTGACGCTGGCCGCCGGAGAGCTGGCCCGGTTTGCGGGCGAGGACGTCATTGATGCCCAGGGCACTCGCCACGTCGGTGACCCGCTCACCGCGCGGCTCCGGTTCGATACCGGCAAGCCGCAACGGGAAGGCGATGTTGTCGCCAACTGTCATGTGCGGATAAAGCGCGAAATCCTGGAAGACCATCGCGATCTTGCGGTCGCGTGGCGGCAGGTCGTTCGCCAGTTCCCCGTCCAGCAGCACCGCGCCCTGTGTCGGATCCTCCAGACCGGCGATCATGCGCAGCACTGTGGACTTGCCGCAGCCGGAAGGCCCCAGCAACACCATGAACTCGCCGTCGTTCACATCCAGATTTATGCTGTCGACGGCCAACGTGCCGTCCTTGAAAACCTTGCTCACATCTTTGAGCGCGACGGTGCTCACCGTCACCTCCCCCAGGTCGTCGGCCGAACCCCCAGAAGACTGTGACCAGGATCATTCGTTTCGCACATCGGGTAAACGTCTCATGTTCGGCCCATGACACCGCTATTACGCGGCACGCGACGTCGTTGCGGTCAGCAGCCCGGCGACGGTTCGGGCTGCTCGCCGAGGAACACCTGGCGCACCACCCGTTCGGCCGCCTGCCCGTCGTTCAGCCGGCAGAACCGCCCCCGGAAGTGCTGGCGGGCCTTGTGCGCCGCGTCGGAGCGCACCGCGTCCGTGCGGAACAGGTCGAGCAGGTCGGTGAACGTGGCGGCCACCGCCCCCGGTGGCTCCGCGGTGACGTCGAAGTAGACACCCCGCGCCAGGCGGTACGCCTCCCAGTCCGGGGTGTAGAGCACGATGGGCCGGTCAAGCACCGCATAGTCGAACATCGCCGAGGAGTAGTCGGTGACCAGCACGTCGGCGACCAGATAGAGGTCCTCCACCCGCTGGTAGCCGCTCACGTCGCGCACCCGCTGGAAGTCCAGCGGCCGGCCGGGCCGGCGTTCCCGGTCGTGGAAGTAGTGGCTGCGCATCAGCAGCCGCCCCGAGTCACCGAGCGCGGCGACGAACCGGTCCGGGTCGAAGGGCGGCCGGTAGCCGGGCAGGTGCTCGCGGTGCGTCGGGGCGTACAGGACCACCTGCTCGTCGGGCCCGATGCCGAACTCGGCGCGTAGCCGGCGTACGTCGTCCGGACTGGCCGTGGCCAGCCGGTCGTTGCGCGGATAGCCCACCTCAAGCGTCGTGTAGGTGGCCGGGTAGGCCCGGTCCCACATCTGGGTGGAGAAGCTGTTGGCGCTGACGCTGTAGTCCCAGCGGTCCACCCGGCGCAGCAGGCCGGCGAAGTCCATCCGGCCCGCGCCGATCGGGTAACGCTGCTGGTCGAGCCCCATCACCTTGACCGGAGTGCCGTGGTGGGTCTGCACGTGCACCTGCTCCGGCCGCTTACGCACGAAGTCCGGGTAGTTGACGTTGTTGACCAACCACCGGGCCCGCGCGAGGACCCGGTAGTACGCCGGCGTGCCGGCGACGACGTACTCCACCCCGGCCGGTACGGCGTCCACCCGGTCGCGGCGCACGATCCACACGCCCCGCACCTCGGGGGCCAGCCGGCGGGCCGCCTCGTAGATCGCGGCCGGATTGCAGGAGTACCCGCGGTACCAGTAGGCCGCGTACACGGCGAGCGTCGGGTCCACCGGCCGGCGCAGCTCGGCCCGGTAGTACTCGCGCAGCAGCCCGTCGCGGGTCAGCCGCGCGCCGCGCCGGGCCACCGGCCCGACCCGACGGCGGGCGGTACGTGCCTGCCTCCGTGCCGTGTCGCGGGCCCGGCTGGCGGCCCGCAGCGCGCTGAACGTCCGCCACCGGCCGGTCGCCACCAGCCGGTGCTTGATTCCCTCGACGCCCTCCGGCACCGGGTACCCGCCGTCCGGCAGCCACCGCGCGTAGTCGGCGGTGATCTGCGCGAAGAACGCCGGCCGCAGTTCCGGGGCGATCCGTTGACCGTTCCCGAGCACGGTCAGGTAGTGCCAGATCATCCGTTCGAAGACCGCCGGGCGCAGCTCGTCCACCGCCGGCGACCAGGCGTCCATCAGATGGAAGACCCGGTGCCACTGCGGGAACACCTCGAAGTGCCGGTCCCCTCTGGTCTTCGTGATCGCGCCCGCCCGACGTTGCCGGTAGTTGACGCAGACCCGGTCCAGTACGCCGATCCGCTGCGCCGCCATCAGCACGGGGTAGCTGAACGAGACGTCCTCGTACCAGCCGTCCGAGAAGCGCAATCCCAGCTCGACCAGAAACTCCCGGCGGACCAGCCGGTTCCAGGCGGTGTGCAGCAGCCGCATCGCCTCCGGCCGGTCCCGCAGCCGGAAGGTAGCAACTGGGGGCGACTCCGGGAACACCTCGGCCATCGCGCTGCGGGTGGCGGTGTCGTTCCAGTGCGTCCGGACGTGGTCCACCAGCAGCACGTCCGGCCGGGTCGCGCGCAGCCGGTCGGCCACCTCCCGCAGGCAGTCCGGCACCAGCCAGTCGTCCCCGTCGATGAACCACACGTACTCGCCGACAGCCCGGTCCAGCCCGATGTTGCGGGCTGGACCGAGGCCGACGTTCTCCGACAGCCGGACCGACCGGACGCGCTGGTCGCGGGCCGCGTACTCGTCGATGATCTCGCCGCTGGCGTCGGGCGAGCAGTCGTCGACGGCGATCACCTCAAGGTCGGTCTCCGGCTGGCCGAGGATCGAGTCCAGGCACTCGCGCAGATATCCCTGCACCCGGAAGGCCGGCACCACGAAACTGATCAGGGTCATCCGGCCGTCCCTTCGTCAGCGCGGCGCGACACCTCCCGCGCCCACCGGCGCGGCCGACGCCCGCGCGCTACGGGCCGGCCGGACAAACCAGGCCAGGACGACGCTCGCCACGAAAACCACGAGAAGGTACGCACCGAGTGTAGCCATGCCGATACTCACGATGCCGGCAATCGCCGCGAGGGCCAGCAGCACCGAACGTCCGTCCCAGCCCAGGGTGGCGAGGTGCAGCGGCGGCGCCGTCTGCCGCTTCTCCAGTCGGGCCGTCAGGTCGTAGTGGTGCACGGCGAGCACGAAGACGTAGCCGAAGATCAGCCAGCCCGGCGCGTCGCCGACCACCCCGACGGCGATCGCGAACAGGTACTCGGCGGCCCGCAGCGCCGCCGGCACCAGCCAGTCCAGGGGGCCGTTGTGCGCGGCCCTGGCACCGAGGCCACCGGCCAGCAGCACCAGCAACGCCACCGGCACCGCCCACCGCAGTCCCGTCGGCGAGTCGTCCAGCAGGGCGGCGACCAGCAGCACCGCCGGGGCGAGCGCGGCGATCACCGCCAGGGTGAGCGGCCCCATCGGGCGGACCACCGGCAGCCGGCGGGTCAGCGGGCCGTCGTCGCGGTGCAGGGTCGCGTCGACCGTGTCCAGCACCGGCACCCGCATCCAGCGGGCCCGCAACGTGCGCAGGGCACCGGTGTACGCGAAAGCCAACCCACCCCAGACCAGCACCGCGATGAGGCTGACCAGCGGGTTGAACAGCGCCACGGTCAGCGCGATCAGCGCCCACCGCTCACCGATCGGGAACACCACGGTCCGCTTCAGCCAGTACGACAGCGAGCCGGTGTCCGCCTGCACCCGCGTCGACGCGGCGTTCAGCCGGTCGCCGATGCCGCCGCTGGCACCCGCCGCCGTCCGGGGCCGGCGTGCCGCCTCGTCGTGCAGTACCCCGTACCAGGTGTCGGTCATGTGCCGGACGGTCTGCAACGTCATCGCGGCGATGGCGAGGGCCCAGCCGTTGCCCAGCCCGGCGTGACTGACTCCGAAGCCCAGACCGGCGTAGACCAGGTACTCCTTCGCCCGGTCGGCCATCGTGTCCAACCAGCCGCCCCACGCGCTGAAGTGCCGGGTGTAGCGGGCCAACTGGCCGTCCACGCAGTCGAGCACGAAGCCGAGGTAGAGCAGCACCGCGCCGCCCACCAGCGCGGGCCGCCCGCCGACTCCGAACAGCACGGCGGCTGCCAGCGCGAACAGCACCGAGATCACCGTGACCCCGGTCGGGGTGAGCCGCAGCCGGGCGGCGAGCCGCACGACGTACGGCGACCAGGTGCTGACGAAGTACGTGGAGAAGAAGTCGTCCTTCTCCTTCACCGACAGCCGCAGCTCGGCGCGGTCCTCGTCGACAGCCGTCACCGCCGCCTCGGCGGCGACCAACCCGGCCGAGTCCTCGACGCGGTGCGCCACGAGCAGGCGTACCCGCTGGGCGAAGATCAGGGTGCCGAGCGCCGCGAGACCCGCGACGAGCCGGTCCACGGCGGACCCGGGACCACCGGCGGCGGCCGAGCCCGCCGAGCCCACACCGCCGGCCACCGGCAGCGGCGACACGTCACCGGCCGGGCCGATCGGGGCGGCGACGGGCAGCATCTCGGACGCTGCGGCGCGGGCGGCGGCGGCGAGATTCGGCAGGTCGTCCACGCCGACCCGGAGCGCGCCACCGAACACGCCCGTGGCGTCGCCGTCGAGGGCATCCAGGGGGCCGGCGTCGACGATCTGGCCGCGCTCCTCGCGCACGGCCGTCCGTCCGGGCACCGGCGGGTCGGTCAGCACCAGCGCCACTGTCGGTCCAACCGGACTGGTGGCGAGGTGCCTCAGCACTGCGGTGTGCGCCACCAGGTCGGTGCCACTGATCAGCAGTGGCCCGTCGGCGTCGTCGGCAAGCGCGGCCAGTTCGTCGAGGGTGGCGGCGAAGCGCACCTCGGTCGCCCCGGCCCGGCGCAGCTGGACGGCGAGCCGGTCGGCCAGCGGCTCGCCGGACGCGGTGGTCAGGCCCGCCGCGGGCGTCCCGGCTGCGAGCACGATCGCGAGCGTCACCGCGGAACCGCGGCGTTGTACGCGTCGAGCGCCTCGGCGATGGTGCCGTCGAGCGTCAACCGGCCCGCGTCGAGGTACAACCCCCGACGGCAGAACCGGGTCAGGTCCTTTTCGTTGTGTGACACCAGCACCAGCGTGCGCCCCTCTCCGAGCAGACGATCAATCGTCGCGTAACACTTCTCGCGGAACTCCGCGTCCCCGACCGCGGTCACCTCGTCCATCAGCAGGATCGGGTGCGGCAGGCGCGAGATGATCGCGAAGCCGAGCCGCACCTTCATCCCCGACGAGTAGTGCCGCACCGACGTGTCGATGGCCCGTTCCACCTGCTCACCCGCGAACTCGACGATCTCGTCGAAGTGCCGCTTCAGGTAGCCCGTCGACAGTCCGTGCAGCCCACCGACCAGGTGCAGATTCTCCCGCCCGGTCAGGTCGTTGGAGAAACCGGCGGACAACTCCAACAGCGGCGCCACCGCGCCGTGCACCCGGATGTCGCCCTCGTCGGGGATGAGCACCCCGGCGATCAACCGCAGCAGGGTGCTCTTACCGGTGCCGTTGCGGCCGATCACCCCGACGGTCTCGCCGGGCGCCACGGTGAACGACACGTCACGCAGCGGCCAGAACTGACCGGGCAGGGCGCCGCGCCCGCCCCGGTGGATGAACAGCTCGCGCAGCCGCAGTTGGCGGCGACGGTTGCGGACGAACCGGATGCCCAGACCGTCCGCCTCGATGATCGGCGCCGCCATCTCAGAGTTCCTTGAGCACAGCGGGTTCCAACCGGCGGAACGACCACCAGCCGGCGGCCAGCACCAGCAGGCTGCCGACGACAGTGGTGGTGAGCAGCCGAGCGTCCGGGAACTCGTCCGGGTACCAGATCGCGTGGTGCAGTTGGAAGATCCCGACCAGCGGGTTCAGCTCGTACACCACCTTCAGCCAGCCCGGCAGGTTGGACTCCCGGACCAGGCTGAACGGATAGATGATCGGCGTGGCGTAGAACAGCACCCGGATGATCAGTCGCAGGAACCGCTCCACGTCGCGCATCAGCACGTTCCACGCGGACAGCAGCAGGGCCAGCCCGGTCAGCAGCACCGCCTGCACCGCCACCGCGAGCGGCAGGGCGAGCAGCGACCAGCCGGGATGGATCCGGCCGTGCGCCGCGTAGATCACCGCGATGGCGATCAGGATCGGCAGGCCGGCCGCGTACTCGGCGAACCGCCCGGTGACCCGGCCGATCGGGAAGACCTGCCGTGGCACGTTCATCGTGGTGATCAGCCGGGACTGGCCGGTCAGCGCGTTGGTGGCCTCGCTCAGCGCCGAACTGGTCCACATCCAGGCGAAGATCCCGGTGATCAGGAACAGCGGGTACGACCCGGCCGCCTCGCCGAGGTGCCGACCGGTGTCCCGGGAGTAGAGCACCCCGAAGACGAACCAGTAGATGGCGCCCATGCCGAGTGGCTCGATCAGCGACCAGAAGTAGCCCAGCACCGACTGCTGGTACTTGACCGCCAGGTCCCGTCGGACCAGGATGCGCAGCGAGTTGCGGTGCGACCACAGGGCCGCGACGCCAGAGGTCACCGCAGCCTCCCGCCTCCTGAAACGGACGCCAGGCTAGCAGTCGGTGAACGAATGCCCCGAATCTACGGGTTCAGCACTCGATCACGTTGACGGCCAGACCGCCACGCGCCGTCTCCTTGTACTTGACCTTCATGTCGGCGCCCGTCTCCCGCATGGTCTTGATGACCTTGTCCAGCGACACCTTGTGCACGCCGTCGCCGCGCAGGGCCAACCGGGCGGCCGTGATCGCCTTGATGCTAGCCACCGCGTTCCGCTCGATGCAGGGGATCTGCACCAGGCCACCCACCGGGTCACAGGTCAACCCGAGGTTGTGCTCCATCCCGATCTCGGCGGCGTTCTCGACCTGTTCGGGAGTGCCGCCGAGTGCCTCGGCCAGCCCCGCCGCCGCCATCGAGCAGGCCGAGCCGACCTCACCCTGACAGCCGACCTCCGCGCCGGAGATCGACGCGTTCTCCTTGAACAGCACGCCGATCGCACCGGCCGTCAGCAGGAACCGCACCACACCGTCGTCATCGGCGTCCGGAATGAACCGGGCGTAGTAGTGCAGCACCGCCGGGATGATCCCCGCCGCGCCGTTCGTCGGCGCGGTGACCACCCGGCCGCCCGCCGCGTTCTCCTCGTTGACCGCGAGCGCGAACAGCGTCACCCAGTCCATCGCGTGCAGCGGGTCGGCAGTCCCGGCGTCCGCCTCCAGGCCGCGCCGCAGCTCCGCCGCGCGCCGCCGAACCTTCAAACCCCCAGGGAGTACGCCGTCCCGCTCGCAGCCGCGCTGCACGCACTCCCGCATCACCCGCCAGATCTCCAGCAGGCCGGCCCGGATCTCCGCCTCGCTGCGCCACGAGCGCTCGTTGGCGAGCATCACCTCGCTGATCGACAGGCCGGTGCGGGTGGTGACCTCCAGTAGCTGCGCCCCGGTCAGGAACGGGTACCGCACCCGCGTCGTGTCCGGCTTGATGCGGTCCGCGCCCGCCGCCGCCTCGTCCACCACGAAGCCACCGCCGACGGAGTAGTAGCTGCGGGCCCTGATCTGCTCCCCGGCCGCGTCGAAGGCCACGAAGGTCATCCCGTTCGGGTGATACGGCAGCGACCGGCGACGGTGCAGCGTGAGGTCCCGGTCCGGGTCGAAGTCGATCTCGTGCGCGTCCAGCAGGCTGATCCGCCGCTCGGCGCGGATCCGTTCGACGCGCGGACCGACGGTGTCGGTATCGACCGTCTCCGGCGCCTCACCGGCCAGCCCCAGCAGCACCGCCCGGTCGCTGCCGTGCCCGTGGCCGGTCGCGCCCAGCGAACCGAACAGCTCGGCCTGCACCCGCGCCGTCTCGGTGAGCAGCCCGTCGGCCTTGAGCCCGAGCACGAACGTACGGGCGGCCCGCATCGGCCCCACCGTGTGCGAGCTGGACGGCCCGATGCCGACGCTGAAGAGGTCGAAAACACTGATCATGGCTGCGCTTCCTCGGCGTTTCCCGTCGTACGGGATCTGCCCGGTTCGTGGCCACCGGTCAGGCGGCCCCGCTCGTGGCCGCCCGGTCGGGGGGCCGTCGGTCACCCGGGGTATGGGTGCCCAACCAGCGAGCCTACCCGCCCACCCCCAGCCCCGACCCCGCCAGACCCTCGCGCCGATCTTGCATTTTCGGTCGTCGATACGGGTGGGTATGAACCTTCTGTCGCGACAGAAAGTGCAAGATCGCGGGGCGGTGTGGGAGGAGTTGGGGAGGGTTGGCCCGGGTAATGCACCTACGGGTCCACGGGTCGCCGATCCTCCTCGGGACCGAGGGCGGGATGGCCACTCCTTCGTACCGTGGATTGCAGACGCGGCGCACAGCCGCAGAGTGGGAGTACGACGATGAGTCGCAAACTGGTTCGGCCCCGCCAGGGGCGCATGCTCGCCGGTGTCTGCGCCGGCCTCGGTCAGCGGTTCGGCATGTCCGCCGGGATGGTCCGGTTGCTGTTCCTGCTGTCGCTGCTGCTGCCCGGCACCCAGGTGATCGTGTACCTGATCCTCTGGGTCCTCATGCCCAACGAGGACCGCTACCTCGCCTCCACCGGCCACTGACCCACCACGACAGCGCAGCCCGGAGGCCACCACGTCAAACGATGTGGTGGCCTCCCGGCCTCCCGGCCACGGCACGGCACGGCAAACCGGCATTCCGCTTCCAGATCTTGGACAGTTTCCGTCAGCTGCTGACGGAAACTGTCCAAGATCTGCGCATCGCGCACCCCGCCGGCGGCGGGCCGCCGGCGGGGACGGATGACGAGCACGGGCCGCCGGGGGGTGCGGGAGCCGCTGCACGCGCGGCCCGGGCGGGTGAGCACCTGCCGAGGACGGCCCGAAGACGGCGCCCGGGCGTCGAGGTGCTGACGATGCCCGAGAGCCGAAGCGCAGGGGTCAGGGGGCCGTGTAGGTGACCGTCACCTGCTCGAAGCCCAGCGAGCGCAGCAGCCCCTCCAGCATCTTGCGGGTGTTCTCCTCGGCGCGGGCGGAGAGCCCGCTGTCCCGGGCGGCGGCGGTGATCCGTTCCTCGGCCAGCTGGTAGACCTGCTGCTGCCGGTTGGGGTCGTTGCCGACCAGGTCGCCGAGCCGGTTGAGCAGGCCGCGCTGCTCGGCGAAGACGTAGCTCTTCTCCATGTCGAGGTTGGTCTCGCCGAGCTGCGGCGCGGGCAGCTTGATCTCGACCGACTTGCCGTCGGCGGACTGCACGATCGCACCCTCACCGATCTTGGTGAAGTCGACGTACGCCTCGACGCTGCCGGCCCCGACGAACAGGGTGCGTTCGTTGAGCAGGAAGTCCGGGACGTTGCGCCGGTCGTTCTGGGTGTCGACGACGACCTGGAAGTTGCCCTCGGCGGCGACGTAGCGACTGAGATCCTGGATCGACTTCAGCAGCGGCGGCTGGCTGCGGTCGGTCTGCTCCTTGGCGAACGGGTTACGGAAATCGGGCAGGAAACCGGTCACCTGCACACCGAGCAGCACCACCACGGCCAGCGCGGCGGCGCCGAGCAGCAGGAGCAGCCCGCGGGCCGCACCACCGGACCCACCGCCTGGGCCGGCACCACCGCTCGGGGGGCCGTCGGTGCCGCCCGGCCCGTCCGGAGTCGGGTCGGGTGTCGCGGCCGAGCGCTCCTTGAGGTCGTCGCCGGTCGGGTAACCGGGGAACTCCCTCGTGGGCTCGTTGATGCCAGCGTCGCGGGCCATCACACTCACCGTCCTCGTCAGACACGTCGTCTGTCAATGACGGTACGGCCCCCGTACGACAGGCGCGCGGCGAGCGGCCGGAATGCGTAAACGGGCAGGTCAGGCGAAGGCAGAGAGCCCGGTGAGCCGCTGCCCGACGACGAGCTGGTGGATCTCGGACGTGCCCTCGTACGTCAGGACGCTCTCCAGGTTGTTCGCGTGCCGCATCACCGGGTACTCCCCGGAGACGCCGTTGGCGCCGAGGATGGTGCGGCACTGCCGGGCGATGGCCAGGGCCTCCCGCACGTTGTTCAGCTTGCCCACGGAGACCTGCTCGGGGCGCAGCCGGCCGTCGTCGGCGAGCCGGCCGAGGTGCAGCGCGAGCAGTTGACCCTTGACCAGTTCGACGGCCATGTCGGCGAGCTTGGCCTGGGTGAGCTGGAACCCGGCCAGCGGCCGACCGAACTGGGTGCGGCTGGTGGCGTACGACAGGGCGGTCTCCAGGCAGTCCCGTGCCGCGCCGAGCGAGCCCCAGACGATGCCGTACCGGGCCTCGGTCAGGCAGCTCAGCGGGGCCTTGAGCCCGACCGCCTCGGGCAGTTGGGCGTCGGCGGGGAGCCGGACGTCGTCGAGCACGATCTCGCCGGTCACCGACGCGCGCAGCGACATCTTGCGGCTGATCTCGCGGGCCGTGACGCCGGGCGTGTCCATGGGTACGGCGAAACCGCGGACGCCCTCGTCGGTGCGCGCCCAGATGACCGCCACGTCGGCGATCGGGGCGTTGGTGATCCACATCTTGGCGCCGGTGAGCATCCAGTCGTCGCCGTCGCGGCGGGCCCGGGTGGTCATGGACGCCGGGTCGGAGCCGTGGTCGGGTTCGGTGAGGCCGAAGCAGCCGATCGCCTCGCCGGTCGCCATCGCCGGCAGCCAGCGCTGCTTCTGCTCCTCGCTGCCGTAGCGCCAGATGGCGTACATGGCCAGGGAGCCCTGCACCGAGACCAGTGAGCGGAGCCCGGAGTCGCCGGCCTCCAGTTCCTGGCAGGCCAGCCCGTACGCGACGGCGGAGGCGCCGGCGCAGCCGTAGCCGCTCAGGTGCATGCCGAGCAGGCCGAGTTTGCCGAACTCCCGGGCCAGCTCGCGGGCCGGGACGCGACCCTGCTCGTACCACTCGGCGACGTGTGGGCGGACCCGTTCGTCGACGAGCTGGCGGACGACGTCGCGGATCTGCCGCTCCTCCTCGCTGAGCGACGGGTCCAGGTCGAGCAGATCGAGGGCAGTCATGCCGTCACCTTAACGAAGCCTCAGGCGGGATCGCCCGCACCCGAGAGCACCAGCACGCGGGCATGGATCTGGTTGCGCTGCTGCAGGGCGGCACGCAGGGCGCGGTGCAGCCCGTCCTCCAGGTAGAGCCCGCCGTTCCACTGGACCACGTGCGGAAACAGGTCGCCGTAGAAGGTCGAATCCTCGGCGAGGAGCTTGTCGAGCGCCAGCTCACGCTTGGTGGTGATCAACTGGTCCAGGCGCAGCGGACGGGGCGGGATCTCCGCCCACTGCTTGAGCGTGAGGTTGTGCTCCGGATAGGGACGCCCGTCCCGGACCGCTCTGAAGATCACGACGGCACGCTCCCCTCCCCGTGGCCGGGCCGACCGACGACGCCGAGCCGGGCCGCGGCGGGCACCGCGCGGCGCGGCACCGATGACCGTGCCAGCCTAGCGGCCCAGCGCACGCGACGTTCTGCTCCCTGATGTCAGTTTCGCTATCGCTCGCCCGATCCTCAACTCCGACGAACGGGACGCCGCACTCAACTCCACCGCCCGCGCCGCACCACCTCGTCCATTTCGCGCCGCCCTCGGCGCAGCGATGGTGACCGATGGTCGGGCGCGCGGTAACCGATTGTGACGGCACCGATGGGGTGGTACTCCGCCGGCACGCCGAACGCGTCCCGGTAGGCGGCGAGCCGCTGCGGCGGAATCCCGAAGAAGCACGCCCCCAGCCCCTCGTCGACGGCGGTGAGCAGCATCAGGAGCGCGGCGAAGCCGGTGTCCACGTACCAGTAGGGCACCGGCCAGCGGTCGGTCGACCGGTCCGTCCAGCCCTTGTCCGGCTCCGCGTACCGCTGCAGGTAGGCCGACTCGTTGGCGTGCGGCACCACGATGAGGGGAGCGCGGCGCATACCGGCCAGCCAGCGCTCCCGCCCGCCACCCTCCGGCGTGGTGGCGGCCCAGAACCGCTCCCGGTCGGCCGCCTCCTCCAACACCAGGAAACCCCAGCCCTGGGCGAAGCCGGCCGACGGGGCGCGCACGGCGTGGTCGAGCAGCCGATCCACCACGTCGGGCGGGACCTGACGGTCCGGGTCGTAGTTGCGCACCATCCGCCGGCGGCGGACGACCTCGGCGAACTCCATCAGGCCCCGGGACGGATGCCCCAGGCACCACGCCAGGTCGTGCCGGGCTTGAGCGTGAGCAGGTCCTTGCCCGAGCGGAACGCGTCCGGCGGGCAGGTCATCGGCTCGATCGCCACCGAACGCCGGTGCCGCTCGCCGGTCAGCGCGTCCCCGGTGAACACCTGCCACCAGCCGAACTCCGCGTCCGCCCAGATGCTCACCCCGGACGAGGAGTCCGGCGCGGCCAGGCTCACCGAGGAACCGCCGTCGGCGTCGCGGATCACCTCGCCGAAGCAGAGGTCCAGCTCCGCGCCGCCGATCCGACGCGGGCTGGTCCAGTCGTACTCGGTGCCGGCCACCGGGGTCACCCCGACCGGCAGCAGCCGACCGTCCACCAGCACACGCGTACGCGCCGGCAGCCGCATGACCAGGTCGTCCACCGCGACACCCGGCAGTTGCAGGTACGGGTGCACCGAGAAGCCGAACGGGGCCACCTCGGCGCCGATGTTGGTCACCTCGTGCTCGGCCCGAAGACCGTCCGCGCTCACACTCCACCGGCTGACCAGCCGCAGCGGCCACTCGTAGCCGGGCTGCGGCGGCAGGTCGTAGCCGAGGGTCACCGCGTCCGCGGACTGCTCCAGCAGCCGCCACGGCACCCAGTTGACCAGCCCGTGGATGGCGACGTGCCGCTCCGGCTCGGTCAGCGCGAGCTGGTGCGTCCGGTCGGCGAACGGGTAGCGACCGTCGCGGATCCGGTTCGGCCAGGGCGCGAGCACCTGCCCGGCGCAGCCGGGGCAGACCTCGTCGGTGCGGTAGCCGTCGAGCAGGTCGACGCCGTCGTGCCGGTACGTCCGCAGCCCGCCGCCCACCTCCACGATGACTGCCTCGTGGCCCGCGGCGGCGATGGTCCACTGTGCGCCGGAGAAGGGGCGCTGGTCGGGGCTTTCCATGCCGGCGACCCTAACCGGTCACGGCCGGTCGCCGCTCGACGCCGTCGTGGCCCGGTAGCGCAGCAGCGCCGGGAAGGCGACCGCGAGCACCACCACGAGCACCGCCGAGGCGAGCCCGCCGGCGACCCAGGCCACACCTCCGCCGAGCCCGGCGGCCATGGTGCCGGCCCGCAGGTCACCCAGGCGCGGACCGCCGGCCACCACCACCGTGTTGACGCCCTGGAGCCGACCGCGCATCCGGTCCGGCGCGTACACCAGCAGCATGGACTGGCGCAGTACGGCGCTGACCAGGTCGGCGGCGCCGGCCACGGCGAGCAGCAGGACCATCAGCCAGAGCTGGTGGGCCAGCCCGGCCGCGGCGATCGCCAGGCCCCAGCCGACGACCGCGACGACCAGGCCGACCCCCTGCCGACGGAGTCGACCGATCCAGCCGGAGGTCAGCCCGCCGATCATGGAGCCGATGGCGATGGCGCTGTAGAGCAGGCCGACCGAGCCGCCGCCGCCGAACCGCTCGTGGGCGATCTCCGGGAACAGCGCCCTCGGCATGGCCAGGATCATCGCGATCAGGTCCACGCCGAAGGAGAGCAGCAGCACCGGCGTGGTGGCGAGGTACCGGAATCCGTCGATCACGCTGGCCAGGCCGGCACGCCGGGCCTGGCCGTCCGCGGTCGGCTCGGGCGGGAGCGAGGGCAGCCGCAGCGCGGCCCAGAGCATGGCGGTGAACAGCACCGCGTCCAACCCGTACGCGATCGGCAGCACCACAGTGGTGTCCGGCGAGGCGGAGAGGATCAGACCGGCGGCGAGCGGGCCGGCGACCGAGGCGGCGGTGAAGGTCGTGTAGTTCAGGGTGGTGGCGGACGCGACCAGATCGTCGGGCACCAGCCGGGGCAGCATGGCGCTGCGGGCCGGCGAGGTGATCGCGAAGGCCACCGACTGCACCGCCATCAGCGCCAGCAACAGCACCGGGCTGCCCACGTTCAGCAGCGCCTGGACCAGCAGACCGAGAGTGGATGCCCAGAGCAACAATGAGCCGCCGAGCAGCACCGCACGGCGGTCGCGGGCATCGGCGACCGCGCCACCCCAGAGCCCGAAGATCAGCAGGGGTACGAAGGCCGCCACGCCCAGCAGACCGACCCAGAACGAGTCCCGGGTCAGGGCGTACATCTCCACCGGCACCGCGACGGCGGTGAACTGGAAGCCGAACATCGCCACCGTGTTGCCGAGCCACAACCGGCGGTACGCCGGAACCCGCAGCGGACGGACGTCGATCGCCCAGCGGCGCGCTCCGCGCGGCCGGGCCTCCTGCACACCCGTCACGGCGCCAGCCGCTCGACGATCCAGTCGCTTCCGTCGACACGACGGAAGCGCAGGCGGTCGTGCAGCCGACCGGCCCGCCCCTGCCAGAACTCCACCGACTCCGGCCGGACGCGCAGACCACCCCAGTGCGGCGGAGGCGGGATGACCGTCGCGTCGCCGAACCGCTCGGCCACCTCCCGGTAGCGCTCTTCCAGCGCGGCCCGGTCCGGCACCACCTGCGACTGCGGGCTGGCCCAGGCGCCCACCTGCGAGCCGCGTGGCCGGCTCGCGAAGTACGACTCGGTCACCGCCTGATCGACCGGGGCGATCGACCCGGCGACCACCACCTGCCGCTGCATGGGAAACCACGGAAAGACCAGGCTGGCGTACGGGTTGGCGGACGCCTCGACGCCCTTGCGGGAGAGGTGGTTGGTGAAGAAGACGAAGCCCTCGGGGTCGTACCCCTTGAGCAGCACCGTCCGGCCGCTGGGCCGGCCGGCGGCGTCGGCGGTGCCCACCACCATCGCGTTCGGCTCGGGCAGCCCGAAGGCCACCGCGTCGGCGAACCAGCTGTCGAACTGGCGGTGCCAGTCGGCGGCCAGGTCAGCTTCGGTCAGGCCCAGGTCCGCGGCGTACTCGTTACGCATCGCGGCCGGGGCTGGTGTGTCGCCCGTCACGTCCCCACTCCTTTTCAGCGATCCGACGAGCACCCTTCCGCGCTGGCCAGTCCGCATCGCCCAGTCTCACCGAGTGGCGCGGAGAATGCGCGTCCGGGGATGTCGTGTGCAGCACAGTCGCAGCGGGTCGCATATCCGGTTACGCAGCAGGCAAGATGTTCCGAACACATCCCTGAGGGTCGCCTAAGGCGCCCGGCCGACCGGGCCGGCTCAGCTGATCAGGCGCACCGACCAGATCCAGGAGAGCGACATGGCCGATTTCAAACCCGGTCTGGAGGGCGTCGTAGCCTTCGAGACCGAGATCGCCGAACCCGACCGCGAGGGTGGCGCGCTGCGCTATCGCGGGGTCGACATCGAGGATCTGATCGGCCAGGTCTCGTTCGGCAACGTGTGGGCGCTCCTGGTCGACGGCCGGTTCGGGCCGGGCCTGCCGCCGGCGGAGCCGTTCCCGGTGCCGGTGCACTCCGGCGACATCCGGGTCGACGTGCAGTCGGCGGTCGCGATGCTGGCGCCGTACTGGGGGCTCAGCCAGCTGCTGGACATCTCCGACGAGCAGGCCCGCGAGGACCTCGCCCGGGTGTCGGTGACCGCGCTCTCGTTCGTCGCGCAGTCCGCCCGTGGTCTCGGCCTGCCGGCGGTGCCGCAGAAGGAGATCGACAAGGCGCAGACCATCGTCGAGCGGTTCATGAAGCGCTGGCGGGGCGAGCCCGACCCGCGGCACGTCAAGGCCGTCGACGCGTACTTCATCTCGGCCGCCGAGCACGGCCTGAACGCCTCCACCTTCACCGCCCGCATCGTCGCCTCCACCGGGGCGGACGCGGCGGCCTGCATCTCGTCGGGCATCGGCGCCCTCTCCGGGCCGCTGCACGGCGGCGCTCCGTCCCGCGTGCTCAGCATGCTGGAGGCCGTGGAGCGCAGCGGCGACGCGGAGGGCTACGTCAAGGGTGTCCTGGACCGCGGCGAGCGGCTGATGGGCTTCGGCCACCGCGTCTACCGCGCCGAGGACCCGCGCGCCCGTGTGCTCCGGCGCACCGCCAAGGAGCTGGGCGCACCGCGCTTCGAGATCGCCGAGGCGCTGGAGAAGGCCGCCCTCGCCGAGCTTCAGGCCCGCCGCCCGGACCGGGTGCTGGCCACCAACGTCGAGTTCTGGTCGGCAGTGGTGCTGGACTTCGCCGAGGTGCCGGCCCACATGTTCACCTCGATGTTCACCTGCGCCCGGATGGGCGGCTGGAGCGCGCACATCCTGGAGCAGAAGCGCCTGCAGCGGCTGGTCCGCCCGTCCGCCCGCTACGTCGGCCCGAACACCCGCAAGCCCAGCGACGTCGAGGGCTGGAGCGCCATCCCCCACGGCGTCTGACCGGCATCGAGGGCCCCTTCGGACGTCCCCACGTCCGGAGGGGCCCTTTCCGTACGCCCCGCCGGGCGATCGGCCACGAGGTGTGGCGAAGGACTCAGGCCGGCCCTCGGGACCCCGACTTCCCCGGCCCGGACCGGGTGCGAGGATGAGGGTCGGCAGTGTCGCCGGATCGCCGGTACGGATCCCGGCCGCCGTGCGCCCGCGTACGCGCCCGCCGCCGGTCCGCGCCGAGCCCGCCCTCGCCCATGCGGAAGGACCTTCAAGACCGTGGCTGACGCACCGATCATCCGGATTCCCGACGAGATCAAGCCCGCCGACGGACGTTTCGGCTGCGGCCCGTCCAAGGTCCGTCCGGCGGCCGTGTCCGCGCTCGCCGAGGTGGCGACCAGCTACCTGGGCACGTCGCACCGGCAGAAGACGGTCCGCGACCAGGTGGCCCGGCTGCGCTCCGGCATCGCCGAGTTCTTCTCGCTGCCCGAGGGCTACGAGGTCGTGATCGGCAACGGCGGCACCACGGCGTTCTGGGAGGTCGCCACCTTCGGCCTCGTCCGCGACCGTGCCCAGTTCGCCAGCTTCGGCGAGTTCGGCGCGAAGTTCGCCAAGTCGGTCTCCGACGCTCCGTTCCTGGGTGAGCCGACCGTCCGCAAGGCCGCTGCGGGCAGCGCGCCGGCCCTGGTCGCCGAGGCCGGCGTGGACGTGTACGCGACGCCGCAGAACGAGACCTCGACCGGCGTGGCCGTGCCGATCAGCCGGGTGGCCGGTGCGGACGAGGGCTCGCTGCTCCTGGTCGACGCCACCTCGGGCGCCGGTGGCCTGGAGGTCAACGTCGGCGAGACCGACGTCTACTACTTCGCGCCGCAGAAGTGCTTCGGCTCCGACGGCGGCCTCTGGCTGGCCCTGATGTCGCCGGCCGCGCTGGACCGGGCCGCCGAGATCAAGGCGTCGGGGCGCTACATCCCGGCCTTCCTGGACCTGGTGACCGCGATCGACAACTCGCGGCTGGAGCAGACGTACAACACCCCGGCGCTGGCCACCATCTTCCTCGCGGCCGAGCAGACCGACTGGATGAACGCGCAGGGCGGTCTGTCCTGGGCAGCCAAGCGCACGGCGGAGAGCGCCGCCACGGTTTACGGCTGGGCGGAGCGGTCCACGGTGGCCACCCCGTTCGTCACCGACCCGGCGCTGCGGTCCAACGTGGTCGCGACAATCGACTTCGCCGACGGGGTGGACGCCACCGCGATCGCCAAGGCGCTGCGCGCCAACGGCATCGTCGACACCGAGCCGTACCGCAAGCTCGGCCGCAACCAGTTGCGGGTGGCCCTGTTCCCGGCCGTCGAGCCGGCCGATGTCGAGGCGCTGACCGCGTCGATCGACTACGTCGTCGAGCGCCTCTGAGCATCGTCACGGTGGGTGTCCGTCGGGGCCTCGATGGACACCCACCGTGATCATCGCCGCAGCTCAGTCGCGACATGCGGGGTGTCGCTTCCCCCACCCCGAGACAGATGCGCGTACGGTGGTCCGAGACGCCTGGGTGGCCGACTCGTGGCGTGCGGCCAGCGAAGCGGGACGGAGGCAACGCTATGCGCCCAGTACGCTTCGTCGCCCTCTCCGAGGACGGCCATGCTCTTGTGCTCGCCGACGAGGTCGGGCGCCTGCTCGCCCTTCCGATCGACGAGCGGATCGCCGGCGCGTTGCACGCGGAGCCCGGCGCTCCGCCGCTCGCGGTGGCGCCCACGGCCGCCGACCCGATTCCCTCGCTGTCCCCTCGCGACATCCAGGCCCGCATCCGTTCCGGTGAGTCCGCCGAGGACGTCGCCCGGATCGCCGGGGTGCCCGTCGACCGGGTCCTGCGTTACGCCGGCCCGGTGCTTCAGGAGCGGGCGATGCTCGCCCAGCACGCCCGTCGCACCCGGCTCAAGGGCGCGGAGAAGCCGACCCCCCTCGCCGAGGTGGTCAACGGCCGGCTGAGCCAGCACGGCATCGACACCGAGAAGATCTCCTGGGACGCGTACCGGCGTGAGGACGGCACCTGGCGGATCATCGCCACCTGGCCGTCCGGCAAGGCCACCGCGCAGGCCATCTGGGATCTCGACAAGACCCGGCAGGCGGTCACGCCGCACGACGACATGGCGCAGTACCTGTGCGCCGAGCGACCCACGCCGATCCTCGGCCAGGAGCCGGCGCCGGAGCGGGGTGGGCACGGCCTGCCCGGCCCGTCGCGTGGTGAGCCGAGTCGTGGTGGGCACGGGTTGCCGGCCGCGTCCGAGCACCCGCGTCCGGGTCGGGACCCGATCCGGGCCGGTCGGGACGCCCTGCTCGCCTCGCTGGACCGTCCCCTCGGCGCGTCGTCGGGGCGTGGGCTGGAACCGCGTACCCCGGCTGCTCTGGCCGGGTCGGACGCGCCCCGGCAGCGGCCGGTCGGCGGCGGTGCCGCCGCGCTGCTCGGTGGTGGCCAGGGCTCGGCCTTCGACGACGATTCGGACGCGCCGAAGGAGGTCCCGGCCGTTCCGTCGCTGGCGGTGCTGCGGCCCCGCCGGACCGGCACGGCCGCTGCGGCGGCCGGTGGCGAGTCCACCGACGCCAGCGGCAAGCCGCGCAAGCGCCTGCCGAGCTGGGACGACGTGCTCTTCGGCAGCGGCCCGGCCGCCCGCGAGTCCTCCTGACGCTCGACGTCGGAGGGCGGCGGACGGCCCCGTCGACTCACGGTGGTCCGCTTCCGAGATCGTCGATGTCGCGGTGTCCGTGCGGTTGACGCCCCGACATCGGCGATCCGGAGTGGATCGTCACAGCGCCCAGGCGGCCAGGCGCTCGTAGCGCGGCTCCGGCCCCTGGTGACTGCGGACCAGCACCAGTTCGTCGGCCGACCACTGGGGTCCCTGATAGGCGTCCAGAGCAGCCCGATCGGCGTCGACGGCGGCCGGCTCTACCCGGTCGCCGGGCCGGGCCACGGTCAGGTGCGGGCGGAACGGCTTGTCGTCGTACGCCAGCCCGGCGCGGCGCAGCCGATCCCGGATCAGTCGGGCCAGATCGTGCAGCGCCTCGACGTCGCCGCGAGCATCCACCCAGAGCACTGTGTGCCGGCCGTCGCCGAACACCCCGCCGCCGCCGAGACTCAGCCGGGGCGGGGCGTCCCGGCCGTCGCGGAACCACAGCGCGGCGAGCCCGAGCGCGCCCTGCACCTCGACCAGCCGGGCGGCCTCGACGTCACCGAGGAAGGCCAGGGTGAGGTGCAGGTTCACCGGGTCGGCGAGCCGGACCCGGATGCCCGCGGCGGCCGCCGCCGCGACGCGCAGACGGGCCACTCGTGCGCCGAGGTGGGTGACCGCCTCCATGGGCGGGTAGACCGCGACGAAGAGCCGCACCGACCGGCCGGTCAGCGGTGCCGTTGCCGGTGCCCGGCCCGGGCCGCCGGCAGGGTCAGACCGGCGGCGTGCAGGACGCCCTCCACCCGTACCCGTTCGATCTCCTGGTCGACGCCGGACAACTCGGTGAGGTGCTCGGTGATCCCGAGGGCGCGGCAGGCCAGCCGGAGCCGGTCGTCGTACGCCTGGACGACCGCGCCGTGCCAGACCATCGACCGGCCGGTGCCGCCGAGCCGCTGCCCGCCGAGGCGACGCAGGTCGGCGGCGAGCTGTTCCAACGGGCGACGGTCGGTGCGGTCGAACTCGCTGAGGTCGATGTCCCGGGTCAGCGCGTCGGCTTCGATGGCCCGGTCGAGGCGGGCGATGGTGCGGCGCTCCCGCCGGCGCTCGCGCCACTCGGACCAGCCGCAGACGACCCGGTCGATGATCTCGTCGGCGCAGAAGAGCAGGGCGAACGCCGCCGGGAGGCTGGCCACGGCGAGGAGCGCCAGGGCAAGCATCAGCGCGCGTTCGACTCCCACATATCGACGCTAAGCCCCGTCGTGCCACCTCGCCAGCGATTTGGCCGCATCCGCGCTATCCGCCGATCGGGACTTCCCCAGGTTTCCCGAGCGTGCCCGAAGGGCCCCGTTCCAACCGGAAGGGGCCCTTCAGGTAGCTCAGCAGTCGGCGGAGGTCACGTAGAAGCGGGGCATGGGCAGCACCCGGAAGCGCAGTCGCGCGCCGGAGCGGCGCAGTTGCCAGGTGAGCGCGATCAGCGCGGTGGCCAGCGAGACCAGCCCGCCCATCCAGATGCTCGCCCCGGCGCCGAAGCGCTCGGCGATCCAGCCGATCAGCGGTGCGCCGACCGGGTTGGTGCCCAGGAACACCAGCACCCACAGGGCCATCACCCGTCCCCGGAAGGCGGCGTCCACCCCGAGCTGCACGCGCTGGTTGGCGGCCTGGGCGAAGAAGACCATGAAGAAGCCGGTGGGCACGAGCAGGGCCACGACCAGCCAGTACGTCCCCGCGAAGCCGACCAGGGTGCCGAAGCTGGCGCACGCGACCGCGGCGCCGAGCACCAGCCACACCGAGGGTCGACTGCGTCGGCCGGTGCCGCTGAGAGCACCGCCGAGCGCGCCGACCGCCAGCGCCGTGCTGAACAGGCCGAACGAGGCGGCACCGGTGTGGAAGACCGTCTTGGCCAGCGCGGCGAGGGTGAGCTGGAAATTGAACAGCGACATGCCGATCACCGACATGACCGCCATCGGCAACAGCAGGTCCGGGCGGCGCCACACGTACCGCAGCCCGTCGACGACCTTCGCGGACGCCCGCTCGTCGCGCGGTGGGAGCGCGTCGCGGTGCAGTTCGCTCGTCCGCATCCGGACCACGTTGACCAGCGGCGCGACCGAGCTGAGCGCGGTGAAGAGGAACACCGGGCCCACGTCGAAGGCGGCGATCGCCAGGCCGGCGACCGCCGGGCCGACGATCCGCGCCGAGTTGAACACGGCGGCGTTCAGCGACAACGCGTTGGGCAGCAGCGGCGTGCCGACCAGTTCGGAGACGAACGCCTGACGGACCGGGGTCTCCACGGCGTTGGCGGTGCCGAGCAGCGCGGCGAACGCGAAGACGTGCCAGAGCTGCACCAGGTCGGTGAGGACCAGCACGGACATACCGAGCGCCAGCACCGTCCAGAAGGCGTTGGCGGCGAACAGCAGCACCCGCTTGTCGTAGCGGTCGGCGAGCCGGCCGGAGAACAGGGTGAGCAGCAGCACCGGGGTGAACTGACACGCGGTCACCACGCCGAGCGCGGTCGCCGAGTTGTCGGAGAGGTCGAGGACGAGCCAGTCCTGGGCGATGAACATCATCCAGACACCGATCAGTTTGATCAGTTGCCCGGTTGCGAAGAGCCGGTAGTTGCGGACCTGTAGGGACTGGAACATCGTGCTCAGCTTGGCCTGCACTCTTGGTGCGCCTCCTCGGACGTACGCGTCATCGACAGGTGACGGCACGGCCGGAGTGGCGCGCGCGGGCTCAGGCGCGAGCGAGCTGCTGGAGAATCTCGGCGGCCCTGTGCAGGGTCTCCCGTTGGTCCTCGTCGAGCGCGGCCAGCCGGTGGGCCAGCCATTCGTCGCGGGCCCGCTCGAACTGGTCGAGCACGGCCTGCCCTCCTTCGGTCGCCGCGAGGATGACCTGCCGACCGTCGGTCGGATGGGGGGTCCGCCGCACGAGGCCGCGGTCCTCCAACTTCGCGACGATCTTGGTCATCGTCGGTGGCTGCACCCGTTCGACCTCGGCCAGTTCCCGGGGCGTCATCGCGCCCGCCAGCCGCAGGCTGGTGAGCGCGGAGACCTGGGTGACCGTGAGGTCGCCGACCGGCCGGGCCCGTCGGACCCGCCGGTTGAGTCGGGTGATCGCATCTCGCAACTGGGGAGCCAGCTGCGCCGGTGGCACGCGTTCCGCCGTCACCGTCCGCTCCATCACGTTAGTTAGCTTAACTAATGAGCCTGGCTAACGACATCCGTTATGACCAGGCTCACGAGGATGTTTGTGCTGCTCCGGGCGGGGAATCACGATCGACCCCCCGCCCGGACGGCCTCAGAGCACCAGCGACTCGATGGGCCCGCGCAGGAAGTACAGCACGAAGAGCACGGCCACCCCGTACAGCAGCGGGTGGATCTCGCGGGCCTTACCCCGCGCCAGCTTGACCACCACGAAGGTGATCAGACCGGCGCCGATCCCGTTGGAGATCGAGTAGGTGAACGGCATCAGCACGATGGTGAGGAACGCCGGAATGGCGATCTCGTAGTCGGACCAGTCGATCGTCCGCACCGCGGTCATCATCAGGAAACCGACCACCACCAGGGCCGTCGACGCCGCCTCGAACGGCACGATCACCGCCAGCGGCGCCAGGAACATCGCCAGCAGGAAGAGAACGCCGGTGACCAGGCTGGCCACGCCGGTCCGGGCACCCTCCCCGACACCTGCGGCACTCTCGATGTACGACGTGTTGCTGGAGGTGCTGGCCGCACCACCGGCCGCCGCCGCGATCGAGTCGACAAGCAGGATCTCCTTGGCCTTCGGCGGGGTGCCCCGCTCGTCGAGCAGGCCACCCTCCTGACCGACCGCCACCATCGTGCCCATGGTGTCGAAGAAGTCCGTGATCAACAGGGTGAAGACGAACATCAGCACGACCACCCAGCCGGCCCGGCCCCACGAGTCGAGCACGTTGAACTTGCCGAGCAGCGACAGGTCCGGCACGTCCACCACCGTCTTGGGCAGCTCCGGCACGTTCAGCGCCCAGCCCTTCGGGTTGGGCTTCCCGTCGACGAACGACGGGCCGATGTTGGCGATCGCCTCGACGATGACGGCCAGCACCGTGGAGGTCAGGATCCCGATCAGGATCGCGCCCTTCACCCGGCGCACCACCAGCACCAACGTGAGCAGCAGGCCCACCACGAAGACCAACAGCGGCCAGCTCACCAGCTTGCCGCCGATGCCCAGGCCGACCGGCACGGTGGTGTTCGCGACGTCCGGGATCCGCCGGACGAAGCCGGCGTCCACCAGACCGATGATGGTCAAGAAGAGGCCGATACCGACGCCGATCGCCGTCTTCATCTGCGTGGGCACCGCGCGGAACACCGCGGTACGCAAGCCGGTGAGCACCAGCACGGCGATGATCACACCCTCGATCACCACCAGGCCCATCGCGTCGGCCCAGGTCATCTCGGGGGCGATCTCGTACGCCACCAGGGCGTTGACGCCCAGGCCGGCGGCGAGCGCCAGCGGGAACCGGCCGACCACACCCATCAGGATGGTCATCAGGCCGGCGACCAGCGCGGTCGCCGCGGCCAGCGCCGGAATCGGGAGGGACTTGCCGTCACCGTCGACGGCACCGCCCAGGATCAAAGGATTGAGCACCACGATGTACGCCATCGTGAAGAAGGTCGCCAGGCCACCGCGTACCTCACGGCTCAACGTCGAGCCGCGGGCGGAGATCTCGAAGAACCGGTCGAAGCCGTTACGCGGGTGAGCGGGGTCGGGAGGTGTGCCGTTCTCGGGCGGCAATACTGCCATCAGGTCCTCGCAGGTGATCTTCCGGTTGTCGCGCGCATCGTCCCAGATCACCGACGGGCAGGGGAAGCGGATCGCGTACGCTTGCCCGATGCCGAACGACCAGCCACCGCGCCCCGCGCCGCTGGACCCACCGATGGTGCCGTTCGCCGTCGCCGGGCTGATCGCCTGGGCGGTCGTCGGGCTGGTGCTGCTGGTCTTCTTCCGGGGCTGGCTGACCGAGCACCACCACGAGAACTGGCTCTGGACCTGCCTGGCCGGTTTCCTGTGGGGATTCCCCGGCCTCGCCGTCATGCTGCGTCACGACGCCAACCGACGCCGCCGCCGCGCGAACTGAGCGCACCGGGCTACGCCGGCGCGAACGCTCAGGGGTGCCCGTACGGCTCCGCCGGCTCGGCCGACTCCACCGAGCCCGGCGCACGGCTGACCGACATGGCCTCGACCGCGCTGTCGTCGTACACCGTCGGGAGATCCTCCACGGCGGTCTCGGCGGCCTCGATCAACGTCTCGGAGTGGGCGCCGCAACCATGGTCGGCGCTGACCACCCGGCCGTCGTCCGGGGCGTAGAAGTTGCCGCACGCCCCGAACGCCTGGCGCATCGCACCCGCCAGCGGCAGGTAGAAGCCACAGGTGCCGCAGCGGGCGGCGGCCGGAGCGGCGGTGGAGATGGCCGCCGTGGGGCCGTGGTCGCCGTCGTACCAGCGCTGCGCCGCGTCGGCACGGCCCTCCCGGGAGAGGACCCGCGCCCGGCCGAGACCCAACTCCCAGGCCGTCTCCTCGACCGCGGGATCGTCGGAGAGCAGATAGCCGGGGACCAGCCGCTCGTCCTCCGGAGACGTCGGCAGCAGGTCACCAGGGCCGAGGTCACCCGGCTTGAGCCGCTCCTGCCAGGGCAGCCAGCCGGGCGCGAGCAGCGCATCCGGGCCGGGCAGCAGCACCGTCTCGCAGATGGTCACCGTCCGGCTGCGCGCCACACGGGTGACGGTGACCGCCCAGCGCCAGCCGCGGTAGCCGGCGAGACGGCATTCGAAGTAGTGGGTGACCAGCCGTTCACCCTCGGCCACGACCTGCAGGTGGTCGCCGACGTCGTCGGCGTCCACCTCGGTGATGCCAGCACGGGCCACCTCGACGGCGGCGGCGCAGACCTGGTCGAGACGGGCGGCACGGGTGGAGGCGGGCCTGGTCACCCGACCATTGTTCCCCATGCTCCCCGCAGGGGTGACAGGGACTCCCGGGGAACCTTTCACCGCAGTGGTGCGGCGTACCTGGATCAGATGGGCGAGGATGGTGCACATGCCGCCGTACTCCCGCTCCGGGCGATCCGTCCTCGGGCGGACCGTCGGCACCGGCATCCGGGCCGTCCGACTGCTCCTGCGTGGTTCGGTGGGCAGCGGCCGCTGGGTGACCCGCCGGGCCGGTCGGGCCCGGACGCGGGGCGCCGGCGGCGAGGTCGGCATGATCCGCCTGTTCGATCTGCACGCCGTCTCGTGCGCGGGCGACACGCTAATCGCCATCGGTCTGGCCGGGACGATCTTCTTCAACGTGCCGCTCGGCGAGGCCCGCAGCAAGGTCGCGCTCTACCTGCTCGTGACCATGGTGCCGTTCGCGATGCTCGCCCCCGTGGTGGGCCCGCTGCTGGACCACTTCCGGCACGGCCGGCGGTACGCGCTGGCCGCGACCATGCTCGGCCGGGCGTTCCTGGCCTGGCTGATCTCCGACTACATCCACGGCTTCGGGCTCTATCCGGCCGCGTTCGGTGTGCTCGCGCTGTCGCGTGCGTACGGCGTGGCCCGGTCCGCGGCGGTGCCCCGGCTGCTGCCGGAAGGGCTGGGCCTCTCCCAGGTCGGAGCACGGGCCAGCGTCTACGGCACGGTGGCGGGGGCGCTGGTGGCCCCGATCGGGTTGGCGGCCTTCTGGTTCGGGCCGCAGTGGCCGCTGCGCGTCGCGTCGGTGATCTTCCTGATCGGCATGGTGATCTCCCTGCGGCTGCCGCCAAAGGCGGACTCGGAGCCACCGGAGCGGGTCCCCCGCGCGCTGCGCGCGCTGAGCCGCCGCGGAGACCGGCCGCTGGGCCGGGGCCGACCCGCCGGTCGGCTGGTGATCGCCACCCTGATCGGCGCCGCGACGCTGCGCGCGGTGTACGGCTTCCTGCTGCTGTTCCTCGCCTTCGCCATCAAGAAGGGCGACCTGACCACCGACGTGTTCGGCCGGGATCTGGGCGCGGAGTGGGCGCTGGGCCTGGTGGGCGGCGCGCTGGCCGTCGGCAGCTTCCTGGCGACCGCCGTCGGCACCCGGTTGCGCATCCACCGCCCGACCGCCATCCAGTCCAGCAGCATGATCATCGTGGCGGGGGTGGCGGTGCTCGCCGTCATCCAGTTCTCGCTGCTGATGGTGGCCCTGCTCTGTCTGGTGACCGCGCTGGTCAGTGGGGTGGCCAAACTCGCCGTGGACGCCTCGATCCAGGAGCGCATCCCGGAGCGGCTGCGGGCCAGTTCCTTCGCCCACTCCGAGACGGTCCTGATGCTCGCCTTCGTCGTCGGTGGTGGGCTCGGGCTGGTCCCGTTCGACGGCCGCACCGGCATCGCTGTCGCCGCCGGCGTGGGCATCCTGGCCGCCGTCCGGGGGGTGCTGGTCGCCGCTCGGCTACGCGCCGAGAAGCTCGCCGGCCGGCCGCTGGCTGACGACGAGCTGGCCGAGGACGAGCCGGTGACCGAGCCCGCGGATGTCGCCCCCACCTCGCCGGCTCCCACCCAGGCCCAGTCGCCGCAGCACGACGAGCCGGGGCTGGCGCCACCGGGCTACCACATCTACCGCCCCTCCTCGTCCGTCGGCGGCCCGGGCGGCGGAGCGGACGACGAGACCCGCCGGGAGTCCCCCGGCTCACTCTCGTGACCGGCCTGCTGGTGGTGACGGCGGTGCCGGCCGAGGCGGACGCCGTACGGGCCGGGCTGACCGACCCCAGCGTCACCGTCGCCCCGGTCGGGGTGGGCCCGGCGGTCGCGGGTGCCGCCACCGCACGGCTGCTGGCCCTGGCCGAGGCGGCCGGTCGCCCGTACCGCGCGGTGGTCAGCGCCGGCGTGGCCGGCGGCTTCACCGGGCGGGCCTCGGTCGGCGACACGGTGCTCGGCACCGCCAGCGTCGCCGCCGACCTGGGCGCCGAGTCACCCGACGGCTTCATCGGAATCGACGAGCTGGGCATGCCGCCCGCGCTCCTCGGCGGAGGCAGCGTGGTGCCCGCGGACCCGGGCCTGCTCGCGGCACTCCGGGCGGCCCTGCCGTCGGCTACGGCCGGCCCGGTGCTCACCGTCAGCACGGTCACCGGCACCGCCGCCAGCACCGATGAGCTGCGCCGTCGGCATCCGGAGGCGGTCGCGGAGGCCATGGAGGGGTACGGGGTCGCGGTCGCCGCCGCGCAGGCCGGGGTGCCCTTCGTCGAGCTGCGCACCATCTCCAACCCCATCGGCCCCCGTGACCGCGACGCCTGGCGGCTGCGCGAGGCCCTCACCGCGCTGACGACGGCAGCTCCGGCGCTGCGCTGACCGAGTGCACTCCGCACACCTCGAGCATCAGCGCCGACGGTCTGCTCGCCTGCAGCGCGAACCCACAGGCGCGAAGGAACTCGCGGTCGACGAACAACTCGGCGACCGCGTGCGCGGCGCGAATGCCGGCCCGTGTCATCTCCTCCGCCAACAGCTCGACAAGCCGCCGCCCGATGCCAAGCAACCGCAGGCCCGGGGCAACGACCACACCTTCCAGCACCAACTCACGCCGGTCGTCCAGATCCTCGCCCAGGAGCAGGTCGACGCTCCGCTCATGAGCCCGCAGCTCACCGACCGGCCCGCCGCCGGGCACCTCGGCGAGGAACCGCCAGGACGTGGCCGGCAGCCCGTCGGACGCGCGCCGGAAGACCACCCGCGCACGCGCCTCCGACCGCCACCGCCGCAAGTCCCGCCGCTTCCGGTCCAGGTCGTACGTCAACTCCGGAACCCGCACCGGCCACAACTTCTCCGGGAGCGTGTACGAGTGCGCCCACCAGGCGCCCGGCCAGTCCCTGAGGGTGCGGACCCGCCGGACGTCGAGGTGGGCCGGGTACCGACGGTCAGCCTCGTCCCGTGGCTCGTCGGCCGGCAGACCCAGCAGCCCGCCGCCCGCGGTGGAGGGCTCGTCGCCGGGCAGACGGAGCGCGAGCTCGCCCCCCGCGGCCGCGACCAGCCGCGCCACCGTCCGAAAGGCTGGCCCGCCACCCTGACCGGCCTCGATCCGCGCCAGCGTGCTCTTCGGGACGCCGGCCCGCTCAGCCAACTCCCGCTGGCTCAGATCGGCACGCCGACGAAGATCACGAAGCGCCGCGCCCACATCGATCGCATCCCCTCCGACTGCCACCCACCCATGGTTTTCTGCCCGGCGAACGCCGTCAACAGGCATCCTTCCGCCTGTGGATAACCATGTGGACAACGTCACCCCTGCTGTGGGTATCCCCTCTGTCGGGCTGCTGCCGAATCCATCAGGCCCTGCCGAGTCGGTCGGGGCCCTGCCGAGTCGGTCGGGCCCTGCCGAGCGGGTCGGGCCCTGCCGAGCGGGTCGGGCCCCGCCGAGCCGGTCGGGCCCCGCCGAGCCGGTCGGGCCCCGCCGAGCCGGTCGGGCCCCGCCGAGTCCGTCGGGGCCCTGCCGAGCGGGTCGGGCCCTGCCGAGCCAAGCGCCTGGATGCCGTGGGTGCCCTCGTGGATCGGGTCGGTCGGGCCCTGTCGAGTCCGTCGGGCCCTGTCGAGCTGCCCCATGAATGGGGCGGCTGAATGGGGCGGGACGAGCCACCAAGATCGCCCCTCGGCGCCCGCTCACCGCCCGCGCCACCGCCGCCACCGCTCGCCGCAGGCGGTCACCTCGCCCCATGTGTGGGGCAGCTCGACAGGGCGCGACGTGACCTCACCCACCTCGACCGGAGGCCGGCCGAGCACCCCGCCTGAGCTGAACGGAAGCACCCCGCCCAGCCCGACGGGGACACTGCCGGCGCCCGCCGGGAGGCCGAGAGGCCAGGACGCCGGAAGGCCGGGACGCCGGAAGGCCGGGACGCCGGAAGGCCGGGACGCCGGAAGGCAGAGAGCCCGAGGCCAAGAGCCCGAGAGGCCGGAAGGCCGGCTCCGGGCCGGGCCGGGCCCGGGCGGCCGGGCCCGGGCGGGGCGGGCCGGGCGGGGCGGGGGGCAGGGCCGGGGCGGGCCCGGGCGGGGCGGGCCGTCGTGGATCACAGTGGGCGGGGTGTGCCCGGGCTGCTGGCCGGGGGCGGGGCTAACGTGAGGGCGTGGCGCTCTCCCTTGCGATCTCGCCCTGCCCCAACGACACGTTCGTCTTCGACGCCCTGGTGCACGGGCGGGTGCCCGGTGCGCCGCCGGTCGAGGTGACGTACGCCGACGTGGACGTCACCAACACGGCGGCCGAGCGGGGCGCGTTCGACCTGGTGAAGGTCAGCTACGCGGCGCTGCCCTGGCTGCTCGACGACTACCACCTGCTGCCCTGCGGGGGCGCGCTCGGTCGCGGGTGCGGGCCGCTGGTTCTCACCAGGGGTGACCGCGCCGACCTGACCGGTGCCACGGTGGCGGTGCCCGGTGATCGGACGACGGCGTACCTGCTGTTCCGGCTCTGGTCAGCCGGGCAGGCACCGGCTCGGATCGAGGTGGTGCCGTTCCACGAGATCATGCCGGGCGTCGCGGCCGGTCGCTACGACGCTGGGCTGGTCATCCACGAGGCGCGGTTCACCTACCACCGGCACGGCCTGACCGCGCTCGTCGACCTCGGCGAATGGTGGGAGGCCGACACCGGGCTGCCCATCCCTCTCGGCGCGATCCTGACCCGGCGCGGCGCCGTGGACCCGGTGGAAGCGGCCGGATGGATTCGCGAGTCCGTCCGGCAGGCCTGGGCGGATCCGGCGGCCAGCCGGGAGTACGTGCTCGCGCACGCCCAGGAGATGGAACTCGACGTGGTGGACCGGCACATCGGCCTCTACGTCAACGAGTTCACTGCCGACCTGGGCGAGGCCGGCTTCGCCGCGGTGACGGCGCTCCTCGACCGCGCCGCCACCGCCGGCCTGGTGCCTCAGACCTCCAGCTCGCGCGCCACCGCGTGGACCAGCTGAGCGATCTTCTGCGCCGTCTTCTTGTCCGGGTAACGGCCCCGGCGCAGGTCCGGCTGGACCTTCGCCTCCAGCACCTTGATCATGTCCTCGACGAGACCATGCAGCTCCTCGGCCGGCCGACGTCGCAGCTCCGCCATCGACGGCGGCGCGTCCAGCAGCTTTACGCCCATGGCCTGCGCGCCCCGGCGGCTGTCCACCACGCTGAAGTCGACCCGCTGACCACCCTTGAGGTCGGTGACGCCCGCCGGCAGAGCACCCTTGGGCAGAAACACGTCGCCGCCCTCGTCACTGGTGACGAAGCCGTATCCCTTGGCCGTGTCGTACCACTTCACTCGACCCGTAGGCACCTGAAAACCCCTGCTTCACTTGAGCCGCTACTGCTCCCAGGCTAGCTGGATCATGCCGTCGAGCGCCGCTGGGAATCCGGTGAGATCGTCCAGCACCACGCTCGCCCCCGCCGCACGCAGCTCATCCGGGGAGCACGGCCCGGTCGCGACAGCGATTCCCGGCACCCCCGCCACACCCGCCGCCACCATGTCCGCCACGTGGTCACCGACGTAGTGGGTCGCGCCGTGCTCGCTCAGCGCGGTCGCCTTCTGCTCGGCGAACAGGTCACCGGCCAGCTCGTCCACCACGAGGCCGAGGTGGTCCAGGTGCAACCGGGCCAGTCGGCCGATCTTGGACGTGACGACGAGCACCCTTCCGCCCCGGGCACGGATCGCGTCGATCGCCTCCCGCGCCCCGGGCAGCGGCACCGTCGGCGTGATGGCGTACGCCGGATACAGCTCCCGGTACACCAGCACGGCCGACTCGACCTGCTCCGGCGGGAACCAGTGCGCGATCTCGGTGCGCAGCGGCGGGCCGAGCCGGGACACGGCCAGGTCAGCGTCCACCGGTACGCCCGTCCTGGCAGTCAGCGCGCGATAGGCCGCGGCGATGCCGGGCCGGGAGTCAACCAGGGTCATGTCGAGATCGAATCCGACGGTCAGCGCGCGCATGTCGAGAAACCTACCGGGCGACCGCCTACCGGCCGGACGTCCGAGGGGCGCGACAGCCCCACCCCGGGCTAGCGTGGAAAGACGATGACCACCTCACTCGCCGACCACCTGCGGTCGCTGCCCGACGAGTCGCTGGCCGCGCTCCTCCAGCTCCGGCCGGACCTCGTCGTGCCCGTGCCGGCCGACGTCTCCGCCCTGGCCATCCGCGCCCAGTCCCGGGTCTCGGTGGCCCGGGCCCTGGACGGGCTGGACCAGTTCACCCTCGGAATCCTCGACGCCGCCCGGCTCACCCGGCACCCGGACGAGGGCACCACGGCCACCGACGCCGTGCTCGCCATGGCGACCACCGGGCCGCACCCGCCGGCGCCGACGGCCGTCCGCGCCGCCGTCAACCGGCTGAGGGCGCTCTTCCTGCTGTACGGCCCCGAACACGCCCTGCACGTGGTGCCGGCCGTCGACGAGGTCTCCCCGTACCCCGCTGGCCTCGGCCGACCCGCCGCGGAGCTGGACCCGCGCACGGCCGCGCTCTGCGCGGACCCGGCGAAACTGCGCCGGACGCTGCTCGCGGCACCCCCGTCGGCCCGGGCGATCCTGGACCGGTTGGCGGCCGGACCACCCGTGGGCAGCGTGCCCCCGGGCGCGTTGCAGGCACCGCCGATCGGCGCGCAGGACGCCGTCCTCGCCGACCCGACCAACGGTGGTGCGCCGACCGGCTCGCCGGTGCGCTGGCTGGTCGACAACCGGCTGCTGGTCAGCGTCTCGGCCGGCTCGTCGACGGCCAGCGGCACGGTCGAGCTGCCCCGCGAGGTGGGGCTCCTGCTGCGCCGCGACAGTGGCCCGCTCGGGCCGCTGCGCACCAGCCCGCCGCCGGTGGCCACCGCGCCCCGCGAGCCCAAGGCGGTCGACTCGGCCGGCGCCGGGCAGACGATGGAGGTGGTCCGGCACACCGAGGGGCTCTTGGAGCAGCTCGCGGCCGAACCCGCGCCGGTGCTGCGCTCCGGCGGCATCGGCGTCCGGGACCTGCGCCGACTGGCGCGTACCGCCGGCCTGGACGAGCCGACCACCGCGCTGCTGCTGGAGGTGGCGTACGCGGCGGGGCTCGCCGGTGAGCTGGAGATGCCCGGCTCGACCACCGGCCGGTACGGGGCGGATCAGCAGGTGCTGCCGACCGGCGGGTACGAGGTGTGGCGGGCCGCCTCGCTGGCCCAACGGTGGGAGCACCTGGCCCACGCCTGGCTGACGATGACCCGGCAGGTCGGCCTGGTCGGTAGGCGTGACGACCGGGACCGGCCGATCACCGCGCTGTCCGCCGAAGCCGAGCGGGCCGGTGCTCCGGCCACCCGGCGGGCGGTGCTCGGTGTGCTCGCCGACCTGGAGCCGGCGACCGCGCCCACCGCCGAGGAGGTGCAGGCCCTGCTGGACTGGCGGGCGCCGCGGCGCAGCCGGGGTCGGGAGGCCGCCCACCGGGAGGTGCTGGCCGAGGCGGCGCAGCTCGGCGTGACCGGCCTGGGGGCGCTCACCTCGTACGGGCGGTTGTTGCTGGGCGAGCTGACGTCGGCCGACGAGCCGGGCGGCGACCCACTCGGGTTGCACGTGGACGCGGAGAGCGGCGATCCGTCCAGTGCCGCGCGGGCGTTGGACGCGCTGCTGCCCGCCCCGGTCGATCACTTCCTGGTGCAGGCCGACCTGACCGTGGTGGTGCCGGGGCCGCCCGAGCCGGCGCTGGCCGCCGAGTTGGAGGCGACCACCGAACCCGAGTCGGCCGGTGGGGCGAGTGTGCACCGGGTCACCACGGCGAGCGTGCGGAGGGCGCTGGACGCCGGTTACACGGCCGACGACCTGCACGAGCTGTTCCGGCGACGCTCGCGTACCCCGGTGCCGCAGGGGCTCAGCTACCTGGTGGACGACGTGGCCCGTAAGCACGGTGGGCTGCGGGTCGGGTCGGCCGGGGCGTACCTGCGCAGCGACGACGAGGCGCTGCTCACCGAGGTGCTGGCCGACCGGCGGTTGGAGTCGTTGACGCTGCGACGGCTGGCGCCGACGGTGCTGAGCACCCCGTACCAGGTCAGCCGGCTGCTGGGCGCGCTGCGGGACGCCGGGTACGCGCCGGTGCAGGAGGACGGCACGGGCGGCACGATGTTGTCCCGACCCCGGATCCGGCGTGCTCCGGCACGGGTCGCGGTGACCACCAGGACGCTCGATCCGCTGGCCGCCCCGAAGCTGCCGATGCCCCGGCTGCTCGGGGTGGTGGAGCACATCCGGCGGGGCGACGCTGCGGCGCGGGCGGCCCGCCGGGCGCCTGCCGTCGTCCGGGGCGGGGCGGCAGGGCTGGGCGGTGGCCCGGTGCCCGCGCACACGCACAGCGAGGCACTTGCCGTGCTCCAGCAGGCGGTCCGCGACAAGGCGCTGGTCTGGGTCGGGTACGTCGACGCCCACGGGGCGACCGCGTCCCGGCTGGTCAAGCCGGTGTCGATCGGCGCCGGCTACCTGCGGGCCGAGGACGAGCGGACCGAGATGCTGCACACCTTCGCGCTGCACCGGATCACGGCGGCGGTGCTGGCGGACTGAACAGGGCTCAGCCGCCGCTGGTGTGTTTGCTCAGCGGCGGCTGCGGCGAAAGGTGCCGACCACCGAGACGGCCAGCAACAGGGCGAAGCCGGCGCCGGCGGACTCACCGACCGAGTCGACGAAGCCCTGCCGCAGCACCAGCCAGCCGAAGAGGAACCACCCGACGAGGAGCGCCGCGGCGAGGGCGTACGCGACCACTGTCGCGCGGGACACCTCGTCGGGTGGCGCGTGTTCATGCTCTGCGATCACGTCACGGTCGACCGTCATGCCCAGCCTCCCCGCCCGGTGCGGCCCTGGACTCCCAAGAGTGTCACTCCCGGGACGGCTGTGACAGGGGATAAACCCCGAGTCGGGCGGGATGTTCAGGTGCCGGGGCGGCGGCCGATCAGCACCACCCGGGTGCCGACCTTGCCCAGCTCCCACATCCGGACGGCGTCGGCGTGCAGCAGGTTGACGCAGCCGTGCGAGCCGATCGACTTGTCGTGCAGGTAGGTAGTGGTCTCGTGGAACCCCATGCCCTGGGTGAAGTGCTGCCAGTACGGCAGCCACACCTCGTACGGGTTGGACCACTCCTTCGGATTCCGGTAGTTGACGGTGTAGGTGCCGGACGGGGTGCGGTAGCCGGACATGCCGGTGCGCGTCACCGTCGGCGCCATGATCACCTTACCGCCCCGGACCGCCCACACGGTCTGCCGGGTCAGGTCCACGCAGAAGGTGGTGCCGGTGCCGGCCTTGCAGCTTTTCGTGTCGGTGGTGGCGAGTCGCTGGGCCACGTCCAGGGTGGTCGGTCCGGCGCGTCCCTCGACGGGGCGAATGCCGTACCTCTTCTGGAACTTCTTGATGGCGGCGCAGTCGGCGGCGGACTGCCGACCGTCGACCGTGACGGCCCCGAACCCGCCCAGCCGGGCCAGGTACGTCTCCACGGCTCGCTGGTGCTGGCCCTGCGGACAACCGGCGACTGTCGGCGTACCGGTGCTCGGGGTCGGGGTCGGGGTCGACGCCGTGCGGGTCGGCTTCGGCGTGGGTTTCCGGGAGGGTTTCGGGGTGGGCGCGGCCGGCGTGGGCCGGCCGCGCTGGCCCGGCCCGGACGTGCCGCTCGCCCCCGTTGCCTGTTCCGCCGCACCGACCGGGGCGGCTCCCCCGCCACCACTCCCACCGGACTGCGGATCGAACGTGCACGCGCCGGCACCGACCAGCACGACCACCGCCAGGGCAACCAGCCGGGAAGTGCTCCGGACACGCCTCATGGCACCTCCCCTGGACAGTCGTCCCTTTGCTAGACGTTCGTGAGTGCCGTCCTGGTTGCACCCGGTGCTCATCTTTCTTTCGACGTTCTCCGCCGTGCAACACTGGATGGTCGGCCAGCGGCGGGTATGCGACCCGTTCCGGCCGGACGGCCAACCGAGGAGAGGACGCTGGCGTGAGTGGTGGACCCCTGATCGTGCAGTCGGACAAGACCCTGCTGCTGGAGATCGACCACCCCGACGCGCAGGCATGCCGGATGGCGATCGCGCCGTTCGCGGAGCTGGAACGCTCGCCGGAGCACGTGCACACCTACCGCCTGACCCCGCTGGGTCTGTGGAACGCCCGCGCCGCGGGGCACGACGCCGAGGGTGTCGTCGACTCGCTGATCAAGTACTCCCGCTACCCGGTGCCGCACGCCCTGCTGGTGGACGTGGCCGAGACGATGGACCGGTACGGCCGGCTCCAGCTCGCCAACGACCCGGCGCACGGGCTGGTGCTGCGCGCGCTCGACCGGCTGGTGCTGATCGAGGTGGCCAAGAGCAAGAAGCTCGCCGGGATGCTCGGCGACAAGATCGACGACGACACGATCCGGGTCCACCCGTCCGAGCGGGGCCGGCTCAAGCAGGCGCTGCTCAAGCTGGGCTGGCCGGCGGAGGACCTGGCCGGTTACGTCGACGGTGAGGCGCACCCGATCGAGCTGGCCGAGGCCGGCAAGGACGGGCGCAAGCCGTGGACGCTGCGGTCGTACCAGCGGGAGGCCGTCGAGGCGTTCTGGGCCGGCGGGTCGGGCGTGGTGGTGCTGCCGTGTGGGGCCGGCAAGACCCTGGTCGGGGCGGCGGCGATGGCCGAGGCGAAGGCGACCACGCTGATCCTCGTCACCAACACGGTCGCCGGTCGGCAGTGGAAGCGGGAGCTGATCGCCCGCACGTCGCTGACCGAGGAGGAGATCGGCGAGTACTCCGGCGAGCGCAAGGAGATCCGCCCGGTCACCATCGCCACGTACCAGGTGCTCACCTCGCGGCGCGGTGGCGCGTTCACCCACCTGGACCTGTTCGGCGCCCGCGACTGGGGCCTGGTCGTCTACGACGAGGTGCACCTGCTGCCCGCGCCGATCTTCCGGTTCACCGCGGACCTCCAGGCCCGCCGTCGGCTGGGCCTCACTGCCACTCTGGTACGCGAGGACGGCCGCGAGGGCGACGTGTTCAGCCTGATCGGCCCCAAGCGGTACGACGCGCCGTGGAAGGACATCGAGTCGCAGGGCTGGATCGCCCCGGCCGAGTGCGTCGAGGTCCGCGTGACCCTGACCGACGCGGAGCGGATGTCGTACGCGACGGCGGAGGCCGAGGAGCGGTACCGGATGGCGGCGACCGCCCGCACCAAGCTGCCGGTGGTCAAGGCGCTCGTCGACCGGCACCCGGAGGACCAGGTCCTGGTGATCGGCGCGTACATCGACCAGTTGCACCAGATCGGCGAGTACCTCGACGCGCCGATCGTGCAGGGCTCGACCACGAACAAGGAGCGGGAGCGGCTGTTCGACGCGTTCCGCACCGGGGAGATCCGCACACTGGTGATCTCGAAGGTCGGCAACTTCTCCATCGACCTGCCCGAGGCGGCGGTGGCGATCCAGGTGTCCGGCACGTTCGGGTCGCGCCAGGAGGAGGCGCAGCGGCTGGGTCGGGTGCTCCGCCCGAAGGCCGACGGCCGGCAGGCGCACTTCTACACGGTGGTCTCCCGGGACACGATCGACACCGAGTACGCGGCGCACCGCCAGCGCTTCCTCGCCGAGCAGGGGTACGCGTACACGATCGTCGACGCCGACGACGTCCTCGGCCCGAAGCTGCCGACTGTCGACTGAACGCGGGCGGCTGCGGTAAGCCGGGGCGGGTTTCAGGGTCGGGCCCGCGGGTCGGCGTCGAGCAGTCCGGTCAGCAGGATCCGCAGGGTCGTGTCGAAGAGATCGCGCTCGGCGGGCGGCCGCGCGGGTCGACTGAACGCCGCGGCGAGGTGCGGGTAGGCCGCGACGTCCACCTCGGCGAAGCTGACCGAGCGGGAGCTGGCCTCGCTGCGGGCGAAGAGGCTCACCACGCCGGTCATCATGCCGATGGCCTCGAACTTGGCGGTCACCGCGCTGTCGACCGGCTCCAGAACCCCCAGGCAGGCGTCGAACCAGGCCAGGCTCTCCGGGCCGGGCGCGGACATCCGGTTGATCGTGTCGAGCAGCCAAGGGTGGTGCCGGAAGAGCGCCCGTTGCCGGCCAGCCAGCAGGAGCATGCCGTCGAGCCAGTCGGCGTTCGGCTCCGGGTACGGCCGTAGTTCGCCGACGGCCCGGTCGGTCATCAGGTCCAGCAGGTCGTCGCGGGACGACAGGTGGCGGTAGAGCGCGCCGGCGCTGGCACCCAGCGCGGTGGCGACGGCGCGCATCGACACCGCCGCGATTCCCTCGGCATCAGCCAGGGCGATGGCGGCGGTGACGATGGCGCCCCGGTTGTGGGTCGGGGTGGGGCCGCGCCTGCCGCGTACGGGCCGGGCCCAGATCGACTGCCGGTCGGCGCCGCCCGGGTCGGAATTCATAGGTGCGTCGCTCACCGATCCACTGTAAACTGCGTACAGTGTTCGCAGTTTCATCCATCGGGGGTGGGCACGCATGGAACGGATCACGGCACACGACGGCGCGTCGATCGTGCTGCACTCGACAGGAGCCGGACCGGGCATCGTGGTGGTGCACGGCGGCGGGATCACCATCGACGTCTACCGGCGGCTCGCCCAACGGCTGGCCGACCGCTTCACGGTGCACCTCTACAACCGGCGAGGGCGGGCGGACGCCGCCCCCCGCGCTCAGCCGTACACCTTCGACCAGGACATCGACGACCTCGCCGCGGTGCTGAAGCACACCGACACCCGCAACGTCATCGGGCAGAGTTCCGGCGGTTTCATCGCCCTGCAGGCCGCGGTGCGGCTGCCGATCGACCGGCTCGCGCTCTACGACATCGCGATCGACATCGACGGTGGCTTCCCCACGGCATGGCTCGACGAGGCACGACAGGCGGCGCGCGACGGTGACATCGCCCGCGCGATGGCCATCACCGACGCCGGCATCAACACCCACAACCCGGCCACCAGACTTCCGCTGCGGGTCCGCGTCGCGCTGGTCCGGGCGTTCCTGCGTACGCCGATCGGCCGGACGATGGCCGACCTGCTGCCGATGACCCTCGACGAGACGAACCAGATCCGGCTGCGCGGCGGTCCGGCCGAGGCGTGGTCGGGGGTGAGCGCGGACGTGCTGCTGGCCTACGGGGCCGCGGGGCCGCCCTACTACGCCGACCTCAACGGGAAGCTGGCTCGCGCCCTCCCACGAGCGAGGGTCCTGCCGATCCCGCGCAGCGGCCACGACGGCCTGAACCGGGCGCCGAGCAGGATCATCGAGCCGATCGCAGCATTCTTCGGGGCCCCGGTGAGCCCCGAGCGGGCAAACCAGCTCTGAGCCCCCGGCACCAACCAACCCACCCGGTCGACGGCCCTGCCAGCCGTGCGCGGCGACGCTCAGCGGGAGAAGCGGTCCACCAGCACCGCGAGTCGCCGATCGTGGTCGGCGCGGCGGAGCCGGCCGCTGCGCATCAGCGTGACCAGACCGTGCAGGCCACTCCAGAACGTCTCGGTGACCGCCTCCAGGTCGTCGTCACCGGCGATCGGACGCACCGCGTCGGCCAGCTCGGCGAACCCCCGGGCCAGGTCGGTCGGAACGTCCTGGCTGGCGAACGGCAGGTCCACGGCGAGGGTGAACATCGCGTCGTAGAGGGCGGGCCGCTGTTCGGCGAAGGTGGTGTACGCCTCGGCGACGTCGGCGATAGCCTGCCGGGGGTCGGCGGCCGAGGTCCGGGCCGCGGCCAGGGCGGTCGCCAGCTCGGCGAAGCCCTCGACGGCGACCGCCGCCATGATGGCGTCCTTGCCCTTGAAGTGGCTGTAGAGGACGGGCTGGCTGTATTCGATCTCAGCGGCGAGCCGCCGGGTGGTCACCGCGTCCCAGCCCTCGGCCAGGGCCAGGTCGCGTGCGGCGGCGACGATGGCCCGTTCCCGTTCCGCCCGCTCGCGCTCCCGGCGCGTCTGAGTCGACATGACAAAACCCTAGCACTGCTAGCGTTGCTGTCGTCGCTCTGCTAGCGTCGCTCTTACATCTAGCGGCGCTAGCAATTGGAGCGGATCATGTTGTCACCCCTCGCCTACGGACTCGCCGTCGTGCTCAGCCTCTTCGTCGTCTTCATCGGTGCGCGGTTCCTGCTGGTGCCGCAGGCCGCAGCCGCCGGGTACGGCGTGCCGGCCCGGCCGGACGGCGATCCCGCCTACCTGACGGTCAAAGGGCTCAAGGACCTCACCTTCGGGCTGATCGGACTCGCCCTGATCGCCTTCACCACTGCAGACGCGGTCGCGTGGTTCATGCTGGTCGTCGCGCTCGTCCCGCTGGGCGACACCCTCATCGTGCTGCGCAACGGCGGAACGAAGGCCGTGGCCTTCGGCATCCACTTCGCGACGGCCGCGGTAGTCCTCCTCGACGCAGTCCTGCTGTTCGCCCTGTAACCAACCCCTACCCTTCCCGGGGTTGATCAAGAGGTTTGCGTCACCCAAGTGCCCCAACAAGTCAGAAACAAAGATATAAACCAACCCACGGCCGGGGGGGCGGGGGCAGTGGGGGGGGGGGGGACACGAGGC
>NZ_JBEZFG010000002.1:270689-410998 GCF_040649315.1 Micromonospora sp. NPDC049004
GCGTCATTCTGGCTGTTCCCCCTTAAACCCCCCCCTCCCCCGCCGGGGTTTTAACAATTGGTTTGCGTCACCGATCGGCCCGTCGGTGACGCAAACCTCTTGATCACCGCAGCCGGGGCCGGGGGCCGGAGGTCAGGGGGTGGGGGGTGGACAGCGGTCGGGGAGGTTGACCTCGCCGGGGCGCAGGTCGAAGCTGTCCATCGTGAACCACTCGTCGAGTTCCGGGTCGAAGAGGTTCTGCAGGCCGAACTGCAACACCTGCCACCACCGGGCCGAGTCGTGCTGGTCGACGTAGATGTCGCCGAGTGCGAGCGGGAACCGGAAGAACTCCCCCGGCACTGTGGAACCCCCGACCACGCCCACCCGCCAGTGGTCCACGTGCCGGTCCTTCTCTCCCTGCAGGATCTCCGGGCCGACATAGCGGGCGGTCTTCAGCTTGTCGTTGAAGATCTGCCGGTTGAAGAACCCCGGCACCTTGCTGCACGGACGCGGCGGGAACAGCGGGATGTTCGGCCACTTGTAGGTGAGCGTGTAGAGGGTGTTCTCGTAGATCAGGTTCGTGAACCAGATCGGGTGCTGCGGCCCGCCGGCGACCATCTGGCTGTTGCCGTCGCGGCCCTGCCAGCTGAACGGGACGTCGATGCCGAGGTCCCGCACGATGTACCGGCCGGTGCCGTGGAAGTCCGCCGGCAGCAGCGGCGGGCGCGGCTCGCGCGTGTCAGGGGCCGTAGGACCGTCCGCCCGGGCCGCGCGGGGCAGCGGCGCCGCCGCCGGACCCGGCGCGACCACGCCGAGGGCGAACAGGCCGCCGGCAACGGCCGACACCACCATCCGATGGGTACGCCTCGAAGCCATCTGCCCTCCGCCGGGTGAGAGTCCACCTGCTTTCGGCGCAGCGTATGAGCAGGAAAAACGTGAGAGCCGGCGGAAGGCTGCCGCTCCACCTGACGAGTGACGGGACGCGCACCGGCCCGGGACCGAAAGCGGTCCCGGGCCGGCGTCACGCGAACCTGACTACTTGATCAGCTTCCAGGGACCGGACCTGTCACCGGGCTCCTGGCCGCACGTCCACCACTTCGCCTCGTAGACGTGCCCCTTGAACGTCACCCGGTCGCCGGCGTCGTAGACCTTCGTGAGCGTCCAGGCCGCCGGGCTGTTGTCCGGGGGGGTCGGGGCGATCTCCTCCCAGGACCCGTTGCGGTCACCCGGCTTCTGGTTGCGGGTGTACCACTGGGCCCGCCACTTCCTACCGTCGTACATCGCGAAGTCACCCGCGTTGAAGATCCGCGACGCGGTCCAGATCGCCGTGCCGTCCTCGGTCATGGCGATTTCCTGCCACGCGCCGTTGGCGTCGGCGCCCGGCTTCTGGTTCTTCGTGTACCAGGAGGCCACGAAGACCCGGCCCTGGTAGGTGACCCGGTCGCCGTCGTTGTAGACGGTCGACGAGCTCCACTGGGCCGGCAGGTTCACCGTCAGGACGGCGGTGGCCTGCACCGGAGCGAGGTGGTCGTCGCCCGCGTACGACGCGGTGAGCGTGTGCTGGCCACCCGCGAGGCCCGCCGGCAGGGTGAACGTCGCCGTGCCGTTGGTCAGCGCGGCCGAACCGCGGACGGTCGTGCCCTCGCGCAACTCCACCGCGCCGGTGACCGGCGTGCTGCCGGCCGCGACCTGCACGGTCACCGTCGCCGCCGTACCCCAGTTGGTCGGGGCGACGGTGACTGTCATCGTCGGGACCTGCTTGGCGATCGTGAACACGGCCGGCTGGGCCACCGCCTCGCCGCCGTCGGCGCTCTTCGCGGAGACGATCCAGCCGTACGAGGTGCCCGGCAGGAGCGTGTCCCAGGTCGCCGTGGCGACGCCGTTCGAGGTCACCTCGTCGGTGCCGATCGTGCCGGCCGGCACGTACGCGGCGAGCGAGTCGGTGCCGAAGGACGTCTTGCGGGTGCTGAGATCCACCGGCAGGGTCAGGTTGTCCTCCGAGCCGTTGTAGCGCGGCTTGGGCTGGCTACCGTCCTGGCGGATGTCGTACTCGGTCGCACCGAAGTTCTTCAGGAACGGCGAGTACGTGTCGATGTGCATCTCGGCCCGGTCCACGTCGAACTGGAGCAGGCGCAGGAAACTCGCGCCGAACTGCAGCCGGTCGGTGGCCTTGTGGTCCGGCTTGCCGTCGCCGTTGACGTCGATGGTGCCGTCGGGAGCGACCCGCGTCGGCCACAGCTCGGCGGCGGTGACCGTATAGAACTGGTAGTCCGCCAGCAGCTCGACGACGTCGTGGCTGACCGTCACGCCGATCTTCGACTTCAGGTTGGTGCCGACGCCGTGCTCGTGACCGGCGAGGACCAGAAAGACGTTCGGGTTGACCTCGACGACCTGCCTGAACAGCGGAGAGCCGTCCGGAGCGGAGAAGTCCGCACCCCGCCCATCCGGGTTGGCCGACGGCTTCAGATAGTCGTGGGAGAGCAGGATCCCGTTGCGGTCCTTGTACCGCTTGAAGATCGAGTCAGCCCACTTGGCCTCGGCCGGCGTCACGCCGTACGACAGGCCGACCGCCACGAAGTCCAGGCCACCTGCCGAGAAGAGCAGGTAGTTGTTCTGGTTGTCCTTGCCCGGCGTGACCGACCCGTCGGCGTTCGTCTTCTCATCCCAGGCGTGGTATTCGGTGCCCTTCGGCCAGCCCTTCGCCGTCCCGTAGTACCGGTCCGCGCTGAAGGTCCGGCTGAACCGGGACGTGGGGCCCGTCTCGGCGCCCAACTGGTCGTCGTGGTTGCCCGCGATGACCTGGTTGACGACACCGTTGTCGTCGAGGATCTTCTGGAAGCCCGAGGCCGTGGCCAGCTCCTTCTCGACCTGCTCGTGCAGACCGGGCCGCTTCAACGAGCCGTCCGGGTTGGTGGCCAGCGGGTCGTAGTAGTCGTTCTCGATGACGTCGCCGGTGTGCGCGGCGTACGCGATCTTGCGGCTGGCCGCGTTGTCGGCGATCCACTGCATCTGCTCGCGGTACGCCGCCGACCAGATCGCCTGCTCCTCGGCCGTCTCGACGTCGGAGGGCTCGGCGTTGCCGTCGAAGTCGTCGTACGTCCCGCCGGCCGCACCCTCGGTGATGTACTGGGTGTCGGTGAAGTGCGCCAACGAGAAGTCGTACGAACTCGGATCCTCGAAGCGGTCCTTGTCGTTCTGCGCCGACGCGTCGTGCGGCGACAGGTCGTCGGCGAACGGGTCCTCACCGGTGACCAGCACGTGCACCACGCCGCCGTCGCGGTAGCCGGCCTCTATCTGCGCGGTCAGGACGGTGTCCTGCCCGGACTGCCCCCGCGAACTGGTGAGCACGACCCACTTCCTGGTGGCCGGATCCCACGCCCGCAGCGCCACGATCCGCGCCGGATCGATGGTGCCGGACCAGCGCAGCGTCGGCTCCTGCTTTGTTGCGCCCAGCGGCAGGTCGTACCGCTGGAAGACCACCCCACGACTGGACGGGGTTTCGATGGTCGCGCCGTCGAGCGGACGCAGCGAGGCGACGTCCACGGTCTTGTCGTGCTGCACGTCGAGCGTGGTCGGCACGTCCGCCGCCTCGCCCAGGTAGCCGCCGGTCGGCAGGACCACGTCCGCCTTGGTGAACGTGGCGGTCAGCCCGACGCCCTCGGCGCCGGGGATCCGGGCGGACAGTTCGGCCGAGAGCGGGTCGGTGTTCTTGACCGTCGAGTTCAGCTCGGTCGGGACGTCCGGGATGCTCGCGCTGCTGAAGCGCACCTCGCGGGTGGCGGTGTTGCCGAGCGCGTCGGTAGCCGTCAGCGCGATGGTGTGCTCACCGGCCGGCAGGCCGTGGCCGATCTGGTCGCCCTGCTTGACGGGAGCGCCGTCGAGGGTGATGACGGGCGTACCGACCACGCCGGAGGCGTCCTTGATCGTGACGTTGAGCGCGACTGTCGACGTCAGCCGCTGCCCGGCCGCCGGGACACTGCTGGAGATCTCCGGGGCGGTGTTGTCGGTGGTGAAGCGCCGCGTCGAGGTCTTCTCCCCGACGACAGCCTTGATGGTGTGGGGGCCGTCCGCGATCGTGGTCGTGTCCACGTCGGCGCGCTTGCCCAGCGCCGGCAGCGCGGTGCCGTCAGGCGCGGTGACGTCGAACAGGACGGTCCTGGTCAGTACCGCGTTGTAGCTGCTGCCGCAGGTGCCGTCGCCGAGGTACGTGGTCACCTGGGAGCCGGCGGGGTAACTCGCCGAACCGATGGTGACAGTGGTCTGCGCGATCGAGCGGATCAGCTGGGTCGCCTTCGCGCCGGTCGGCAGCAGCTCGAAGTCCCGCAGCGTGAAGTCGTCGAAGTTGTCGCAGCCGCCGGGCTTGGCGCTGCCGTGGTCGTTGCCCGCGACGAACTCCACGACGTTGACGCCCGGCACCAGCCACTCGTTCGGGAACGCGAGGTCGGCGACCTCCTTCTCCCACATGCCGATCTCCAGCGGGATGCCGTTGATCAGCACCTTGTTGTCGTACCCGTTGTCGCTGCCGTTGCCGCCGACGAACACCTTGAGGTGCGCGTCGCCCCCGCTGCCGAGAGTGTCGACGGTACGGGTCGTCGGGGCGCCGTCGATGGTGAAGTGGAACTCGGCGTCCCGGTTGGCCCCGCAGGTGGCGTCGCCCAGCGCCAGCGTGGCGGCTGTCGTCTCCGCCTTCGTCACTGTCGTGCCGCTCGTGGTGACGAGGTACGTGGTGCCGGCCGTCACCGTGCCCGCAGTGCTCAGGGTGAGGCTCGTCGCCGCCCGGGTGAGGGTGAAGTCGTCGTGGTTGGCGCAGGTCGCGCCGTTGAGGGTGCCGTTGTAGTCGCCGGTGCGGACCTCGACGACGTTGTCGCCCAGGTGCAGGAACCCGGTCGGGAACGCCAGCCTGACGTCCTCGGCTCCGGTGGCGCCGTAGTCGCCGCCGAGATCGACCCGGTGGCCGTTGACCAGCGCGTAGTTCTGGTAGCGGGCCTCGATCGAGTTGCCGGCCGCGACCGCGAGGCCGAGGGTGGCGGTTCCGGTGGCCAACGCCTCCGCGTTCTCGGCGGTTTTGTCGTCGATGGCCAGCGACTCGACATGGTCCTTGCCGCCGCTGGACAGCGCGGCGATGACGGGCTGGGTGCCGTGTACGCGGGCACCGTCACCGGGGGTGACCGCCGCCGCGCCGGCCGGAGCGTTGTTGACGTCGACGGTCACGGACGTCTTCGCGCCGGACTGGGTCGTCGCGCTGACGGTGTGCGTACCGTTGGTGAGCCTCGTGGTGTCCAGGTCGGTCCGCAGGCCGGACGTGCTGCCCGGCTCGCCGGAGATGACGAAGGTCAGAGCCTGGTTGAGCAACTTCGCCGAGCTGCCGCAGGTGCCGTCGCCGAAGTTGTAGCTGAACAGGTTCTGCTCGCCGTCGGCGACCACGCCGAGCAGGCTGAGGCTGATGCTGCTCAGCGCGTAGTCGTCGTAGTTGGGGCAGCGGCCGCCCTCACCGTTCGGCAGCTCCTCGTAGCCGACGGCGGTCTTGGTGGTCGTGTCGACCCAGTTCGCTCCGGCCTGGACGGTGATGGTGTTCGTGCCGACCTGCAGCCAGTCACCGGGGAAGTCGAGCGTGCCGACCTGACCACCGGGGATGTCCGGGAGGTACACCCGGTCGGCCGCGGCGGTGTGGCCGTTGACGGTGATGTAGTTGCGGTAGCGGGCCTCGGTGCCGTTGCCGCCCATCTCGAAGGCGAAGTGGGCGGTGCCGGCGGTCCGCTCGGCGCTGATCTTGTCGCCGTCGACCGCGAGCGTGGTCACCGAATCGTTCTCGGTGACCGGCTCGACGACGACGGGGACCTTACCCTCGATGTTCTGCCCGTCGCTCAGGCTGATCAGCGGCGCGTTACCGCTGGTCAGGGTCGTCTGTGCTCCGGCGAGGGCGGGGCTGAGGGTCGTCGCCGGTCCGGCGATGAGGAGGAGCGCCACCGCGGACAGGAGTCCGCGTGATCGCTTCCTACGCGCACGTGGAGCGTGCGTCATGGCGAGGTTTCTCCTTTGTTGGGTGCGAGGAACCGCCAACGCCGAGCACCGGAATGCCGACCACGGCGGGCACGGGGGGCCAGAGCGGGTGGCCGGTCTCAGGACGGGCGGGCGTGGGCGACCCGCCGGCGACGTACCTGGTGTCGCAGCAGCGCGACGACTGCCGCGAGGAGCAGCAGGGGGCCGACGCTCCCGGCGACCTTCCAGGCGGTGGCGCGGTCGTGGCCGACATCGCTCGCCCCGCTGGCCACGGCGGCGGGCACGTCCCCGAGCACCCAGTCGTGGGAGTACGCGTCGGCGCCGTACACCTGGCGTTTGCCCTGGGGCCCGGTCGCCACCGTCCGGTACGCGGGGTCGAGGTCGCTCAGCATCCGGACCTCAATGCGGGCGACACCGACCGGACCTGGGCAGGTGTAGCCGACGTCCACACCGGAGGCTGCGAGATCGCTCGCCTTCCCGACAGTGCCGGCGCATGCGTGACCGTCGCTGCTGAGCGTGAGCTGCCGGAGCAGGTAGCTCGCGAACTGCGTCGACGACGCGAGCACAGTGCCGTCCGAGTCCCGGGTGTCGACGGCCCCGTCGAGCAGGACGCGGTCCTGCGGCAGCAGGCCGAGGTGAACGCCGAGCAGGGTCAGTTCGTCGACGCCGCCCGCCTTCCACGTCAGATGCACCACCTCGGGACGGGCCGCGTCCGCCGCGATGGTCACCGTCTGCGGATAGCCGTACGGGTGGGCCTCGGCAGGGACGGCCATGGCGAGCAGGGTGAGGGTGAACGCCACCGCGATCACGACGCGGCGGGGCCACCGTGCGGTTGAGGGCATGCCAGCGCTCCGGTCTACAGGTGCTGTGGCACGCCGGTGGGCGCGGCCGTTCGGTGACCCTGCCGGCCGTTGGCGAACTCGCCAGGCGAGCTTGATGAGAAGCGGGCGCAGCGCGGATGAACAGTTAGTTGATCAACTGCGCTGCGGGCAACAGCCCTTCGAGGTCGCCATCCGGCAGAGGGCGGAGCGGTCTCCGGCACACGGTCCGTCGCTCGTCCGCCACGCAGGTCCTCGCGTAAGGTCGCAGGGTGCCATCACCGCTGACCCCCGTGCCCCTCGGGACGGCTGCCCCCCAGGGCTCCCCGGCTCCATCTTCGGACCTGACGTTCGTCGAGTTCTTCGCCGGCGTCGGGTTGATCCACGAGGCGCTTGCGCCCCTCGGGTGGTCATGCCTCCTCGCCAACGACAACGACCCTCGGAAGGTAGCGGCCTACAAGCGGAACTACTCGACGCCCATCGATGACTCCGACATCCGTGAGCTGCCTACCGAGAAGATCCCGACCGCCCGGCTGGCAACAGCCAGCTTCCCGTGCATCGACCTCAGCCAGGCCGGCGGCAGGCGTGGAATCAATGGCGAGCACAGCGGTATCGTATGGTCCTTTCTTGACCACATCGCACAGCTCGTCAAAGAGGGGCGCGCACCGCAGTTCCTTCTTCTCGAGAACGTTGCAGGGCTTCTTACCCTGCACGAGGGTACGAGCATCGATTTGCTGCTCAGGCAGATCTCGGAATTAGGCTATGCGATCGATCTCGTGCAGGTGGACGCTCGTCATTTTGTGCCGCAGGCCCGTAATCGAGTCTTCATCCTTGGCGTGCGAGATCAGGCGTTGGCTACTTCGAACCAAATGCCGGATACTCATATCCGCCGATACAAGGTGCAGCACATCTTCCAGAGGAACCGGGACCTGCCCTGGATGTTCTTCGATTTCCCGGAGTTGCCGTCCCGACGCCTGGAGCTCGGCGATGTCCTGGTCGATCTCCCGGAAGGTGATCCGCACTGGTGGAACGAGGAGCGCACCCAGTACTTTTGGGACCACCTGGAGCACGATCACCGGCCGAAACTTGAGGCGATGGCAGCGGCCGGAGCTGACCTTCAACTTACCGCTGTGCGCCGTGGACGCCGGCGTGGGATTCGGGAGCAGATCTTCAACCTGCGATTTGACGGGCTTGCAAGTTGCTTGAGGACCCCGAAGGGCGGTTCCTCAATTCAATTTGTGGTGCGGGTGCGGAGCGGGAAGGTGCAGATCCGCAGGATTCTCGGGTCGGAGAGCGCCCGATTGCAAGGGGTTGCGATGCACGGCAACTCTCCCAACTTCGTCATCCCAGAGTCGGAACAGGAAGCATTGTTCGCTTTCGGCGACGCCGTATGCGTACCGGCGGTTCGCTGGGTTTTTGAGAACAGCATTCAGCTGCTAGCCCTCGGATTGCCGAACATCAGTGCAAGCCAGCTTACCCTCGACCTCGCGTCGGTGGCGTAATAATGGACTTTCCGTTCCATGCCGATTCGGCTGCGAAGGAAAAGCTAGCTGACCTGGCCCGTTTGTTGGATGCGAGCCTCACGAGCACCCAGTACATCGACGGTATGGCAGCCAGCCGTCTCCTTGGCACGGTACTGGGCGCATACCGAGACGGCACCGGCGACCACTACACCGGGAATGACCCCTTCCTGGCGAAGGCCGCTCAGGATTCGCAACTCTTCGGCCTCTCTTTGGCGGCCGCTTTCGACCTCGTGACGAACGCCGAGTACCTGCACGGCAGAGTGGTCAATTCCAGGTGGATTTATTGCCACCGGGAAGGGAGCTCGCCGCGGGTGTACTACTCGTTTCTGAAGCAGTGCCCGAGATGCTGCTTGGACAAGGGGCTCGAGGGCAGGCTCAATGGCGCCCAACACAAGCCGACCAGTCACCACATCGGCGAGATCACCACGGTCGCCACGGCACTACTCCTCCAACTGGTTGCGGCCGCAAACGAGGAGCCCTTCCAGATCGCGACCATCACGAAACAGTCGCACGATGTAGACGCCATCGGATACCGTGACGACCTGATTGTGTTGTTCGAGATCAAGGCTTCGCCGATGGTCACTTTTCCGTTGGTTGCCGTGCTGCCCGAGCCGCTCCTCACCGACCGCGATGGAGAACCAGCGGAGTATCCGCAGCACGCGTTGGTGGACATGAATCTGGCCGAGGTCGACCTCGCCCTCTATGTGCCACACCGGGACTGGCTGGTCCCACTGGGAAAGAAGAGGGGCGGGTCTTGGCCGTACGATGAGCTCTCGTCGTTCTTCTTGGAACCCGGCAATTTTCTCGAGTTCCTCTCCGCGTGGATCGAGCTGTACGAGGCCTACCGAATCCCGAAGACACAGCGGAGAGACCGCAACCTCAGACTTGCCTACCTGGTCAATGGATGGGGCGATGAGATCGACTCGAACAAGACCAAGCCAGGCCTTGGCCGTACCGACGACATAAAAAAAGGCACGTATCAGCTACTGAAATTTAGTTCCTATTACCGAGATGATGCGGCAGCCACGAAGGTGCGGGGTGCGCTCGTAGCGAATCTCGATCCGCTCTTCTTGAGAGCGGATTACGTGGACAAACTGGCGGACGTTCGGTGGGCGCGGTCAGACCAATTCATTCCTTCCGGCGACAACTTCCTGATCCGGCGGGAATCCCTGCGTCATCTGTATGACGCGATCCTGACCTTCAACCAACCCGTCATCAATGACCAGCACATCGCCCAGATATTCGACCTCGGCCAGGTGGCACGGGCATTAGCGAGCGGCAGGTTGGACAAGTTCTTGCGCGAGTGGTGCTCGTCTGGCCCGGACAACGTTGCCGAGCAGGTAGCCCAGGAAGGCCGACTGTTCTAGGCGCCTCAGGGGGCACGATCCAGCGGACGGACGCTGGCGGGCTCAACCAGCGGTGGGGAGGAACGCGAAGGGGCTGGCGGGACGCAGCCCGCCAGCCCCCGACAACGCCTGCGTCAGCCGGCGCCGCCGGCGCGGAACGCCACCCAGGCGTCGCTCATCCGGTCCGCCTGGCCGGCGGTGAACATGTCCATGCAGGAGTCCTGCGTGTAGTCCATGAAGTTGTGGATCGGGTCCAGCCCCGGCGCGGTGCAGGTGTCCGCGCCGATCGGGCAGTCGAACTGCGGCGCCGCCTCGCGCGGGGTGTCCGCGACGAAGTCGCCGGACGCGGAGCAGCCGTGCGCGAAGGTGTGCTCCAGCATCAGCCAGTGCCCGACCTCGTGCGTCAGCGTGTCACCGAGGGCGTACTTGCCGGCCGTGCCGCCCGGCATCGACTCGTCGAGCATCACCACGCCGTCGATGTAGTCGCGGCCGTTGTTGTAGCCCTTCGGGAAGTACGCCCAGCCGAGCAGGCCACCACCGATGTTGGCCGCGTACACGTTCAGGGTCTCCGAGTCGCCGGTGTAGAGCGCCTTCTTCATGTCGCGCTCGTTCTTGCCCGGCTCGACCGTGTACCAGGCGCTGTTGACCGTCCACGTGGTGTCGACGAGCGAGAACCGGAACGGGGTGTCGGAGGCGTTGGCTGCCGTACGGCCCGCGTACGAGTCGTTGAGAACCCTCATCTGGGCCGCGATCAGGGTGTTCCACCTGGTCGCCTCGGCGGCGGTGAGCGGGTGGTCGGAGACCATGTGGAAGACCGTCGGCACGGTGATGCTGCCGTTGGGCAGGCGCGGCGCGTCCTTGATCACGCCGTACGCGTTGGCCTCGTTCTTGGAGTACAGCGCCGGCTCCTGGGCGGTGGCGCCCTCGGCGGCCCGCGCCGCGGTACCCGGGTCGCACGCCGCGACACCCGGGGAGGCAGTCGCGGGGGCGGCGGTGGCGAGCGCCCCGGAGGCGCCGCCGGAGGCCAGGAACGTCGCAGCGGTGGCGGTGAGGACTGCCAGTCGGAAAGTTGGTCTCCTGTGCATCGGTGCACCTCTCGGGGGATGGAGACGGCGCAGGGTCGTCATGACCTGCTCGACGACGTCGTCTCCGGGTATGAGACCACGTCGACGGCAGCAGCAAAAGACCTGCGTACGGCCCTGATGTGGGGTGTAACGGCAGGGGCACGACGGGCGCTGTTATCGCCTGGCGTCAGCGGCTCAGGGCATTCTCCCGCTGCATGTGGGACAGCTTCTCGGGATTGCGGACGGCGTAGATCCCGGTGATGAGGCCGCCGTCGATGCGCACGGCCACGACGGTGTCCAGTTCGCCGTCGACGTGGACGATCAGCGCCGGGTAGCCGTTGACCTGCGCCGGCCGCCACGACGTGCTGGCCGGGACCTTGCCCCAGAAAGATGCCAGGGCGCGGGCCACCTTGTCGGCACCGAGGATCGGCCGCGGGACTGCCTGCTTGATCCCGCCGCCGTCGCCGAGAAACACCACGTCCGGCGCGAGGACGTCGAGCAGGCCCTGCAGATCGCCCATGTCGACCGCTCGCTGGAACGCGTCGAGCGCGCACCGGGCTTCCGCCGCGGAGACGACCTGGCGGGGCCTGCGGGCCGAGACGTGTGCCCGGGCCCGGTGCGCGATCTGGCGGACGGCAGCGGGGCTCTTGTCGACGGCTTCGGCGATCTCGTCGTACTCGAGGTCGAACACCTCGCGCAGCACGAACACCGCCCGTTCGGTGGGCGCGAGCGTCTCCAGCACCAGCAGCATGGCCATCGAGACGCTGTCGGCCAGGGCGACGTCCTCGGCCACGTCGGGCGCGGTGAGCAGCGGCTCGGGCAACCAGGATCCGACGTAGGACTCCTTGCGGCGACCGAGCGTCCGCAGCCGGGTGAGCGCCTGGCGGGTGGTGATGCGCACCAGGTAGGCGCGCTGGTCGTGGACCGCTCCCAGGTCGACGCCCGCCCACCGCAGCCAGGTGTCCTGGAGTACGTCCTCCGCGTCGGCGGCCGAGCCGAGCATCTCGTACGCGACGGTGAAGAGCAGGTTGCGGTGGGCGAGGAAAGCCTCGGTGGCCCGGTCCGGCCGGTCGTCGGGTGCGGTCTGCGGCATGCCCACCAGCGTGACTCCTGTTCGCTGTCGACTGCGTCACCCACCAGATGCCGGAGCCGGCCGTTCTGTGACACCTTCCGGCCTGTGGCGGTCGTCACCCTGCCCGGCCGTCACAGGGCTGCGCTCGCCGGCATCTCATGGTCGTCCGATCCAACACCAGAGTTAAGGACGGAACGATGGACGCCAGGTTCAACATGTTCGAGAACGAGTTCGCCATGAAGTTCTTCAAGCGGTTCGCGAACGCCGGCATGGTGCTGCAGCAGTCGCCGCTGCCGAAGTCCACGCAGGAGCTGGTGTCGCTGCGGGCGAGCCAGATCAACGGCTGCGGTTGGTGCATCGACACGCACGCCAAGGAGGCCGCCGCGGCCGGCGAGAGTGCGGTTCGGCTCAGCCTGGTCGCTGCCTGGCGCGAGTCCACGGTCTTCACGGAGGCCGAGCAGGCGGCGCTCGCGCTCGCCGAGGAGGGCACCCGGCTCGCCGACGCCTACCAGGGCGTGTCCGACGAGACCTGGGCTCAGGTGCGCAAGCACTATGACGATGACCAGGTCGCCGCGCTGGTCGCCCTGGTCGCTCTGATCAACGCGGCCAACCGGCTCGCCGTGATCGTGCACCAGCGGGGCGGTTCCTACGAGCCCGGCACCTTGGCCGCCGCGTTCGGCTGAATCGGCAACGGACCCGGCCCGGGATCAGCCGATGTCCCGGGCCGGGGGGCACGCCGGAAGCGGAAACCTCGGTCGGCGCGTGCGCTGCTCGGCCCCGGGACGGTCACCTGGCTCAGAGGATCCGGGTCACCCGCTCGGCGGCGACGATGGCATCCCGTCGCACCGGGTCGAGGTTGGCGCTGATGACCACGGACGCGCCCGCCGACAGCGGCGCGAGCAACCACTTCAACGGCTGCTCGTGCTCGGCGGCGTCGACCAGCAGCCGGTCACCGGCGCGCAGGTCCAGCATCCCGGCGACCTCCCGGGCGAGCGCTCCCCACTGGCCGTAGGTCGTGCCGTCCGCGCTCGCCGGATCCGACGGGCGGATGGCGGTGTGGTCGGGTGTGACGTCCGAGTGGCGGAGCACCTCGGCGGACCAGTCCAACCAGCCCAGCGGCACGTCGGCCAGGCGACCCGGCCCGGTACCGACGAGGTAGCGGTGCGGGGCGTCCGGCACGTCCTCCAACCAGTCGTCCTGGCGTTCGGGGGTCACGAAGACCGCGTCGAACGGCCGGTCGCCGCCGGGCTCCAGCACCGCCAGGCCCGCCGTGGCGCGCGGTCGGAACGACACCGCCAGGCCGCACGCCCAAGCCCCCAACAACACCGCTGCGGTACGCCAGTGCGGCGGCAGCAGCACCGCTACGCGGCTGCCGGGGCCGAGCCCGCACCCGTCCCGCAGGAGGCTGGCGCTGCGCGCCGCCCAGGCGCCGACCTGCTGGGCGGTCAGGTCGACACGCTCGCCGGTCGCCTCGTCGCGGTAGCTGAGCAGCGGAATCTCCGTGGCGGTGTACGGGTCCGACAGGTCGGCCGTGGCGTGTGGCTGCATCTGGGCGCTCCCCGGGTGGCGACGTCGGCACCACCCTACGCAACGACTTTGGTCGTACCCCTCGTCGGCCGATGGCCATAGCGGCTGGCCGGGTGGCCCACTGACGCTACGGGCGACCCCGCAGCGCCATCGAGGAGTGCCCATGCCTACCGAGCCCGACCCCGCCGACCGTCCCCCGTTGCGCCGCCGGCTCGTGCCGGTCGTCGCGTTGCTGCTGCTCGCGCCCTGGGCGGCCGAGTGTTCGTGGGGTGGCTTCGCCATCGACGGCTTCCTCCCGGTGGTGATCGGCCTGGCTCCGATGTACGGCGGGGCGGCGATCCTGATCCGGGAGACCGCCCGACACCTCGGCGCGGGCTGGCCGGCGATCGTGCTGCTCGCCGCCGCTTTCGGTGTGCTCCAGGCCGGCCTGGTGGACCAGTCCCTGTTCAACCCCGGCTACCTGAATGACACGCAGTACGCCGACACCCGGGCCGCCGCCGAGGCGTCGCTGGTGCCGGGGCTCGGGTTCAGCCTCCGGCAGGCGTTCGACTACGTGGGCAACCACGTCGTGCTGACCATCTGCGCGCCGATCGTGTTCGTCGAGTCCTTCCTCGGTGCGAAGCGGCGACTTCGGCCGTGGCTCGGACGACAGGGGCTGGCGGTGGTCGCTGTGGTCTACCTGCTCGGCAGCCTGCTGGTCTTCGCCTCTCCCGAGGGCCGGAAGAACTTCCTGGCCAGCCCGCTTCAACTGGCCTCCGCCACGGCGGTGGTCCTCACCCTGGTCGCGACGGCCCTGCTGCCCCGCTGGCGTCGCCCGCACCCGCGCCGCGTCCGCCGGGTGCCGCACCCGCTCTGGGTCGGTCTGCTTGTCGTCCTCGTCCACTTCGGCACCGACCTGGCACCCGGCTGGGCGGGAGTGGTCATCGCGCTGGCGCTCGCCGCCACCGTCGGAGCCGTGCTCGCGTACCTGTCGGCGGGCGCGCGCTGGGGGCAGCGGCACGTGCTCGCCGCGGGCTCGGCGAGCGTGGTCAGCGCCGCCGCGTTCGCGTACCTGGTGCCGCCGTACTCCCCGGCGAGCCCGGCGGCGGCCCTCGCCGGTGACGTCGCGGTCACCGTCATCACCGTGGCACTGGTCGTGGGCGCCTGGTGGCGTCTGGGCCCTAGCTCGGCCGCTGTTGGTGTCGCCGCGAGGTGACGCTCTCGCCGGCGGCGGGGCCGGCCTGGATGAGGCGATCCAGGACATCGCGAGCGGCGCCGAGCCGATCCATGGACGCCGTGATGCGGGCGCGCTCCACGGCCAGAGCGTCGAGGAGCTCCGGGCAGGTGGGGGCCAGCACGGTCACGTCGTCCGGGATGCAGGGAAGGATCTCGGCGATCGCCGCGGTGTTCAAGCCGGCGGACAGCAACAGTTGGATGTGCCGCACCGTGCCCACCGCCTGCGGGTCGTAGTGACGGTAGCCGCTGGCGAGACGGGCGGGTCGCAACAGGCCCTGCTCCTCGTAGTAGCGCAGGGCGCGCGGGGTGGTGCCCGCCTCCCGCGCCAGTTCGCTGATCCGCACACCGACAGCAGATCAGGGCTTGACCTTCACGTCAACGTGAAGGTTTAGCGTCGTCGCTGTGACTCACCGCAGCCATGACAATCAATCCGCAGCCGTCGCCGTCCTGGGACTCGGCCCGATGGGCCGGGCCCTGGCCGCCGCGTCGCTCGCCGCCGGCCACCCCACCGTGCTCTGGAACCGCTCACCCGCCAAGGCGTCCGCGCTGGTGGCCCAGGGGGCGGTGCTCGCTCCGACGGTGGCCGATGCGGCACACCGGGCATCGGTCGTCATCGCCTGCGTCATCAACTACCGGGCGGTCCGCGCCGTCCTGTCGGGGCTCGAACGCCCGCCGAGAGGAACGTTCGTCAACCTCAGCAGCGGGCACGCCGCCGAGGCACGGGACATGGCGGGTTGGGCGGCGCAGCGGGGCGTCAACTATCTCGACGGCGCGATCCTGACGCCCGCGCCGACCATCGGGACACCTGCCGCGACGATCCTCTACAGCGGTCCGCGGGCCCTCTTCGACGACAGCCTTCTCTGGCTGGAGAGCTTCGGTGGCACCAGCGCCTACCTCGGCGCCGACGCCGGCACGGCAGCGGCGTACGAGATGGCGTTGCTCGACCTGTTCACCATGTCCGTCGGCGGGCTCGCGCACGCCTTCGCCCTGGCAGCCACCGAGGGCATATCCCCTACCGCGTTCGCCCGCTTCGCCCGCGGAATCGGCGGCCTGTTGCCCGACATGGCCGACCGGTTCGGCGATCAACTCACGTCCGGAACCTTCGCCGCCGACGTGTCCACCATCGCGTCGGCGGGCTCGGCGGTCGCCCACGTCCGCGATGCCGCTGCCGCGCGCGGTGTCGACCCCGCGCCGCTACAGGCCGTGCACTCGATCATCGAACGGGCCATCGCGGCGGGCCACGGAGGTGACAGCTACGCCAGACTGGCCCAGTCGCTCGTACCCGCCGATCCGGCGGAGGCGGCACGCTGATCACGTTCGGCACTGGGCCGGGTGCCGCGACCCGGGCGATTACACTCGCCCCCACACCACGTGGAGGGGGCGGCGCAGTGGGTGAACTGCTGTCGACTGTGGTTCAGATACTCAACTCGTACGTCACCAGGCTGCTGGATCGGCGGGCGGTTTCCCAGGACGCCGAGGTCGGCGCCCACCTGCTGGACGTGGTCCTCACGTTGCAGGAGTTGTGCCTCAACGGCGACCGTCTCCTGAGCCTGGCCGACACCATGATCTCCGGTGCGGAGCCGCGGGCCGACGACCAGGCGGAGTTCGCCGCCCTGCTGCACCGCCAGTCCGTGCTGATCAACCAGCTCCGACGCGGCATCGACGACTCCCGCGCGCTGCTCGCCACCGTCGACGTGGACTTCGCGTTCGCGATGGCGCCCTTCCTCGACGGCAAGTCGGGGCTGCTCACCCGCTGGCAACAGCAGGCGGCCCTCAGCCGGTACTCCACCACGACGCTGTTCTTCCTGCCCGCCGAGGCGGTCACCCGGGTGGTGGCCGCCAGCCCGGCCGCCTCGACCGCCACCGCACTCGACCGGAACCGGACGGACTTCGTGCTGGTGATGGCGGACGAGGTACGCAGCGTGCGCCGACGGGAGGTGGCGGACATCCGAGCCGTCGCGGACGACGAGCGCGCGACGCTGCTGCGGGACGCGGGCCGGGCCCGTGCCGACCTGGCCGCCGCCCGGGCGCTGTGCGCGCGGCTGCTCACGGCGACCCAGGAGGCCATCGGTCCGGCGGCCACCGCCCGGATCCGGCGGACACTGACGCCCCGACAGCAGCACCGCTGAGCGGAATCAGTCGCCCGGATCCCGGTCCCAGTCGAAGCCGGCGCGGGCGAACGCGACGCTGCCGTCCCCGGTGGCGTACACCTTTATCGCTTTCAGGCCCAGCGACCGGGTGAGCCTTTCCAGGTTGGACATGATGCGCTGGAAGAGCCCGGTGTCGGTGGCCTCCTCGGTGATGCGGATCTCGTCCAGCATCGCCATCCGGCGCGGGAAGGAGAGTCGCAGTTCGAGCAGGACCCGCAGGACGTCGGACGGCGCGATACGCAGCGAGACCGCGGCACCGCCGTCGGCATACAACGAGACCTCGACACGCGCCTCGGGCAGCTCCGCTGTCAACACCTCGTGGAACTGCCTCGGCGTCAGCTTCATCCACTGTCGCCAGGCGGCGAGCGCGGCCTCGTCCGCCCGGCCGACCGTCAGCGCCGGTTCCGCCGCCCGCAGGTCGGCCACTGTCAACGCCTCGATCTCGACCGGTCGATCCCCGGCTCGGACCTTTTCGTACGGCGTCAACGGCACCCCCGCCTCGACGAGGAGCCGATCGAAGTCCGGGTCGGGCCAGTACGGGGCCGGCGCGAACTCGCTGACGCGGCACCACAGCTCGTGCCACAGCCGTACCGCGTTGAGGGGTCGAAGGCCGAGCCGCATGGCGGCGACGAGGACGCACCGGTGCAGTTGCAGCGTGCCCGCGAGCGCCGCCAGGTTCGCCCTCGACTCGTCGTAGGCCCGCAGGGCGCCGACGGAGTTCCGTTCCAGTTCGCTGTACGCCACCAGCTCCGGCATGTCCGTCAGTAGCACCGGGATCGGGGAGTCGAGCAGGGAGTCGAGGTCGGCCGGCTCCCAGGCGACGTCATCGTTCAGCAGGATCATCCGCAGGTCCCGGCCGTGTTGGCGGACCACCACCTGGAGGATCGGCTCACCCTGCGGCAACGTCAGGTGGTTGAGCCACACCACCGTCTCGGGGTAGAGCCGCAGGCTCACGTCGATCGCCGGCACGGTGACGAGCAGGGCGGGCCCGTCCTGCTCGACCCGTAGCGCGCGAAGTTCACTCAACGCGGCGACGACTTCACTCTGAAGCATCGACGCACTCTAGCGGCTGTCGGCCAGACCGGTCTCATCCGGGACGTTCGATGTGGCGTCCAACCCCACGGTCGGGCCGTCGGCCAGTCACACACCGCAACCTGTACGTCCGGGGTCGCCTCAACCTCCGCACCCTTTGCTCTGCTTCAACCAAGGAAACACACACGCTCCGTGCAGGCCGCGCCTCGCCCGTCATCTTCTCCTGAAAACAGAACAGCAGGTAGATCCCGGTGTTTCCTCTGTTGAAGCAGAGCAAAGGGGCTGAGCGGTTCGAACGGGGGCGGCTGGGGCAGTCACACTGAGCGACAGGTGGCGACGGCGCCGGTCACGCACCCACCGTTACGTGGGCGGCCCGAATGACCGGGCCGGGCTAGCGTCCGCCGGGCAGTTCCGGGCCGCCGTCGAGCAGGGCGGCCAGCAGGTCGCCGTACTCCTCGACCCGCTCCAGGACCTCGGCGGCGGTGAACTGGCGGACGGCGGGCTTCCGGCCGCGGGCGCCGGCCTCGACCTCGTCCCAGGTCAACGGCGTCGAGGCCGAGGGCGTGCGCTGGGCGCGCAGCGAGTACGGCGCCACTGTGGTCTTCGCCGCGTTGTTCTGACTCCAGTCGATGAAGACCTTGCCGGGGCGCAGGTTCTTCGCCATCTTCGACACGATCAGCTTGGGGTGCGCCTTCTCCAGCTCCTGGGCGATCCGGCGCGCGTAGGCGGAGACGTCGTCGGCGGACTGGGTGCCGGCGATCGGGCAGCACAACTGCATGCCCTTCTTGCCGGACGTCTTCGGGTACGAGTCGATGCCGTCGTCGGCGAGCCGGTCACGCATCAGCACCGCCACCGGGCAGCACTCGGCGAGCCCGGCGGGCGGCCCCGGGTCCAGGTCGACGACCATCATGTCCGGGTCCTCGCCGACCTTCCACTGCGGTGTGTGCAGCTCCAACGCGGCGAGGTTGGCCAGCCAGACCAGGGTGGGCAGATCGTCGGCGACCACGTAGTCGATGGTCTCCCGACCCTTCGTCGACCCGGGCGCGGGCAGCGTCTCCACCCGCACCCAGTCCGGGGTCGCGGCCGGCTTGTTCTTCTCGAAGAAGGACTTGTCGTCGACCCCGTTGGGAAAGCGGATCCGGGTGACCGGGCGGTCGGACAGGTGCGGCAGCAGCACCGGAGAGATCCGGGTGTAGTAGTCGATCACCTCGCCCTTGGTGAAGCCGACCGCCGGATAGAGGACCTTGTCCAGGTTGGACAGCTCCAGCGGGCGGCCCTCGACGTCCACCCGCAGCTTCTCAGCCGGCATCGTCGACCTCCTCCGGCGGCTTGTCCGGGCGCAACCGCAGCACCCGGGGGAAGCGCAGCCGGCCGTCGGGGGTGCGTTGGCCGTACTTCACCTCCACCACCACCCGGGGTTCTACCCAGATGGCACCCCGGGCATCCTCGCGCGGCACGCCCGGCGCGAACGGTGACACGCCGGAGCGCAGCGGCTCCAGCTCGGCGAGGAGCTGCCGTTCGATGGCCGCCCCGATCCCGCCGCCGACCCGACCCCGGTAGATCAACCGGCCGTCCGGGCCGGGCACCCCGACCAGCAGCCCACCGATGCGGCGTGCACCCGGCCGCCAGCCGCCCACGACGAAGTCCCCGGTCACCTCCAGCTTGACCTTCACCCAGTCCGGGGAGCGCACACCGGGGCGGTAGACGGCGCCGACCCGCTTGGCCATCACGCCCTCCAGGCCGTGTTCGCCGGCCGCCTCGTAGGTCGCCGGGCCGTCGGTGAACACCGGCGGCACTGCCCATCGGGCGCCGCCGAGGCCGAGCGCGTCAAGTGCCTCCCGGCGACGCTCGTACGGCCAGCCGGTCAGGTCCTCGCCGTTGCGGCGCAACAGGTCGAAGATCATGTACGTGACCGGCATGACCGCCGCCAGCCGGGCCGCCTTGTTGCGGTCCCGGACGTGCATCCGCTCGGCGAGGGCCGTGAACGACGGCTGCCCGCCCTGGCCGAGCAGCACCACCTCGCCGTCGAGCAGCACGTCGTCGACCTGCTCGGGGAGGGTGGCCAGCTCGGGGTACGCGGCGGTGATCTCCACGCCGGAGCGGGCGTACAGGTGCTGGACGCCGCCGGAGATGTCGGCGAGCGCGCGGACCCCGTCCCACTTGAACTCGTACGCCCAGCCGTCACCCGCCGGGAGCGGCCCGGTCATCGCGAGCATCGGCTTGAGCGGCACGCCGGGCACGACCCGACTGTAGTAGCAGGCCGAACACCTCGCGTCGAGTTCCTTCGGATGCGAGCATGGTCGATACCGGGGAAGGGAGCGCAGGATGCGTGCCATCTGGAAGGGAGCCGTGTCGTTCGGGCTCGTCTCGATCGGGGTGAAGCTCTACTCGGCGACCGAGGAGAAGGACATCCGGTTCCACCAGGTGCACCGCGAGGACGGCGGCCGGATCCGCTACAAGCGCACCTGCTCGGTCTGCGGCGAGGAGGTCACCTACGACGACATCGCCAAGGGCTACGACATCGGCGGCGGCGAGATGGTGATCCTCACCGACGAGGACTTCGCCGACCTGCCGCTGACCAGCTCGCGGGCGATCGACGTGCTGGAGTTCGTGCCCGCCGAGCAGGTCGACCCCATCCTCTACAACAAGGCGTACTTCCTGGAGCCGGAGGGCACGGCCACCAAACCGTACGTGCTGCTGCGCGACGCCCTGACCGACTCGGAGCGGGTGGCCATCGTCAAGGTGGCGCTGCGCCAACGTGAACAGCTCGCCACCCTGCGGGTCCGCGAGGGTGTGCTGCTGCTCAACACGATGCTCTGGCCGGACGAGATCCGTAAGCCGGACTTCGGTTTCCTCGACGAGGACCTGAAGGTGCGCCCACCGGAGCTGGCCATGGCCAGTTCCCTGATCGACTCGATGACCGGCGAGTTCGAGCCGGACGTCTTCACCGACGACTACCGGGCCGCGTTGCAGGAGGTCATCGACGCCAAGGTGGAGGGTCGGGAGGTCGTCCAGCCGGAGGAGGCCGAGGAGGCACCGGCGGCGGCGGTGGACCTGATGGCCGCGCTGAAGGCATCGGTGGACCGGGCCCGTGCGGCACGCGGCGAACAGCCCGCGCGCGGTGGGGGCGGCGGCGAGCCGACGCCCATCTCGTCGGCCCGCTCGGCCCAGAAGGCGGCCGAGAAGAAGGCCGCCAAGGCGCCCGCGAAGAAGACCGCGGCGAAGAAGACGGCGGAGAAGAAGACCGCCGCCAAGAAGGCCGAGCCGGCGAAGAAGACAGCAGCGAAGAAGGCCGAGCCGGCGAAGAAGACGGCCGCGCGCAAGACCGCACCCCGCAAGAGCGCCTGACCGTACGGCGGCGACGAAGGGTGTCCGCCGGACCGGGTACGCTCCGCCGGCCGTTGGCCACCGGAGGAGCCCCCCATGCCGTACACCCCTGATCTGGACCGGTTGTTGACGCCCGGTGCCCGCTTCACCGACGAGTACGGCGCGTACCTGATCGAGGCCCACCCCGTGGACGACGTCGTGCTGCCCACCGGCCGGGTGGTCGGATGCGACCCGCTGGTCTGCCCGGAGGCCGAGCCGTACACCGTGACCGTGGTGCCGGGGCGGTATCCCGCCCGCGCCTGGGTGGCCGTGGTGCTGCGCGAGGGCGCCGAGGTGGACCGTCGGGTGGCCGCGCTGCAACTGGTGGTCTCCGACGAGCCGGCGACCCGTTGGGAGCCGGCCGTCGCGGGCGACCAGGACGTCGCCACGCTCGGCCCGGACGACTACTTCGGGTACGGGGTGGACGCGGGCGCCGGCACGCTCGCCGACCCGACGGCGCTCGCCGTCCTCGACGGCTGGGAGCACGACCAGGTGGAGGAGGTGTTCATCCCCGACGAGCTGCCCGTGTCGCCGGTCCGGGGCCTGATCACCGCAGTCCTCGACGAGGCCACCGGCGCCAATGTCGTCACCGTGGCCACGGGTTGGGGGGACGGCTGCTACGGCACCTGGATCGGGCGCGCAGCCGACGGAGGCGTGACGTCGTTCGTGACCGACTTCATGGTGATCCCGAAATAACGTCCCGTAAGGGCGTCGCTGGGCGATCCGAGGCATCCGGGGCGGGCACGGCAGGCCGCCGGGCGGGTACCGTGTGCGTCGGCTTTCCCCCCGGCACCGGGTGCCGGCCACACCTTCGCAGCAGGGAGTCGACGACGTGAGCGAGCGCACGCAGGAGAACCGGTCGGAGGGCCAGAGCCCGGCGACGAAGGCGGGGCGGCGGCTCGCCGCCCAGCTGGCCGCGCAGAAGGCCGCCGAGGCGAAGCGCCGCCGCCAGGCGTGGGCGGGCGGCCTCGCCGGCGTCGCCGTGATGGCGCTGCTGATCGGTGGTTTCGTGTGGATCGACAAGAACCGGAGCGACGACAAGCCCGCCAACCAGGCAGGCGCGACCCCGTCCGCCTCCGCCCCGGCCGCGGACGCCCCCACCGCGCCCCCGGATCCGCAGCTGCCCGCGGGCTCCGACCCGGCGCTGGGCACCAAGCCGAAGGTGACGGCGGGCAAGGGTGAGCTGAAGAAGCTCACCGTCACCCCGGTGATCAAGGGCAGCGGCCCGGCGGTGAAGAAGGGCCAGACCATCACCACCAACTACGTGGGCGTCTTCTACAAGGACGGCAAGGAGTTCGACTCGTCCTGGAACGCCGGCCAGCCGGCCACCTTCCCCATCGGCGTGGGCCAGGTCATCCCCGGCTGGGACCAGGGTCTGGTGGGTGTGACAGTGGGCAGCCGGGTGCAGCTCGACATCCCGGGCGAGCTGGCGTACGGCAACGACGAGGCGAACGCGAACGGGCGTCCGACCGGTCCGCTGCGCTTCGTGGTGGACGTGCTCGCCGCCCAGTGACCCGTCCGGATCGCCCCGGTTGTCACCCCGGCGCGATGGACTTGTTCACATGGGGCTTCCTGCCCGTCACCCTCCGGCAGTAGGTTCGGCGTCACCCCGGGCGGCCCGCCGTCCGGGGTGACCAGGCGGACCGGGGACGCGGAGGTGCACGTGACGGCGCTGGACGAGCCCGGGCGGACCGCCCGGCTGATGTGGACGCACTTCGAGCCGGTGCACGCGGTCACCTACTTCCACCCGCGGGCTCGGGCCGCGCACGAGGCGGTCGGGCTGCGCGGCTACTGGCGCGGCTACTTCGCCGGCCGGACCGCCCCGCTGGGCGCCGCCGAGGCCGCCCCGGTCATCGCCGCGTTCTTCAACTTCGCACCACTCATGGTGAGCCGTGCCCTGCCGGCGGTCTGGCGGCTGGCCACCCCGCAGGAGGCCCTGCGCGCCCGGCTGACCGGCGCCGTGCAGGCCCTCGCCGAGCTGACCTACGAGCTGCCCGAGGCGCACCTGGCCGAGGCCGCCGATCTGCTGGAGAGGGCCGCCTCGGCGGCGCAGACCGCCGGTCGGGTGCTCGGCGCGGCCAATGCGGCGCTGCCGGTCGGGGAATACCCCCTCGCCCGTCTCTGGCAGGCCGCCACCACGCTGCGGGAGCTGCGGGGCGACGGGCACAACGCCGCCCTGGTGGCCGCCGGCCTGGACCCGGTGGAGACGCTGGCCTGGCGGGTCGCCGTGGACATGCCGGCGGAGAACCTGCTCGGCCGGGGCTGGTCCGAGGAGCAGTGGCGGGCCGCCCGCGAGCGGCTGGCACAGCGCGGCTGGCTGACCGGCGACGGCACGGCCACGGACGTCGGTCACGCCGGCTTCCAGGCGATCGAGGACGCCACCGACCGGGCCGCCGCGCATCCGTGGCTGGCCCTCGGCCCGGACGACACCGACCGGCTGCGTGAGCTGCTGGAGCCGATGGCCCGGTCGTGTCACACGGTGATCCCGCCGAACAGCCCGATCGGGCTGCCCGCGCTGCCCGGCTGACCGGCGGTCCGCCTCTCGGGCAGGATGGGCCCGTGGTGGATGCGGTGGTTTTCGACCTGGACGGTGTGATCGTGGATTCCGAACCGGTCTGGGAGGAGGTCCGGCGGGCGTACGTGGCGGCACACGGTGGGTCGTGGCAGCCGGACACCCAGCGCCGGCTGATGGGCATGAGCACCGGTGAGTGGGCCCACTACCTCAGCGGTGAGCTGGGTGTGCGCCGCAGCGCCGGGCAGGTCGCCGACGAGGTGGTGCGGGAGATGGCCCGGCGCTACACCGAGCACGTGCCGCTCATCGACGGCGCCGACGAGGTCGTACGCCGGCTGGCCGCGCGGTGGCCGCTGGGGTTGGCCAGTTCGTCACCGACCCGGCTGATCGCGGCGGCGCTGGACGTCACCGGCCTGACCGGCGCGTTCGGCGCGACCCTCTCCACCGAGGAGACCGAGCGGGGCAAGCCGGCGCCGGACGTCTACCTGGACGTCGCGCGGCGTCTCGGCGTCGACCCGACCCGGTGCGCGGCAGTGGAGGATTCGTCCAACGGCGTGCGGTCGGCCGCGGCGGCGGGGATGCGGGTGGTGGCGGTGCCGCACCTGTCGTACCCCCTCGACCCGGACGCGGCCGGGCTCGCGGTCGTGACGCTGGGGTCGATCGGTGAGTTGACGCCGGAGCTGGTGGAGGGGCTGGGTTGACGCGGGCAGACTGGGGAAGGAACAACGAATGAAAGCCATCGTGTACGAGCGCACCGGCGACCCTTCCGTGCTGGAGCTGGTCGACCGGCCGGTGCCGGAGCCGGGTGCGGGCGAGGTGCTGGTCCGGCTGGCGATGTCCGGGGTGAACCCGACGGACTGGAAGTCGCGGCGGGCCTTCCCGCCGGACGGGTGGCAGATCCCCGGGCAGGACGGCGCGGGCGTGGTGGAGGCGGTCGGCGAGGGGGTCGACCGTGAGCTGATCGGCCAGCGGGTCTGGATCTGGGAGGCGGCCTGGCAGCGGCCGTGGGGCACCTCCGCGGAGTACACGCTGGTGCCGGTGCGCCAGGCGGTTCCCCTGGGCGACGCCTCGTTCGAGCTGGGAGCCAGCCTGGGCATCCCGTTCCTCACCGCGCACCGCTGCCTGACGGCCGGCGAGTTCATGCCCGACGCGCTGCGCGCCGGTGCGCTTGCCGATCACACGGTGCTGGTGCAGGGCGGGGCGGGCGCGGTAGGCAACGCGGCGATCCAGCTCGCCCGCTGGGCCGACGCGACGGTGATCGCCACGGTGAGCAGCGCGGAGAAGGCGCAGCTCGCGGCGGCGGCCGGTGCCTCCCATGTGATCAACTATCGGGAGCAGGACGTGGTCGAGGAGGTCGGCAGGATCGCTCCGCACGGCGTCCACACGATCGTGGAGGTCGCGCCGGCCGCGAACGCGGCGGCTGACGTGCAGATGATCCGGCAGGGCGGCGCGGTCTGCGTGTACGCCGACAACGGCGGCACCGAGGTGACGCTCCCGATCCGCCCGCTGTACGTGGTGAACGCCCGCTGGCAGTTCGTGCTGGTCTACACGGAGCCGAAGGCGGCCAAGGCGCAGGGTGTGATCGACGTGGCGGCGGCGGCCAACCAGGGTGGTATCCGGGTCGGTGCGGACGCCGGTCTGCCGCTGCACCACTATCCGCTGGCCGACACGGCGGCGGCCCACCAGGCGGTCGAGGACTCGGCGGTGGGCAAGGTGCTGATCACCACCAGCGACGCCTGAACGGATCGCGCGACACCCGATTTCCCCGTCATCAGGACAGACGCGAACAATTTTCGCAACAATGACGGTGCGGGATAACCCCGCGTGGAGCGGGCGGCCCCGGCGCGGTGCGAACGCCGGGGCCGCCCCTGGGGAGGAATGTCAGGAGAACTCCTCTGCCCAACAGGCGACAGTGCCCGGTAAAACGTTACGGTGCTGTCAGCTCCCGGACAGTCAGCTCACCGTCGGCGTACCGCGAACGGACGACCTTCTTGTCGAACTTGCCGACGCTGGTTTTCGGCACCGTGTCGATGAACGCCCACCGCTCGGGCAGCTGCCACCTGGCGATCGAACCGGCCAGGAAGTCCCGCAGCTCCTCGGCGGTCACCGAAGCGCCCTCACGGACCACCACGGTCGCCAGCGGCCGCTCGTCCCAGCGCTCGTCCGGCACGCCCACCACGCACGCCTCCAGCACGGCCGGGTGCGCCATCAGCGCGTTCTCCAGCTCCACCGACGAGATCCACTCGCCGCCGGACTTGATCACGTCCTTCGCCCGGTCGGTGAGCGTGATGTACCCGTCCGGGGAGAGCATGCCCACGTCGCCGGTACGCAACCAGCCGTCGCGGAACTTCTCCTCGTCCGGGGCGTCGTCACCGACGTACCGTGCGGTCACCCACGGCCCACGGACCTCCAACTCGCCCACGGCCGTGCCGTCGGCGGGCAGCGGCTCGCCCAGCGGCCCGACGATGCGTGCCTGCACCCCGGCCGGCACGCGACCCTGCGTGTAGCGGTAGCGCCAGGCCTGCTCGCCGGTCGCCCCCGCCGGCGGCCGGGAGACCGACCCCAGCGGCGACATCTCGGTCATCCCCCAGGCGTGGATGACGTCGATCCCGTGCCGCTCGTCGAACGCGTGCATCAACGCCGGCGGGCACGCCGAGCCGCCGACGATCACCTCGGTGAGCGAGGACGTGTCCACGTCGTGGCTGTCCAGGTAGGCCAGCAGGTCGGTCCAGATGGTCGGCACCGCGCCGGCCAGGGTGGGCCGCTCGGCGGCGATCATCTCGGCGATCGGCGCGGCCTGGAGGAACCGGTCCGGCATGATCAGTGACGCGCCGGAGAGGAACGCCGCGTACGGCAGACCCCACGACATGGCGTGGAACATCGGCACGATGGCCAGCTCCCGGTCGGTCGGCCCGAGACCGAAGCCCTCCGGCATGCAGACCTGCAACGAGTGCAGGTAGATGGACCGGTGCGAGTAGGCGACGCCCTTCGGGTTGCCGGTGGTGCCCGACGTGTAGCAGAGCGCGGCGGCGTCCCGCTCGTCCACCTCCGGCCAGTCGTACACGTCGGGCCGGTCGGCCAGCAGCGCGTCCCAGTGGTGCACGGTGATCCGGTCGCCCGCCGCCGCCACCAGCGGGGCGGGGTCGCCACCGCCGACCACCACCACGTGCCGCACCGTGCTCAGCTCGCCGATCACCCTGGCCAGCAGCGGGATGAGCGTGGTGTCGACGAGCACCACCCGGTCCTGCGCGTGGTTGGCGATGTAGGCGACCTGGTCGGGAAAGAGCCGGAGGTTGAGGGTGTGCAGCACCGCGCCCATGCTCGGCACCGCGAAGTAGGCCACCAGGTGCTCGTTGTTGTTCCACATGAAGGTGGCGACCCGCTCGTCGCCGGTCACCCCGCACTCGTCGCGCAGCGCGTGGGCCAGCCGGGCGGCGGTGCGACCCACCTCGGCGTACGTCATCCGGCGGGGCTCGCCGCCCGTCCAGGTGACCACCTCGGCGGTGCCGTGCACCCCTGCGCCGTGGTCGAGGATCCGGGAGACCTGCAGGGGGGCGTCCATCATCGTGCTACGCATGGGTAACAAGCTAGTGTCGGCGGTCACACGTTGGGAACCCCCGTAAATTGTCGCAGGTGAGCATCTCCTGGGCCGACTCGTACGTGGGGCAGTTGCGCGCGCTCGCCGGGGACCGGACGCTGATGTTCGTCGGCGCCCGAGCCGTGGTCAGCGACAACGCGGGGCGCATCCTGCTCATCCAACGCTCGGACAACGGTCAGTGGGCCATGCCCGCCGGCGCCATGGAACTGGGCGAGTCGATCGCCGACTGCGCGGTCCGCGAGGTCCGCGAGGAGACCGGGCTGCGGGCGCTGCGGGTCTGCGCGTTCGCCCTCTACACCGGCCCGGACCGGACCAGCACCAACATGTACGGGCACACGTACCAGGTCTTCACCACCGCGTTCAAGGTCGAGGAGTGGGACGGGCAGCTGACCCGGGTCACCGACGAGACCACCGACGCCGGCTTCTTCCCCCGCGACCGCTTCCCGACCCCACTCTCCGGCTCGGTGTTGGAAACCCTGGCCGACCTGGACGTCTTCGAGCAGACGAACCGGCTGATCCTCAAGTAGGTCCTACTGCGGGTAGCGCATCTCGGCGAAGAACCCCTCCTGGATCCAGTTCGGGTACGCGACCGGCAGCTTGGTGGCCTCGTCCAGCTCGGTGAGGTCCTGCTCGGTCAGCGTGAGGTCCGAGGCGGCGATGTTGTCCACCAACTGCTCGTGCTTGCGGGCTCCGACGATCACGCTGGTCACTGCCGGCCGGGACAGCAGCCAGGCGACGGCCACCCGGGCCGGGCTGACCTCGTGCCGCTCGGCGACGCCCTTGAGCACGTCGACCACAGCGAAGGCGTGCTCGGGTTCGAACGGCGTGAAGCTGGAGTAGCCGGGCTGGGCGCTGCGGGCGCCGCTGTCGGCGACGGCGCCGTCCCGGCCGACCTTGCCGGAGAGGAATCCACCGGCGAGAGGGCTCCACACGGTCAGGCCGACGCCCGCGTCGAGCGCCATCGGCACCACGTCGCGCTCCACGTCCCGACCCAGCAGGGAGTAGTACTCCTGGACGGAGACGAAGCCGGCGAGCTTCTCCCGCGCGGAGATGCCGAGCGCCTTGGAGATCTGCCAGGCGGCGAAGTTGGCGCAGCCGATGTAGCGGACCTTGCCCTGTCGGACCGCGTCGTCGAGCGCGCGCAGCATCTCCTCCATCGGCGTGACCTGGTCGAAGTTGTGGATCTGGTACAGGTCGATGTGATCGGTGCCCAGCCGGCGCAGGCTTTCCTCCAGGTTCTGCATGATGTGCAGGCGGGAGGTGCCGACGTCGTTGGGGCCGGGGCCGGTGCGCGAGTGCACCTTGGTGGCCAGCACGACGTCGCGACGCCGCTTGCCGAGCGCCTGGCCGAGCAGTTCCTCGCTCTCCCCGTCGCTGTAGCCGTCGGCGGTGTCGACGAAGTTCACGCCCGCGTCGAGCGCCGTGTCGACCATCCGCTGCGCCTCGGGCAGCGCCAGTCCGCCGAGGGTTCCCCAGAGCGGGTGCCCGCTGCCACCGAAGGTCATCGCGCCGAGCGAGATCTCCGAGACGTACACCCCGGTGGTGCCCAGCAGTCGGTACTTCACCTGTGTTGCTCCTCGTGGTGGGGGGTCGGAGGCCACGTCGGCACTCCGGCGGTCACTGTGTCGGACACTGTGTCCGGCAGTGAGCGTACGTCGTCGGTCGCGCCCCCGGCCACCTAGGATCTCGACCATGCCCTCGATCACCCGACGTCGCCCGCCCAACCCGGACGGGCGGGCGGCCGTCGAGGCACGGGTGCTGGCGGCCACGGAGCGACTGCTCCAGGAGGGCGCCCGCTTCACCGACCTCGGCGTGCAGCGGATCGCCGCCGAGGCCGGGGTGGCCCGGTCGACCTTCTACACCCACTTCCGGGACAAGAGCGAGCTGCTCATGCGCCTCGCCGGCACCATGCGGGAGAGTTCCTTCGACCGCACCAGCGGCTGGGACCCGGGCGGGCCCGGCGACCCGCTCGCACGGCTGACCGAGGTCTTCGCCGACGTGATCCGGATCTACCGGACGTACGCCCCGGTGCTTGCGGCGGTCAGCGAGGTCGCCGCGTACGACGAGGTGGTCCGGGAGTACTGGGCAGCGGGGCTGGAACGGTTCGTGAGGCGCACGGCGGATGCCCTCCGCGCCGAGCAGCAGGCCGGGCGTACCCCCGCCGACCTGGACGTCACGGCCGCCAGCCGCTTGATCGTGATCGGCGGCGACCGCTTCCTCGCCGACCACGTCAGCACGACCACGGCCGACCCCGGGACCGACGCGGCGGCAGCGCGGGAACTTGCGGCGACATGGTGGTACGGCGCGTACCGCCGCCCGGCTTGATCAATTCCGCTCGAATTCGCCCTGCCAGCCGGCTCGTCGGCTGGCAGGGCGACCGGGCGTGGTCAAATCATCGTCTGGGACTTGGCCTCCATGTCCGCCGCGGCCTCATCCTTCGATTCCTTGGTCAGCGGCTTCCCGCCCGGCGCCGGCGCCTCTCCGCCGAGCGGGTCGGCACCGCCCTTGGCGCCCTGCGGGCCTGCACCGCGTAGCTCGTTGTTGGGCAGCGCCAGGGTGACCAGCACCGCCACGATGGCGACGAGACCGGTGGTCAGGAAGACCAGGTGCAGCGACTCCACGAACGACGCCTGGATGGCGGCCCGGACGGCGCCGGGCAGGGCCATGATGGTCGCCGGGTCGTTGATCGAAATGTTCGTGCCGCCACTCGCCGCGACAGCGGCCCGCTGCTCCGGTGGAAGCTGGGCGATCGCACCGGGCAGCCGGTCGGCGAGCTGCGAGTTGAGCCGCGACGAGAGCACCGTGCCGAGGATCGCCACCCCGAACGAGCCGCCCAGCGACCGGAAGAACGTCGCCGACGAGGTACCGGCGCCCAGGTCGCGGATGGAGACCGCGTTCTGCACCGCGAGGACGAGCGACTGCATGCACAGACCGAGGCCGACGCCGATCACCACCATGAAGCCGAACGCCATCCAGAGCGACGTGCCCACCTGCAACCGCGTGAACAGCAGCATGCCGAGCACCAGGGTGGCCGCCCCGGCCACCGGGAACCACTTGTACCTGCCGATCCGGCTCATCGCCCGTCCGGTGAGGATCGAGGTCACGATGATGCCGGCCATCATCGGCAGCATCAGCAGACCGCTGCGGGTCGGCGAGGCACCCTTGACGATCTGGAGGTACAGCGGGATGAAGATGATCGACCCGAACATCACCAGACCGAGCACGAAGCCTGCGGAGTTGGCCAGCGCGAACGTGGCGCTGCGGAACAGCCGCAGCGGCAGGATCGGCTCGGCGACCCGCGCCTCCTGGAGCACGAAGAGCACCGCCAGGACCGCACCCGCGACGAAGAGGCCGATGATCAGCCCGGAACCCCACGGGTACTCGTTGCCGCCCCAGCTCAGCGCGAGCAGGAGGCAACTCACCCCGGCCACCAGCAGGCCGGCGCCGAGCCAGTCGATCGCGTGGTTCCGGCGCTCGAACGGGATCAGCCGCATCACGTGGTAGCAGACCACGATGGCCAGGATCGCCAGCGGCACGTTGATGTAGAAGATCCACCGCCAGTCGGTCTCGGCGAAGTATCCACCGACCAGCGGGCCGGCCACCGACGCGATGCCGAACACCGCTCCGAACAGACCCTGGTAGCGGCCTCTCTCCCGGGGTGAGACCACGTCCGAGATGATCGTGAACGCCAGCGTCAGCAGACCACCGGCGCCGAGACCCTGGATGCCCCGCGTGACGATCAGCTGGGTCATGTTCTGCGACAGGCCGGCCAGCAGCGACCCGACCAGGAACGTACCGATCGAGAAGAGGAAGACCGGGCGACGCCCGTACAGGTCGGCCATCTTGCCGTACAGCGGGGTCGACGCGGTCGAGGCGAGCAGGTACGCCGTGACCACCCACGAGTAGTGGTTGATCCCACCCAGCTCACCGACGATGGTCGGCAGGGCCGTGCCGACGATGGTCTGGTCGAGGGCGGCCAGCAGCATGCCCGTCATCAGGCCCAGCATGAGCAGCCGGATCTGCTGGCGATTCAGTACCGGCGCGGCAGAGGCTTCGGTGGTCATCAAGCCCTCTTTCCCGACCACCGGAGAACATGCCCCACACCCCAAAAAACCCCGAGCCTCCCAAGGTTGATCAAGAGGTTCGCGTCACGACACGCCGGGTGGGATGACGCAAACCTCTTGATCAACTCGGGAGGGCGGGGTCAGGAGGCGGCGAAGGTTTTGGTGATCTTTGCGCAGAAGGCGGGGAGGTCGTCGGGCTTGCGGCTGCTCGTCAGGTTGCCGTCCGTCACGCACTCCTCGTCGACCCAGGTCGCGCCGGCGTTGGTCAGGTCGGTGCGCAGGCTGGGCCAGGAGGTGATCCGCCGGCCACGCACCACGTCCGCCTCGATCAGCGTCCACGGGCCGTGACAGATCACCCCGACCGGCTTGCCGGCGTCGAAGAACGCCTTCACGAACCGCACCGCGTCCGGGTCGGACCGCAGGAAGTCCGGGTTCGCCACCCCGCCCGGCAGCACCAGCGCGTCGTACCCGGCGGCGTCCGCCTTGTCCGCGGTGACGTCCACGTCGTACGTCTTGGACTGGTCCAGGTGGTTGAAGGACTGGATGGAACCGGGCTTGAGCGAGACCAGCTCGGCCGTCGCGCCGGCGTTCTCGACCGCCTCGCGCGGCTGGACGTACTCGACCTCCTCGACGCCGTCGGCGGCCAGGAAGGCGATCCTCTTGCCCTGCAGTGTCGCTGCCATCTCAGTACATCTCCTTTCCGGGGTACCTCAACTCCCTTCCCGAGCGCCAACGCCCGAAACACCCCACGGCGGTAACGACGGGCACCCCGCCGACGACTGTGGGACGAAAGGCCGCCGACCTGCGGCGTAGCCCGGTCCCGGCGCAGGTTTGTCCCGAGGGCCGCTGGGGACCCGGGGAGGCATGGCAGGAGCAGCAGCGGAACAGCGCCGGCTCGCCACCGTCGTGGAGAGCTGGCTCGGGCGCCCGGTCCTGATCATCGGCGACGCCATGCTGGACGAGTGGCGGTTTGCCGACTCCGACCGGCTCTGCCGGGAGGCGCCCGCCCCGGTCCTCACCCTGCGCCGACGGATCTCCGCCGCCGGTGGGGCCGCGAACACCGCGGTCAACGTCGCCACCCTCGGCGGTCGGGCCGTGCTGGTGGCGCCGGTCGGCGCCGACGTGGCCGGCGACGAACTGCACGACTGTCTGGACCGGGCCGGCGTCTGGGACCGCACGGTCAACCAGCCCGGTCGGCCCACCCCCGTGAAGCGGCGGATGCTCGCCGGCAACCAGATCCTGCTCCGGGAGGACTCCGGCGACGCGGACGACGCGCTCGACCCGGAGGGGGTGGACCGGCTGCTCACGGCGCTGGACTGCGCCACCGAGGAGCTGCGCGCCGCCGCCGGCGGAGAGGCGCCGACCCTGGTGGTCTGCGACTACGGCCTGGGCGCGCTGCCCGCGCCGGTCCGCGCCTGGCTGGTCGAGCAGCGCGAGCGGTACGCCACTGTCGCGCTGGACGCCCACGACCTCGCCGACTGGCGGGGGCTCGCGCCGACTGTGGTCACCCCCAGCTTCGCCGAGGCGACCCGGTTGCTGGCCCGTGCCGGTGGCGCGAACCGCTCGACCGCCGGCACCGACCTGCACCTGGAACACCCAGACAACGATCCGGCCGACGGGCCGTCCGAGCTGAGCGTCGGCGCCGCCCCGGGCGGGGCCCGCGCCGACGACCGGCCCGGCCCGGTCGGCGAGCCCACCCCGGGCGAGGGGCGGGTGGCCCTCACCGGCGACGGCCTCAGCGTCACCGGCACCGGCGTCACAGTGAACACCGAGGCTGGAGCGGGCGTGGACCGGGCCGTACTGGCCGAGTCGCGCCTCGCCGAACTGCGCGCGCACACCGGCGCGGACGTGGTCGCGGTGACCCTGGACACCGACGGCGCGGTGGTCGGCGGCGCGGACGGGGAACGGCGGCGCAGCCACAGCACCCCGGTCCCCGCGAGCCACGCGGTGGGTGCGGGAGACGCCTACCTGGCGGCGATGACGCTGGCCCTGGCCGCCGACGCGCCGCTGCCCACCGCCGCGCAACTCGCCCAGCTCGCCGCAACGATCACCGTGTCGGACACCGGCACCTGCGTGTGCCTGCGCAACGACCTGCTCGCCGCCCTCGACATGCCACCGGAGACCGCCGGGCACCCGGCGGTGGTCGGCACCGACGAGTTGGACGCGATCGTCGCCGAGCACCGCGAGGCGGGCCGGTCCGTGGTGTTCACCAACGGCTGCTTCGACGTGCTGCACCCCGGGCACGTGCGCTACCTGGAACAGGCCCGCGCCCTGGGCGACCTGCTCATCGTGGCGGTCAACTCGGACGGCAGCGTACGCCGGCTCAAGGGGCCGGACCGGCCGGTCAACCCGGTCGAGGACCGGGGCGCCCTGCTCGCCGCGCTCTCCTGCGTGGACCATGTGGTGGTGTTCGAGGAGGACTCGCCCGCCGCGCTGATCGAGGCGGTCCGGCCCGACGTGTACGTCAAGGGCGGCGACTATCCGCCGGAGCTGGTGCCGGAGGCGCCGCTGGTGCGCCGACTCGGCGGTCAGGTGCGCACGCTGGGGTACGTGCCGGACCGGTCCACCTCGGCGATCATCGACCGGATCCGGTCACACAGCCAAGAGCCGTCGTCGCACGCCACCGACCCGTCGCTGAGCCCGCGCACCCAGGCGTCGTGAACCGGCCCCTCGCCCTCGGCGCCCCGGCGGAGTTCCGTGCCGACCGGCTGGTCGACGTGTTGATCCCGACCCGTAACCGGCCCGCCGAACTGGCCGTCACCCTGGCCGGGCTCGCCGCCCAGGGCGGGGTCCCCGGCTTCGGCGTGGTGGTCAGCGACCAGTCCGACAACGATCCGGCGTACGCCCATCCCGCCGCGGCCACCATGGTCCGGGCGCTGCGGCACGCGGGCCACCCGGTGCTGTTGACCCGCCGGCTGCCGCGCCGCGGGTTGGCCGAGCACCGCGCCTATCTGCTCGCCGCGTCATCGGCCCGGTACGTGCTCAACCTCGACGACGACGTCTGGCTGGAACCCGGGGCGCTGCACCGGCTGGTCGCCGCAATCGAGGAGCTGGGCTGCGGGTTCGTCGGCAACGGTGTGCACGGCCTGTCCTACACCGAGGACGTACGACCGGACACGCACCGGCACTACGAGGAGTGGGCCGGTCGGCCCGTCCCGGAGCGGATCCGGCCGGGCACCCCCGAGTGGGACCGCGCCCGCATCCACTCGGCGGCCAACCTGCTGCACGTCACCGCCGAGCTGGCACTGCCGCCGGGCGCGTGGCGGGCGTACAAGGTGTCCTGGATCGGCGGGTGCGTGCTCTACGACCGGGCCAAGCTCGTCGACTCCGGGGGCTTCGACTTCTGGCGGCGGGTGCACGAGCGGCACCAGGGCGAGGACGTGGCCGCCCAGCTCGCGGTGCTGGCCCGCCACGGCGGGGCGGGCATCCTGCCCAGCGGCGCCTACCACCTGGAGACCCCCACCACTGTCACCGAGCGGGACGTGGAGGCGTGGGAGGTGGTCCTCGCCGACGAGGACACCCCACAGCCGGCCTGAGCGCCGCCTACGGGTTGAGCAGTTCGCGGGCCGATTCCAGCACCTCGACCACCGGCACGTCGGTGACGAACGAGTCGCGGTGCGGGCACTCGCCGTCCCCCGGCCGGTGCGGATAGATGCCGGGCGTGCAGTCCACGCCGCAGACCGGGCAGTGCACCATCCAGGAGCTGATCGGCCGGTGCCGGCCCCGCAGCGGCGTCGCCGTGTTGATCAGGTTGCCGACCCAGAAGATGCCCACCGTCGCCGTGCCCACCGCGGCGGCCAGGTGCAGCGGGCCGGTGTCGTTGGAGACGACCAGCGCGCAATCGGCGTAGCAGCCGGCCAGCCCGCCGAGGCTGAGCGTGCCCACCTGCGGCCGGACCGGCACCCCCGCCGCCGCGACCACCTGGTCCACCACCTCCCGCTCGGAGGGCGTACCGGTCACCAGCACCTCGTACCCGTCGCCGTGCAGCGCACGGGCCACCTCGGCGAACCGCTCGGCCGGCCAGCGACGCCGGGTGTCGGTGGCGCCCGGATGCAGCGCCACCCGAGGGCGGGCCGGCGGGCCGAGCACCCGCTCGGCCTCCGCCCGATCCGCGTCGGTGACCGCGAGCGTCGGCACGATGGTGGTCGCCGGAGCACCCACCAGGGCCACCGTCTCCAGATAGCGGATCACCTCGTGCTGGTAGTACACGTAGCGGATCCACCGGTCCAGCGGCGGCGCGTCGTCGGCGCGCAACCCGACAGTCACGCGGGCGCCGAGGCGGCTGACCAACGGGTTGGAGTTGGCGCCCCCGCCGTGGACCTGCACCGCCAGGTCGAAACCCTCGCCGCTGGCCGCCGCCACGAACTCGTCCATCGTGGATGCCGACTCACCGGCCTCCGGCTCCCGGATGCCGGGGCCCGGCGGCACCACCAGCACCCGGTCCACCGGGCCCGGCCGGTCGCGCCAGAGCTTCGCGTGCCACGGCGCCCCGAGCAGCACGATCTCCGCCGAGGGGTACGCGGCACGCAACGCGTCCAACGCCGGCAGAACGAAGATGAAGTCGCCGAGGGCGTTGGCACGCAGCACCGCGATCCGGCGCACGTCTTCGACTCGCCCGGCCGTCGGGCCGAGCAGGGACGGGGTGACCACGTGGCGCGCTACGACCGGTCGATCTCGCCGACGGTGTCCGGGTGGTGCAGCTCCCGGTCCGCGGCGGGATCGGCCGGCATCGGCGTACCAGCGGAGGGGCCGGCCGAGCGCGGCCCGGTGCGGCCGACGGTGATGGTGCGCGCGGTGGGCCGGGCCGCCCGCGGCAGGCGGACGCGCAGCAGCCCGTGGTCCATGACCGCGTCGATGCCGTCCGGGTCGACCCGGGACGGCAGGTCGATGCGGTACTCGAAACCGCGCGTCTCGAAGCCACCGGGAATGCCCTGCTCGGCGTTGACCTCCGCCTCGGAGCGGGCCCGTACGCACAGCTCGCGGTCGTCCAGCTCGACGGCCACCTCCTCGGGCGCGACGCCCGGCAGCCGGACGACGACCTGCCAGCCGTCCGACGTCTCGGTCAGTTCGACGTCGGACGACCCGGCCCGACCGCCGACCAGTCTGCTCAGCTCGGCGCGCAGCGACTGCAACTCGCCCATCGGGTCCCAGCCCTGTTGCCGGCCACGCCACCCCCGGCCGAACCCGCCGGGCTGCTGCTGCTCGCTCATCGCACGTCTCCGATCCGCTGGGTGGTGGGCCGCAGTGAGCTGGGCGCATCCAGACCGGCGTCCCGGTCGACGCCCACACCGAGCCGGTCGACCAGCTCGCCACCCAGCCAGGCGCTGATGCCGAGGATCGCCACCGCGACCACCTCGATGGCGATCAGCGCGCCACCGGCGGCCCGCGAATCGGCGTTGAGCCGGACCGCCCACACGGCGGCGAAGAGCAGGATCACCGCGAGGTTGGCGCCCGCGTGCAGCAGACCCACCCGCTTCGCGCGGGTGCCGGTCGGGATCGCCAGCAGGTCGAACGAGCCGGCCGCCGCGGCCAGCAGGCCGCCGATCAGGCCGACGGTGATGTTCCAGTACGCGACCTCGCCGAGGAAGTCGGGCCCGCCGACCGTGTCGATGATGTCGAAGAGCACCGCCGTGACCAGCAGCGCGACCGGGAACATGACCAGCATCGGATGGACTGGATGACCCAGTACCTTGAGTCGGCTCTCCATCTCCCGGCCTCCACTGGTCGGCTTTCCTGCGGACGGTATGAGCGGCGGGCGTGTCGGGTGAGGCCGTACCCCGGGCGACCGGGGGCAAACCTCGCGCTGGCCACGCGGGCCTAGGCTGGCGACGGTGGCGCCGCCACCCGGGTCAACGGCTGGGGGAGGATCGCGTGACGGTGGAGATCACCTCGCACGAGGAACTGCGTGAGCTGCTCGGGACGCCGGGTGTACGCGCCGCCACCAAGGACCGCGCCCGCCTGCACGAGCGGGACCGGCAGTGGCTCGCCGCTTCGCCGTTCTGCCTGGTGGCGACGGCGGGCGCGGACGGCACCTGCGACGTCTCGCCCAAGGGCGACCCGGCCGGATTCGCGCTGGTGCTGGACGACACGACAATCGCGCTGCCGGAGCGGCCGGGTAACAAGCGGGCCGACGGCTACCGCAACATCCTGGACAACCCACACGTCGGGCTGCTCTTTCTGATCCCCGGTCGCACCGACACGCTGCGCATCAACGGGCGGGCCCGACTGGTACGCGACGCGCCCTGGTTCGACGACATGGTCGTCAAGGGGCACCGGCCGGTGCTCGCCGTGGTGGTGGAGATCGAGCAGATCTTCTACCACTGCGCGAAGGCGTTCCTGCGGTCCGCGCTGTGGCAGCCGGAGACCTGGCAGCCCGACGTGCTGCCGACCCGCGCACGCCTGATCAAGGAGGTCGAGGCGCCGCCCGAGAGCCTGGAGGACCTGGAGAGGCACTACGGCCCGGAGTACGCCAGGAAGATCTACACCTGACCGACCCCGGCCGGCGGGCGGTCAGGCCGCTGGCGTCACCAGGCAGAGGACATGGCCGTCCGGATCGGTGAGCACCGACTGTCGTTCGCCCCAGGGCTGATCAGCTGGCGCGTCAACGACCTGGGCACCCGCCTTCACCGCCGCAGCGGTCGCCGCGTCGACGTCCGAGACGAGGAAGCTCACCGCAACGCCGGCCAAGCCGGGCGTGGGTGGGCGTTCGTGCAGCAGAAGCTCGACCTCGGAACCCGGAACGGCCAGGGCCACCATCTCACCGGCGCCGTACTTCTCGGTCAGCCCCAACGCATCCCGGTAGAGCGCCAGCGCGCGCTCCCGATCCGCCACCGACACGATGATCCGCCGCAACCCCCGTACCGTCACCAGGTCACCCTAACGGCGCAGGCTCGCCGCGGCGTTCCCGGCAAACCGCGTCCGACTACGGACTCTGATCCTGCCGGACGTCACTCCGGGGTGACCGACACCATCCACAGGTGGCCGTCCGGATCGGCGAAGACGCCCGCGTACCCCCATGGTTGTGCGGTCGGTTCGGTGACGACCTCGCCGCCTGCGACGCGCGCCCGCTCGACGACCGCGTCCACCTCGGCCACGGTGGCGGCCCCGAGGCCGAGCAGGCACTCGCTCTGCCCCCGCGGGGCGACCTCGTGTCCGCCGATCACCCAACCGAAGCCGCCGGTCGGGATGAGCATCAGGCGCAGCCCGTCGTTGACCACGAACTGCAACGGCTCCGGGATGCCGTCGTCGGCCAGCTCACCCACCGCTTCGAGGCCGAGGCTGTCGCGGTAGAAGCGGTACGAGGTCGGACGATCGGCGATCGGCAGGCTGATGATCACTGGTGCGGCTGGCATGGACGGCACCTCCACAGGTCGGTCGGACACGGCCACCGGCTCGGGGATGAGGACCGCATTTCCAGTATGGACAGCGGGGCTGACACTCGTAGCGCATCGACAACCGGTGGCGCCGGATGCCCGCCCCCGGCATGACCCTCTAGCGTGGCCGCCATGAGTGTCGACGGCTGGTTGGCAGACACCCGCACGTCCTACGACACGGTCGCGGTCAGTTACGCGCACCTGGTCCGCGACTTCCTGGCACAGGCACCCTACGAGCGGGCAGCTCTGGCGTTGTTCGCCGACCACGTACGCGCCACAGGCGGGGGCCCGGTCGCCGACGTGGGCTGCGGACCGGGTCGCATCACGGCGCACCTGAACGAGCTGGGCATCGCCGCCTTCGGCATCGACCTCTCCCCCGGAATGATCGCGGTGGCCCGCCACGAGCACCCCGACCTGAGATTCGAGGTCGGCTCCATGACCGATCTCGACCTGCCCGACGGCTCGGTGGCCGGCCTGATCGCCTGGTACTCGCTCATCCACATTCCCGACGAGCGGCTCGGTCAGGTCCTCGCGCACTTCCGGCGGGTGGTGCGCCCCGGAGGCCCGCTGCTGGTCGGCTACCACGTGGGCGACGAGACGACCCTCAAGACCGAGGGGTACGGCGGTCACCCCATGAGGATCCGCGTGCACCGCCGCCGGCCGGCGCAGGTCGCCGCCTGGCTACGCGACAACGGGTTCGCGGTCGAGGCCGAGATGACAGTCATCTCACCCGAGAGCAAGCTCGGCGGCATCACCTTCGGTCGACGAGAGCCCTGATCACCCGCGGATCCGGTCGGCGCCGAGCACGCTGAGCAGCGTGCTCTTGCCCGCACCGTTGGGCCCGATCAGTGCGCAGTGCTCCCCGGCGCGGATCGTGACGCTGACATCCGCGAGCAGCAGGCGACCCTCCCGCACGACATCGACGTCCCGGGCCTCGATCACCGTGTCGCCCGGGTCGGCGTACCCCGTCATTTCTGCGGCTCGGTGAGGAACACGCCGAGGGCCAGCGCCACCAGGGGGATCAGACAGATGATGGTGAACACGCCCTGCGGGCCCCAGGCTTCCGCCGCCACCCCGAGGACGGGCGCGAGGAGGCCGCCGATGCTCACGGCGAGCCCGAGGGTCACGCCCGCCGCCGTGCCGGGCCGCGACGGCAGATAGTCCTGGCCCAGCTTGACCAGCACGGCGAACGGGATGTTCAGGGCGATGCCAGCGAGCACGGCGAAGACGAGCGGCGGGTACTCCCCGGGCGTGAGCCGCAGGCCGACGAGTGCGGGAACGGCGACGATCGCGCCGAACTGCACGGTGCGGACCATCCCGACGCGGTCGGCGATCCGACCCCCCAGCAGAGTCCCGGCCACTCCGCCGACCAGGAAGCACGCCAGCGCCGCCCCGGCGAGACTCCGGCCCGCGCCCAGATGGCGTATCCAGAACAACTCGATGAAGGTGATCGCGCCGAAGAAGGCGACCGACCTGACGGTCTCGATGCAGGTCAGCACCAGGAAGGGGACCCAGCGGTCCCGGCCGTTGTGCGAGACGGTGCGCGCGGCCGGTCGCCGCAGCCGGTTCCGGTACAGCAGGAACCCCATGAGCACGGCCGGCGGGATGAAGAGCGCGGTCGCTCCGACGCCCATCGCGATCAGTGCGGGAGTGGCAAGCACCGGCGCCAGAAAGAACCCGACACTGCCCCCGGCGGCGAAGATGCTCATCGCTGTCGCACTGTCGCCCGCCGCCACCCGTGCCGACTTTCCGGCGGCCGGGTGGAACATCGCCACGCCGAATCCCGACACGCAGAGCAGGAGCCAGACCGCCACGTAACTGTCCACGAGACCGGACAGGCCGAGCCCGACTCCGGCGAGCGTTACTCCCGCCCCGGCCAGCCAGTCCAGCCGATAACGGTCGACGGCGACACCGATGAAGGGCTGCGGAACCGAGCTGCCCAGGGTCGCGGCGAGCGTGAGCCCCCCTGCGGCGACGTAGCTGTAATGGCGGTCCAGTACGAAATACGGGACGCAGGCCGGCACCAGACCCTGATAAAGGTCGTCGACCGCGTGGGCCGCGCCCCACAGTCGCATCCGCCGCCACGCCGACGGTTGCCTGTCCAGCTCCTCGGCCAGTGCCAGCACCGACTCGGGGTTGGCCGGGTTCGCTCGGCTGCTTGTCTCCGCCACCATCAGCTCTCTCGTTGCGGGTGTCGGAGGAAGAATGCCCGAGCGTCCCAGTTGCCGGCTATCGATATCCTGCCGACTTATGTCGCCAAGCAGCCAAGATGTGGACGGTCCCGCCCGGGTACCCCTGGCCGACCGTGACCGGATCGACTGGCACCACCACGGACGCCACCAGCTTGTCTGCCCCCGCAACGGAGTGCTGGCCGTGTCGACGCCGACGGGAATGTGGACGGTGCCACCGGACCGGGCGGTGTGGATTCCGGCCGGGGTCGCCCACGCCCATCGGGCGTACGGGCCCACCGACATGCGCGCGATCATGTTCGATCGCCCACTGAATCCGATGGGCGTGGATCAACCGACCGCCCTGGCCGTCTCGCCGCTGCTGCGCGAGGTGATCGTCAGCCTCACCGACGGCGAGGAGCTGACCGACGACGAACGGGACAACCTCGAACGCGTGGCGCTCGACCAGCTACGACGTGCGACCACACTGCGCCTTCGCCTGCCGTACCCGGCCGATTCCCGGCTGCGGGATCTTGCCGAGATCCTGCTCGAGGACCCCACCGACCGTCGCACCCTCGGCGAGCTGGGCACTGCCGTGGGAGCCGGCGCGCGTACCCTCAGCCGGCTGTTCCGGGAGCAGACCGGAATGTCGTTCCCGCACTGGCGGACGCAGCTGCGGTTGCATCACTCGCTCACGTTGATCGCCGTGGGTGAATCGGTGACCACGACCGCCGCGGCCAGTGGTTACAGCGGCCCCAGCGCCTTCATTCAGGCGTTCCGGGCCTACTTCGGGATGACGCCGGGCGAGTACTGCCGGAGCCGGCAGGGGCGCGATTCTCCTCCGACGGGCGCTACGCAGCACCGGTGGCGAAACCCCGTGGACGAGCACCGGCCGTGATCGGGAAACTGCCGGGATGGAACCGACACAGACGGCGCTCATCGTGCCGATACCCGAGGCCGAGGAAGCGGTGGGCCGGTTTCGGGAATCCCTCGACCCCGCTGCCTCCTGGGGCGTGCCGGCACACGTGACAGTCCTCTACCCGTTCCTGCCTCCGCAGCAGATCAGCGACCAGGTCCTGGCAGTACTGCGCAAGGCCATTGCCGGCATACCGCGGTTCGAGGTTGCGTTTACTCACATCGGCTGGTTCGGCGACACGGTCGTATGGCTCGCACCGCAGCCCGACCGTCCGTTCCGGAACCTCACCGCGGCGGTGTGGCAGCGGTTTCCCGAGACCGCCCCCTATGCCGGGGCGCACACCGAGGTGGTGCCGCACCTGACCATCGGTAGCGACGCCCCCGAGCCCACCCTGAGCCACGCCGCCGAGACGGTCTCCGCGCAGCTGCCGATCAACGCGGCCGTCGACATGGTGCGACTCATCGCCGGAACGCCGGGCCTGAGCCCATGGCGTACCGTCTGCGAGTTTCCGCTGGGGGCGGATCGCTGAGTACGTTCGGCAGTCCTCCGCGTACCGGGCCAGCCCCTCTGTCAGAGGCGCTACCGCAGGCGTACCCCGGTGGGTCGGCACCTGCGCTACCAGCAGGCCCGGGTGCGGAGCCTGGCGTCCGGTGTGAGTCGGTGCCAGCCTGGGGGCGTGCGGTACGACCCTCAACGGCACGTCTGGGCGGCGCTCTCCATCACCGACGTCTGCTCGCTGCTCGGCCGCTGTCCGGCCCGCTGGTGGCTCTCCGGTGGATGGGCCATCGACCACTGGTTGGGCGCGGTCAGCCGCCAGCACGGCGACATCGACGTCAGCACCCTCCGGCCGGGGCTCCCAGCCCTGCTCGGCAGCATGCCCGCCCAGCTGCGGCCGATCGCGGCCATGAGCGGGCGTCTTCTCCCGTTGACGGAGCACCTTGACGACCCCGAGCTGCGCAATATCTGGATACACGACGAGAACCGCGATCGTTTCGTCCTTCAGGTCAACGTGGAGGACGGCGACGAGTCGGTCAGGCGGTACCGCAGAGATCCACGGATCAGTCTCGGGTGGAGTTCGGCCGTCGCGACTGTCCGTGGCGTACCGACCGGAACGCTGGCCACTCAACTCCTGTGGAAGGCGCGAGATCCACGCCCGCAGGACGAGCATGACCTGAGCATCGCCGACCGCCTGTTACTCCCCGAGCAACGCCGGTGGTTGCGGATGGCGATCCGTACCGCGCACCCGCACTCGCCGTGGGCCAACGACCCCCCGGCGCGCGGCTGATCGTCGGCGCGGAACTGAGACCCGGTTCGAGCGGAGCTGCCGGACGGAATCGAATGACCTTCAGGGCCGACCCGCGCCGATGCTCGTGCTGCCGCACCGCCCGACGTCTGTTCGTTCAACTCCGCGCGAGTCGACTGGTGTCTCAGTGCGGGGATTCGCCGGACCGCAGTCCGTCGACGAGGAGCGCGACCATGCGCCGCCCGTAGTCGGGTTCCTCGTCCGGCATGGGCGCACACAGTTTGGCAACGGCGTACAGCAGGTCCTGGGCACCGACCCGGGCCCGGACCTCGCCGCTGGCCGTCGCGGCGTCGAGCAGGGACTCGAGGGCCGGTCCCAGCTTCTGCAGGAGATATCCGGGCAGGCCGTCGAACGCCGGATCGCCGGAGTGCAGGGCTGCGGCAAATCCGCGTTTGGTCGCGACGAACGCGGTGAACCGGTCGAGCCACTTCGCGAGGGCGACCCCCGGCTCGTGCGCGGCGGCCAGAGCCGGGGCAGCGTCGGCGCAGGCGTCGATCTCGCGCTCGATGACGGCCTTGATCAGGTCCGAGCGCTGCGGGAAGTGCCGGTAGAGCGTGCCGACGCCGACGCCGGCCAGATCGGTGATCTCTTTGGCGGGGGCGTCGACGCCGACGGTGCTGAAGACCGTCTTAGCCGCTTCGAGCAGGGACTCGATGTTGCGGCGCGCGTCGGTGCGCAGCCGGCGCGGGGCGCGATCGCGAACACTGAAATCTGCCGTGTTGTCGGACATGGCTGCGCCTCCCTTGCTGTTCCGGAAAGGCTTTCCGTATAGTTCCGGAAAGAGTTTCCAGATAACGACGATACCGCAGGGAGACGCTCATGCAGTACCGCACCCTGGGCCGGACGGGCATCAAGGTCAGCCCGTACGCGCTCGGCACGCTGATGTTCGCCACGGTGATCGGGAACCCCGACCCTGACGACTCGATCAAGGTCATCCACAGGGCGCTGGACGCGGGGATCAACCTCGTCGACACCGCCGATGCCTACGGCGACTCGGAGGAGATCGTGGGCAGGGCCCTCAAGGGGCGCCGCGACAAGGTCATCCTCGCGACCAAGGTGGGCCTTCCCAGGCTGAACGCGCTGCCCCGGACGCCGGGCACGGCCACCGACCCCAACCAGCGAGGCGCCTCCCGCCGCTGGATCATGAGCGCGGTCGAGGACTCGCTGCGCCGCCTGCAGACCGACCACATCGACCTCTACCAGATCCAGCGCCCGGACCCCGACACCGACATCGAGGAGACGCTCTCCGCGCTCTCCGACCTGATCCGCAGTGGCAAGGTCCGGGCGATCGGGTCGTCCACGATGCCCGCATCCGACATCATCGAGGCCCAGTGGGTCGCCGAGCGGCGCGGGCTGGAACGTTTCCACACCGAGCAGCCGCCCTACTCGATCCTCAACCGCAGCATCGAGAGCGAGGTGCTGCCGGCCGCGCAGCGCTACGGGATGGGCACGCTGGTGTGGGGCCCGCTCGGGCAGGGAATGCTCACCGGCCGGGTCCGCAAGGGCGAGCAGAACGACCTGCGCCGCGCCCGCTTCTCCAGGCACCTCACCGACGAGCGCCGGATCGACGTCGTCGAGCAGCTCATCCCGCTCGCCAACGAGGCAGGCATGCCGTTGACCCACCTCGCCATGGCATTCGCCATCGCACACCCGGGCGTGACCAGCGCAATCCTCGGCCCGCGCACGATGGAGCACCTCGACAACCTGCTCGCTGGCGTCGACGTCACGCTCACCGACGAGATCCTCGACCGGATCGACGAGATCGTCGCGCCCGGCACCGACGTCACCCGGCTCGACCAGGCCTACCTGCCCCCGGCCCTGCTGAACCCGAACCTGCGCCGGCGGCCGGTCAGTGAGCGTGGCGCCGCCTGATCAGCACGCCCCCGTCGAAGACGAAGAGCGTCTTGCCACCTTCGTCTGGCCTCGGAGCCCAATCGAAAGACCGCTCTGGGAGATCGCGGAGTCCTTCATCGAGCGGAATCCTTCATCGAGTGCGTGGCTGGCGAGCTGCCGACGACAGAGCAGGTGGCTGCCCTCCTTGGACTGGCTCTGGCCTCCTTGGCGGCACAGCGAAAGGCCCAGGTCATGATCGGCGATGAAGCCGGTGACCTGGGCCTTTCCGTGGAGCCGCCTGACGGAATCGAACCGTCGACCTACGCATTACGAGTGCGTCGCTCTAGCCGACTGAGCTAAGGCGGCAACGATCAGCAAGTGTACGGCACCCCCCGGCTCCGGACCGAGCGGGATACCCCCGCGCCGCCGCCGGCACCAACCGGACAACCACCGCCATCTGGCTAATTACCGGACAGCGCCTCGGCGGGACCGGTACTACGCTGCGGCGCGTGAGTGACGAACGCGACGATCACCAGACCCCGGCGGGCGAGCAACCCGACGGGGAGCGGGCCCCTCGCCGGCCGCGCTCCACCGACCCCCTGGAGTTGGGTTTCACCCCCCGCAAGCCGGTGCCCTGGCTGGCGCCGTTCCTGCTGATCAGCACCGGCATCCGGACACTGTTGGCGATCCTCTTCGGGGCGTACCTGGACAAGCGCGAGTTGCAGAACGCCTTCGGCGACGGCATCTTCCGCCAGGCGGGGCCGGACGGCGGACTCTGGCTCGACTACGTGGCCGACCTCGGTGACGGCTTCCACGCCACCTACTCCGTCGCGTACCTGCTGGCGCAGCCGGAGCTGACCGTGGACGGGCACCGGCTGCCCCGTGGGCAGACCCTGGTGATGGGCGGGGACCAGGTGTACCCGTCGGCGGCCTACGCGGAGTACGAGAACCGGTGCAAGGGGCCGTACCAGGCCGCGCTGCCGGCGACCCCGCCCGAGGGTCCCACGCTGTTCGCGGTGCCGGGCAACCACGACTGGTACGACGGCCTGACCGCCTTCCTGCGGTTGTTCGTCCGCTCCCGGGACCGTAACTTCGCCGGCTGGCGCACCGGGCAGTCGCGGTCGTACTTCGCCGTGGAGTTGCCGGCCGGCTGGTGGCTGCTGGGCGTCGACGACCAGTCCGGCTCATACCTGGACGACCCACAGTTGGCGTACTTCGACGAGGTGGCCCGGCGACTCACCCCCGAGTCGAAGGTGATCATCGCGGCGCCGTCGCCGACGTGGGTCAAGGCCGCCGACATCCCCACGGCGTACGACTCGATCGACTACTTCATCCGGACCATCATCGATCCGACCGGGGCGCAGGTGCGTCTGCTGCTCTCCGGCGACCTGCACCACTACGCCCGCTATGCCGGCCCGGAGCGGCAGCTGATCACCTGTGGCGGCGGCGGCGCGTACCTGTACCCGACGCACAAGCTCCCGAAGCGCATCGAGGTGCCGCCCCGGGACACGCTGACCCGACGGGCCAGCCGCACAGAGCCGTACGACCTGGTGGCCCGCTATCCGGACGCGGCCCGCTCCCGGCGCTACGGCTGGGGCATCTTCGCCCGGCTGCCGTTTCGCAACCCCGGCTTCGCCACGCTGCTCGGCACCCTGCACACCCTGCTGATGCTGGCCATGGCGGGTGCGACGGCGAACTGGGCCGACAGCACCAACCAGCGACTGTTCAGCGTCCCGCTGGTGCTGATGGTGCTCGTGACGGTGGTGGCGGCGGTGCTGTTCGCCAAGCCGCCCAGCGCCAGTGGCAAGCGGCATGTCCGGCATTGGATTCTCGGCGTCAGCCACGGCGTGGCCCAGGTGGCGCTGGCCGCCGGCGGCACCTGGGTCTGGTTGGCGCTGCCGTTCTACGACTGGCCGTGGCCGCTGCCGGCGGTCGCCGCGGCGGTGCTGTACGGCCCGGTCATCGGCCTGGTGGCCAGTCAGCTGGTGGCGGCGTACCTGCTGGTCGCCAGTGCGTTCGGGGTGAACGTCAACGAGCTGTTCGCCGGGCAGGGCATCGAGGACTCCAAGTCGTTCCTGCGGTTGCGCATCGACCCGGATGGCACGCTGACGGTGTACCCGCTCGGGGTGGACCGGGTGGCCCGCGACTGGCAGGTGAACCCCGACCAGTCCCCCACAGCCAGTTGGCTGACCCCCCGCGCCCCGCTAACCCCCCACCTGACCGAACCCCCCATCGTCCTCTCCTGACCCACCTGTTGATCAAGAGCTTTGCGTCAGAATTCGGGCTCCGAATGACGCAAAGCTCTTGATCAACAAGATGACCCCGGGGGTTAGGGGGTGTAGTGCTGGTCGTGGGCTTGGCGGGGGGCGCAGACGGAGGCGCGGGAGCAGGAGCAGCGGGAACCGTCGGCGTCCAGGCGGACGGTGACCGCGTCTCGCGGGACGCTGTGGCCGACCACCCGACCGTCGCCCTCGGGGGTGGAGACACGGCTGCCGACGGCCGGCGCGGTCTCCTGGAAGCGCTGGTACAGCGGGTGCTCGTACTTCAGGCAGCACATCAACCGGCCACACGCCCCCGAGATGCGCAGCGGGTTCAGCGGCAGATCCTGGTCCTTGGCCATCCGGATCGTCACCGGCTCGAAGTCGGTCAGGAACGTCGCGCAACACAGGTCCCGGCCACACGAACCGATGCCGCCCTGGACGCGCGCCGAATCCCGTGCCGAGAGCTGCCGCAGCTCGACCCGGCAGTGCAGGGTGGCGCCCAGGTCGCGGACCAGGGACCGGAAGTCCACCCGGTGCGGGGCGGTGAAGTAGACGGTGCTGCGCTCGCCGCCGCCGTCGCCCGAGCCGAGGACGTGGTCGACGGCCACCACCTTCATCGGCAGGCCGTGCGCACGGATCAACCGCTTCGCCGCCACCTTCGCCTCGGCCTTACGACGGCGCAGCGCCTCGTCCCGGGCCAGGTCGTCGTCACCGGCCAGCCCGACCAGCCGGGGGAAGCCGTCGGTCTCCTCGGTCACCCACTGGGCGGCCCAGACGCACTCGGCCACCTCGGGCCCGTCGTCGGTCGGCACCAGCACCCGGTCGCCCACCTGCGGGCGCAACTCGCCCGGGTCGAGGTAGTAGAGGCGCCCGTACCGGTTGAAGCTGACCGCGCAGAGCATGCCCATCCCCCCACCTTACGACGCATCACCGCAAAGGACGCAGCGGCCGATCCGCACACCGGCATCCATGACCGTCGACTCGACCTATTGCCGGGCCACCCGTCGTGCCGTTGACCCTCGCCCGGACGGTTGATTCCGGCCGCGGGTGCGGGACAAACGTCTCCGGGCGGCGTTGAGTGGAGGCAGACCTGCGGGGGGTGCAGGGGGAAGACCACGGCGTCGCCGTGGGCGCCGACTCTGCTCGGGCGCCCGCGAGCGACGCCGTGGCCTGTCCGGGGACGCGACGACCGGCTACCAGCCGACCCGGGTGGGCTGGTCGTAGCGGGGACGGCCGTCCATCGACGACCGCCAGGTGGACTCCGCCAGGCTCGGCGCCCACTGACGCAGCAGTGTCTCGGCACCGTCGTACGCGACGCACAGCACCGCCAGCACCCGCGCCGCGATCTCGGCCGCGTCGGCGACACCCGGCCCGACCGGCGTCAGGCGGGTCGGCGGACCGGTGGCGGTGGCGGCGACCACGGCCACCGCCTCGGCCGAGCGCAGCACGTCGGCCATCGTCCGGGCCAGGGCGAGGCGGCTGCCCTCCACCCAGTCGGCGAGGGCGTCCGCGTACCCGGCGGTGGATTCCAGTCGCCCGACCAGGCTCTCCGGACCCTCGTCGAGATGGCGCAGCAGCGCGGCGCGCTCCTGCCCGTACGCCGAGGCGGCCGGACCGGACCAGAGCACCGGGTCGGTGAGCGCCGCGCCGACGTCGTCGTACCCCCGGACCAGCCGGCGCACCGCGTGCCCGGCGCTGGCCAGCGGCGCCGGGTGCAGGTCGAGGAAGCCCCGGACGGCGTCACCCGGCAGCACCTGCATCCGGCGCAGCAGAGGCCAGACGCGGTGCCCCTCGGGAACGCCGGCCGCGAGCAACGCGTCCACCCGGTAGAGCAGGTTGAGGCCCGGTTCGGCGAGCCGGTCCAGCGGGTCCATCACGGCTCCCCGATGATCCGGCGGCGGGCGGCGCGGTCGACCTCGGCGTACCGGTCGGCGGCCTCGCGGACCGCCGAGGAGGCGGCGGCGAGCCGAGCGGCGGCGGCTCGCGCCTCGCGGGCCCGATCGTCGGTGGCGGCGGTCCACTGTCGGTGCAGCGCGCGACCGATCTCGCCGGGGCGGCCCGGGGCGTCCGCGCCGAACGCGGCCTGGGCCGGGTCGCTTGCGGTGACCGTGTGGGACAGCGTGGTCAGGATGGCGCTCGCCTCATCGAGCCGCGCGGAGAGCGCGCGCAGTGCGTCCATGTCAGGCCCCCGCGAGCGGTCGGTAGGCGGCGAACGTCTCGTTGTGCAGCTTCTCCCGGGCCCACTCGGCGGCGTCGGCGGCCGCGGTGACGGCGGCCTGCACCGAGCCCGCCACGTCTCGTGGGCTGCGGGTGTGCAGCGGCCCGAGGAACCGGACGTCGGTGATCCGCCCGCCGGCGGTGACCACCACCTCGACCAGCCCGTCCGGCGACCGGACGGTGACCTCGACTGTCGAGACGGCCTGGTCGAACTCGGCCTGCAGCGATTCGATGCGGCGGTAGCGCCGCACCGCCTCCTCGATCCAGGCCTCGTCGATCTCCCCCCGCGGCATCGGCGACTCCTCCCGGATGGCCCCTCACTGAGCGTGCCGTCACCGTCACCACGGCACACCGGACCGTACCGCACCGCAATCGCGCGTGTCGATGGCTGTGGACAACCGGCTGGAGCTGCGGGTCAGCCCTTCCAGAGGGCGAGCATCATCGCCTCCACCGCGATCCGTGGCTTGACGTTCGCCTCGATCGCCGCCCGGCAGGCGAGAACGGCCTCCAACCGGCGCAACGAACCCTCGGCGTCCCACTTCTGGGCCCCCGCGCCGGCGAGCGCGGCGGTGTCGGTGTGCACGGGATCGACCGGAGCCCGCAGCGCCATGGTGAGCGCGTCCCGGTAGAAGCCGGCCAGGTCGACGAGCGCCCGGTCCAGCGCGTCCCGCTGGGCCCTGGTGGCCCGCGACTTCTGCCGCTTCTCCAACTCCTTGAGCTGCCCGGCGGCACCGCGCATCGCGCCGGCCGCGCCCCGACCGGTGCCGCCCGCGCCGAGCGCGGTCTCCAGCGCGGCCCGTTCCGTCGCGTCCGACTCGGACACCGACGCCTCGGCCTCCGCCTCGGCCGCCTCGATCAGCGCGGACGCCGCGTCGAACGCCGCGCCGACGCCGGTCAGCCGGCGCGGCACGGCGAGGACCGCCTCACGCCGCTTGCGGGCCTCCGGATCACGGGCCAGCCGGCGGGCCCGGCCCACGTGCCCCTGCGCGGCAGCCGCCGCCCACTGCGCCACGTCGGGCGCGATGCCGTCCCGCCGGACCAGCACCTCGGCCACCGCGGCGGCCGGCGGCTGGCGCAGGGGTACGACACGACAGCGCGACCGGATGGTCACCGAGATGTCGTCCGGGTGGGTGGACGGGGCGCAGAGCAGGAAGACCGTACGCGGTGGCGGCTCCTCGATGGCCTTGAGCAGCGCGTTGCCGGCCGCCTCGGTGAGCCGGTCGGCATCCTCGATGACCACCACCTGCCACCGCCCGCCGGACGGGGTGCTGGCCGCGCGCAACACCAGCGCGCGCATCTCGCCGACGCCGATGGAGAGCCCTTCCGGCACCACCATCCGGACGTCGGCGTTGGTGCCGCCCATCGTGGTGTGGCAGCCGGGGCACTCGCCGCAGCCGGTGCCGTACGTGCACTGGAGGGCGGCGGCGAAGGCGCGGGCGGCGACCGAGCGACCGGAACCGGGTGGCCCGGTGAAGATCCAGGCGTGCGTCATCCCGGTGGACGGGTCCAGCACGCCGGGCTCGGTGTCGCCGGTCTCGGGAGCGGCCTCGCCGGCCGCGCCTGCGGCGATCAGCGCGGGTGCCCGGTCGGCCGCGCCGGCGCGCAGCACGGCCGCCGCCGCGCCGGCGGCCCGGCGCAGTTCGGCGACCGCCTCGTCCTGACCGACCAGATCGGCGAAGACGTCCGGCATCAGGTCTTGTGCTCCATCGTCACCAGCTCCGCGTCGGATAACTCCGGCTGCACCGAGGTGTCCGGGCCCTGCGCGGGGCGGGGGTGCACGATGCCGCCCGGCTTACCCAGCATCTCCTGCACGCGCCGGACCACCAGGCCGGTGATCTCGTCGGCCGGTCGGGACGCGTCGAGCACCAGGTAGCGCTTCGGGTCGGCGGCGGCGAGGTCCAGGAACGCGTAGCGGACGCGCTCGTGGAAGGCGATCGACTCCGCCTCGAGTCGGTCGGCGCCCGCGTTGCGCGAGGCCACCCGGGACAGGCCGGTCCGGGGCTCGACGTCGAGCAGCACCACAAGGTCCGGCTTGAGCCCTCCGGTGGCCCAGGAGGAGAGCCAGGAGACCTCGTCGACCGGAAGCGTCCGCCCGGCGCCCTGGTACGCGAGTGACGAGTCGACGTACCGGTCACTGATCACCACACCGCCACGGACCAGCGCGGGCCGGACCACTGCGGCCACGTGGTGTGCCCGGTCGGCGGCGTAGAGCAGCGCCTCGGCGCGCGGGGAGGGCGCCTCGTCGCCGGAGGTGTCCAGCACCAGCGACCGGATCCGCTGGCCGACGGCCGTGGCCCCCGGCTCGCGGGTGACCAGGACGTCGTGCCCCTGGCCGCGCAGCCGCTCGGCGAGCGCGGTGAGCTGGGTGGACTTGCCGGCGCCCTCGCCGCCCTCGAACACCACGAAGAGCCCGGCGGAGACGAACGGCTCGGAGGGCATCAGCGGGCGACCACGGATCGAGCCCCAGAGGTCGGCGAGGACGGGAACACCCTTCTTGTCGTCCATCTGGCCGAAGGCGCTGATCCCGGCGAAGATGCCGGCGGCGCCGGCGGCGAGCAGCAGCAGGCGGGTGGAGGAGATGGAGATGCCGAGGTCGGCGATTGTCAGTTTGCGGGAGCCGCCGACGCCGACCAGCACGCTGCTGAGCCCGATAGCCAGGATCAGCACCAGCCGGGTGCCGATCTGCACCACCGCGAAGACCCGGCCCCGCACCTCGTCGGCCACCTCGCCGCCCAGCAGTGTGGTGCCGGCCAGGAAAGCCATCCCGGCACCGGCGCCGACCAGGACCGCGCCGACGATCGCCATGGACAGGTGGATGGCGAAGGCGAGGGTCATCACGGCGGCGCTGGCCAGCACGATGCTCATGCCGAACCACCGGCGCCGGGACATGTCCTTGACGATCATCGGACCGAGACCGATGCCGAGGGCCAGACCGGCGAACATGGCGCCGAAGAGCAGCGAGAACGCGGCGTCGCCGGCGCCCAGCGAGTTGGCGAAGAACTTGGCCGTGCCGACGACGATGCCGCCACCGGCGAACGCCCCGAAGATGCCCAGCACCAGACCACGCACGAGCGGGGTCTTGCCGATGTACTTCCAGCCCTCGGAGAACTGCCGGAACATGCTCTGCTCGGAGCGCTCGGCCTCACCGCGTTGCGCCTCGCTGATCTCCTTGATCCCGAAGGCCACCACCAGGGCGGTGGCGAGCCGGGAGAAGGAGTTGAACCAGAGCGCGAGCTGGGCCGGTTCCGCCCAGTTCGGCAGGTCACCGCCGACGGCGCCACGGACACCACGGTCGAGCACGGCCAGGCCGATCGCGGCGGCGATCGGGGTAAGGCCGTACGTGGTGATCAGGGTGAGCTGGTTCGCCGCCTCCAGCCGGGCCCGCGGGATGAGGTTGGGGACCGCGGCCTCCTTGGCCGGGATCCAGAGCAGGGTGATCGACTCGATCAGGAAGGTGGCGATCAGCGCCCAGCCGACCACCAGACCGCCCGCGGCGCCGGTGAGGGCGTAGAGCGGGATGGACGCGAAGAGGACGAAACGCAGGAGGTCACAGATGACCATCGTCCAGCGCCTGTCGAACCGGTCGGCGAAGACGCCGGCCACCGGGCCGAGCACCAGCGCGGGCAGCAGCCGGATCGCTGTCACACCGCCGAACGCGGCGCCCTGGGCGGTGCTGCCCTGCACCTGGGAGGCGGCGAAGAGAGCGGTGGCCAGCAGACCGAGCCAGTCGCCGAAGGAGGCCGCGCCGAGCACGATCCAGAGCCGCCGGAACGGCCTGATCCGCAGAACCGAGCGGATCGCGGCGTAGCCGGACGGATCGACCTGACCGGAGCTGGACTGGTTGGCGGCGTTGCCCGACTGGTCACCCGCGCGCGACACGCCGGGCGACTCGCCGCTGTTCTGGCTTTCGATGGCCGTACCTCCACGTGCCGGCCCATCGCTGGGCACCCCCGGTGGAACACTCTAGACCCGGTGGGGGCCGCCCCACCGGCGACATTCTCCTGCTCGCTGAGCCTAGGCCGCCGGAGGCACCGGCCGCAGCCCGGGACGTACGCGAGGGTATTTCGCATTCACCGTCGGACAGTTAGCGTGCACACGTGGCCATCGAAAGCGACAAACTGCGCGACCGCCTGGACCGGGCGACCGCCCATCTCGACCCCCCATACGCCGTGGTGGATCTCACCGCCTTCGACGCCAACTCGGCGGCCCTGACCGACCGCGCCGCCGGCAAACCACTCCGGCTGGCCAGCAAGTCGGTGCGCAGCCGGGAGTTGATCGGCCGGGCACTCGCCCGACCCGGCTGGCACGGCGTCATGGCGTTCACAGTGCCCGAGGCGATCTGGCTGGTCCGCGCCGGTGTGAGCGACGACGTGCTGGTCGCGTACCCGAGCGCCGACCGGGCGGCCCTCGCCGAGCTGGCCGCCGACCCGACGCTCGCCGCCGCGATCACCCTGATGATCGACGGCACCGGGCAGCTGGACTTCATCGACGCCGTCCGCGCCCCGGGGCAGCGCGCCGAACTGCGGCTCTGCCTGGACCTGGACGCCTCCTGGCGACCACTGCGCGGGGTGCACGTCGGCGTCCGCCGCTCGCCGGTGCACAGCGCCCGGGCGGCCGGCGCGCTCGCCGCCGCCGTCGCCGGCCGCGCCGGCTTCCGGCTGGTCGGGCTCATGTCGTACGAGGCGCAGATCGCCGGCCTGGGCGACGCGCCGCCGGGGCGGACGCTGCTGGCCGGCGCGATCCGGCTGGCCCAGCGCGGGTCGTACCGCGAGTTGCTGGCCCGCCGGGGCGCGGCGGTGGCGGCGGTACGCGAGCACGCCGACCTGGAGTTCGTCAACGGCGGCGGCACCGGCAGCGTGGCCGCGACCAGCGCCGATCCCGCGGTCACCGAGGTCACCGCGGGATCGGGCCTGTACGGGCCGACGCTGTTCGACGCGTACCGCGCCTGGCGGCCCACCCCCGCGGCGTTCTTCGCCTGCGCGGTGGTCCGCCGGCCGACGCCGGAGCTGGCGACGGTGCTGGGCGGCGGCTGGATCGCCTCCGGCCAGGCCGCCGACAGCCGGTTGCCCCGGCCGTGGCTGCCGGCCGGCCTGAAGCTCGTCGCCACGGAGGGCGCCGGCGAGGTGCAGACTCCGCTGTCCGGCGCGGCGGCGGCCACCCTGAAGGTCGGCGACCGGGTGTGGTTCCGGCACGCCAAGGCCGGTGAGCTGTGCGAACGGGTCAACGAGCTGCACCTGGTCGAGGGGGACGCGATCGTGGCGACCGTGCCCACCTACCGGGGCGAGGGCCACGCGTTCCTCTGACGGGCCGCCCCGCGCGCCGGCTCAGGCGTGCTGGACGGCCTCGGCCTGCTGCTCGGCGGCGGGTCGACCGCTGTCGCGCCCGTCGACCTGGCGATGCAGGTACTCCCGGATCAGCGCCTTCGCCTCAAGCAGCACCCGCTCGTCGCCGTCGGACTTCCGCCGGAACGCGAGCTTGATCAACGCGTCGGCGGCCTCCACCGCGATCTCCAGGACGAAGCGCAGCTTCGGCACGTCGGTGAGCCCGAAGCGCTCGGTGAGCACCCGCGCCAACTGGTCGGCGATCACGCCGTTGTTGTCCCGCTGCTCATCGAGCAGGTGCAGGTCGACCACGTCGCCGAAGTGCAGAGTACGGAAGCCGGGGACGGTGCGGTGCATCGTGATGTACTCGTCGATGCCCGCGTCGACGCCGTCCCACCAGTGGGTCATCTCGTCGGAGGCGAAGCGCTCGTCGAGCCGCTGCAGGTAGGACTCCATCGTGCGCAGGGTCAACGCCTGCACGATCGCCCGCTTGTCCGGGAAGAACTGATAGACCGACCCGATCGCCACTTCGGCCCGCTCGGCGAGCAGGGTCGTCGTCAGACCCTCGTACCCCACCTCGTCGACGAGTTCGGCGCAGGCATCCAACATGCGCTGTACCCGCGCGACACTTCGACCCTGCACCGGTACGCGGCGCAGCGGCCCGGTCGTGGCGGCTGGTGTGGACACTCGGCGCCACCCCCCTTCGACGGATGAACATATCTCCACGTCACGAGTCCGTGACTACCGGTACAACGAGCGGATCGCAATTGCGGTATTTACCAGGTACAACGTTCCTGATATGAAGTCAGTTCATATTCATGAACGAGGAGCGCGCATGGTCGGCACCGCACCGCTCACCGCCCGCTGGTCCAACTGGGCCGGCAACCAGCGTGGCAGCGCCACAGCGATCCTGCGCCCCGGCTCGCCGGACGACGTCGCCGAAGCCGTACGCGCCACCGCCGCCGCCGGAGGCCGGATCCGCGTCGCCGGCAGCGGCCACTCCTTCACCGCTGTCGCCCTGGCCGACGACCGGCGGATGGAGCTGTCCGAGTTGGACACCGGTGTCAGTGTCGACGTCGCGCGCCGACTCGTCACGGTACCGGCGGGAATGACCCTGCACACGCTCAACGGGCTGCTCGCCCGGCACGGCCTCGCACTGCCCAACCTCGGTGACATCGACGCGCAGACAATCGCCGGCGCGATCTCCACCGGCACCCACGGCACCGGCGCCGGCTTCGGCTGCCTGTCCACCTTCGTCGAGGCCCTCACCCTGGTCACCGGCACCGGCGAGGTGCTGCGCTGCTCCGCCGACGAGCATCCCGACGTCTTCGCCGCCGCCCGGGTCGCGCTCGGCGCGCTCGGCGTCCTGGTCGAGGTGACCCTGCGCTGCGTGGACGCCTTCGTCCTGCACGCCCACGAACGCCCCGCCGCGCTGGCCGACGTGCTCGGCGACCTGCCCACGCTGATCGGCGGCCACGACCACGTCGAGTTCTACTGGTTCCCCTACACGTCCCGGGTCCAGGTCAAGACCAACAACCGGGCGCCCGCCAACGACCGGCCGCTGCCCCGCTGGCGCGGCTGGCTGGACGACGACTTCCTGTCCAACACGGTCTTCGCCGGCGCCTGCCGACTCGGCCGAGCCGTGCCGGCGCTGGCACCGGGCATCAGCGCCGTCTCCGCCCGCGCGCTCACCGAACGGCAGTACACCGGGCGCTCCGACCGGGTGTTCTGCACCCCGCGCCGGGTCCGTTTCGTCGAGATGGAGTACGGCCTGCCCCGCGAGGCGCTGCCCGAGGCGCTCGCCGCGCTGCGACGGATCGTCGACGGGCTGCCGTTCAAGGTCCTCTTCCCGGTCGAGGTGCGCTTCACCGCCGCCGACGACATCTGGCTGTCGCACGGCTACGGCCGGGACAACGCGTACGTCGCCGTGCACCAGTACGTCGGCATGCCTTACGAGCCGTACTTCCAGGCCTTCGAGAAGGTCGCCGCCGGGTTGGGTGGCCGCCCGCACTGGGGCAAGCTGCACTACCGCGACGCCGCGTCACTCGCCACGGCGTACCCCCGCTTCGCCGACTTCCAGGCGGTCCGCGACCGCCTGGACCCCCACCGGGTCTTCACCAACCCCCACCTGACCCACGTCCTCGGGGTCTGACGGCGCGCTGGAGAAGTGGACCAGGACGTGGGTCACGGCCGGTGTCGAGAGGGGCTCAGCCGCCCGACGCCACCACCTGGTTCGCGCCGGCACCCAGGGCCCGGACGTAGCCGAGCACCCGCTGGTACGCCGCCCGGTAGTCGCCCCGCAGTTTCGGCGGGGTGCCCGGGTCGGCAAGCGCTGTGGTCAGGTCGACCAGCCGGAGAGCCGGTGTCAGGTCGGTCCAGGTGGGCAGCGCCTCCATCCGGGTCACCGTCCAGCGCCCCGGGGCGGTCTCGGTGAAGGTCGCCCGGGCCATCACACCCTCGCGGTTGTCGTTGATCGGCTCCTCGTGCCGGGCCAGTTCGTTGCCCATGCCGAAGACCACCCACTTGTCGCCGAAGCGCTGGAAGGGCTGCACCGCGTGGGCGTGATGGCCCAGGATGAGGTCCACGTCGGGCGACGAGATCAACTGCTCGGCCCAGGCCCGCTGGTCGGCGTCCGGCAGGTGCTGATACTCAGTACCCCAGTGCAGGCTGAGCACGACGATGTCGGCTCCGGCGGCGCGCGCCTTGTGGGCGGCGGCGAGGATCTTGGGCGGATCGATCAGGTTGGCCAGCCACGGCTGACCCGGGGGTCGGGTCAGCCCGTTGAAGTTCAGGCTGTACGCCAGGTGGGCGACGCGGACGTCGCCGACCTGGTAGATCCGGGGCCGGGCCGCTTCGGCGGCGCTGCGGGCGCTGCCGGTGTGTCCCAGCCCGGCGGCGTCGAGTGCGCGGATGGTCCGGGCCACCCCGTCGGCGCCCTGGTCGAGGGTGTGGTTGGAGGCGGTCGAACAGCCGTCGAAGCCTGTGGTGCGCAGCCCGTCGAGCACCTGCGGGGGCGCGTTGAACGACGGATAGCCAGCGAACGGACCGGCGGGATCGGCCAGTGGCGTCTCGAGGTGGCACAGCGCCAGGTCGGCGCCGCGGACCGCCGGGGCGACCCCGGCGAACATCGGGGCGAAGTCCATGCCGCCGGCACGGGCAGCGTCCCGGCGTGCCTGCTCGGTCACCGCTGGATGGATCAGAACGTCACCCGCGGCGACGAGTCGCACCGTCCGCCGGTTGGCGGGATCCCGGGTCGGCCCGGTGGACGACCCGGGGGCGACGGTCTGCGGCGAAGCGTGCGACGCGGTGGCGCCGGCCGGCGAGGGGCTGTCGGCGTCCATCGTCCGGATGCCGACCGCGGCCACGGCGAGCAGCAGCGCACCCGCCGCAGCACCGACGAGCACGCGGCGGCGCGGGACCGGGGTTGCGAACATCCCCTCACGTTAGGCAGTCCACACCAGAGCCCCGCCACCGAATCGGACATTTTAACCCATTAGGGGCGGCGTGCCGGCTGTCACTCCTCGGCGGGGCTGGCGGTGGCCTTCTTCGAGGCCGCCTTCTTCGCCGGGGCCGCCTTCCTGGCCGCCGTCGCCTTGGCGGTGGTGGTCTTCTTCGCGGCAGTGGACTTGCTGGCGGCGGCCGTCTTCTTGGTGGCCGTCGCCTTCTTCGCGGGCGCCTTCTTCGCCGCCGCCTTCTTGCGCGGCGCCGGACCCTTGGCACGCTTGTCGGCCAGCATCTCCGAGGCTTCCTCGAGGCTCAACGCCTCCGGGGTCTGCCCGCGCCGCAGGGACGCGTTGAACTCGCCGTCGGTGACGTACGGGCCGAAACGCCCATCCTTGATCACGAGCGGTTTCTCGGTCAGCGGGTCGACGCCCATCTCCCGCAGTGGCGGCGCGGCGGCCCGCCGGCCCCGGGTCTTCGGCGCGGCCAGCAGGGCCAACGCGTCGTCCAGGCTGACCGTGAACATCTGCTCTTCGGACTCCAGCGAGCGGAACTCCTCGCCCCGCTTCACGTACGGGCCGTAGCGACCGTTGTTGGCGAACACCTCGACGCCGTCGGGCGCCACGCCCACCAACCGGGGCAGGCTGAGCAGCCGCAGCGCCTCCTGGAGGGACAGCGAATCCGGAGTCTGCGACCGCAGCAGCGACGACTTCCGCTCACCACTGGACACGTACGGGCCGAAGCGGCCGGACTTCAGCACGATCGGCTCGCCGGTGGCGGGGTCGTCGCCGAGCTTGCGCTCGCCGCTGCCACCGAGGAACAGCTCGTGCACCTTCTCCGGGGTCAGCTCGTCCGGGGCGAGGCCCTCGGGGATCGGCGCCCGGTCGCCCTGGGGGCCGCTCTCCTCGCCCTCACCCGTGGCGGCCGGCGTCGGCTGCTCACCGCCGGGCAGCTCCCGCTGGAGGTACGGCCCGTACCGGCCGACCCGGACGACGACCTCGCGGCCGTCCTCGTCGGTGAAGAGCGGGATGGAGTTGACGCTGCGGGCGTCGATGTCGCTGAGGTTCTCGGTGACCAGCTTCTTCAACCCGCCGGAACGGGCGATGTCCTGGTCACCGGCACCGTTGGAGCTGCCGAAGTAGAACGCGGTGAGGAAGTCGACGGCCGCGTGGTCACCGCCGGCGATCTCGTCCAGCTCGTTCTCCATGCTGGCCGTGAAGTCGTAGTCGATCAGGCGGGGATAGTGCCGTTCCATCAGGCCGATCACCGCGAAGGCCAGGAACGTGGGGATCATCGCCTGGCCGCGCTTGGTGACGTACCCCCGGTCCTGGATCGTCTGCATGATCGACGCGTAGGTCGACGGACGGCCGATGCCCAGCTCTTCCAGGGCCTTGACCAGCGACGCCTCGGTGTAGCGCGACGGCGGCTGGGTGTGGTGACCCTGCGCGGCCAGCTCGTCGGCGGTCAGCGGCTGGTCCTTGACCAGGGTGGGCAGCCGGCGCTCGGCGTCCTCGGCCTCGGCGTTCTCGTCGTCGCTGGACTCGACGTACGCGCGCAGGAAGCCCGGGTCGGTGATGGTCTTGCCGGTCGCGCCGAAGTCGGCCTCCTCCTGCGAGGTGGAGACCGCCCGGATGCGCACCGACACGCTGGAACCGACCGCGTCGGTCATCTGCGAGGCGATCGTCCGCCGCCAGATCAGCTCGTAGAGCTTGAACTCCTCGGCGGACAGCTCCTTGGCCACCTCGCCCGGGGTGCGGAAGTTGTCCCCCGCCGGGCGGATCGCCTCGTGCGCCTCCTGCGCGTTCTTCACCTTGCCGGTGTAGCGGCGCGGCTCCGGCGGAACGCTGCGCTCGCCGTACAGCTCGACGATCTGCCGGCGGGCCGCCGAGATGGCGGTCTCCGACAGGTTCACCGAGTCGGTACGCATATAGGTGATGTAGCCGTTCTCGTAGAGCCGCTGCGCGGTACGCATCGTCTGCTGCGAGGACAGGCGCAGCTTGCGGGCCGCCTCCTGCTGGAGCGTCGAGGTGATGAACGGCGCGTACGGGCGGCGACGGTAGGGCTTCTCCTCGACGCGGGTGACGGTGAACGGCCGGCCCTCAAGGCGGGCCGCGAGCCCTCGGGCACCGCCCTCGTCCAGGTGGACGACGCCGGCGCCGGCCCGGACCCGACCCGTGGTCGGCTCGAAGTCCTTACCGGTGGCGATCCGGTCGCCGTTCAACGCGATCAGGGTGGCGTTGAAGGCCCGGGGCCCCTCGCCGGCGTTCGCCACGGCGAGGGTGGCCAGGATGTCCCAGTATTCGGCGGTGCGGAACGCCATCCGCTGCCGCTCCCGCTCGACCACGATCCGGGTCGCCACGGACTGCACCCGGCCGGCCGAGAGCTTCGGCATGACCTTCTTCCACAGCACCGGGGAGACCTCGTAGCCGTAGAGGCGGTCGAGGATCCGCCGGGCCTCCTGGGCGTCGACCAGGTCGCGGTCGATCTCCCGGGGGTTGGCCACCGCCGCCTGGATCGCCGGCTTGGTGATCTCGTGGAAGACCATCCGCTTGACCGGCACCTTGGGCTTGAGCGTCTCCACCAGGTGCCAGGCGATCGCCTCGCCCTCGCGGTCCTCATCCGTGGCCAGGAAGATCTCGTCGACCTCCTTGGCCAGCTTCACCAGCTTGCTGATCTGCTGGCGGCGGTCGGCGGAGACGACGTAGAGCGCGTGGAACCCGTTGTCCACGTCCACCCCGAGGCGGGCCCAGGACTCGCCCTTGTACTTGGCCGGCACGTCGGCGGCGTTGCGCGGCAGGTCGCGGACGTGACCGAAGCTGGCCTCCACGACGTACCCCGGGCCCAGGTAGCCCGAGATCGTCTTGGCCTTCGCCGGTGACTCGACGATGACCAGACGGGTGGTTCCAGCTTTGCTCGGCACGTCTCTGTCGACCTCACTCCTGCTCGTGGCCTTCCGGCGCCCGGACAGCGACCGCTCTCGACCCCGCCGTGGCACCGGCGGTCCGGATGTCCAACGTAACCCGCCGTCCGCGTTTCGGGTTTCGCGGGCGGCAATCCGCTGCGGCGCGGCGCTCACCGCCCCGCCGCGCTCGGCACTGCCGGACGGCGCCACCGTACACCGTGAGTAGGGCTCGAAGCGGGTCACTGTGACGATGGCGGACCCTCGGCCGAGGCCCGACCCGGCTGTTTTCCTCTGGATCGGCCCGCCAGCTGTCCGTCACCGGACACCCCGTCCCATACCCCCCACCCGCGTCGATCATGAGGTTGTGGTGGGCGTTCAGCCCCGAAGGAGAGGAAAGTCCACCACCACAACTCCATGATCGGCAACGAGGGGGCGGGGTCAGGAGCGGCGGGGTCAGGGCCAGGCGTCTGGTGGTGCGGCCGGTGGCGGTTCGCCGACCAGTTCGGCGAGCCGCGCCATCCGGCGTCGGCCGGTGATCCGGTACGCCGGGCCGCCCTCGCCGGGGCCGAGCAACGTGCCGTCCAGGCCGGCGGCGGCGAGGGCGGCGCCGATCGCGTCCCACGACTCCTGATCGCCCTCGCCGAGCCGCAGCAGGAAGCCGCCGGGCGGCTCCGGGGTCCCGGCGGCGGCGAGCCAGAGCCGCAGCCGCCGGCCGGTCAGGTGGAAGACCTCCGGCGGGCGCTTCGCCGAGCCGTGCAGCCACGCGACCGCGAGCGGCTTCAACAGCCGGGTGTACGACGTCCGGACGGTGTGTCGCTCGTCCTCGGTCGGCTCCCAGCTCGCGGCCAGCCCGCGCAGCGCCAGTTCGGCGACGAGCACGTGCACCCGCCAGGCGGCGTCCACCCGCACCGCGAGCCGGGCCGTGCCGCCCATCCGGACCACCTCGCCCGGCCCGGCCAGCAGACCGGCCAGATCTGCGACCGCCGGTTCGGCGGCATCCGCGCCGAAGAAGACCAGTTGCCGCCCCGCGTCGTCGGCGTGCGGCTGCCCCGGACGACCCGACTCCGATCGGGCCGGGCCGCCGCGTCGCCGGCCGGCACCCGACGTCGCCGCGCCGGTGTCCGGCGGATCGGGCTCGGGTGCGGGAAACAGCGCCGGCAGCGGCTGCGCCGCCGGAGAGTCCCCGAGCCCCTTCAGCGACACTCCGGCACCTCGTCGAATGCCTGTTTCAACTCCTCGGAGTTGAGCTGGCTGGTGTCCAGGGCGCTGGCGTCGTACTCCTTGTTCAGCGTCTCGACGGCGGCCCGCACGCCGTCGTAGAAGGCGGCCGGCTCGCTGGTGCCCAGCCCCTCGATGGTGTCCCGGGCCCGGCCGTAGGCGTCCCGCATCTTGCTCAGCGAGCTGCGGAACCCGGCGGAAATCGCCTCGCCGTTGTCGGTCTCCGGGACGCCGGCCTGCTCGACCTTGCGGCGCGCGGTCTCACTGGCCTGCTCCGCACCGCCGAAGAGCCGCACCAGGTTCTCCTTGGCCTGCGCCGGAGTGGTCTGCGCCGTCATCTGCTGATCGGCGCTGCTGGTCAACTTGCTGATCTCGGAGCGCCACGGCGTGAGCGCGCCGCAGACCGACGCCGCCCAGGCCCGCGGGCTGGGCCCACCACCGCAACCGGAGAGGACGACGACGATCGTGGCCAGGACCACCGTGAGCTTTCCGGCGGCAGACGCCCGGCACGTACGCATGCGTTGCAGCGTACGGCCTGCGGCCAGGCCTGGCACCGGTCCGGATGGCCGGGGTCCCCGCCCGACGGGTACGTCGGACGGGGACCCCGGTGCCGGTGTCGCTCAGGCGTTGACCGTCTCCGGCCGGTGGTCGGCGCTGCCCGCACCGGTGTTGCCGCCGGCGTCGGAGTCGTCCATCGCGATGCCCTTGCGCTTGCTGAACACCACCGACGCCACGATGATCGCCGTCGCCACCAGCGCGATGGTCACCCGCAGGCCGACGTTGCGGTCGTCGCCGACGCTCCACGCCACCACGGCGGGCGCGATCAGCAGCGAGACCAGGTTCATCACCTTGATCAGCGGGTTGATCGCCGGGCCGGCGGTGTCCTTGAACGGGTCGCCGACGGTGTCGCCGATGACCGTGGCGGCGTGCGCCTCGGAGCCCTTACCGCCGTACGCGCCGTCCTCGACCAGCTTCTTGGCGTTGTCCCACGCGCCACCGGAGTTGGCCAGGAAGACCGCCATCAGGGTGCCGGCGCCGATCGCACCGGCGAGGTACGCCGCCAGCGCGCCGGGCCCGAGGCCGAAGCCGACAGCGATCGGCGCCAGGATGGCGAGCAGACCGGGGGTCATCAGCTCGCGCTGCGCGTCCCGGGTGCAGATGTCGACGACCTTGCCGTACTCCGGGCGCTGGGTGCGGTCCATGATGCCGGGCAGCTCACGGAACTGCCGGCGGACCTCCATCACCACGGCGCCGGCCGAGCGGGACACCGCGTTGATGGCCAGCCCGGAGAAGAGGAAGACGACAGCCGCACCGATGATCAGGCCGACGAGGTTGCGCGGGTTGGCCACGTTCAGCGAGTTGAGGATCTCGGTCCCGACGTCGCCCACACCGGCGTCCGCGTACGAGGTGCGCAGCGTGTCGGTGTACGAGCCGAACAGCGCGGTCGCCGCCAGCACCGCCGTGGCGATCGCGATGCCCTTGGTGATCGCCTTGGTGGTGTTGCCGACCGCGTCCAGCTCGGTGAGCGTCCGGGCGCCGTGCTCGTCGATGTCGCCGGACATCTCGGCGATGCCCTGCGCGTTGTCGGAGATCGGTCCGAAGGTGTCCATGGCGACGATGACGCCGACGGTGGTGAGCAGGCCGGTGCCGGCCAGCGCCACCGCGAACAGCGACAGCGTGATGGAACTGCCGCCGAGCAGGAACGCCCCGAAGACGCCAGCGCCGATCAGCAGCGCCGAGTAGACAGCCGACTCCAGCCCGATGCTGATGCCGGCGAGGATCACCGTGGCGGCGCCGGTCTGCGAGCTCTTGCCGATGTCCTGCACCGGCCGGCGGTTGGTCTCGGTGAAGTACCCGGTCAGCGCCTGGATCGCCGCGGCCAGCACGATGCCGATCACGACCGCGCCGATGGCCACCAGTCGCGGGTTACGGTCGACGTCGGTGAGGCCACCCTCCAGCTCGGCGAAGGTCGCCGGCAGGTACGCGTACGCGGCGATCGCCACCAGCACCGCGGAGAGCACGGCGGAGATGTAGAAGGCCCGGTTGATCGCGGTGAGGCCGCTGCGGTCGGAGGCGCGCAGCCGGGTGATGAAGACGCCGACGATGGCGACCAGCACGCCGATGGTGGAGATGATCAGCGGGAAGACCAGCCCGTCCTCGCCGAAGGCGGCGCGGCCGAGGATCAGCGCTGCGACAAGCGTCACCGCGTACGACTCGAAGAGGTCGGCGGCCATGCCGGCGCAGTCACCGACGTTGTCGCCCACGTTGTCGGCGATGGTGGCGGCGTTGCGCGGGTCGTCCTCGGGGATGCCCTGCTCGACCTTGCCGACCAGGTCCGCGCCGACGTCGGCGGCCTTGGTGAAGATGCCGCCGCCGACCCGCATGAACATCGCCAGCAGCGCGGCGCCGAAGCCGAAGCCCTCCAGCACCGTGGGCGCGTCACCCCGGTAGACCAGGACGACGAGCGCGGCGCCGAAGAGACCGAGGCCGACGGTGAGGAAGCCGACCACGCCGCCGGTCCGGAAGGCGATCTTCATGGCAGCCTCGCGGCCGCCCTGCCGCTCCCGGGCGGCGGCGGCCACGCGCAGGTTGGCGCGGGTCGCCAACCACATGCCGGCACCGCCGATGGACGCGCTGAACACGGCGCCCACGATGAAGAAGAGCGAGCGGCCGAGCTTCACGGCCACCTCGCTGCCGTCGGTGTCGTGCACCGGCAGCAGGAAGAGCAGCACCACGGCGACGACGACGAAGATCGCCAAGGTGCGGAACTGGCGGAGCAGGTAGGCCGAGGCGCCCTCCTGGACCGCCCCCGAGATCTCCTGCATGTTCGTGGTGCCCTTGCCGGCTGCCAGCACCGTCTTCGTCAGCGCGGCGGCGAAGACGAGCGCCACCAGCGCGATGACCGCGGCGATGACGACGTATGTGACATTGCTTCCGGTAAGGGAAAGCCCGCCGCCATCGGCGGCCAAGGTCTCGGACATCTGTGTCCTCCTGTTACCGAACACTCGCGTCGACGGGTGGAGACGCACCGGTCGACGCCTGGATGCGGACTCGCAAGCGCGCGCCAACCCACCCCAGCGGACCAGCGATGACCACCCATACCCGCTGGCTGCGGGTTGGATCACTTGCTGACAACCCGGGTACTGTAGCCCTCCACAGTGTTCGAGGTCACACCGAGGTGGCACCGTGTCTCGATGATCTTCGTCGCTGTGTTATGAAACGAAATCTGATATAGGGCCCGATCCATGACGAGAAGGCCGCACCCTCGGCAGGGATACGGCCTTCTTCAGCAGTTCTCGGGCTTGAGCGGTTCCTCGGCTCAGCGGCCGACCGGCCACACCATCCGCACCTCGGTGCCGATGCCCTCGTCGACCGGGCGCACCTGCAGATCCTCGACGAAGCCCGCCAGCAGGGCGAACCCGACGCCCGTGGTCAGCGCCTCGTCGGTCAGCGACTCGTTGGCCAACTCGTCCGGCGGCAACGCCGCCAACCCGATGCCCGCCTCGATCGGCGCACGGTCCACCACCCGCACCGCGTACGTGCCGCCGTCGGACATTTCCACCAGCACCGGATCGGCCAGGCCGTACTGCCGGTGCAGGGCGACCGCCCGGGTGCAGGCCTCACCGATGGCCAGGCGCACCTCGTCCAGCAGATCCTCGCGGACACCGGCACGCCGGGCGACGGCGACGCCGACCAGTCGGGCGGTACGCACGTGCACCGGCGCCGGAGAGAAGGAGAGCCGGACCGTCGCCATCACGCGTTGGCGCCGGTCGGGCCCGCACCGACCGCAGCCTCGACCGTGGGGTGCAGCGGGAACACCTGGTCCAGCGCCGTGATCCGGAAGATCTTGAGCAGCGGCTCCTTGTCACAGACCAGGGCGAACGAGCCGCCGGCCGTACGCAGCCGCTTGTGCGCACCCACCAGCACGCCGAGACCGGTGGAGTCGAGGAAGTCCACCCGCCCGAGATCGACGACCACGTGCCGGGCGCCACCGTCGATCAGCTCGAGGAGTCGTTCACGGAGCCGGGGCGCGGTGTAGACGTCCACCTCACCGCCGACCTCGAGCACCGTGTGCTCGCCCACGGTGCGCGTCGCCAGCGACAGCTCCATCGGTCCTCCTCGCCAGAGCCGTAAACTCTCCTGGGCATCTAACCACTACCGCCGGGACACCCTGCGGTCACCGGCGGAGGCTTCCCCTTACCCCCGGCCCCGGCTTTTCATCTCCGAACACCAGTGCGAGAGTGCAGGACGTGACCTCCAACGACTTCCTCTCGGCGCGGCCTACGCCGCGCCGTGACCTGGAGTCGTCCGCCGCGCCCACCGTATCCGCAGGTCACGACGTCGGACCAGCGCCGGTCGACCTGCTGCGCCGGCTACGCGCCCGGGGCGCCGGCGACCCGGTCACCCACGTCGAGCGGGTGCCGGCACGGGTCGGCGTGCCCGCACCCTGGCCGGCGTGGGCACCACCGGAGCTGCGGGCGGCGTTCGCCCGCCGCGGCGTGGTCGCGCCCTGGCAGCACCAGGCCGAGGCGGCCACCCTGGCGTACGACGGCGGCCACGTGATCGTCGCCACCGGCACCGCGTCCGGCAAGTCGCTGGCGTACCAGCTCCCGGCGCTGGCCACCCTGCTCGCCGACCCCCGGGCCACAGTTCTCTACCTGGCGCCGACCAAGGCCCTCGCCGCCGACCAGCTGCGCGCCGTCGCCGGCCTGGAGCTCGACGGGGTACGCCCCGCCTGCTACGACGGGGACACGCCGCGCGCCGAACGGGAGTGGGTCCGCCGGCACTCCCGTTTCGTGCTGACCAATCCCGACATGCTGCACCACGGCATCCTGCCCGGGAACGCCCAGTGGTCCGGTTTCCTGCGCCGCCTCGCGTACGTGGTGATCGACGAGTGCCACACCTACCGGGGGGTGTTCGGCTCGCACGTGGCGCACGTGCTGCGGCGACTGCGCCGGCAGTGCGCCCGCTTCGGCGCCACCCCGGTGTTCGTGCTCGCCTCGGCGACGTCCGGCGACCCGGCGACCGCCGCCGGCCGACTGACCGGCCTGCCGGTGACGGCGGTCACCGAGGACGCCTCACCGCGCGGCGGGGTGACCTTCGCGCTCTGGGAGCCGCCGCTGCTCCCACCCGACTCGGCCACCCCCGCGGTGCCCGCGCAGGCCGCCGGCGACCACGACGCCACCACGGACCTCGTCCAGGTCCGCCGGTCGGCGCTGCGCGAGACCGCGGACCTGCTCGCCGACACGGTCGCCGAGGGCGTACGCACGCTCGCGTTCGTGCGATCCCGCAAGGGCGCCGAGGTGGTGGCCGCCAACGCGCGCCGGGCCCTGGACGACGCCGTCCCGGGGCTCGGTGACCGGGTCGCCGCCTACCGGGGCGGCTACCTGCGCGAGGAGCGGCGCGAGCTGGAACGTGCCCTGCTGCACGGTGACCTGCTCGGCCTCGCCTCCACCAACGCGCTGGAGCTGGGCGTGGACCTGGTCGGTCTGGACGCCGTGCTGATCTGCGGCTATCCGGGCACCCGGGCGTCGCTGTGGCAGCAGGCCGGCCGTGCCGGGCGATCCGGGCAGGAGGCCCTCGCCGTACTGGTGGCACGGGACGACCCGCTGGACACCTACCTGGTGCACCACCCGGAGGCGATCTTCGGTGCGCCCGTCGAGGCGACGGTGCTCGACCCGGCCAACCCGTACGTGCTGGCGCCGCAGTTGGCCTGCGCGGCAGTCGAGGCGCCGCTCACCCCGGCCGACCTGGCGCTCTTCGGCGACGGGGCGAAGGAGGCCATCGACCAGTTGGTCGAGGCCGGCGCGCTGCGGCAGCGGCCCACCGGCTGGTACTGGCGGCACCGCGAGCGCCCCGAGGTGGACCTGCGCGGCGAGGGCGGCGCCCCGGTGTGCGTGGTGGAGTCCGCCACGGGCCGGCTGCTCGGCACCGTCGACGGCGGCTCGTCGCACTTCCTGCTCCACCCCGGCGCGGTCTACCTGCACCAGGGCATCTCGTACGTGGTCGACGACCTCGACCTGGCCGACGGCTGCGCGCTGGTGCACGTCGAGGAGCCGGACTGGTCCACCCACGCCCGGGACGTCACGGACCTGTCCGTGGTGTCGGTGCGCTCCTACGTCGACGCCGGGCCGGTCGGGATGTTCCTCGGCGAGGTGGACGTGACCAGCCAGGTCGTGTCGTACCAGCGGCGTCGGATCGCCACCGGCGAGGTGATCGACACCCGGCCGCTCGACCTGCCCACCCGGGAGCTGCGCACGGTGGCGGTCTGGTTCACGCTGTCACCGCGGTCGCTGGCCTCCGCAGGGGTCCAGCAGGCCGACGTCCCGGGTGCGCTGCACGCCGCCGAACACGCCGCGATCGGCCTGCTTCCGCTGATGGCGACGTGCGACAGGTGGGACATCGGCGGGCTCTCCACCGCCCTGCACCCGGACACCGAGGCGCCGACGGTCTTCGTCTACGACGGGCACCCGGGCGGCGCCGGCTTCTCCGAGCGGGCGTACGGGACGGCCTCGGCGTGGCTGCGCGCCACGCGGGACGCCATCGCGGAGTGCGGCTGCGAGACCGGCTGCCCGTCCTGCGTGCAGTCGCCGAAATGCGGCAACGGCAACAACCCGCTCTCGAAGCCGGACGCGATCCGGGTGCTCGACGTGGTGCTGGAGAATCTGCCCGCCTGACGCACCTTGCATGAATCCCGACGGCACTGGGCACAATGGCATGGGAGCGCTTCCATCGATGCTTGTGTTCCAGTTAGCCCCCGCGCCCGAGGAGAAGCCGTGGCCGACACGATCGCTGAGACCGTCGACCTGCTCTACACCATCGACCAGGACCACCTCACCCTTGATCAGCAGATCGCACTTGGGGCGGCGCTGGCCGCCCTGGCCCAGGCGGAACGACTGGAGCAGATCAACGAACGGCTGCGCAGCATCCACCAGGTGCTCAACACCTGGTCGTTGCGCGTGACCGTGGACGGTCGCTGACCGTCGCGGGCCCGGTCCCGCGGGGCGGACCGGTGGGGGTGGGAGCGCCAGGGGCACGGGCCGACGGTGGTTGCCTGGCTGTGCGAGACTCCGGCGCACCATCCCCCTGAGGAGAACACATGCAGCTCGACAACTTGCAGGCCCTGCAGCAGTTCCACATCCGCCAGCGGCTGCGGATGATGGTCAACCAGTACGAGGTCCGGGCGGTCGCGCCGGACGGCACCGAGGGTGAGCTGCTGGCGTTCGCGCAGCAGAAGCGGCTCGCCTTCAAGGAGCAGGTGACGATCTACACCGACGACTCCAAGCAGCAGCCCCTGCTCGGCTTCAAGGCCCGCCAGCGCATCGACCTCGGCGCGACGTACGACGTCACCGACGCGGCCGGTAACGCGATCGGCCTGTTCCGCAAGGACTTCGCCCAGTCGCTGCTCCGCTCCACCTGGCACGTCGAGCAGGCCGGCCTGCCGCAGGTGACGGGCCAGGAGCGCAGCCTGCCGGTGGCGCTGCTGCGCCGGTTCGTCGACTCGCTGTCCTGGCTGCCGTACCACTTCGACTTCACCGCCGGCGGTCAGCCGATCTTCTCGGTGGTGAAGAAGTGGGGCCTGCGCGACAAGTACGTCGTCGAGGTGCAGAACCCGCAGATCGACCGTCGTCTCGTCATCGCGATGGCCGTCGCCCTCGACGCGCTCCAGTCCCGCTGACGCAACCCGGCTCACACCCGGCGACCCACCCTCTCGGCCGCTGACCGGGACAGGACCCCAAAGCCTGCCCCGGCCAGCCGGCCGCGGTCGAACAGCCAGGCGCGGTCCACGCGGACCATCGACTCAGCCGCGTACCGGGCCGGCGCGGGCCGTCGACGCGACGACCCGGGTCACGCCCGGAAGCGGTGTGAACGCCACCTCGACGGTCACCAGCACGTCCAGCCCGTCGAGGAGACAGTCGATCAGTCGGCCAGCGTTGCGGTGGGCGATGTCCGCGGCGGACGCGCACGCCACCGCGTCGCCGTCAAGCGCCCGGGCAGCCCCGGCCAGCGCACCGAGATCAGCGGCCACCGCCGCCCGCTGAGCCGCCATCCCGGCGGCGGTGGCAGCGGCGCCGAACGTCCCAACCAGCACGAAGACCAGTCCCAACGCGAGCAGCAGCACGGTTGCACCGCCTCGCTCCGCGTCCGGTCGGCCGCCGTGGTGTCGCTCGGCGTCCGGTCGGTCGCCGTCGTGTCGCTCGGCGTCCGGGCCGTGCCCACGCGACCGGGTGTCGGGATGCCGCATCACCATCTCCCCTCGTCCGCGCCGGGTTCAACGGCTGCGACGGCGGTGGCGAGAACGGTGATCTTCGGTAGCCGGCCGCCCAGCGCGCGGACGGGCGCGCGGACCGTCGCCTGCACCCGGTCGCCGTCGACCGACACCGACACCTCTGCCCCCGGTGGCGCCGCGCGCTCCCCATCCGCGCTGTCGGCTCCCCGGGCGGCGGCCAACGCCACCTCCCGGGCCGTGTGCAGACAGCTCGCCTGGGTGCTGACGGCGTTGACCGCGGTCAGGCCGGCGAGCAGCAGCAGGAGTAGCGCCGGCAGGCCGGCCGCCAGTTCGGCGGTGAAGGAGCCCCGGTCGCCGCCGACGAAATGGGCCCCCCGGTTGCCGTCGCACGCTCGCCCGGGGGTACCCGGTCTCCGACCATGGCCGACCTGCCGGCGCCCGCTCACTTGAGCGCCCGGTCGATGACTGCGGTCAGCGCCGACTGGACATTGCCGGAGGTCAGGACCTTCAACAGAATCCCGGCGAAGGCCACCGCGGCGAGCGTGCCCACGGCGTACTCGGCGGTGTTCATCCCGTCGTCGCCGCGGAGTCGGGCGATGAGTTTGCGCATGCGTCTTTCCTTTCTCGATGGGTCAGAGCACGTCGCCGAGGACGGCGACGATCACCGGCACCAGGCCGGCGAGAATGAACGCGGGCAGGAAGCACAGCCCCAGCGGCAGCACGATGAGGACGCCAGCCCGGCGGGCCGACGCTTCGGCGGCGGTGGCCCGGTCGGCCCGCAGGTCGTCGGCGAGACGGGTCAGCGCACCGGCCAGCGCGGCGCCGCTGTTGGCCGAGCGGAAGGCCGCCGCTGCCATCCGATCGGCTCCCGGCACCCCGTCCAACGCCGACCACGCCTCGGCCTGGCCACCGCCGAGGAGCAGGGTGCGGCCGACCCGGGCCAGTCGGCTCGCGAGCGGGCCGTCCAGCGCCTCGGCCACGGCCAGCACCGAGCGGTCCACCGGCGCACCCGCCCGCATCGCCGCCGCCAGCAGGTCGGCGGCGAGCGGCAGGTCGGCGGCCTCCCGGAGTCGCCGGTCACGCGCCGCCGGAGACTCGATCCGCCGCAGCAGCACGTCCAGCAGGACTGCGGTCGGAACCGCACCGAGCAGCCCGAACCAGCCCCCGACGACCACCGCGACGGCGAGCCCGGCCATCGCTGCCGCGAGGCGGATCGCGTCCGGTCGTCGCCGACTCTCCACACCGCCGCCACCCGAGCCGGCCCGGTGCGGCGAGCCGCGCCGACCGACCGAACCGCCCAGGCGCACCGGGGACATCAGGCGGCCCGCCCCGACGCCGCGCCCAACCGCTCGGCCCAGAACAGGCCGACTATCTGCAGGGCGACCGCGATGACCGCGCAGACCCCGCCGACAGTGCTGTGCAGGAGCACCGCCAAGGGGTCGACTCCGATCCCGTAGCCGAGCGCGATCCCGCCAACCGGCAGGGCCGCCAGCAACCAGGCCGTGGCGCGGGCGCCCGCCGCCTGTGCCGCCGCGGCGGCCAGGCCCCGGTCGGTCGCCCGGGCGTCCGCCTCGATGCGCTCGATCAGCTCGGCCAGCGGTGCGCCGGTCCGGTCCGCCAGCCGCACGGCGGCCGAGGTGAGCTCGCGAAGCCGGTCGGCTCGACCCGTCCCCTCGACGGCGGCGATCTCCAGGGTTGGCGGGACGGGCAGGCCCGCCCGGAGGTCGGCTGCCAGACCGCAGAGCAGGTCCAGGCCGCGCCGCCGTACCAGGTCCGCGTGCCGGCCCGCTCTCCAGCGGAGCAGGGCGCGCACGGCCAGCGTGCCGTAGCCGGCCACCGCGACAGCGGCCACCGGCCCGGCGGACACGGCACCGACCCCTGCCCCCACCAGGCCAACCAGCAGCAGCACACGCCTCGGCGACCGACGCACGCGCAGCCGACGGGCCTCGTACGACGCGCCGGCCGTTCGGTCCGCCGGGCGAACGAGGCGTTGGTCCGGCGGGCCAACGGTGCGATGGTCCGCCGGGTCGGCCCTGCTGCGGCCCGGATGCTCGACGGCCTCGATGGTCTCGGTCTCCGGCCGGGCAGTGGCAGCCGGGCGGCGAGGATCCCGACGGATCGGCGGCCGTGCCGGACCTGCCGGTCGCGTGGATCCACCCGGCCCGCCGGTCGCCCTCGGACGGCTCGGGCTGTCGTCGAGGTCCCGAGTGGACCAGGCGACAACCGTCCGCCCGCTGACGGACGTCGACGCTCCCGGCGGGTACGAGAGGGCACCCGGGTGGACCGGGTCCGGCAACCCACCGAGCTCATCGGTCGGCCCGCCCCGCGCCCGAGCGAGGCCCCTGATCCATTCCACCAGAGCGTCGTCCGGATCAGCGCCGGTGGCGCCACGGCCCGGTGCCAGCACTCGGCGGCGGCGTGCCCGGACGCTCTGCACCGGCCAGGCCACCAGGACCGCGGCGGCCAGCAGCAGCGCCACCACGAGCGCCGTTCCGCCGGTCATGCCGGGCCCGCCGATCCGGGCCACGGCTCGCTGAGGATCGGCGGCACCGCCACGCCCCGGTCTCGCAGCAGCGTGCCGAAGGTACGTGCGGCCAACCCCAACCCACGTCCACGTATCCAGGCGGGCACCACAGTGGCCAGTCGTTCGGGCCCTTCGGGGAGCAGCAGGCAGATCGACTCGAGGACACGACCGCGGTCCCCTCGGCGTACCTGAAGCAGCACCTGGAGCGCCGCGACCACCTGGGCGTGCAGCGCGGAGCGGGGCAGCCCGCCCAGCATGCCGAGCGCCTCCAGCCGGGCCGGCACGTCGGACGGGGTGTTGGCGTGCAGCGTGCCGGCGCCGCCGTCGTGGCCGGTGTTCAGCGCGGCCAGCAGGTCGACCACCTCCGCGCCCCGGCACTCCCCGACCACCAGCCGGTCCGGGCGCATCCGCAACGCCTGCCGAACCAGGTCGCCGAGGCTGACGACGCCCGTCCCCTCGACGTTGGCGGTGCGGGCCTGGAGCCCGACCACGTGCGGGTGCCCCGGTTGCAACTCGGCCGCGTCCTCCACCAGGACGATCCGCTCCGTGGTGGGCACCAAACCGAGCAACGTGTTGAGCAGGGTCGTCTTGCCCGAGCCGGTGCCGCCGGTGACCAGGTATGCCAGCCGGGCCGCGACGACGGCGGCGAGCAGTGGCGCCACCGGTCGCGGCACCGTCCCCTGGCGCACCAGTTCGTCGAGGGTGAACGGGCGGTGCCGGAACGTCCGCAGGGACAGGTAGGGCCCCTCGGTCGCCACCGGCGGCAGCACGGCGTGCAGCCGGGTGCCGTCGGGAAGCCGGGCGTCCGCGTACGGGGAGCCGTCGTCGAGCCGCCGCCCGGCGCTGGCGATCAGTCGCTGCGCCAGCCGGCGGACGTCCTCGACCGAGCCCACCGGGACCGCTACCTGGTGCAGCCCCGCGCCCCGGTCGACCCAGACGCGGACACCGTTGACCAGGACGTCGGTCACCTCCGGATCGGCCAGCAGCGGGGCCAGCGGCCCGGCGCCCACGAGGTCGTCGTGCACCCGGTCGGCGATCCGCAGTACTGCGGTGTCGCCCAACACCGCCGCGGTGGGCTCGGCGCGTACGGCGGACACGATCGCCGCCGGGGTGACGGGGTCGGTGGCGGCGGCGATCCGCTGGCGCACCCGGGCCGCGAAGGTGCCGTCCTCCGGCCGGCCGCTCATGCCGCACCCGTCGCGGGGACGCCGGTGAGGTCCGCGACGATCCGTCGGCAGAGCGTGGCGAGCGGGCCTTTGCCGGCCGCCGCCGGTGCCTCGCCGCGTTCGAGCCCCCGGCAGAGCCCGGGTTCGGGACGTAGCGTGCCAGCGAGAGGAAGCCCGAGTGCCCGTGCCACCTCGGTGGCGCGCAAGCGGCCCGGGGCGGGCCCACGCACCACCACCGAGAGCGCGGCGCAGTGTGGTGCGGCCGAGGCCACCACCCGGGCGGCGGCCGCGGTGGCGCGCAGCTCCGCCGGCACGACGACGTACGCCTGGTCGGCTGCCTGCAACGCGACCACGGCGGCGTCGTCCAACTGTCGGGGCAGGTCGATCACCACGAAGTCCCGGCCACGGTGCGCGGCGTCGACGGTCGCGGCCATCGCGGAGGCGGGCAGCGCCAGCATCTCGCCGCGATCCCAGGAGAGCACCACCAGGTCGCCCCGGCTGGGCAGCGCATCGACAAGCGCGGGCGCGTCCACCCGCCCGTCCGCGTCGGTGAGCGACGGCCAGCGCAGCCCTTCCAGCTGCTCCCAGCCGAGCACGAGGTCCAGGCCACCCCCGAGCGGGTCGGCGTCGATGAGCAGGGTGCGCAGTCGGGCCCGCGCCGCGGTCACGGCGAGCCCGCCCGCGAGGACGCTCGCGCCGGCACCGCCCCGACCGCCGAACAGCGCGACGACCCGGGCACCCGGACCGTTCTGCTGGTCGGGGCCCTGTTCGGCCAGGCGGTCCACCAGCCAGGGCTCGGCGGCGGGCAGTGCGGCGACGTGCTCGGCTCCGATCAGCTCGGCGATGTGCCAGCCGGGGTCGAGTTGACCGGCCCGGCCGACCAGCACCAGCCGGGGCCGCTTCGGCAGTCGGGCGCGCAGGCACGCCTGCGCCTGATCGGCGCCGAGCAGCACCAGCGGCGCGGGACCCCAGCGGGTGCGGGCGGCGGCCGGGTCGGCGGCGAGCTCCACCTCGGTGCCGCCGGCAGCGGCGAGCCGGAGCAGGTCGTCGAGCAGGTCGCCGTCCCCCGTGACGACCAGTGGGAGCCGTCGGATCGGCGGAACGGAGGTACGGGGTGCCATCGCGGCCTCCAGCGGTCGGGATCGGATGCACCGCCGACCCTGCTCGCGATCGGCCTCGCGGACTCCCCCCGACGCCTCGCCTGTGGACAACTCCGGGGCCTGTGGACAACGCCCGACGAGACGGTTGATCTGCTATGCGCGCGGGTTGCCGCGCAGCTAGGGCGGCTACCGGGAAAACACCGTGGGGCCGCTCCCGAGAGAGCGGTCCCACAAAGTCGGCGGTCAGCCGATCCGGTCGGTCCAGGTCGTCTCCAGGATCAGCTGGTACGCGCTGATCCGCACCGGAGCCCGCGTCAGCAACTCGTGGGCGAGCAGCTCACCCGTCGCCGGATCGAAGATCAGCAGAGACTGAGCCGCCGAGATCGACTGTCACAGCTATCGGGGACACTCCCGGCCGTGGAGCTGGAAGAGTTTTGGAGCATCGTGGAGCGGGCACGAGCAGCGGCCGGCGCAGCGGCGGACCAACCCCGCCCCGACGGTCAGCCGGATGTGGTCGCTGACGCCCTGGTCGCGGAGCTGACGCGACTCCCGTTGTCACACATCGTGGCGTTCGACCAGACGCTCAACGAGGTGATGGACCAGGCCGACACCTGGGATCTCTGCGCGGCGTGCTGGATCATCGAGTACGGGTTCCTCTCCGACGACGGATTCTCCGATTTCCAGGCAGGGCTGGTCGGCCTGGGCAGAGTGGCGTTCGAGTCAGCCGCGCGGGACCCCGACTCGCTCGCCGACCATCCCGCGGTACGGCAGATCAGCGCATCGGAAGGCCGCGACCTGTGGATCGGCGACGAAGCCCTCCAGTTCGCCGCGCAGCAGGCGTACGAGCAGCTGACCGGCGACGATGAGGCCTTCTGGGACGCCGTCGAATCAGCGGAGTCCGCGGCCACTGCGCCACCGCCGAGCCCGGAGCCAGCCGACGAGCGCTGGGACCTCAGCGACGAGGCCGAGTGGCGAAAGCGGCTGCCCAGGCTTTTCGAGCTGTTCGGCGCCCGCCGACTCGCGCTGGATTAGGTGGCGCTCCCGCGGAAAGAGACGGCCCCGTTCGGGGGGATGCGGTCTCAGCTTGCCGGCCAGTGTCGGTGCTCATCAGACAGTGTCGACTGGCAGGTAGGGAGGATCGTCAGGTGACGGCTGGCGGTGCTCCACAACGGATGGTCCGCTGCCTCGTCGCTGCCTCTGTCTAGATTTCATGCGTGATCGAAGCGACACTCGGTGGATGCAATGGCTGACCGTCGTCCTGTCGTTCGTCGGCGGCCTAATCTCGGCGTCCGTCGCGGCCTATGTCGTGGTGAGGACGAACAACCAGCGGATGGCCGCCGAGGTCCGGGCTCGCTGGGACAGCGCGCTCTTTGAGCGAAGCGGCGCCTTCGTCGCTTCGGCGCGCACCCTGCGCCACCTGGCAGAGCATCCCTCGCGTAGCGAGGATGAGAACAGTCACCGGAAGGCGCTAGACGAAGCGCACCAGGGGATGCGGGTAGCCTGCGAGCAGCTTCGGCTACTGGGCAACAAGAGGGTCCAGACTGCAGCACGGGTAGTAACTCGCCATGCCTATGCTGTGCGCGTTCAGGCCGAGGACGGCCGTGACCCTCGGGCAGCGGAGTACCCCTCCAAGTCGCCAACAGCTCGCCTCAACGACGCTCTCCAAGAGTTCTACCGCGCGGTCCGCGCCCAACTCGGCGCAGAAGACCCAGAGGCGGTTTTGCATGACGATGACTTGGAAGCCGACCGGGCTACTCAGACGGAGCTGCGGTGAGCGCTCCGTCGGCGGGCAACGACAGTCACCCGACGTCTCGCTTACAAGCTCTGTGCATCGCGTCCGCACTCGTCCGGGTGTTTCGGCAGTGGTGTCCTTGCGGACGTGGTCCGGTCACCGGACATGCTTGACCACTTGCGTCCCGCGCCCTTTACAAGATCCGTTCGGCCAGTCGATGACGGAGGGGGTCGGCGCAGATGATGTCGACATGGACGCATGGGTGGACGGCGACCTGGCTGACGAGTTCGAGCGGCAGCTTGATGACCTCCTAGCCGAGCTGGACTCAGCCTGGGTAGAGCCCGAACTGCAGCCGAGGTTCGCCAGCAACGAGTCGTTCCGTCGCTACCACCGGAGGAACGGCAAGCGCTGGCAGCTTGCCTGCGTTCTTCGAGAACGTCCTGACCTGGCCGCCACCCTGGCTAGCCGAGTCCTGGCCGCAGTGGTCTGCGACGAAGATGTGGCCGCCAATCGTCAACTCATCGAACCGGTGTTGACGGCGGTCGGCCGTCGCCGGGTCCAGGAGTACCTCATCTCGGTCGTCACGTCCGGCCCGCTACTGCAACGCGTCTGCGCAGTCCGCGCCTGGTATTGGTCGCAGGCCGTGCTCGTGTACGAGTCGCCTCAAGCGCTGACTGGCGGACAGCCAACAACGGGTAGCCAAGCCCACGATGATGAGGTTGCTGACCTGCGCGGGTGGTACCGCGCAGCCTGTCTCACCGCCTTCGTCGAGTGCGATCACGACGCCACACGTGAATGGCTGGCCCGAGGCTTCATTCTGGATGAGTCCTCCTATCCGGCGAGCCTGCACCGCGGGGTGGCTGCGGCCCGCGCGATCGCTGAATCCGACCCGGTCCGGTTCAAGGAACTCATCGCCAAGACCACCGACGGAACGAACCTCGCCGCCATTCGGCCCGCTGATGACCACTGAATCCGGTGCCCCGTGTCCTTGCGGACGCTGCCCTCATCACCGACACGGTGGGCCGCAACGACGGTCGAACTTCCGGCGGCGGGCGGCGGGCCACGAGAAGGCGTCGACGACGCTGGACCGGTACACGCACACGCCCGACGACTACGCCGACCGGGTCCGGCTGACGTTCCCTGACGATTCGCTGACTTTCCGCCCGGCGTTGGGCCCGACCGAGCCGGCAAAGGCGCTTCCACCAGGGCGGGAGCGCTCCCCGCAAAGGGACGACCCCCGTCGGGGGGAGACGGGGGTCGTCGACGGTTCGGCTCCGGGGGGGTCGAGCCGAACCACTCAGCGGTCACGGGGGGTGCAACCGCTGAGGGTCTGTCTGTTTCGGGGATGTGAGAGCTCGTCGTGCGGACAAGTCTGCCTGAGCGGAACCGTCACGTCGAGTGGTGTTCACTCCACTCAGCGCGAAAATCTCCTCGCGGAGTGTGAGCACGGTCACGCCCAGCGGAGTTGGAGGCACCCGCCCGCAGGTCCGAGGGGTGGCCTGACCCCGGGCACCCGCCGACGATAGACCATCCGGCTAGACTTTCGCGCCGTGGGCCGAAGTGCCGCTTTCTTCGATCTGGACAAGACCGTCATCGCCAAGTCGAGCGCCCTGGCGTTTGGTCGGCCGTTCTACCGGGATGGGCTGATCACCCGGCGTGACGTGGTCAAGTCGGCGTACGCGCAGCTGATGTTCCGGCTGGGCGGCACCGACGAGCAGACCATGGCCCGAACACGGGACTACCTGGCCGCGCTCTGCAAGGGCTGGCAGGTGGAACAGGTCCGCCAGATCGTCGCGGAGACGCTCCACGAGCTGATCAACCCCTATGTGTACGCCGAGGCTGCCGCTCTGATCGAGGAGCACCAGGCAGCCGGGCGGGACGTGGTGCTGGTCTCCGCGTCCGGCGAGGAGATGGTCCGGCCGATCGGCGAGCTGCTCGGGGTGACCGACGTGATCGCCACCCGGATGGCGGTGCAGGACGGCCGGTACAGCGGCGAGGTCGAGTTCTACGCGGCCGGTCCGAGCAAGGTCGAGGCGGTTGGCGAGCTGGCCGCCGTGCGCGGCTACGACCTGGCCGACTCGTACGCCTACTCCGACTCGTACAGCGATCGTCCGCTGCTGGAGTGCGTGGGTCACCCGAGCGTGGTCAACCCGGACCGGCAGCTCCGCAAGCTGGCCTCGGAGAACGCCTGGCCGGTGCTGGAGTTCCGGCACCCGATTCCGCTGGGTCGCCGGCTGCGGGAGCGGCCGGCCGTTCCGGTCGCCGCGGCGGCCCTGGGCGTGGGGGTCGGGGTGGCCATCGGCATCGCCTGGTACGGCAGGCATCGCCGGACCCGCGCCGCCACCACCGCCTGATCACCTCAGGCAGCAGCCCGGCCAGACCGAGGACCGGTCCGGCAACAGCAGGGCGGCGCCGCCTCTCCGACAGCCGAGCGCCGCATCGACGGATCCAGCCGCCCGCCCCACCTTCGCACCTCCCCTCAGCAACGTCTTGAGCGATCGCTCAAATCGTCGTACGCTCGGATTTGAGCGATCGCTTAAAACGGGGAGATCAGCATGGCCGACGTCGACGAGACACCCGAACCGTCCGGATGGACCAACACCACCGAACCACCACCACAGCGCACCGCCGCCCACTGGACTCTGGCCGGCCTGATAACGCTCTTCGGGCTGGTGGTCTTCGTCGCGGTGGTGCGTGAGGGCCGCGCCGACAGCGCCGTACTCTTCGTGGCGCTCCCGGTGCTGCTGGCCGCCGCCCTCGCGCTGACCCCGCGCCGGACGGCCCACGGCCAGGTCTTCGCCGCCACCACCGTGGCCCTGCTGCTGGCGGCGGTGGCGCTGCACGAGGGAGCGATCTGCGTCATCCTGGCGGCCCCCCTGGTGTACGCGGTGGCCCACGGCACCACCGCGCTGATCCGCGCCCTGCGGGAGGCCAACCGGCCCTACGTGCTCGTCGCCGTGCCGCTGCTGCTCCTGCCCGGTCTGGAGGGCAGTGGCATGGCTCCCCGGCTCGGTCCGGAGCAGACGGTGGAGGTGACCCGCGTCGTCGAGCTACCCGCCGACCGGGTGGCCGACCGCCTTGCCGCCGGCCCACGCCCGACCGCCGTACGGTCTGCGCCGTTGCGCCTGCTGGGCGTGCCCACACCCGGGCGGGTCAGCGGCGACGGGCTCGATCCCGGCGACAGGTGGATGTTCGGCTACCACGGCAGCGCGCACGGCCCGGGCGGCCATCTGCTCGCCGAGGTCGAGAACGTAACGCCGGGACGTGTGGATTTCCGCTTCGTCGAGGACAGTTCGATCACCGCGCGCTGGTTCACCTGGCGGCACGCACAGTTGACCTGGCGGGCGACCGACGCCGGGCACACCGAGGTCCAGATCCGGGTCGACTACACGCGGGGTCTGGACCCGTCCTGGTACTTCGGCCCCATCCAGCAGGCGCTGCTCGGCGCCGGGGTCGGCCACCTGCTCGACATGCTGGCACTCGGGTGACAGTCGCCAGGTGGTTGAGCCTGGGGGTGCCGCTTCTCGCGGTGCTCGCCGTCGGCGCGCGGGAGCGGGACCGCGCCGCCCGTGGTGCCGCGCTGTTGGCGTTCGTGGCTGCTGGGGTCGGCATCGCCGCACTGCACGAGGTCGCCCGGACGGCCGGCTGGTACGCGTTCGCCCCGGTCGACGGCGCGTACCGGGGGATGCCGGTGGACCTGTGGATCGGCTGGGCTGCGCTCTGGGGGCCGCTGCCCGTGCTGCTGCGCCGGTTGCTGCCCCTGCCTGTCGCACTGGGTCTGCTGCTCTGGGTCGACGTGGTGGCGATGCCGGCGCTGCACCCGCTTGTCCACCTCGGCCCGTACTGGCTCGTCGGGGAGGTGGCCGGGTTGCTCCTGGTGGCCCTACCCGCCCAACTGCTCGGTCGGTCCGGCGCCGACCGGCGGCGCCTGCGCACCAGGACACTGCTGCAGGTAGGGCTCTTCACCGCGCTGCTCCTCTGGTTCCTGCCCAGCCTGGCCTTCGAACTCGGCGACGGGTCGTGGGCCCGACTGACCGGGCTGAACCGCACCGAGTTGCTGGTGCTGGCGCAACTGGCCCTCCTGACGGCCACCCCGGCGCTGGCCGCGGTCGCGGAGTTCGTCACCCGGGGAGGCGGCACGCCGTACCCGTGGGACCCGCCGCGTCGACTGGTCACCACCGGCCCGTACGCCTACCTGGCCAACCCCATGCAACTCAGCGCGGTGGTGTTGCTGCTGCTCACCGCAGCGGTGACGCGCAGCGCCACGCTCGTCCTGGCGGCGGTGTCGGCGGTGGCGTTCGGCGCGGCGGTCGCGACGCCGCACGAGCGACACGACCTGCGAGCCCGGTACGGGGACTCCTGGCGGTCGTACCGGCGGCAGGTTCGTGACTGGTGGCCCCGGTGGCGGCCGTACGCGCCCGGGCCACCCGCGGTGCTCTGGCTGGACGACGACTGCGGACCCTGCGCGGCGATCTGGCGGATGCTGGCCCGGCGCCACCCGGTGGGGCTGCGCATCCGGCCCGCCCGGGAACACGACCGTGTGTTGTGGCGGGCGGAGTACGTGGGCGGCGACGGTCACGCGCAACGGGGGGTGGCCGCCGTCGCCCGCGCGCTCGAACACGTGCACCTCGGTTGGGCGGTGGTCGGCTGGGCCGTCCGGCTACCGGGCGTCGCCTGGCTCGCCCAACTGGTCACCGATGCGATGATCGCACCACCGCACCCGGCCCGCCCGCGAGGAGCGCCATGTCCGACACCAAGCAGCGTCTCCTTGACGGCGCCATCGCCGCCATCCGCGAACACGGCATCGCCGGCGTCTCCGCACGGACCATCGCCGCCGCCGCCGGGGTGAACCAGGCCCTGGTCTTCTACCACTACGGCACCGTCGACGACCTGCTCGCGGCGGCCTGCCGCGACAGCACCGCGAAGCGGGTCGAGCACTGGTCCGCCCGCCTGGCCTCGGCCGGGTCGCTGCGCGAACTGCTCGCGGTCGGGCGTGCGCTGCACGAGGAGGAACGCCAACTCGGCAACGTCACGTTCCTGGCCCAGATGCTGGCTGCCGCACAGGCGGACCAGCGGATGGCCGCCCCCACCGCCGGTGCGCTCCAACTGTGGGTGGACGAGATCGAGGCAGTCCTGCGCAGGCTGCTCGCCGGTTCCCCGTTCGCCGAGGTCGCCGACGTACCCGGCCTGGCCCGTGCGGTCTCGGCCGCGTTCATCGGGCTGGAACTCTACGACGGGGTGGACCGGGCCGGCGCCGACCAGGCGATGGCCGCGCTCGACCAACTCGCGCTGCTGCTGGAGGTCGTCGACGACCTCGGGCCCATCGCCCGCCGGGCGCTCCAAGCCAAGGTCAACCGGGCGGTACGACGGGCCTGAACGACCTCAGGCGGCCGCGAGGATCTCGTCGCCGATGGCGGTGAGCTGGTCGGCGCCCACCTCGACGGCCGCCATGTAGTGGCGCAGCCAGGAGCGCAACCCGTCCGGGGTGCCGGTGGCGAACGCGCCGGCCGAGCCGACGTACTCGGGCTCCCGTTCCCGGTGACCGACGTCGACGCCGAGCAGGCCGCGCGGGTCGAGGCCGCTGGCGAGCAGCACCAGTCGGGCGGCACCGCGCGCCACCACGCCGGACGGCCCGGCGAACGGACGCAGGTTCAGCAACTCCCCGTGTACGACGGCGGCGAGCACCAGCGGCGAGACCCTCGTGCCGCCGGCCACCAGAGCGGCGAGCCCGTCGAGACGGGCGGCGACCACCGGGTCGGGCACCGGTCGGCCCAGCTCGGCCTCGCCCACGATGTCGCGGGCGGCGAGGACGTGCAGCCGGGCGAGTGCCTGCCGGGGTGCCTTCGGCCAGAGTTCACTCAGGCCGGGCAGCGCCCCGGCGACCCGCAGCGCCCCCTGGAGCACCGGGTCGGTGACGGTGCCGGCCCGGACCTCCTCACGCTCGTGGACGGCGCCTTCGAGCGCGGCGCTGGCCACCGCCGACCGCAGGCTGACCTCGGCCGCGACCTGGCCACCGTTGCGGCGCAGCGCGCGGTGCCCGAGCGCCTGGTCGAAGCGCTCACGGGCCCGGTCGACGGCAGCGGCGACGTCGGTGAGCGCGAGCAGCGGGGCGAGCGGGTCGGTGGTCACCCCGTCACGCTAGCGACCCGGCCCGGCCCGACGGGCCGCACCCGCCCGCAACGCGACCCCGGCCACCCGGCGACCCTGTTCCGCCGCTCCCGTCCCCGCCGCTCCCGTCCCGCCGCTGGGCAAGGTCGACACGAGATCGGCGATATCGGGGTGTCCCACCGGTCCGGATACCGCGACATCGCCGAACCCGTGTCGATCAAGACCGGCCGGGCCGGGCAGGGCGGGCAGGGCCGGGCGGGACGGGCAGGGCCGGCCGTCGGGCGCGCGGCGGGGGCCGCTCGGCGCGACGGGGTGGGCAGCGGTCGCCGGTCGGGGACCCCGCGACTACCCTCGTGCCCAGCGAGACGCAGGTCACCCGAGGACGAGGAGTCACGGCATGAGCGAGGCATTGGCCAATCTGCTGAACGAGACGCGCCAGTTCCCCCCGCCGGCCGAACTCGCCGCGCACGCCAACGTCACAGTCGACGCGTACGCCGAGGCGCAGGCCGACCGGCTCGCCTTCTGGGCGAAGCAGGCCGACCGCCTGGCCTGGTCGAAGAAGTGGGACGAGGTGCTCGACTGGTCGAACCCGCCGTTCGCGAAGTGGTTCGTCGGTGGGCAGCTCAACGTGGCGTACAACTGTCTTGATCGGCACGTCGAGGCCGGTCGGGGTGACAAGGTGGCGATCCACTGGGAGGGCGAGCCGGGTGACACCCGCACTCTCACGTACGCCGATCTGCACGAGCTGACCTGCCGGGCGGCGAACGCGCTCACCGACCTGGGGGTGACGGCGGGCGACCGGGTGGCGATCTACCTGCCGATGATCCCGGAGGCGGCGGTCGCGATGCTGGCCTGCGCCCGGATCGGCGCGGCGCACAGCGTGGTCTTCGGTGGGTTCTCCGCCGACTCGTTGAGCAACCGCATCCAGGACGCCAACGCCAAGGTGGTGATCACCGCCGACGGTGGTTACCGGCGGGGCAAGCCGTCGGCGTTGAAGCCGACGGTGGACGAGGCGGTGGCGAACTGCCCGTCGATCGAGCACGTGCTGGTGGTCCGCCGTACCGGCGAGGACGTGGCCTGGTCGGAGAAGGACCACTGGTGGCACGAGGTGGTGGAGACGGCGTCGGCCGAGCACACGGCGCAGCCGTTCGACGCCGAGCACCCGCTGTTCATTCTCTACACGAGCGGCACCACGGCCCGGCCGAAGGGCATCCTGCACACCACGGGCGGCTACCTGACGCAGGCGTCGTACACCACGCACGCGGTCTTCGACCTGAAGCCGGAGACGGACGTCTACTGGTGCACCGCCGACATCGGCTGGGTCACCGGGCACTCCTACATCGTGTACGGCCCGCTCTCCAACGGCGCCACCCAGGTCATGTACGAGGGCACCCCGGACACGCCGCACAAGGGGCGGTTCTGGGAGATCGTCGACCGGTACAAGGTCAGCATCCTCTACACCGCGCCGACCCTGATCCGGACGATGATGAAGTGGGGCGAGGACATCCCCGCCGGCTTCGACCTGTCGTCGCTGCGGCTCCTGGGCAGCGTCGGTGAGCCGATCAACCCCGAGGCGTGGATGTGGTACAGGCAGCACGTCGGCCGGGGCGAGCTGCCCATCGTGGACACCTGGTGGCAGACCGAGACGGGCTCCATCATGATCTCCCCGCTGCCAGGGGTGACGGCGGCGAAGCCGGGTTCGGCGATGACTCCGCTGCCGGGCATCGTCGCCGACGTGGTGGACGACCAGGGCCAGTCGGTGCCCAACGGCGGGGGCGGCTACCTGGTGCTGCGCGAGCCGTGGCCGTCGATGCTGCGCACCATCTGGGGTGACGACAACCGGTTCATCGAGACGTACTGGTCACGGTTCGAGGGCATGTACTTCGCCGGCGACGGGGCGAAGAAGGACGACGACGGGCACATCTGGCTGCTCGGTCGGGTCGACGACGTGATGCTGGTGTCCGGGCACAACATCTCCACCACCGAGGTCGAGTCGGCGCTGGTGTCGCACCCGTCGGTGGCCGAGGCGGCGGTGGTGGGCGCGACCGACCCGACCACCGGCCAGGCGATCGTCGCGTTCGCCATCCCGCGGGGCAGCACGGACATCGCCGGCGCGGCAGGTGAGCAGCTCATCGCGGACCTGCGCAACCACGTGGCGAAGACGCTCGGCCCGATCGCCAAGCCGCGACAGATCATGCTGGTGCCGGAGCTGCCGAAGACCCGTTCGGGCAAGATCATGCGTCGCCTGCTGCGGGACGTGGCCGAGAACCGGTCGCTCGGCGACGTCACCACGCTGCAGGACTCCTCGGTGATGGAGCTGATCTCGTCCGGGATGAGCGGCACGAAGTCCGACGAGGACTGACGACAGGCGTACCCCGTCGGTGGGTGACGGTCCGTCCGGACCGTCACCCACCGTCGTCTTTTGTGGAGGTACGACCACCGCGTGCCGCCGGCCGCGGAGGTTGGACGAATAACGCCTCCATCACGTTCCCGCCGTTCGGCGTGTTTCTCATTTAGTTTCACGGAGGTCGGTGGGCCTCGATGCGCCCCTGCGCGCCCGGAGTCGGCCGGCTTCCTCCGCCCATGCCCGAGAAACGGAGCGGCATGAACAGAAACTCCCATCCGGGGTCGCGTCGACGACTACTCGTCGCGCTGCCCGTCATCGCCCTCGCGGCCACCTCACTGACCGTGAGTGGAAGTGCGGCGGCGCAGCCGTCCACCACCCCCCGGGCGGTGATCGGGGCTGACGAGTACTACATCAACTACGCCGAGCCCGAGGTGCAGACGGACACCACCGGCCGTGAGGTCAAGGGCAAGGGTGGCGTCTACACCCCCGCCGTCGACGCCGCGCGCGCGTTCGACCAGAAGCACGCGCGGGGCAACCCGGTGACCGCGCGCCAGCTCGCGCAGATCGAAGCCAAGTCGATCAAGACGGGCAAGAGCCCGCGGCAGATCAAGCAGTCGCCGACCACGCAGACGGCGAAGCTGCTGACGCTGCTTGTCGAGTTCAACGACAAGGCGAACGACGACTTCACGAACGTGATGGTCCCGAAGACGGTGTTCGAGGATCGGACCTGTGTCCCCGGCACCGTGCAGAACGGGCCGAAGCACAACACCATCGCGAACCCGGCGACGCTGCCGCACGAGGACAACAACTCGATGTGGGTGCCGGACTTCTCGCCGTCGCACTACGACAAGATGCTGTACAGCAAGAAGGGCATCACCGAGCGGGTCCGCAAGGACCTGAAGGGCCCGGACGGCAAGAAGGGCATCGACCTCTCCGGTCGCACGATGCACAACATGTACCTGGAGATGTCCAAGAACGCGTACACGGTCGACGGGCAGGCCAGCCCGTGGATCACCGTTCCGCACTCCGAGGGCTGGTACGCGGCCAACCGCTGCACCCAGGACGAGAACGGCAACTGGGTCCCCGGCCGGGAGCAGTCGATGAACGGCCACCCGGACAACCCGGCTGGCGCGGGCAAGCTGGCGGCCGACGCGATCGACGCGCTCGCCGCCAAGGACCCGAGCTTCCCGTGGGCCGAGTACGACAAGGAGGACCAGGCCGACCGCGACGGTGACGGCAACCTCTTCGAGCCGGACGGCGTGATCGACCACCTGGTGCTGGTGCACGCCGGCCAGGGCAAGTCGCGCGGCGGCGGCGACCAGGGCGTGTACGCCGTCTGGGCGCACTCCTCCTCGGTCCCCGGTGGCTACAGCATCCCGGGCACCAACCTGAAGGTGTCGAACTACATCGTGCAGCCGGAGGACGCCGGCGTCGGTGTCTTCGCCCACGAGTTCGGCCACGACCTCGGTCTGCCGGACCTCTACGACACCTCCGGCAACGCCGACTCCGACGTGGACTTCTGGGACCTGATGGCCTCGGGTTCGCACTCGGGTGAGATCTTCCAGGCGCTCCCGACGCACATGGGCATCTGGGACAAGTGGGTGCTCGGCTGGGCCGACCCGTTGACCATCCGCCCCGGGTCCAACCCGCGTGAGGTCAAGCTCGGGCAGACCTCGCGTACGCCTATCGACGCCGAGGACGGCATCAAGGTCGACCTGCCGGACAAGGTGACGGTCCTGGCCACGCCGCACAGCGGCACCAAGATGTGGCACAGCAACAACGACCAGAGCTGGGCCGACGTCAAGCTGAGCCGCTCGGTCGACGTGCCCAACGCCGCGGACGCCAAGTTCTGGATGTGGAACAACTACATCATCGAGGAGGACTGGGACTTCGGCTTCGTCGAGCTGTCGACCGACGGCGGCGCGACCTGGACCGAGCAGAAGGTGTACGCCGAGGGTGGCTCCGTGGTCACCACGCCGGACAACTACCCGGACCCGAACGGCCGGATGAACGACTTCGGCGGCAAGAAGTACGGCCTGACCGGCAGCACCGACGGCTGGCGCCACGACTACGTCGACCTGTCGGCGTACGCGGGCAAGACCGTCCAGGTGCGGCTGCGCCTGGCCACCGATGAGGCGTTCGAGGAGCGCAACTGGTTCGTCGACGACTTCTCGGTCACCGGCGGCGGCGCCACCACCTGGAGCGACGACGTCGAGGGCGGCGCCAACGGCTGGACGGCCACCGGCGGCACCTTCGTGGACACCACCGGCGCGGGCTGGAAGGTCTCCGGTGGCACCGAGGTGCACGCGCAGTACTACCTGGCCGAGTGGCGCAACTTCGACGGCTTCGACAAGGGCCTGAAGTACGCCTACGACACCATCTACTCCCACGAGGCGTGGAAGGTCGACCGGATCTCCTACAACGCGCCGGGCATGCTGGTGTGGTATCGGGACAGCGCGCTCGGCGACGTCAACCACGTCACCGGGCAGATGACCGCGCTGCCCAGCTACGGCGCGAAGGGCGGTCTGCTCATCGTGGACTCGCACTTCGACCCGTACCGGCGGACCGGCACGGCGGCCGAGAAGGACCCGTCGGTGACGGACAACCTGCCCAGCCGTCCGCAGTCGGCCAACGCGGCGTTCACGCTCCAGAAGACGTACCCCTTCACGGAGTGCCTGGAGGCGGCGGACGAGCCGTACAGCGCGTACTGCACGAAGTTCAAGGCGCAGGCACCGGTGAAGAGCTTCACCGACGCCAAGGGCTGGTACCCGGGCATCGAGATGCGCGACGGGGCACCGTACGCGCGGGACAACGACGCCTCCGTGGTGGTGCCCTCGCGTGGCAACGCGCCGTACACCACCCGGGTGACCAACCCGGACGGCAGCCCGGCGCCGGAGTTCTACGGCGTGACGCTGGGCGGCGGCGCGATCGTGCTCGGCACCGGTAACCCCGGCGACGCGGGCGTGCAGAACGGCGTGTCGTTGACGATCCGTAAGACCGCGCGGGACAACACGTCCGCCACGATCTACGTCACCCCGGCGAAGAAGTAGCGGTTTCGCGGAGCAACAACTGATGGTGGGGCCGGTGGCGGGAACGCCGCCGGCCCCACTGTCGTACACCCGATCATATTGATCGAAATATGTCGCTGTCTTTGCGCATGGCCAGTCCGCCCTGGTTCGCGGCGCAGATGAAGCGCAGGGGTGTGACGGTGAAAAGCGTTCCCAACAAAATCTTGCAACAAATCGACGCGCGCATCTTCCCACCCGTCCCGGCAGTGTCTATGTTCACCATTGGTCCCACTAGTGGGATCGATCTATCACCGGCCCGTACCCCCGTTGGGTCGGTTCCCTCACACCGGAGGTACCACGTGCGCAAAGTCGCAGTGGGTCTGCTCGGGCTTTCGCTGACGGCGACGGGGCTGGCGTTCGGACCGTCCGCCAGTGCCGCGCCGCAGCCGAAGTTGCCGACGGCCGCTCCGTCGGTCGCCGAGCCCGCCCTTGCCGACCACGACCTGCCGAACCCGCTGGAGGACAAGCGGCGAGCGCTGCGCCAGGAGGGCCTCAACGAGGTCCTCAAGGGCAAGGCCAAGGCAGAGAAGATCAACGGCAGCACCGTCGTCAAGGTCGGTAAGACCCAGGCCGACGGGGCCAGCGCCCGCACCACCGGGGCGGGCACGGCCCAGACGGAAGACCAGTACGTCGAACTCTCCCGTCAGCGGACCGACAAGATCTTCGTGATCCTCGCCGAGTTCGGCAACGAGCGGCACCCGGACTTCCCGGACAAGAACATCGACCCCAACACCGCGGGGCCGACCAAGTTCGACGGGCCGCTGCACAACCAGATCCCGGCGCCCAACCGGGCGGTGGACAACTCCACCGTCTGGCAGCCGGACTACAACGCCGACCACTACCGGCAGCTCTACTTCGGCACCAACCCCGGTGACGAGTCGCTGAAGCAGTACTACGAGGCCCAGTCCTCCGGTCGCTACAGCGTCGAGGGCGAGGTCACCGACTGGGTCAAGGTCAAGTACAACGAGGCCCGCTACGGTCGTTCCGACGACCCGAAGGCCGACGACGACCCGACCGGTGACCCGAACGTCTGCGACAGCAACGTCTGCAGCAACACCTGGGACCTGGTCCGCGACGCCGCCAACCAGTGGGTCCTCGACCAGAAGGCCGCCGGTCGCACCGACGCGCAGATCGCCGCCGACGTCAAGTCGATGGACCAGTACGACCGGTACGACTTCGACGGTGACGGCGACTTCAACGAGTCGGACGGCTACATCGACCACTTCCAGATCGTCCACTCCGGCGGCGACCAGGCCGACGGTGACCCGATCCAGGGTGAGGACGCCATCTGGAGCCACCGCTGGTACGCGTACGCCTCGGACCAGGGCAACACCGGCCCGGCGAACTTCCCGGCCGGCGGCACCGAGATCGGCGACACCGGCGTCTGGATCGGTGACTACACGATCCAGCCGGAGAACGGTGGCCGGAGCGTCTTCTACCACGAGTACGGTCACGACCTCGGTCTGCCGGACGACTACAACGTGGTCAGTGGTGGCGACAACAACAACGAGCACTGGACCCTGATGGCCCAGAGCCGGCTCGGTGCCAAGAACGACGGTGGCATCGGCGAGCGCGGTGGCGACCTCGGCGCGTGGAACAAGTACCAGCTCGGCTGGCTCGACTACGAGACGATCGGTATCGGGCAGAAGAAGACGCTGGTTCTCGGCCCGCAGGAGTACAACTCGCCGGAGGCGCAGGGCGCGGTCGTCGTGCTCCCGGACCGCGAGTACACCTTCTCGAACGGCGCACCGTTCGAGGGCAGCAAGCAGTTCTTCACCGGCAACGAGGACGACCTCAACAGCACGATGACCCGGACGCTGGACCTCACCGGGAAGTCGTCGGCCGCCCTGGCCATGAAGGGCCGCTACAACATCGAGAGCGGGTTCGACTACCTGTTCTTCGAGGCCTCGACCGACGGTGGTAAGACCTGGGCGACCCTGCCCGGCACCGTCAACGGCAACCCGCTGAAGGAGATCTCCCCCGGGCGCTTCGCCCTGGACGGCTCCAGCAACGGCAAGTGGGTCGACGTCAACATCCCGATGAACTCCGTGGCGGGCAAGGTCGTGCAGTTCCGGCTGCGCTACCAGACCGACGGCGGCCTGTCCAAGGGCGGCTTCTACGGTGACGCGATCACCGTGACCGCCGACGGCCAGACCGTGTTCACCGACGGTGCCGAGAACGGTGCCAACGGCTGGACCTTCGCCGGGAAGTTCGAGATCGCCGCGGCCACCTACACCCGCTCGTTCGACAACTACTACATCGCCGGTACCCGGTCGTACACCTCGTACGACAAGTACCTCAAGACCGGCCCGTACTACTTCGGCTACGCGAACACCCGCCCGGACTACGTGGACCACTACGCGTACCAGGAGGGTCTGCTGATCTCGTACCACAACACCCGTTGGGCGGACAACGACACGTTCGCGCACCCGGGTGAGGGTCGGAACCTGATCATCGACGCGCACCCGGAGCCGCTGTACAACCTGACCGGTGCCCCCTGGCGGGCCCGCGTCCAGGTCTACGACGCTCCGTTCAGCCTGAAGAAGGCCGACTCGTTCACGCTGCACATCGACAGCCAGGCCAACTACGTCCGTGGCCAGGCCGCGCAGCCGCTGTTCGACGACACCCAGCAGTACTGGTACCCGGAGCTGCCGAACCACGGCGTCAAGCTCCCGGCGACCGGCCGGAAGATCAAGGTCGTGTCGCAGGACGGCATCAACACCACCGTCCGCTTCTTCTGATCCTCGGATCACGCGACACCCGCACCACGGCGATGCCCGGGCAGGTCACCTGCCCGGGCATCGCCCGTTTGCGGGAACCCCGGCCACGCCCCGCGCGTCCGATCACCCGTGCAACCGCGAACCCGCACCACTGTGACCGGCGCTGGTCTGGCCGCCCTGCTGGCGCTCACCGGCTGCGCCGGAGCGCGGAACGAAGGAGACGGCGTGTCCACCGAGAAGACCCCGTCCGACGCCCCGTCGACAGGCGTACCCTCGTCCGCCACCGCGCCGACCGGGCCCACCGATCCGACGCCGTCGTCCCCCTCCGGACGACCGTCGCGCTCGCGCGTCCCGCTGCCCACCCTGCGCCCGCCGACCGGCCCACCGCGCGAGCCGACCGACGCCCGCAAGGCCAACGTGCTGGCCGGACGGATCAACCGGGGCGGCGCCGGCCCCTGCTACGGCCTGGTCACCGACGACGGCCGGCAGTACGCGCTGCACGGCACCGGCAAGGGCACCTTCGCCGTCGGCACGACGGTCCGGGTGACCATCGGCCCGGCCGACCCGACCACCGACTGCGGCCCGGGCACCCCGGCCAGCATCGTCGACATCAGCCCGGTCGGCTGACCGTCGCCCGACGCTCCCGGGCCGGCGAAACGGCTGCCCGTCGACGGGGTCCTAGGCTGTCAACCATGACCGACCAGCGCGGCGGAGCCGTCGACGAGTCCTGTGTCCTCACCGAGGGGCCGTGGACGCACCGTTTCGTCGGCGCCAACGGCACCCGGTTCCACGTGGTCGAGGCCGGCACCGGGCCGATGGTGCTCTTCCTGCACGGCTTCCCCGAGCACTGGTGGGCCTGGCACCAGATGCTCCCGGCGGTCGCCGACGCCGGCTTCCGCGCGGTCGCCGTGGACCTGCGCGGGTACGGCGCCAGCGACAAACCACCCCGGGGGTACGACGGCTACACGCTCGCCGCCGACATCGCCGGTCTGATCCGCGCGCTCGGTGAACGCTCGGCGACTGTCGTCGGCAGCGGCGTCGGCGGCATGGTCGCCTGGACCGTGGCGTCGTTCCACCCGTCGCTGGTCCGGCGGTTGGTGGTCCTGGGAGCACCCCACCCGCTGCGGCTGCGCGCCGCCATCTTCGCCGACCCACGCGGGCAGTTCGCCGCCTCCACCCCGGCGTTGAAGTTCCAGCTCCCCCGCTACGAGCACGTGCTCACCAAGGACGGCGGGGCGGCCGTCGGGGAGATCCTGCGCCGCTGGGCCGGACCGCGCTGGGCGGCCAGCTCGGGCTTCGAGGCGTACGCCGAGCGGTGCCGGGAGGCGATGCGCATTCCGCAGGCCGCGTTCTGCGCGTTGGAAGGCTACCGCTGGGCCTTCCGGTCGGTGCTGCGGCTGCACGGCTACCGGTTCGTTCGCCTCATGCAGAAGCCGCTGGTCACCCCGACCCTGCAACTGCACGGCGCACGGGACGTCGCCGCCCTGCCAAGAACCGCCCTGGGGTCCGGCCGGTACGTCGTGGCGCCGTACGAGTGGCGCCTGCTCGACGGGGTGGGGCACTTCCCCCACCTGGAAGCTCCCGAGCTGGTCCTCGGCGAGATCCTGCGGTGGGCCAAGTCCTGATCGATCAGACCCGCTGCTCGCGCAGGTCGGTGACCTCGGCGGCCGGCGCCCAGCCCTGGTAGACGCCGAAGTCGAAGACCTCCAGCTGCATGGCCTCGGCCACCGGCCAGCGACCGCCGGTGTACTCCACCCGCAGCCAGGCGTCGTGTTTCCCGAGCACGATGAACGGTTGCCCCTGCCACGTGCAGGTGGTCCGCACGTACGCCAGGTCCTCGATCTCGCTCGCCGGCAGCACCCGCACGTACCGGCCCGGACGGATCTCCTCGAAGCCCTCACCCGGCTCCGGCTGGTAGAGCCGGATGTCGTCGCCGTCCGGGCTCGCCTGGTACTCCCGGCCCCGCCAGCGGGCCACGTAGCCGTCGCGCATCACGCCTCCGGAACCCGTCGCCAGATGACCGCGTCCGTGTCGAGCACCGCGATCACCCGCTCGGTGCCGTCCCCGCCGATGCGCCAGAGCTGCGCGCCGTGCGGGAGGCGGGCACTGTCCACCTTGAACTCCGCCACCACGTCGCTGCTCTCACCCGGGGCGAAGCCGTTGCCCCGGAACGGCGGGCGTTCGATGACCCAACCCTCCATGGCCCGCATCGCCGGCTCGTTCTGACCGCCGTACGGAATCCGGTAAAGGCTGGGCCGGTGCGCCGGCCAGCGCAGCACGTAGATCTCCTCCGCGTCGCGTACGAACGGTGACCCCGGGTAGCTCAGGCCCAGTGCATCGTGCAGCTCGGCCGGCGTGGTCAGGTGCGCCAACTCGCCGGCCCGGTGCACGAAGCCGGACACCCGGTCGTACCCGCGCTCCAGGTAGTACGCGAGCTGACTCGGCGCGATCGCCTTCTGCATCACTGTCGGACGGGCCGGGTCGACCGCCGCCGGAGCGTACCGGGGGCGGGCCGTGGGTTCCGCCTCGACCGCCGGCTCCTGCGGGTCGACCTCCAGATCGTCGCCGAGCCCCACCTCGGCGGCCCAGTTGGCCAACGCGACGATCTGGTCGCCGGGCAGCTTCGCGCCGACGGGCGTGCCCGGGTTGACGGCGAACGACCAGTCCTCGTCCGGCCAGCGCCGGATCAGCTGGGCGAACTTCACCCGGACGGTGTCGACGTCACCCTCGACGTGGTCGGCGAGACGCTCCGGGGACGTGTAAACCACCACGTACGTCTCGCCGTCGAGCTGGGCGGTACGCCACACGAAGCCCGGGTCGCCGGGACGGCTGCCGCGCACCGAGTCCGCCGCCGACGGAAGCAGGACCCTCGCCAACAGCAGGGTGGACAGGAACGTGTCCGTGCTGCCCGCGCCGGCCGCGCCGAGCAGGTCCTCCTCGACCGTGTTGGCCGGCTCGAACTGCACCGGAGCCGGCTCGTCGACCACCGCACGCTTGTCGTCCACGACCGGGCGTTCGTCGTCGGCGCGTACCGTCTCCGGCTCGTAGCCCACCGGGGATCGGGGCGCCGACCAACCGGCCGAGCCGCCACCGCTCAGGTCGTCACCGCTGAGGCCAGCGCCGCTCAAGCCAGCGCCGCTCAGGTCGGAGCCGCTCAGGTCGGAGCCGCTCAGGTCGGAGCCGCTCAGGCCAGCGCCGCTCAGGTCGGAGCCGCTCAGGCCAGCGCCGCTCAGGTCGGAGCCGCTCGGGCCAGCGCCGCTCAAGCCAGCGCCGCTCAGGTCGGAGCCGGCCGGATCGAACGGGCCCGCGCCGGTGCTGTCCGTGCCGAACAGGCCGGCGGCGGTCTCGGGGGGATCGGCCAGACCCGTGCCGGTGTCGGCCGGTTCGAACGGAGCTGTGCCGGACGAGGCGGGCGCGAACGACGAGGGCACGCCGAACGGATCCGGGGCCGCGGCGGCGGGTCCGGGAACGAAGGGGCCGGGCATCGAGGCCCCGGGAACAGCGGGACCGGGTGCGGCCGGGTCGGGCGCGGGCGGGCCGAACGGCGGCGGGCCGGCGGTCGCCGGGCCGAACGGCGGTGGGCCGGCCGTCGCCGGGCCGAACGGCGGTGGGCCGGCCGTCGTCGGGCCGGCCGTCGTCGGGCCGGGTCGCCGTGTCGTGTCGAAGGCGGGAGCGCCCTCGGTCGGGTCGAGGAGATCGCGGGACTCGATGATGGTGCCCTCGATGACGATGGGCGTGAAGCCGCGACGCGGGGCGGGTGGGCCGGAGACCGGCTCCGCGACCGACGGCGGCAGTTCCTCCACCGGCTCGAAACGCTGCCGGTCACCGGGGCGGCCACGCGGGATCGCCTGGGTCTCGTCGGCCGTGGGAACGTGCCCTCCGACGCCTGTCGGTGACGGCTCACCCGCGGCTGGGCCGGGCACCCGGAACGCATGGGTGGGTTCCTCGGCCAACGGTGTGGGCCGTCGCGGTGGCAGAGGTTGGGTGGCCTCGTCGTCGGTCGACGGCGCCCGTACCACCCGGGACGCGCCCAGGTCGCCGGCCGGTGGCCGCAGCGGTCGGGTGGCGTCCGGTGTCGGCATCGGGAAGGCCGAGGCCGCGCTGTCGCCGCCCGGCGCGTCCGCGGGACGGCGACGCGGGAAGGGCTGGCTGCCCCGCCCGAACCGGGACGGGGGCACCGCGCGGTCGCCCGGCCGGCCGTCCCCGGAGACCGGCCCGGACGCTCGACCGGACGTCGGCTCGAAGAAGGAGCGCCGGCCACCCTGGGTGTTGCCGTCACCGGCGGCCGGGCCGTCGCCGTCACCCGCCGGACGGCTCGCGGACGGCCGGCCGGCGCGTGGACCCGGCTGGTCGACCGGGGCGACCTGGGCGCGGTCGGTGGAGGCCAGCGGCACGTACCGGGATGCGCCGGCACGGCTCGCGCCCGGCACGGGGCCGACGCCGGGGCGGGCCGGTCGGGGCGGGGCGGTCGGCTGCCGCTGACCGGCGGCGGGCAGATCCTCCGGGCCGGATCGGCGCGACAGCTCACCCGGGCCGGGCGCGCGGGTCGGGGTGGCCGATCCCGAGGGTGTACCCACCGGCGGCACCGCGTTCCTCGGGGCGGACCGTCCGGACGGCGTCGGGTCCGACGCGGGCGGCGTGGGCGGCGTAAGCGGCATGGGCGGCACGAACCCGGTGGCGGGCGAGCCGTCCCGGCCGGTCGTACCGGCTCTCGATCGGGCCAGCGTCTCGGCGCGCTCCAGCCGGGCGCGGGCGCCCATGGCACGGCCCGGCAGCCGGACGTCCCCACGGGAGAGCTGCGACACGAACCAGGCGGGCAGGTAGCCCTCGACCGGCAACCCGGGGTTGACCGCGAGCCACCACTCGTGGTTGGGCCAACCGAGGGCGAGGTCGGTGAACGGCACGCGCCGGTTGGTGCCGGCGTGTTCACCGAGGCAGGCCCGCAGCGCCGCGGCGGAGGTGAAGGCCAGCACGTGGGTCCGGCCGCCGGTGGTCCAGGTGCCCCAGCCGGCGGACGACTGGCCGGACGGCGCCGGCGTGGAGACCGGCAACAGCAGATCGGTGCGGGACAGGAGGCGGAAGTAGAGCTCCTGGTCGTTGGCGCGCAGCGCGTCCCGCATCGCCACCTCGGCCTCCGTGGCCGGCTCCCATTCGGTCACGGCCACCTCTCCTTCCGAGAACAGGCCACAGGTATCGCGTACAACCTACAAGGTGGTATCAAGATCACAATGGCTGGCCGGTGGCGGTCCGCCGGGGCGGCGTCGAGGCGATAACATCCCGTTCCGGAGCCGACACGATACGGAGGCTGTCGATGTCCCGGTCGATCGCGCGCCCCGTCCTGGCAGGTCTGGCGGCTGCTCTGCTGACCGCTGCGGCCGGTCCGGCCGTCGCCGCCAGCGCCGGGCTGGGGATGGCCCCGGCCTGCGCGACGCCACTGGCGCCCGTCCGGCCGGTCGAGGCCACACCCTGGCCCCAGCAGCGGTACGACCCCACGCGACTCGCGCCGCTGACCACGGGCGCCGGTGTGACGGTCGCGGTGGTCGACTCCGGAGTCGACCGGGCGCATCCCCAGTTGACCGGACGGGTGCTGGCCGGCACCGACCTGCTCGACCCGGGTGGGGACGGCAGCCGGGACTGCGCCGGGCACGGCACCGGCGTGGCGAGCATCATCGCGGCGGCGCCCCGGCCCGGTGTCGCCTTCCACGGCCTGGCCCCGGCCGCCCGGATCCTGCCGGTACGGGTGAGTGAGCAGCAGGTGGTGCAGGGTCGGGAGTCGGGGCGCACGGTGAGCGCCGACGAGTTCGCCCACGCCATCCGCTGGGCCGTCGACCACGACGCCGACGTGGTGAACCTCTCCGTGGTGCTGTACGCCGACGACCCGGAGGTCCGCTCCGCCGTGCGGTACGCCGTCGAGCGGGACGTGGTGCTGGTGGCCGCCGTGGGCAACCTGCACGACAGCGGCGACCCGCGCCCGTTCCCCGCCGCGTACGACGGGGTGCTCGGGGTGGGCGCGATCGGGGCGGACGGTGCACGGGCGACCTTCTCCCAGACCGGCTCGTACGTCGATCTGGTCGCCCCGGGCAGCGGAGTGCTGGTCGCCGCGCCCGTGCAGGGCCACCAGCAGGTCGAGGGCACCAGCTACGCGGTGCCGTTCGTGGCCGCCACCGCTGCGTTGCTGCGCGCGTACCGACCCGAGTTGACCGCCGCCGAGGTGGTGGAGCGGATCGTCGCCACTGTCGATCCGGCGCCCGGCCCGGGACACGGCGGCGGGTACGGCGCCGGTGTGCTGAACCCCTACCGGGCGGTCACCGAGACGGGCGGCGGCCGGTCGGCCGCCGCGCGGTCGGTTGCCGTACTCGCCGAGGACCGGCCCGATCCGGCGGTGCTCGCCCGCCAGGCCCGCCGCGCGGCCGCCCGGGACCGGGCTCTGGTGGCCGGCGCGGCGATCGGCCTGACGGCGGTCGCCGTGGTGTTGCTCGCGGTCGTGCTGCCCCGCGGCGCGCGCCGGCGTTGGCGACCGGCCGAGCCGGTCTGACCCGACCGGGTCGCCTCGGTGGCCCTCGTCGGAGGGCGGCCGGGGCGCCGACGCGGGCACGGTCAGCGCTCCCGGCCCACCGGCGTCACTGGAACAGCCCGGTGTTCTTCTTCTCCGTGTCCAGATAGTCGGCCGCAGAGTCGTCCACCGCCACCTTGATGGCGCGCAGCATCGCCTGCAGGTCCTGCGAGGCGGACCGCCACCGCGCCTGGCGCTGTTCATACGCCTGTCGGGCGTCACCCGCCCAGGCCGACACCAGCGGCGCGGCGTCGCGTTCGAGCTGGCCGAGCTGTGAGTCGAGCGTGTTCAGCGCCCGTTGAATGTCCACGCCGGCCTGTTGCAGCGCGGCGAAGTTGACGACCAGCACACCGTGGTCCATCGGAACTCCCTCCCGGCAGGTCAGAGCGGCAGCTGGATGCCGCCGCGGTTGGTGCCGGCCACCCGGCTGGCCGCCTCGTCGTCCGAGACGTCGTACTGTCGGCCGGCGGTGCGGATGGCCCCGGCGGTCTCCCGCAGGGCCCGGTGCAACGCGGCCTGATCCTGTGACCACTGCCGCTTGACCTGCTCGAACGACCGCCCACCGGCGCCGCGCCAGGCCTGCTGCAACACCTCCAGCTCGGCCAGCAGGCCGGTCAGCATGGACTGCAACGACTGGTCCACCTGCTCGAACTTCGCGGCGGTCTGCCGCATCACCGCCGCTTCTGCCTGGGTCTGGGACACCCGAACATCACCTCGTCTCCTCGGTCGTGCCTGGCCGGCTGTGCGCCCAGGGGGAGCGCACTATCGCGTGGCCCGGTCGACGAGCATGGCTGGACGCGGGTCAGCGATGAACTTCGTGGCTGACGGTAGCGGCCCGGTAGCAGTTCTGCTACCCCACCGGGCTCCCCTGTGGACAACCACGGCAGCCATCGGTCGCTTACTATGTGCCGCAGCCACGTCGCGGCGCGTGACGGGCAGTCCCGGGGCGGTCGGCCGCCCGGCACGTCCAAACTGGTCGAGGAGGCGCGGTGTCGCCGATCACCACCGGAGGCCCGCACCCGGCGAGCCGGCAGGGTTGGGGCCCGGTCCCGGCCGCCGCCGCCCCGACAGCCGGGTTGGGCGCCCCCACCGCCGTCGGAGCGTCTGTCGGCACCGCGCCGGGTGTCGACACCGGAGCGACCGAAGCCGTCACCGCCGCGCCGGCCGCGCTCGGCGTTCCCGGGCCGAGGGCGGCCAGGGACGGCGCACCCGGTCGACGATCCCGCGGTCGCTGGGCCGCGTTCAGCCGACGCGGCGCGGGGATCCGCGCGGGCCAACTGGTCACCGGGCAGGTCGCCGTCGCGGTCGTCCTCGCCGCGCTGGGTCGGGGCACGCCGCTCACCGTCGCCGCACTGCTCGTGGCCGCGCTCCTGGTCGCGGTCGCCGGCGTGCGGGTGCGCGGCAGGTGGCTCTTCGAGTGGCTGGGCACCGCCGCCGCGCATCTGACCCGGCGGCGCGTGCTGGGTCGGCAGGCCGACCCGGCCGGGTTGCTCGCCCTTGTCGCACCCGGTGCCGTGGTCCACTCGACGGAGCTGTCGGGCGGGCCGGCGGCGGTGCTGGAGGACACCGGCGGCATGGTGGCGCTTCTGGAGCTCGGCGACCCCGGCGACCTGCTCGGCGACGCGTCCCGGGAGATCCCCGCGCCGGCCGCGCTCCTGCCGACGCCCGGTCCGGACGTCCCGCCGGTGCGGATCCAACTGCTTCTCAGCGGGACGCCGGCACCCGTCCCGACGGCGGGTGGCACCGTCGGCACCTCGTACCGGCAGCTCACCGACGGCCGGCTCGCCGGGCGGGAGCGGGCGGTGCTGGCGGTTCGGGTGCTGCGGGCGGACGGGTGGACGCAGGAGGCCCTGCGTCGGGCGCTCGCCGGCACGGTACGCCGGATCGTCCGCCGACTCGGGCCGCTGACCGCCCGGCCGCTCGGCGTGCCTGCGGCACTGCGCGTGCTGGGCGAGCTGGCCCACCACGACGGCCAGCCGGTGCGGGAGTCGTGGCCGCTGCTCCGCTCGGGCGCACTCGTCCAGGCCACGTTCCGGCTGGTCGACTGGCCGCAGACCGGCGCACCGGCCGCGCGGCGGCTGGTGCCCCGGCTGCTCGCGCTGCCGGCGACCGCGACGACGGTGTCGCTCTGCGTCGGGCCGCCGGCGGCCGGCGACACCGGGACCGCGCCGACCGAGATGGCCGTACGCCTGGCCGCCACGTCGACCGCCGAGCTGACCGTGGCCGTCGACGCGCTGAGTCGACTGGTCGACGGCGTCGGCGGGACGCTGCGCAGACTCGACGGCGCGCACCTGAGCGGGCTGGCTGGCACGCTGCCGGTGGCGCTCACCAGCACCGGGGGGCAATCGGCTGTGGCGCTGGACGACTGGGAGCTGACCCTGGGCGAGGCGGGGATGATGGTCGGCACCAACCGGCACGGCGGCGCGGTGACCGTACGGTTGTTCCGGCCGGAGAGCACCCGGGTGATGCTGGTGGGCGGGGTGCGGGCCGCGCAGCTGGTGGCGCTGCGGGCGATGGCCCTGGGCGCGCTGGTGGTGGTGCAGACGGCGCGACCCCGCGCCTGGGAGCCGTTCGTGCGGGGTGTGGGCGCTCCGGGCGGAACGATCCCGCTGATCCCGCCGGGCCGACCGGTCGCCGACTCGGTGGGTACCGCGCTTCAACCGTTGCTGCTGGTGGTCGACGCCGGGCCGGTGCCGGCCGAGACCGAGCCGGGTCCGGCGTGGCGGGCCACCCTCGTGGTGCGCGACGAGCTGACCCCGGCCGATGTGGACGCGTTGAGCCGCGCGGATCTGGCCGTGTTGCAGCCGCTGCACGGGGCCGAGGCCGCGCTGGCTGGAACGGCGCTGGGGCTGGGCGGCTCGGCCGACTGGCTCACCCGGATCCGGGACGACATGGTGGCGGTGGTGAACCGCCGAGCCCTGCGCTGGGCGCTGCTCTCCCCCACCCCGATCGAGGCCCAGCTGATCGGCCCGCCGGCACGCGGCTGAGCCGGCGGGGACGCCGACCCGAGTGCTGCCGGGCGCTCCCGGGGCCGCGTCGTCGTGGATGGTCAACTGGTGGGTTACGCCGGTGAGTGGTCCGTGGCACGATCCCGGCCATGGGTTTTCTGAAAGGGTTGCTGATTCGGCTGGCCACCACGGCGCTGGCCTTCTGGTTGGCCACACTGCTCATTCCGGGCATCGACCTGGAGTCGACCTCGGCAGTGGAGACGGTCACCACGCTGATCCTGGTGGCGGTGATCTTCGGCGTCGTCAACGCGGTGCTCCAGCCGGTCATCAAGACCGTCGGCTGCGGCTTCTACCTGCTCACCCTGGGTCTCATCGCGCTGGTGGTGAACGGGCTGCTGTTCCTGCTCACGAGCTGGATCGCCGACCAGGCCGGGTTGCCGTTCTCGGTGGACGGCTTCTGGCCGGCCGCCGTGCTCGGCGCCCTGTTCGTGAGCATCGTGACCTGGATCCTGGGCGCCGTTCTCGACCGGGACTGACGGCGACCGACCACCACCGACCCGGACCGCCCGGCCCCCGATGGGCCGGGCGGTCCGGTGACCAGAGTTCGGGAATTGGCGGGCCGGCGAGCCGATCGGGTTGGTTAGCCTCACAGACGTGTTCTCGCTGACCCGCTCCGACGGCCACCTGATCAGCACCGACCCCGCCCGGCTCGACCTGGACCGGATCCACCACTGGCTGTCCACCGACGCCTACTGGGCGCTGGGGCGTGACCGGGAGACGGTGGTGCGGGCGTTCGCCGGGTCACTCCCGTTCGGCGTCTACCGACCCGGGGACGGCCACCAGGTGGCGGTGGCCCGGGTGGTCACCGACGGCGCCACCTTCGCCTGGCTCTGCGACGTGTACGTCGACCGCGCCTCCCGGGGCCGCGGGCTGGGCGGTTGGCTGGCCGGCGCGGTCCGCGACCACCTCGCCGAGCTGGGCGTACGCCGGATTCTGCTGTCGACCAGCGACGCGCACGAGGTGTACGCGCGGGTCGGCTTCACCCCGTTGGACGTTCCGCAGCGGTGGATGCAGCTCGACCGGCGCCCACCGGTGACGCCGATCACCGGAAAGGAACAAAGCGGAGGTTCACCCCTTACGGTGGAGGCGTGACGCCACTCCGCCTGGGATACCTCTACGGCATCGGCGCGTACCTGCTCTGGGGTTTCTTTCCGCTCTACTTCAAGCTGCTGCGACCCACCGGCCCGCTGGAGATCCTGGCCCACCGGATCGTCTGGTCGGTGCTCTTCGTGGCCCTGCTGCTCGGCGCGCTGCGCAACATCGGCTTCCTGCGGGCGCTGCTACGCCGCCGCCGGACGGTCGCCGGGATCGTCGCCGCGTCCGCGCTCATCGCCATCAACTGGGGCATCTACATCTACGGAGTCAGCTCCAACCGGGTGGTGGAGACCGCGCTCGGCTACTTCATCAACCCCCTCGTGGTGGTGCTGCTCGGGGTGACGGTGCTGCGGGAACGACTCCGCCCGGCGCAGTGGGTGGCGCTGGGCATCGGCGCGTCGGCCGTCGCGGTGCTCGCCGTCGACTACGGCCGGCTGCCCTGGCTGGCCCTGAGCCTCGCGTTCAGCTTCGCCGGCTACGGCCTGATCAAGAAGCAGCTCGGGTTGCCCGCCGCCGAGGGGCTCTTCGTCGAGTCGGCGGTGCTGGCGCTGCCCGCGCTGGGCTATCTCGCCTGGCTGAGCCGGCACGGCGGGTTGACCTTCGGGCATGTCTCCGCCGGGCACACCGCGCTGCTGGTGCTGGCCGGCGCGGCCACCGCGATCCCGCTGCTGCTCTTCGCCGGGGCCGCCAACCGATTGCCACTGACCGGCCTCGGCATGATCCAGTACCTGGCGCCGATCCTCCAGCTCGCCTGCGGCGTGCTGATCTTCCACGAGCCGATGCCGCCGGCCCGCCTCGCCGGCTTCGCACTGGTCTGGCTGGCCCTGGTCGTCTTCACCGCCGACGCCATTCGCCAGGCCCGCCACTCCAGAAGCACCCCACGCCTCCCCAGCCCCGTCCCAACCCCCTAACCCACACCCCGCCCCGCCCCGCCCCGCCCCGCCCCGCCCCACCCCACCCCACCCCCGCGATCTTGCAGTTTGTGTCGTCGATTTGCGGTTCTTGACCCGTTACGGGACGACAGAAAGTGCAAGATCGCGGCGAAGGGGGGGCGGGGTCGCGGGAGGCGGCGAAGGGCGGGCGGGGTTACGGGACTGCGTAGGTGAGCAGGGGGGTGCCGTCGGAACGTTGGAGTTCCACGCTGACCAGCTCGGCGTCGGTGAAGCGGGTGACGCCGGTGAAGCTGAGGTCGTCGCCGGGGGCGGCCAGCCAGGAGCCGATCTGCTCGCTGCTGCCGTTCGGGCCGTGGGCCACCAGCCGGAACGGGTACGCCTTGCCGTAGCTCGTCCGCGCGTCGTACCCGCAGTGCATGGTCACCTCGGTGCCCCACTTGCTGCCGGCCAGCCCGATCTCGGCGTGCACCGGCCCGGCTGTCGCCACCGGCCGCATGGCGACCATCGACACCTGCGGGCCGGGGTGGGTGCCCTGTGCGCCCGGGGTCACCGGTGGGGCGACCGGTCGGGGCAGCACCGCGGCCGTGCCGACACCCACCACGAGGGCGAGCGCGGCGGCGGCCAGCGTCGTGAGGGCGTACCGCCGACGGGTCGCTGCACGCTCGCGGCGCCGGCGGTTCCGGGCCTCCTCGAGCAGCGCGGGCACCCGGGGCGGGGACGGCGGCGGCAGGAACTGCTCCAGACCCGCAGGGTCGAGACGACCGAGCAGTCCCGGCAGGACGGCGATCTCGGCGACCGCGTCCCGGCAGGAGGCGCAGCCGGCGAGGTGCCGCTCGTAGGCCGCCCGTTCGGCGGGGGCCAGGGCGCCCAGCACGTACGCGCCGTCGTCGTGCGCGAACTCGCACCGAGTCATCCCGTCACCCCCATCTCGGCCAGGACCAACCGTAGTGAGCGCAGGGCGTAGTGGGTGCGCGACTTCACCGTGCCCGGCGGTACGCCCAGCCTCGATGCCGCCTCGGCCACCGACCGCCCCTGGTAGAAGCATTCGACAAGCACTTCACGGTGGGTGGGACTGAGCCGGTTCAACGCCTCGGCGACGGTCCACGCCTCCACCGCGCGCTCGGCCTCGTCGACCACCTCGGGCGGCTCGGGCAGTTCGTCGGTGAACACCTCGCCGACCCGGGTGGACCGTCGCCGCCAGGCGTCGATGGCCAGGTTACGGGCGGTGGTGAACAGCCAGGCGCGTACGGAGCCGCGTCGCGGGTCGAGGGACTCGGGGTGCCGCCAGGCCCGCAGCAGCGTCTCCTGCACCAGGTCCTCGGCCCGCTGCCGGTCGCCGTTGACCAGCCGCAGGGCGTGTGCGTACAGCGCCTCCGCGTGCTCGTCGTGCAGCGCCCGCAGCAGTTGGGCGTCATGGTCGCTGATGGCGGTCTCCTCACTTCCGGCGCGCGTCCGGCGGTGTGTCCGCTCGGGAATACGTGCGGTCACGCCGAACGGTTCAGACCGAGGTCAGACCGCTGGTGCCCGCGCAGGTGTTCACGCCTGGTTCACACTGCGGCCGACGACCGCTCACCACGTCCTCCTAGCGTCCGGCTGGTACGCCGCCTGTCGTGCCACCGACTTTCCTGGAGGCCACTTCCATGAGCGACCGTCCCCGGCTGCTCCCCCTGTTGACCGGCAACCGTCACGGCACCCGTGATGCCATGACCTGTCTGTACCGCTGCGGCAACGCCTGTGACCACCCCGTCCCGAACACGTCGGACAACGCGTACTTCGGGGACGTGGTGAACGCGGAGGTCTCCCGGCGCGGCGTCGTCCGGGCCGGCGCGGTCGGCGCCCTGGTCCTCGGCTTCGGTGGCGCGGCGGCCGGCGCGCTGGCCGGCGCGGCCCCCGCCGCCGCCGCGGCCCCCGCCACCCCGGACGTGCCGGAAAACTTCGGCTTCGGCCGTCCCACCACGGGTGTCGGCAGCGGCGCGCTGACTTTCAAGCCGATCCCGCCGAACAAATTGGACACCCTTGTCGTGCCGAACGGCTACGACCACGCCGTGGTGATCAAGTGGGGCGACGCGGTGCTGCCGGGGGCGCCGGAGTTCAATCTGCACCACCAGACCGCCGCCGCCCAGTCGAAGCAGTTCGGTTACAACAACGACTTCGTCGGGGTGCTGCCGCTGGACAGGCAGGGCAGGCGGGCGCTGCTCGTGGTCAACCACGAGTACACCAACGAGGACCTGATGTTCCCCGGCTTTCCCGGCCTGGACGGGCTCTCCGTGGAGCAGCTGCGCACGGCGATGGCCGCGCACGGCATGTCCGTGGTGGAGTTGGAGCGGGTCGCCGGCACCGGGCAGTGGAAGCCCGTGGACAACGGTCGCCGGCCGTACAACCGGCGGGTCACCGCGCTCAGCACCACGTTCGACCTGACCGGCCCGGCCGCCGGCTCGGCCTGGCTGAAGACCGCCGCCGACCCCAAGGGTCGTACGGTCGTCGGCACGCTGAACAACTGCTCCGGTGGCGTGACCCCGTGGGGGACGGTGCTCTCCGGCGAGGAGAACTTCAACCAGTACTTCGTCGGCGCGGACGCCGCTCCGGCCGACCTCAAGCCGAAGCTGGACCGCTACGGCATCACCACCGCGTCCCGCTACCCCAGCGGCAGCCGTAAGTGGGAGCGCGCCGACGAGCGTTTCGACCTGGCCAAGCACCCCAACGAGGCGCACCGGTTCGGCTGGATCGTCGAGATCGACCCGTTCGACCCGGAGAGCCGCCCGCGCAAGCACACGGCGATGGGCCGCTTCAAGCACGAGGGCGCGAACGTCATCGTCGCCAAGGACGGGCACGTGGTCGCGTACATGGGCGACGACGAGCGGTTCGACTACCTCTACAAGTTCGTCTCGGACAAGAAGTTCCTCAAGGGCAACTCGTGGGCGGCCCGCAAGCACAACCTCACGCTGCTGGAGTCCGGCACGCTCTACGTCGCGCAGCTCGACCAGACCAGCGCGGGCGAGATCGACGGCTCGGGCAACGTCCCCGCCGACGGCGCGTTCAACGGTCGTGGGCGCTGGATCAAGCTGGTCAGCGGTAACCGCTCGTTCGTCGACGGGATGACCGCCGCGGACGTGCTGACCTTCACCCGGCTCGCCGGCGACAAGGTCGGGGCGACCAAGATGGACCGCCCGGAGGACGTCGAGCCGAGCCTGCTCACCGGCAAGGTCTACGTGGCGCTGACCAACAACACCGACCGCGGCAAGGCCGGCAAGGCGACGGCCGACGAGGCCAACCCGCGCAACGCCAACAAGCACGGGCAGATCCTGGAGCTGGTCGAGGACCGCAACGACAACACCTCGGAGACCTTCGCCTGGTCGCTGCCGATCGTGTGCGGCGACCCGACCGACCCGTCGACCTTCTTCTCCGGGTACGACAAGACCAAGGTCTCCCCGATCTCCTGCCCGGACAACGTCGCCTTCGACGCCACCGGCAACCTGTGGATCTCCACCGACGGCAACGCGCTGGGCAGCAACGACGGCCTCTTCGCCACCGCCGTCGAGGGTCCGGAGAAGGGTCACCTCAAGCAGTTCCTGACCGTGCCACTCGGTGCGGAGACCTGCGGCCCGTTCATCACCGGCGACAACCGCTCGGTGTTCGTCGCGGTGCAGCACCCGGGTGAGATCACCGGCGCGTCGGTGGAGAACCCGGCCTCGAACTGGCCGGACGGCGACTACGCCAAGCCGGGCGTGGTGGTCACCTGGCGTCTCGACGGCGGCCCGGTGGGCAGCTGACGGTGCCCCCGCGGCCGGCGGGCCGCTGACGTTCCCCCAGGCGGTTCGGCGCTGGACCGCCCCGAGAGGCCCTCTCCCAGCCCGGGAGAGGGCCTTTCGGTATCCGGTGGGTCAGTGGTCGGAGGCGATGCCGTCGGCGACCGTGCGGGCGACGGTGAGCAGCTTGGCCCGGACGACGCGCGCGGACGTCATCATCTCGCTCGCCGGCAGGGCGCAGGCCAGTACGACCCGGCGTTCCATGTCCTTGTCCGGCGTGACGAGCACCGCCGCGCAGGCCACGCCCTGGCGGAACTGCCCCAGCTCCAGCTGCATCCCGCGTCGGTCGCCGGCGGCCAGGTCGGCCTCGAACGCCTCGGTGGTGGTCAGCGTGGCGGTGGTGAACGGGCGCATGCCGTACTCGCGCAGGTAGCGGAAACGCTGCTCGGTGGTGAGAGTGGCGAGCAGGGACTTGCCGAGGGCCGTCGCGTGCGCCCCCTCGTCGAAGCCGGGAACCAGGTCTTCCAGGTAGGGCGAGCGGTGCCCCTCGGCCACCGCGGTGATGGCGACCTGACCGCCGACGAAGCGGCCCAGGTAGTGGCTGTAGCCGGTGTCCACGGCGGCCCGGCGCAACGTCTCACCGACCACCGGCGGGCCCCGGAACGCGGTCACCAGCTCGCGGTAGCGGTCGGCCACCTCCAGCCCCACGATGTACGTGCCGTCCTCGCGACGGATCACGTAGCCCTCGTAGGCGAGGGTGCGGACCAGGTGGTAGGTGGTGGCCACGGTCAGCTCGCACCGTCGGGCGATCTGCTTGACGGTCAGGCCCTTCGGGGCGCGACCGACCGACTCGAGCACCCGCAGGGCTCGGGACACGCTGCGGATCAGGTCCGAGGGTTCTGCCAAGGGGTCGCGCACAACCACCTCCGCCGCCGGGGACTTACACCATATGAAAAACAGGCCGGGCGCGAAATGCCTGTTCGGGTCGAGGATGCCAGATCACCATCCACTCCTTGTAGGCCGATGGTCACCAGGAGTGGTCTGAGCCTGACTCGCGTAGGTTTGCCGGACGATGACCGACACCGCCCTCACCCCCGCTGAAGACCGCACCCGCACCCGCCCGATCCGGGCCAGCGCCGGTGCCGTCGCCACCACCGTGGCCTGCGTACTGCCCGTCTTCCTTCTCGGCGGCCTCGCCGTGCAGATGGGAGCCGACCTCGACTTCTCCCCGGCCGGGCTGGGCCTGGCCGTGTCCGTCTACTTCGGCGTGAGCGCGCTGGCCTCGGTGCCGTCGGGCCGGCTCGTCGAGCGGTACGGGCCGGCAGTGGTGGCCCGCAGCGGCATCGTGCTGGCCTCCGGGTCCATGCTGGCCGTGGCGGTGTTCGCCCGCTCGTACGAGGTGCTGCTCGCCCTGCTGGCGCTCAGCGCCGCAGCGAACGCCCTCGGCCAACTCGCCAGCAACGCAGCGCTGGCCCAGCACGTGCCCCCGAACCGGCAGGGGCTGTCGTTCGGTGTGAAGCAGGCGGCCATTCCGGTCTCCACCCTGCTGGCCGGCGCGGCGGTGCCCACCATCGCGCTCACCGCCGGTTGGCGCTGGGCGTTCGTGGCCGCAGCGGTCGCGGCGCTGACGACGCTGCCGGCCGTACCCCGGCAACTGCCCGGCCGGGACCGACGGGCCGACGCGGCACGCGCGGGCCGGGCCACGACGGCCCTGGTGGTGATCGGCGCGGCGGCGACGTTGGCGGCGGGCGCGGCCAACGCGCTGGGCACCTTCCTGGTGGACTCGGCCGCCGCCCGGGGTCTGTCGCCGGGCCTCGCCGGCCTCACCCTGACGCTGGGCAGCGCGGTCTGCGTGGCCGCCCGGGTGGGTGCCGGCGGACTGGCCGACCGCCGGGCCAGCGGGCACGTCGCCCTCATCGCCGCGATGCTGGTGGTCGGGGCGGCCGGGCTCGGTCTGCTCGCGGTGGCCGGTCCGGTGCCGTTGGTGGCCGGCGTGGTGCTCGGCTTCGGCCTCGGCTGGGCGTGGCCCGGCCTGGTGAACTTCGCGGTGGTCCGGCTGCATCCGCAGGCTCCGGCCGCCGCCACCTCGATCACGCAGACCGGGGTGTACGCGGGCGGCTGCCTCGGCCCGCTGAGCCTCGGCCCCCTCGCCGCCCACTTCGGCTATCCGACCATGTGGGTCACGGCGGCGGTGGCGATGCTGCTCGCCGCCGCCCTGATGCTGATGGGCAGCCGCCTACTGACAGCCGCCGCACCCCCAACCCGCGCGTGACCATGAAGTTGTTGCCCGATCACACGACGTGTCGGGGCGGTAACTTCACGATCAACCGGGGGACGGACCGGATGGGAGGTTAGCTGGTGCGGTCGGCGATGTAGTCGCAGAGCGACTCCAGCGCCTGGCGGGACGCGCTCGCCGGGAGCGGCGCCAGGCGCGCGCGGGCGTCCTCGGCGTAGCTGCGGACGGTCTCCCGGGCGCGCTTGAGCGCCGGGCTCTCCCGGAGCAGCCCCAGGGCCTCGGCGTGCAGCGCGTCGTCGGTCAACGGGCCGGTCGCCAGGATCTCCCGCAGCCGCACCGACGCCGCGTCGGAGTCGTCGGCCGCACGGGCGTAGAGCACCGGCAGCGTCGGGACACCCTCGCGCAGGTCCGTGCCGGGCGTCTTGCCCGACTGCACCGACTCGGACGCGATGTCCAGCAGGTCGTCGGTGAGCTGGAACGCGACGCCGATCGTCTCGCCGTAACCGGCGAGCGCCTCGACCTGCTCGGCGGGGGCGCCACCGAACATGCCGCCGAACCGGACCGACGTGGCGATCAGCGAGCCGGTCTTCTCGGCGATCACGCTCAGGTAGTGCGCGACCGGGTCCTCCCCGGCGCGCGGGCCCACCGTCTCCGCGATCTGACCGTGCACCAGCCGGGCGAAGGTGCGCGCCTGCAACCGGACGGCCTCGGGGCCCAGATCGGCCGCGATGTCCGCGGCGCGGGCGAAGAGGTAGTCGCCGACCAGGATGGCGACCGAGTTGGTCCAGCGCGAGTTGGCGCTCGGTGCGCCCCGCCGCACGGCGGCCTCGTCCATCACGTCGTCGTGGTAGAGGGTGGCCAGGTGGGTGAGCTCCATCACCACGGCCGCCGGGACCACCTGCGCGCCCGACGGATCGCCGAACTGTGCGCCGAGCGCCACCAGCAGCGGCCGGAACCGCTTCCCGCCGGCCTCCAGGAGGTGCCGGGCAGCCTCCGTGACGAACGGGTCGGCGCTGGCCACACTGGCGCGCAGCTCGATCTCGACCGCGTCCAGCAGCCCCAGCACGGACGCCTCGACGCGGGGATCGGCAAGATGAAGGCCGAGCGCGCCGAACTGACTCGTGCTCGCCCGACCCCGGCGACCGCCGGAACCGGTGGCACCTGAACGCTCGCCAGCCGGAATCACCACACCATCAACCATGCCACACCCGTTCGACCTGCTCCGGGTCGGGGATACGCAGCGGGGGCCGGCACGCGTCCGCGCGCCGACCCCCGGTGTCCGAGGTACGTCTCACCGCACGAATTCTGCGGCTCCGGTAGCCAGGTCGAGCAACGGACCAGGGGCGACACCCAGCACCAGGGTGGCCAGCACGCCGACCATCAGCGCGGCGGACGTGAGGCCGCCCGGCACGGTGACCGTCGGCGTGGACTCGCCCGGCTCGGACAGCCACATCATCACCACGACCCGCAGGTACGGGAACGCCAGCACCATGCTGGTCAGCACACCCGCGATGACGAGCCAGGCCTGACCGCCGTCCAGCGCCGGCCCGAAGACCGCGAACTTGCTGGTGAAGCCGCTGGTCAGCGGAATACCGGCGAACGCGAGCAGGATGAACGTGAACAGCCCGGCGTAGAACGGCGAGCGCCGCCCCAGCCCGGCCCAGCGGGACAGGTGGGTGGCCTCGCCGTCGGCGTCGCGCACCAGGGTGACCACGGCGAACGCGGCCAGCACCGAGAAGCCGTACGCGACCAGGTAGAACATCGTGCCGGAGAGCCCGTCCCGGCTCGGCGCCAGCACACCGACCAGCAGGTAGCCGGCGTTGGCGATCGAGGAGTACGCGAGCAGCCGCTTGATGTCCGTCTGGGTGACCGCCAGCACCGCGCCGACCAGCATGGTCAGCACCGCCACCGCACCGAGCACCGGCGTGAAGTCCCAGCCCCCGCCCTCGAACGCGACGTGGAAGACGCGCAGCAGCGCGCCGAACGCCGCGACCTTGGTGCAGGCGGCCATGAAACCAGTGATCGGCGTCGGCGCACCCTGGTAGACGTCCGGCGTCCACACGTGGAACGGGGCGGCGGCGGCCTTGAAGAGCAGACCGATGGCGAGCAGCGCCATGCCGGCGAAGAGCAGCACCTGGCTGGCCGGCGACTCGCTGACCGCCGCGTTGACGGTGGCGAAGTCGACACCTGCCGAACGGCCCGGAACACCTGCGGTGAAGCCGTAGATCAGGGCCACCCCGAACAGGAAGAACGCCGAGGCGTACGCGCCGAGCAGGAAGTACTTCATCGCCGCTTCCTGGCTCAGCAGACGCCGGCGGCGGGCCAGCGCGCAGAGCAGGTACAGCGGCAGGGAGAAGACCTCCAGCGCGATGAACATGGTCAGCAGGTCGTTCGCCGCCACGAAGATCAGCATGCCGCCGATCGCGAACGTGATGAGCGGGTAGACCTCGGTGAGCCCGTTGCGCCCCTCGGCCTGCTTCCGGTCGTCGGCGGACTCGGCGGTCACCGCGGCCTGGGCGACGAACGCGCCGCCCCGCTCGACGGTACGGTCACCGATCAGCAGTAGCGCCATCGCGGCCAGCACCAGGATGGCGCCCTGGAGGAAGAGCGTCGGCCCGTCCACCGCGATGGCCTGACCGGCCGTGACGAGCCGGTCGTCGGCGTTGAGGACCACCATGGTCAGCGCGGCGAGGACGGCCAGCAGCGCCAGCGTCAGCTGCACGACGTGCCGCGAGCGCCGCGGCACGAACGCCTCGACGAGCACACCGAGCAACGCGGTGCCCAGCATGATCATGATCGGGGCGAGTGCCGCGTAGTCGAGCGACGGCAATTTCAACTCGGTCACTGGGCCAGCCTTCCGTTCGCGACTGCGCAAGCCTCTGCCCGCGACTGCGGGGCTCGCTCCGCTCTCTCCTCACGCGGGCGACGGGGGCTCCGCCTCGCTGCACTCCTCGCGCTCACCGCTGCGCCTCCTGGACGGTGCCGCCCACGGACGGGGCCGGGTCGGTTCTGCCGATGTCGTCCATGGTCGCCTGGACGGCCGGGTTGATCACATCGGTGACCGGCTTGGGATAGAAGCCGAGCAGCACGATCAGCGCGATCAGCGGGGCGACCACCACCTTCTCGCGCAGGTTGAGGTCCCGGCGCATCCCGTCGACCTCGGTCAGCGCCGGATTGAGCGTGCCCTGCGTGGTGCGCTGCACCATCCACAGCACGTACGCCGCCGCCAGGATGATGCCGACAGTGGCGATGACCGCCACCGGCTTGTTCACCGTGAAGGTGCCGATCAGCACCAGGAACTCGGAGATGAACGGCGCGGTGCCGGGCAGCGCGAGCGAGGCGAGACCGGCGAAGAACAGCACGCCGGCGAGCACCGGGACCAGCTTGCCGGCGCCACCGAAGTCACTGATCAACGACGAGCCGCGCCGGGAGATCAGCATGCCGACCACCAGGAACAGCAGGCCGGTGGCCAGACCGTGGTTGAGCATGTAGAGCACCGCGCCCGTGCCGGCCTGCGTGGTGAAGGCGAAGATGCCCACCCCGATGAACCCGAAGTGCGCGATCGACGTGTACGACACGAGCCGCTTGAGGTCGTTCTGGCCGACCGCCAGCAGCGCCGCGTAGATGATGCCGATCACGCCCAGCGCCAGCGCCCACGGCGCGAACCACTTCGACGCCTCCGGGAACAGGGGCAGGCAGTAGCGCAGGATCCCGAACGTGCCGACCTTGTCCAGCACACCGACCAGCAGCGCGGCGGCGCCCGCCGGGGCGGCGCCACCGGCGTCGGGCAGCCAGGTGTGGAACGGGAAGAACGGGGCCTTGATGGCGAACGCGAGGAAGAAGCCGAGGAACAGCCACCGCTCGGTGCCGGTGCTGATGTCCACCTGCGACAGCGCCTGCCAGTCGAAGGTCTTCCCGCCGACCACCCAGAGGCCGATCACCGCGGCCAGCATGAACAGGCCGCCGACAAGCGAGTAGAGGAAGAACTTCACCGCCGCGTACTGCCGCTGGTGACCGCCGTAGCTGCCGATCAGGAAGTACATCGGCACCAGCATGACCTCGAAGAACACGTAGAACAGGAAGACGTCGGCGGCCGCGAAGACGCCGATCATCGTGCTCTCGAGGATCAGCAGCAGCGCGAAGTAGACCGGAATGGACCGCTTGGAGGACTCCGCGTCGTGCCAGGAGGCGAGGATCACCAGCGGCACCAGCACCGCGATCAGCATGAGCATCACCAGTGCGATGCCGTCGGCGGCGAACGTGAAGCTGACGCCCCAGTTCGGGATCCAGGTGTACGACTCCCGGAACTGGAACCGGTCACCGCCCGCGTTGAAGCTGACCCACATCACCACCGAGAGCACCAGCACCAGCAGCGACCAGACGAACGCCACCTGCTTGGCCAGCTCCGGCCGGTGGCGCGGCAGGAAGGCCACCACCAGGGCGCCCACCAGCGGCGCCACGGTGAGCACCGAGAGGAACGGGAAGTTGGACATTATGCGGCCTTACCTCCGTCGTGGATGCGTGGTCCGCCGGCGGGGGCGGGCGTATTCAGGTCGATCACGCCAACCACCCCGCCTGCACCGCCAGGAACGCCGCCATCACCAGCAGCGCACCGGCCAGGATCGAGGTGGCGTACGAGCGGACGAAACCGGTCTGCAGCCGCCGGAGCCGGCCCGAACCGCCGCCGACACCAGCAGCGAGACCGTTGACCAGCCCGTCGATGCCCCGGTTGTCGAGGAAGACCAGCGCCCGGGTGAGGAAGATGCCCGGCTTCTCGAAGACCGCCTCGTTGACCGCGTCGGTGTAGAGGTTGCGGCGGGCTGCGGTGACCAGCACGCCGGCCGGCTGCGGCGCGGTGGCCGTACCGGCCCGGAACAGGAACCAGGCCAGTCCAGCGCCGAGCACCGTCACCAGCAGCGACAACGTGGTGATCACGAGGTGCGAGAGGACCGGCTCGTGCTCGGCGTGCTCACCGCCCAGACCGGCGGTGGAGGTCAGCCAGTCCGGAACGGACGTGGAGAGCAGGAAACCGGCGCCGACCGAACCGACAGCCAGCAGGATCAGCGGGATGGTCATCAGCTTCGGCGACTCGTGCGGGTGCTCGATGTCCTCGGTCCACCGCTTCGGGCCGTGGAAGGTGAGCACGAACAGCCGCGTCATGTAGAACGCGGTCAGCCCCGCGCCGAGCAGCGCCGCACCACCGAAGAGCCAGGCCGTCCAGTCGTCCCGCTCGAAGGCGGCCACGATGATCGGCTCCTTCGAGAAGAAGCCCGAGAACGGGAACATGCCGATGATGGCCAGCCAGCCCATCATGAACGTCAGCCAGGTGACCTTCATGTACGTCGACAGCCCACCGAAGCGGCGGATGTCCACCTGGTCCTTCATCCCGTGCATGACCGAACCGGCGCCCAGGAACATGTTGGCCTTGAAGAAGCCGTGCGCCAGCAGGTGCACGATGGCCAGCGCGTACGCGCCACCGCCCAGGCCGACGCCGAGGAACATGTAGCCGATCTGGCTGACCGTCGACCAGGCCAGCACCCGCTTGATGTCGTCCTTCGCCGCGCCGATGATGCAGCCCATCAGCAGGGTGAGCGCACCGACGCTGACCACCACGAGCTGGAGCGTCGAGTTGGCGGAGAAGATCGGGTTCGACCGGGCGATCAGGTAGACGCCGGCGGTGACCATGGTGGCGGCGTGGATGAGCGCCGACACCGGGGTGGGGCCCTCCATCGCGTCCGGCAGCCATGCCTGGAGCGGGAACTGGCCGGACTTACCGGCCGCACCGAGCAGCAGCAGCAGGCCGAGCACCAGCACCGTGGTGCCGGTCAGCGCGCCGACACCGTTGAACACCTCGTCGTACTGGGTGGTGCCCAGGGTCGCGAACATGATGAAGATGCCGATGGCGAGGCCGGTGTCGCCGACCCGGTTCATCAGGAACGCCTTCTTGCCGGCTGTGGCGGCGCTCGGCCGCCCGTACCAGAAGGAGATCAGCAGGTACGACGCCAGACCGACGCCCTCCCAGCCGAAGTACAGCATCACGTAGTTGTTGCCGAGCACCAGCAGCAGCATGGCCGCGACGAACAGGTTGAAGTACGCGAAGAACCGGCGGCGACCCGCGTCGTGCGCCATGTACTCGACGGCGTACAGGTGGATCAGGAATCCGACGCCGGTGATCAGGAGGACGAAGACCGCGGCCAGCGGGTCGAACAGCAGGCCGAAGTCGACCCGCAGGTCACCGACCGCGATGAAGTCCCAGAGGCTCAGCTCGGCCGACTTGTTCTCCAGGCCGCGCAGCTGGAAGAAGGACGCCAGCCCGAGCACGAACGCGGCCCCGATGGCCGCGACGCCCAACCAGTGCCCCCAGCGGTCGGCCCGCCGGCCGAGCAGCAGCAGGATGGCCGCGCTGACCAGCGGGATCGCCACCAGCAGCCAGACGCTGCCGAGCAAGCCCGTGGCCTCTGCGTACTGCACAGTCTCTTCCACTCGCTTGCCCCTTAGTACTTGAGCAGGTTGGCGTCGTCGACACTCGCCGAGCGCCGGGTCCGGAAGATGGACATGATGATCGCGAGGCCGACGACGACCTCGGCCGCGGCCACCACCATCACGAAGAACGCCATGATCTGGCCGTTGAGGTCACCGTTGATACGGCTGAAGGTGACCAGCGTCAGGTTGGCCGCGTTGAGCATCAGCTCGACACACATGAACAGCACGATCGCGTTGCGCCGGACGAGCACCCCGGACGCGCCGATGGTGAACAGCACCGCCGCCAGCACGAGGTAATGATTGGGTGTCATCGCTGGGCCAGCCTTTCGTTCGCGACTGCGGGGCTCCGCTTCGCTGCACTCCTCGCGCTCACCTGTCGGTCCCCTTCAGCGTGGTCTCCTGCGCGGTCAGCTCGCGGACCGGCAGGATGTCCGGCGTGCTCCGCTCGGTGAGCCGGCCGTCCGGCAGCCGTGCCGGGGTGGCCACCGAGGAGGAGGTGGCGAAGACGCCGGGGCCCGGCTTGGGTCCGGGGTAGTTGCCCGGCGCGAAGCGCGCCCGCATGGTCGACACCTGGTCGACCTTGTCCTGCTTACGCCGCTCGATGTGCGCGAGCACCATGGCGCCGACCGCCGCGGTGATCAGCAGCGCCGAGGTCAGCTCGAACGCGAAGACGTACTTGGTGAACAGCAGCCGGGCGATGCCCTGCACGTTGCCTTCGGCGTTGGCCTGGTCCAGGCCGACCGCAGTGGTCTTGTCCATGGCGTTGTAGACGGCGGTGCCGACCAGGCCGGCGAAGCCGAGGCCCAGCAGGATCGCGGCGACCCGCTGGCCGCGCAGCGTTTCGATCAGCGAGTCGGAGGCGTCCCGGCCGACCAGCATCAGCACGAACAGGAAGAGCATCATGATCGCGCCGGTGTAGACGATGATCTGCACCATGCCGATGAACGGCCCGGCCTGGAGCACGTAGAACACGCCCAGGCAGAGCATCGTGAGCACCAGCCAGAGCGCCGAGTGCACCGCGTTGCGGGCCGCCACCATCCCGATCGCGCCGATGAGCGCGAGCGGCGCGAGGATCCAGAAGGTGACCTCCTCGCCGCCGGACACACCGCCCGCCGCGGCCAGCACCGTAGACGTGGTCATGCTCCCTCTCCCTTGCCGGCCGCCGCGCGCTGGGCGGCCTGCTCGGCACCCGGGAACGTCACGCCGGGGTGCTCCTCGACCTGGTAGCGGCCGGGACCCATGGGGGACGTCTCGGCACCGGCGGAGGTGCCCGGGTTGTCCAGCGCGCCGACGTAGTAGTCCTTCTCGCTGTCGCCCAGCCGCATCGGGTGCGGCGGCTGCTCCATGCCCTCGAGCAGCGGAGCGAGCAGCTGCTCCTTCGTGAAGATCAGGTCCTGCCGGTTGTCCCGTGCCAGCTCGTACTCGTTGCTCATCGTGAGCGAACGGGTCGGGCAGGCCTCGATGCAGAGCCCGCAGAAGATGCACCGCGCGTAGTTGATCTGGTAGGTGCTGGCGAACCGCTCACCGGGCGAGAAACGCTGCTCGTCGGTGTTGTCGCCGCCCTCGACGTAGATCGCGTCCGCCGGGCAGGCCCAGGCGCACAGCTCGCAGCCGATGCACTTCTCCAGGCCGTCCGGGTGCCGGTTGAGGATGTGCCGCCCGTGGTAGCGCGGCGCCGACACCGGCGGCTTGAACGGATAGTCGGTGGTGACGACCTTCCTGAACATGTGCGAGAAGGTGACACCGAATCCCTTGAACGTTCCGGTGATCGCGCCCACGTCACACCTCCCTGGAGTCCGAGCCGGCGACGATGTTGGCCGGCTCCCGCTCGGCGACCACGCGCGTGATACGCGGGCTCGGTGGTACCTGTAGATCCATCGGCGGCAACGGGAAGCTCCCGTACGGCCGGTTGTCGACCTGTTCCTGCGTCGTCGGCGTCGGCTGCGGCTTCCGACTCGGCCAGAAGAGCGTGGCGATCAGCGCGATGCCGGCCGGAATGCCGACCGCGATCGCCTTGCCCTTCCAGTCCCAACCCTCGATGGAACGCAGGCCCGACAGGACCAGGATCCAGACCAGGTTGATCGGCAGCAGCACCTTCCAGCCGAAGCGCATGAACTGGTCGTAGCGCAGCCGAGGCAGCGTGCCACGCAGCCAGACGAAGACGAAGACCAGCGCGATCACCTTGCCGAAGAACCAGAGCATCGGCCACCAACCGGAGTTGGCGCCCTCCCACAGCGTGATCGGCCACGGCGCCCGCCAGCCGCCCAGGAACAGCGTGGTGGTGACCGCGGACATGGTCACCATGGCGACGTACTCGCTGAGCATGAAGAGCGCGAACTTCAGCGAGCTGTACTCCGTCATGAAGCCGGCGACCAGCTCCGACTCGGCCTCGGGCAGGTCGAAGGGCGCCCGGTTGGTCTCGCCGACGGTGGCGATGAAGAAGATGATGAAGCTGGGCAGCAGCAGGATCGCGTACCAGCCCGGCGCCGGGATCTCGTAGCCGCCGATGGTCAGTCGGGTGGCGTCACCCTGGGCGGCGACGATCCCGCTCGTGCTCATCGTGCCGGCCGTCATGAAGACGGCCACGATGGAGAGTCCCATGGCGACCTCGTACGAGATCATCTGGGCGCTCGACCGCAGGCCGCCGAGCAGCGGGTACGTCGAGCCGGAGGCCCACCCGCCCAGCACGATGCCGTAGACGCCCATCGAGGAGCAGGCCAGCAGCAGCAGCACCGCCACCGGCACGTCGGTGACCTGCAACGGCGTGTGGTGACCGGCGATGCTCACCATCGGGCCGAACGGCACCACCGACAGGGCGGTGACCGCGCAGATCACCGAGATCGTCGGGGCGAAGAAGTAGACGACCTTGTCGGCCGCCTTCGGCAGGATGTCCTCCTTGAAGGCCATCTTGAGGCCGTCGGCGAGGGTCTGCAGCAGGCCGAACGGGCCGACCTGGTTGGGGCCGGGCCGCACCTGCATGTAGCCCACGACCCGCCGCTCGAACCAGACACCGAGCAGGGTGGCCAGCAGACCGAAGGCGAACGCGAAGACGATCTTGCCAAGGACCAGCCACCACGGATCCCGACCGAAGTCGGCAAGCGTCGGGTCCTGGGCCAGGAGTGACGGTGTCACTGGTTACCCCCAGTGTTGAGCAGCGGACCCGGGAGACCGGCCTCGTCCGCCGCGACCCGCCCGGCCGGAACGGTAGCGCTCGGTGCGGGAACGGAGATCCGGACGACCGTGCCGGATGCCGCCCCGAGGCTGCGCCGCACTGTCGAACCGGGTGAGTTGGTCGGCAGCCAGACGACGCCGTCCGGCATCTCGGTCAGCTCCGCCGGCAGGGTCAGCGCCCCGCGGTCGGTGCCCACCGTGACCGCGTCCCCGTCGGCGACACCGAGTGCCTCGGCGGTGCCCTTGCCCAGCCGGACGACCGGCGGGCGGGCGGTGCCGGCGAGGTGCTCGTCGCCGTCGGTCAGGGTGCCGAGGTCGACCAGCTGGTGCCAGGTCGCCAGCACTGCCTCCCCGGCACGCGGGTGCGGCACCGTCCCCGGCGACACCGACGGTGCGGACGGCCGGGACGTGCGCGTGGCAGGCAGCGAGCCCAGCTCGCGACGCACACTCGGCACGTCGGCGGTGCCGAGCCGCACGTCGAGCAGGGCGGCCAGCGCGTCGAGCACCCGGCCGTCGGTCATCGCGGCCGTGTTCAGCACCGCCTCGAACGGACGCAGGCGACCCTCCCAGTCCAGGAAGCTGCCGGCCTTCTCGACCACCGGCGCCACCGGCAGCACCACGTCGGCCCGGCGGGTGACCGCGCTCGCGCGCAGTTCCAGGCTGACCAGGAACGGCACCGCGTCCAGAGCGGCTTCGGCCAGCCGCGGGTCGGCCAGGTCGGCCGGGTCGACACCGCCGACCACCAGCGCACCGAGCTGCCCGTTGGCCGCCGCCGCGAGGATGCCGTCGGTGTCCCGACCGGCCTGGCTCGGGATCACCCCGGCCGGGATGTCCCACGCCTCGCCCAGCTCGGCCCGCGCCGCCGGCTCGGTGACCAGTCGGCCACCGGGGAGCAGGTTGGGCAGGCAGCCGGCGTCGACAGCGCCGCGGTCACCCGCGCGCCGCGGCACCCAGGCCAGCTTCGCGCCGGTACGCCGGGCCACGTCGGCCGCGGCGGAGAGCCCGCCCGGCACGGTGGCCAGCCGCTCACCGACGATGAGGATCGCGCCCGGGGCGCTGAGCGCCTCGGTGACCGTGGCGTGCTCGGCGAGCACGCTGGCCTCCTCGCCCGGCACGACCCGGGCCAGCTTGGCGCCGAGCTTCTCCAGGCCGCGGGTGGCGAACGGCGCCAGCGCGTACACCGTCAGGGTCTTCTTGAGGTACGCCTTGCGCAGCCGCAGGAAGAGGATCGGGCACTCCTCCTCCGGCTCCAGGCCGACAAGCACCACCGCCGGCGCGTTCTCCACGTCGGTGTAGGTGACGTCGGTGACCCCGGCGACCGAGCTGGCCAGGAAGTCGGCCTCCTCGCGGGAGACCGGCCGGGCCCGGAAGTCGATGTCGTTGGTGTTCAGCGCGACGCGGGCGAACTTGGCGTACGCGTACGCGTCCTCGACGGTCAGCCGACCGCCGGTGAGCACCGCAGTGCCCTGGCCACCCTCGCGGGCCGCGTGCAGCCCCTCGGCGGCCCGGGTCAGCGCCTCACTCCAGGACGCCTCCCGCAGCTCACCGGTGTGCTCGTCGCGGACCAGCGGGTTGGTCAGGCGGTCGGCGGCGCGGGTGTACTGGAAACCCCAGCGGCCCTTGTCGCAGTTCCACTCCTCGTTCACCGCCGGCTCGTCACCGGCGAGCCGGCGCAGCACCTTGCCGCGCCGCCAGTCGGTGCGCTGCCCGCAGCCGGCCGAGCAGTGCTCGCAGACGCTCGGGCTGGACACCAGGTCGAACGGGCGGGCCCGGAACCGGTACTGCGCGCCGGTCAGTGCGCCCACCGGGCAGATCTGCACGGTGTTGCCGGAGAAGTAGGAGTTGAACGGCACGTCACCGGCGTCACCCTCCTCGCCGTACGCGTCGTCCCGGTAGATGTTGATCTCCTCGGCGGACGACCGGCCCATCAGGTCGATGAACTTGTCGCCGGCGATCTCCTCGGAGAACCGGGTGCAGCGCTGGCACAGCACGCACCGCTCGCGGTCCAGCAGCACCTGGCTGCTGATCGCCATCGGCTTCTCGTACTCCCGCTTGTGCTCGTGGAAGCGCGAGTCGGTGCGGCCGGTGGACATCGCCTGGTTCTGCAGGGGGCACTCGCCGCCCTTGTCACACATGGGGCAGTCCAGGGGGTGGTTGAGCAGGAGAAGCTCCATCACCCCCTCCTGCGCCTTCTTGGCGACCGGCGAGGTGAGCTGGGTGCGGACCACCATGCCGTCGGCGACGGTCTGGGTGCAGGAGGCGACCGGCTTGCGCTGCCCCTCCACCTCGACCAGGCACTGGCGGCACGCGCCGGCCGGGGCCAGCAGCGGGTGGTCGCAGAACCGGGGGATCTCGGTGCCCATCTGCTCGGCGGCCCGGATCAGCAGCGTCCCCTTCGGGGCGGTGACCTCGACGCCGTCGATGGTGAGCGTGACGGTTTCGGTCTGCTTGGCTACGTCGGTCATCAGTGCGCCCCTACCAGGGTCTTCTCCGACAGCTTGGGTGCGGTACGTCCCTCGATGTAGTCGAGGTAGTCCTGCTTGAAGTACTTCAGCGACGAGGTCACCGAGCTGGTCGCACCGTCACCGAGGCCGCAGAACGAGCGGCCGAGGATGTTGTCGCAGGTGTCCAGAAGGGTGTCCAGGTCCTCGTGGGTGCCCTGACCCGAGAGGATCCGCCGGTAGACCCGGACCATCCAGTAGTTGCCCTCGCGGCACGGGGTGCACTTGCCGCACGACTCGTGGTGGTAGAACTCCAGCCACCGGTACGTCGCGTAGACCGGGCAGTCCTGGTCGGAGAAGATCTGCGTGGCAGTGGTGCCGAGGATCGAGCCGGCCGCCGCCACGCCCTCGAAGTCCAGTGGCACGTCCAGGTGCTCGGCGGCGAGCAGCGGGGTGGACGAGCCGCCCGGGGTCCAGAACTTCAGGTTGTGACCGGGCTGCATGCCACCGGCCAGCTCCAGCAGTTCGCGCAGCGTGATGCCCATCGAGCACTCGTACTGGCCGGGGTTGTTGATGCGGCCGGAGAGCGAGTAGATCATCGGGCCGGAGGACTTCTCGGTGCCCATGGTCTTCCACCAGTCGGCGCCACCGAGCACGATCGGCGGCACGCTGGCGATGGTGCCGACGTTGTTGACCACCGTCGGGCTCGCGTACAGGCCGTGGGTGGCCGGGAACGGCGGGCGCAGCCGGGGCTGACCCCGGAACCCCTCCAGCGAGTCCAGCAGCGCCGTCTCCTCGCCGCAGATGTACGCCCCGGCGCCGGAGTGCACCACCAGCTCCAGGTCGTAGCCGCTGCGCAGGATGTTCCGGCCGAGGTAGCCCTTGTCGTACGCCTCCTGGACCGCGTTGCGCAGCCGGCGCGCGGCGTGCACCGCCTCGCCCCGGATGTAGATGTACGCGCGGCTGGCCCGGATCGCGTACGACGCGATGATCACGCCCTCGACCAGCGCGTGCGGGTCGTGGGTCATCAGCGGCAGGTCCTTGCAGGTGCCCGGCTCGCCCTCGTCGGCGTTGACCACCAGGTAGTGCGGCTTGCCGTCGCCCTGCGGGATGAAGCCCCACTTGAGGCCGGTGGGGAAGCCGGCGCCACCGCGACCGCGCAGACCGGAATCCTTGATCAGCTGGATCAGGTCGTCCGGGTGTGCCTTGAGCGCCTTGCGCAGCGCGGCGTAGCCGTCGAGCTGCTCGTACGTGCCGATCCGCCAGGCGTCCGGCGACAGCCAGCGCTTGGTCAGCACCGGCGTCAGCTTGGCCAGCGTCTCCGGGCGGGGAGTGGTCACTTCTGGGCCCCCGTTTCGCTCGCGTCCGCCGATCCGGCGCCGTCGGCGTCCGTCCCGGCCTTCGCTTCGGTGAGGTTGCGCTCCTGCGCCCCGGCTTCGTCGCCGGCGGGCTTGCCGTCGCCGGCCGGCGGGTTGGCCGCCGCGCCGGCGGCCTCGGCCGACCGTGCGTCGCCAGCTTCGGGCGCCGTGCCGGTGCCGTCCACCGGAACCTTGGTGCCAGGAGCGTCCGGCACGGCCGTGCCCGCGTCCGGCTGCCGGGTCTCGGCGGTACGCACCTGCGGCGACTTGTCGTCAGGTGCCTTGACGTCGGGTGCGGTGCTGCCGGTGGCGGCCTCCGGCTTCGCCGGCTCGGCGACCCCGGTCGGGGCGGACGCCCCGTCGCCACCCTTTACCGGTGCCGCGCTGGCCTCGGCGGGCGCCGGCTTGGCGGCCTCCGCCTTCGCCTTCGCCTCGGCGGCGGCCTTGTCGGCCTCGGCCTTGCTGCGGATCGGGGTGTTCGGGTCGAAGCCCGGCACCGAGACGTTGTGCTCCTGCGCCAGCCGCAGACCCTGCAGGGTCGGCTCGCCCGGCCCGCCGTCGGCTACCGCGCCGTCGCGCTCGTCGGCGAAACCGGCGAGCTGCACCGCCATCTCCTTGAGCGTGCAGAGCCGCGCCCCGCGCGTCGGCATCGGCCGGCCACCCGCGCGCAGCTCGTCGACCACGCCGACCGCCGTGGACGGGTCCACGCCGTCGAAGAAGTCGTAGTTGACGGTCATCACCGGGCCGTAGTCGCAGGCCGCCAGGCACTCGGCGTGCTCCAGCGTGATCGTGCCGTCCGCGGTCGTCTCGTCATGCCCGACACCCAGATGCTCGACGAGGGTGTCGTAGACCTCCTGGCCGCCCAGCACGTTGCACATCGTGTTGGTGCAGACGCTGACCAGGAAGTCACCGGTGGGCTTGCGCTTGTACATCGTGTAGAAGGTGGCCACCGCGCCGACCTGGGCCTTGTTCAGCCCGAGCACCTCGGCGCAGAACGTGACCCCGGCCGGGGACACGTACCCCTCCTGGGACTGGACCAGGTGCAGCAGCGGCAGCAGCGCCGAGCGGGACCGGTCCGCCGGATAGCGGGCGATGATCTCGCGTGCCCGCTCCCGCGTCTCTTCGGTGAAAACACTCATCGGTCACAACCACCCATCACGGGGTCCAGCGAGGCGCCGCCGGCGATCACGTCGGCGATGAGGCCACCCTCGGCCATCGCCGGGAGGGCCTGGAGGTTGACGAAGCTCGGCTCCCGGTAGTGCACCCGGTACGGCCGGGTGCCGCCGTCGGAGACCGCGTGCACGCCCAACTCGCCGCGGGGCGCCTCGATGGCGACGTACACCTGGCCGGGCGGAACCCGGAAACCCTCGGTCACCAGCTTGAAGTGGTGGATCAGCGACTCCATCGACTGACCCATGATCTTCGCGACGTGCTCCAGCGAGTTACCCATGCCGTCGACGCCGATGGCGAGCTGCGCGGGCCACGCGATCTTGCGGTCGGCGACCATCACCGGGCCCGGCCGCAGCCGGTCCAACGCCTGCTCGACCAGCTTCATCGACTCGCGGATCTCGGCGAGCCGCACCTGGTAGCGACCCCACACGTCGCCGTCGGGGTGGGTCGGCACGTCGAACTCGTACGTCTCGTAGCCGCAGTACGGCATGGTCTTGCGCAGGTCCCAGGCGAGCCCGGCCGAACGCAGCACCGGACCGGTGATGCCGAGCGCCACGCAGCCGGTCACGTCCAGCACCGCGACGTTCTTCGTCCGCTCGAGCCAGATGGGCTGACCGGAGAGCAGGTCCTCGTACTCCTTGAGCTTCTTCGGCATCATCTTCAGGAACTCGCGGATCTTGACGATCGCCTCGTCCGGCACGTCCTGCGCGACACCGCCCGGGCGGACGTACGCGTGGTTCATCCGCAGGCCGGTGATGGTCTCGAAGATGTCGAGGATGTACTCCCGCTCGCGGAAGCCGTACAGCATGATCGAGATCGCGCCCAGCTCCATGCCGGTGGTGGCCAGCCAGACCAGGTGCGACGAGATCCGGTTGAGCTCCATCATCAGCACGCGGATGGTGGTGGCCCGCTCGGTGATGTCGTCGGTGATGCCGAGCAGCTTCTCGACCGCGAGGGCGTAACCCGTCTCGTTGAAGATCGGGGCGAGGTAGTCCATCCGGGTCACGAACGTCGAACCCTGGACCCAGTTGCGGTATTCGAGGTTCTTCTCGATGCCCGTGTGCAGGTAGCCGACGACCGAGCGGGCCTCGCGGACCGTCTCGCCCTCCAGCTCCAGGATCAGTCGCAGCACCCCGTGCGTGGACGGGTGCTGCGGACCCATGTTGACCACGATCCGCTCGTCGTTGATCGGGTCGGTGCCCGAGACGACAGTGTCCCAGTCCCCACCGGTGACGGTGAAGACCCGGCCCTCGGTGGTCTCGCGTTCGGTCGCGTAGTTCGACGTGGTCACAGCACCGGCCTTCCGTTCGCGACTGGGTGGTCCCCTGCCCGCGACTGCGGGGCTCGCTCCGCTCGCTCCTCGCGCGGGCGGATGGGGCGCCGACCTGCTGCACTCCTCGCGCTCACTGGTACGACCTCCTGCGGTCCGGCGGCGGGATCTCGGCGCCCTTGTACTCGACAGGCACGCCACCGAGCGGGTAGTCCTTGCGCTGCGGGTGGCCCTCCCAGTCGTCCGGCATGAGGATCCGGGTCAGGTTGGGGTGGCCGTCGAAGACGATGCCGAACATGTCGTACGCCTCCCGCTCCTGCCAGTCCGCGGTCGGGTAGATGGCGGTGACGCTGGGCAGGTGCGGCGCTTCGACGGAGACCGCGGCCTCCAGCCGGATCCGACGCCGGTAGGTCATCGAGGTGAGCAGGTAGACCACGTGCAGCCGGCGCTCGTCGGCGCCGAGGTAGTCCACCCCGGACACCGAGGAGCACAGCTCGAAGCGCAACGCCAGGTCGTCCCGCAGCACCTGGCAGACCTCGGCGATCCGCTCCGGGCGGACGTGCAGGGTCAGCTCGCCCCGGTCGACGACCACCTTCTCGATCGCGTCGCCGAAGGCCGGGTACGCCTCTTCGAGAGCGTCGCGGACCTCGTCGAAGTAGCCCCCGTACGGGCGGGACGCCTCCTCGATGGGCTGGCGCTGGCGGACCAGGCCGCCGTAGCCGGACACGTCGCCCGTGCCCTGGTTGCCGAACATGCCGCGCCCCGCCGGGCTGGACGGCGGGTACTCGGCCGGGGCGGTGCCGCTGGCGCCGGCCGGGGTGACCGGCACCGGCACACCCCCGTCGTTGGTCCTGTCGTTCGGTGCGGTCACTGCGCCTGCCCTCCGTTCGCGCCTGCGGGGCTCCGCTTCGCTGCACTCCTCGCGCTCACTTGGGGCCCCGCTGCGCGTGAAGGTGGTTCTGGGCGTTCATCCAGTTCTCGATCCGCAACTGCTCCTCGCGCCCCTCGCGGACCGCCTGGGTCCACTCGGCACGCCGGGCCTTGTCGTTGCGGTACGAGGACGGCATGGAGCCGTACGGCACTACCGGAACGTCGCCGCGCTCCTGGCGGGCCGCCAGCATCTTGCGACCGTTCGGGCCCAGCGGCTCATACATGATCTTCTCGCGGAGCTTGAGGATCGCGTCGATGAGCATCTCCGGCCGGGGCGGGCAGCCGGGCAGGTACATGTCGACAGGCACGACGTGGTCGACGCCCTGGACGATCGCGTAGTTGTTGAACATGCCGCCGCTGCTGGCGCAGACGCCCATGGAGAGCACCCAGCGGGGCTCGGCCATCTGGTCGTAGATCTGGCGCAGCACCGGTGCCATCTTCTGGCTCACCCGGCCGGCCACGATCATCAGGTCGGCCTGCCGGGGCGAGGCCCGGAAGACCTCCATGCCCCAGCGACCCATGTCGTAGTGCGGACCACCGGCGGCCATCATCTCGATGGCGCAGCAGGCCAGGCCGAAGGTGGCGCCCCACACGGACGACTTCCGGGACCAGTTGACCAGCTTCTCCACCGAGGTGAGCAGGACGCCGGCGGGGAGCTTCTCCTCGATGCCCATCTGACGTTCCTTCCTCAGTCCCAGTCCAGGCCGCCGCGCCGCCACACATAGGCGTACGCGACGAAGACCGCGACGATGAACAGGACCATCTCCACGAAGCCGAAGATCGGCAGAGCGTCGAACGAGACCGCCCAGGGGTAGAGGAAGATGATCTCGATGTCGAAGACGATGAAGAGCATCGCCGTCAGGTAGAACTTGATCGGGAACCGGCCGCCGCCGACCGGCTGGGGGCTGGGCTCGATGCCGCACTCGTAAGCCTCGAGTTTGGCCTTGTTGTATCGACGTGGACCGGCGAAGCGGGCGGCGCCGACAGAGAACAGCGAGAACGCCGCGGCGAGGGCGAACAGCCCGATGATCGGTGCGTAAGGCGAGAGCGACATCGTTTTCTCCTGCTCGTCCTTCCCTGCCCTCGGTGCTTGACGAAAATCACACTATTCACGTCCCTCGCGGTGGCTGCCGGCGGGGGTCGATCTTTGTCGGCGTCGGGGCTGTGACCAGCACCGATGCCGTCCTACTTACACAGCTGGCGCGGCTTTCGTCATCGCGTTGATGACCCGGTCCATCGCGTCCCCACCACGGGGGTCGGTCAGATTGGCCAACAGCTTGAGCACGAAACGCATCAGCGTCGGGTGCGGCATGCCGTGTTTGGTGGCGATCCGCATGATCTCGGGGCGGCCGATCAGCTTCACGAAGATGCCGCCGAGCCGGTAGTAGCCGCCGAGGCGGGCCTTCAGCTCGTTCGGGTACGCCATCAGGGCCCGCTCGCGCTCCGGCCCGGCGGGACGCGCGAGGGCCTGCACCGCCACCTCCGCGGCCAGCTCGCCGGACTCCATGGCGTACGCGATGCCTTCGCCGTTGAAGGGGTTGACCATCCCGCCGGAGTCGCCGACGAGCAGGACGCCGCGGGTGTAGTGCGGCACCCGGTTGAAGCCCATCGGCAGCGCGGCGCCGAGGATCGGACCGTCGGCGTTCGCCTCGTCGGTCATGCCCCAGTCGGCGGGCGTGTTCGCCAGCCAGTCGGTGAGCAGCCGGCGGTAGTTGGTCTTGCCGAACGCGGACGACGAGTTGAGCACGCCGAGGCCGACGTTGACCCGACCGTCACCGAGGCCGAAGATCCAGCCGTACCCGGGCAGCAAATTGTCGCCGCTGTCCTTGCTGCGCAGCTCCAGCCACGACTCCAGGTAGTCGTCGTCGTGCTTGACCGGGGAGTGGTAGTAGCGGCGGACGGCCACGCCGATCGGCCGGTCCTCCCGCTTGGCAAGCCCCAGCGCGAGCGGGAACCGACCGGAGACCCCGTCGGCCGCCACGACCAGCGGGGCGTGGAAAGTGGCGGGCTCCTTGCCGGGCCCCACCTCCGCCTCGACGCCGGTCACCCGGCCGTCGCCGTCGAGCACCGGGCCCAGCACGTTGACGTTGGTCCGCAGTTTGGCGCCGGCCGCCACCGCCCGCTGGGCGAGCAGGTCGTCGAAGTCCAGTCGGGTGCGGACCAGGCCGTAGTTGGGGAAGCTGGCCAGCTCGGGCCAGTCCAGTTCCAGCCGTACGCCGCCGCCGATCACCCGCAGGCCCTTGTTGTGCAGCCAGCCGGCCTCGGGCGAGGTGTCCACGCCCATCCGGATGAGCTGGCGCACCGCGCGCGGGGTCAGCCCGTCGCCGCAGACCTTCTCCCGGGGGAACTCGGTCTTCTCCAACACCAACACCCGTACGCCGTGCCGGGCCAGGTGGTACGCAGTTGCCGATCCACCGGGACCGGCGCCAACGACGATGACGTCGGCGTCGTGTTCCACCGCGGTCATTCGCGCCTCCTCCCGCACGCTCGTGAAATGCTTCACAAGCCAGACGGGACGAGTGTATGACCGGCGTCATACCTGCGCAGGATCAGGGGTACCTAACTAGCCGATGTGACACTTGGCGACCGTCCACAGCAGGCGACTGTCAGGCCGATCGGGAGGCGTCCAGGCCCGCGTCGACCCGGATCGCCTCCGGCAGATGCTCTCGCAGGGCGCCGCCCGCCGCCCGGTCCAGCGCGGCCAGCACCTCGGCCACCACCTGCCGGACGTCCGCCGGATCCGCGCCGGCCAGCGCGCGCAACTGCGCGATGAGTTCGGCCGCGTCGTCGTCGGTGGCGGCCACCGGGTCCGCCGGCTCTGCTCCGGTCATGCCGACGAGCGTACGGGGCAAAGTGGACTAAAGTCGGATATTCCTGAAACGTGTGGCCGTCTCGTGTGCTATTGGCGGACGCCCCGGTGCAGCGCGACCACGCCGCCGGTCAGGTTGCGCCACGCCACCCGACCCCACCCGGCCGCCGCGACCCGCCCGGCCAGCGCGGCCTGGTCCGGCCAGGCCCGGACCGACTCGGCCAGGTAGACGTACGCCTCGGGGTTGCTCGACACCGCGCGGGCGACCACCGGCAGCGACCGCATCAGGTACGACAGGTAGACCGTCCGGAACGCCGGGTTGACCGGGGTGCTGAACTCGCACACCACCAGCCGTCCACCCGGCCGGGTGACCCGGGCCAGCTCGCGCAGGGCCGCGTCGGTGTCGTTGACGTTGCGCAGAGCGAAGGAGATGGTCACCGCGTCGAAGCTCGCGTCGGCGAACGGCAGTCGCAGCGCGTCCCCGGCCAGGAGCGGCACCTCGGGCCGGGCGCGCTTGCCCGCGTACAGCATGCCCAGCGACAGGTCGACCCCGACCGCGTACGCCCCGGACTGGGCCAGCTCGCGCGTCGAGACGCCGGTGCCCGCGCCCACGTCCAGCACCCGCTCGCCCGGCCGCAGCCCGAGCGCCGCCCGGGTGGCCCGACGCCAGGAGCGGTCCTGGCCCAGCGAGATCACGGTGTTGGTCAGGTCGTAACGCTCGGCCACACCGTCGAACATCGCGGCGACCTCGTGCGGCTGCTTGTCCAGACTGGCGCGCTGACCCTGCGGTGTACGGCTCACCCGCCCCACTCTGCCAGCCACGTTCAAGCCCTCGGCCGCTGGGTCCGCGTACCCCATGGCGACCGGAAGCGTCGACGCGGCGGACGACCGCGGCCCGGCATGCGTGAGGGCGGGGTGGTCGCCCACCCCGCCCTCGCGTCGTGCCTACGTCAGATCGTGCCCACGTCCGTCAGCTCGTGCCGACGTCAGTCGGTCGAGGTCTCGTCGCCGGGGGCGACCAGGACGACCTTGCGCCGGCGGGAGAGCACCAGCAGCGCCCCGCCCGCGAGCAGGATCAGACCGCCGATGCCGCCGATCAGGCCGGCCTGCACACCGGTCACCGGCAGCCCACCGCCACCGGAACCACCGCCACCGGTGGTCGGCGACGTGGTCGTGCCCGGCGTCGTCGTGCCACCCGGCGTCGGAGTCGCCGTCGGGGTGGCCGTCGGCGTCGGCGTGGCGGTCGGGGTCGGCTGCGCGCTCAGGTCGACGAAGACGTCGAACTGCGCGGTGTTGTCCACCTCGTCGGTCTCGGTGAACGCCCGGCGCTGCGCGCTGGAGGCCACCCGCGGCTGCTCCTCGGGGCTGCCCTCGGCGGCCTCCAGGCCGGCGGCCCAGACGAACCCGGGCCGGAGCACCGGCTCGGTGACGTCGGAGCCGACCTTCACCCGCACGTCGGCGGTGTAGAACTGCCCCGGCTTCAGCACCACGCCGGTGTCCTCGCAGTACGCGTTCGCGAACCCACCCAGCGGCTGCTCGACGCAGCCGTCCGGCAGCTCGGCGAAGGTGACGCCCGCCGGCAGGGTGATGCCGTACGCGACGCCGGTCGCCTTGCGGCTGCCGTCGTTGTAGACCGCCCAGTCGAGCGGAGCGGTCGCGCCGAGCTTGACCGGCTTGAGACCGGACTCGCCGGCCTCGTCGCCGTCCACCGTCACGTCGGCGTAGACGTCCTGCACCCAGGTGGTCAGGTCGTAACCGGGCTTGGCGACGGTGATGTCGTGCCGCACGGTGTTGTCACGCGGATTGGGGTCGGCGGTGGCCGAGCTGATGCTGACCACGAGCGTGCCGGCGTCACCGCGACCGCCAGTCGAGAAGATCGGGATGCCGAAGTCCTCGGTGGTGCCGGCCGCCAGATCGCCGAGCAGGCAGGTGAAGGTCGTGCCGGTGAGGTCGCACCCGACCGGGGTGAGCACGCCGACCTTGCGGTTCTTCAGGCCCTTCGTCTCCACGGTGACCCGGACGTCCTTGGCGTCGACAGTGCTGCGGGTGTTGTCGACCTGAAACTTGAACGGCTTCGCCTTGGCCGCCTTGACGCCCTGGGCCAGCTCGTAGCTGAGGGGCACCAGGGCCAGGTCGGCCTGGTCGGCGGCCTGCGCCGGGGCGGCAACGGTGGCCAGGCCACCGGCCGCGAGCAGTGCCACGACGCCGACACGAGCCAGCGTCGAGCGGTGGAAGGCTGTCATCAGTCCCCCGGGGTTAGGGAAGAAGAGAATGAATGGTTGTGAGACCGAGCGGACGTTATCGGAGGTCGATCTCACACGCCAGCGTGGCGGACGGTTTTCAACCGTCCGGACTGGACCCGACACACGGTACGGGCGGAATGGTCACCCATCCCGCCCGTACCGCCGTGCGTTATATGAACGACCCTCATGGGCCGATGGAGGACAAGCCCCTGACCAGCCCATCAGATCACCGTCGCCCGGGCGGTCGGGCCGATTCCAGCGATCCGTGCCACAACGGTGACGACGGATACGAGGCGGGACGGTAGCCCGTCGACGATCATCTCCACCACCCCCGCAGCGGGCAGCCTGACGATGCGGCGGCGGGGACCACCCGTACCGCCGTCGTGGCCGGGCAGGAGCATGACCCCCGGTCAGCCGAACGGTCGGGGCGGGATCGACCTCAGTTGACCTCGACCAGCGGCAGCGAACGGCCGGCGCCGCCGCCGGGCAGCGCGATCGAGGAGAAGTGCGAGACCACACGATCGTCGGTCGGGTCGTCGGCCGGCGTGTGGTGCACGGCGAGCCGGTTGTAGAGGGTGTCCCGCTGGGCCGGGATCCGGTCGGCGGAGCGGATCATGCCGATCAGCTCGTGCAGGTTGGAGCGGTGCCGGGCGCCGGCCGAGGAGATGACGTTCTCCTCCAGCATGATCGAGCCGAGGTCGTCCACGCCCATGTGCAGCGACAACTGCCCGACGTCCTTGCCGGTGGTCAGCCAGGACGCCTGCAGGTGCGGCACCGTCTCGAAGAAGAGCCGGGCCACCGCGACCAGGCGCAGGTACTCCAGCGTGGTCGCCTGGGTGCGGCCCTTGAGGTGGTTGTTCTCCGGCTGGTACGTCCACGGGATGAACGACCGGAACCCACGGGTGCGGTCCTGCACGTCGCGGATCATCCGCAGGTGCTCGATCCGCTCGGCGTGCGTCTCACCGGTGCCCATCATCATGGTCGCGGTCGACTCGACGCCCTGCCGGTGGGCCAGCTCCATGACCTCCAGCCAGCGCTCACCCGACTCCTTGAGCGGGGCGATGGCCCGGCGCGGGCGCTCGGGCAGCATCTCCGCACCGGCGCCGGCGATGGAGTCCAGGCCGGCGGCCTTGATCCGGGCGATGGCCTCGTCCAGGCTCACGCCGGAGACCTTGGCCATGTGCAGGATCTCGCTCGGCCCGATCGAGTGGATGACGAGCTGCGGGTACGCCTGCTTGACCGAGGAGAACAGCTCCTCGTAGTACTCGACGCCGTAGTCCGGGTGGTGGCCGCCCTGGAGCATCACCTGGGTCGCGCCCAGCTCGACCGCCTCGCCGCAGCGACGCAGGATCTCCTCGGTGGGGTGGGTCCACCCCTCGGCGTGCTTCGGCGCCCGGTAGAACGCACAGAACTTGCACGCCGTCACGCAGACGTTCGTGTAGTTGATGTTGCGATCGATCAGGTACGTGACGACGTTGTCCGGGTAGCGCCGCCGGCGCACCGCGTCCGCCGCCTCGCCCAACGCGTGGAAGGGCGCCTCGGTGTAGAGCAGCAGGGCCTCCTCGGGCGTGATCCGCCCGCCGTCCGCGCCACGCTGCAGGATGTCGTCGATCTCCCGGCTCACCGTCACGCCTCCGAGCCTACGCCCGCCCCGCGTCCTCTCCCGGACGGGTGCGGACTGCTGTGATGCGCTCCGCACACCCCGGGTTCGGTGGCCAGCGCGCGGCGCGGCCGTCCTGACTGCCCCGTCAGTGGGGCAGCTCGACAGGCTCTGCATCGACCGTGGACCGTCCGGCACCCCGCCCGGTCCGCGGGCCGATCGTCAGGCGTCGTAGTCGACCGTGAGCCTGTCGGTGGTCGGGCTGGACTGGCAGGTCAGCACGTAGCCGGCGGCCAGCTCGTCGGGCTCCAGGGCGTAGTTGCGGGCCATCGTGACCGCCCCGTCGACGACCTTCGCCTTGCAGGTCGAGCAGACACCACCCTTGCAGGCGTACGGCAGCTCGCCGCGCACCTTGAGCGCGGCGTCCAGCACCCGCTCCTCGCGGCCCATCGTGAAGCTCGACGACCGGCCGTCGAGCACGATGGTGACGTCCGTCCCGGTGCCCGGCTGGTCGGCGGGGCGGGCCACCGGCTCCGGTGGCGCGTCGACGTGGAACAGCTCGGTGTGCACCGCCGACTCCGGCAGCCCGCGCGCGGTCAGCACGTCGCGGGCGTCGACCACCATGCCGTACGGGCCGCAGAGGAACCACTCCTCGATGACCTCGCCCGGCACGATGGTGCCCAGCAGGCGCTCCAGCCGGTCGGCGTCGATCCGCCCGGACAGCAACGGCGACTCACCCTGCTCCCGGGACAGCACGTGCACCAGGTGCAGTCGGGTGGGGTAGCGGTCCTTCAGGTCGGCCAACTCCTCGGCGAACATGACCCGGTTGGCCGTGCGGTTGCCGTACACCAGGGTGAAGGTGCTGGCCGGCTCGACGGCCAGGGCCGTCCCGACGAGCGCGAGCACCGGGGTGATGCCCGAGCCGGCGACGACCGCGCCGTAGTGCCGCACCCGGTCCGCCGCGAACGCCGTGGTGAAGGTGCCCAGCGGCGTCATCACCTCGACGGTGTCGCCGCGGCGCAGCGCGCCGCAGGCGAACGCCGAGAACGCGCCGCCGGGAATCTCCCGCACCCCGATCCGCAGCCGGCCGTGCCGGGCCAGGTCGTCGGGGGTGGAGCAGATGGAGTACGACCGGCGCACGTCGTCGCCGTCGTCGGTCACCCGCCGCACGGTGAGGTGCTGACCGGCGCGGAACGCGAAAGCCTCCCGCAACTCCTCCGGTACGTCGAAGGTGACCGCTACCGAGTCGTCGGTGAGCCGGTCGACTGCGGCGACGGGCAGCGGGTGGAAGGCCGGCCGGCGGCGGACCGGGCGGGAGATGGTGACTGTCACAGCGCCTTCAGGTGGTCGAAGGGTTCGGAGCAGGAACGGCAGCGCCACAACGCCTTGCACGCGGTCGAGCCGAACCGGCTGACCTGCTCGGTCTCCGGCGAGCCGCAGAGTGGGCAGCGGACCGCGAGGGTCAACGCCACCACGCCCGGGGCGGGCACCGGCGACGGCGGGGCGATCCCGGCGGCGGCCAGCTTGGCCCGCCCGACATCGGAGATCCAGTCGGTGCTCCACGGTGGGCTGTAGACCGTCCGCACCTCGGCGTCCGGATAACCGGCAGTGGCCAGCGCGCGCCGGACGTCGGCCCGGATCACGTCCATGGCGGGGCAGCCCGTGTACGTCGGGGTGATGGTGACGGTGACCCGTCCACTGGCCCGGTCCTCCTCGACCGCACGCAGGATCCCCAACTCGTCGATGGTGATCACCCGGATCTCCGGGTCCACCACGCTCGCCGCCGCCAGTCGCGCGTCGGTCACCACTGCGCCCCGGGGTGCGCGCGGTGCAGCACCTGCATCTCGGCCAGCAGGTAGGACAGGTGCTCGGTGTGCACGCCCTTGCGCCCTCCCGTCGGCGCCCAGCCGCGCTCCGGGCGGGTGAGCGTCGCCTCGGCCAGCACCGGGCCGACGGTCTCGTCGAACGCCGCCCGCAGGCCCGCCGGGTCGACCGGCGCCGCCGGGTCCGCGGCGAACAGCTCGTGGGTGTACGGCCAGACGTGGTCGACGGCGTCCTGCATCCGGCGGTGCGACTCCTCGGTGCCGTCGCCGAGCCGCCTGACCCACAGCGCGCCGTGGTCCAGGTGGTACGCCGACTCCTTGCGCGCCTTCGCGCCGATGGCGGCCAGCCGCTCGTCCGGGCAGGACGCCAGCGCGGTGTAGAGCGGCAACTGGTACGCCGCGAGGAAGAACAGCTTCGCCATGGTCACCGCGAAGTCGCCGTTGGGCAGCTCGACCAGCAGTGCGTTGCGGAACTCGCGGTCGTCACGCAGGTACGCCAGCGCGTCCTCGTCCCGACCTGCCGCCTCCAGCTCACCCGCGTACGACAGCAGCAGGCGGGCCGCGCCGAGCTGGTCGAGGGCGATGTTGGCGAGCGCGATGTCCTCTTCCATCTCCGGCGCGCGGGTCGTCCACTCGGCCAGCCGCTGTGCGGCGATCAGCGCGTCGTCACCGAGGCCGAGAGCGAAGGCGAAGGGGCCGTTCACAGGTGCGCCACCCCGTCCGGCACCTCGTAGAACGTCGGGTGGCGGTAGACCTTGTCGGCTGCCGGGTCGAAGAAGGAGTCCTTCTCGTCCGGGCTGGACGCGGTGATCGCGCCCGCCGGCACCACCCAGATCGACACGCCCTCCTGTCGGCGAGTGTAGAGGTCGCGGGCGTTGCGCAGGGCCAGCTCGGCGTCCGGGGCGTGCAGGCTGCCGACGTGGGTGTGCGACAGGCCGCGCCGCGCCCGCACGAAGACCTCCCACAGAGGCGAGTGCTCGTTGCTCACGCGGCCACCTTCTCCCTCTTGTCGGCCCGCTTGGCGGCGTACGCCGCGGCGGCCTCGCGTACCCATGCGCCGTCGGCGTGGGCGGCCCGGCGGTGCGCCATCCGCTCCCGGTTGCACGGCCCGTTGCCCTTGATGACCTGCATCAGCTCGTCGTAGTCGGGCTGCGTGTAGTCGTACGCCTGCCGTTCCTCGTTCCAGCGCAGGCCGTCATCGGGGATACGCAGCCCGAGGATCTCCGCCTGCTGGACGCACATGTCGACGAAGCGCTGCCGCAGGTCGTCGTTGGAGAAGCGCTTGATCTTCCACGCCATCGACTGGGCGGAGTGGGTGGAGTCGCCGTCCGGCGGGCCGAACATGGCCAGCGACGGGTACCACCAGCGATCCACCGCGTCCTGGGCCATGGCCTGCTGGGCCGGGGTGCCGTGCGCCAGGGTGTGCAGGATCTCGTAGCCCTGGCGCTGGTGGAACGACTCCTCCTTGCAGACCCGGATCATCGCTCGCGCGTACGGGCCGTAGGAGCACCGGCACAGCGGCACCTGGTTGACGATCGCTGCGCCGTCCACCAGCCAGCCGATCGCGCCCACGTCAGCCCAGGTCAACGTGGGGTAGTTGAAGATCGAGCTGTACTTCTGCTTTCCGTCGAGCAGCAGCTGGACCAGTTCGTCGCGACTGATACCGAGGGTCTCGGCGGCGGCGTAGAGGTAGAGGCCGTGGCCCGCCTCGTCCTGCACCTTGGCCAGCAGGATCGCCTTGCGCTTGAGCGAGGGCGCCCGACTGATCCAGTTGCCCTCCGGCTGCATGCCGATGATCTCCGAGTGGGCGTGCTGGGCGATCTGCCGGATCAACGTCCGGCGGTACGCCTCGGGCATCCAGTCGCGCGGCTCGATCTTCTGCTCCGCGTCGACCACCTCGGTGAAGTACGCGGCCAGGTCCTCGTCCGGTGCGGGGCCGCCGCGGCGCTCGCGCGCGGCGGCGGCACGCAGCTCCGCCTCGGCGGCCTCGACCTCGCCGAGCAGGCCGGCGCCGGGCGCGTCGTCCGGCGCATCGCCAGGGGCGGAGAAGTCGTTGCCATACATGCGGACAAGTGTTACAGCTTGCGCCTCGATGCACCAGGGGGTGTAACAGGAAACCCGAATGACGTTCCGTCACCGATGGGCAGTTCCTGGCTACGGGTCGTGACCCCGGCCTGTATGACTTGGGTCACGGGGAGAAGATGAAACCCCTCAGAAGCCGCATACCAGCGGGATTTTCCACCGATTTCGCACGTTGCCTGGTGTCGAACTCTGGTGCCCGGCCTGTCCGGACGTAGACTTCTGCCGGTCACACGATCGGCTGCCCCCACGCCGTCTCCACAGAGGCCACCTCCCCCGGCCTTGGCGAACGCACCGGTCGCCCCGGACAACACAGCCGGTCCCCCCGGCCCTGACATCTGGAGCTCACCCAACTCATGCGATCTCGCGTGACCATGGTGTTCGCCGTCGTGGCAGTTCTTCTCGGTGGCGTCCTGCTGGTCCCCACCGCGTACGCCCGGCTCTCCACCGACGACAGCTCTGGCGGCGGCGGTGGCGGCGCCAGCGTCGCCGCGCCCAAGCCGACCCCGCCGCCACCGCCCACGCTGGCGGCTGGCCGGGTATCGGTGAGCTTCAAGGGCGATTTCTTCTCCTGGGCGTTGATGGACCGGCAGACCGGCAAGATCTCCGGGTCGTCGAACATGACCGCGACCAGCTCCACCGAGTCGATGATCAAGGCGTGGATCGTCTCGGACTATCTGCGCCAGCTCGGCCCCAAGAAGCAGCCAACCGCCGCGCTGAAAGAAGCGGCTCGGCTCGCCATCATCGACAGCAACGACACCGCGGCCAACAAGGTCCACGCCGCCGCGGGCGGGTCGTATGCGCGGTCGAAGAGCAGCATCCCCGACGCGGTGATCCAGCGGGCGATCAAGATCTGCGGACTGACCGACACCAAGCGCGGCAACGTGGAGCCCTACACGGGCTGGTGGAGCTTCACCCGCATGTCGCCCCGCGACGCGGTCCGGCTCGGCGACTGCATCGCCGACGGCAAGGCCGCCGGCCCGACGTGGACCAAGTGGGTGCTGGATCAGATGAGCAAGGTCCGGGGCAGCACCGCGAAGAAGGACCAGAAGTCGGAGTACGGCGGTGGCCGCTGGGGCATCATCGACGGTCTGCCGAAGTCGATCACCGCTCAGGGTCCGGTCAGCATCAAGAACGGGTGGACCCCGATCAGCTACGACGGCAACTGGCACGTCAACTGCCTCGCCGTCAACGACAAGTGGAGTCTCGCGGTGATGCTGCGCTACCCGATCAGGAGCGGCCTGGACTACGGCGCGCAGGTCTGCGCCAGCGTGGCCACCCAACTGGTCACCCCGCAGCCGGGTGCCGCGCTCAAGGTGCCGCAGCAGCCGGTCGGAAAGCTCTGATGGCCGGCAACCGGCGTGCCGACCGGCGCGGCGCGGGCGAGACCTCGCCGCTGCGCCTGATCGCTGTCGCGGTAATCCTCATCGGGCTGGTCCTGGTGTCGCTCCGCCTCCTGCCCGGGTCGCCGTTCGAGTCGGCAGCCGCCGCGAAGTGGGGTGACTCCGAGGCGACGACCAGCGACCGGTCCACCGGCGCGGCCACCGACCGCAGCGCCCGTCAGCCGGCCCCGCCGTCGCCGAGCCCCAGCGCCGCCCTGGAGCCGCTGCCGTTCCAGGCCAAGGACCTCAACCTCGACATTCAGGGCTGGTACTCCTGGAGCGTGCTCGACCGCCGGACCGGAAAGATCATCGGTTCGAAGAACATGGACGAGACCAGCACCACCGCCTCGATGATCAAATCCTGGATCGTCGCCGACTACCTGCGTCGCGCGGCCGACGCCGGCGAGACGCCGAGCGACGCGAAGCTCGCCGACGCCACCCGGATCATCCGGGACAGCGACAACACCCGGGCCGAACAGTTCTACAACTCGGTCGGCCGGGACGCCTCGATCAAGCGGCTGCTCTCCATGTGCAAGCTGACCGACAGCAGCGTCGCCCCCGACAAGGGGTGGTCCCGCACGGCCCTCTCCCCCCGCGACACCGCCCGCCTGGGCAACTGCATCGCCACCGGCACCGCCGCCGGTCCGAAGTGGACCAAGTGGCTGCTCAACGAGATGAAGCTCGTTCGCGGCGCCGGCGACTTCGGCATCCGCAAGGCGTTCCCGGCCGCCGAGCAGAAGCAGATCGCCATCAAGAACGGGTGGATCGACCGGACCAAAGAGCAGGAGATGCACATCAACTGCCTGGCCATCGGCGACACCTGGACGATGGGCGTGATGGTCAAGTACCCGATCGGCATGGGCTACGACTACGGCATGAAGAACTGCGAGAAGATCACCGAGGCGCTGCTGCGCCCCGGCACCTGATCAACTGCCGACCGCGGGCTGTCGGCTCGGCCCGGCGGTTGGCTCGGCCCGGCGGTCGGCTCGGCCCGGCGGTCGGCTCGGCCCGGCGGTCGGCTCGGCCCGGCGGTCGGCTCGGCCCGGCGGTCGGCTCGGCCCGGCGGTCGGCCTGGCCGGCGGTTCAGCGGGTCTCGGCAGGCTCGCGCCGGCTGCTCAGCCGGCGAAGAACTCCGGGCCACCCTCGGGCAGCGCCGGGACCTCGCCGAGCGCGGCGACCCGCCGGGCGAACTCGCGCAGCCCGGCGACCTGCCGCTCGCCGAGCGAGAAGTCCAGAGTCCGGAAGTACGTGGCCAGTGTCGCGGCGTCGAACGCCTCCCAACGCGCTGCCGCCTCGGCGACCTGGTCCAGCTCGGAGAGGCAGAGGTCGCGCGAGCGGAGGAACGCCTCGTGCACCTCCTTGACCAGGCCCGGGTGTGCGGCGGCGAAGTCGCGGCGGACCGCCCAGACGGCGAAGACCATCGGCAGCCCGCTCCAGTCCCGCCACGCCTGCCCGAGGTCGGTCACGGTGAGCCCCCGCAACGGCGCCTCGTAGTAGGCCCGGAGCGCCACGTCCCCGATCAGCACCCCGGCGTCGGCTTCCAGCAGCATCTGGGTCAGATCCGGAGGGCAGCGGAAGTAGTCGGGCCGCACGTCGTACCGCTCGGCGAGCAACAACTGCGCCAGCATGACCCCGGTCCGCGAGGTCGAGCCGAGTGCCACCCGGGCACCGTCCAGCTCGGCGAGGGGACGGGTGGAGACCATGTTGACCGAGAGCACCGGCCCGTCGCTGCCCACCGCGAGGTCCGGCAGGAGGAGCAGCTCGTCGGTGTGCTTCAGGTACTCCATCAGCGTGATGGGGCCGATGTCGAGGTCGCCGGCCACCAGCGCCGCGCTCAACCGGTCCGGCGAGTCCTTGTGCAGGTCCACGTCGAGGAGGGTGCCCGAGCGCATCAGCCCCCAGTAGATGGGCAGACAGTTCAGGAACTGGATGTGCCCGACCCGCGGGCGTGCGACGCGCTCAGCCATGACCCGACCGTATCCCCGGCCTCCGGCTCGGGCCCGGCGGGCCGGCCCGGAGTGGCCAACCCCGCATCCGTCCCACCCGGTCGCGGTCCCTCCGGTGCCGTCGTTCCCTCGCGCTCGGGGCCGGTCGACTGCGGAGGTACCGGTCCGGCCGACCGCTCACGCCCCGGCCTGCGTACCGCCCTGGCGACGACCGGCACGAACACCAGCACCACCAGGAGCCCCGCCGCGCCGGCCGCCGCGATCAACGGCCGGGGCGAAACGCGCGTGAGCAGCGCACCGCCGAGCAGATAACCGGCCATCGAACCGCCCTGCACGGCCGCGCCGAAACTGGCGTACGCGCGGGCGTGCATGGCCTCCGGCACCCGGCGAGCGATGAGAAGGTTGGCGAAGACGTTCTCCCCGGCGTTCGCCGCTCCCGCCACCAGCCAGAGCGGCACCAGCACACCCGCCGTCGGCACCAACGCCGCCAGCAGCACCATCAGGCTGCACCCGGCGAGCGCGATCAGCACCGCACGGACCAGCGCGCCGTCGTCGTCCAGCCGGCGCGCGAGCCGCGCCGCCAGCCAGCCACCGGGCAACATCCCGGCCATCCAGGCGGCACCCACGAGGCCGTACGTGGTGGCAGAGCCGTTCAGCGTCTCCCGGATGAAGAAGACCTCGATCACGTTGATGCCGCCGACCGCCGCGATCACCACTGCGGTGCTCGCCACCATGACGAGCATCAGCGGATCCAGCCGCAGTCGCCAGCCCTCCGCCGTACCACCCGCAGCAGGCAGCCCGGCCACCGATGGCCCGGCCGCGGTCGGTACGGCCCCAGCCGATCCGCCCGCGGTCGGAC
>NZ_JBEZFG010000002.1:411096-627797 GCF_040649315.1 Micromonospora sp. NPDC049004
ACCGGTCTCGGTCGGACCGGTCTCGGTCGGACCGGTCTCGGTCGGACCGGTCTCGGTCGGACCGGTCTCGGTCGGACCGGTCTCGGTCGGACCGGTCTCGGTCGGACCGGCCTGCGCCTCCGGGCCTATGGTCGGCGTTCCCGAGCCGGCAGCGGTCGGTTCGGCAGCGCACGGTTCGGCAGCGGCCGGCCCAGCAGCACTCGGCCCAGCAGCGCGCGGTCCAGCAGCGCGCGGTCCGGCGGCGGCGGTCGGCACGGGGGCGGTCGGCCCGGCGGCGGTCTGGCGACCACCGCGTCGGGTCCGCAGCAGCAGGCCGGCCGCCACCAGTGCCAGGTAGGTCGCGGCGTCGACCAGCAGCGGTACGCGGGTGCCGAACTGCCCCACCAGCAGGCCAGCCAGCACCGGGCCGCCGAGTGCGCCGAGAGAGACAGCGGTCTGACTGATCGCACTGGCGCGGGGCAGGTCGGCCGGGCGGACCATCGCCGGGAGCAGCGCCGCCAGGCAGGGCTGCGTCACCGCGAGCCCGCAGGCGAGCAGCGCGACGAGCCCCACCACCAGAACCGGGTGGGTGACGACGGCGAGCAACGTGCAGATCGCGGCCTGGGCCAGCCCGACGGTCACCAGCAGGGTACGGCTGTCGACCCGGTCGGCGAGCCGGCCGGCGAGCGGTGCCAGCACCACCAGGGGCAGGGTGGCCGCGAGCAGCAGCCCCGACACGGCGAGCCCGCCAGCTCCGGAACCCTGGAGGGCGAGGGCGAGCGCGGTGGCGGCGAGGAAGTCGCCACAGATCGTGATTCCACGAGCCGAGGCGGCGAGCCACACGTCGGACCAGCGCGGCGGACCAGTTGTGAAGGACATACTTCGAAAATAATCCTTCACAACTGGTCAGCACAACCCCCGTCTATGCCAGCGGCACCGTCCGGTACTGCACGGCGACGGAGCGCGCGTCCGGCGGCACCTCCGTGCGGTGCCGCGGGTAGTACGGCCTCAGCAGCGCCAGGACCGCTTCGTTGAGGGCGGCCAACTCCTCCGCCGTGAGCACGAGCAGCGCCTCGTTGAACAGCGCCGCGTCGTACCACTCAGGAGGTTCATCCCCGGCGCGGCGCAACCAGTCCCGGGTCCGCTCCATGGCGCGCGCCGCATGCGCCTCCACCAGGGCCTGTTCCGCGGCCCGCGCCTCGGGCCCGGCCTCGCGGCCCGCGTCGACCATGAGGCTGGGGTTCGACGTGCGCCACACCCGTTCCCGGGCGTCCCCTCGGCTCGGCGCCTGCTCCACCAAGCCGAACTTCGCCAACGCCCGCAGGTGATAACTGGTCGCGCTCGGTGACAGCCTGACGATCTCCGCACACTCGGTGGCGGTGCTGCCATCGATATGGCTGTGGAGATACTCCATGATCGCGATCCGGGCCGGATGGGCCAGCGCCCGCATCACCTGCGGGTCACTGACCATCCGAAGCGGCTCGGGACGGGCCTCGGTCATGCCTCCATGATCCCGGCCGCCCACCCGACCCGCCATCACCCCGCACATCCCGCCACGTCGGACGCCCGGCGCAGGCACCGTGCCGCGATCATCCGACAGCCGGCCGACCGCCCCGAAGGTCGAACCGGGGTCGCGGGCTGCGTCGATACCGCAGGTTGGCGGTGGCGGAGGCGCTCAGCATCGGCGGCCCGCCTGCGCGTCCCCGAGCCCGGGTTCGCTCATTTCACCCGGGAACCGGCTGCCAGGTTGTCGCCGCCGGGAGCCGCGCACCCCGTATTGGCGAATTGGCTGAGCCGGGCGGGAGAGTCATCCGGCGGCGCAAAGTTGTCGTACACCTGTTCTATCGTGGCTTCATGTTGGGGGCGTTGGCACAGGCGAGCGGTGCCGTCGACGACTGCGTCGAGGCTGCGGCGTGGGCCCTCCCCGACAACGAACTGCTCGCCTCGCTCGACGCAGCTCACCAGGTGGCGCAGCGATTGGCCGCCGTCCAGCTCGGTCTGGTGCGCGAGCTGGACGCCCGAGGTCTGGCCGTCGCCGAAGGCGCCTCGTCCACCGCGGTCTGGTTGCGGGATCGCCTTCGGCTCTCCAGCCGGTCCGCCCGCCAGCTCGTTCAGCTCGCGGCCACCCTCGACGCCGCGCCACCAGCGGTCCGCGCTGCCGTGCACGCCGGCACCATCACCGTGGAGCAGGGCCGGGTGCTGGCGGAGACCATCGCCGCCCTGCCCGTCGAGGCCGGGCCGGAGGTGGCCGACAAAGCCACCGAGCTGCTGATCACGTGGGCCGATCGGTTCGACCCGGCCACCCTGAGCCGCCTCGGGGAGCGCGTCCTCGCACACGTCGCGCCCGACGTGGCCGACCAGGCAGAGCTGGCAGCTCTCAAGCGAGCCACCGAGCGAGCCGAGGCCCGCCGGCACGTCACCCTCTCCGACCAGCAAAATGGTCAGATACGTCTGAGCGGCACCCTCGACACCGAAACCGCGAGCCTGCTGCGCGAGGCCATCGATCCGCTCTGCGCCCCGGCCGGTGAGCACGACGAGCGCAGTCCCGGTCAACGCCGGGCGGACGCACTCGGTGAGATCTGCCGGCTGGCACTGCGCACCGGCGACCTGCCCGACAACGGTGGGGACCGCCCGCAACTGGTGGTCACCATGTCACTGGACGCGCTGGTCAACGGCGTACGCGCAGGCACCCTGGAAACCGGGGTGCGCCTCACACCGGGCGCGGTCCGACGCCTGGCCTGCGACTCCTCGGTCCTCCCGGCCGTGTTGGGCGGCAACAGCCAGATCCTGGACGTCGGGCGTCAACGCCGACTCTTCACCGGCCCACTGCGGCGCGCGCTGGTGCTACGCGACGGTGGCTGCGCCTTCCCCGGCTGCGACCGGCCATCCCGTTGGTGCGACGGCCACCACGTCCGCCACTGGGCCGACGGCGGCACGACGACGCTGGGCAACGCGGTCCTGCTGTGCGGCCACCATCACCGGCTCCTTCACCAGGGTGACTGGATCGTCCGCATCGCGCCGGACGGCCAGGCCGAATTCCTCCCGCCCGACTGGATGGACCCGCTCCGCACCCCACGGCGCAACCTCTACCACCGGCGCTGCTGAGACCGGCCAAGCTCACTCATCGCGAAACCGGCCGAGACCAGCGACCAAGCCCCGGCGGCCCGTTCGCCCACGCCTAGCCAGGCCCCCCGACGCACCGGCCCGCCCGGCTGGCCCGGCCCACGTCGGACGCCGGCCCGGCCCGGGTGCGCCCGGCGCTCCCTCGCGGATAGGACCGGCCGGCCCGGCCCACGTCGGACCCCGGCCCCGCTCGGGTGCGCCTGGCGCTACTTTGCGGATAGGCCCGGCCGGCCCGGCCCACGTCGGACCCCGGCCCGGCTCGGGAGCGCGTGGCGCTACTTTGCGGATAGGCCCGGCCGGCCCGGCCCAGGTCGACCCGCCCTGCCTACCTGCCCAACACCGGCCCGTGGATACCCCCGCGAGGCAGCGCCCGCAACACCAGGGCAACCGCACGCGATGATCCTGCGTCGCTCCGCACCGACAGCCAGACGAAGACCGACGAGACCAGCACCAGGCCCGGGCAGTGCGCGCCCGGCGCTACGTCGTTCTGCGCCACGCCAACGCGAACGGGTGGTCTGGTCGGTAATTCGGTGGAAGGGGCCCTCGGGAGGGCGTAGGGTTGCAGCCCGCTTGACGGCCGAGGTGAGCTGCACCGGAACGGACGTCACCGCGCCGGGCGGGCGGCCATCCGCCACCGGACACGCGAGCGCGCAGCAGATGTGAACGATGGGACGTCAGCATGCCCGCACCTGACCTGGACACCCACCCCGAAACGGATCTGGTCGCCGAACGCGCCCATCTGGCCACCTCGCGCGCGGCGCTGCGCCGGATGCGGGAGCGGGCCGAAGCCCTCTTCTCGACCGGCGACCAGGTGGCCGGCGACCCGTACGCGGCGGAGATGCTCGGCCGTACGCTGGCCCGCCGGGTGGCCGAACTGGCCGACGACCCCACCACGCCGCTGTTCTTCGGCCGCCTCGACTTCGGTGGAACCACGAGCGACGACAAGACGGCCACCGGACCCACGACCAGCGCCACCACGACCAACGCCACCACGACCAACGCCACCACGACCAACGCAGCCACCACCAGCGCAGGCACCGCCACCAGCAGCACGACCACGACCAGCGCCGGCGAGGCAAGCGGAGGCAGCGGCAGCGAAGGCAGCACCGGACGCAGCGGCAGCGGAGGCAGCGGAGGCAGCACCGGACGCAGCGGCAGCGGAGGCAGCGGAGGCAGCGGAGGCAGCGGCCGCGGAAGCAGTGGCCGCGAAGGCAGCGGCAGCGGCGATCATTATGGTCGGCGGTATCACGTGGGGCGGCGGCATGTCACCGACGAGCACGGCGAGCCGCTGGTGCTGGACTGGCGGGCACCGGTTTCCCGGTCGTTCTACCGGGCCAGCGCGCGCGATCCGCAGGGAGTGGCGGTCCGGCGGCGGTTCGGGTTCAGCAACGGGGTGTTGACCAGTTTCGAGGATGAGCGGCTGGACCGGGGCGAGGAACTGGGCACGGCCAGTCGGATCCTCACCTCCGAGATCGAGCGACCGCGCGTCGGGCCGATGCGCGACATCGTCGCCACGATTCAGCCGGAGCAGGACGAGCTGGTCCGGGCCGACCTGGCCGACTCGATCTGCGTGCAGGGGGCGCCGGGCACCGGCAAGACGGCTGTCGGCCTGCATCGGGCCGCGTACCTGCTCTATCTGCACCGGGAGCGGTTGCGGCGGGCGGGCGTGCTGATCGTCGGGCCGAACAGGGCGTTCCTGTCGTACATCGCGGCGGTGCTGCCGGCGCTCGGTGAGGTCGAGGTCGAGCAGGCCACCGTGGAGGAGTTGATTTCACGGGTGCCGGTGCGGGCGGTGGAGGCGCCGGCCGTGGCGGCGCTCAAGCACGACGCGCGGATGGCGAGCGTCCTGCGGCGCGCGGTGCAGACACGGATCGGTACGCCGACCGACTCGATCACCGTGTCGGACGGTTCGTTCCGGTGGCGGATCGGCTTGGAGCCGCTGCACCGGATCGTCGAGGAGACCCGTCGGGAGGGGCTGCCGTACGGCACCGGCCGGGAGCGGGTGCGGGCGCGCGTGGTGAGTCTCCTGCAACGGCAGGCCGAGGCACGGCGAGCGGAGTCGCCCAGCGACGCGTGGCTGCGCCGGATGAGCCGGTGCCGGCCGGTGGTGGACTTCCTGGACGCGGTCTGGCCGGCGCTCACCCCGGAGGGGCTGGTACACGGTCTGCTCTCCGACCCGGCCCGACTCGCCACGGCTGCGGACGGGTTGCTCAGCGACGCCGAGCAGGCGCAGCTGGTCTGGGCGAAGCCGGCCCGTACGCCGAAGGCCGCCCGCTGGACCGCCGCCGACGCGGTGCTTGTCGACGAGGCTGCCGGGCTGCTGGAGCGCCCCTCCGGGTTCGGGCACGTGGTGGTGGACGAGGCTCAGGATCTCTCCCCCATGCAGTGTCGGGCCATCGCCCGCCGCAGTGAGCACGGCTCGGTCACCCTGCTCGGTGACCTCGCGCAGGGCACCGCGCCGTGGGCGGCGACCGACTGGCGGGAGTCCCTGACCCACCTGGGCAAGCCGGACGCCGTGGTGGTGCCGTTGACTGTCGGTTTCCGGGTGCCCGCCGCGGTGGTCGCGTTCGCCAACCTGCTGCTGCCGGCGCTGGCGGTGGACGTACCGCCGGCCGAGTCGCTGCGTCACGACGGCGGCCTGGATGTGCGTACCGTGGCCGATCTGACCGCCGCGACGGTGGCCGAGGTGCGGACGGCGCTCGCGCACGACGGTTCGGTAGGTGTGATCGCCGCGGACGACGCGGTCGACGAGCTGCGCGCGGCGCTGGCCGCCGCGGGCGTGGCCACCGCGACCGCCGACGACGTCACCGCCGCGGAGCGGGTCACAGTGGTGCCCGCGACGCTGGTCAAGGGTCTGGAGTACGACCACGTGGTGGTGGTCGAGCCGGCCGCGATCGTCGCGGCCGAGCCACGCGGGCTGCACCGGCTGTACGTGGTGCTCACCCGCGCGGTGTCCCGCCTCTCGGTGCTGCACAGCGAACCGCTGCCCGCGCCACTGCTGACCGCGCCGCCGCAGACGCCGGCGCAGGCCGCGCCACTGGAGCCGGCGCCGCTGTAGACCGCGCTGTCCCCGGCGGCGTTGGCGCGGGCCACGGCCAGCTCGCCGGTGCTCGCGGCGGGTCGGGCGGGTCAGCGGCCGGTCAGCGCGGCGGCGATCTCGCGCAGTGGCTTGCCGTGCTCGGCGATCGGCACCGTGAACGCCAGCCACGAGCCGTCGGTGAACTCGATCCGCAGCCGCTTCGGGTTGAGCCGGTGCCAACCCACCCGGGCGTCGGCCACCGCCGGCCGGGGCACGGACCAGACGATCCGGGTTGCGGCGGCGGCCCGCTCGTCGTCGGCCCGGCTCGACCAGATTGTCATCGGCCCGGACGCGCACACGAGCAGCCGCCGGTCGGTGACCGCGAGGACGGTGTCCTCGATCGAGGTCACCGGGGGCACCGGCCGCCGGGCGAACCGCAGGGTGGAGGCGGCCGAGCCGGGGACGCCCCGGCCGGCGACCCCGAAGGCCACGCGGTCGACGATCCGGTCGCCCGCCGAAAAGGACAGCAGCGGTACGAGCAGGTTGAGCAGGACCCCGGAGACAACGCCGGCGGCACGGGAGGAGGCTGGGCGGTCAACGGCGGGCGGATCGGCGGCGGGCGGATCGGCTGGCCCGACGCCTTGGGCGATCTCGGCCTTCGCGACGGCGAGCAACTGTTCGTCCGGCTCGACGAGGTCGGTCAGCCGTTCCTGGTAATTGATGCCGGCCCTCCTCTGTCCTGTGCGACGGGTCAGCCACAGTCGACTCCTCACCGTAGGCACTCCGCGCCGCTGTCGGGTACCCGCCACGGGAGCGGGGCACACGGCTTCGACTTTGCGTCGTAAAGTTGTTTGCGTGGAACACGACGACGATCGACCGCCCGCTGACGCCGCGACGGCACTCCAACTGATCCGCGACCAGCGGGCGGCCACGGTCTCCCGGCTGGAACCCGACGCCCGGCTCATCTACTGGCCGTGGGGCGTGGCGTGGCTGGTCGGCTTCGGGCTGTTCTTCCTGCGCTACTCCCCGGACGGGCGGGTGCTGGTCCGGTTGCCCGACTGGCTGCCCCTGACCGCGCTCTTCGCCCTGCTGGTGGCCGCCGGCGCGATCCAGGCTGTGGCCGGCGCGCGGGCGTACGGCCAGGTGACCGGGGACTCGGCCCGGCGCGGCCGGTGGTACGGGTGGGCCTGGGCCCTGGGGTCGGTGAGCGTGTACGCGGCGGTCGGCCGGGTCTCGGAACACCTGCCGCACGACCTGGCGGGGCTGCTCTGGTCCGCCGCCGCCGTGGGGTTGACCGGGGCGTTGCACATGGCGGGCGGCGCGATCTGGCTGGACCGGGACCTCTTCCGGCTGGGCGTCTGGATCAGCGTGATCAACGTGGTCGGCGCGATCGCCGGGCCGGGCTGGCACGCCCTCGTCATCTCGGTGGCCGGCGGGGCCGGGATCCTGGTCGCCGGAACCATCGCCCGGCTGCGACAGCGACGCCTGCCATGACCGACCTCGATCCGGTCATCCACGCCCAGGCGCGGCTGCGGGTCGTCGCCGCGCTCTCCGCGCTCGGCGACGGGGACCGGATCACCTTTCCCCGACTCCAGGAACTGCTCGCGATGACCGCCGGCAACCTCTCCGTCCACCTGCGAAAGCTGGAGGACGCCGGGTACGTCGAGATTAGCAAGACCCATCGTGGACGTACCCCGGCCACCCTGATCCGGCTCAGCCGGCGGGGCCGGCTGGCGTTCGAGGAGTACACCGAAGCCATCCGCACCCTGCTCGATCCCTCCCAGCTCGGCCCCACCCCGTCGAAGGAGCAGTCATGACCCTCGCCCGCGCCGACCAGGCCAGCCGCCGGTACGGCGACGTCCTCGCCCTCGACCGCGTCGACCTGGAGGTCCGGGCCGGCGAGCTCGTCGGCCTGCTCGGCCCCAACGGCGCCGGCAAGAGCACCCTGATGAATCTGCTGGTCGGTCTGCGTCGGCCCAGTTCGGGCCGTGTCGAGTTGTTCGGGCGCGACCCCCGCGACCCGGCGTCGCGGCGGCAGATCGGCGTCACCCCGCAGGAGACCGGTCTGCCGGGCACGCTGCGGGTCGGCGAGGTCGTCGACTTCGTCTCCGCGCACTACCCCGACCCGGTGCCCCGGGGTGAGCTGCTCGACCGCTTCGGCCTCGGCGACCTCGCCCGGCGGCAGACCGGCGGGCTCTCCGGCGGCCAGCGTCGCCGGCTGGCCGTGGCGCTGGCGTTCGTCGGCCGACCCCGGCTCGTACTGCTCGACGAGCCGACCACCGGCCTGGACGTCGAGGCCCGGCACACCCTGTGGGACGCGATCCGCGCGTTCCACTCCGACGGCGGAACCGTCCTGCTGAGCAGCCACTACCTGGAGGAGGTGGAGGCGCTCGCCCACCGCGTGGTGGTGATCGGGCAGGGCCGGGTGCTCGCCGACGACACCGTGGAGGCCGTGCGCGGCATCGTCGGCGTACGCCGGGTCAGCCTGGTCGCCGATGAGCTGCCCGAACTGCCCGGCGTCGTACGCGCCGAACGGGTCGACGGACGACTGCACCTGCTCACCACCGACGCCGACGAGCTGGTCCGGGCGCTGGTCGGCTCCCGGGCGGCGTTCACCGACCTGGAGGTGCGGCCCACCTCGCTGGAGGAGGCGTTCCTCGCCATCACCAGCGGGACGGGCAGCCAGGAGCAGGCCCACGTCGCCGCGCAGCCCGCCCCCGAAGACCCCGCCCCCGCCGCTGCCGGCGGCCGACCCACCACCCGCTGAGGAGGCGCACCGTGCAGCTCGCCCTGGTCCACGCCCGCTACCAACTTCTGGAGATCATCCGGATCCCGGTGGCCGTCGTCGGCAGCGCTTTCTTCCCCGCCGCCGCCATGATCTTCTTCGTGGTGCCGTTCACCGGTGACGACCCGGTCGGCGCCACCTTCGCCACCGCGTCGATGATCACCTTCTCGGTGATGAGCGCCAACATCTTTCAGTACGGCGTCGGCGTCGCCGAGGACCGCGACCAGCCGTGGAACCCGTACACGCGGACTCTGCCGGCCGGACCCGCGCCGCGCTTCGCGGGTCGGGTGCTGGCCGGTCTCGCGCTGACGTACCTCTCGCTGATCCCGGTCGTGGTGATCGGCGCGACGCTGACCCCGGCCCGGATCACCCCGCTGGCGTTCCTGGTGACCGCCGTGACGGTTGCCGTCATCTCGGTGCCGTTCACGCTGATGGGGCTCGCCATCGGCTACTCGCTGCCCAGCAAGGCGGCGGTCGTGGTGGCGCAGGTCGTCTTCCTGCCGCTCGCGTTCGGCGGTGGGCTGCTCTCCGCACCGGGAGACGCGCCCGGGTTCATCGAGACGATCGCGCCGTACCTGCCCACCCGGGGCGCGGCCGAACTCATGTGGTCGGCGGTCGGGGACTACCCGGTCGAGCCGCTGGCGCTGATCATGCTCGGCGTCTGGGTCGCGCTGCTCGCCTCACTCGCCGCCTGGGCGTACCGACGGGACGAGGGTCGCCGGTTCAGCTGACGATTCGTCCGTTTCCGCCCCGTACGACGGCGGGACGGTGCCAGGATTCCGGCAGGGGGGCCGCCCGTGGCCGCCGGCCGAGAGGGGTCTGACGTGAGCACCGTCCCGCCGGGTACGCCGTGCTGGGCCGACCTGGCAACCCCGGACCTGACCGACGCGCGCCGCTTCTACCCCGAACTCTTCGGCTGGACCGGACGGGTGACACCGGAGCCCGAGGCCGGCGGCTACACCGTCTTCCTGCTCGACGGCCGGCCGGTGGCCGGTGTCGGCCCGCCGGCCATTCCCGACCAGGTGCCGATCTGGTCAACGTACATCGCCACCGACGACGCGGAACTGGCCGCCGGGCGGGTCGAACGCGCCGGTGGGCAGGTAGTGGTGCCGCCGTTCGAGGTCTTCGACCGGGGCAGGATGGCGGTGTTCGCCGACCCGGCGGGCGCCACGTTCAGCGTCTGGCAGCCACTGGCGATGCCCGGCGCCGAGGCGTTCAACGTGCCCGGCGCGATGAGCTGGAACGAACTGGTCACCCCCGACCCGGACGGGGCGAAGGTCTTCTACGAGCTGGTGTTCGGGTGGCAGCCGGACGAGCAGCCGGTCGGCGGCATGACGTACACCGGGTGGCGGCTCGGCGCGCGGATCGTCGCCGGAATGATGCCGCCGCTCGCCGACGACTTCCCGGCCGACCTCCCGGCGTACTGGACGGTGTACTTCGCGGTGACCGACGCGGACGCCGCCGCCGCCCGCGCCGCCGAACTCGGCGGAACCATCCTCGTGCCACCCCGCGACATCCCGACCGGCCGGTTCGCCGCCCTCCGCGATCCCCAGGGCGCACTCTTCTCGGTCATCGACCTGGGTGACGACGGGAGTTAGGGCGGACGGGAACCACCAGCGGGCCGTTGGTGCCGGGGACCACCCGGACGCTGGCCCGGTAGTGGGTGGCGAGGAGGTGTTCGGTCAGCACCTCGTGCGGCGTCCCGGTCGCCACCACCCGACCGCCGGCCAGCAGCACCATCCGGTCCGCGTACTCCCCGGCCAGGGAGAGATCGTGCATGGTGGCGAGCACCGTCAGACCGTGCGCGCGACGCAGCTGGTCGACCAGCTCCAGCACCTCCTGCTGGTGACCGATGTCCAGCGCGCTGGTCGGCTCGTCGAGCAGCAGCAGCGTCGCGCCCTGGGCGAGCGCGCGGGCGAGGAAGACCCGCTGTCGTTCGCCCCCGGAGAGGGTTGCCAGCTCGCGGCGGTGAAAGCCGGTGAGGTCCAGGCGGTCCAGCACCTCCTGCACGGCGGCGATGTCCGCTGTCGACTCCCGACCCAGCGGCGGGATGTAGGGGGTGCGGCCGAGCAGCACGTAGTCCAGCACCGACATGCCGGGCGGCACCACCGGGGACTGTGTCACCGTCGCCACCACCCGGGCGCGGTCGCGGCGGCGCAGCGCGGTGCTCGGCGTACCGAACAGGGTGATGGCCTCCGGCGCGGGCAGCAGGCCGCCGACGGCACGCAGCAGGGTGGATTTGCCGGCGCCGTTCGGGCCGATCACGGTGACCCACTCGCCGGCCGCGACGGTGAGGTCGACGCCGGTGAGGATCGGCGTGCCGTCCAGACTGACGTGCAGACCCCGCACCTCGACGGCCGGCACGCCGGCCGGCCCGGGAGCCGGCACGCCCGCCGGCCCGGGATCGGGGCTCACGTGAGCACCCGTCGGGCGGTGCGCAGCACGAGGACGAAGAACGGGCCGCCGAGCAGTGCGGTGACCACGCCGATGGGCACCTCGGCCGGGGCGGCGGCGGTACGGGCCACCACGTCGGTCAGGGCCAGGAAAGCGGCCCCGAACAGCAGTGACAGCGGCAGGATCACGCGGTAGCTCGACCCGGCGAGCAGCCGGACGGTGTGCGGCACGATGATGCCGACGAAGCCGATGAGCCCCGTCGCGGAGACCGCCGCGGCGGTGCCCAGCGACGCTGCGGCGATCAGCAGGTAGCGGGAGCGCTGCGGGTGCAGGCCGAGGCTCCTCGCCTCGTCGTCGCCGACCGCGAGGACGTCCAGCTCGCGGCGGTGCAGCAGCACCACCACCGTGGTCAGGGCGGCGTACGGCAGCACCAGCAGCACGTCGTGCCAGCCGGCGGTGGCCAGCCGGCCGAGCAGCCAGGAGTAGACCGGCTGGATGCTGTCGGAGTGCCGCTGGAGCAGGTACGTCTGCCCGGCGGAGAGGAAGGCGGAGACCGCGACGCCGGCCAGGATCAGCATCGCCGGGGACCTGCTCCGCCCGCCGGCCGCGCCGAGCAGGTAGGTCATCGTCACGGCGAGCAACGAGCCGACGAACGCGGCCAGCGGGATGGTCAGCGGCAGCCCGGAGATCGCCCCCTGCCGACCGGCGCCGCCGAGGGCGATCACCGCGGTGACCGCGAGGCCCGCGCCGGCGGCGACGCCGAGCAGGTACGGGTCGGCCAGCGGGTTGCGGAACACACCCTGGTAGCAGCCGCCGGCCAGGGCGAGCAGGCCGCCGACGAGGAGGCCCAGCACGACCCGGGGCAGCCGCAGTTCGGTGATGATGGCGATCTCCCGCTCGCTCAGCCCGCTGTCGAGGTGCACCCCGGGGATCAGGTTGAGCAACTCGGCGGCGACGCTGCCCGGCGGGAGGCTTACCGGCCCGAGCGACACCCCGGCGAGGAGCGCGACGAGCACCGCGAGGACGCCGGCGACCACCCAGCCTTTGCGCAGCCCGGCGGGCCGGGACGCGCGAGGCGTACCGGCCGGCCGGGTGGCGGGTGCTCCAGCGGTCATCTGCGACGTTCCGGTCACTGACGGACGACCGTCACGCGGGCACCTTGGCGACCGCGTCGATGATCACCCGGAGCAGGTCCACGACCCGCGGGCCCCACCGGGAGGCGATGTCATCGTCCAGCGCGACGACCTGGTTGTTCTTCACTGCGGTGATCCCGGACCAGCCGCTGCGGGCCTTGACCGAGTCGCCGTTCTGCTGGCAGCACTTGGAGTCGGCCAGGAACACGAAGTCCGGGTCGGCCTTGACGATGAACTCCTGGGACAGCTGCGGGTAGCCGCCGTTCTTGCCGTCGGCGTCCGCCGCGTCGGCGATGTTGGTCAGGCCGACCAGCCCGTAGAGCGAGCCGATGAAGGTCTTGCTGGTCGCGCTGTACAGCTCCGGGCCCAACTCGTGGTAGTAGGTGAGCTTCTCGGTGCGCTGCGGCAGGTCCTTGACCAGCTTGGCGATGTCGTCCTTCATCCGGCCGGCGACGTCGGTGGCCTGGTCGGCGTGCCCGGTCAGGGTGCCCAGCTCGGTGATCTGCCGGTACGAGTCGTCAAGCGTGCTGGCCGCCGGGGTCAGATACACCGGGATCTTCAGCTTGCCGAGCTGGTCGACGATCTTGTTGATGTCGTTGGAGAGCACCACCAGGTCAGGGTTCTTGCCGGCGATCGCCTCGGCGTTGGGCTGGAAGCCGGACAGGTCCGTCTTGGGCGCGTCGGCCGGGTGATTGGACTGGTCGTCGACCGCGGTCACCTGCGGGCCGGCACCGATCGCGAAGAGCATCTCGGTGGCGCTGGGCGAGAGCGACACGATCTTCTCGGGACGCTTGTCGAGGGTCAGCGCGCCGACCGTCACCGGGTAGCTGGCGGCGGCGGTGCCCGCGCTCGGCTTGTCGTCGGTCTTCTCGGCGCAGGCGCCGAGGGCGAGCGCGGCGACCGCGAGGGTCGCGGCGAGGAGCCGGGGGGTACGTCTGGACATGGGGGCCTCCTGTCGGTCGAGGAGTGTGGTGCTTCGCCGACAGGACTCGTACGCCCGCCCACGAGGCGCCCTTCCTCGAGAGCGCGTGTCGCGACCCCTCCGCAGGCGACCTGGCTCGTCCCCGCCGTCGGGCGGGGCATCACAGTTGCGGGACAGCGCCGGTTTCACACCGGCTTCGCTGCGGAGTGGTCGGTAAGACGGTAGCGCACCGCCGGGACGTGCCGGATCGATCAAGTGTTGATCAACACTCGTCGATCGGTGTGCGGTCGCAGGAGCGGCATTTGTCCCGGATCTGAGGCTCGGGAGCGGGTGGCGGGGCCCCGCCGGGGGCGGAGCGGGGCCCCACCCGATCAGGAGGCGGTGATGGTGACGTTGTCCACAGCCGCCTCCACGAGGCTCGCGCCGGAGGCGTCCGCCGCCTCGACGAGGATCCGCACGGACTGACCGGCGTACGGGGTGAGGTTGAGGTTCGCCACCGCCCAGGTCCCGTTGCGGTTGGCGGCCGCGCCGGCCTGGGTGAGCAGGGCCGTGGTGCCGCCGTTGTGCACCACGCTCACCCGCAGGTAGTCGGCCGACGAGGCGTTCGAGCCGTGGGCCAGGTACCAGGCCAGCGAGAGGGTCAGCGTGCCGGACGACGGCAGGGTCACCGCCGGGGACCGGGCGCTGGTCACCCCACCGTCGAGGTCGTAGTCACCCGCCGCCGAGCCCGCGAGCCGGCCGGTCACCAGGTCGTTGGATCCGGCGTACGGGGTGAGCTGCTTGGCGCCGGAGGACGTGGTGGCCTGGGCGGCACCCCGTTCGAAGACCCCGAGGGTCGCGGTGTCGGTGCCGGCCGGGTTGATCGTCCAGCCGGTGGCGGTCTCGAAGGTGTCCGACCAGACCGTGGTCCCGCCGCCACCGCCGCAGTACTGCGACTGCTTGCCGATGGCCCGGTACGGGCAGTCGGCGTACTCGCTGAGCAGCAGCACCGCCTCCCGGTTGCGGGTGGTCTGCGCGGTGATCACCTCGTCGGGCGGGTAGAAGCCGCCGCCGCCGGACGAGCCGGGGTACATCTCGAACGTGTACGCCCAGATGTTGTGGGTGGCCCACATCCAGTCGAGGCTGTCCCCGTCGGTGATGTAGAGGTCGCTGGACTGCTCCGGGGTGTAGTTGTTGGTGGCCGCCATCTGCTGGCCGATGGTGGCGAAGGTGTTGTACTGGTCGGCGCTCATCCCGGTGGCGGTGTTCGCGGTCGTGTAGCCGTACGGCCAGAGCACCAGCTCCGAGTAGGTGTGGAAGTCGATGTTGGCCTTGATCTGCTGGGTGCCGCCGACGACGCGACTGTTGACGAAGTTGCGCAGCGCCTGCGTCTCGGGTGCGGAGAACGCGGACGGGCCGCGGTAGGTCTCCGACGACGTCGACCCGGAGGAGCCGCCGCAGCAGCCCCAGTTGTAGCCCCAGTTGCGGTTCAGGTCGGTGCCGACGTTCGACGAACCGCTGTTGGGCTGCCGGTTCTTGCGCCAGGACCGGTACGAGCCGGTGGCGATGTCGTACTCGCTGCCGTCCGGGTTGACCGTCGGCACGATCCAGATCTCCCGGCTGTTGACGATGTTGGTGATCCGGGAGTCGCTGCCGTAGCTGTCGGTGAAGAGGTTGAGCAGGTAGATCGCCATCTCGACGGTCAGGTGCTCGCGCGCGTGCTGTTGGGCGTTGAACAGGATCTCCGGCTCGTTCTCGTCGGTGCCGACGTTGTCGGAGATCTTCACGGCCATCAGGTCGCGACCCTCGTACGACGTACCAATGCTGATCTTGCGGGCGATGGCCGGGTGGTCGGCGACGGCCTGGTTCACGACGGCGGTCAGTTCCGCGTAGTCGTGGTAGTTGGAGTCGGCGGGCGGGAACGCCAGCGTGCCCATCTCACCGGCGCCGCGTTCGGCGTTCGGTGGTGGGGCGAGCGGTTCCAGCCGGAAGCCGAGCTTGCCGATGGCGGCGGCCTCGCCGGCGGTGGCCGAGACGTGCAGGACGCCGTGTTCGGAGTAGTCGATGGCGGCCCCGGTGCGGGCCACCGCGTTGCGGTCGGCGAGGGTCCGGGGCCCGAGCACCCGGTAGCCGGCGGCGACGGGCTCAGCGGTGCGGTCCGGCGCCGGTTGGGCGGCGACCGGTCCGGCGGCGACGGTGACGATTCCCAGCCCGGTGACGACGGCGAGCACCAGGAGGCGACGGAGAGGGTGGGGTCTGCCCAGGGTCATGGACTACCTCCTCGGAGGGCGGGATGTCCCGCTCGGTGAAGCACACTTCACCATCAGTCACATGGTCATATCAATATTGATCGCTGCCTTGTGCATCCCAGGTTGACCATCGCTGCGGCAAAGATTTTCTGCCGCTGAACATCTGGCGAAACTTCCCTCCAAGCGGAACACTGACCAGCGACGATGCCCCCACTCGACACCCGCGGAGCACCCATGGCCTCCTCCCGCCTGCACGCGGCCGCCCTCGCCGGCGTCAGCGCGCTCACCCTGCTCGCCACCGCGACCCCCGCGACGGCGGCCCGGCCGCCTGCCCCCACCCACGACGAGCAGATCACCTTCCAGGACTGGTCCGGCCCCGCCGACTGGCACCGGGGTAGCCGGGACGGCACCCGCGTCGTGCCCGGCGCGCGGGCGGGCGTCACCCTGGCCCGCCCGGCCGGCACCATCGAGTACGCCGACCCGCACACCGGCACCACCCGCACCTGGGAGTACGGCACCTGGACCTCGCCGGTGACCCGGATCGGCTTCGACGCGACCGAGCTGATCGCCTCCTGGAACGCGGAGACCCCCGCCGGCACCTGGATCCAGGTGGAGATGCAGGGCAGCTACACCAGCGGCGACCAGACCCCGTGGTACGTCATGGGCCGCTGGGCCTCCGGCGACACCGACATCAAGCGGACCAGTGTCAACAAGCAGGGTGACCCCTGGTCGACGATCTGGACCGACACCTTCAGCATCGACGACGCCGACGCCGGGGTGCTGCTGCGGTCGTACCAGCTGCGGCTGACCCTCTACCGCGCGCCGGGGCAGACCGCCGCGCCGGTGGTGCGGATGCTCGGCGCGATGAGCTCCACCGTGCCGGACCGGTTCACCGTGCCGCCGAGCGCCGGGCACATCGCCTGGGGTGTCGAGCTGCCGGTGCCGCGCTACTCGCAGAACGTCCACAAGGGCCACTACCCCGAGTACGACGGCGGGGGCGAGGCCTGGTGCTCGCCCACCTCCACGGAGATGGTCGTCGAGTACTGGGGGCGCAAGCCCTCGGAGGCCGACACCTCCTGGGTGGACCCGACCTACCCGGACCCGACGGTCAACCACGCCGCCCGGATGACCTTCGACTACGCGTACGACGGCGCCGGCAACTGGCCGTTCAACACCGCGTACGCGGCCAGCTACCCCGGCCTGGAGGGTCGGGTGACCCGGCTGCACTCGCTGGACGAGCTGGAGCGCTTCATCGCCGCCGGCATCCCCGTGGTGACCAGCCAGTCCTTCCTCGCCAGCGAGCTGGACGGGGCGAACTACGGCACCTCCGGGCACCTGTTCGTGGTGGTCGGCTTCACCGCCGACGGTGACGTCATCGTCAACGACCCCGCGTCGTCCAGCAACGACGTCGTGCGCAACGTCTACAAGCGGGCGCAGTTCGAGCAGATCTGGCTGCGGACCAAGCGCACCAACGCCACCGGCGGAGTCTCCGGCGGCTCCGGTGGCATCGCGTACCTGATCAAGCCCCTGTCAAAGCCCTGGCCCAAGGTCCCCGGCTCCACCAACTGGTAAGCCCAGACGCCGTCGATCATGAAGTTATTGCCCGACCGCCCGGCGTGTCGCGGCAATAACTTCATGATCGACGCTGGTTGTCGGGGGGGGGGGGGGGTGGGGTGGGGTCCTACGGCTGCTGGCGCTCCGCCTCGTCGGGCTGGTCGTCGTCGCCGGCCAGGGCCGCGCGGAGGCGTTCCTTCTCGGTGCGGCGGCGTTCGGCGGCACTGGCCATCTCCCCGGCCATCTCGTCGCGCCAGCCGCGCAACAGGAAGAAGGAGAGGGCGGCGGAGAAGACCAGCGCCAGCATCAGCTTCAAAAACACGTTCATGTCGACCAGCCAGAGACCCGCCAGCACGGCGACGAACAGCCCGATCCGGCCCAGCGTGTACTTGACCGCCGCGCTCACCTGCACCACTTCCGTTCTCTCCGTCAGCCGCCGGTGCCGGCGGAAGAGTCAACCTGGTCGGGTCAGCCGGTCCGGCGGGCCAGCCAACGGACGCCGGGAAACCAGACCAGCGCGTACGCCACGGTGAACGCCGCCGCCCCCAACGCCCCGGACAGCAACGGCGGGAACCCGGCAGCCAGCCCGGCGACCAGCAGCCCCACGAGCACCGCGACCGCCAACGCGACGAACGCCGCCGCCACCCGGGCCGCGCCGAAGTCCCAGGCCCGGAAGTCGTCCCAGAACAGCCAGGCCGGCAGGATCACCGCCAGCCAACCGTTGGTGTGGCCAAAGTCGCCGGCACCGAACGAGGCGAACGCCCACTCGAACAGCACGAGCGCCAACACGCCGATGACCAGGCCGGCCAGGCACACCCCGAGCAGGTCGCCCAGGGTACGCACGCGCCCCTCGGCGTCCCGACGGGGAAACCCACCCTGCTGCTCGGATCCACGCTGCTCGGTCATCGACTGCGAGGGTACGTGGTGCCTCAGGCCCAGACCTGCTGCGGCTCGGCGCGGCGCTCGGCCAGCGACGGCGCCTTGTCGTACTCCCGGACCACGTTGTAGCGGGTGTCCCGCTCGACCGGCTGGAACCCGGCATCCCAGATCAGGTGCAGCAGGTCGTCGCGGTGCATGGTGTTCGGGGTGCCGTACGAGTCGGCGTCGTGCGTGATCTTGTATTCGACCACCGAGCCATCCAGGTCGTCCACACCGAAGTTCAACGAGAGCTGGGCCACCGAGAGACCGTGCATCACCCAGAAGTTCTTCAGGTGCGGCACGTTGTCGAAGAGCAGCCGGGACACGGCGAACGTCTTCAGCGACTCGGCCGGCGAGGCCATCGTGGTGCGCGCCTGAATCCGGTTACGGATCTTGCCGTCCGCCGAGTCCACGAAGTCGTGCTGGTAGCGCAGCGGGATGAAGACCGCGAAGCCGCCCGTCTCGTCCTGCAACTCACGCAGCCGCAGCACGTGGTCGACGCGGTGCCGGGGCTCCTCGATGTGGCCGTACAGCATGGTCGCCGGGGTCTTCATGCCCTTGCGGTGCGCCAGGGCGTGGATGCGCGACCAGTCCTCCCAGTGGCAGGCGTGGTCGACGATGTGCTGCCGGACCTCCCAGTCGAAGATCTCCGCGCCACCGCCGGTCAGCGACTCCAGACCGGCGTCCATCAGCTCGTCGAGGATCTCGTCGGCGCTCAGGCCGCTGATCTTCTCGAACCACTGGACCTCGGTCGCCGTGAAGCACTTGAGCTTGACGTTCGGCAGCGCCGCCTTCAGCTCGCGCAGCACCTTGGGGTAGTAGCGCCACGGCAGCGTCGGGTGCAGACCGTTGACGATGTGCAGCTCGGTGAGCTGCTCATCCTCCATCTCCTTGGCCTTGCGGACAGCCTCGTCGATGCGCATCGTGTACGCGTCCTTCTCGCCCGGCTTGCGCTGGAACGAGCAGTACGCACACGACGCCGAACACACGTTGGTGAGGTTGAGGTGACGGTTGACGTTGAACATCACCCGTTCGCCGTTGAGCTCGGTGCGCTTGTGGTGCGCGAGCCGCCCCAACCAGGTCAGGTCGTCGCTGTCGTAGAGGGCGATGCCGTCCTCGCGGCTCAGCCGCTCACCGGCGTACACCTTCGCTTCGAGCTCACGCTTGAGTCCGGCGTCCATGGCACGTCCCTTCCACCTGCGGTCCCTCCCGAGGGTACGTCGGCGTTCCGGTGGCCCCGGCGGCACGGTCGGCGGCAGCGATCCACTTCACCGGACTCTCAGCCTCCCGTAACCCACCGATGCATCGACATCACTGCCATCGTGCGGTAAGACAAGGTGGGGCGGAACTCACACACTGGTACCGTCCCGACGGCCGCGCCCACCGAGCGCGGCGCCGAGCACCGGACGGGGAGTGGAATGGTCGACAGCGGGCGCGGGCGGCGGCAGCGACGACGGAGCCCGGTGATCTCGCCGGTGCTGCGACCGAAGCTCTGGGCAGCCCTGCTCGGCGCGATCGCCGCCGCCGTGCTGGCCACTCCCGCGTACGCCGATCCGGCCGTGCCCGCGACGGTGCCGGACACCGGCGCCCGCCCGCCGTCGATCGGGGCGCCGCAGTTGCCCGGCAGCCCGCCCGTCGCCGGCATCCCCACCCCACCGGTGGTCAACATCGGCGCCGGCCCGCTGGCCGCCCAGATCGCCGCCGCTGAGAGCCAGGTCGGCCTGCTCGGCGACCAACTCCTGCTGACCCGGCAGAAACGCACCGACGCGCAGGCCCAGCTCGCCGCCGCCGGCAAGGTGCTGGCGACCACGCAGGACGCCCTCCTCCGCGCCCAGCAGGCAGCCGACGCGGCCGCCTCGGACGCGGTCAAGGCAGCCGCCGCCCTGCCGCCCGGTGACTTCGCCAACGACATCCAGGGGTTGAGCCGGCTCCAGCGGATCAACCGTGGCGAGAAGGTCGAGGGCGCGACCACCGCCGTGGCCGGCGAGCTGTCCCGGGCCCGCGCCAACGAGCAGTCCGCCTACCAGGAGCACACCAGGGCCAAGGCCGCCGTCGACGCCGCCGAGGCCGAGTTCGCCACCGGCGAGAAGGCGCTGCGCACCGCCGAGGCCGGCCTGCTCAAACTGCGCAGGGACAACGCCGCCCAGCTGATCGAGATCGAGCGTCAGCAGGAGGCCACCGAGCAGCAGCTGGGCGCGGGCTACGTCGCCGGCCAGAACACCAGCGGGATGTCCGCGCACCCGCGGGCGCTCGCCGCCGTCCGGTACGCGCTCGCCCAGCTCGGCGACCCGTACAAGTGGTCGGAGGAGGGGCCGGACGAGTTCGACTGCTCCGGTCTGATGTGGGCGGCGTACCGGTCCCCGGGCGCCGACTACTTCGACCTGCCCCGGGTCTCCCGCGACCAGTACGCGGCCACCCGTTCCCGCACCGTGCCGCAGAGCGCACTGCTCCCCGGCGACCTGCTCTTCTTCGCCTCCGGCAGCAGCTGGACCACGATCCACCACGTCGGCATGTACATCGGCAACGGCAAGATGGTGCAGGCGCCCACGACCGGCGACGTGGTCAAGATCTCGGTGGTCGGCTGGTCCCGGCTCTACGCCGCGACCCGGGTGATCGGCGCGGTGCCGACCCCGAACGTGCCCCTTCCGCCGCCCCCCACCACCAAGCCGACCCCGCCCACCAAGCCGACCCCCACCGCGAAGCCGACGCCGACCACCAAGCCGACGCCCAAGCCGACCGGGACGGCCACACCCAAGCCCACCGGCACCCCGACCCCGAAGCCGACCGGCAGCACGCCGCCCCCGACGGGCGGCCCGACCAACACCCCGCAGACCCCGCCGCCGCCACCCACCACGCCACCGGCCAGCGCGTCGGCCTCCGCCAGCGCCACGCCGTCCACCAGCCGCAGCGGGACGTCCACCGACGGCCCGACGAACAGCCCGAGCACCGCTGGCTGAGCCGCCACACGGGCTCCGGCTGTCCGCCCGGGGCGATCTGTGGCACGGTGACAACCAGGCACATCCGGTCCGATGTCACGGGCCGGGTGCGAGCGTGGCGCGGAGGGCGGAGATGGCCGAGCAGAGAGATCCGGCGGAGAGTGTCGACTCCGCACTGACGGAGGCCGGCCCGCTCGACGGCGAAGCCCCCGCCACGCTCGACGGGCGGGCCCCCGCGCAGGCAACCGCGCCCGACGCGAAGGCCGCCGCAGACGACGCGGAGGCCGCCGCGCCCCACGCGAAGGCCGCCCCCGGCGACGCGGATGCGGCGGACAACGCATCCCACGCGAAGGCCGCGCCCGGCGACGCGAAGGCCGACCCGCCAGAGGACGACGCCGCGAACGACACCGGCACCGGCGGCGCTCCCGCCGACGACGCTGCCACCGCTCAGCCCAGCGAGGCGGACGTCGAGCAGCCGACGCCGGACGACGCTGCCCCTGGCTCGATCGTCGCGGCCCCGGTGCGGGCCCGCGCGAGCGTCGCGACCGTCGGAGCGCTGCCCGGCGATCTCCCGGCGAGCGCTCCGGCCAGCGCGACCACCTACCGGGCGACCGGCTCGGCCAGCCCGGTAGGTGTCCCGCTGCCCGGCCAGCGGGCCGCCTCGACGGCTCCGGCGCGCGCCAGCGCCACGGTGCCGGGCAACAGCCGGGTCGTGGCCGGCAGCGAGGGCACGCCGGACTCCCGGGCCAGCACGTCCGCCGTCTACCGGTCGGCGCCGGTCAATACCGAGCCTCCGGAGCCGGTGCAGCCCCCCGAGCCGGTGCAGCCTCCCGAGCCGCCGACCCCGGAACCGACGCCCCCCGGGCCGGGTGACCCGGAGCCCGCGCCGAGTCCGGGTCCGTACCCGCCCGGTCCGTCGCCGACCCCGGGCCCCTCCCCCACGCCGCCGCCGGACCCGGTGCCGCCCGTGCCCGGGCCACCAGTGCCGCCGCCCTCGCCGCTGCCGCCCATGCCGGGCCCGCCGACACCACCCGTCCCCGGGCCTCCGATGCCCCCGTCCGGCCCGCCGGTGCCCGCGCCACCGCCGCCGCCCGGTCCGATGCCGGCGCCACCGTTCCCGCCGCCCCCGGCGACGATCGGCACGCCGGGCGTACGGGCCACCGCCCCGGTCTCCGCGCCGCCGGCTGCCTGGCCGTCCATGACCGACGCCGCACCGCGAACCGTCAGCGCCCCGCACGCCGCCCCGACCGCGGCACAGCCGTCACCGGATGCCGCACCGCCGGCACCAGGCGGCGCGCGGACGTCGGAGGCCGCCTGGTCGGCCCCCAGCAGCGCACGGACGTCGGGTGCCGCGTCGTCGGCCCCGAGCAGTGCCTGGACGTCGGGGGCCGCGTCCTCCGCCCCGAGCGGCGCGCGGGCGTCGGAGGCCACGAGCAGCACCCGGGCGGAGGTGCCCGTCTCGGCCCCACCTGTGGTGCCCGCGCCCGCGTTGCCGAGCTGGCCACCGTCCACCGCCGGCACGCCGGCGGCCGGTGGCACGGGTTACCGGACGACCACGCCGCCGGGCGGCGCTGCCCGGCGGGACGCGCCGGCGGGCCCGCCCGCCGCAAGGCGCGACGGCGGCACCGACCTGGCGGGCACCGTCTACGGCGGCGGTGAGGGCCCGGGGTTCGCCACGATCGCCCTGCCGGCCAACGCGGCGGTGGAGAATTCCGGCTCGCTGACCGGGCACATCCTTGCCCAGGGTTGGTCGGACACGCCGGCCGAGCGGTCGCGAAACACCCGGGTGGTGATCGTCCTGATCGCCGCGTTGGCGCTGCTGGTGGGGATCAGCGTGCTGGTAGTCCTGCTCGCGAACGACGCCCTGGACGGCCTGGTGGGCGGCGTACTCAACGGCTGATCCGGCGACCGGGCGGGTTCGCGCTTCCGTGAGTCCGCCCACTACCGTCGGTCAACCGGCTGGCGGCTTCGCCGAACCGCCGTACACTGGTCGAGATCACTGACCCGGCGCGCGTGGTGCGCGCCCCTGGGCGATCTTGCGGGCGATCCGGCGGCACAGCCGCGGCAGGCCATCGCGAAGATGCGCCCCGCTCGAAAGGCATTTGTTGACCACCTCTGCTGACCCCAGCACCGTTACGTCCGTTTTCAACTCAGTCCCGGCGGCCGACACCGCCCGGGAGCAGCTCGACGTCGCCCCGAGCGAGGCCGGCACCGCGCCGGCAGCGACCGCGCAGGCCGAGCCGACCGAGACAACCGAGCCGATGACCTTCGCCGCTCTCGGCCTGCCCGAGCCGCTGGTCCGCGCGCTGGCGCAGCAGGGCATCACCAGCCCGTTCGAGATCCAGCGGGCCACCGTTCCGGACGCGCTCGCCGGCCGCGACGTGCTGGGCCGCGGGCAGACCGGTTCGGGTAAGACGCTCGCCTTCGGTCTGCCGATGATCGCCCGGCTGGCCAACCGCAACCGGGCCCGGCCGATGCGTCCGCGCGCCCTGGTCCTGGTGCCCACCCGCGAGCTGGCCATGCAGGTCAACGACGCCCTGGTGCCGCTGGGCAAGTCCGTCGGCATCTTCCTCAAGACCGCCGTCGGCGGTGTTCCGTACGACCGCCAGATCGACGCGCTGCGGCGCGGCGTGGAGATCATCGTGGCGACCCCGGGTCGGCTCGGCGACCTCATCGAGCGGGGCATCTGCCAGCTCGACGACGTCGAGGTGACGGTGCTCGACGAGGCCGACCAGATGGCCGACATGGGCTTCCTGCCCGAGGTGACCGAACTGCTGGCGAAGACGCCGGCCAACGGTCAGCGGCTGCTCTTCTCGGCCACCCTCGACGGTGACGTCGACGCGCTGGTCAAGCGGTTCATGAACGACCCGGTGACCCACTCCACCGCGCCGTCCACCGCGTCGGTGTCCACCATGGATCACCACATGCTCCTGATCCCGCCGCACGAGAAGTTCCCGGTGGCCGCGTCGATCGCCGCTCGCGACGGGCGGACCATGGTCTTCGCCCGCACCCAGCTGGGTGTGGACCGGCTCGTCGAGCAGCTCGCGGCGGTCGGCGTACGGGCCGGTGGGCTGCACGGGGGCAAGACCCAGCGGATGCGGACCAAGACCCTTGCCGAGTTCCGTGAGGGCCGGATGAACGTCCTGGTCGCCACGGATGTGGCGGCCCGTGGCATCCACGTCGACGGGGTCACCCTGGTGCTGCACGTCGACCCCCCGAAGGACCCGAAGGACTACCTGCACCGCGCCGGCCGTACCGCCCGGGCCGGCGAGTCCGGCGCGGTCGCCACACTGGTGCTGCCCAAGCAGCGTCGTACCACCCTCGCCATGCTGGAGAAGGCCGGCGTGGAGCCGGCCGAGACCCGCGTCCGGCTCGGCGACCCGGCGCTGGCCGAGCTGATCGGTGCCCGCGAGCCCAGCGGCGTCCCGGTTCGCCTGGAGGCGGAGCCTCGCGGCTTCGGTGACCGCTCCGGCGGCGCACGCCGCTTCGACGACCGTTCCGGGGGCCCGCGCCGCTTCGGCGACCGGCCGAGTGGCGAGCGCCGCTACGGCGACCGTCCGCAGGGCGAACGCCGTTACGGCGACCGACCCACCGGCGACCGGCAGTACGGCGACCGACCGACCGGCGAGCGCCGCTACGCCGATCGGGACAGCCGGGGTTACGGCGACCGGCCCACCGGCGAGCGCCGCTTCAGCGACCGCCCGCAGGGCGACCGGCAGTACGGCGACCGGCCGCAGGGCGAGCGCCGCTTCGGCGACCGCCCGCAGGGCGACCGGCAGTACGGCGACCGGCCCACCGGCGAGCGCCGCTTCAGCGACCGGCCGCAGGGCGACCGGCAGTACGGCGACCGGCCGCAGGGCGAGCGCCGCTACGGCGACCGGCCCACCGGCGAGCGGCAGTACGGCGACCGGCCGACCGGCGAGCGGCGCTTCGGCGACCGGCCGCAGGCTGACCGGGGTGACCGGCCGGCCGGTGAGCGGCGTTTCGCCGACCGGGACACCCGGGGTGGTTACCGCTCCGAGGGCCGCGGTCGGGACGACCGGCCGCGCGACGACCGTCGCGGTTTCGGCGGCGGCCGGCCGGCGGCGCGTACCCACTGATCCACTGATCCACCGGAACGCCGTCGCGGAGCGCACGCTTCGCGGCGGCGTTCTCGCATGCCGTGGCCGATGTCGGTCCGGTCGCGTAACGTCCGGCTCATGGCGACCATGGCGAAGTCGATCTTCTGGTCCCGGACGGACACCGCCGGCAGTGAGCAGGCTCTGTTCACCGACGGCGACGGGTTGGCGGCGCGGGGCACGCTCCTCGCCGTGGACCCGATTCCGTTCACCGCCCGCTACCGGCTGGCCACGGCGCCCGACTGGAGCACCGCCCGGGTCGAGGTCGAGGCCGAGGGGTCGGGCTGGTTGCGCCGGGTGACGTTGGAGCGGGCGGCGTCCCGGTGGCGGGTGACCACCGCCGAGCAGGGCGACCTGGACGCGGCGCTGACCAGGGCCGGGCATCCCCGGTCCGGCCTGCCGGGCACCGACGACCCGGATCGCCTGGCCGAGGCGCTCGACGTCGACCTGAGCGGTTCGCCGCTGTTCAACGCCGTGCCGGTGCGCCGGCTCGGGCTGACCAGCGGGCCGGCCGACATGCCGCGCCGGATCACCGTCGCGTGGGTGCTGCTGCCCGGCCTGGAGGTGGTGCCGGCCGAGCAGATCTACACGGGGCTCGGGCCGGGCCGGGTCCGGTTCGCCAGCGGCACCTTCACGGCGGACATCGACCTGGACGCCGACGGCTACGTGGTGCGCTACCCCGGCCTGGCGGAGCGCATCGACCCACGGTGACCGGGCCGACAGCCCAGATCGGGCCCGCTCGCAGACCAGCGCCCGCGCGACCTGCGGGCGGGAACGCGCTGCTCAGGCGGGCCAGGCGCCGCTGGTCAGGAAGCGCTCGATGGTCGCGGCATGGGGTGCCAGATCGAGCCCCTGGGCGGCCACCCAGTCGTCGGAGTAGTACGTGTCGGCGTACCGGTCACCGGCGTCGCAGATCAGGCTGACCACCGAGCCGGTCCGGCCCTCAGCGAGCATCTCGGCGATCAGGCCGAACGCGCCCCACAGGTTGGTGCCGGTGGAGCCGCCCACCCGCCGGCCGAGCACCGCCGAGCCGGCGCGCATCGCGGCCAGCGAGGCGGCGTCCGGCACCTGGACCATTCGGTCCACGACCGATGGCAGGAAGGATGCCTCGACGGTGGGCCGGCCGATCCCCTCGATGCGGGAGCCCCTGCCGGTGCGTACCGACCAGTCGGCGGCCAGCCAGGCCGGATAGAAGGCGGAGTTCTCCGGGTCGACGACGCAGAGCTTGGTGGCCAGGCGGCGGTAGCGGGCGTACCGGCCGATGGTGGCGCTGGTGCCCCCGGTGCCGGCGCCCACGACGACCCACGCCGGGATGGGGTGGCGTTCCAGCCCCAGCTGCGCGTAGATCGACTCGGCGATGTTGTTGTTGCCCCGCCAGTCGGTGGCCCGCTCGGCGTACGTGAACTGGTCCATGAAGTGGCCGCCGGAGTCCTCGGCCAGCCAGCGGGCCTCGACCACGACGCTCGCCGGGTCGTCCACCAGGTGGCAGCGGCCGCCCTGGAACTCGATCTGCGTGATCTTTTCGGGCGAGGTGGAGGCGGGCATCACGGCGATGAACGGCAGCCCGAGCATCCGGGCGAAGTACGCCTCGGAGACCGCCGTGGAGCCGGAGGACGCCTCGACGATCGTGGTGCGCGGCCCGATCCAACCGTTGCAGAGGCCGTAGAGGAACAGCGAACGGGCCAGCCGGTGCTTCAGCGAGCCGGTCGGGTGGGACGACTCGTCCTTGAGGTAGAGGTCGATTCCCCAGGCCCGGGGCAGGGGGAACGGCAGCAGGTGGGTGTCGGCCGAGCGGTTCGCGTCCGCCTCGACGGCGGCGATCGCCTCGGTCACCCAGCTGCGGCTGGCCTCGTCGCACCGGTCGAGATGAGTCACGCGGGAAACCTAGCAAGCAGGCCGGCGGCGTTCAGCCGCGGTCCGGAGGCGTCGACCGGCGTGACTGTCGGCGTTGCCCGGCCCGACCCACGGCCTCAACGAGAGGATTCAGTCCGACGGCGAGTCGGGGCAGGGCGTCCAGGAGCCGGACCTGAGCGCCCCGCCAGCGGGGCAGGCTGACCACCGGGCGGGGCCGGCGGGCCAGCCGGGCCGCCCGGGCGGCCACCCGCTGCGGGGTCAGCATCGACCCGGTGAACGAGGCCAGCGCGCCCGGATCGTCCAGCCGGTCGTGCAGCATCGGGGTCCAGATGCCGTCCGGGCAGAGGCAGGAGACGTGCACCCGCCGGTACCCGGCCATCCGCAGGTCGGACAGGGTGCCGAGGCTGAATGCCAGCAGTGCGTGCTTGCTGGCGGCGTACACCGTCTCGCCGGGTGCGGCGATGAGCCCGGCCAGCGAGACGATGTTCAGGACGTGGCCGTGGCCCTGGCCGCGCATGACCGCCAGCGCGGCGAGTGTGCCGTTCATGGCGCCGAGCGCGTTGACGTCGAGCACGCGGCGGCGGGTCGGCCCGTCGTGCTCCCAGGAGGGGCCGGTGACCAGGATGCCGGCGTTGTTGACCCAGAGGCCGAGGCCGCCCCGGCTCGCGGCGTGCGCCGCGATCTCGGCGCACGCGGCCTCGTCGCGGACGTCCAGTGCGGCCGACCAGCCACCGAACGGCACGGCGGCTGCTGCCGCCGCGGCCGGGTCGAGGTCGGTGAGCAGCACCGACCAGCCGTCGGCGTGCAGCGCGGCGGCGACGGCGCGGCCCAGGCCGCCGGCGGCCCCGGTCACCACTGCGGCGCCGCGTTCCGGCGAGGTCATCGGCGCACGCTACCGCCGTGCGCGGCACGACACCAGGGGTACGTGGCGCAGCAGGGTCAGGCGGGCTGCGGGCCGACCGCCTGGGGGCGGTTCTCCCACTTGGTGGAGAGGGCGATGGCGGTGCGCGTGGAGGCGACCCCGGGGGTCCGGTTCAGCCGCACGATGAGCTGCTCCAGCTCGGCGATCGTGCCGACCCGGGCCTTGAGCAGGAACGACTCGACGCCGGCCATGAAGTAGCAGGACTCGATCTCGGGCAGCACCCGCAGCGACTCCAGCATGTCGTCGGAGTCCGCGCCGGAGTCCTCGACGATGCCGATGAGCGCCGTGACGCCCAGCCCGATCGCCTCGGGTTCGACGTCCGCGCGGTAGCCCCGGACCACGCCGCTGCTCTCCAGCTTGCCGACGCGTTCGTGCACGGCGGGGGCGGAGAGGCCCACCTGCCGGGCAAGCTCGGCGTACGAGAGGCGGGCATTGCCCCGCAGCAGGTCGACGAGGCTCAGGTCGATGGCGTCCACGGAGAGTGACCTTAACGGGTTGGGCGTAACGCGATGCCTTCGGCATCCGTTGGTCAGAACAGTGAGTAACTGTTCATAAACTGACGGTCTAGGTAGGGGTTGCACCAGTACCATTTACTAACTTCCCAGTCAGTGCATTTTTCGCGTTTGGCGGACAGGCCAGGTCCCTGGTGCTGTAATTGCCATACGTCCCTCATGACGGCTCTGGGCTCGCACCAGCCGGGGGCAGTGTGTTCAGCCAGGGGCTTCGTCGACGCGAGGAGGGGGCTGTGGACACTGGAGATCGCCTGCTGACACCGGGTGAGGTCGCCGCGCTGTTTCGGGTGGACCCGAAAACTGTGACGAGATGGGCGGCGGCCGGCCGGATAGGAAGCATCCGGACTCCAGGCGGGCATCGCCGGTTTCGGGAATCCGAGGTGCGGGCCCTGCTTGAGGGGGAGGGCATGCTGGACGAGGTGGACGAGGTCGGAAAGCCACGCAACGTGGGTCCGGCTGCCTCCACCGGGCCGGGTCCGGCCAACGCCGGCATGTACTGAACTGGTGCGGACAACGTCAGGCGGACCGGACACCAGTCCGGTCCGCGTCCCGCTGCGACGACCCGTGCGGCGTCCGGGCCGAACGGGCTGAGCCGACGGCTCAGCGCCGGGCCGCGCCCAGCTCGCCGGACCAGCGGCGGAACAGGGTGTGTGGCACGCCGAGAGCGTCCAGCACCTTGCCGGCCACGAAGTCGACAAGTTGCTGCGCGCTGGCCGCCGCGCCCGCGCCGTAGAAGCCGGGGCTGGCCGGCAGCACCACGGCGCCGGCGTCGTGCAACGCGATGAGATGCTCCAGGTGACTGCGGGTCACCGGCGTCTCCCGGGGCACCACCACCACCGGTCGACGCTCCTTGAGATTGACCTCGGCGGCGCGTTGCAGCAGGTCCTTGGAGAGCCCTATCGCGATGCCCGCGCAGGCTGCCGTGCTCGCGGGCACCACTGCCATTCCACGTACCCGGTAGGAGCCGCTGCTGGGCCCGGCCGCCAGGTCACCCGCCGGCCAGTGCCGCACGTCCGCGTCGGTCAGGTCCCGGCCGAGCCAGGCGGCGAGGTCCTCGGCCCAGTGCGCGTCGCGGAACGACCGTCCGGTCTCGTCGAGCACGGTGAGCCGTGCCGCCCGGGACACGATGAGGTCCACCGGCTCGCCCGCGTCGAGGAGCCCGCCGACGACGGCCGCCGCGTACGGCGTGCCGGAGGCTCCGGAGACTCCGACCACCCATGGTTCCCGCATGCCCTCAGCCTGCCTGGTCGGCGTCGCACGCCGGTGGGCACCCCCGCGATCTCCTCGACGCGAGCCGTCCGAGATGTCCGGGCGGGTATCTGCTCGTCCCGGCGACCTGACATGCTGCCGGTGGCGATTCGCGCCGGAAGCAGATCGCGCGGGAGGCAGGGGTGACGACCGGCGAGGTCCTCTGGGCGCTGCGCGCCGAGTGCCCGATTCCTGCCCGGCTCTCACCGCACGCGGACCGGGTCCAACAGTGGCTGCTCGGTCTGTTGCCCGAGCTGGGTCTGCCGCTGGACGACGCCGCCCTGCACCGGCTGGCCCGGGGCGGCTTCGCACGGTACGCGGGGCGGCTCTACCCGGACGCCAGCGAAGCCGACCTGCGGGTGCTGACCGCTCTCTTCACCTGGTTCTTCCTCGTCGACGACGCGTGCGACGGGCCGAACCGGCTCGATCCGGCGCAGATCCGGGCGCTGCGCGACGGCACGCTGGCACTGCTGCACGACGGCCCCCGGCTGCGGCACGGCGGCCTGACCGGTCCGCTGCGGCGGCTGCTGGTGCTGGCCTGGCGGGAGCCGCGCCGACGGATGCCGGCCCGGTGGCGCCTGCGCTTCGCCGACGCGGTGGCCCGGCACCTCGACGGCACCTGGCGGGAGGCGGTCAACAAGGAGGCCGGCCGCCGGCCCAGCGTCGGCGAGTACGTCGAGCTGCGCCGGGAAACGTCGGCGGCGGAGGTGTCGTACCCGCTGGTGGAGTTCGTCAGCGGCCGACCGCTGCCCGACCCGGTCTACCACCACCCGCTGCTGCGGCAGATCGCGCGCACCGGCAACGACCTGCTCTCCTGGTACAACGACGTCGCCTCGCTGGACCGGGACCGGGCCACCTCGGGCGGGCACAACCTGGTCCTGGCCACGCAGGCCGAGCAGGGCGTGTCGGCGGCGGAGGCGGTCGACCGGGTGGCCGAGCGCTGGCGGGAGTCGATGCGACAGTTCGTGGCGCTGCGCGCCGCCGTGCCGTCGTTCGGGCCGGCGTTGGACGAGGCGGTCACCGACCATCTCGACGGGGTCGCGTACGCGGTGCGCGGCACCATCGACTGGACGCTGGAGAGCGCCCGCTACCCGACCAACGCCTAGCCGCGCAGGTCGAGGCGGATCACCAGGTCGAGCAGGGCGAACACGAACAGCGCGATGCCGACGAAGCCGTTGGCGGTGAAGAACGCCCGGTTGACCTTGCTGAGGTCGGTCGGGCTGACCACCAGGTGCTGGTAGCCGAACGCGACAGCTGTCAACGCCAGCCCGATCCACCAGAGCCAGCCGAAGCCGACCAGCGCGCCGAACCAGATGAACAGCGCGAACGTCACCACGTGCGCCACGGTGGAGGCGTGCAGGGCGAAGCGCCGGCCGTACCGGGCGGGCACGCTGTGCACGCCGATCTCCTGGTCGATCTCGGAGTCCTGGCAGGCGTAGATCAGGTCGAAGCCGCCGATCCACAGGCCGACCGCCGCGCCGAGCAGCCAGGCCGGCCAGGAGCCGTCCAGGGTGCCGGTGACCGCGAGCCAGGCGCCGACCGGGCCGACCGCCTGGGCGATCGCGAGGATGGCGTGCGGCCAGTTGGTGAACCGCTTGCCGTACGGGTAGACGACCAGCGGCACCACGGCGAGCGGCGCCAGCACCAGGCAGAGGGGGTTGAGCAGCGCGGCGGCGACGAGGAACACCACGAGCGCGACGGCCGCGCCGGTCCAGGCCGTGCGCACGCTCACGGCCCCGGTGACCAGTTCCCGTCCGGCGGTACGCGGGTTCCGGGCGTCGATGCGCCGGTCGAGGATCCGGTTGGCGGCCATCGCGAACGTCCGCGCGCCGACCATCGCGACGGTGATCAGCAGCAGGTCGAGCCACCGCACGTGCCCGCCGTTCACCTGCATGGCGGTCAGCGCCGACAGGTACGCGAACGGCAGCGCGAACACCGAGTGCTCGATCGCGACGAGCTTGAGGAAGGACTTGACCCGGCCCGGCTTCTCCACGGGTGCGTCGAGGACGGCCATCAGATCCCGTACTCCTTCCAGCGCTTGTCGACCAGGGCCGCGACTTCCGGGGCCATGGTCATCTCCTCCGGCCAGCCTCGGGTGTAGCCCTCGGTGGGCAGCTTGCGGGTCGCGTCGACGCCTGCCTTGCCGCCCCAGAACTGCTGGTACGACGAGTGGTCGAGGTGGTCCACCGGCCCCTCGGTCAGCAGCAGGTCACGGGCGTAGTCGACGTTGCCGAACGCGCGGAAGGCGACCTCGTTGTAGTCGTGCACGTCGCAGTCCTCGTCGACGATCACGATCAGCTTGGTGAGCGACATGAGGTGCGCGCCCCAGATCGCGTTCATGACCTTCTGCGCGTGCTTCGGGTAGCGCTTGCGGATGGAGACGATCGCGCAGTTGTGGAACACCCCGGCGGCCGGCAGGTCGTAGTCGACGATGTCCGGGATCATCAGCTTGAGCAGCGGCTGGAAGATCCGCTCGGTGGCCTTGCCGAGGCCGTGGTCCTCCTGCGGCGGCTTCGAGGTGACGATCGAGTGGTAGACCGGGTCGCGCTGCATGGTCATCGCTTCGATGTGCAGCACCGGGAACGGCTCGACGGGCGTGTAGTAGCCGGTGTGGTCGCCGAACGGCCCCTCGGGCAGTCGCTCGCCGGGCTCCAGGTAGCCCTCCAGGACGATCTGCGCGTGCGCCGGCACCTGCAACGGGACGGTGAGGCAGTCGACCATCTCCACCCGTTCGCCGCGCAGGAACCCGGCGAACAGGTATTCGTCGATGTCGCCGGGCAGCGGCGCGCTGGCCGCGTACGAGACGACGGGGTCGCAGCCGATCGCGATCGCGACCGGCAGGCGCTGGCCGAGCCGCTCGGCGACCGCGTGGTGCGCGGTGGAGTCCTTGTGGATCTGCCAGTGCATGCCGAGGGTGTTGCGGCCGTGCTGCTGGAGCCGGTAGAGGCCCAGGTTGCGCTTGCCGGTCTCCGGGTGCTTGGTGTGGGTCAGCCCGTAGTTGTGGAAGATCCCGCCGTCGCCGGGCCAGACCTGCAGCCCCGGCAGGCGGCCCAGGTCGACGGCGTCGCCCCGGTAGACGACCTCCTGGCAGGGCGCGGTCTTGACCTTGCGTGGGGGCAGCGACTTGAGCTGCATGACCTTGCCGAGGCCTTCGCGGATGCCGGACCAACCGACCGGCAGCTCCGGCTTGATCATCGCGCCGATCCGCTCGCCGATCTCGTCCAGCGAGTCGACGCCGAGGGCCATCGCCATCCGCTTCTCGGTGCCGAACAGGTTGATCGCGACCGGCATCTCGCCCCGGGTGGGGTGTTCGAAGAGCAGCGCCGGCCCGCCGGCCCGCACCGTCCGGGTGACCACCTCGCTGATCTCCAGGGTCGGGTCGACGGGCACGTCGACCCGGCGCAGCTCCCCCGCGCGCTCCAGCGCCGCGAGAAAGTCCTTGAGATCGGTGTACGGGAAGCCACGAGCCGCCATGACGCCCAGTCTCCCGCACCGGGTCCGGGGCGACCCACAGCGGGTGCTGTGACACCCGCGACGGCCCGGGTCGGCGGCGATCCAAGATCGGCTCGACCAGCGAGCATCGACCCTGCCGTACCGCCCGCTTCGGCGGGTCACCACCGCAAGATCCACTCGGGATCCATGAAGTCGGGGTGTCCCTGCTGCCCGGATGCCCCGACTTCAAGAAAGGCGAGTGGATCAACCCACATCTCCCGGGCGTGGCGGGCGGTTGAGCGGGTAGCCGGGCTGCCGGCGGATGGAGGCAGCGATGGGCGGCGAAACGGTGCCGGCGGGGTTCACCGAGCAACGGGCACGGGTCGGCGAGATCACCCTGAACTACGTCCGGGGCGGCAGCGGCCCGCCACTGGTGCTGCTGCACGGCTATCCGCAGTGTTCGCACATGTGGCGGCACCTGCTGCCCGAGCTGGGGCGCTCCTTCGACGTGGTCGCGCCCGACCTGCGCGGCTTCGGGGCCAGCGACGCCCCAGCCGGCGGCTACGACAAGAAGACCGTCGCCGCCGACCTGCACGGACTGCTCGACCAGCTCGGCCTGACCGGTGACCTGCGGGTGGTCGGGCACGACCTCGGGACGATGGTGGCGTACGCGTACGCCGCCGCCCATCCGGAGCGGGTGAGCCGGCTGGCGCTCACCGAGGCGCCGATCCCCGACGAGAGCATCTACACGTTCCCCGCGCTCACCGCCGCCGGGCCGGGGGTGTGGAACTTCGGCTTCTTCTCGATCGGCAACGGGCTCGCGGAGGAGCTGGTCCGGGGGCGCGAGTCGCTCTGGGTGGACCGGTTCACCGATGCCCTGATGGTGCGCAAGGGCAGCATCGCCGCGCCCGACATCGAGGAGTTCGCCCGCCACCTGCGCGACCCGGCGCACCTGCGGGCCAGCTTCGCCTACTTCCGGGCGTTCGATCAGGACATCGTCGACAACGCGGCGTACCGGGCCACGAAGCTGACGATGCCGGTGCTGGCCGTCGGCGCGTCGGCCAGCCTCGGCGGACAGGTCGCCGAGCAGGTCCGCCGGTACGCCGACACGGTCCGCGGCGAGGTGATCGACGACTGCGGGCACTGGCTGTACGAGGAACGCCCGGACGAGATGCTGGCCCTGCTGCGCGACTTCCTCGGCGCGAAATGACCGGTCAGGCGGCGGGCGTCCAGGCGTGGGCGGCCAGCGGCGGGTCGAGCGGTGCGCGGGTGAGCCGGTTGGCGAAGGTCGACATGGTGTACGCCCCGACGCCCAGCACCACGTCCAGCGCCTGCCGGGGCTGGTAGCCGGCGGCCAGGAAGGCCTCCAGCTCCTCGTCGGGCACCGCGCCGTGGTGCGTGAGCACGGCAAGCGTGAACTGGCGCAGCGCCTCCAGCCGCGGCTCGGGCAGCTCCGCGCCGGCGCGGAGCGCGGTGATCAGCGCGGCGCTCGCGCCGAGCTCAGTGATCTTGCCGCTGTGCAGAGCCACGCAGAAGTGGCATTCGTGGGAGGTGGAGACGGTCAGGATGACCACCTCCCGCTCCACGGGCGCGAGGCTGGTCTGCTCGAATCCGGCGCTGGCGGCGAGGAAGCCGTTGAGCAGCTGCGGCGACTCGGCCATCAGCCCCACCCCGGTGGGAAGCCAGCCGAACCGGCCGCGCACGCTCTCGACGGTCCGGCGGGCTGCGGTCGGTGCGGTCTCGGCGGTGTGGACGGTGAAGACGGACATGGTTACCTGCTTCCACGGCGTACGCCGTAAGATGGTCAACGTGGTTGACGAAATAGTAAACGTGGTTGTCGAACATGGCAACCTCTGATCCCGCCCGGCCCGGATTCCAGCTCCCGCTGTTGCTGCTGGCCGGTTTCCGCACCCTGATCGACGACCTGCACGCCGAACTGGCCCGGCAGGGGCACCCCGAGCTGCGCCCGTTGCACGGCTTCGTGTTGCAGGCCGTCGGGGTGCACGGCACCACGGCCACCGAGCTGGGCCAACGGCTGGGCATCTCCAAGCAGGCCGCCGGCAAGACGGTCGACCGGCTGGTAGCCGTCGGCTACCTGGAACGGGTCGACGATCCGTCCGACGCCCGCCGCCGGCTGGTCCGGGTGACCGAACACGGCGCCGACGGGCTACGCCGCTCGGCGGAGACCTTCGACCGGCTGCGCGAGAAGTGGGCCGAGGCGCTGGGCGAGGAGCGCGTCGCCGCCCTGGAGGACGACCTGCGCACGATGGCCTCGGCCAACTGGTTCCGCCTCGACGTGCCGGGCTGGTTCGGCGGCTGACCCCACCCCGGATCGCCGGCGCTGCGGCCCTTGATCGACACCACATCGGCGAGGTGGCGGTTTGCCGGCGGCGTGACACCCCCACCTCCCCGATGTGGTGTGGATCAAGGCGGGTCAAGCCCTGCGGACACATCTCACCGTTCGTGGCGCAACGGCCGAACCGCAGCGCAGGCTGGAGGCATGTCGGACGCGTACGTGGTCGGCGATCCGGACGGGTTGTCGCCCCTGCTGGTCGAGCTGCGCGACACCATCGCCCGGGAGCTGCACGCGCAGGTGGCGCTGCGGGGCGAGCGGATCGAGCTGGCCGACCTGCCCGAGGTGTCCTATCAGGTCACCATCCAGGTCGAGCGGGCGTTGCGCCTCTGGCGACCCGGGTCGCAGCCGCGCGGCGGGGCCCGTTTCGACGGTGGTCGCGCACCGATCGACGGATCGAGAACTGTCACAGGTGATCTCTAGGATCAGGGGTGCCCGGTCGGGGCGGCAGCAACTCCGGCCTCTTCCGACCGGCTCACCCTCACCAAGGAGATCGATGAGATCTGTGCGCGTTACGCGTGGCCGGCTCCTGCGCGGGCTCACCGCGCTGGTCGTGACCGCCGCGGGGGTCGGTGCGACGGCAGCACCCGCCCTCGCGGTCGACGACCCCGGCTGGGTCAACGCCTGGCTGGAAGACGTGACGGTGGGCGGTCCCGGCGCTCCCGCCCGGACGGTCTCGCTGACCCTGACCAGCACCGGCGCCACCGAGCCCCGGGTGAGCATCGACCTAGCCGGTCTGGCCGGCGTGGCCACCGCCAGCTTCCCCGCCGGGTGCGTCACCGCGGGCACCTCGACGACCTGCCCGATGCCCCCGACGGCCGTCGACGAGTTCGGCACGCTCACCGGCACCGTGCCGGTGGTGTTCCGGGCCGCTCCCGGCGCCGCCGACGGCGCGACAGGCACGCTCGACTACACCGCGTTCGGCGAGCAGACCGAGGCGTACGCCCAGCAGGCGACGATCACCGTGCGGTCCGGGCCCGCCCTGCTCGACATGGTCGACGAGTACGTCTCGGGCGTCGAGGTGGGCGACACGCGCCAGGTCCCGGTGGTCGTGGTCAACGCCGGCGACCAGCCGACCGTGGACCTGCGGCTCACCATGCGCTTCCCGGTGGGTCTGACGCCCGCCAGCTACCGCAACTGCCGGTACGGCACCGACCGGGTGCTCGCCACAGTGGCCGTCTGCACCGTGCGGGGCACCTTCGCGCCGGGTCAGCGGCACGAGCTGCGCGGCGGGCTTGCCACCACGGTCGGCCCGGCCACCCTCGGCGACAAGCGGATCACGCAGATCGTGGAGCCGCTGACCACCGCCGGGCCGCTGCCGAGCGGTGTGAAACTCGCGCACCGCGAGGCCGACCAGGCGCTGCGGCTGCGGGCCGTCGGACGGCCGCTCGACGTGATCCCGGTCGAGGTGACCGGCGCTGGCGGGCAGACCTACCTGCGCAAGGTCCAGGGCGCCTTCGACATCGTCGCCCAGGGCGCGACAGTCACCGGGGCCGTCGGTGACACCGTGCGGGTCACGGTGGGCCTGCGCAACGAGGGCCCCGGTGTCCCGGACGCCACCAACTCGGGTGACGGCGTCGGCGCCTTCCTCTTCGTGCCGCCGGCCGGCACCACAGTGCTCGGCAACCCGTCGGGCTGCTGGCTCAACGGGGACGAGGAGAGCGCCGGGGACGCCCCGACGACCTGGTACTGCAACGGGCCGGGGTCCGTGTTCCCGGCCGGGACGAGCCGTACCGTCGCGTTCGACCTGCGCATCGACAGCCTCTCCGGTACACCCGGCGAGGTCCAGCCGTACCAGCGTTACCCGCGCGTGGACGACGACCCGAGCAACGACATCGCCCCGGTGACCGTGAGCTGACCAGGGCACCGAAAGACGGCGGGCCGGTCACGGACGAATCCGTGGCCGGCCCGCGCGTCGTCGACAGCTGTCAGTTCAGCCCGCCGTACGAGTGCAGGCCGGTGAAGAAGATGTTCACGCCGAACAGGTTCATCAGCATGGTGAGGAAGCCGAGCACCGCGATCCAGGTGGCCACGTTGCGCTTCACGCTGGGCGTGGCGCGAGCGTGCAGGTAGCCGGCGTAGACGACCCAGGAGATGAACGCCCAGGTCTCCTTCGGGTCCCAGCCCCACGGCCGGCCCCAGGCCGCCTCGGCCCAGATCGCGCCGGCGATGACCGCGAACGTGAAGATCGGGAACGCGAACGCGTGCAGCGTGAAGGTGAGCCGTTCCAGACTGACCGCGGGCGGCAGCCGCTTCGCCAGGGTGTACGGGAAGCTCCGCTTGCCCTGCTCGTACCCGTTGCGCATCAGGAAGCCGACCGCCGGCACCGCGCCGAGCAGGAAGATGCCGGACGCGAAGACGATCGTCGAGACGTGGATGACGAACCAGTACGAGTTCAGGGCTGGCACCAGCGGCACGATCGGCACGTACAGGACCAGCTCGGCGGTGGCCACCAGCAGCACCATCACCAGGGTCAGGAACAGCCCGAGCTTGCGCAGCGACGGCCGCTTCCAGAGCACCACGAGCCAGGCCGCGACCCCGATGAACGTCACCGTGAGCACGAACTCGTACATGTTGCCCCAGGGCATCCGGTCGGCGGCCAGACCCCGCGTGACCAGCGCCGCGAGGTGCAGCACGGCGGCCAGCGCGGTGGCAGCCACCGCGACCAGGCCGGCGATCCGGGCCCGACGCGCCGCGCCGTCGGCAGTCGGTGGGACCGGCGCGGGCGGCTCCGGGAGGACGCCGCCGCCACCGCCGACCCCCGCCCCCACCAGCTCGCGGGCGGGCGACGCCACGGCGACCCGGGTACGCGCGTTGCCCAGCGCGTACTCGACGGCGTGACTGATCATCGCGATCAGGTACGTCAGGATCGCGAAGGTCACCAGATTGTCGGAGAGCGCGGACATCACTCGGTCCCTTCTCGCACACCGGCCCGGTCGCTGGAGTCAGCGTCGGTGCCGGCCCGCTCGGCAGCCCCGTCGGCACCGCTCACAGCGGTGACGAGCTGGGCGAACTCGTCGGCGAACCCTGGATAGTCGGTGCGTGGCAACCCACCGGCCTCCATCAAGCTACTACCGCCCGTCGGAGATCCATTCGCCGGGTCGGCCGGTGCCACCCGGAAGAACACCCGGCGGCGCCGGCCGAACAGCGAGCCCATCAGCCCGACCAGCAGCGCGCCGCAGCTCACCAGCAGCGGCGTCGAGCCCGGGTCGTGCCGGACGGAGAGCGTCACGTACCGCTCGGTGCCCAGGAACTCGACTGTCGTGCCGTCATCCAGCGTCCACTTCTCGCCCTTGCGCAGCAGCTTGCTGCCGATCTCCTTGACCTTGCCGTTGCGCACCTGCCGCTGGTCGAGCTGGTAGACCGAGCCGGGGATGCCGGCGTCCAGGCCGAGGTTGCCCCGGTAGGCGACCAGGTTCAGCGCCGGGTTGCGCTCGGTCGGGTACTCCGAGCGGACGAACGGGGCCTGCTGCGGCGCGGTGGGCAGGTAGATGCCGGTGAACGCCATCTGCTCACCAGGGGTCCGCTTGCCGGTGGCCGGGTCGACGTTCGCGTCCGGGAAGGCCGCCAGTCCCTCGCTGGTCAGGCCCATGTCGCCGGTGGTCAGGAACGGCTCGTCACTGACCTGGCTGTTGCCGAACCGGTCGGTGTAGCGGATCACCGGGGCGTACCCGTGGCCGAGCAGGTAGACGCTCGCGTCGGCGAGTCGCAGTGGCGAGTTCACCGAGAAGTCCGCGCTACGGGTCGGCTCGTCCGGACCGTCGACGGTCACCCGGGCATTGAAGAACTCCGGCTGGCCGGACGGCAGGAACCGGGCCTGGAAGTCGTCCAGCCGCAGGCAGAAGCGGGGCAGGTCCCCGCTGTCGACGCGGGGGCCGAGCTTGGCCTCGGCGTACTGCTGGCGGGTGTTGCAGAACGCGTTGTCCGCGCCGGCCACGAGCAGGCGGTTGCCGCTCCAGCCGTACCACGAGCCGAGCGCGACACCGATCAGCACCGCGATCAGCGAGGTGTGGAACAGCAGGTTGCCGGTCTCCTTGAGATAGCCCTTCTCGGCGGAGACCTCGTCGCCGCGGACCTCGACCCGCCAGCGTCGCTTGCGCAACACCTCGGCGACGGCGGCCGCGCCACCGGCCGGGGCCTGCAGTACGGCGTGTTGCGGCAGCCGCGCCAGCTGCTTCGGCGCGACAGGTGGCCGGGACCGGAGCGCCCGGACGTGGTCGCGCAGCCGGGGCGTGATGCAGCCGATCAGCGACGTGAACAGCAGCAGGTAGATCGCGGAGAACCAGACCGAACCGAAGACCTGGAACGCGCCGATCCGGTCCAGTCGGGGGGCCCAGTCCGGGTGGTCGACGAAGTACTGGTTGACCTTCTCCGGGCTGATCCCCCGCTGCGGCAGCACCGAACCGGGAATCGCGGCGATGGCCAGCAGGAAGAGCAGGATCAGCGCCGTACGCATGCTGGTGAGCTGCCGCCACGAGTTGCGCAGCAGGGCCAGCAGCCGGTTGGGCCGGCGCCGGGGCGCCGGGGCCTCGGCCTCCGGTCGGTCGTCGACGACAGTCATCAGATGCTCACCTCGCCCACCCCGACGGTGGTCTGCAACCAGATCACGAAGCTCTGCCATCCGCCGGTGACCAGCGCCAGGCCGATCAGGATGAGCAGGGCGCCGCCGACCCGGGTGACCCAGCGGCTGTTGCGCCGGATGGCACGGAAGACTCCGAGCAGGCGCTGGAAGCCCAGCCCGAAGACGACGAACGGTATCCCCAACCCGAGGCAGTACGCCACGGCGAGCACCACCGCGCGGTCGCTCTGACCACTGGTGGCGGCCATGCCCATCACCGCGCCGAGGGTCGGACCGGTGCACGGCACCCAGCTGAGCGCGAAGACCGCACCGAACACGGGTGCGCCGAGCAGGCCGGCGGACGGCAGCCGGGAGATCCGGAACTCACGTTGCAGGGCGGGGATCATGCCGAGGTAGCCCAGGCCGAGCACGATGATCAGCGCGCCGATGCCGATCTGGAGTTCGCGCTTGTAGTCGAAGAAGACCCGACCGATGCCGGCGAACAGGATCGCGGTGGCGACGAAGACGACAGTGAAGCCGGCGATGAAGAGCAGGGTGCCGGCGAGCACCCGACCCTTGACCGCCGCCGACGGCGCCGTCCGCTCCCGGACCGCGACACCCCCGCCGGTCGTCTCGGCGGGCGCGGGAGCTGTCACCGGGCGGCGGCCCTCCAGGTCGGCGCCGGCCAGGCCGGTGACGTACGACAGGTAGCCGGGGACCAGCGGGAGCACGCACGGGGAGAGGAAGCTGACCAGCCCGGCGAGCGCCGCCGCGCCGATCGCGAGCACCAGCGGCCCGCTCTGGGCCAACTCCTTGAAGGTCTCACCCATCAGTTCGGCGCCGGCTTCTCGGCCGCGACCCGCTCGACGATCGGTTGCAGGCCCTCCTGCTTGACGGCGGCGCGGATCACCACCGCGACCCGGCCCTCCCGGTCGAGCACCACTGTCGCCGGGACGGTGTTCGGCGGGATGTCCAGGTCGAGTGCCAGACGGCTGGACGGGTCGAAGAGGCTCGGATAGGTGACCCGGCCCTCCTCGAACGCCTTGGCCTTGTCCCGCTGGTCCTGCACGTTGATGCCGAGGAAGCTCACCCCGGAGCCCTTGGTGGCCTGGTAGGTGGCTTCCAGGTCGTCGGCCTCGGCGCGGCACGGCGCGCACCAGGAGCCCCAGAAGTTGACCACCACGACCTGGCCGCGGGCCTGGTTGACGTCGTAGGTGCCGCCGGTGAGCAGCTCACCGGCGAGTTTCGGAGGGGCCGAACGCTGGTCCGGTGCGCACTCGATGATGCCGTCGGAGGTGGTTGAGCAGGTCTTCTCCTGCCCCTTCGACGACGTGCAGCCGACCAGCGCCACCGCTGCGACGGTGGCGAGCAGACCCGCGGTCCACCTCCGGGCGGTCATCAGGCCCCCTTGGCCGTCCGGGCTGTCGCGGAGAGGGCGATGAGGTGCGCGGCCGGCTCGCTGTAGCCGATGCCGACCACCTTCGCGCCGTCGAAGTGGAACGAGGTGAGGCTCGCCAGCCCGCACTGCCGCTTGCGCGGGTCGTGCCACAGCCGCTTGCGTTCGACGTGGCGGCGCAGCGTCCAGATCGGGAGCTGGTGCGACACCAGCACGGCCTCGCGGCCCTCGGCGGCGACCCGGGCGGCGTGCACGGCGGCGAACATCCGCTCGGCGATCACCCGGTACGCCTCACCCCAGGACGGCGTCACCGGGTCGCGCAGCACCCACCAGTTGCGCGGGTCGCGGAACGACCCGTCACCCGGGGAGACCTTCTTGCCCTCGAACCAGTTGGCGCTCTCGATCAGCCGCTCGTCCACCCCGACCGGCAGCCCGAACTGGGCGGCGATCGGCTCGGCGGTCTGCTGGGCGCGCTCCAGCGGACTGGCCACCACGTGCACGATCTCCCGATCGGCCAACCCCTGCGCGGCGGCCTTGGCCATCTGCACGCCCAGCTCGGACAGGCGGAAACCGGGCAGCCGCCCGTACAGGATCTGGTCGGGGTTGTGCACCTCGCCGTGCCGGAGCACGTGGACCACCGTCTTGCTCACCGTTTACGACCCCCCGTGACCAGCCGCCGCCGCCGCGTTCGCCGCCGTGGGCAGCGCTGCGGCGATGTGCTCCAGAGCGGCGTCGTCGAGCGCCGCCGACACGAACCACGACTCGAACGCGCTCGGCGGCAGGTAGACGCCGGCGGCGAGCATCGCGTGGAAGAACGCCTTGAACGCCGGCACCTGCTGGGTGCGGGCGCTGTCGTAGTCGACCACATCGGCGTCGGTGAAGAAGATCGAGAACATGCTGCCCGCGTACGACAGCCGGTGCGGGACCCCGGCGGCGGCCAGCGCGTCGGACGCGAGCTTGCCCACGACGGCGGCCGTGTCGTCGAGGCGCTGGTACAGCGCGTCGTCGGCGAGACGCAGCGTGGCCAGGCCGGCGGCGCACGCGAGGGGGTTACCGGAGAGCGTGCCGGCCTGGTAGACCGGGCCGGCCGGGGCCAGCCGCGCCATGATGTCCGCGCGGCCACCGAAGGCCGCGGCGGGCAGGCCACCACCCATGACCTTGCCGTACGTCCACAGGTCGGCGTCGGAGGGGTCGAGGCCGTGCCACCCGGCGCGGGAGACCCGGAACCCGGTCATCACCTCGTCGACCACCAGCAGGGCGCCGTGCGCGTGCGCGATCCGGGCTAGCTGCTGGTTGAACCCGTCGCGGGGGGCGACCACGCCCATGTTGCCGGCGGCGGCCTCGGTGATCACCGCGGCGATGTGCGGGCCCTCGGCGGCGAACGCCTCCTCGACGGCCCGGATGTCGTTGTACGGCAGCACGATCGTCTCGCTGGCCGCCGCGCCGGTCACGCCGGGCGAGTCGGGCAGGCCCAGGGTCGCCACGCCGGAGCCGGCGGAGGCGAGCAGCGCGTCGACATGGCCGTGGTAGCAACCGGCGAACTTGACGATCTTGGAACGGCCGGTGAAGCCGCGAGCCAGCCGGATCGCCGACATGGTGGCCTCGGTACCGGAGTTGACCAGGCGTACCTGCTCAACCGGCGTCCGGTCGACGATCTCGGCGGCCAGCTCCACCTCACCCGGGGTGGGCGTGCCGAAGCTGGTGCCCCGGGCGGCGGCGGCCTGCACGGCCTCCACCACCTCCGGGTGGGCGTGCCCGAGGATCAGCGGACCCCACGAGCAGACCAGGTCGACGTAGCGGCGACCGTCGGCGTCGTACAGCCACGGGCCCTCGCCACGGACCATGAAACGTGGGGTGCCGCCGACCGCCTGGAAGGCGCGCACGGGGGAGTTGACCCCGCCCGGCACGATGGCGCGGGCGCGGTCGAACAGGGCCTCGGAAGCCGGCGCGTCGGCCGGGTAACGGCCTCTTCCGGCGGAAACGATGTCGGTCACGATGCCGCCATTGTGTCAGCGACGGACGGTCAACCAGCAGCCACCCCGGGCCGGGGTTACCAGGCTCACCCGCTGCCGGCGCCCGTCACCAGCCCCGACACCTGCCGGCCGGCGGCTCGCGGCCTCAACAGGCCGGGTCAGCTGGATCGCGCTAGGCTGACCGGGTGGATCGTGCCGAACTGTCCATCACGCTACACCGGACGGGCGACGAAGCAGTGCTGCGCCTGGCCGGTGAGATCGACATGCTCACGGCCGCCCAGCTCAGCACCGTCGTCAACGAGGTGCTGGCCGATCCGCCCCCGCGGATCGTGCTCGATCTCGGCGGCGTCACCTTCTGCGACTCGCAGGGCCTGGGCACGCTCGTGGTGCTCAGCCGCAAGGCCAGTCACGCGCAGAGCCTGCTGATGCTCACCCACGTCGGCGACTTCCTGATCCGCGTCCTGGACATCACCGGCCTGCGCAGCGCCCTGATGATCCGCAACGACCAACCAACCGGCTGACCCCCACCCGGCCCCACCTCCCGCCGGTTCCCGGGGTTGACCATGAAGTTATTGGCAAATTCTGTCCCATTTGTCGGCAATAACTTCATGATCAACGCGGGTCGGGGCCGGGGGTCGGTTACTGGGTGGGGATGTCGCGGGTTTGGAAGGTGCGCAGGGCCAGGGCCAGGAGGGCTGCGGTGATCACCGTGAGGGCCACCAGGGGGGTGGCCGTCCAGTTGTCGCCCAGGACCTGGGGGGTGTGCGTGAACGGGGAGACGTCCAGCGCCCACTGGCTCAGCTTCAGCACCGCCCCGATCTGACCGAGCAGCAGGCAGCCGGCGAGCACCGCCCAGGCTGCCGAGGAGAACCGGGGCAGCCAGCCCACCAGCAGCGCGGCGAGCCCGGCGAGCACCCACACCGCCGGCACCTGGGCCAGCCCGACGCCGAGCAGCCGGAGCAGCTCACCACCGACGTCGCCCACGCTGAGACCGTACGACAGCCCGGTCGCGAGCCCCGCCATGGCCAGCACCACCACCGGGCCGAGCAGCGCGAAGAGCAGGTGCGCCGCCAGCCAGCGGGACCGGCTCACCGCCGTGGCGAGCAGCGGCTCGGCCCGCCCGGCGGTCTCCTCGGCCCGCGCCCGCAGCGCGGCCTGGATGCCGTACCCGGCCGCGGCCAACGCGGTCAGGCTCAACGAACTCCCGAGGTACGCCTCGGCAAGCGTCGCCGTGCCGCCCAACCGGGCCAGGATGTCGGCGACCTGCTGGTTGCCCTGCACCGCGTCGGCAGCCGCGTCGGCGGCGCCACCCAGCACCAGACCGAGCAGCCCGAAGCCGAGCGTCCAGCCGAGCAACTGGCCCCGGTGCAGCCGCCAGGCCAGGCCGAACGGACCGGCCAGCCGCGGACCCGCGGTGGCCGGGCCGAGTCGTGGCGGCAGCACCCCCGCGCCGAGGTCGCGGCGCACCGAGATCGGGTACGCGACGAGCGCGACCACCGCGGCGAACAGCACCGGCAGCAGGAGCACCCACCAGCGCTCACCGGCGAAGGCCCGCACCCGGGGCGCCCAGCCCAGCGGCGAGACCCAGCTCAGCCACTCGGCCTTTCCACCGGCGCCGCCGGACCCTCCGGCGTCGCCCGCCAGCCGCAGCACGAAGGCCAACCCGAGCGCGCCCAGGCCGATGCCGCGCGCCCCGCCGGCACTCTCGGTGAGCTGCGCGGCCAGACCGCCGACAGTGGCGAAGGCGACGCCGGTGAGCGCCAGGCCGGCACCGAAGATCAGCGAACCCGCACCGGGCAGACCCGCGGCGACCAGGCCGCCGGCGATGAGCAGACCGAGAAGCACATTCGCGGCGTACGTCACCAGCAGCGCCGCGGTCAGACCCGCGTACCGGCCGAGGACCGTCGCGCCGAGCAGTTCCCGCCGGCCGGCCTCCTCCTCGGTGCGGGTGTGCCGCACCACCGTCAGCAGGCTGGCCAACGCGGCGACCAGCACCAGCATGCCGGCCCGCTGGACGGTGAGCGCGCCGATGCTGTCGCCGAACACCGGGCCGAGCAACGCGACGATCGACGGGTTGCTCGCCGTGTTGGCCAGGTACGCGGCCCGCTCGTCGGCGGTCTGGTACAGCTCGGCGTACGCGCTGGCGTAGCTGGCCGGCAGCACGGCGAGCAGGAGGATCCAGATCGGCAGCACGACCCGGTCCCGCCGCAGGATCAGCCGCACCAGGTGCCGGGTGCCGGTGAAGGCGCTCATGACCGCACCTGCTCGGCCTGGTAGTGCCGCAGGAACAGCTCCTCCAGCGTCGGCGGCTGGCTGGTCAGGCTGCGTACGCCGATCTCGGTAAGCCGGCGCAGCGCGGCGTCCAGCGCGGCGTCCTCCACGTCGAAGCGCACCCGCTGCCCGTCCACCCGCAGGTCGTGTACGCCGCCGAGCTGACCCAGGCCGTCCACCGACCCGGTCACTTCGGCCTCGATCGAGGTGCGTCGTAGGTGCCGCAGCTCGCTCAGGGTGCCGGTTTCCACGTCCCGCCCGTTGCGGATGATCGTCACCCGGTCACAGAGCGCCTCCACCTCGGCCAGGATGTGGCTGGAGAGCAGCACCGTGCGACCGTCGGTCCTGGCCCGGCGCACCCAGTGCTGGAAGACCTCCTCCATGAGCGGGTCCAGGCCGGAGGTCGGCTCGTCCAGGATGAGCAGTTCGACATCCGACGCGAGGGCGGCCACCAGGCCGACCTTCTGCCGGTTGCCCTTGGAGTACGCCCGGCCCTTCTTGCGGGGGTCCAGCTCGAAGGAGTCGAGCAGTTCGGCTCGGCGGGCCGGGTCGAGGCCGCCGCGCATCCGGCCGAGCAGGTCGATGACCTCGCCCCCGGAGAGGTTGGGCCAGAGCGTCACGTCGCCCGGCACGTACGCCAGCCGGCGGTGCAGGGCCACCGCGTCGCGCCACGGGTCGCCGCCGAGCAGTCGGACGTCCCCCGCGTCCGTCCGCAGCAGCCCGAGCAGGGCCCGGATGGCCGTCGACTTGCCGGCGCCGTTCGGGCCGAGGAAGCCGTGCACCTCGCCGGCGCGGACGGTCAGGTCCAGACCGTCCAGCGCCCGGGTCCGGCCGAAGGTCTTGACCAGGCCGGACACCTCAATCGGAGTTTCCATATATCGGAAGCTACACTCGTTTCACAAAGTTGTGAAGACAGTGAGAGTCGGGGCACCATCGGTGCCCACGAACCGCGCAGGGAGGGACCGCCATGGCAGCCGACGACGGCCACGACCCCGTGCACCTCTTCGTCGAACGGATGGCCCTCACGTTCGCCGAGGTCGGCTTCCCACGGATGGCCGCCCGGGTGTTGTTCACCGTGATGAGCGCCGACGACCCCCTGACCGCCGCCGAGATCGGCGAGCGGCTCGGCGTCAGCGCGGCGGCGGTCAGCGGCGCGGTCCGCTATCTCACCCAGTTCGGCATGCTGATCCGCGAGCCCGTCCCCCGGTCCCGCCGCGATCGCTACCGGATGCCGGAGAACCCCTGGTACGAGGGGACCATCACCAAGACCGCGATCTACAAGACGTTCATCGACGTAGCCGAGGGCGGAGTAGCCGCCCTCAACGGCCCCGAGACACCGGCCGGCGAACGGGTCGCCGAGATGCGCGACTTCTTCATCTTCGTCCAGGAGGAAATTGACTCGCTGGGCGAACGCTGGCGGGTCCGCCGGGCCCAGACCGGCCATCTGCGCCCCGGCGAGGGCTGACCGGCCCGGTCAGGCGGAGCTGCCCCAGCGGGCCTGCTCAAGCAGCTCCACCGCACGCCTCTGCGACTCCTCGTCGTCGGAGCGGAGCAGGGTGGTCGCCTCGTCGACCGCGTCGGTGAGCCGCCGCCACTGCGTGTCACGCTCGCGCACCAGGTCCGACTGGGCGGCCAACTGCCGGGTCTTCACCCACAGCTCGACGAAGACCGACACCTTGGCCCGCAGCACCCACGGGTCGAACGGCTTCGTCAGGTAGTCCACCGCGCCCACCTGGTAGCCCCGGAGCGCGAGCTGGGCGTCCCGGTCGGCGGCGGTGAGGAAGATGATCGGCACGTGCCGGGTGCGCTCCCGCCGCTTGATGTGGCTGGCCGTCTCGAAGCCGTCCATGTCCGGCATCTGCGCGTCCAACAGGATCACCGCGAAGTCGTCCACCAACAGCTGCTTGAGCGCCGCCTCGCCGCTCTCCACGGCCACCGACTGCACCGGAAGGCCCTGCAGGATCGCCTCCAGTGCCATCAGATTCTCGCGGCGGTCGTCCACGAGCAGCGCCTTGGCCATCTGGGTCACGAAGTCTCCTCGGTCCGGCCGCCGCTGATCCAGGACGACATCAGCTCGATCAGGTCGTCCAGGTCGACCGGCTTGGTGATGTAGTCGCTTCCGCCGGCCGCCAGCGCGGACTCGCGGTCACCCGGCATCGCCTTGGCGGTCAGGAAGACGACCGGAAGATCGGCGAACCGGTGGTTACGGCGAATCTGGCGGGTCGTCTCGTATCCGTCCTGGTCCGGCATCATGGCGTCCATCAGCACGATGTCCACCTCCGGGTGCTCGGCCAGCAGGCGGACGCCGTCCGCCCCGTTGTCCGAGTACAGCACGGTCATGCCGTGCAGCTCCAACGCGCTGGTCAGAGCGAAGACGTTGCGGACGTCGTCGTCCACGATCAGCACTGTGGCGCCGTCCAGCTGACGGGTGGCCGGTGCCTCGGGCCGCGCCGGCAGCAGCTCCAGCGGCGGCATCAGCAGCGACGACGGCAGGCCGGCGCGCTGCGGTGACGGCGCCTGGGGCGCGACCACCGCGTCCGGAGCGAGGACCTGCGGCACGAACAACGTGAACGTCGAACCCTGTCCGGGCGCCGACGACACCGTGATGGTGCCGCCGATCAGCCGGGCCAGGTCACGGCTGATCGACAGCCCCAGGCCGGTGCCGCCATAGCGACGGCTGGTCGTGCCGTCCGCCTGCTGGAACGCCTCGAAGATGATCGACAGTTTGTCGTCGGAGATGCCGATGCCGGTGTCGATCACCGTGAACGCGATCACCTGCTGGGCGTTGGTGAGCGCCGGCACGTCGAAGACCGCGTTCTCGGCCGCCGGGGCGATCCGCAACGTCACCGCGCCGTTGTCGGTGAACTTCACCGCGTTGGAGAGCAGGTTGCGCAGGATCTGCTGCAACCGCTGCGCGTCGGTGACCAACGCCGGCGGCAGATCCTTGCTGACCCGTACCTGGAAGTCGAGGTGCTTCTCCTCGGCCTGCGGCGCGAACGCCTGCTCCACGTAGCCACGGATCTCCGCGAAGCGGATCTCGGTGGGCTCGACGTCCATCCGGCCGGCCTCGATCTTGGACAGGTCCAGGATGTCGTCGATCAGCGAGAGCAGGTCCGAACCGGCGCTGTGGATGGTCCGGGCGAACTCGATCTGCTTCGGGTTGAGGTTCTGCTCCGAGTTCTCGGCCAGCAGCCGGGCCAGCAGCAGCAGCGAGTTCAGCGGCGTACGCAGCTCGTGGCTCATGTTGGCCAGGAACTCCGACTTGTACGCCGAAGCCCGCGTGAGCTGCTGCGCCTTCTCCTCCAGGCCCAGCCGGGCCAGCTCGATCTCCCGGTTCTTGGTCTCGATGTTGCCCTTCTGCTCGGAGAGCAGGGTGGCCTTCTCCTCCAGCTCGGCGTTGGTGCGCTGCAACTCCGCCGACTGCTCCTGCAACTCGTGCGCGAGGCGCTGCGACTGGGCCAGCAGCTCCTCCGTACGCCGGTTGGCCTGAATGGTGTTGACCGCGATGCCGATGGTGAGCACCAGCCGCTCCAGGAACGACAGGTGCAGCTCGGAGAACGCGGCCACGCTGGCGAACTCGATCACCCCGAGCAGCTCCCCCTCGAACAGCACGGGGAGCACCACCAGGTCGGACGGGGGTGTCTCGGCCAGGCCGGAGCGCAGCGTGAGGCGGCTGTTCGGGGAGGCGCTGACCCGGATCGTCCGGCGCGAGAGGGCGGTCTGACCGACCAACCCCTCACCCGGGCCGAAGGTGACGTCGTGCCCGCGCGCCACGTACCCGTACGACGAGGTCAACCGCAGCCGCATGCTGCCGTCGGTGTCGTCGGCCAGGAAGAAGGCGCCGAGCTGGGCGTCGACCAGCGGGGTCACCTCCATCATGATCATGCGGCAGACCTCGCCCAGGTCCCGCTGGCCCTGCAGGAGCCCACCGATGCGGGCCAGGTTGGAGTCCAGCCAGCCCTGCTCGGCGTTCTTCTTGGTCGTCTCCCGGAGGGTGACGATCATCTGGTTGATGTTGTCCTTCAGCTCCGCGACCTCGCCCTGCGCCTTGACCGCGATCCGCTGGGTCAGGTCGCCCCGGGTCACCGACGTGGACACCTGGGCGATGGCCCGCAGCTGGGTGGTCAGGGTCGAGGCGAGCTGGTTGACGTTCTCGGTGAGGTCGCGCCAGGTGCCGGAGACACCCTTCACCTGGGCCTGACCGCCCAGCTTGCCCTCGATGCCGACCTCGCGGGCCACCCGGGTCACCTCGTCGGCGAACGACGACAACTGGTCGACCATCGTGTTGACAGTCGACTTGAGTTCCAGGATCTCGCCCTGCGCGTCGACGGTGATCTTCTGGCTCAGGTCACCCTTCGCCACGGCCGTGGTCACCGAGGCGATGTTGCGGACCTGGCTGGTCAGGTTCGACGCCATGGAGTTCACGTTGTCGGTCAGGTCCCGCCAGGTGCCGGAGACGCCCTTGACCTGCGCCTGGCCGCCCAGCTTGCCCTCGGTGCCCACCTCACGGGCCACCCGGGTCACCTCGTCGGCGAACGACGACAACTGATCCACCATCGTGTTGACGGTCGACTTCAGCTCCAGGATCTCGCCCCGCGCGTCCACCGTGATCTTCTGCGACAGGTCACCCTTCGCCACCGCCGTGGAGACCTGCGCGATGTTGCGCACCTGGGCGGTCAGGTTCGACGCCATCGAGTTCACGTTGTCGGTCAGGTCCCGCCAGGTGCCGGCGACCCCGCGCACCTGCGCCTGGCCGCCGAGCTTGCCCTCGGTGCCCACCTCACGCGCGACCCGCGTCACCTCGTCGGCGAACGACGACAGCTGATCCACCATCGTGTTGACGGTCGACTTCAACTCCAGGATCTCGCCCCGCGCGTCCACCGTGATCTTCTGCGACAGGTCACCCTTGGCCACCGCCGTGGTCACCGAGGCGATGTTGCGGACCTGGCTGGTCAGGTTCGACGCCATCGAGTTCACGTTGTCGGTCAGATCCCGCCAGGTGCCGGAGACACCCTTCACCTGCGCCTGACCGCCCAGGTTGCCCTCGGTGCCCACTTCACGGGCCACCCGCGTCACCTCGTCGGCGAACGACGACAACTGGTCCACCATCGTGTTGACGGTGTTCTTCAGCTCCAGGATCTCGCCCTGGGCGTCGACGGTGATCTTCTGCGACAGGTCACCCTTCGCCACCGCGGTGGAGACCTGGGAGATGTTGCGGACCTGGCTGGTCAGGTTGCCGGCGAGCTGGTTGACGTTCTCGGTGAGGTCCCGCCAGGTGCCGGAGACGCCGCGCACCTGCGCCTGACCACCGAGCTTGCCCTCGATGCCCACCTCACGGGCGACCCGCGTCACCTCGTCGGCGAACGACGACAACTGGTCCACCATCGTGTTGACGGTGTCCTTCAGCTCCAGGATCTCGCCCTGCGCCGCCACGGTGATCTTCTGGGAGAGGTCACCGCGCGCGACAGCCGTGGAGACCTGCGCGATGTTGCGGACCTGGGCGGTCAGGTTCGACGCCATCGAGTTGACGCTGTCGGTCAGGTCCTTCCAGGTGCCGGCCACGTTCGGCACCTCGGCCTGGCCGCCCAGCTTGCCCTCGGTGCCCACCTCGCGGGCCACCCGGGTCACCTGCTCGGCGAAGAGCCGCAGCGTGTCGGTGAGGTAGTTCATCGTGGCGGCCAGCTCGGCGACCTCACCGCGCGCGCCGACCGTGATCTTCTGCGACAGGTCGCCCTTGGCCACCGCCGTCGCCACCTGCGAGATCGATCGCACCTGGCCGGTCAGGTTCGACGCCATGGTGTTCACCGAGTCGGTGAGGTCCTTCCAGGTGCCGGCGACGCCCCGGACGTCGGCCTGGCCGCCCAGCTTGCCCTCGGTGCCCACCTCACGGGCCACCCGGGTCACCTCGTTGGAGAACGACGAAAGCTGGTCGACCATCGTGTTCACGGTGCGCCCGATGCGCAGGTACTCACCGCGCAGCGGCCGACCGTCGATCTCCAACGCCATGTGCTGGGACAGGTCGCCGTCCGCGACCGCCACGATCACCCGGGCGATCTCGGTGGTGGGCCGGCCCAGGTCGTCGATCAGCGAGTTGATCGCCCGCTGCCCCTCCGCCCAGGAGCCGTCCAGCCCCTCGTCGTCGAGTCGCTCGGTGAGCCGGCCGTCCCGACCGACGATCCGGCTGATCCGCCGCAGGTCCAGGTACTGCCGCTCCTGGAGCGAAACCACCTCGTTGAAGGCGTCCGCCACCTCGCCGGCCTTGCCGGCACGGCGGGGCAGCCGGACCTTCAGGTCGCCGCGACCGATCCGTCGCAGCGCCTCGGTCAACTCACCGAGGAGCGCCTCGTGGTCGGGCGCGGACGGATCCGCGACCGACTGCTTCGCCGTGGTCATCATTCCTCGCTCAGCTCGGGGGGCCCGTGCCCGTACGGACACACCGGCACCCCATATTGTGCCCGCGCGCGCCGTAGTGCCAGGGTGCGCGACCCGCCGATCGGCCCTGGTGGCCTCCGCGATCCCCCCGGCGACGCCCAACCCGGCACAGACCTCGCCGAGTGGCGCTGATCACCGGAGGGATCGCGTGGCCGACCCCGAGTTGGCGGGACGCTGCCAGGCCCCGTCGTCACCGGTGCGGGCCTTTCGCGCCCAGCCCGCCGACACGCACCCGCCGCACTCCGCCGACCGAGGCCCGCCCCGCCGATCGCGCATCGGCTTGGCACCCGACGGGGGAACGGTGGAGGATACGGGGGTGTCAGCCGAGGCGGGGGCCGCGACGGCCGGGGCCGAAAGCGGGGCCGTCCGGCGTGTCCGCCTGCCCGCCGACCGCCGTACGCCCGCCGCCGCCCGCGCGGTCGTCCGCTCCGTCCTCGCCGAGGCGCACCTGGACGACCTGGTCAACGAGGCGCTGCTGCTCACCACCGAGCTGACCACCAACGCCGTCGAGCACGCCGGCACCGAACTGGACATCGAGGTCGTCGCGGACGGCGTCGGGCTCTCCGTGACCGTCTCCGACTTCGCGCCCAGCTCGGGCAACGACGAGCTGACCGTCGGCACCCGCAACGACGCGACCGAGATCAACGAGGTTTCCGTACGCGGTCGCGGACTGCTCCTCGTCGACCACTTCGCGAGCCGCTGGGGCACCACGTACCTGCCCACCGGCAAGGGCGTCTGGTTCCGGTTGGACCGTCCCGGCGCCGAGCCGGTGGCCGGGGCCAGCTCCGGCGGCACGTCGATGGCCGGCAACCCCGAGGCCGTCGACAGCTCGGCGCCGAGCGCCGGCGCGATGAGCGAACTCATGCAGACCGCCCCCGACGTGTACGCGGACGACCCGCTGCCCGACTTCGCCGCCAGCCTGCTCAGCCGGGTCGCCGAGATGGTCGGCGCGGCCGGCGGCGCGATCCGACTGGACCGGGGCGACGGTCAGGGGCGACAGTTGCTGGCCCGTTTCGGCCGGCAGCCCCGCCCCGACAGCGAGCTGCTCCGGGTGCCGCTGACTGTGCACCGCCCGTACGCCGGGGAGCTGGAGCTGGACGCCGCGCCGTCGGCGTACGCCCGACCGCTGGCGGTGCTCACCGCCGAGCGCCTGTCGCTGCACCTGGAGAACGACCGGCTGCGCCGGGCGGACGTACGCCGCCAGGCGTGGTTGACGTTCCTGGCCGAGGCGAGCGAACTGCTGGCCCAGTCGCTGGACGTCGAGCTGACCATGGCGCTGATCCCGCAGTTGGTGGTGCCCCGCCTCGGCCAGTGGTGCGCGGTGCACACCACCGACGAGTGGGGCCGGCTGCGGCTGGCGGCGGCCAGCCACGCCGACGAGTCGATGCTGCCGCAACTGCACAAGGTGCTGGCCGAGACCGGCCAGGACTCCATCCAGGCCCGGCTGCGCGAGGCGACCCGCAGCGCGGCGCAGATCCCGCTGGGCGGGCCGATGGAGGGTTTCGCGGTCCCGCTGATCGCCCGCGGCCAGCGGCTCGGGACCCTGGCGGTGGGCCGGCACCAACGGCACCGGCACGACCCGGACGAGGTGGCGGTGCTGGAGGACGTGGCCCGGCGGGCCGCGCTGGCGATCGAGAACGCCCGCATCCACGCCGAGCGCCGACGGGTCGCGCAGACACTCCAGCACTCCCTGCTGCCGCCCGTCCTGCCCGTGGTGGACGGCATCGGCTTCGCCGCCGAGTACGTGCCGACCGGCGACGACGCCGAGGTGGGTGGCGACTTCTACGACGTGGTGCCGCTGCCCGACGGGCGCTGGCTCGTGGTGATCGGGGACGTCTCGGGCAAGGGCGTCCAGGCGGCGGCGGTCACCGGACTGGTCCGCGACGTGATCCGGGTGCTGGTCGGCGACGGCAAGCCGCTGCCGGAGGCGCTGGCCCGGCTCAACGAGACGCTTGTCGAGCGGGGTGGCGGCCGGTACTGCACGCTGGCCCTGGCGGCGGTCGGGCCGGGTGACGGTGACCGCCTGGACGTCTCCCTGCACCTCGCGGGGCACGACCGGCCGGTGCTGCTGGCCGGTGGAGGCGGCGCCCGGTTCGTCGGCACCGGCGGCACGGCGCTGGGCCTGCTCGACACGATCACCTCGCCGACCGCGGAGATCACCCTCGCTCCGGGTGACTCGCTGATCTTCTACACCGACGGGGTCACCGAGCGGCGGCGCGGCCGGGAGCTGTTCGGCACCGACCGGCTGCGGGACGCGGCAGCGCCGTTGGCCGGCTACTCGGCCGACGTGGTCGCCGCCCGCCTACGCGCCGCCGCGATCAACTTCTCGGTCGAGCCGCCCCGGGACGACATCGCCGTGCTGGTGCTGCGCAACGACGCGGCCTGACGCCGACACGCCCGATCCCGGGTCACAGGCCGCCGGGGAGGCGGCCGGGGGCGAGGCGGTGCTCCGGGTCGAGGTGTTCCTTGGCGGCCCGGAGCCGGGCCAGGCCGGCCAGCTCGCCCCACAGGTCGACGGCCTGGCGCACCGCCGCGGGGGCGGAGACGACCACGCAGCGACCCTGCCGGGCCAGCAGCACGCCACGGACCGCGGCCAGGATGGACGCCACCCGGTCGGGTGCCACCGCGCCGGGCAGGGCTGCGTGCACCACGCCCATCCCGGCCGAGCCCCGCACCGGCACCGGGGCGCCGGCCGCGTCCCGCAGCGCGTAGACGGCGGCGTGGAGATCGCTGATCGGCACCTCCAGGCGCAGCGCCGTGTCGCCGGGCGCGAACGGGTAACGCCGCCACCACGGCGGGGCGGAGTGGGCGACCGTCGCCTCGCCGTGCAGCAGCCCGACCAGCCGCTCAGCGCGCTCGGTGACCTCGGCCGGGCCACCCTCCAGCAGCACGACCAGGCTGCCCGCCCGGGACGGGGCGCTGGGCCGGCCGGACATCGACGGGTGGCGCTCGCGGGCGGTGGCGGCGGGATGGCCGGGCGGGTAGGCGGTGCGCGGCCGGGGCGGCCCGCCGGGCAGGTCCAGCTCGATGGCCGCCGGCTCGAGTCGGGCGGCGAGAATCACCCGGACCAGGTCGTGGACCTCCAACGGCGTCCACACCGGACGCGACACCCAGAGCCGGGTGGCCGGCACCGGCTGCACCCGCAGGCTCGCCGAGACGAGCACGCCGAGGGCGCCCTGCGAGCCGCAGAGCAGGCGGGCCAGGTCGAGCCCCGGTGCGCCACCACCGGCGCTCACCAATTCACCGTCGGCGCCCAGGTAGCGGACGCCGAGGAGCTGGTCGCACGGGCTGCCGTGGCGGTGCCGGAGCGGCCCGGCCTCCCCGGCCGCGAGCACCCCGCCCAGCGTCGCGCCCGGCGACGGGGCGTCCATCGCGAGCCGCTGCCCGGTGCGCTCCAGAGTGGCCTGCACCGCCCGCAGCGGGGTGCCCGCACCCACCTCGGCCACCGGAGCGCCCACCGGCTCGTGGCCGATACCCGCCAGCCGGCCGGTGTCGAGCATGATGTCGACCTGTGTGGGGGTGGCACCCCAGTCGATCTTCGTGCCGGCGCCTCGGGGCACCACCGCCAGGTCGTGCACGGCGGCCAGCCGCAGCACCTCGGCTGCGGCGTGCGGGCCACCGGGCACCGCCACCCAGCGGGCCGGACGCCCGGCAACCTCGTCGGCCGGGCCGGCGAGTCGGGCGAACGGCGGACCGCAGATCGCCGTCAGTCGCCGGGTGATCTCGAGGGCTCCGGACCGACCGAGGGAACTCGCTGCTGCCGCCATGCCGGCTATCGTACATGTGTTCGAAAGCCGTGGTGATGGCCTTCGGGATGCCACTGGTCCGGCACGCAGGGTGAGCCGGCCGGTAACGTGGCCGCCGTGACCACCGAGACTGCCCCGCCCGCGGCGAAGCGGGTGCCCACCGAGCGCACCCACCACGGCGACACGGTCGTCGACGAGTACGCCTGGCTCGCCGCCAAGGACGACCCGGAGACGATCGCCTACCTGACCGCCGAGAACGCGTTCACCGAGGAGCGCACCGCGCACCTGGCCGCCCTGCGGGGTGAGCTGTTCGAGGAGACCCGTCAGCGGACCCGGGAGACGGACCTGTCCGTGCCCACCCGCAAGGGCGGGCACTGGTACTACACCCGGACGATCGAGGGGCAGCAGTACGGGGTGCACTGCCGACGCGCGGTCCGTGACGGCGAGACCGACCCGCCGGTCAGCGCGGACGGCGCACCGCTCGACGGTGAGGAGGTGCTGCTCGACGGCAACCTGCTGGCCGAGGGGCACGACTTCTTCTCGCTTGGCGCGTTCGACGTCAGCCCGGACGGGCGCTGGTTGGCGTACTCGACCGACTTCTCCGGTGACGAGCGGTTCACCCTGCGCGTGAAGGACCTGAGCACCGGCGAGCTGCTGCCGGACGAGGTGCCCGACACGTTCTACGGCACCGCCTGGTCGGCCGACGCCTCGGTGCTGTTCTACGTGACCGTCGACGACGCCTGGCGGCCGAACAAGGTCTGGCGGCACACCATCGGCTCAGCCGCCGCCGACGACGTCGTGGTCCACCAGGAGGACGACGAGCGGTTCTGGGTAGGCGTCGAGCTGACCCGGTCGGAGAAGTTCATCCTCATCGACATCCACAGCAAGATCACCAGCGAGGTGCTGGTGATCCCGGCCGGCAACCCCACCGGGGCGCCGGCCGTGATCGCGCCCCGCCGGCAGGGTGTCGAGTACGCCGTGGAGCACCACGGCCACCGCTTCCTGATCCTGCACAACGACGGCGCGGAGGACTTCGCGCTGGCGTTCACCTCGGCGGACGTCCCGGGCGACTGGGTGCCGCTGATCGAGCACACCCCCGGCACCCGCCTGGAGGCGGTCGACGCGTTCGCCAACCACCTGGTGGTGTCGCTGCGCACCGACGGGCTCACCGGCCTGCGGGTGCTGCCGGTCGGCAGCGACGACTCGTACGACATCGACTTCCCCGAGCCGCTCTACAGCGTGGGGTTGGACGCCAACCCGGAGTACCGCACGGGGCAGATCCGGCTGCGCTACTCCTCGCTGGTCACCCCCGACTCGGTGTACGACTTCGACCTGGTCACCCGGCAGATGGTGCTGCGCAAGCAGAAGCCCGTGCTGCCCGGGCCGGACGGTCGGCCGTACGACCCGGCCGAGTACGAGCAGCACCGCGACTGGGCGCTCGCCGACGACGGCACGCGGGTGCCGATCTCGCTGGTCTGTCGGGTCGGTACGCCCCGGGACGGCTCGGCGCCGTGCGAGCTGTACGGCTACGGCTCGTACGAGGCCAGCATGGACCCATGGTTCTCGGTGGCCCGCCTGTCCCTGCTGGACCGGGGCGTGGTCTTCGCGGTGGCGCACATCCGTGGCGGTGGCGAGCTGGGCCGGCGCTGGTACGACCAGGGCAAGATGCTGGCCAAGAAGAACACCTTCACCGACTTCGTCGCCTGCGCCCGGCACCTCGTCAAGGCCGGCTGGACGGCCAGCGACCGGCTGGTCGCCCGGGGCGCCTCGGCCGGCGGCCTGCTGATGGGCGCGGTCGCCAACCTCGCGCCGGACGCGTTCGCGGGGATCGTGGCGCAGGTGCCGTTCGTGGACGCGCTCACGTCGATCCTCGACCCGTCGCTGCCGCTGACCGTCACCGAGTGGGAGGAGTGGGGCAACCCCCTCGACGACCCCGAGGTCTACGCGTACATGAAGTCGTACACGCCGTACGAGAACGTCGCGGCGGTGGACTACCCGGCGATCCTCGCGGTGACCAGCCTCAACGACACGCGCGTGCTCTACTCCGAGCCGGCGAAGTGGATCGCGCGGCTGCGGGCGACCGCGCCGCAGGGCGACTACCTGCTCAAGACCGAGATGGGTGCCGGGCACGGTGGCCCGAGCGGTCGCTACGACGCCTGGCGCGAGGAGGCGTTCATCAACGCCTGGGTCCTGGACCGCCTCGGTCGCGCCTGACCGGCCCCGCCGCACGTTGGCATGATCGCGCTCGATCCTGGAAGTAGTCCCCTCGACGGCTCGGGAGGCCACTGTTTCCAGGATCGAGCGCGATCATGACCGGTCAGGCGTCGTCCGGGCCGAGCCGAAGTGGTCACGGCCTAGACTTCCGGCGTGACCAGGGCAACGGAGAATGACGGCGGGTCGGCCGACGAGGTCCGCCGGCCGAGCATCGCGGTCCTCGCCCGGGACCGTCGCGTCTGGCTGATCCTCGCCGTGGTCGCCGGCCTTCTGGTGTGCTGCTGCTCGGCCGTCGTCGGCACGCTTGTCGCGCTCTCCGCCGGCCTGCTCAGCCCCTGACGCCGCCCGACGACGGCCACGGCGGGCCAGCCGGGTCAGGCCGTCCGCAGCTCGTCCACCGCCGTGCTCACCCGGAGGAAGAGCAGGCCGACGCCGACCGTCACCAGCACCGCCGCCAGGGCGCCGGCGCCGAGCCAGGCCAGCTGTTCCAGGGGTACGGCGATCGCCCGCTCCACCCCAGGTGTCTGCACGATCCGCGTGTACTGGTCGCGGGTGGCCGGATCGTCGCAGAGCGCCGCGCCGGCGTCGCAGACCGCAACCGACGACCCGCTCGTGGTGATGTTGCGAAAGAGCCCCCGGCCGAGCAGCAGGCCCACGGTGAGCGCCAGCAGGATCGCCGGCACGGCCGGGGTGAGCGCCTGCCAGGCAACCGATGCGCTGAGCGTGCTGCGGGGCACGCCGGTGGCGACCAGCGCGGCGTAGGCGCGTCGGCGGGCCACGATCCCCTCGACCAGCGCGACGATCAGGCCACCCGCCGCGATCAGCACCGCCACGGCCACCGCGGCGTCGACCAGATTCATCGTCGACAGGTAGAAGGGGTTGGTGCCCGCGTCCACCCCGGCGAGCCGGTTCTGTTCCCGTTCCGCCTCGTCCTGCGCGACGAAGTAGGCGCGCTGCGCCGCCGCGCCGGCACCGAAGATCACGGCGGCCAGCAACGCGGCGAACGTCCGGCTGCCCGCCCACGGGTCCGCCATCAGCCGACCCGCGGCGAGCAGCGCCGACGCGCCCCGGGCGTGCCGGCGCAGCAACCGTCCGCAGGTGTGCGAGATCCAACCGGTGCCGATGACCACCCCGATCATCGCGGTGAGCCCGCCCACCAGGAACAGCAGCGGCACCAGCCAGCCCAGCACCAAGCGGTTCCCGTCGACCCAGGACAGCACCGGGCGTACGGCGACGAAGCAGGCCAGCCCCAGGCCGATCAGCAGCCCGGCCCAGGGGCGTGGACCCCGCTCCCGGGCGGCCTTGCGACTGATCCCGAGCGGGCTGGTCGTGACCGTCCGCAGCATCAGGGCGGTGGCCAGCGCCGCGACCACCGGCAGACCCAGCACCACCGCGACAGCCGCGCCGGCCGACGGCAGCACGTCGGTGGGCAGGGCCAGCCGACCGTGCTCGTCCGGGCGATGCAGCAGCTCGCGGCCGGCCAGGTAGACGCCCAACCCGGCGAGGGTGCCGAGCAGGCTGGCCAGGCCGGTCTCCAGCACCGCCAGGCGGGTGACCTGACCGGGGGTGGCGCCGGCCAGCCGGAGCGCGGCGAGTCGCCGGTCCCGGGCCGGCGCCCCGAGCCGGGCGCACTGACCGGCCAGCGCCAGCACCGGCACGGCCAGCATCAGCAACGCGAACGCCGTCCCCCCGCGCAGCCCCGGCTCACGCAGCAGCGCGTTGCGGTACTGCTCGGACTGCGCCCAGGCGTCGCCGGCCGGCTTCTGGATGGCCAGCACGGTGAGCGCCGCGAGCCCGGCCAGCGCCGCCAGCAGCGCACTGAGCGCGGTCAGCACCACCCGTGCCGTGTCGGTCCGGTTGCCGGCCAGCGCGAGCCGCACCAGCGTCGCCGGCCTCACCGGGAGCCGCCCGCCAACGGCACGTCGAGCCCCAGGCCGGTGTGGTCCACCAGGCCGTCGCGCAGCACGATCTCCCGATCGGCGTACGCGGCGATCCGGGGCTCGTGCGTGACCAGCACGACGGCCGTGCGCTGCTCGCGGGCGAGCCGGACCAGCTGGGTGAGCACCTGCTCGCCGGTGAGCGTGTCCAGCGCGCCGGTCGGCTCGTCGGCGAAGAGCACCCACGGTTCGGTGACCAGCGCCCGGGCCGTGGCGCACCGCTGCTGCTGACCGCCGGACATCTCACCCGGCCGGAGGTCGGCCAGGTCGGCCACCCCGAACCGTTCCAGCCAGGTGATGGCCGCCGTCCGTGCCTCTCGCCGCCCCGTGCCGGCGAGGAGCAGGGGCAGGGCCACGTTCTCGGCCGCGGTCAGCTCGGCGACCAGCTGCCCGAACTGGAACAGCACGCCGAACTCGGTGCGCCGCAGCCGGGACCGGGCCGCCTCCGACCAGGTGTCGATCCGGTGGCCACGCCAGGTGACCTCGCCCGCGTCGGGCCGGAGGATCCCGGCCAGGCAGTGCAGCAGGGTCGACTTGCCGCAGCCACTCGGACCGGTGACCGCGACGATCTCGCCCTCGGCCACGTCGAGCGTCACACCACGCAGGGCGGGCGTCGGGCCGTACGCCCGAACCACGCCGCGAGCCTGGAGTTGCGTCACGCGTGCACCTCCCGGTGCCAGTCGGCGACCCGGCCCAGGGTGGTGTGCAGCCACCGCAGGTCCGCGTCGAGATGGGCGATCGCGAAGTCGGCCGCGACCACGTCGTTGAGGGTGGCGGCCGGGTCGGTCTTGACCGCCGTCAGCTCCCGCAGCCGTGCGGTGTGCGCCGCGCGCTGGGACACCAGGTACGACCGCGCCCGGTCGACGTCGGCGACCAGCAGCGCCACCACCACCTTGGCGAAGAGCGTGCTGGCCACGTACGGCATCGGTGGTTCCACAGCGGACAGCCAGTGGTCCAGCGTGGAGCGACCCTCGTCGGTCAGTTCGTACGTCGTGCGGTCGGGCCCGGAGGCGCGGTCCTGACCCGCGGTGGCCACCAGACCGTCCCGTTCCAGGCGGCCGAGGGTGGCGTAGACCTGCCCGAAGGCCAACGGCCGAGCCCGCGGCAACCGCTGGTCATGCGCACGCTTGAGCTCATACCCGTGCCGGCTGCCCCCAGCGAGCAACCCGAGCAGCACATGCGGCGTGGACACCCCGCCCACTATTCACCCAGCGAATACCAACGTCAACCACCCCTCCCGCCCCGCCCCCTCCGGACCCTGACCCCTGGTGATCAAGAGGTTCGGGTCAGATCCGGCCCCGCTGATGACGCAAACCTCTTGATCACCGGGGCGAAAGGGGTGGGTGGACCCGGGGTTAGTGGGCTTGGGGCCAGGTGGGGGTTCGGCCGGTCTGGGTCAGGAGGTGGTCCAGGTCGGCAGTCGTGGAGGTGGGTGGCGTCGGGGTGGGGTCGGCGAAGACGCCCATCTTGCGGGCGGTCGGGCCCAACCGCTCGACCAGGGCGTGCAGCTCGGTCACCGCCTCCGGGGCGGGCTGATAGGGCTGGCCGGTCGCCACGGCGAGATCCCAGCCGTGCACGGTCAGGTCCAGCAGCGCCATGCCGCCGACGACGGTCTGCGGCAGGCCCATGCCCGGCGACACGCCCTCCAGCGTGGACGGGTCCGACCAGGCGGCGATCAGGCGGTCGGTCTCGACAGCGAACCGGTCCCGCCAGCCGTCGTCCAGGTGATCGGGTTTCTCGGCCCACTCCACCGGTCTCTTCTCGGCCAGGTCCTGGAAGTTCACCACCACCTCGAACAGGTGGTTGAGCAGATCCCGGACCACGTAGTCGCGGCACGGCGTGGGGCTGTCGAGCTGGTCGTCCGCGATACCGCGTACGACGTCGACGGTTCGCGGCGCGGCAGCCGCCAGCAGATCGCTAGTCTGAGTGGCCATACGGCCAGCGTATGAGGGTGGTCTTGAAGAAATGCGACAGCGACCGCGCGGCGACAGCCGGGGCATTCTCGACCCGGCGCGGTTGCTGCGCGAGGTCCGCTTCCGGCGGCACCTGCCGGCCGAACCGCTGCGCGGATGGGTCGAGCACTACTGGTTGATCGACTGGACGTTGAGCGCGCCGTTCGAGCAACGGGTCGTGCCGCACCCCGCCGTGAACGTGGTGTTCCGCAGCGACGGCGACGGCGACGCCGGCGACGCGGCGGAGACCGGCGAGGTGGCCGGGGTGGGCCGCGACCTGTTCCGGATCACGCTCACCGGCACCGGCCGGGTCTGCGGGATCCAGTTCCGTCCCGGTGGCTTCCACCCGTTCTGGCGTCGGCCCGTGGCCGAGCTGACCGGCCGTCGGCTGCCGCTGCCCGCCGGCCGGCTGACCCGTCCCGCCCATCCCGTCTGCGCGGGCACCGACACCGACCGCTGTCGCGCGCTCGACGCGGCGCTCACCGCGTGGGCGCCCGACGCGGACCCGGCCGCGGCGGAGGCCGTCCGGCTGGCCGAGTCCATCCGGGCCGACCGTACGGTGCTGCGCGTCGACGACTTCGCCGCGCGGCACGGCGTTCCGGTCCGCCGGCTCCAGCGGCTCTTCACCGAGCGCGTGGGGGTCGGCCCGAAGTGGGTGATCCGGCGCTACCGCCTCCAGGAGGCCGTCGAGCAGGCCGCGGGGGCTCCCCTCGACTGGGCGGGCCTCGCCGCCACCCTCGGCTACAGCGACCAGGCCCACCTGGTCCGCGACTTCACCGCAGTCGCCGGAGTGTCACCCGCCGCGTACGCCCGCTCGGTGCACTGAGCCGCGCGCAGCGACCACCGGACAGCCGTCGCCGTGCTCAGCGACGGCGCAGGACGACCACTGCGACGTCGTCCTGGATCTTGGCCGGGGCCAGTTCCACCAGCAGGCGGGCACAGAAGTCGTCCAGGTTCTCGTCCACGGTGGTGGCGACCGCCGCGAGCGCGGCCAGCCCCTCGTCGATCGTGGCGTCCCGGCGCTCGATCAGCCCGTCGGTGTAGAACACCAGGGTGGCGCCGGCCGGCAGGACGAACTCCAGGTCGGCCGGTCGGGGCGCGCGGACGCCGAGCAGCGGCGCCGAGTGCTGCACGAACTCGACCGTGCCGTTCTGGTTGAGCAGCGGCGGCAGGTGTCCGGCGCTGGCCAGCCGGACCCGCCCGCTCGGCGGGTGTAGCAGCAGGACGCAGAGCGTGGCCAGTTCGTTCGGCAGCAGGGTGCGCATCAGCTCGTTGACCCGGTGCAGGATCTCGCCTGGCTGGTGCCCCTCGACGGCGTACGCCCGCACCGCGTGCCGCAGCTCGGCCATCACGGTGGCCGCGTGCAGCGAGTGGCCGGCCACGTCGCCGATCGCCAGCAGGAGGTGCCCGTCGAGCATCACCAGCTCGTAGAAGTCGCCACCCACCTCGGTCTGCGCGCTGGCGGGCTCGTAGCGCACCGCGAAATCGAGTCCGGTCACCGTGGGCAGGCTGCGCGGGAGCAGGCTGCGCTGGAGGGTGACGGCGATGCGGTGCTCCTCGTCGAAGGAGCGCTGGGCCTCGACCGCCGCGGCCACGGCCTGGGCCAGCTGCACGAGGACCGGCGTTCGGGCGGTCTGGGTGGCGGTGGGGACCACCACGTACAGCGGTGCCCGGTCCTCCCGCAGTCGAGCGGCGGCCACCGTCACCGAGTCGTCCGCCGGCCAGGTGAGCAGCCCCCAGTTCGCCGGGGACTCCACCCGGACCGTGGCGCCGGTGGGCACCCCGGTGTCGTCGACGACCCACGGCACGATGGCGGCCTCGGCGCCGGGGCCGGCGCAGATGCCGGCGATGCAGTCACCGTCGAACGTCTCGGCGATCACGGCGGCGGGGCTCTTGAAGATCTGCGCGGCGCCCTCCGCCGCGACCTCGAGCAGCCGTGCGAAGGTCGACGCGGCGTGCACCGCTACTGTCGTGTCGGCGAGGCCCAGCAGCCGCTCGGCGAGCAGTTCGGCACGCTGGCGGGCCCGGTAGTAGCGCAGGACCGCCCGGGTGGTGGCGATCAGCTCCTCGGGCTCGATCGGCTCGGCCAGGTACGCGTCCGCTCCCCGGGTCAGCCCCTGGGCGCGGTCGGCGACATCGACAGCGTGCGCGGAGACGTGGATCACCGGCATCGCCGGCTGGTTCGCCTTGATCCGCTCGCACACCTCGTAGCCGCTCAGGTCGGGCAGCCGGACGTCGAGCACCACCAGGTCGATCCGCTCCGTCTCGACCCGGGCGAGCGCCTCGGTGCCGCTCTCCGCTTCGAGGACCGTGTACCCGGCCCGGGTCAGCCAACTGACCAGCAGGTAACGCTTGGTGCGACTGTCATCGACCACCAGGACTGTCGCCGGGCCGCCGTCCACGTCACGCTCCGCCGGTGGGCAGGGAGACGGTGAACGTGCTGCCCCGGCCGGGCTCGCTGGCCAGCTCCAACGTGCCCCCGAGCAGGGTCACCAGCCGCCGGGCGTACGGCAGGCCGAGGCCGGTGCCGCCGACCCGGGTCGCCCCCGGCACCTGGTAGAACTCCTCGAAGATCCGATCGTGCAGCTCGGGCGCGATGCCCGGCCCGGTGTCACTGACCTCGAAGTTCCACCTGTCGTCGCGGTGCCAGGCGCGCAGCCGCACCTCGCCGCTCGCGGTGAACTTCAACCCGTTGTGCAGCAGGTTGCGCAGCACCTGGCCGAGCAGCACCTCGTCGGTGCGGAGCACGGCCGGCGCGGTCGGCTCCTCCACGGTGAGCTCCACCCCCGGCCGGGTGGCCAGCGCCCGCATGGTGCCGCGCAGTTGGCCGAAGACCGGGCGCAGATCCACGTCCGCCCAGTCCGGCTCGATCCGGCCCGACTCGGCCTTGGCGAGATCCAGCAGTTCGTTGACCAGCCCGAGCAGGTCCTCCGCCGACGAGCGGATGAGGCCCACCTGGCGGGCCTGTTCGGCGGTGAGCGGGTCGGAGGAGGAGTCGGCGAGCAGCCGCCCCAACCCGATGATCGCGGTGACCGGGGCGCGCAGCTCGTGGCTCACGTTGGCCAGAAAGCGGCTCTTCGACTCGCTCGCGGCGCGCAGTTGGGCCGACTTCTCGTCCAGCTCGGCGTAGAGAGCGACCACGCCCCGGTTGGTCTCCTCCAGCTCCTCGGTGAGCTGGTTGTAGAGCGCCAGCACACCCCGGTTGGTCTCGGCCAGCTCCTCGTTCAGCACGGCCAGCTCGTCGCGCTGGCTGCGTACCTCGTCGAGTGCCGCGATGAGCTGGCCGTTCTGCACGGTCAGCTCGTCCAGCGCGCTGGCCGGGGCGGTGCGGCCCAGCTCCGCACGGAACTCGGCCAGCCGCTCCGGAGTCGGCGTCGGCGCGTTGGCCGGGACTCTTCGGGACATCCGTACGACCGTAACCCCCTCGGCGGTCGACACGCTGAGTGAGTCGACCAGGCGGGACACCGCACCCGACTGCGGCTCGTACCGGCCGTCGGGCAGCGGGGTCACCGGGGCCAGGTCCGCGCGGAGGTGGAACCTGCCGTCGGGTCCCGCGTCGATGTGGAACGCGACGTCCGCGCCGCCTGTCGTCCGCAGCAGGTCCCGGGCGACCTCGCTGAGCGCGGTGGCGATCCGGACCTGGTCCTGGTGTTCGAGGCCCACCACGTTGGCCACCTCGCGGCCCCGCTGGCGGATGACGAAGATGTCCTGCTCGACCCGCAGCGCCATCTGCAGCAGCGGCGGCGCGGCCGGCTCCGCGCTCATGTCCACGACCTCGCGACCAGAACGCAGGCGTCGTCGCGTCGCACGCCGGCGTCGCGCAGCAGGGCCGCCGCCATCACCAGCGGTGATCGTTCGGCGAGACCCGGGTAGTCGGTCAACCGCCAGCGGTCGACCACGCCGTCGCTGTGCATCACCAGCCGGGCGCCGGGGCTGAACGGGTACTCGTAGCCCCGGACCGTCGGCCGCTGGTGCCCGGCGATGCCGGGCAGCGACACCAGCCCCCGGCGCTTGCCGTCGCCCTCGACGATCACGCCGGTGATGTTGCCCAGGCCGGCGTAGTGCAGCACGTCGGCCGCCAGTTCGGCGACCGCGAGCGCGGCGCCGCGGGTGTGCGACATGCTCCGGTGCAGGTGGCTGACCACCGCTGCCGGCGGGCTGGCCGGGGCGTCGCGGAAGGCCGCGAGCGCCGCCTCGGTGGCGGCGGCGGCCAGCGGGCCGTGCCCCAGCCCGTCGCTGACGAGGACCTGGTGGCGGCCGTCGGCGAGGCGGACGGCGTACCCGTCGCCGCTGACCGTCTCGCCGCTAATGGGCCGGGTGAGGGCGCCGGCCCAGGAGAGTTGGGCCGGTTCGGCCGGCCAGACCTGCACGGCGAGGACGGTGCCCTGACCGGGCACGGAGTACCCGTCGAACCAGCTCGCCTGCCGCACGATGGCGCCCAGGCCGATGCCGAGCGTGCCGGTGGTGGAGTGCCCGTCGCGGGACGAGACGGCGAGGTCGGCCATGCCGGGCCCGGAGTCGATCGCCACCAACTCCACGCCGGCCTGCCCGGCGCGGCGGACCGGCCGGAGCAGCAGGACACCGTTGTCGGCGTGCTTGACGAGGTTGCTGGTCAACTCGGCGGCGACGATGGCCAGGTCAGCGATGCGCGCCGCACCCATCTCGATCTGCTCGCCGAGGCGTTCCGCTGCGCGTCGTACGGCGCTGGCGGTGCTGCCGGCCTCCACCCGGAACCAGATGCCGCTGTCGGTGACCGGGTCCCCGTTCACCGCGACCACTTGGTCACCGTGATGCGCGTGCCGGTCTCCGCCGACGTGTCGATCTCGAACTCGTCGACCAGCCGGCGCGACCCACTGAGCCCGAGGCCGAGGCCACCGCCGGTGGTGTAGCCGTCGGTCAGGGCCAGGTCGAGGTCGGCGATGCCGGGGCCGGAGTCGGCGAAGACGATCCGGACGCCCTTGCGACGACCGTTCTCCACCGTCGTCACCTCCACGGTGCCGCCGCCGCCGTACACCAGGGTGTTGCGGGCCAGCTCGCTCGCCGCGGTGACCACCTTGGTCTGGTCGACGAGCGACAGCTTGACGGCGACCGCCACCGTGCGGACCAGTTGCCGGACGCGGACGACGTCCTCATCGCTGCGGACCGCCTGTGCCTGCGGCTGGCCCAGGTCGACGCCCGTGGTCACGGCGTGGCCGTCTCGGCGTCCGGATCGTCGTCGAGCTGGTGGTCGAGCTCGTCGGCGCGGGCCGCCGCGATCAGCTCCATGCCGCGCTCGACGTTCAGCGCGGTACGGATGCCGTTCAGTGACAGCCCCAGTTCGACAAGGGTGATGGCGACGGCGGGTCGCATGCCGACCACCACCGTCTCCGCGTCGAGAACCTTGGAGATCGACGCGATGGTGGAGAGCATCCGCCCGACGAACGAGTCGACGATGTCCAGCGCGGTGATGTCGATGATGACGCCGTGGCAGCCGGTGGCCACGATCCGCTCGGCGAGGTCCTCCTGGAGCTGGACCGCCGTCTGGTCGGACATGTCGAGCTGGATGGAGACGAGCAGGATGTCACCGATCTTGAGGATCGGTACGCGTTCCATCAGACGTCCCGGCGTGGTTGGCGACGGGCGGTCTCCACCCCGTTGAGCCGCAGCACGTGCCGCAGCGCGTCGGCCAGGCTCGCCTTGGTGGCGATGTCACCGAACTCGATGCCGAGCGCCACGATCGTCTGCGCGATCTGCGGACGGATGCCGGAGATGATGCAGTCGGCGCCCATCAGCCGGGCGGCCACCACTGTCTTCAGGATGTGCTGGGCGACCTGGGTGTCCACGGCGGGGACGCCGGTGATGTCGATGATCGCGTACGGGGAGCCGGTGTCGACCAGGGTCTGCAGCAGCCGCTCCATGACCACCTGGGCGCGGGCCGAGTCCAGCGTGCCGACCAGCGGGACGGCAACCACACCCTCCCAGAGCTTGACCACCGGGGTGGAGAGTTCGAGCAGCTGCTCGGCCTGGTCGGCGATCAGGCTCTCGCGGGTGCGGACGAAGCTCTCGAAGGTGAACAGGCCCAGCTCGTCGACCAGCTTGGAGAAGGCGACGTAGTCGTGCAGCGCGTCGGCGGTGCCGGACCCCTGCACCAGGTCGGCCAGCACGTCCTTGAGCGCGAAGATGCTGATCGTCGTCTCGGTGGCGGAGAAGCCCTGTCGGGCCCTGCCCCGGGACAGTTCGGAGAGCGCGGCGCGCAGTTCTGCGGCGTGCTCGGCGGACAGGTCGATCGCGCCCTGCTCACCCGCGCCGACGATGGCACGGTGCAGGTCCTCGACCTGCCGGCGCAGCTCGGCGTGACTCAGCCGGCCCCGCAGCGAGCTCGCGACGATGTCGGTCCACCGCTGCGTGACCTGCTCGGCATGCCCACCCAGCAGCGCGGCGAGCCGACCACTTTCCTCGGCGTTCAACGCCATCGTGAAACCCCCCTCGACCTGGACCGGCCGGACTCTATCACCGGGGTCTGGGCAACTACTTGCTCCGTAGCAATGGAATGATGATGGCCACCGGGTGCCGGCTCCCGTTCTTCGTCGGATCGCGTTCGTGGGATACCGTTCCCCCGATAACAGGAGGTCTGGCGAATGTCCCTGACGGTGCATACGGAACAACGCGGCGACGTGGTCGTCGTGTCGGTCGCGGGCGAGCTGGACATGGCAACCGCACCGCAGTTGCAGGATCAGATCACCGACCTGCTCGACAAGGGCCGTAACCGGCTGGTGTTCGACCTGGCGGACGTCTCGTTCTGCGACTCGACCGGTCTGTCGGTGTTCGTTCGTGCCAAGAACAGCTGTGACGAGGCCGGCGGTGTGGTGCGGTTGGCCGCTCCGCAGCGCGGGGTGCTGCGCATCCTCGAGGTGAGCGGGCTCGTCGAGGTGCTGCACACCTACCCGACGGTTGATGAGGCCGTCGCCGGCGAACCCACCCCGGCGTCCTCCTGATCGCTGTTGCGACCTACTCGTCCTCGACGTAGCGGGGACGGGCGATCGCCATGCCCGCCGTCGTCTGCACGGCGAGTGCGGCCAGCAGGAATCCGATCGGTGCCGTCCAGCCGCCGGTGACCTCGTAGAGGATGCCGACCATCAGCGGGCCGAGGGCGGCGATCACGTAGCCGGTGCTCTGCGCGAACGCGGAGAGCGCGACGGTTCCCTCGGCGGTGCGCGCACGCAGGCCGATCGTGGTGAGGATCATCGGGAACGCGCCCTGGCCGATCGCCAGCAGGGCCACCCAGAGCAGTGCGGCGCCGTGCGGGGCCAGTGCCAGCCCCAGGTAGGCCAGCGTCGAGGCGGCGGTCAGGCCGAGCACCAGCGGACGCAGGGTGGCGAGCCGGCCGGCGAGGGTGGGCATCAGCAGCGCGATCGGCACGCCGAGCGCGGTCACCCCGGCGAGCAGCAGCCCGGCCGACTCCGGCCGGTAGCCGGCATCGCGGAAGAGCTGGGCCAGCCAGCCCATGATCGCGTACCCGCTGAGTGACTGCGCCCCGAAGTAGACCGCCATGGCCCAGCCCAGCCGGGTCCGCGCCGGGCGGATCCGCGTCGGCGCGGCGACGGCCGCCGTCGGCGTCGCGCGCCGCGCGCCCGCCCGGGTCCGCAGCGCCAGCGGCACCCACGGGAGTACGGCCACCGCGGCCAGCACGGCCCAGACGCCCAGCCCGGCCCGCCAGGAGCCGAAGGCGTGCGCGATCGGCACCGCGCTGGCCGCGGCCACCGTCGTGCCCAGGGTCAACGCCATCGTGTACGCCCCGGTGACGAGGCCGGTCCGGTGGCCGAAGTGCTGCTTGACGAGCATCGGCAGCAGGATGTTGGCGACCGCGATGCCGGCCAGGGCCAGCGCGCTGGTGAACACGAAGATCCAGGCCGAGTCGGTGGCCGCCCGGAGCACCTGACCGGCGGCCAGGACGATCATGGCGACCACCAGCACCCGGGCCGGCGCGACCCGGCGGACCAGCCACGGGGTGAGCGCGCCGAGGCCGGCGAACGCGATGGTCGGCAGGGTGGTGACCAGACCGGCCATGGTGCCGGAGAGCCCCAGCCCGTCGCGGATCTCGTCGAGCAGGGCGCCGAGGCTGGTTACCGCGGTGCGCAGGTTGAGCGCGACCAGCAGCATCCCGACCAGCACGAGCGCGCCACCGGTCGCCGGGTGGGTCCGCCGGCCCGCGGAGTCGCGCGTCGGGCGGGTGTCGACGGCGGCGGGAGCGGGCGGGGCCGGAGCGGCGATGGGTGGCGGGGTCATGACCTCTAACCTACAATCATGGGATGAATTTAGGGCCGGTGATGTAACCAGTGCCACCGTCGGTCGATTCCCCCTCCGCGCCGTCGGCGCCGCCTCGCGACCAGCCCGCCGTGCCGCCTCGCGGGCACCGCGTGCGGCAGACCATCGAGCAGCTCCGGGCCCGGATCCTGGGCGGCGAGTGGCCGATCGGCGGGCGCATCCCCACCGAGCCGCAACTGGTCGCCACGCTGGGCGTCGGGCGCAACACGGTCCGCGAGGCGGTCCGCGCCCTCGTGCACGCCGGGGTGCTGGAGTGCCGGCAGGGCTCCGGCACGTACGTGGTGTCCACCGACGAGCTGGCGCCGGTGGTGGCCCGCCGACTGGGCGACGACCGGATGACCGAGGTCATCGAGGTCCGGCGCGCGTTCGAGGTGGAGGCGGCCCGGCTCGCCGCGTTGCGGCGTACACCGGAGGACCTGGTGGCCCTCGACGGCGCGCTCGCCGAGCGCGAGGCGGCCTGGCGCGGCGGCCGGGTCGACGCGTTCGTCGAGGCCGACGCGGCCCTGCACGTCGCGGTGGTCGCCGCCGCGCACAACACCATGCTCGCCGAGCTGTACGCCTCGGTCGGCACCGCCCTGCGCAGCACCGTCGCCCAGGCGATGGGCGGCGCGCTCACGCCCGAGCGCTACGTCGACCACACCCGGCTGATCGAGGCGATCCGGGCCGGCGACGCGGGCCGGGCGGCGATCGAAGCCGGCGCTTTTCTGGAGCCCGCCGCCGGGGCATAGGTTGTGCCGGACGGAAAACCGGACACCTCGGGAGTACGGATGCTCAAGGGCTTCAAAGATTTCATCATGCGCGGCAACGTCGTCGACCTGGCGGTCGGTGTCGTCATCGGCGCCGCGTTCACCGGCGTGGTCACCCAGCTCACCAAGTCGTTCCTCGAACCGCTGATCCGGGTGATCGTGCTGCTCATCACCGGCAGCGACAAGGGTCTCGCCGGGACGGCACCCGAGTTCCGCGGCATCGCGTTCGACTGGATCGCCTTCGTCAACGCGGTGATCACCTTCCTGCTCACCGCCGCTGCGCTCTACTTCCTGGTCGTCTACCCGATGAACCGGCTGGCCGAGCGGCGCAAGCGGGGCGAGGAGCCGCCGCCCTCCGCGCCCAGCGAGGAGGTCAAGCTGCTCACCGAGATCCGGGACGCGCTCGTCTCCGCCGGCCACACCACCCCCGGCCAGCAGCGCGGGGCGCTGGACGACGTGCTGGGCCGCCGCACCGAACCGCCGGCGCCGCGCTGACCCGAACGGATGCACATCGGCCCCTGCGGGAATCCCGCAGGGGCCGCGCCTTCTCGTACGTGTGTTCGATAGAGTCCGGCCATGGAGCAGCGAAAGCACTGGTGGAACGGGAAATGGGGGCGGCTGGCCCGGCGGGACGTCTTCCTGCGGGTGGACGCCGACCGCTGGCACGTCGAGCAGCGGGCCGGCGGCGCCGAGGGCATTTCCCGGTTCTACGAGTACGGCAGCGCCGACGAGGCCGAGGAGACGGTCCGGGCGCTGCTCGACGGCTCGGACACCTGGCGGGAACTGTCCCCGCGCCCACCGGGCGGCTGGACGCTCCCGAACAGCTGAGCGGGCGGGCGGGTGGGCTGAGCCGCCGGCGGGGCGGCGACGGCGTTTAGCGGCGTTCCGCCCCGGGAACCGCTGAGGGATGGACCAGCAGGACGAGCAGCAGGCGACCATCTCGCGGATCACCACCGGGATGTCGGTGATCGACTCCGCCGGCACCGAGGTCGGCACCGTGGACCTCGTTCAGCGGGGCGACCCCAACGCGGTGACCGTGCAGACACCGACCGCGGACCCGGGCAGCAGCCTGGACGAGCTGATCGAGGCGACGGCTGTCGAGGAGCCGGACGTTCCGGCCGACCTGGCGGCGCGGCTGCTGCACACCGGCTACCTGAAGGTCTCCACCGACTCGCCGGTCGGTGCCGTCTACGTGCCGGCCGACCGGATCGCCGCCGTCGCCGAGGGCCGGGTACGCCTCTCGGTCGGCGTGGCCGACCTGCCGCCCGAGGAGTGACCCGGTCGCCCTGATCAACTCGGGTTTCCGCAAACCCGGGGCGTCACCGCAGCCCGGACACCCCGCCTTCCACGAACCCGAGTTGATCAGGGCGGGCCTCCGGGGCGGGCGGGACGGGCGCGGCTGGGCGGCGGTGGAAGAGCAGCAGCATCAGGCAGCCGGCGACCAACCCCCAGAACGCGCCGCCCACGCCGATCAGCGTCACACCGGAGGCCGTCACCACGAAGGTGACCACGGCGGCCTCCCTGGTCGCCGGGTCGGTCACCGCCGCGGCGAGCGCCGTGGCGAGCGCGCCCAGCAGGGCCAGACCGGCGACCGCCTCGATGAGGATCGGCGGCGCGACAGCGACCAGGGCCGTGGCCACGCCGGCGCCCAGCCCGAGCAGGGCCAGCCCGAGCCCGGCGGTGACCGAGGCGACCCATCGGCGCTCCGGCTCCGGATGGGCGTCGGGGCCGGCGGCCAGCGCGGCGGTGATCGCCGCGAGGTTCACCGCGTGCCCGCCGGCCGGGGCGGCCAGCAGGCTGGCCAGACCCGTGGCCCGCAGCGCCGCGCCGAACGGCGGCCGGTAGCCGTAGCCGACCAGCACCGCCATGCCGGGCACGTTCTGCGCCGCCATCGTGACCAGAAACAGCGGGAGGGCGAGCCCGACCAGAGCGGACGCGTTCCAGGCGGGCGCGGTCAGGGCGAGCGACGGGGTCAGCGTGGCACCGCTCAGTCCGGCCGGCGGCGCGGTCAGGGCGATCGCCACCACGGCCACCAGCAGCGCGCCCGGCACGGCCCAACGACGGGCGAACCGGTGCAGCAGCAGCCAGCCGAGCACCACCGGGCCGGCCACCCGGGGCAGCTCGACGAGCGCGCGGACCGGGGCGGTGCACAGGGGCAGCAGCACTCCGGCGAGCATCGCGCCGGCCACCGGCTTGGGGATCGCGGCCACCGCCCGGCCCAGCGGTGGGAAGAGCCCGGCCGCGACGATCAGCGCTCCGGAGACGAGGAAGGCGCCCACCGCGACCGGCCAACCGCCCGTCGGCGGCCCGGTCGCCACCAACAGCGCAGCGCCGGGCGTCGACCAGGCCACGCTCATCGGGATCCGGTGCCGCCAGCCCAGCCAGGCGGCGGCGAGCCCGCACGCCACGCAGAGAGCGAGCAGGCCGGAGGCTGCCTGCGCGTCCGACGCGCCCGCCGCGCGGAGCCCGGCCAGCACGACTGTGAACGAGCTGGCGAAGCCGACCAGCGCGGTCACGACGCCGGCCAGCACCGGTTGCGCCCGTCCCGCCATCCCGACCCCCCAAGTGTTCCGTTTACGGAACGACAGTGTGTAGCACGATAGCCGGGTGCCGCAGCCACCACCAGCCCGCCGTCCGGGCCTCGACGTGGATCCCGCAGTCGTCGGCCGGCGCGTCCGTGCCCTGCGCGAGGAGCGGGGGATCTCGCTGTCCACACTGGCGCGGCTCGCCGGCGTCGGAAAGGCCACCCTCTCCGGCCTGGAGAACGGCACCCGCAACCCGACGCTGGAGACGCTCTGGGCGGTCACCGCGCAGCTCGGCGTGCCGTTCACCGCGCTGCTGGCCGAGCCGGCCGCCGAGCCCACCGTGCACGGCACCGCTGTCACCGCCACCCTGCTGGAGGTGTTCGACGACACCGACGCGACCTACGAGCTGTACCGGATGCGCGTCGCGCCCGGCATCGTGCAGATCTCCCCCGCCCATCAACCGGGCGTCACCGAACACATCACCGTGTTCGCCGGCGTACTGCGGGCCGGCCCGGCCGACGCGCCACTGACCGCCCCGGCCGGCGGGCACCTGCGCTGGGTCTCCGACGTGCCGCACAGCTACGCGGCGGTGGGCGACGACGAGGTCGCCGCGAGCCTGCTGCTGCGCTACCCGCGCCGCTGAACCCGACTCAGTCCACCGGCGCCGGCACCGGCAGCCGGTGCCGGACCGCCCAGAGCGCCACCTCGGTACGCGACACCGAGCCGGTCTTGCGCAGCAGGTTCGACACGTGCACGGTGACCGTACGCACCGAGATGCCCAGCGCCTTCGCCACCTGCTTGTTGGACATCCCGGCGACCAGGCAGCCCAGCACCTCGACCTCGCGGGCGGTCAGCTCCGGGTCGAGCGGCACGTCGACGACCGGATCGGCCGCGGCCGCCGGAGCGCGCGGCGCGGTCGGCTGACGCGGACCGGGCAGCCGCCGCAGCAACGCCTCCGGCCCCTCCGACGCGTGCGCGGCCAGCAGTTCGGTAAGCGCGTACGGGTTGCCGCCGGTGCACCGCCAGAGCGAGGTGACCAGCCGACCGGACGGGTTGCTGCCCGCGTACACCTGGGTCAGCACCTCGGCGACCTCGGCCGGGCGCAGCGGGCCAAGATGTTGCCGGACTGCGCCGCGCACGCCGCTGAGGCGGGCCAACGCGCGGCGGGTGAGGTCCGGTGCCACCGCGTCGGTCGGCGGTCGGCTGGCCACCACGAGCAGGGCGGGCAGGTCGGTGACTGTGGCCAGCTCCCCGACCAGGTTGACGCTGGCCGGGTCGAGCGCGTGCAGGTCATCCACGACCAGCACGGCCGGGCCGGCGCCGACCAGCAACTGGACGGTCCGCACGGCGAGGCGGAGCAGGGTGCCCGGCGCGTACCGCTCGCGGGGTGCGGTGGGCTGCTGGGCCAACCAGGCCAGCGCGTCCGACGGCAGGCCGAGCCGGCTGGTGTCCCGACCGGTGAGCACCGCCGCCAGCCAGTCGTACGGGGCCGGGCCGTGCACCCGGGCGGCACCGGAGAGGATCAGCGCGGGACGCGGCGCGAAGGCGTCCACAGCGGCCGCGACCAGCAGACTCTTGCCCACCCCTGCCGCTCCGGTGAGCACCGCGACGGCGGGCGACGAGCGGCGTACGGCCGCCACGGCGGACCATGCCCGGTCGAGCTCGGCGAGCTCGCCGACGCGTCCGACCATGGACACCGGCATCATTTCTCAACCCTACGCAGTAGTGCGTAGAGACGAAGGCAGGGTGTTCTTGGCAAGCTGACACCATGACGCTGATCCTCCGCTCGGTCATCCTCAACGACATCGGCCTGGTCCGCACCAACAACGAGGACTCCGCCCTCGCCGGTGACCGCCTGATCGCCGTCGCCGACGGCATGGGCGGACTGCCCGCGGGCGAGGTGGCGAGCGAGATCGTGATCCGGATCCTGGACGAGCTGGCCCCGCCCACCGACCCGGACGAGGCCGCCGACGCCCTCCGTGCCGTGGTCAGCACCGCCAACCAGCGCATCCACGCCGCGATCACCGTCGACCCGGCCCGCGAGGGGATGGGCACCACGCTCACCGCCGCGCTGCTGGCCACCGAGACGCTGGTGCTGGCCCAGGTCGGCGACTCCCGCTGCTACCTGCTGCGCGACGGGGAGCTGACCCAGCTCACCCGGGACGACACGTTCGTGCAGGCGCTCGTCGACCAGGGCACGCTCTCCCCCGAGCAGGCCCGGCACCACCCGCAGCGGTCCCTGGTGACCCGGGCCGTGCAGGGCGCCGACACCCCGCCGGCCGTCGGCGTGCTCACTGTGGTCCCCGGCGACCGGCTGCTGCTGTGCAGCGACGGGCTCTCCGACTACGTCGAGGACGAGGCCATCGCGACGACGCTGGGCATGTACGCCGACCGCCAGCAGTGCGGCGAGCAGTTGGTGAAGCTCGCCCACCACGCCGGCGCCCCGGACAACGTCACAGTCGTCGTCTCCGACGTCACGACCCGCTGACCCACGCGAGCTGCCCGGAAGGCCCCCGGACCGGCCGCGCGGATTCCGTCGGAGCTACTAGGTAGTTGTGCCATCTAGCTGGCACCGCTAGTGTCCGGCCTGTGGAATCGGACCGGCGCGGGCAGTGGCTGCGGGGGGTGCTCGACATCTGCGTACTGGCCCTGCTGGCCGAACGCGAGTCCTACGGCTACCAGCTCGCCCAGGCGCTCGACGCGGCGGGCGTCGGGCCGATCCAGGGCGGCACGCTCTATCCCGTTCTGCTGCGCCTGCAGAAGACCGGCCTGGTGACGGCCCAGTGGCGGGAAGGCACCGCCGGGCCGGCCCGCAAGTACTACCGGCTCACCGACGACGGGCACTCCGCGCTGCGCCAGGGCGGCACCGCCTGGCTCACCTTCGTCCGGCCGGTGAACGACATCGTCACGAAGGGGGTCGCCCGGTGAACTCCGACGACTGGCTACGCGCGCTCACGGCGGAACTGCACCAGCGCCGGGTCGCGGCCGACGCCGCCCGGCACGTGGTCGCCGAGGCCGCCACACACCTGCGTGAGGGGGGCGGGAACCCCTGGGTCGTCTTCGGCCCGCCCCAGGACTACGCGAACGCGATCGTCGAGAGCATCGGTACCGCCCCCGGGCCACGGCCCGGGCCGGTGCGGCTGCACGCGAGGGGCATCACCAAACGGTACGGCCGGCAGACCGTGCTGCGCGACGCGACACTTACCGTCCGGGCCGGACAGATCGCCGCCGTCGTCGGCGCGAACGGCTGCGGCAAGAGCACCTTCCTGCGGATCTGCGCCGGGCTGATCTCACCCGACAGCGGCGAGGTGACGGTCTCCGGGCAGCTCGGCTACTGCCCCCAGTCCGGTGGCACCGCCGACTTCCTGCTGCCCGACGAGCACTTCGTCCTGGTCGGCGCCGGCCAGGGCGTCGCCAGAGGGCCGGCCCGCCGCGCCGGCCGGGCGGCGGCCCGACAGCTGGGCTGGGAGGCGGGCGGCGCCGTGCAGGCCCGACATCTCTCCGGCGGTACCCGTCAGAAGCTCAACCTGACGATGTCCGCGCTCAGCAACCCGGACGTGCTGCTGCTCGACGAGCCGTACCAGGGCTTCGACCAGGGCACCTACGTCAACTTCTGGGACCAGCTCCGCGCGCTACGCGACGCGGGCACGGCGATCGTCGTGGTGACGCACCTGCTCAACCAACTCGACCGGGTGGACACCGTGCTCGACCTGACCCCGGCGCAACAGTCCGGGTGGCGCACGCCCGGCGTCCAGGGAGGCCACCCGTGAACCGGCTCGTCACAGTCGCCGAGATGACCCTGCGGGAACTGCTGCGGCGTCGGGGCGTACTCCTGCTGTTGTTGTTGATGCCGTTGACGTTCTACCTGATCCGGCGGGACGCCTACCTCGGGCAGTCCGTCCGCTCGCTGCTGCTCGGCGTGGGCTGGGCGGTGAGCACCGCCGCGCTGTTCGCCACCACCGCCGCGCGGGAGCTGGAGCCGAGGCTGCGGTTGGCCGGCTATCGGCCGCATCACCTCTATCTGGGTCGGATGCTCGGTCTGTGGACGGTCGGCCTGGTCATCTCCGTACCGTTCTTCCTGCTCCCCATGCTCGACGGCGCGGATCTGCGGTACGGCGGTCTGGCCGCGGCGCTGCTCTGCTCCGTCGGGGTGGCCGCGCCGTTCGGGATGCTGATCGGCGCGCTGTTGCCCCGCGAACTTGAGGGGACGCTCCTGCTGCTCACCGTGGTGACGGTGCAGATGCTGATCGACCCGGCCGGATCGGGGGCGAAGCTGACGCCGTTCTGGTCGAGCCGGGAGATCGCGACCTGGTCGGTGGACCACACCGACGGCGGTTACCTCGCCCGGGGAGTGGTGCACGGCATCGTCGTCACCGCTCTGCTCGCCCTCGGTGTGGCCTCCGTGGCCACCGTCCGGCTGCGCCGCCGTCGACACCTGCGGCACCTGCCGGTCGGCTGAGGGGCGTCGGCACAGCGGGTCGGGCCGCGGTCGCCCACGGATCGTGCCAATCCGGTTGCTGTCACCCGGCCGGCGGGTTGAGATAGGCGGATGACCATCCGACGGGTGACCGCCGACGAACGTCTCACGACGAGTTTTCCGCTGGCCGCGTACGCCTTCGAGGCATCGCCGCTCAGTGCCGCCCGGGTGGAGGAGTTCCGCGACTACCTGCCCTACAACCAGGGCAACCGGACGCTGATCGTGGAGGAGGACGGCACCACGCTGGCGGCCGTCTCGGCCATTCCGATGCGGCAGAACCTGCGCGGGGTGGTGCTGCCGATGGCCGGTGTCGCCGGGGTGGCCACCCACCCGCTGGCCCGCCGGCAGGGGCACGTCCGCAAGCTGCTGCACCAGCTCCTCGACGAGATGCGCGACGAGGGGCACGTGCTCAGCGCGCTCTACCCGTTCCGGCCCAGCTTCTACGCCCGGTTCGGCTACGTCGGGCTGCCCAAGCCGCGTACGGTCGCCTTCTCCCCGGCCGACCTGGGCGCACTCCTCCGCGCCGAGCTGCCCGGCGAGGTGGGCTGGGAGCGGATCGCCGCCGGTTATCCAACGTGGCGGGCGTTCACCGAGCGCTGCCTGCAGACCCGGCACGGCTTCTCGGTGTTCCCCGACCACCGGGCGGCCGGCCTGCGGGACCGCGACGAGCACTGGTTGCTCACCGCCAAGGTGGACGGCGAGGTCACCGGCGCGGTCACGTACCGGATCGACGAGCACGGCGGCACGCTGCACGGCAACGAACTGCTCGCCAGCGACCCCCTCGCCCGTACGCTGCTGCTGCAGTTCTTCGCCAGGCACGTCGACCAGGTCGAGCGGGTCACCGTCCAGGTCCCGCCGGACGAGCTGCCGGAGCTGTGGCTGACCGATCTGGACGTGCACGTCGAGGCGCGGGTGGGCCGGCCGGGCTCGTCCGCCCCGATGGCCCGGCTGCTGTCGCTGGACGCGCTGCACGGGCTGCCCGTCGGCCCGGGCCGGGTCCGGATCGAACTGACCGGGGACCGGTGGCTGGCCGGCACCCACCTGCTCGACGGTACGACAGGCGCGTTGGAACTGGTCGCCGACGACGACGGCCGCACGCCGACGGCCACGCTGACCGCGGCCGGGCTGTCCGCCCTGGCGTACGGGGTGCTGGACCCGGCCGAGCTGCCGCTGCGAGGGCTGGGCGACGTACCGGCGGACGCCGCCACCGAGCTGCGCGACATCTTCGGACGCCGGGTGCCGTACCTCTTCGCCGACTTCTGAGCGCGGTTTGCCGACCTCGCTCCGGCGGGTACGGTCCCCGGAATGCCGGAGTGGTTGCAGGCGGGTGGTTGGGGATTGCTGGCCGGGTCGGCTCTGCTGATCGGGGCGGCGGTCGGCTTCTTCGCCCGGGTGCCGCAGCGGATCACCGCGTCGATCATGGCGTTCGGCGCGGGGGTGCTGATCTCGGCCGTCTCGTACGAGCTGATCGAGGTGGCCCACGAGCAGGGCGGGATGCTGCCCACCGTGCTCGGCGCGGCGGGTGGCGCGACCGCCTACACCCTGGCCAACGTGGGTCTCGCCCGACACGGCGCGCGGCACCGCAAGCGCTCGGGGGACCAGCAGCCGTCCGAGGGCGAGCAGCCCGGCTCGGGGTCGGCGATCGCGGTCGGGGCGCTGCTGGACGGCGTACCGGAATCGGTGGTGATCGGCGCCAGCCTGCTCGCCGGCGGCACGGTCAGCCTGGTCACTGTGGCGGCGGTGTTCCTCAGCAACGTCCCGGAGGGGCTGTCCAGCGCGGCAGGCATGCGTCAGGCGGGCCGCACCCGGCGGTACGTCTTCCTGCTGTGGACCGGGATCGCGCTGATCAGCGGCGTGGCGGCGCTGGTCGGCAACACCCTGCTGGGCGGCGCACCGCCGGAGGTGCTGGCCGCCATCACCGCCCTGGCTGCCGGCGCGATCCTCGCCATGATCACCGACACCATGGTCCCGGAGGCGTTCGAGAACGCCCACCTGCTGGTCGGCCTCATCACGGTCGCCGGTTTCCTGACGGCCTTCGCGCTCTCCCACGCGTGAGCGCCCCGGTGGTCCCGATGCCCGGCGTGGCTTAGCGGGGCATTAAACCGGCACGGCGGATTAGTGGTGACGCCGTCGCGGCTCCTAGCATCACCCGGGTGCGCATGACGTCGCTTGCCGCTCTGCTCGTCCTCGGTGTCGCCACCGCTACCCTGCCCGCCTGCGGGTCCACCGATCCGGCTCCGGCCGGCACGTCGGCCACCCCGCAGGCCACGCCGGACGCCCTCGCGACTGGCGACCAGGGTGTCGCACCGGCGGGCCGGGACGGTCTCGGCGGCCCCGGAGCCAGCGCGAGCCCGAAGCCGACCGCCCCGGCCGCCAAGGCGCTGGCGGCCGGCAACACGAACGGCCACGCCAGCGTGCCGACCGAGGCCCGCGCGGTGGACACGTCGAAGCCGACCCGCACCATCGGCACCGGCACCCCGGCGAGCTGCACCTCGGCGGCGGTGGTGAAGGCCGTGGCCGCCGGGGGCGTCATCACGTTCAACTGTGGACCGGCCCCCGTGACGATCAAGATGGCCGCCACCGCGAAGGTCCGCAACGCCAACGGGCCGAAGATCGTGCTCGACGGCGGCGGCCGGGTCACGCTGAGCGGCCAGGGGCAGCGCCGCATCCTCTACATGAACACCTGCGACGAGGCCCAGGGCTTCACCACCTCGCACTGCCAGAACCAGGACCACCCACAGCTCACCGTGCAGAACCTGACCTTCGCCGACGGCAACTCCACCGGCGACCGGACCGAGGGCGGCGGCGGGGGCGCGATCTTCGTCCGCGGCGGGCGGTTCAAGGTGGTTAACTCGCGCTTCGTCCACAACCGCTGCGACCGTACCGGCCCCGACCTGGGGGGCGCGGCAGTCCGAGTGCTGAGCCAGTACGAGAACAAGCCGGTGTACGTCGTGAGCAGCACCTTCGACGGCGGTTCCTGCTCGAACGGAGGGGCGCTGAGCAGCATCGGCGTGTCCTGGGTGGTGCTGAACAGCCTGCTGCGGAACAACGAGGCGATCGGCAGCGGCGCCAACCCGGCCAAGTCCGGCACGCCCGGCGGCGGCAGCGGCGGCGCGATCTACTGCGACGGTAACGAGTTCACCGTACGGATCGCCGGCACCGTCATCGAGAACAACAAGGCCAACGAGGGCGGCGGCGCGATCTTCTTCGTGAGCAACAACCGCACCGGCACGATGAAGATCGAAAACTCCCCGTTGCGCCGCAATCCCAGCGGCAAGTTCGAGACCCCCGGCTACCGCGGCATCTTCTTCCTGGGCGCCCGCAACCCCGAGGTGATCGGCCCCAAACCCGCCTGACCCCTGACCCCCCTGCCGCCCACCGCCCGCCGGCCGGCCGCCGGCTGACCGCCCGGCGCCCGCTGCGGGTGATCAAGAGGTTTGGGTCATCCCGGGCGGGTTTTCTGACGCGAAGCTCTTGATCACCGCGTCAGTAGGGGTTCTTCTCGCCTGGCGGGTGGGCGTGCAGGAGGCCGGCGGGGCGACCGGGCAGGGTCCGCGCCGCGGAGAGCGGCGGGCTCGCCGTGTGGTCGCCACCGGCCATGCCGGCGACCAACTCCTTGAGCGCGGTCAGAGCATCGATCTTGGGTACCCAACCCAGCTCCGTCTCGGCCCGCTCGCTGGACATCAGCGGCGCGTTCAGGCCCAACTCGACCCAGCCCGCGTCCACCGGCTGCAACCGGGCCCGCCAGGTCAGCGCCGCCGCCACCCGCAGCACCGGAGCGGCGACCGGCACCGTCCAGCCGTGGAAGTGCCGAGCCACCAGCTCCGGGGTCAGCACCGGGTCCGCGGCGACGTTGAACGCGCCGCGCGCATCACCAAGAACAGCCCTGGCGTACGCGTCAGCCACATCGTCGGCGTGGACCGCCTGCATCCGCAGCCGCCGGTTGGTCGGCACCAGCGGTATCCGGCCGAAGCGCAGCAGCCGTACCGGCGCCAAGGGGCCGAGAAAATAGCGGGTGATCTCCGTGCCGGCGTCCCGCTGGAAGATCAGACCGGGCCGCAGGCGAACCACCCGCAGCGTCGGGTGCTCCCGCTCCAGCCCGTCCAGCAGCGCCTCGACCTCGGCCTTGTGCTCGCTGTACGACGAGCCGGAGACGCCGGTGGCCGGCCACCGCTCGCTGATCGGGTGGTCCTTCGGGCCGGGCGCGTACGTGCCGACCGACGAGGCGTACACCAGGGCGGGCACCCCGGCCCGCGCCACCGCCTCGAACACCGCCCGGCTGCCGTCGACGTTCGTCCGGCGCAGCACCCGCTGGTCGTGACTGGGCTGGATCTGCCAGGCCAGGTGCACCACCGCGTCCGCTCCCGCGAACACCTCGGCGAGCTGGCCCGCCGCGCCCGGCGCACCGATGTCGCAGGAGTGCCACTCCACCTGGTCGTACGGCGTACCGGAATCCGGGCCGGGCAACCGCCGGACCACCCCGGCCAGCTCCACGCCGAGCTCCCGGCGCAGCCGCCGCAGCACCGCCGTGCCGACGTTGCCACTCGCCCCCACCACCACGATCCGCATGTCCGACCCCGTACCCGTCCAGCAGCCGGTCAACCGCAGTCGCGCGCCGCACCCTTGATCGACACGGCTTCCTGCATCCCTGGGTATCGACCCGGGCGGGACAGCCCGACTTCCGTGAACCCGAGTGGATCAAGGGCGCGGCGAGTCGCGGACCCAGCCGTGCTTCTCCTTGCCGCGGCGACCGAGGGTGGCAGCCAGGCAACGCGGGCAGATCCAGCCCACCGCGTCCGCCTCGGTGAGCACGTCGCTGCCCAGATAGTCGAAGCGCACATGCGGAAAGCGGCGCAGCCGGGTCCGGCTGAGCGCCAGACCGCAGACGGTCTGGTTCTGGCCGGGCAGCCACGCGTGCACCTCCCCGCCCGGCTGACGTACGCCGTCCGGCCCGATCACCTCCCCGGAAGCCGCCACCGCCGGGCTGCCGCTCGCGCTCATGTCCGTACCCGTTCCCCAGCCGTCCCCCGCCATGCACGACGCCGTACGGCCGGCGTGATCCACTCCACCTCCCCGACCTGGCGGTATCCGCCAGGCGGCACACCGCCACAACGCCGATCTGGTGTCGATCAACTGGCCTCACCAGGCATCGACGGCCGCCCGGAAGCCGCAAGCCGGCATCGCTGACTGTCAGGTAACCTGAGCGCGCGGGCCGCTAGCTCAATGGCAGAGCTGTGGACTTTTAATCCATAGGTTCAGGGTTCGAGTCCCTGGCGGCCCACCATTCAGCGGCAGCTCAATGGCTCTTGTAGGGCGAGCCGCCGCTCTACCGGTCTTCTTGGCGGCCGTATCGCGCAGCCATGGTACGGACGGCGTCGTCCACCACCGCGCTCACGCGCTGCGGGGTGACGGTCCAGCCCGGGACCAGCAGGCTCGGCCAGAACACGTAGTTGGAGATCATCCCAAGGAACTGCGTGGCGGCCATCTGCGGATCCGCGATGTCGGCCGTCCCCGCGTCGCGCTCGGCCATGAGGTAGGTGCGCACCGTCTCGAAGTACGGCAGCTTGCCTTCTGCGAAGTGCGCCTTGGCCAGTTCGGGAAAGCGGGGCAGCTCGGCGATGACGATGCGGAACAGATCCACCATCCCGGGCCGGCCCAACAGCGCGGCGTAATGGCGTCCGAGCGCGGTCAGGCCGGCTGTCAGGTCACCCACGGACGGCACTTCGGCGTCATCCTCGCCGGCCCAGGAGTCGACGACTATGGCGTCGAACAGCGCCGCCTTCGTCGGGAACTGTTTGAACAGCGTCGCCTTCGACACCCCGGCCTCCTCGGCGATGCGCGCCAGCGACGCCCGGTCGTAGCCCAGTTCGAGGAACAGCTGCGTGGCGGCCTGCACGATCAGCGCGCGCTTCTGCTGAGCCACCCGCTGGTGATAGGTCGTCATGCGGCCATCATAGCGAGGTGAGTGGGTTGACTCACCATTAGCGGCGACATACGGTGGGGGCATGGCGAGTCAAACGACTCACCATTGGCTTCGCTTCGGAGGACCGCATGTCCCGCTTCACCGCTCAGACAGTTCTCGTCACCGGCGGCATCGGAGGCCAGGGCGCGAGTCACGTCCGCGCCTTCCACGCCGAGGGCGCCAACGTCGTCGTCGGCGACATCGACGCCGAGCGCGGCGCCGCCCTCGCCGCCGACCTGGGGGACAAAGCCCTTTTCGTACGCCTCGACGTCTCCGACGAGACGTCGTGGGCCGACGCCGTCGCGGCGATCGAGGAAGCGTTCGGCGCGCTCACCATCCTGGTCAACAACGCCGGGGTGCAGAACCCGCCGGCCCTGATCGAGTCCACCGATCCGGCCACGTGGACCCGCATCCTCGACATCAACCTCACTGGCACGTTCCTCGGCATCAGGGCCGCCGCACCAGCGCTGCGACGAGCGGGCGGCGGGGTGATCGTCAACATCGCCTCCACGATGGGCACCGGCGGCACCGCCTTCTACGCGCCCTACGTCGCCAGCAAGTGGGCCGTCCGTGGGCTCACCCGGACCGCCGCCCTCGAACTCGGCCGCGACAACATCCGCGTCAACACCATCCACCCCGGTGTCGTCGCCACCGCGTTCATCACCGAGCCAGCGGCCGGTGCCGACGCCCCGATCGCCGACTTCTACACACCCGAGCCGTTCGCGGTTCCCCGGCTCGGGCAACCCGCCGACATCACGGCGACGCTGCTGTTCCTGGCCTCGCCTGACGCCGCCTTCATCACCGGTGCCGAACACATCGTCGACGGCGGGCTCCTCCTCGGGCCCGCCGTGAAGAACGAGGCCGCATGACATCGCTTTCGCACCTGCCACCGGAGATCAGACGAGCCATCGAGATCACGCCAGCGGCCGGCACCCGCGAACGGGTCGTGGACATCACCACCACCGGGCGGCGCACCGGACGGCCCCGTCGCATCGAAATCTTCTTCTACCGCGCCCACGGCGCCACCTACCTCTGTAGCGGCGCGGGCGGAGGGGCCACCGGCTGGCACGCGAACCTGCGCGCGAACCCCGCCTTCACCTTCCACCTGAAGAACGGCGTCACTGCCGACCTGGCGGCCCACGCCACGCCGGTCACCGACCCGGCCGAACGAGCGGCGGTCCTCGCCGCCATCGTCGACGACCTCAACCAGCCCCACGACCCCGGCACCATACGACCGACACGGCTGGAGGACTGGGCAAACAGCAGACTGATGCGCATCGACTTCGACTGAGGGCGCACGTCACGAGATGTCGCCCGCGTCGACTCGCCAACCCCCGTCAGCTCGATGGCCCGGGACGGCTCGGCCGGCCCATCGCTGGTAGCTTGACGCGTCCCGCGAGAGGTGGAGTCGGGTCCGTGCTCATTGTGGTGCTGCGTAGGTCGGTCGCGGTGGTGGCCGTATGCATGGCGGCGGCGTGCGCTCCGTCGACCGCTCCCGCGGCCAATCCGTCGGCGAGCGGAACGAAGCCAGCGGCGGCGACCACGCCACCCTCCCCCGTTCCAGCGACGGGCGGTGCCGGGTACTCGCCGACGCTGTCCGCGCGCCTGGTGGGTACGGAGTCGCTGCCGCCGGGATTCTCCGTGGACATCGCGACGGTCATGGCCTCGGACGCGGGAGATGGCCCCTCGGCCGGTGACGCGCCCTGTTCGCGCGAGATGATCCCCCTGCTGTCCGCCCGCCGGCTGACCGGGGCTCCGTCGGCGACCGCCGCGGCCACCCTCAGCTATGACACCGGTCCCGATGACCTCTGGGTGGGCACGGAAGTCCTCCGCACCTACCCCGATGACGGTGCCCGACGGGCGATGGCGGGCCTGCGCACCTTCGTCGACCGCTGCCCCACGGTTGCGCTCTCCGGTCAGGGCGACAATGCCATCCACCGATTCGCCTTGACGCCCGGACCCCAGTTGGGCGACGACAGTGTCCACCTCAACTGCACGGCGACGTCGGGCACCGACGTCCTCAAGTGCGACGTCCTGCTCATCCATGTCGGAACCGCCCTGGTAGCGATCCAGGAGGAGGGCAACAGACCTGGCGACGACGAGCTGCTGATCCAGGTCGCCGAAGCCGCGCTCCGCAGATACCAGTCGACCGGACCCTAGCCGGCAGCGGCGACGCAACCAGCCCTGCCGGACGCGGCCGCAAACAGCCCGTCCAGGTGGGTCACCGCCACCGGGGCTTCTTGATCACGGTGTGGTGGACGGCGTTCGGCCCCATCGACACCACACCGGAGTTGGTCGCCGTGTTGCCGTCCTTCGTCACGGTCTCGGGCTCCCTGGTGGACGGCCGGCGGACGGCGTTCATCGCCGTGGAGCCCGCGACGAGCAGGGCGAGCAGAAAGGATCCGATTCCCGCGAACTGGTTGGCGCGACTCAGACCCTGGTTGAGGAAGAAGATGCCGGCGGCGACAAGCGCCACCACGAAGACGACCGCGACGAGCAGCTTCACAGGAAACCTCTCTTCCTCAGATGGGGCCTGGCCCAGACGGGCGGGGGCGCCGCTTCGGGCCCTTGTCAGGCTGGCAGGACTGCGGGCCTCGCCCGCGCGAGACGTCGTCGGGCATGGAAGCCCGACGGGGGAATGGCGCGGTCTGCGGCGAGTGCAGCTTCGCCCTCTCGCGCTGCGCCTTGCTGCTCTTCGCCAGGGTTCTGTCGAACCGGTTGAGGTTGGTGTGCCCCAACTGGCCGCGCTTCACCGTGCTGGTGGCGGTCAGCGTGTTGCCGTAGCCGACCATCACGGCGCTCGCCAGGCGGACGCGCGTACCGCCGAGGGAGTGTGACACCGAGGTCCCGACAGAGGGGAGGCTCCTCGCGTTGCGCAGCAGGACCGGGTCCTCGACCGTGCCGAGTGCCGCCAGGAGCGGCCCTGCCAGGGTGTCACCGTCACGGCGTACCGCCAGGGCGGCAATGAGGTCCGGCCGTAGCAACAGCAGCTCGGCGAGGGGAACCACAGTCTCGCGGATGTGGTAGTTGGTTTCGGTGTGCGCGGTCGAGCCCGTGCCCATTGCGACGACGGCGGCGCGGGCCGTGTGCGTGGCGACGGCGGCGGGCAGGCGATGGCGATACTGCTGCGGCCCCACGGGACGCCGCGGGCCGATGATGCCTTCCAGTCGGGCCAGCAGCTGTGCGGTGTTGTCGGGCGACGGGTCGTGCATCGCCCGAACGAAGGCAGCCATCGCCTTCGTGTCCTCGTAGAGGCTGCGGCAGTCGAGCGACACCCGGCGTACGTGGTAGTGGTCCTCGGCCTCAAGCGTGCAGTTGTTGGCCGTGACGACTGTGGCGGAGTCGGCGGTCGTCACGTGCCCCTTGCTGAACGCGGTGAGGACCCCGGAGACGTTGACGTGACCGTGTGCGGGCGATGCGACGTCGAGCCATTTCGGCGGTTGCGGGGCGACCCTCTCCTCGACCGCGAGAGCCGCGCCCAGGTGAGCGGCGAGCGCTTCGACCAGCGACTCGATCTGGCACAACCGATCGTGCGGGACGTCGGCTTCGTCCAGCACGGCGACGAAGGCGCGCGCCACGGCGAGGAGCAGGGCGGGCGAGTCCCGGTAGGACGTGACGAAATCGTCCAGTTCGACGGCCGCCACCTGCACCCGACCCAGACCGCGTGTCCCGACCCGGAGCCGACGAACCAGCCCGAGGATCTCCATAGAGGACGCACCCATCATGACCACATGGTGTCACCTGACAACCACAGATCGCCATGCTCGCGCACGCCGTCACTCGGGTCGGGCGGCTCCCCGCAGCGCGTACGCCAGAAGGCCCGCCACTGCCAGGACGGCCGCGACCGTCGCCGCCGGCCGGCTGGTGTGGGGTTGCCCCGGCCAGGTGGCCAGCGCCCCCCACGTGCCCGGCTGGGGGAACAGGGCCGCGACGACAGCCCAGCCCATGGGGACGAACCAGGCGCGGGCCGCGCCCACGACCGCCGCGCAGAGGGCGGTCAGGCCCAGCAGGCCGGCGGAGTCGCGGACCACCAGCGCGGCGGGGCCGAACCGGGCGCCGGTGAGCTGGGTGGCGAGCAGCACGCCGAGTACGAGCGCCAGCGCGGCCAGCAGATGCACGGCTCGGCGCCACGGCCAGTGCAGTGCGGCGGTGCGTTCCAGGTCTTCGTCGGGGGCGGCCAGCGTGGTCGACAGGACCGCCACCATCAGCATGACCGTCAGCACGACGAGCAGGAGGATGGCGTCGCGTTCCTTGGCGAGGGTCAGCCACAGCGCCCAGATCAGGGCGGCGGCGCCGACGGAGGCGGCCAGCGCCAGGGGTACGCGTCGCGCGCGCAGGTGCAGTGTCATCGCGACAGCAGTCCGGTGGGGTCCTGGCAGGCCAGGATCGCGTCGCGTACCGCAGTCACGCGGGACATCGCCTCCGGTGCGGGTAGCTTCTGCAGGCCCTGCCACAGGGCGACCGCCTCGGCGTTGAGCTGCGGTTCTTCCTCGATCATCTCGGGGATGACGCCGACGTCGGAGACCGGCTCGCGGCCGAGCAGGTGGTAGGCGGCCGCCCGTTCGACAGCGCCGTTGCGCTCGCATTCCGGGTTGCCGTACCCGGTGCCCAGGCCGAAGACCATCTCGGGGACCACGGCGTCGGGGTGGGCCAGGCCGCCGTGATCGTCGATCCGGATGACGATCGTGACGATGTCGGTGTCGCGGGCGGGCGCGTCCTCGATGAGGTAGGCCCGCCGGTCCTCGTACACCTGCGTGGGGGCATCCGGCATTTGCGCGAGGACGGCCAGGCCCTGGCGGGCGAGTGGGGTCAGCGCGTCCAGCACGTTCGCGTTGACGCGGGTGACGCAGACCTTCGGCGCGTCGTCGGTGCAGACGAGTTCGCGGGCGACGGGGTCGACCGGCGCGACGAGCGCTGCCTCGTCGCGGGGGACGATCGCCGCCGCGACGCCGAAGCCGAGCAGCACCGGCAACGCGGCGGCGATCGAGGCCCGCCGGCCACCGGCGACCAGCAGGAGTACGCCGGTCAGCGCGAGCCCGCCCATGAAGAGGGCGAGCACGGCGGTGACCCGTGGGTCGATGGTCTGGAACGGGTAGAACGGGCTGCTGCCGTAGGCGGGCGACAGGATCGCGCCCAGCCAGTCCGGTCGCATGATCGCGGTGAAGAAGACCAGCAGCACGCCGGCCACGGCGAGCACGGGAGCGGTCACCAGAGTGGGCAGCAGCCGCCCGATGCCCAGGCCGAGCCAGGCCGCCGCGACGAGGGAGAGCGCGCCGACAAGCGTGATGGCGACGACGTCCGGCGGGAAGTAGGCGGCGGTCGAGGCGATCCGCAGGCCGCCTGCGGCGATCACGAGCAGGAAGGCGAGCCCGGCCGACGCCCCCATCGCGACGAGGACCGGCAGCATCCGGCGGGCACGGGACCGGGGTGTGGTGGCGAACAGTTCGCCGACCTTGGCCCGGTGCTCGCGGCGGCCCTGCCACGCTCCGGCGGCCAGGGCGATCGGCCACAGCAGGATCATGTACTCCTTCACCGTCAGCGCGAGGGACATCCAGCCCTGCGACCAGCGTCCCGGGGCGGTGTAGAGGGCGGCGACGCCGACCGTCAACGTGATCAGGGCGGCGCCGGCCGCGGCGGAGCGCCGCAGTTCGATCCCCAGGACGCTCATCGGGCGGCCTCCGCGAGGTGGCGGCGGAGCAGAGCGGAGTAGCCGCGTTCGGCGGGGCTGTCGCCCGGGTGGTGTTCGTCGCCCTGCTCGGCCAGCGCGGCGGGGGTGCCCTGCCACACCAGCCGGCCCTCGTTGATCAGCACAACCTCGGTGCAGGCGGCTACCACGTCCTCGACGAGGTGGGTGGAGACCAGTACGCAGGCGTCAGTACCCAGGTCGCGCAGCAACTCGCGCAGGTCGAGGCGCTGCTCGGGGTCGAGGCCGACGGTCGGCTCGTCCAGCAGCAGCACCTGCGGGTCGTTGACGATGGCCTGGGCGACGCCGGCCCGGCGCAGCATCCCGCCGGAGAGTGTCCGCAGACGGGCGTCGGCCTTGGCGCTGAGCCCTACGCGGTCGATCGCCCGCTGTGTGGCCGCCGGGATGTCGGGCTTCGGCATCTCCTTCAACCAGGCCAGGTACGACACGAACTCGCGCACGGTGAACCGCGGGTAGTAGCCGAAGTGCTGCGGCAGGTAGCCCAGCGCGCGCCGGGCCTGGCGCAGGTCGGCGCGGCCGTCGACGGAACTGCCGAGCAGGGTGAGCCGACCTCCGGCCGGCTTGAGCACCGTGGCGAGGGCACGCATCAACGTCGTCTTGCCCGCGCCGTTGCGCCCCAGCAGGCCGTGCACGCCGGTGCCCAGGCTCAGGTCGAGCCCGTCGACGGCCAGGTGGCGGCCGGCTCGTACCTTCAGCGCCTCGGCGTGGATGGCCCAGGGGTGGATGGTGGCGGCCGTCTCGACCGTACTCACCGCTCGCATGGTGGTTCCCTTCAGAACGAGGTGAGGCGCCGGAAGCTGTTGGCGCGCAGGAGGGTCAGGGCGGCCAGCACGACAGTGACGACGGCCCACCCACCGGTGGCCGCCGGTTGCAGGAGCACCGGCAGTTCGGCGGTGGCGAGGCTGGGCGCGACCACGGCGGCGGCCCAGGCCACCATCAGGCCGATCGCGGCGCGGTGGACGCCGACGAGGGAGCCGAGCAGCAGCGTGGCGGCGGTGAAGGCCAGGCACGGCAGCAGCATCAGCGCGAGGTTCGCACGGCTGGCGCCGAGGACGGCGAACGCGGCGAGGACCGGGATGACGAGGACGAGCACCACTGCGGTACGGCGCAGCAGCATCGTCAGACCGGCCGAGGGGGTGCCGACGATCAGCTCCCAGGCCGGGTCGCCGCGTCTGCTCCAGGCAGCCGCGACCCCGGGCAGCGGCGCCAGGGGCGCGAGCAGCAACACGATCGACGGCAACTCGGCCAGGAAGTACGTGAGCAGGGCCGCGCTGCCGAGCACGCCGGCGGTCATGGCGACCCACGGCAGCAGCGCCGCCACGAACCAGCGCTGGCGCACCGGCGTACGGAAAAATGCCCTTGATCGTGGGGCGGGGCCGGCGGCGATCCCACGGTCGACGGCTGCCGCGACCTCGGCGACCAGGGCGCGCGACTCGGCGGTGGTGCTGCCGGCCAGGCGCGCGCGGCAGTCGGCGCAGCTCTCCAGGTGCACCTCGATCGACCAGACGGTCGCCTCGTCGAGGCCGGGATCGCCGTCGGCGTAGCGGTCGATGTCGTTCAGGGTGGGATGCGTGGTCATGACAGGGCCTCCCGCAGGACGATCCGGGCGCGGCGGATCCGGGACTTGACGGTGTTCTCGGGTACGCCCAGCAGCACCGACGTCTCGCGGACGGTGAAGCCGTCGAGGACTGTGGCGCGGAGCACCGCGCGGACCTCGGGCGGCAGTACGGCGAGGGCCTGTTCGAGTTCCTGCCCGACGCGGCCGGCGAGCACCTCGTCCTCGGCGGCGGGCACGACCGTCTCGGCCGGGTGCACCTGCGGCGTCCGGGCCTGCCGGGAGCGACGCCGGAACGCGTCGACCAGGCGGTGCGCGGCGATGGTCCACAGCCAGCCGACGGCGCTGCCGCTGGCCTGGTCGCCGGCGAAGCTGCCGGCCGCCCGCCAGATGGTCAGGTAGGTCTCCTGGAGGACGTCGGCGACCACGTCCGGGTCGGCGCACCGACGCCGCAGCCGCACCTCCAGCCACGGTGCGGTACGCCGGTAGAGCTCGTCGAAGGCCCGCCGGTCACCGCGGGCCACGCGGCGTACGAGTTCCTGCTCGTCGGCCGCGTCCAGGCTTCGTCTCACAACAGGTAAGACGACGACCTCCTCGCGATCGGGTCACGCACCGGTGTGACCGCCGTCACCAACCTCGGCGGCGGTCTGGGCACGTGAGCGTGCCCGGCCTCCCTTACTGTCCAGCCACGTTCGTGGCGCGCTCGGAGTTGACGTAGTTATCCTCTTCGGGTGCTGGTCCGTGTGGAGATCGTTGGCACGAGTCCGGCACTGCGAAGGGACTTTCGACATGCCCCGTGTGGTACCGGCAGTCATCCGCGCGCTTGACGTCCTCGAACTGTTCCTGGACTGCCCCCAGCTGTCGGCCCGTCAGGTGATGGAGCGACTCGACCTGCCCCGCACCACAGTCCACGAGTTGCTCGTCACCCTCGAGGCCCGCTCGTATCTGATCTCCGTACCGGGCCAGCCGGTGCAGTACCGGCTCGGCATGCCGCTGTTCCAGCTGGGCGCGGCGTTCGCGGGCCGGCTTGATCTGGTACGCGAGGCGCAGGGGGTCGCGCGGGACGTGGCCGCCAAGTGTGACGAGGCGGTTCATGTGGCGGTGCTCGACGGCGCCGATGTCATCTACCTCGTCAAGTTCGACAGCACGCACCCCGTGCGGATGGTGTCCGGTGTCGGGCTGCGCCTGCCGGCCCACTGCACGGCGGTCGGCAAGGTGCTGCTGTCGGCCCTCGATCAGGCGGACCTGGACGGCGTCCTGTTGAAGGATCCTCTGCCGGGGATGACGCCGGCCAGTATCACCGACCCGGAGCTGCTGCGTGAGCACCTGGAACGTGTCCGGGCGGACGGCGTCGCGGTAGACGTCGGCGAGTCGGACAGCGCGATGCGCTGCGTCGCGGCGGCGATCCGGGACCACTCCGGTGCCACCATCGCCGCGATGAGCCTGTCCGCGCCGATCATTCGCTGGACGCCTGAGGTGCAGGTGGAGTGGACCGGGCTGGTTCGGGACGGCGCTGCTGCGCTGTCGGCTCGCATGGGCTACCGGGCCCAGTCTCGATAGCCGACCTCCCGCTTTCGGCTCGAAACAACATCGAAACATTGACATAACTCACCAAGCTGCTCTAGCGTCGCGTCCACTCGATCCGGTATATCGAACCTAGTTCGAAATCTCGAACGGCGGTGGTCCCTTCTCGACGGGCGACCGCAGGTGGTCGCCGCCACAGAAACCCAACTGGAACACACAACCATCACGGCGTTCGCCAGGCGAGCCTTCGGCGTGCCGCCGTGCGCGGGGAAACGAAGGAGGCGAAGTTCCATGGAGGAAAAGTCGGCGTGGTCTCGGCGCGGCTTTCTGGGGGTGGGGGTGGGAGTGCTCGGCGCGACCGGCCTGGCCGCGTGTGGGGGCAGCTCCGAATCACCCAGCAAGGTGCAACCGGACGTTCCACAGGAGCTGATCGACGCCGCGTCGTCGATGAAGGGCTCCTCGATGGGGATGCTGTCCCAGAAGCTGTACTCGACGGCTGCGAACGAGGCCCTCGACAGCTCGATCAAGAAGTTCGCCGACACCACCGGCACGAAGATCGAGAACAGTCTGGTCCAGGCCGACGCCGGTGACGTGGTGGCCAAGATCGACGCCGAGGTCAAGGGTGGGGTGGCGCGCGACCTGGCGTTCATGACCGACTCACGGTTCGTCGCGCAGTTCCAGTCGCTGGGCGACCTGGAGGACGTGACGGACGTCGTCCAGGCGCTGACCGCCAAGTACGGCGAACCCTGCGCCGAGGCCAAGAACTTCTGCGTCTTCGACGGCAGGTGGTTCGCGATCCCGTACCACTTCATCGGGATCGGATCGTTCCTGCGAAAGGACTGGATGCAGGACAAGGGCATCACCCCGAAGGACATCTACAGCTGGGAGGAGCTGCGGGACCTGTGCCTGGAGATCTCCGATCCGGGCAAGCGGCGGTTCGGCTGGGGCATGACGGTCAACCGGTCCGGTGACGGCAACGGCATGATCGAGGCGCTGATCAACGCGTACGGCGGGTCGATCGCCTCCAACGACGCCCGGAAGGTCACGTTCGACTCCCCCGAGACGGTGCAGGCGGTGACCTTCCTCGGCGACATCTACACCAATCCCAAGTACAAGCCGATGCTGCCGCCGGGGATCGCGAGCTGGACCGACACCAGCAACAACGAGAACTGGCTCGCCGGGATCCTCGGCTACACCCGCAACCAGTTCAGCGTCTACGCGGACTCCCGGACCAAGAAGAACCCGGTGCACGCCAACACCCACGTGTTCTCCGACTGCATCGGGCCGGCGACCAACAATCCCCTGCTGCTCGGCCAGTCGCAGGGCTTCGTCGTCTTCAAGGGCGCCAAGAACCCTCAGCTCGCCAAGCTCCTCGCGCAGTACCTGGTCAGCGCGCCCGCGCTGCTCGGCGTGGCGAAGGAGGCGCCCGGCCTGGTGATGCCCGCCTGGGAGAAGGTCTGGGACGCCGACCCGTTCTTCACCAGCGGTGACCCGGCGTTCCCGATGCTCCGCAGGATCACCGAACTGAAACTGCCGCTGAACACCAAGAACGGCCTGACCTTCCCGCAGAAGGCCAGCGCCGGCCAGCAGGCCGTCGGCTCGGCGTACGTCCTCACCGACATGATGCAGCAGGTCGTGCAGGGCACCGCGCCGGCGCAGGCCGTGAAGGCGGCCCACGCGAAGATGGTGCAGATCTTCAACCAGCAGGGGCTGCCGCAGTGAGGTCGGTCCGTCCCGCGCGGGTTCCGGCGGCGAGGGTCTCCCCGCCGCCGGGACCCGGCTCCCTCACGGCGGTCCAGCGGCGGCTGGGGCGTGACTGGCGACTGGCCGCGCTGTTCCTCGCCCCGATGGCCGTACTGGTCGGCGGGCTCGTCCTCGTGCCGATCGCTCGGTCGATCATCACCAGCACCACGGAACGACACGGGCAGGACACCGTTTTCGTCGGCCTGGACAACTACCTGCACCTCGTCGACGACGGCCAGTTCCACACGGGCGTGGTGAACTCGTTCGTCTTCACCGCGTACGCCGAGATCTTCAAGGTCGTGCTCGGGCTGGCCGCGGCCCTGCTGCTGCACCACCGGCGCCGCGGGCGGGCGGTGCTGGCGGGGTTGCTCCTGGTGCCGTGGGTGGTGCCGACCGTGGTGACGGCGTTCAGTTGGCGCGCGCTGCTCGACCCGATCTTCGGCAGCGTCAACAACCTGCTCACCGCCACCGGGATCGGACCGCTGCTGGTCGACCTGCACCTGGTCGACAGCTGGCCGGCGGGCTGGCTGTCCGACCCGGAGCTGGCCATGCCGTCGGTGATCCTCGTGAACGTCTGGAAGGGGGTGCCGTTCTTCACCGTGTGCTTCCTGGCCGGGTTGAAGGCCATCCCGGCGGACCTGTACGAGGCGGCGACAATCGACGGTGCCTCGTCGATGCAGCGGTTCGTCAACGTGACGCTGCCCGGACTGCGTCACGTGATCACCGTGACGGTGACCCTGTCGTCGATCTGGACGTTCAACAACTTCGACCTGGTCTGGCTGCTGACCCAGGGCGGCCCGGGTGACGTGACAGCGCCGTACGTGCTCGTCGCGTACTCGAAGGCGATTCTGCAGTTGCAGTACGGCGCCGGTGCGGCGGTCACGCTCATCATGCTGCCGGTCATCGGCGGGCTGGTGTTCCTCCTGGTCCGGCTGCTGCGTCAGGACTCGGGAGCGAACCTGCCCCGGGCACGACGCGCGGCGCTGCGGGTCGGTACGCGGGCGCGCAAGGCCCTGCCGTGGATGATCACCGCGGTGGTCACCGGCCTGCTGCTCTGGGCTTCGCCGCAGATCTTCTGGAAGGCGGCGGTGATCCTCGGGGTGATCCTGCTGATCGCGGCGGCGGTCGGCCGCGTGGTCTCGACCCTCCAGTCGCGCGGCGGTCGCCGGGCATCCTCGACGGTGTCGGGCCTGGGCTCCTGGGTCGCGCTGGCCGGGCTGCTCTTCTTCGTGCTGGGTCCGCTGTACTGGATCGGGGTCACGGCCTTCAAGTCCGAGGGCCAGGTCGTGATGCGGACGGACGACCTGTGGCCGACACCCTGGACCACCGAGCAGTTCACCGCGCTCTTCGCCAACCAGCCGTTCGGCCGCTGGTACCTCAACACCCTCCTGGTGTCCGCGGCGTCCACGGCGGTGGCGCTGGTCTGCGCGGCCCTCGCGGGATACGCGCTGGCCCGGCTGCGGTTCCGGGGCGCGCAGGGCTTCACCGTCACGGTCCTGCTCACCTACGTGATGCCGGGCGCACTGCTGTTCATCCCGCTCTACCAGATGCTCATCGGCGCGCGGCTCACCGACTCGTTGTGGTCGCTGGTGGTCACGTACCCGACGTTCACGCTGCCGTTCGCCACCTGGCTGCTGGTCGGGTACTTCTCGTCGATCCCCGTCGAGCTGGAGGAGGCCGCGCTCGTCGACGGGTGCAGCCGCATCCAGGCGTTCGGCCGGGTGGTGCTGCCCCTGGCCAAGCCGGGGCTGCTGGCGGTCGCGCTCTTCACCCTGACCAACGCCTGGAACGAGTTCCTGTTCGCTTTCGTGTTCATCACGAAGGACGAGTACAAGACGCTGCCGGTGGGGATGCAGTCGATGATCGCCGGAGATGTCGTGCCCCAGGGACAACTCGCCGCGGCGTCGCTGCTCGTCAGCATCCCCGTGGTCGTCATGTACGCCCTCGGGCAGCGCTTCCTCACCGAAGGGCTCACCGCCGGCGCGGTGAAGGGCTGACGCACGTGGACGCCGAACCCGTCGCGTGGCGTGGTCCGGACGGGCCGCTGGTGCCGATCGGGCACCAGCGGCCCGGCACGGCAGATTCCGCTACGGCACGCCGCCCGCCAGCCGACTGTCTTTCGCCTGCCGTCAGTCAGTCGACCCGCGCCGGCGGTAGGTGAAGAGAGCGGCGTGGTCCAGGACCGCCACCACGAGCACCACGGCGGTGGCAACCGCGCTGATCATTAGCAGCGGCAGCCGCAGGGCGGCCGCCGCGCCGGCCAGCACGAGCAGCGCGCCGACCCGAGGCCAGGACAACCGCCGGTGGATGGCCAGCGAGAACAGGATCCGGCCGACGAGGAACAGTGTGGGGCCGCCCAGGATGGCCGCGACAGCCGCCAGGTCACCGACCTCGGAGGGGTGGGCGATGCTCAGCTCGGCTCCGACGGCCGTCACCACAATGCCGGCGATCATCACGAGGTGCAGGTAACCGGTGACGACACCGAGCCGGGACGGATCGGCGTGCTCGATGGCCGAGCCCAGGTGCCGGCCCGCGGGGGTCACGTAGAGCAGCCCGATCAGCACGGCCGTGACGAAGACCAGCAGGAAGGCGACGGTCTCGGCGAGATCCAGGCGGGTGCCGGCGTACGAGAGCCCGGCGGCCAGGACGAGTTCGCCGAGCGCGATGATCATGATCTGCTGGTAGCGCTCGGCGAAGTGCGCTCCAGCGAGGCGCAACTCCTGCTGACGGGCGCGACCCAACCTCGGCGTGGGCCAGCCGAGCCGTGGGCCGGTCACGTCGATCGCGAGGGCGAGCACCCAGAGCGGCACCCGCCACTGCGGCAGGAACGCGCCCGCCAGCCACGGTACTGCGGTGGCCGCGTACCAGCAGAGGATCCGCAGCGCCCGGCGCTGCCGGGGATGACCGCGCAGCATCGAGGCGGTGACCACACCCCGGACGAGGTGGACCGCGACGTACGCGCCGGCGAAGAGCACCCCCCGCTCCCCGAGCGCCTGCGGGGTCGCCACCCCGGCCAGCAGGCTGCCCAGCGTGGCGGCGACCAGCACCACGCGGATCGCCGGGGACTCCGGGTCGTACCAGTCGGCGCTCCAGGTGGTGGTCACCCAGATCCACCAGACGCCGGCCAGCAGCAGGGCGGTGCGCAGGGCGCCGGCCAGCGTGAGGTCGTTCAGCAGGTGCACTGCCGACTGGCTGAGGGCGAGCACGAACGCCAGGTCGAAGAAGAGCTCCAGGAACGAGGCGCTCAACGGCGCGTCGCTTCCCCGCAACAGCCGCTCGGGCCTGCTCGCCATCGGCGCTCCTCCCGGTGGCAGGCGCTGGATCCGTCGTACCACCCGAGGCCCGGCACCGGAGGCGAAAACGCGTCAGCGGCGGACACCGACCCCCGCGTAGCCGTGTGCGTCCCCGGCCTCCGGCTCGGCGTCCGGCCGCCACCGGGTGGTCTCGACCAGGCCGGGCTCCACCAGGTCGTACCCGTCGAAGAAGCGCAACGTCTCGGCGTGGGGGCGGGGCACCAGCGGGGCGCTGCTGGCGCGGTAGACGGCCTGCCCACGCTCGGCCACCTCCGGCGGGACGCCGTCCAGCGTCAGGTGCGACAGCACCAGGTGGCTGCCGGGCACTGTGGCGTCGCGCAGCCGGGCGACCGCGGCCCACGGGTCGTCGTCGTCCGGCACGAAGTGCAGCACCGCGAGCAGCAGCACGGCCACCGGGCGGTCCAGGTCGAGCGTGGCCCGCACCTGCGGGTGGGCCAGCAGGTCGTCCGGCCGCCGCAGGTCACCCTGCACGACGGCCGTGCCGGGCACGTCCGTCAACAACCGCCGGGCGTACGCGACGGCCACCTCGTCGTAGTCGACGTAGACCACCCGGGCGTCCGGCGCCACGGCCCGCACCACCTCGTGCACGGTCCCCTGGGTGGGCAGACCCGCCCCGATGTCCAGGAACTGGTGGACGCCCTGCCCGGCGGCGTACCGGACGGCCCGGCGCAGGAAGTGCCGGTTGGTCTGCGCGGCGAGCCCGGTGCCCGGGAAGATCTCCAACACCCGCTCGGCTGCGGCGCGGTCGGCGGCGAAGTTGTTGCTGCCACCCAGGAAGTAGTCGTACATCCGGGCGACGTTGGGTCGGGCGGTGACGTCGGTGGTGTCGGGTGCCGGCTGGTCGGTCACGAGGGGGTCCCTTCGCCGCGGTCGGATCTCGATGTCTAGCAGCCGGGGCGACGACCCGCTGACCCCTCGTGTCGTTGATCCGGCTGCACCCCTGGTCAGTGCCGACCACGGTGGGGGCACCGAATCACCGAGGGGGACGCGATGACCGGTCAGCGGGAAACCGTGCGGGTCGACCACGACCTGTTCCGCGCCGTGTACGACTCGCCCGCGTCGCTGCCCGGCCGGCACCGGTGGACCACACCGGAGTCGGACGTCCGGCGTCTGGAGAAGCTGCTGGGAATGCCGGCACGCACCATCGGCGCCCCGCTGTGGGTCAGCGGCGACGAACCGGACTGCCCGAAGTGCGGCCGGCGGATCACCTGGTACGACATCGTCTCGTCGGCCCTCACCGGCCTGCACGACAAGAACATGATCGCCACGGTCATCCTCGGCGAACACCGGTACGTCAACACCGAGGTGCCGGAGGCCATCGCCGGGGTGCGCTGCGCCGACTGCCACACCGCGATCGACGGCCTGCGCAGCTTCAAGTGCCACAACTGGGCGTACGCCTTCGAGGCGCTGGAGGCCGTGCGCGAGCGCATGGCGGGCGGACCCGCGCCGACCTGAGCGCCAACCGGCAGACCCGCGCCTACAACGGACCCGTGGCGCCCACTATGAAGAATGGAGACATGGACACCGTCGCTGAGCTGACCCTCATCCGACACGGGCAGAGCCTGGCTAACGTCGCCTTCGCCGATGCACACGCACGAGGGCTGACCGATCATGGTCTGACCGGGCGAGATGCCGACATCGAGCTGTCGTCGCTGGGATGGGGGCAGGCCACCCGACTCGGTCACTGGCTCGCCGCTCTACCCAGTCACCGCCGGCCCCAAGTCGTCGTCTGTTCCCCCTATGTCCGCGCTCGGCAGACCTGGTCACGAGCGGCGGAAACCGCGGCGCAGTCGGGTGCCGACTATCCCCTCGCCGTCGTCGATCACCGTCTCTGCGATCGGCTCATGGGCGACCTGGAGCTACTGACCCCCGCCATGATCGCTCAACGGTTCCCCGCGGAGGCAGCCCGGCTCGCGGCCGAAGGCGAGTTCTCCTACCAGCCTCCTGGTGGTGAGTCGTTCGCCGACATCGCTCGACGCCTGGCGGCCGTGCTGGCGGACCTGAACACCCAGCACGCGGGCCGGCGCGTCCTGCTCGTGGCCCACGACGCCGTGGTCGTGGTGATGCGCCACCTCATCGAAGGTCTCGGGTTCGACGAGATCGCTGCCATCGTCGCGACGACTCCGGTCGCGAACACGTCGATCACCCGGTACGACGGCACCGCCGGCGGTCTCACGCTGGTGGAATTCGCCGCGACCCCGCACCTTGAGCCAGGAAGGGACGAGCATGCCTTCGTCGGGAAATGATGAGTCGGTGTTGGGGAGCCTCACCCCGTCGTCGTTGACACCGGAGCAGCTCCACGATCACCAGGTCACCCGGGACCTGATCGCCCAGGCCCTCGCGGCCCAGTCCGCTCGCCGCTACGAGCTGGAGCAGGCCGGCGGTGACCAGGGCTCCCTGGAGCAGGTCATCGCGTCTCAGAGCCGTCTCGCGGGGGCCCTACGGGATCTCGATCCCGCCGACATCGACAAGATCGCCCGGCTCCGTGAGGAGTGCGTCGCCGTGCTGCGTCAGGCACGCCGTTGACCGAGTTCCCTGACGGCGTGCTCTCCGAGGACGCCAACGAGCGGATCTTCCGCGAGCAGATCGTCCCGATGTTCCTCACCGGCGCCCCATCCCAGCAGCGGCCGGTGGTGGTCCTCGTGGGAGGACAGACCGGCGCGGGCAAGACGGCGGTCACCGCGATGGTGAAGCGAGCGCTGGGCGCGGGCAGTGCCTTCATCAACATCAACATGGACTTCTACAACCCGATGCACCCCAGCTTCCACCGCTGGCAGGCCGAGGACGAAGCCACGGCCAGCGCGAAGGTGCGACCGGACGGGGAACGCTGGTGGGGCAAGGCCCAGCAGTACGCCATCGACAACCGCTGCCACGTCGTCCTCGAGTCGGCCATGCGCTATGAGAGCGAGTTCGAGGACATCGCCCGCCGGTTCCACGACGCCGGCTACCGCGTCGAGGTCGCCATCGTCGCGGTCCCCGAGGCCCTCAGCCGCCTGGGGATCCTGCACCGGTACTGGAGCGAGGTCGAGGCAGTCGGCCGCGGCCGACTGATCGACACCGCCGTTCACGACGAGTGCTACCGCGGCGTCATCCGCGGTGCACACGCCGTCGACACCCAAGACTTGGCGCACGTCGCCTTCGCGTTTCGACGCAATGGCGAGGTCGTCTACGCCAACACCAGCACCGCCGCCGCTTGGCAACGCTCTCCTGCGCTCACGGCCGCCATCAGCGCCGAACGCCAGCGCCCCTGGACGCCCACCGAGCGGGCCTGGTACCTCGACAACTCTCACCGGCTACGTAGCGCCATCGATCCCCGCTGGCATCCAGTCCTCGATGCGATCGACACGGCAGCGGCACCGCTGCTGACAACGCCCGCCGGCGCCCGCGCCCGGCGGGCTGCCCTGGCTATGTACGGCAGTACCCGGCAGGCGATTCGAGGCAGGACCGATGCTCCGGGGGTTACCAGGCCGGGTCCTGCCATTGACCGCTCAGCCCCTAGCCAACGCGACCTGGGCCGGTGACGACCCGTCGGCCATCGAGCCTGCCGTGTGGAAACAAGGGCGCCCGGCCTTTAGACAACTCGGCGTAACCAGCTCCTGATCCTCAAGTTGAGGCCGGTCCGTAGTCGGCGAGGGCGACCTGAGCCGGCCTCGGCCGGTCAGTCGGCCGAGCGGCGGGTGGGGCGGCGGCCCGGCGGCGACGTCGGCTCGGGCCCGGGGTCGGGCACCGGCGGCATCGGCCGGGTGACCGGCCCGTCGCCGGTGGGTGCCGAGGGACTCTCACCAGCCAAGCAGAGGCGCCTGTGCGATCGCTGGACGAAAGTCGTGTGGCCGTCTCGACCTTCGACTGCGGCGCCGCCCGCTGCCGCGTTCCTAGGGTGTCTCCCAGATGAACGAGGTATGAACGTCTAGTGAGGTGATTCATGGCCGCCAACGGCAGCACGGACGTTCCAGAGATCAGCGCCGAGTGGTACCGCGACATCGTCGACGCGGCAGCCGGCACCCCGACCCCGGTGCAGTGGTTCGTCGGGCACGCCACCGAGGGGGTGATCCTGCTGCTCGGCGCGCTGCTGGTGGCGGCCGCGGTGCGCCGCCTGGTCGGCGGCCCGCACGACCGGGCACTCGCCCTGGTCGCGCCGCTGCCGACCCTCCTGGCGTACGCGGGCAGCGAATGGCTCAAGACAGTGGTGGACGAGGACCGGCCGTGCCGGACGGTGGGCCGGGCGATCATCGCCGGCACCTGCCCACCACCCGGCGACTGGTCGTTCCCCAGCAACCACGCCACAATTGCCGGCGCGCTGGCGATCACCACACTGCTGCTCTCCCGACGGCTCGGGCTGGTCGCGCTGCCGCTGGCCGTACTGGCCGCCTTCTCCCGGGTCTTCGTGGGCGTGCACTACCCGCACGACGTGGCCGCCGGCCTGCTGCTCGGCGCCCTGGTCGCCATGGTGGCGACCCCGCTTCTGGCCCGCCCGACCGCCGAGGCGCTGCGCCGTCGCGCCGATGCCCGCCGCCCGATACCGGACCTCGCCAGCCGACCCCGCCCCTGACCCCGCCACCCAACGGCACGTGCCCTCCGCGCGGGGCGCCGCCCGCGCGGAGCGCCACGCGCCTCGCCCACAAGATCGTGCTCGATCCTGGTTCTAGTGGCCTCGGTCGCGCGGGAGGCCACTACATCCTGGATCGAGCACGATCTTGCGAGCCGCTGGCGGCGGGGCCGCGTGTCAGGAGGTCAGGAGGAGGGCGGCCACCGTGCCGAGCAGCAGGAACGGGCCGAACGGCAGGTGCGTGCCCCACCGGGCCCGTCGGGCGACCAGCAGTCCCACACTCACCAGCGCGGACAGCCCGAACGCGAGCAGCAGCCCGAGGAGCAGGACGGGCAGGCCGTACCAGCCGAGCAGCGCTCCCACGCTGAGCGCCAGTTTGGCGTCGCCCAGGCCGAAGCCCCGGCGGCCGAGCAGCAGTGTGCTGACGGCGAAGAACAGCGCCAGCCCCGCGCCGGAGGCGACGGCCCGTAGCCAGGGGCCCGCGTCGGTGTCGGCGAGCGCGGCCGCGCCGAGCAGCAGCCAGGTTCCGGCCGCCGCCGGCAGGGTGAGCCGGTCGGGCAGCCGGTGCACGGCCAGGTCGACGAGGACCGCCGGCACGGTCCACGCGAGCCACCACGCCAGCGCCGGCAGACCCCCGCCCGACGGGCCGACCAGCGCCAGCAGCGCCACGGCGGCGAGCGCGGCCAGCTCGACAGTGGCGGGCGGCGGGCCGACCCGGGCCCGGCACCTGCCGCACCTGCCGAAGGGGCCGAGCGCCGGCCACGGCCGGGTCAGGCCGACCGCCGCGCCGCACGCGTCGCAGCCGGTCCGGCTGGGGGTGCCCGAGGGTACGGCGTAGCGCACGATGGCCAACCGCAGCAGCGGACTGACCGCCACGATCGCCAGCCCGGTCGCGAGCCGAGGGTGGCCAGTTCCCGAGACCGGCCCAGTTGCCTGATCGGTCGGGTTCCGCCGGCCGGGTGCCGCCGCTGGGGGGCCGGTCAGCGCCACGTGGACCACGCCGAACGCCGGCCACCCCTCGTAAAGGTGAACACGGATCGTGACTGAACGCTCGCTCGGGTGTAGCGGATGGCGCGGAAACCGACGCTTGCCAGTCGTCGCACGACCACCCTCCCGCCGGAGGGCAGGCTCGGCGGCGTGCCGGTCGGGGCAGCCCGTCCGCCGCTCCGGGGTGCCGTCCAGATGCCGGGATGGATGCACGATGTCCCACTCTCAGGACTGACCCGGGGGATGCGGCGGACCAACCCCGGCCGGCGAGGCCGGACCATCGGCGGCCCCTCGACCGGCAATCGTCCGCAGTGCAGCACGGACACCCGCCACCACCACCCATCATCACTCAGAGTGTTCACTTGAATTGCCTCTGTTGCATCGGCGAGCGTCAGCCTATGCTCGCCCCTTGGGTGTGACGCAAGCCTCACCTCAATGACCGGACGACACGGGACCTTGCATTTGTAGAAGATCCGTAACGGTGAATGCAGAAGCGCAATGAACAGCTCCGGAAGGCACTGATCCGGGCGCGCTTCCGCATGCCCGGCGGCGGTGCTTCGTCGCACGTCGGGCGATCACGAGGAGGGTTCAGCGGTGCGCGGACGGCAGCTCAGGCGAGCGGCAATCTGCCTGCTGGCGGTCGTGGCGGCGGTGCCGGTCACCGCCTGCGGCAGCGGGCAGGAGGCGGTCGACCCGCCGGCGACGGCGCGGGGCGACGGGGTGCGGGCCGATTCGGGCGTCGAACGGGAAGCTGCCGAAAAGGCGGCGCTCGAGGCGTACTCCGGTTATCTCGCGGCATCGCGGACGGCGAGTCGGCGCAGCGATCCACACGCGCCGGAACTGTCCCGGTTTCTCGCTGATCCGCTGCTGACCCGGGTGCAATTGTCCATTCGCGACGCAAAGGAGCACGGCGCGATGCGTACCGGGACGTTGGCGTCCGATCCCAGCGTGACCGCCGTCAGCCTGGACTCAGATCCGGCAACCGTGGAGATCCAGGACTGCCTGGACGCGACCGGCTACCGGCTGATCTACACCAAGGACCAGCGCGTGGTCCCGGGCAGCGGTGGCGGCAGACATCTGGCCACCGCCACCGCCACCCGCTACCCCGACGGTCGCTGGCTGATCAGCTCCGGCTCGGCGCACCCGGACCAGCCGTGCTGACCCGGGTGCGGGGAGCCCGCGCCGGCGAGGTCGGCGCGGCCCGGCGGATGATCGCGGGGGCCGGTCTGGCGCTGCTGCTGGTGGCCGGCGCGTCCCTGCCGGCCGTCGCGGCCCACCGCGCCGACCCGGGGGCCGAATGTCCACCCGGCCAACCGGACTGCAACGTCTGGGACGACGAGCCCGGCACGCCGGGCGGCCCCGGAGGCGGAGGCGACAACGGCGGCGGGGGCGACTCCGGCGGCGGTGGGGGCGGCGGTGTCTGCCAGTGGGGCGGGCGGACGATCCCCTGCTACGACGACCTGCTGGGCTGGTTCAACAACGGTGACGGGTGCTACTACAAGCTCGCCTCGCCGCAGAAGCCGGCACCCGAGGGTCAGCAGTGGTACGTGCAGACCTGCAACGGCGGCGATCTCGGCGCACAGGACACGGTGCTGCGCGACGGGCCACCGCCCGGCTTCGGCGCTCCGCCGGACCCGGAGGAACTGGCCCGGCGGGCTCTCGCGTCGATCAAGCTGCTGCCGGCACGACTCAAGGTGGCACCCCGCAAGGACATCGGCCCCGGCCTGGTCGGCCTGCCGGTCTGGATGTGGGCCACCCCGAGCGCCAGCTACTTCGGGCCGCTGCGCGCCTCCGCGTCCGACCGCGGGCTGACGGTCTCCATCGAGGCCAAGGTCGACCGGATCGTCTGGAGCATGGGCAACGGCGACACGGTCACCTGCACCAAGGCCGGCACTCCGTACGACCCGAAGGGCAAGCGGGCCGGCCGCACCTCCCCGGACTGCGGCTACGACCACGGCTATCCGAAGGCCGGCACCTACCGGGTGGGCGCTACCACGTACTGGACGGTGCGCTGGTGGACCGACGACGGCGACGAGGGTGACCCGATCCCGCAGACCCGGACCAGCGGCACCGTGCCGGTCCAGATCAAGGAACTCCAGGTGGTGACCAGGTGAGTGAGCCGGTTCTGCGAGCCACACAGTCGGGAATGGAGATCGAACGGTGAGTCTGGCAACGCGTAACTCGACCGGGCCGGTGGACGCGCCGGTCAGCCCGCCCAAGGTGGTCCGGCAGCGCCGCGTCCGCCCAGGGCTGCTGGGTCTCGCCGTACTCCTGATCGCCCTCGGTGGGCTGGGTGCGGCGTTCGCGGTCACCTCGGTCCGGGCCACCGGCAGCTACCTCGCGGTGGCCCGTCCGGTGGAGGTCGGTCGGGAGGTCAGCGCCGCCGATCTGATCACCGTGCAGGTCGCCGGCGGCCAGGGGTTGCACCCGGTGCCTGCGGCACGGCTGAACGAGGTGGTCGGCAAGCGTGCCGCCGTGGCGCTGGTGCCCGGCACCCTGCTCACCCTCGGGCAGGTCACCGACGACCCGCTGCTCGGCCCGGGTCAGCAGCAGATCGCGCTCGGCCTGAAGACCGCCCAGGTGCCGGCCCGCGCACTGCACCCCGGCGACAAGGTGCTGCTGGTCAGCACCCCGGACGAGAACGCCACCGGGGCGGCGGCCGGCGCGGGCACCCGGTTCGCGGCCACAGTCATCGACATGGTCAGCCCGACGGACGACGAGAAGGTGCTGTACCTGGCGCTGCTCATCCGGGACGTACCCGCAGTGGTGGCGTTGGCCGCCCAGGAGCGGATCGCGGTCGTGCTGACCGAGGCGGCCTGAACATGGCGATCATCGCGTTGGTGTCCGCGAAGGGTTCGCCCGGCGTGACCACCTCGGCGTTGGCCTGTGCCCTGACCTGGCACCGCCGGCTGGTCCTGGCCGAGTGCGACCCGGCCGGCGGGTCGGTCCTCGCCGGCTACCTGGGTGGTCAGCTGGACGGGCCGCGCGGCATCGGCGAGCTGGCCGTCGGGGAGCTGCGCGACGGCAACCTGGAGACCGCGTTCTGGTCCCAGCTGGTCGACCTGGACGCGCCGCGCCGGGAACGGCTGCTGCTGCCCGGGTTGGTCGATCCGGCGCAGGCCGGCAGCGTCACCCCGCTCTGGCAGCGCTTCGCCGACTACTTCAACGCCCTGGACCGGGGTACCCCCGGCTACGACGTGCTCGTCGACTGCGGCCGGCTGCACGTCACCGGCCCACCGTGGCCACTGCTGCGGGCCGCTTCGGTGGTGCTGCTGGTGACCCGGGCCCACCTGCCCGACCTGTCTGGCACCCGGGCGGTGGTCACCGCGATCGAGCGGGACTTCGCCGAACACCGGGTGCCGCCGGGCACCCTGCGGCTGCTGCTGGTCGGCGACGGGCACGGGCGCGCGGAGATCAGCCGCGGACTGAAACTGCCGGTGATCGCCCGGCTGCCGCACGACCCGCGTACCGCAGGGGTGCTGGCCCTCGGTGGGACCGTGCGGTCCGGACGGCCGCTGCTGCGCGCGGCCGCCGCGCTGGAGGTGCCGGTCGGCGCGCTGCTGGAACGCCGGCGGGCGCGGCTGGCCTGGCCGGTGCAGCAGGGGGTGCCGGATGCGGTTTGAGCCCGTCTCCACCGACCCGCGTCAGCAGCCGCCGGCCGCGACGTCCACCGCGCCGCCGCTGGCCCCACCGAACGGCCGGCACCACCAGTCGGCTGCGGCGCCGCAGCCGATGCCCACGGCCACGCCGCCGCCGGAGGTGGCACCCCGACCCCGGATGGACTTCCAGGTGGTCCGGGAGCTGCGCCGGGAACTCACCGAACGGCTCACCCTGTGGCAGCGCGGCCGGGAGTTCACTGTCGACGAGGAGGACACCGAGCGGGCCCGGCTGGCCGTCACCGTGGTCGCCGAGTACGCGGACGCGGTCCGTCGCGCCGGAACGCCGATGGCCGCCGGCGAGGAGCGCCTGCTGCTCGACCAGGTGACCGCCGAGCTGGTGGGGCTGGGCCGGCTGCAGACCCTGCTGGTCGACGACACCATCGAGGAGGTGCACATCCTCGGCTGCGACGTCGTGCGCATCACCCGGCACGGCGGTGGGGTGGACTGGGCCGAGCCGATCGCCGACAGCGACGCCGAACTGGTGGAGATCCTTCAGGCGGCGGCGCGGCGGGCCGGCGCGACCGAACGGTCACTGTCCACCGTGAAGCCGACCCTGGACCTGCAACTGCCCGACGGCAGCCGACTGGCCGCGGTGTTCCTGGTCAGCCACCGGCCGTACGCGGTGATCCGCAAGCACAACACCCTGGACGTGAGCCTGGACGACGTGGCCGGCGCCCGGGGTGACCTGGACGAGATGATCGACCCGCTGCTGCGCGACTTCCTGCGTGCGGCGATGCGCGCCGGGTTGAACATCATGGTCGCCGGGCTGGCCGGCGCCGGGAAGACCACGATCATCCGGGCGCTGATGAACGAGATCCCGCCCGACGAGCCGTACGTGCTGCTGGAGGAGAGCCGGGAGTTGTTGCCGGCCCGTCGCCGGGAGCGGCACCGGGCGGTGATGAGCTTCGAGGCGCGGGAGGGGCACGGCGAGCGCGGCTTCGACGGCCGGCCGGCGGGTGAGGTGACGATCGCCGACCTCATCCCGCTGTCGCTGCGGATGGGCGTGCTGCGGATCATCGTGGGCGAGGTCCGGTCCCGGGAGATCGTGCCGATGCTCCAGGCCATGACCACCAGCCGGGGCTCGATGTGCACCATTCACGCCCGTACCGCGGCCGGGGTGGGTGAACGGATCGTCGAGCTGGCGCTGGCGCACGGCCGGGAGATGACAGTCGACCAGGCCCGCCGGATGGCCGGCAACGCCCTCGATCTGATCGTCTACGTCACCGTCGAGGACGAGAGCGCGATCGGCGGCCGTAAGCACCGGTTCGTCTCGCACGTGGAGGAGGTGATCGGGGCCGGTGAGGCCGGACGGATCACCACCACCACCGTCTTCGGTCCCGGGCCGGACGGCCGCGCCGTCCCCCGGCACCTCCCGGAGCGGGTCCGCGACCAGTTGCTGCGGGTGGGGTACGACTCCCGGCTGCTGACCCGCTGGATCGAGGCCGGTACGGGTGCCTGGCGGCGTCCCCGACAGACCCGACTGGCCCGGCGGTGACCTGATGGGGAACAGCCTGGAGTTGATCGCGGTGGTCTCCGGGGCCGCCTGTGTGGCCGGACTGCTGCTGGCTGTCGTCGCGCTGGTGGGCAGCCGTCGGCCCGCCGGGCCCGCCCCGGGAGCAGGGCCCGGGCTGAGCCGCCTCTGGCGTGGCTCCGGCGCCACACCTGCCGAGCGGCGGGCCTACCAGGCGCTGCTGCTCACCGCTGTGGTCGCCGGGGCGTTGGCGTTCCTGCTGACCGGGCTGCCGGTGGTGGGCCTGCTGGTGGCGGTGGCGGTGCCCGGCACGCCGTGGCTGTTCGCCGTGGGCAAGGCCGAGCAGCGGGCGATCGCCCGGATCGAGGCCGTCGGCGAGTGGACCCGCCGGCTCAAGGACGTCTCCGGTACGGGCCAGGGCCTCCAACAGGCGATCATCAGCACGATCGGCAGCGTGCCACCCGGCATCGAGGACGAGGTACGGCTGCTCGCCGCCCGGTTGCAGGCCGGCTGGCTGGCCCGTTCCGCGCTGCTGGCGTTCGCCGACGAGATCGGCGACCCGGTGTGCGACCAGGTCGTGGCGGCGCTGATCCTGCACCTCACCGACCGGGGTGAGCGGCTGGGCGACGTGCTGGGCTCGATCGCCGGCGCGGCGGCCGCGGAGGTGGCGACCCGCCGGGAGATCGAGGCCAAGCGCACCCAGCCCCGGTTCGCGGTCCGCTTCCTGACCGGGATGACGCTCGCGACGCTGGCGTACGGGCTGGTCAACACCGAATACATCACGCCGTACGGCACACCGACGGGTCAGGTGGTGATGGCCGCTCTCGGTGCCGCCTTCATCGGCCTGCTGGCCTGGGTGCGGTCGATGAGCCAGCCGCAGCGGCCGGCCCGGTTCCTGCCGGCGCCCGACCCGCAGGAGGTGATCGCGTGAGCGCGAGTGCCACCGTCCCCGGAAGGAGCCTGCGGTGATCGTCAACTGGCTCCTCGGCGTCGCCGTGTCTGGTGGAGCGGCGATCGGGTTGGGCCTGTTCCTGGTGATCCGGGAGCTGGTGCCGGCGACCCCCGCGCTCGGGCCGGCGCTGCGCCGCCTGCACCAGCCGCCGGGCACCGGGCGGGTGGCCGCTCCCGCCTCCCGTCGGCTGGACTGGCTGACCGGGCTGTCCCGCTGGTTGCGACCACCGCACCGGCAGCTCGCCCTGATCGGCCAGACCCCCGAGCAGTACGCGCTGTCGGTGCTGCTGTCCGCGCTCATCGGACTGGCCACGCCGACGCTGCTCGGGGTGGCGCTGTTCGTGCTCGGCGTCTCGCTGCCGCTTGTCGTACCGGTGCTGGGTGGCCTCGGCATGGCGCTGATCGCCGCTCTGCTGGCGCACCGCTCGGTGCTGGCCAAGGCGGACGCCGCCCGCGACGAGTTCCGCCAGGCCGTCTGCACGTACCTGGATCTGGTGGCGCTGCAGCTCTCCGCCGCGCACGGGCCGGTGCAGTCGCTGGAGCGGGCCGCCGCGGTCTGTGACGGCTGGGTGTTCGACAGGCTGCAGGAGTCGCTGCGGATCGCCCAGATGCAGATGCACGCGCCCTGGGACGAGCTGCGTGACCTCGCCGACAAGATCGGCATCCCGGAGCTGGGCGACGTCGGCGCGATCATGCGCTCCTCCGGCAGCGAGGGTGCGCAGGTGCACGAGACGCTGCGCAGCCGGGCCGACTCGCTACGCGACCAGATCCGCACCGACAACCTGGCCCGCGCCGAGGGCGTGACCAGCCGACTCGACATCCCGGGCGCACTTCTCGTCTTCGTGCTGCTCGGCTTCGTCGTCTATCCGTTCATCGCCCGTGTCTGATCCGACCCCCGAGAAGGAGTACGCCATGTCCATCCTCACCTACCTGCACGTCGTGGTGACGACGCGCTTCGCCGAGCTGCGGCGCGACGGCGAGCGGGGCGACAGCCCGGTACCGACCGCCGTGATCATCTTCGGTCTGGTCTTCGTGGCGACAATCGTCACCGGCCTGGCCCTCGGCAAGGCCAACGACTGGATGAAGGCCATCCCGAGCCACACGAACCCGAAGTAGCCGGCAGATGCGCCGAGCCGCGTTCGCAAGGTGGCGCCGGGCGGTTCACGCCGCCCGGTGTCGCCTCGTGGCCGGCGACCGGGAGCAGGGCGCCAACCCGGTGGAGCTGGCCGTGGTGATGCCGCTGATCCTGGTGCTGCTGTTCGCCTCGCTCCAGGTCTCGGCCGTCTTCCTGGCCCGTTCGACGGCGTTGAACGCCGCCCAGAGCGGGGTCAACGCCCAGCGGCTCTACAACGCGTCCGACGGTGCCGGGACGGCAAGCGCCAACCGGTTCCTGTCCAGCACCGGCGGCTGGCTGCTGGGCTGGAACAAGGCCGGCGGCCCGAGCTGTGTGACCACCGATGTCGAGGTGACCTGCACGGTGACCGGCCGGTCCCTGTCCGTGGTGCCCGGCGTGGACTTCGAGGTGGAGCAGACCGCGCACGGGACGGTGGAGCGGGTGACCCCGCCGTGAACCGGCCCGCCGAGCGGGGCTCGGTCTCCATCGAGGTGGCGGTGCTCGCGCCCGCGTTCATCGCGCTGATGGTGCTGGCCGGAGTGGCCGGACGCAGTGCGGTGGCGGCGGAGGCCGTCGATGCCGCAGCGCACGACGCGGCCCGTGCCGCCTCGATCTCCCGCAACGCGACCGACGGCGAGAAGGAAGCGCGCAACGCGGCCCAGCAGCAGTTGGACTGGCATGGGCTCAATTGCGCCGACACACCGACCCTGAATTTCGAGGGTTCGGTCGGCGGCAAGATCACCAGCTTCAAGGACGCGTACGGCAGCGCGCTCGGCGAGAACGCGACGGTCACCGTCACGGTCGAGTGCCGGGTGTCCTTCCAGGATCTACGGCTGAACGCCGTGCCGGGCATGCCCAGCGAGAACCGCATCGAGGCCAGCTTCACCTCACCACTGGACCGCTACCGGAGTCGGGGATGAACGACCGGACGATCTCCGGCGACCACGGCCGGGTCAGCATCTTCCTGGCGGTGGCGATGGTCGGCGTACTGGCCATCGTGGGGCTCTCGTTCGACGGCGCCGGCCAGCTGCGCACGCTGCAACGCGCCGACAACCTGGCCGCCGAGGCGGCCCGCGCGGGCGGGCAGGCCATCGACCGGGCCACCGCGATCGAGGGCGGGCCGACGCGGATCGACCAGCCGCAGGCCCGCGTCGCGGTCGCCAACTACCTCTCCGCCGCCGGCACCACCGGCCACACCGTGAGCTTCCCGCAGATCGCCGGGGAGACAGTCGTCCGGGTACGCGTCACGATCACCTACCGACGCTCGATGCTCGGGCTGTTCGGCTTCGCCGACCGGGTCACCGTCACCGGTGAGGCGACCGCGCGGGCCATCACCGCAGGACCGTAGGAAGGAAGGCCGCCATGTCCGCATCGGGTCGGTCCGTCGTACGGCGGACCGGACGCGTCCTCACCGGCGTCGGCGCGCTCGTCGTGCTCTTCGCGCTGGTGGCGGGTGCGCCGGTCGCGCTGCTCGCCTTCGCGGGCAATCCCCTGCCCGACCATCTGCCCACCCTCGCCGAGGTGGGCACCGTCCTGACCAGCCGCGACGACGGGCAGCTCTTCCTGCGGGCCCTGGCGCTGGCCGGCTGGTTCGGCTGGGCCACATTCGCCTTCTCCGTGGTGGTGGAGCTGGGTGCGCAGATTCTTCACAGGCCGGCGCCGAAGTTGCCGGGGATGAGCCGCCAGCAGAAGGCCGCCGCCGCGCTTGTCGGTTCGGTCGCGCTGATCCTCGCCGCCAGCCCGGCCGCCGCCAGCGCCGCGGCGGTCTACACCGGTCCGGCGTACGCCCAGTCGAGCGCTTCGAGCAGCGCCGCCCGGCTGCCCGACGGTGGGGCGCTCGGGATGGCCGGTAGCGGGCCGCTCGCGACGACGGGCAGCGGGCCGCTCGGGCTGGTCGCGCCGGGTGGGCCGAACGCCGGTGACCAGGCGGCGCCGGTGTACCGCGTGGCGCGGGGCGACTACCTCGGCGAGGTGGCCGAGCGGTACCTCGACGAGTTCGGCGACTATCGACAGCTCGCCAAGCTGAACCGGCTGGACGACCCGGACCGGATTCGCCCCGGCCAACTGCTCCGGCTGCCGACGGAGGCCGCCGACCAGGGCGCCCGCACGCACGCCACAGGCAAACTCGTCGGCCGGCCCGCCGCGCCCAAGCCGCCGGCTCAGCGACCGGCGCCCGAGCGGACCGCGCCGGAGCGGGCGAAACAGGCGCCCCCCGGCGGTACGGAGTCGACAGGTCAGGTACCCCCGATGACAGTCGGCGCGGCTCGGGCCGGAACCACCGACCGGGTGAACCGACCGCTCGCGGTCTCCGCCGTGCTGGCCGTGGCGAGCATCGTGGGTGCACAGATCGGCGCGGTTCTCGGGCTGCGCCGCCGCCCCGCCACCGCCGGTGCCGCCCCCCGGATGGCCGCGGCTGCCCGCGCACCCCGACGCGGCGCGAGTCGGAGCAGCGGCAGCTCCCGCAGTGGTCGTCGGAGCAGCGGCGCCGCGTGGGCCGCCAGCCGTGCGGCAGCCGCCACCGAGAGCACGGCACCGCCGACCGGAGGCCCGGCCCCCAGCGGCGTGCCGGCCCGGACCGGCGAGGGGGGCTGGGCTGGCCCGGCGGGCTCGACGGGTCAGGCCGGCTGGACCGGCCGTGACCAGCACGGATTGGGTGCCGACGGGTCCGGCTGGGATGCCGTGCCGGACGAGCCATCGACCGGTCGACACCGACGAAGCTGACCGGCCACACGGCGGCACGCGGCCTGAAGAGCGACATACCTCAGAGGTATATCTATGACTCTGAGGTATGTCAGCCGAGACCAACACCGCTCCGGCGGCGCGGAGATGCCGACGGCATCCAATGACAGCAACACCAGCCCGACCGCGCGGAGACGCCGACGGCATTCGATGAGGGCCACACCAGCCCGACGGCGCGCGGGAACACCGACGCCGTCCGGCCACGCTCAGCGGAGCGTGTCAGGGCAGGCGGGTCTGCAGGACGCCGTCCTGGATCCGGGTCGGCAGGATCTGCTGGTCGTTGCCGGAGGGCCCCTGCACGACCTCGCCGCCGTTGAGCCGGAAAGCGCTGCCGTGCCACGGACAGACCACGCAGGCGTGGCCGTCGATCTCCTGGACCTCGCCCTCGCCGAGCGGTCCGCTCTGGTGCGGGCAGCGCTCCAGCATCACGGTGACCTCGTCACCGTGGCGGTAGAGGATCACCGAGATGTCGTCGTCGACCTCCCGGGTGATCAGTGTGCGCTGCGGCAGGGTGGCCATGTCGGCAAGTGAGTGCCAGCCGTCGCTCATCCGGTGCAGCTCGGACACGCTCTGGTTGACCTGGGCGCCCTGCTTGTACGCCAGGTGGCCTCCGATGTACGCGCCGAGGCTCACGGCGGAGAGGCCGAGGAAACCGAGCGCCCGACCGACACCGTGCCGCCCGGACAGCCGCGCCGCCAACGAGCCGGCGTAGAGGCCCACGCCGACGGTGTTCGCGGCGGCGTGCACCAGGCCGACCCGGCGCTGGTCCCGGGAGAGCGCCGCCCAGTCGTTCAGACCGGCGACCGCCGCCGGCAGCGCGCTGACGGTGCCCAGGCCGACCAGCACGGTGGCCGGCCGGCGCTGCCCCGGCATCAGGTCCAGCACGGCGGCGCTGATCCACGCGCCGACCGGCACCTGCACCATCGCCGGATGCAGCGGATGCCCCAACGTCACGCCGTGCAGCAGGTCCCGCAGCCGCCGCGGACGCAGCGTCCCGAGAACCACCTTCTGCAGACGGTCTCCCGTGCGGTCCAGCCGGGAGTCCTGCTCAACTTTCGTCAATAGCGCTCGCACAGGTACCGACTTCCCGGCGATCGCCATCACAAACCGACCACCGGCGACAAACCTGCCGCGTCCCCCGTACGCGCCGATCTTGCACTTTCTGTCCCGACGAACCAGGGCACAAGCCGCGATCCGCCGACCGAAAGTGCAAGATCGACGGGGCGGGAGGGCGGGTGCGGGGATGGGAGGTTCGGGGGGATGCTGGGGGGATGGGTGTGCGGGTGGAGCGGGTGGGGGCCGTCAGCACGGTGGTCGTGGATCGTCCGGAGGCTCGGAACGCTGTGGACGGGCCTACCGCGCGGGCCCTGGCGGATGCCTTTCGGGCCTTTGAGGCCGACCCGACGGCGGCGGTGGCCGTGCTCTGGGGTGCCGGTGGCACGTTCTGCTCGGGCGCCGACCTCAAGGCGATCGGCACGCCCAGCGGCAATCGGGTCGAGCCGGAGGGAGACGGCCCGATGGGTCCGACCCGCATGGCGCTCAGCAAGCCGGTGATCGCGGCGATCTCCGGGTACGCGGTGGCCGGCGGCCTGGAGCTGGCGCTCTGGTGCGACCTGCGGGTCGCCGAGTCCGACGCCACGCTCGGGGTGTTCTGCCGTCGCTGGGGAGTGCCGCTCATCGACGGCGGGACGGTCCGGCTGCCCCGGTTGATCGGGGAGAGCCGCGCGATGGACCTGATCCTCACCGGGCGGGCGGTGCCGGCCGACGAGGCGTACGCCATGGGGTTGGTCAACCGGGTGGTGCCGCCGGGCCAGGCGCGGGCGGCGGCCGAGGAGCTGGCCGCGGCGATCGCCAGGCATCCCCAGACCTGCCTGCGCAACGACCGGGCGGCCGTGCTGGCCGGCGCTGGACGTCCCGAGGCCGAGGCGCTGGCGACCGAACTGGCGTACGGGATGGATTCGCTGGCCACCGACGCGGCGGCCGGCGCGGCCCGGTTCGCCGCGGGCGAGGGCCGGCACGGCACGACGCCGCCGGGAGGGTGGGACCCCCCGACGGCGTCGGCTACCGGCTAGCTCAGTTGCGGTTGATGGTGAAGGTCGACGTGGTGTTGCGGATGTCCACCGCGTTGTTGCTCAACTGCAGGTTGTTGAAGGTCACCGACCCGACGGCCGGCCCCTGCCCGGACTCGGGCATCTCGTTCACCCAGATACCGAAGCCGGACTTCGCGTCGTAGGCGTCACCGCTCTTGCGGGCGCCGCTGATCGAAATGTTGGTGAAGACCGTGTCGGTGACCGGGAACTGCGGCTGCCCACCGACGTAGTTGGTCTGGAACATGATGCCGCTGTAGGTCGGGTCGACGATGTCCACGTCGCTGACCCTGATGCCCTGGAACACCTTCGAGGCGGAGAAGACCCAGATCGCCGGGAAGGTCTGCGCGCCCCAGAAGTGCCCACCGGCCCGGACGATCGAGATGTTCTCGAAACGGGTCGGCGGGCTCGCGCCGAAGCCGTTCATCGGGTAGCCGAAGTCGAGCGAGCTGATGGTGATGCCGGAGTAGACGAGCGTGTCCGCGATGTAGATGTTGCGGAACGTGTTGCCGTAGCCGCCGTAGACGGCCACACCGGCGGCCCGCCAGGTCAGGGTCGACGACAGGTTCTCGTAGATGTTGTCCCGCATGTCCGCGCCGCCCGCGTCGATCGCCGAGAACAGCGCGAAGCTGTCATCGCCGGTGGCCCGGGCGTCGTTGTTGCTGACCAGGTTGTTGGTGCTGCCGTTGGTCATGTTGATGCCGTCGGCGAACAGGTTGCGGATCCGCGAGTTCTTGATCGTCATGTAGTCGGTGTTGGCGCCCCAGTAGAGGCAGACCTGGTGCTCGGCCCAGATGTTGTCGATCACGATGTTCGACACGTTGGCGAAGTCGAACACCTTGCCCGGGCCGTCGATGCGCGAGGTGTAGTTGCCGAAGTAGGCGAAGTTCGCGAACGACGATCCGGCCGCCGAGTTCTCGGCCCGGAAGCCGATGTCGGTGTTGTCCTGGCCGGAGGGGGCGTTGAACCGGGTGTACCAGGGCCCGGCGCCGGTCACCTTGACCGCCTTGCCGTACACCTGGAACTTCGACGAGGTGGAGTAGTTGCCGGCGGGCAGATACACCCCGATCAGGTTGCCGGTGGTGTCCATCCGCACCCGGTCCAGGGCGTTCTGCACGTCCTGGTGGGTGAAGCCGGCCGGCGTCACGTAGCGGGCCGAGTCCGGGTTCGCGATCGGCGAGACCTGCTCGGTGTTGATGAAGTCGATCGCGTAGTTGGTGGTGTTGGCCGCGTCCTTCTGGAGGCGGATCTTGCTGCCGGCCGGCACTGTCGAGTTGAGCATGACGTTGGCTTCGTCGTAGATGTGCCGCGGTCCGCCCGCGCTCGGCGAGTTGCCCGGGCTGGTTTCGTTTCCGTACAGCCAGGCGTAGCGGGACGTCAGGTCGATGGCCTTGTGGAAGGTGCCGTTGACGTAGATGTTGAGCGTCGAGTTGATGCCCCCGCCGCCGGACGCGTCCGGGATGGAGAAGCGGGTGACCAGCGTGTTGGTGCTGGCCCGGGTGGTGAACTCGACGTAGCTGCCGGTCGAGTTGAGGGTCACCGCCCGCCGGCCGGACGCCTCACCGGCCAGGTCGCCGACGGTCCGGTTCGGGCCCACGACGGCCGCGCCGCCGCCGACCACGCCGTCCTCGGCCTCGTACATGTCGTACGGCATGTTGGCGCCGCGCCCGACGAAGAGCGGACGGTCGCTGCTGTTGTTGGTCTGCTTGACCGGCAGCTCGTTACTGTCGGCGGCGAGCACGACCCGGACGGTGTACTTGCCGTTCGCGGCGGTCCAGGTGCCCAGGTTGATTGGGCCGACGGTGGCCCCGGCGTTGATCACACCGGAGTACGAGCCCGTCAGCGTACGCACGACCGTGCCGGACTCGTTGAGCACGGTGAGGGTGATGCCGTGCGCGCCGGACGCGGACGCCACGCTGCCGGCGTTGCGGATCGACACGGAGAACGTGACGGTGTTGCCGGCCGACGGGTTACCCGGCGACCAGGCGACCGCCGAGGAGACCAGGTCACTGGTGGCGACCGCGCTGACCACCAGCGGGCTGGGGTTGGTGTAGCTGTTGTTGGTGTCGTCGGTCTCGACGACGGTGTTCGACTCGTCGACCTTCGCGCTGAGCGGGTAGCTGCCCGCGTCGCGGGTGCCGATGCTGGCGCTGACGGTGGTCGACGCGCCGGCCGCGAGGCCACCGACCGACGCGGTGCCGACCCGCGTGGAGCCCAGGTAGAAGTTGACGGTGGTCGCGGCGGAGGCCGCCGAGCCGGCGTTCCGCACGGTCGCGGAGAGCGTGACGGTGCTGGTCTCCACGGGCGCGGACGGGCTGAACGACATGCCCGTCACGGTGAGGTCCGGGTTCGGCGCGGCAGTGCCGAAGACCTGGAACTCGGCCACCTGGCCGGCCGGGGCGCCGGTGTTCGAGGCGATCGAGAGCCGCACGTCGGCGGCGGTCGCGGAGACCGGGATGGTCACCGTGTTGCCGCTGCCCGGGTTGAAGGTGTAGTTCGTCGCGCCGACGAGCGTGGTGAAGGTCGACGAGCCCTGGTCCCGGCCGAGGACTGTGATGTTCTGGGTACGCGTGCCCCACGCCGAGTCCGGGTTGAGCTTCAACACGACCTGGCTGAGGCTGGCGTTCGCACCGAGCTGCACGGTCAGCGTGCTCGGGTTGCCGTTGCCCTCCCAGTAGGTGGCCACGTTGTTGTCGTTGGCGTTCGTCGCCACGAACGTGTGCACGAAGCCGGACGCGGTGATCGGCTTGCCGACCGCCAGGTTGGTCCCGGTCGGGTTGCCGGTGCCGGTACGGGTCACCGTGTTGCTGTTCGACGACTGGTTGCCGGCCGCGTCCTTGGCCCGCACGTAGTACGAGACCGTGGCGGTGTCCGCCTGGCTGTCGGTGTACGTCAGCGTCGAGCCGCTGACGCTGCCGCGCAGCGCGCCGTTGGCGTAGACGTCGTAGCCGGTCACCCCGACGTTGTCGCTCGACGCCGACCAGGTGAGCCGGATCTGCCCGCTGGCGGGCTGGGTGTACGCCAGGTTGCCGGGGGCGCTCGGCGCCTGGGTGTCGGTGCTGCCGCTGGCGCCGTACACCTCCACCTCGGAGAACTGCGCGGCCGGCCAGCCGGTGTTGCCGGTGACCTGCACCCGCACGTAGCGGGTGCTGGCCGCGGTGAAGCTGACGGTCGCGGTGTTGCCGGTGCTCGGGTTGAAGGTGTAGCCGCCGGACGCCTTCAGGGTGCTGAAGGTCGAGCCGTTGGTGGAGCCGAGGATCGACAGCGTCTGCGTACGGGTCTGCCAGTCCGACGAGGGCGGCAGCTTGAGCACCACCCGGTCCACGCTGACGGTGGCGCCCAGGTCGGCCTGGATCCACTGCGGGAAGGCGTTGTTGGCGCTCTCCCAGTAGGTCGTGGCGTTGCCGTCGTTGGCGTTGCCCGCCACGTAGTTCTGGTTGTAGCTGCTGGCGCTCATGGTGGCCGAGAGCCCGGCGAGCAGGGCCGCGCGGGCGGAGCCCGCCGGGGCGGAGGCGGGCGTCGCTGCCGGTGCCGCGGTCGCGGGGGTGACGGCGGGAACGGCGGCGAGGAGCAGTCCGGCGAGCGCGCCGGCGAGCAGCCGTCGGCGGGCCGGCGCTCGGCCGCCCGGGTGGGCGGAACCGGGCGAGCCGGTTCGCGGGGTGCCTCGGGTGGTGCCGTTTCTGGACATCGGTGGCTACACCTCTTTCGGGGGTGGTGTGGGGTGCGTTGCCCGGTGACGGGTGCAGGGGTACGCCCGTCGTGCCGCGACAGGTGGGGGACGGTGCGGTGCGGGACGGGTGTGGGCGGGCCGGCGCCGCGCTGCGCCGGGCTCCCGACCGGTGGCCCCCGCCCCGCTCGGGCGGGGGCCGTCGGCCTAGCTGGAGTAGACCTCGAACTCGCTGAGCTGGCCGGCGGGCCAGCCGGTGTTGCCGGTGACGGTCAGCCGCAGGTACCGCTGGCTGGTCGCCGTGAAGGTCACGGTGACCGTGTTGCCGCTGGCCGGGTTGAAGGTGTAGCCGGCGGACGACTTCAGGGTGCTGAAGGTCGAGCCGTTCGTGGAGCCGAGCACCGACAGGGTCTGCGTACGGGTCTGCCACGCGGACGACGGCGGCAGCTTCAGCACGACCCGGGACACCGAACGGGTGGCGCCCAGGTCCACCGTCAGCGACTGCGGGAAGGCGTTGTTGGCGCTCTCCCAGTAGGTGTTGGCGTTGCCGTCCACCGCGTTGGGCGCGGCGTACACGTCGGAGTGGCTGGTCTCGGTGATCGACCGTCCGGCGGCGAGGTTGCCACTGGGCGGGGGCGTCGTCGGCGGGGCGGTGGTCGGCGGGGCCGTCGTCGGGGGTGCGGTGGTCGGCGGCGGCGTGGTGGCGGTTCCCCCGTACACCTCGACCTCGCTGAGCTGGGCGGCCGGCCAGCCGGTGTTGCCGGTGACGGTGACCCGGACGTAGCGGCGGTCACCGGAGGGCAGCGGAATCGACACGGTGTTGCCCGTGCCCGGGGCGAAGACCTGACCGGCGGACGACGCCAGCGTGGCGTACGACGAGCCGTCGGTGGAGCCCAGCACCGACAGCGTCTCGGTGCGCTGCTCCCAGCCGGCGGGCAGCTTGAGCACCACCCGGTCGACCGAGCGGACCGCACCCAGGTCCACGGTGATCGACTGCGGGAAGGCGTTGTTGGCGCTCTCCCAGTAGGTGGCCGCGTTGCCGTCGACGGCGTTGCCCGCCGTGTAGCTCTGGTTGGTGCTGGTCGCGGTCGTCGACCGGTTCAGCGCCAGGTTCCCGCCGGTGGGCGGCGGCGTGGTCGGGGGCGGCGTGGTCGGGGGTGCGGTGGTCGGTGGCGGGGTGGTGGGGCCGGTGGTCGGCGGGGTGCTGGGGCCGCCACCCCACTGCGGCTCCGGCCACGGGCCGCAGTACGGGGTCGACGTGTACCAGCCCGAGTTGCCGGAGCCCTGGGTGATCTGGAAGCCGCCGCCCACGCAGTTGTGCATCGGGTTGCTCTGCGCGATGTTGGTGGCCCGCACGTTCGTGAACGACACCTGACTGGGCGCCTGCACCTGGAGCGCGTACGTGCCGGCGCCGTCGATCCGTACGTTGGTGAGGTTGATCCCGCTGGTCTGGCCCTCGATCCAGTGCAGCGCGGCGTACGAGCTGTCCAGGATGTCGGTGTCGGTGATGTTGATGGTGGCCTGGCTGAACGCCTCGTTGAGGGCGGAGAACCAGATCGCCCCGACGCCGAAGTTCCAGTTGTAGTCCGAGTTGCCGTTGCGGATCAGCGTGTTCCGGGCGATCGTCCAGGTGCCCCGGACCGCGGTGTCACCCTGCACGCCCGGGTAGCGGTTGGCGACGTGGATGCCACCGCCGTTGGTGAGCGAGTCGGCAGTCACGTTGTCGGTGATCTTGATGTCCCGGCCGCCGTAGCTGACCAGGTGGTTCGCCAGCAGCGTCACGCCGATGGTGTTGTGCGTGAACGAGTTGTTGACGTTCGGCACGCTCTGCGCCCACATCGCCAGGGCGTCGTCGCCGGTGTTGCGCACGAACGTGTTGGTCACCGTCGAGTTGGTGACGCCGGTGTGGAAGTTCACCCCGTCCGCGGTCTGGTCCAGGATCCGGCTGTTGCGGATGGTGAAGTTGTCCATCGGGCCGTCCATCCAGGCGCCGACCTTGGTGTTCTCCAGCCACAGGTTGTCCACCACCGAGTTGGTCATCGCCCCGCCCAGGGCGTTGACCTGGTCCTCGTCCACCCGTTCGCGGATGTCGCCGATGATGGCGAAGTCCCGCAGCGTGACGTTGCGGCTCGGCCCGCCGGCCTCGTGCGACCGGATCTCACCCGTGTAGCCGCCGCCGGGGACGTACTTGCCGTAGATGCCGGCAGCCCGCTTGCGGTCGGTGGGGTGCCGCCCGCCGAGCACCGAATACCACGGGCCCGCGCCGCGCAGGGTCACCCCGTCGACCACCACGTGGTCCCAGAGGGTGAACGTGCCGGTCGGGATCCAGACGGCGCGGCCCTGGGCCTTTCCGGCGTCGACCGCGGCCTGGAACTTCGCTGTCGAATCGGTCGCGCCGCTCGGGTCGGCGCCGAAATCGGTGACCACGTCGATGACACCGGAGGGTTTGGCGATCGCCGGAGCGACCAGCTCGAAGTCCGCCAGGTCGATCGTGAAGGACGGCGACTGGGCGGTCGAGGAGACCTGGAACCGGATCTTCGTACCGGCCGGGTAGGTGGTGCCGAACATCGTCCGGGTCTCGTCGTAGAAGTGGTGCGGGTTCGTGTCGCCCGGGTTGTTGTTGAACGGGTATCCGCCGTAGTACCAGCCGTACCTCGACGTTACCGGCACCAACTTCAGCAGCGTGCCGTTGGCCCGCAGGTCGAGGGCGGCGTCCCGGCCGGTGCCGGAGGGGCTGTCCGGCAGGCTGTGCCGGAAGGTGACCGCGTTGGCCGGGGCGGTGAGCGTGAACTCGACGTACTCGCCGACGGCGTCGAGGGTGACCGCCTCGCGGCCGGACGCCTCCGACGGCAGCGTGCCGTAGCGCCGGTCCGGGCCGATCTTCGTGCCGTTGTGGACGGCCTTCTCGGCTTCCTGTTCGAGAAACGGGACGGTGGCCCCACGGCCGGAGATGTCGAAGGGGGACAACCCCGCCGCCGAGGCCGGGGTGGCGCTGCCGGTGACCGCGAGGGCGGTCAGCGAGGTGGCGGCGAGCAGGGTGGCGGCTATCGCGGCCAGCCCGGCTCGCACCGGGTGTCGGAGGTGGTGCGGGGTGGCGGTGGTGTGGTCGGCCATGAGCTGCGCTCTCCCTTTCGTCAGGCAGGCCAGGTCCCCCGTGTCGGTGCGGCGTGGCGGTCCCTCGTACTCCCTCCTCGGGCGCGGTGCGCGGGTGGTGCGGTGCCGGCGGTCGGGACGGGACCGCCGGCACCACGTCGGTCGGATCAGGTCAGGGCGGCGGCGTCCGCGCGCGGTCCGTCCACCTCTTCGGGGGTACGCAGCCAGACGGCCGTGTCCGACGGCAGCAGACCGTCGTCGAGAGGGCCGCTGGCCAGCAGCAACTCCCCGTCGGCGGGCAGCGGCACCGCACCGTCGGTGAGGTTGACCAGGCAGCGGAAGCCACCGCCGCGGCTGAACGCCAGCACCCCGTCCGGGGCGGGCAGCCACGTCAGCTCACCGTCGCCGAGCGCCGCCTCGGCCCGCCGGAGGTGGATCGCCGCCCGGTACAGCTCCAGCATCGAGGCCGCGTCGCCGGTCTGCGCCAGCGCCGTGCGGTCCTTCCAGTCGGCCGGCTGGGGCAGCCACGGCGCGGCGGCACCCTCGGGGCTGAACTCGAACGGCGGCTCGTCACCGGCCCAGGGCAGCGGCACGCGGCAGCCGTCGCGACCGGGGTCGATCCGACCGGAGCGTTCCCACATCGGGTCCTGCCGCAGCGCGTACGGGATGTCCTCGACCTCCCAGAGCCCCAGCTCCTCGCCCTGATAGACGTAGGCGGCGCCGGGCAGCGACAGGGACAGCAGCGCGGCGGCCCGGGCCCGGCGGGTGCCCAGCTCCAGGTCGGTGGGGATCCCCTCGCGCTTGGCAGCGAAGCTGAACGTGGTGTCCGCCCGGCCGTAGCGGGTGACGTGCCGCGTCACGTCGTGGTTGGAGAGCACCCAGGTGGCCGGCGCGTTGACCGGCGCGTGCGCGCTGAGCGTCCCGTCGACACTCTCGCGCAGCGCCGAGGCGTCCCACGCGCAACCGAGGAAGTCGAAGTTGAACGCCGCGTGCAGCTCGTCGGGGCGCAGGTAGTTGGCGAACCGCTGCCGGTCCGGCAGCCACACCTCACCGATCAGCGCCCGGTCGGCGTACTCGTCGGCGACGCGACGCCAGCCCCGGTAGATGTCGTGCACCCCGTCCAGGTCGTGGAACGGGTGCGGCCGGTCCGGCTCGACCTCGGGCAGCGTCCCGTCCTTCACCAGCAGACCGGCGGAGTCGATCCGGATGCCGTCGACGCCCCGGTCGAACCAGAACCGCAGGATGTCCTCGAATTCGGCCCGCACCCGGGGGTGCTCCCAGTTGAAGTCCGGCTGCTGGGGCGCGAACAGGTGCAGGTACCAGTCACCGGGCGTGCCGTCCGGGTTGGTGGTGCGGGTCCAGGTCTCGCCGCCGAACTCGCCGACCCAGTCGGTGGGCCGCTGGTCACCGTTCGGGCCCCGGCCGGGACGGAACCAGAACAGGTCCCGTTCGGGCGCTCCCGGGCCGCCGGCCAGCGCGGCCTGGAACCACGGGTGCGCGTCGGAGCAGTGGTTGGGCACCACGTCGACGATCGTCCGGATGCCGAGGTCGTGCGCCTCCGCGATCAGCGCCTCCACCTCGGCGAGCGTGCCGAAGACCGGATCGATGTCGCGGTAGTCGGACACGTCGTACCCGGCGTCGGCCATCGGCGACGGGTACCAGGGGCTGAACCAGATCGCGTCGACGCCGAGCGCGGACAGGTGGTTCAACCGGGACCGGATGCCGGCGATGTCACCGATGCCGTCGCCGTTGCCGTCGGCGAAGCTGCGGGGATACACCTGGTAGATCACGGCTCCACGCCACCACGGACTTCTGTCAGCTGTGGACACGAGCACCTGCTTTCTGCGTCAGTACGTCGGCGGGTTCGCCGCAGGGAGATATGTGTCGGGACGAACTGTCGTCGTTCGTCGCGCGGGTAGATGCGGTCGTGGGCTATCCCTTGATGCCGCCCGTGGTCAGACCGGACATGATGTTCCGTTGGAAGATCAGGAAGATGATGACAGTCGGGATGGCGGCGATGACCGACGCGGCGATCACCACGTTCATCGGCGTACCACCGGCGAAGGTGTAGATGCCGACACTCACCGTCCGGGTCTCGGGCGACGGCATGACCAGCTTCGGCCAGAGGAAGTCCTTCCAGACCGCGGTCACGGCGAAGATCGAGACGACGCCGAGAATGGGACGCGACAGCGGCAGGATGATCGACCAGAGCGTGCGCAGCGACGACGCCCCGTCCATCAGGGCGGCGGCCATCAACTCCTCCGGGATCGAGTCGAAGAACCGCTTCAACAGGAAGATGTTGAAGGCGTTCGCGACCATCGGCAGCCAGATCGCGAACGGCGAGTCGAGCAGGTTGATGTGCAGGATCGGCAGGTCGAGCACCGTCACGTACTGCGGAACGATGAGGACCATCGCCGGGATCATCAGGGTGCCCAGCATCAGGGCGAGGATCGTGTTGCCGAAGATCGGCCGGAGCTTCGACAGGGAGTACGCGGCGGCGCTGTCGAGGACGAGTTGGAACAGCACGGCCCCGATGGCGTAGTAGAACGTGTTGAACAGCAGCTTGGCCAGGGCCAGGTTGTTCCACGCGTCGATGTAGTTCTGCGGCTGCGGGTCCTTCGGGAACAGCGACGGCGGGGTCTGCGCGATCTCCTGGCCGGACTTGAGCGCGCCGGTGACCATCCAGTAGAGGGGCCCGAGGAAGACGAGCGTGAAACCCGCGACGACGACCACGAGCAGCGTCCAGTAGATGACCTTGCCGCGCCCCCGGCTCAGCTGGGAGTGGGAGATGAGGGTCCGGGTACCGGAATCCTGTGCCATTGGCCGCCGTCCTAGTCCTGTTTCGCAGTCAGTCGCACGTAGACGGCGGAGAAGCCGGCCAGCACCACGAGCATGATCACGCCCAGCGCGGCGGCGCCGTTGAGGTCGTTCTGGAAGAACCCGTGCTGGTAGATGAGGTACGCCACCGAGGTCGCGGAATCCTCGGCGCCCGCGCCGTTGGCGAGGATCAGCGGCTCGATGAAGAGCTGCATCGTGGCGACGATCTGCAGCATCGCCAGGAGCGCGAGGATCAGCCGGGTCTGCGGGATCGTGACGTGGCGGATCCGCCGCCAGATCCCCGCGCCGTCGAGCTCCGCCGCCTCGTACAGCTCACCGGGAATGTTCTGCAACGACGCCAGGTAGATCAGCACCGCGCCGCCCATGTTCATCCAGGTGGACGCGATCACCATCGCCGGCATGGTCATCTCCGGCGACTGCATCCACTGCGACGTGGGCAGGTGCAGTGCCTTCAGGATCGCGTTGAACAGCCCCGCCTCGCTGGGGTCGTACGCGTAGAACTTGAAGAGGAACAGCGCCGAGGCCGGCGGCAGCATGACCGGCAGGTAGACCAGGACCCGCAGGTATCCCTTGGCGTGGCGGAACTCGTTGAGCAGGATCGCCACGAAGAACGGCACCGCGTAGCCGAGCACGAGCGCGAGCACCGTGAAGTAGAGCGTGTTCTTCCAGGCGGGCCAGAAGCTGGGGTCGGCGATGAGACGGGAGTAGTTGTCCCAGCCCACCCAGGTCGTCTCGCCACGCCTGGTCCGCTGGAAGCTCATGACGATGCCGCGGACCATCGGGTACCAGGAGAAGACCACGAAGCAGAGCACGGCGCCGATCAGGAACGCGTGCCCGGTGAGGTTGTCCCGTACCTTGCGGCCGAGGCTCGTGCGCTGCGGCCCTGTCGCGTACGGCGACATCGGGCGACCCGGTTTCCTGGGGGCCTGGGGGACGGCGGTGATCGCCAAGGCAACTCCTGCGGAAGTCAGTGACGCGGACGGTGCGGCGCCGGGTGTGGGGGCCGGCTGACCGGCCCCCACACCTGCCGGTCAGCTCTCGGCGGCCAGGAGCTGGTTGACCTTCTCTTCGGCCGTCTTGAGCAGCGCGTCGATGTTCGCGTTCGGGTTCGTCAGCACCCCGGACATCGCGGCGTCGAGGACCGCGTAGATCGCCTGCGCGTTGCGGGGCTCACCCTTGATCGGCACCGGGGTCGCCTCGAAGATCGCGAAGTTCGCGGTGTCGACGTTCGCGTTCGCCTTACGCAGTTCGAGTTCCTGCTTCTGCGCGTCGCTGCCGTTGGCGAACAGCAACGGCTGGGGCAGACCCACCGGGTAGTTCTGCGGCTTGGCCCGGACGTAGTCGAACTGACCCTTGCCCGGCGTGAGCTTCTGGTAGGCGATCCACTTCAGACCGGCCTTGACCTGCTCCGGAGAGAGGTCCTTCTTGAAGAAGTAGCCCTCGCCGCCGCCGAGCGTGCCCTTCGCCGGACCGTCCTGGCCGGGCAGCGGAGCCATCGCCCAGTCCTGGAACTTGCCCTGGAACTGGCTGACGATCGCCTGGGTGGCGTCCGGGGCGCCGATGAACATGCCGACCTTGCCCGCGCCGGCGTTGGTCAGCAGGTCACCCCACTGGAGCAGCTGGCGGGAGCCCATGCTGTTGTCGCCGTACCGCATGTCCTTGATGTTCTGCAGGACCTGCTTGCCCATCGCGTTGTTGAAGTCGGCCTTCTTGCCGTCCGGGGTCAGCACCTGGCCGCCCTGCGAGTAGAGCAGCGAGGTGAAGTGCCAGCCGCCGGTGTTGCCGGCGCTGTACTCGGAGTAGCCGGCGATGCCGTTGCCGAGGGCGGAGATCTTCTTGGCGGCGGCCCGGACGTCGGCCCAGGTCTTGGGCGGGTTGTTGACGTCGAGCCCGGCCTTTTCGAACAGGACCTTGTTGTAGACCAGGCCCATCGAGTAGTTCTTCACCGGGACGGCGTACAGCTTGCCGCCGTCGGTGAAGGCCTCCTTGAGCGCCGGGTCGACGCTGTCCCAGGTGGGGATCGTGTCCTTGTTGACGACACCGGTGATGTCCATCGCCTGGCCGGAGTCGAGCACCTGCTGGAGATCGGTCATGTACCCGTAGAACACGTCGGTCACCGTGCCGCCGGCGAGGCGGGCGGTGAAGTCCGGCGGGTTGTTGCACTGCTCGCCGACGCTCACGCTCTTGACGACGATGTCCGGGTTCTGCTTCTGGAACTCGACGACGTCGTCGTTCCAGTTCTTCAACAGCTCTTTCTGGGCGCCGACCGGCTGGCAGTCGACGGTGATGGTGACCTTGCCGCCGGCGGTCGTGTCCTTGTCGTCGCTCTTCGTGGAGCATGCCGTGAGGCTGAACCCCAGGCCGGCCACGAGCGCCAGCGCCGCAGCCCTTCGGTATTGCGGTACGGACATCTGTCCATCCCTTCGGGAACGGGTGTCTCCATGAGATGCGCTGATCTGCGGTGATGCGACCTGACGCCCTGTAGCTGCGCCGGAGCCAGGTGTGAGTGGAGTCACTGTAACGAGGGCGACTCATTTCAGCAAGGTGTCGACGGGGTTTTGAAAAGACACGACATAGTTACGGCAGACACCGACAGTGACGTGTTTTGCGCCGGGTTTGATGGCTTTCCGGCCGCTCTGGTCCACGGGTGATCCGGCAGTGATCGCCGCGCTGCGGACGACCACGAAAAACCGGCCGCCGACCGCGGGAAGCGGTCGACGGCCGGTGGGCGGTCGGTCTAGTACGACAGGGGCACGCTCAGCGGCCGGGCGCGGGCGCCGTGGAGCCGCGAACCACCAGCTCCGGCTCGAACAGCAGCTCGTCCTGCAGGACGCCGGCACCCTCGATCTGGGTGACCAGCAGGTCCACCGCGGCCTGCCCCATCGTCTCGATCGGCTGCCGCACGGTGGTCAGCGGCGGGTCGGTGCAGGTCATGAACGCCGAGTCGTCGAAGCCCACCACCGAGATGTCCGCCGGCACCGCGCGACCCAACCGCCGGGCGGCTCGGATGGTGCCCAGGGCCAGCACGTCGCTCGCGCAGATGATGCCGGTCACGCCGCGCTCGACCAGTTTCGTCGCGGCGACCCGCGCGCCCTCCATCGAGAAGCTGGATCGCTCGACGCACTCCCGCTCGGCGTCGCCCCAACCCGCGGCCTGGACCATGGCGTCCAGCTTGCGACGGGACGGCACGTGCCCCTCGGGGCCGAGCACCATCCCGATCCGCTCGTGGCCGAGCGAACGCAGGTGTCCGTACGCCTGCTCCACCGCCACCGCGTCATCGGTGGAGACCCGGGGAAAGCCCAACTCGTCCACACCGGCGTTAACCAGGACCACGGGAAGGCCCCGATCGGTGAGCCGCCGGTAGTGGTCGTGCTTGGCGTCGGCGAGCGCGTACGAGCCACCCGCGAAGATCACGCCAGAGACCTGGTGGTCGAGGAGCATCTCCACGTAGTCCATCTCGGACACGCCACCGATGGTGCGGGCGCAGAGCGCCGGGGTGTAGCCCCGCTGGGCAAGGGTCCCGGTGACCACCTCGGCGAGCGCCGGGAAGATCGGGTTCTGCAGCTCGGGCAGCACCAGCCCGACCAGCCGGGCCCGCTCCCCGCGCAGCTTGGTCGGCCGCTCGTAGCCGAGCACGTCCAGCGCGGTCAGCACCGCCGTCCGGGTCGTCTCGGAGACCCCGTCCCGGCCGTTGAGCACCCGGCTGACGGTGGCCTCGCTGACGCCCGCCTTCTTGGCAACTTCAGTCAACCGCTTGGTCACGGCCGCAATCGTACGTCACCTGAATGAAAGAAATGAACAGTAGAATGGTCGGATTTTGCTGTCACGCTGTTGTGCCTCGTCACCGTTCAGCGCCGTCAGGACAGGTTGCGCAGCGCGTCCTCGATGGCGCGGTGGAAGGTCGGGTACGCGTAGATCATGTGTCGCAGTTGGCTCAACGGCACCGCCGCGTGCACCGCCACCACCAGCGCGGACAGCACCTCGCCACCGGCCGGGCCGACCGACGTCGCGCCGATCAGCACGCCCTGGTCGGCATCCGCGATGAGCTTGATGAAACCCTCGTCACCGACCTGGTGGATCCAGCCACGGGTCGAGCTGCCCAGCTTGGTGAACCCGACCTGCACGTTGATACCGCGCTCGCGGGCCTGCTGCTCGGTCAGCCCGACGGCCCCGACCTCGGGATCGGTGAAGGTCACCCGGGGCAGAGCGCGGTAGTCGGCGCGCGGCACGGTGCCGGCCGAACCACTCGACCCGCTCGCGGCCAGCGAACTGGAAGCGCCCATCGCGCCGCCGACGACGCTGGCGGTCCCGCTGGCGTCGGCCCCCGCCTTCGCCTCCCGGGCGTGGGCCAGCAGATCGGCCACGACGATCCCCGCCTGGTACATGGCGATGTGGGTGAACGCCCCCTCGCCGGTCAGGTCGCCCACCGCCCAGATGCCGTCGGTGACGTGCAGCCGGTCGTCCACCGGCAGGTAGCGCTGGGTGGCGTCCACACCGACCGTGTCCAGCCCCAACTCCTCCAGGTGCGCCCGGCGGCCGGTCACCACGAGCAGCCGCTCGGCGGTGAACTCCGCCCCACCGCCGCCGCGCAGCGTGAAACGGTCACCGTCGTGCTCGACCCGTTCCGCCCGTACACCGGTGTGGATCTCGACGCCGTCGGCGCGCAACGCTGCGGCGGCCACCTCGGACGCCTCGGGCTCCTCGACGGCCAGCACCCGATCCAGCGCCTCCACCACCGTGACGCGGACGCCGAAGCGCGCGAAGACCTGGGCCAGCTCCAGCCCGATCGCGCCCCCGCCCAGCACCAGCAGCGACTCGGGCAGGTGCTCGACCTCGATCGCCTGGTGGTTGGTCCAGTACGGCGTGTCGGCCAGGCCGTCGAGCGGCGGCACCGAGGGCCGGGTGCCGGTGCCCAGGACGACACCGTGCCGGGCCTGGAACACCTGGTCACCGACTTGGACCCGACCCGGGCCGTCGAGCCGGCCACTGCCCCGGACGAACCGGCCGCCCTTGCCGGTGAACCGCTCGACCGCGACCCTGTCGTCCCAGCTGTCGGTGGCCTCCTCGCGGATCCGCTTCGCCACCGACGCCCAGTCCGGCCGGACCTGCGCCGTGCCCGCGAGCCCGTCGACACGACGCGCCTCGGCCAGCGCGTTCGCGGCCCGGATCATCATCTTGCTCGGGATGCAGCCCCAGTACGGACACTCGCCGCCGACGAGGTCCCGTTCGACGCCGACCACTGTGAGGCCGGCCTCGGCGAGCCGCCCGGCCACCTCCTCGCCGCCGACCCCGAGCCCCACCACGACCACATCCACCAGCTCCGGCTCCGCCATCGGAACAGCATCCCCCAGCGGCCCCACCCCGACCACCGGGGTCCGGAAAAGTCGGCACTCCCACCCCGTCGGACCGCCTACGGTGATCCGATGCCTGCACGCTTCGACCCCGTCCGGGACTGCTTCCACGACCTGCTCGCCTCCGGCCGGGAGTCCGGCGCCGGCCTGACCGTCTGGTACGACGGTCAGCCGGTGCTCGACCTGGTCGGCGGCTCCCGGACCGCCGACGGGCCGTCCGGCCGACCGTGGCGGCCGGACACGCTGGTCAACGTCTACTCGGTCAGCAAGCCGGTGGCCGCGCTGTGTCTGCTGCTGCTCGTCGACCGGGGGCAGGTCGACCTCGACTCGCCCGTCGAGAGGTACTGGCCGGAATTCCGCACCCCGGCCACCGTGCGGCAGGTGTTGTCACACACCGCCGGGCTGCCGGCCTTTCCGGTGCCCCGGCCGGCGGCCGCCATCACCGACTGGGCGCTGCTCGCGGGCGACCTGGCCGCCGCCGACCCCGAGTGGCTGCCCGGGTCGCTGGCCGGAGAGCACGCCTGGACGTACGGCCACCTGGTGGGCGAGCTGGTCCGTCGGGTCGACGGCCGCGGCGTGGGCCGCTTCCTGGCCGACGAGATCGCCGGCCCGTGGCGGCTCGACCTCGGCTTCGGGCTGACCGCGACCGACCAGCGGCGGTGCGCGGACCTGCGCTACGGCGACCCACAGTGGCCGAGCCGGAAGCTCGGCGAGCCCGGCTCACTGCGAGCCCGGGCGATGGGCAACCCGGCGGGCGGGCTGGACCTCGCCGTGCTGAACAGCACCCTGTGGCGGGGCGCCGAGATGCCGGCGGTCAACCTGCACGCCTCCGCCGCCGGCCTGGGTCGGCTCTACGCCGGCCTGCTGGCCGGTGGCGTCCTGGACGGCGTACGGCTCTTCAGCCCCGGCCTCGTCGACGAGGCCACCCGGGTCCAGTACGACGGACCGGACCTGGTGCTGGAGCGCCGGGTCCGGTGGACGCTGGGTATGCAGTGGGAGCCGGACGGCAGCTGGGGCATGGGTGGGCTCGGTGGCAGCAGCGCGTGGGCCGACCCGGAACGCGGCTACGCCCTCGCGTACGTCACGGCGCAGCTCGCGGAACACGACCGGGTCGACGAGCTGGCCGAGGCCCTGCACTCGGTGCTCTGACGCACCGACGCCTCACCGCAGCCAGACCGGATCGGTGCCGGGCACGGACAACGGCGGCGGGTAGTCCGCCGTGCGGCGGACGTCGTCGGGCAGCTTCCACGGCTGGTGGATGGCCTTGCCCGGCACCTGCGACAGCTCCGGCACCCAGCGGCGCACGTAGTCGCCGGCCGGGTCGTACCGCTCGGCCTGCCGGACCGGGTTGAACCCCCGGTACGGCTTGGTGTCGTTGCCGGTGCCGGCGACCCACTGCCAGTTGCCCGAGTTGTTGGCCACGTCCCCGTCGAGCAGCCAGCGGAAGAAGACCTTCACGCCGGCCCGCCAGTCCTGCCCCAGGTGCTTGGTGAGATAGCCGGCGGTGATCAGCCGCGCCCGGTTGTGCTGCCAACCCTGCGCCCGCATCTGCCGCATCCCGGCGTCCACGATCGGCATTCCGGTCCGACCCTCGGCCCAGGCCGACAGGGCGTCGTCGTCGTAGCGCCACTCCTCCGTGGCGCCCCGCCGGTAGGCGGCCGTCGAGATCTCCGGAAACGCGGCGGTGACCTGGTAGTAGAAGTCGCGCCAGCAGACCTGCCGGACGAAGGGCCCGGACCGGTCGCCGGCACGGTTGGCCACCGACAGCGGGGACACGCAGCCGAAGCGCAGGTACGGGCTGAGTCGGGAGGTGTCGTCGCCGGCCATGTCGTCGTGCTTGTCGTCGTACCGGCCCAGCTCGGGCAGCCACTCGGTGAGCCGCTGTCGGGCCGGCCGCTCGCCGCCGACCGCCGCGTCCGGCGACTCCCCGGCCGGCGGTGCCGGCAACCGACCCACGCGCATCCCGTCGGGCAGCGCGATCCGGCGGGGTGCGGCCAACTCGTCGCGCCACCGCGCGGCCGACCACGCCCGGTGGTACGGGCTGAACACCCGGTAGTGGTCGCCGCCGCCGGGTCGCAACGCACCCGGTTCGACGACAGTCAGGCCCGGAAAGAGCCGCAGGCGCAACCGGTGCCGCTCACACTCGGCGCCCAGTCGCCGCTCCCGGCGACGGGCGCAGCGGCTGACGTCGGCGGAGAGCGCCACAGCTGTCGCGCCGACCTCGCCGGCCAACCGGATCGTCTCGGCCACCGGGTCACCGCGCCGCACCACCAGGTCGCCGCCGCGCTCACGCAGCGCGTCGCGCAGGTCGGCGAGCGCCTGGTGCAGGAACCGGGTGCGGTTGGCCGACAGCCCGGCCAGAGCCGGGTCGAGCACGTACAGCGGCACCACCCGGTCGAACGCCGCGCAGGTGGTGGCCAGCGCCGGGTGGTCGTGCACCCGCAGGTCGCGGGTGAAGAGCACGATCGCGGTGCCCGCCGTCACCGGGCCGCCGGCTGGACCGTCGGCCCGGGGATCGTGACCGGGGTACCCGTCGAGGTGAGCAGGGCGCGGGCGGCCACCGCCATCCGCCGCCGTTGCGGCACCAGGGCCCGGCGGGTGAAGACGTCGTAGTCCTGCGCGGCCACCTCGTCGAGGATGCCGCCGTAGAGCGCGTACGCGGTGCGCATGCACGCCTGCGACGCCGGCGCGAGCATGGTGATGCCGGGCGCGGCGGCGGCGTAGTGCGCCTGGGCCCGGGTCACCTCGTACTCGATCAGCTCGCGCGTCCGGGACGTTCCGCGCCCGCGGGCGCTGGCCTCGGCCAGGTCTTCGCGGGTGACGCCGAACTTCGCCAGATCCTCGTCGGGGAGGTAGGTGCGACCCCGGTCAAGGTCCTCGGCGACGTCGCGGATGAAGTTGGTGAGCTGGAAGGCGAAGCCGAGCTGGCGGGCCGGCTCGCGGGCGGCCGCCGGATCGGTGCTGCCCAGAATCGGCAGCATCATGGTGCCGATGACCGCCGCCGAGCCCTCCATGTAGTCGAGCAGGTGGTCGTACGTCGCGTACGACGTGACGGTCAGGTCCATCGCCATGCTCTTCAGAAACGACGCAAAGTCGTCGCGGTCGAGGTCGAAGATGGCGATCGTGTGCAGCACTGCCGGCAGCAGCGGGTCGTCGACCGGCGCACCGTGCAGACCCGCCACGAAGCGGCTGGCCCAGTCGTCGAGCCGGGCGGCTCGCTCGGCCGGTGGCAGGTCCTCGGTGCGGTCGACGATCTCGTCGGCGTATCGCGTGAAGCCGTAGAGGGCGTGTACATGTCGTCGTTTCCACGCGGGAAGCAACCGGGTGGCGAGATAGTAGGTACGCCCGTGACGTTTGTGCAGCTCACGGCAGCGCTCGTAGGCAGCGGTGAGATCCGTGTCCACCGGCCCTCCTCAATTATCGACGCACCAATCGACGCAACTCGTACCCTAGGGTACGCTCGCCAACATGGCCAACGACGCAGTAGCGGGCAACGCGACCCGTATGGCGCCGACCGGGCCGGGCGACAGGGACGATCCGGTCCGCGCCGTCCTGGCCGCGTACACCCAGGACCTGATCACGGCGGTCGACGAGACCCTCTCCACCTTCCTCACCGCCGAGGTCGACGCACTCACCGAGATCGACGCGGCCATGGGCGGCTTCGCGTCCGCCGCGCGCGAGGCCGTGCTGGTCGGCGGCAAGCGGATCCGGTCCACGTTCGCCTACTGGGGCTGGCGCGGGGCGGTCGGCGGCACCGAGCCCCTCCCACCGGTCCTGCCCGCGCTGGCCGCCCTCGAACTGCTGCACACGTTCGCGCTGGTGCACGACGACGTGATGGACGCCTCCACCACCCGCCGCGGCCGGCCCACCGCGCACGTCGCGCTCGCCGCGCAGCACGTCGCCGCCGGCCACCGGGGCGACCCGGGCCGGTTCGGCGAGGCGGCCGCCGTGCTCATCGGCGACCTCTGCATGGTCTGGGCCGACAAGCTGCTCGCCCGCGCCACCATCACCCCGGCCCGCCTGTTCGAGGTCCGCCGCTGCTACGACCAGATGCGCGTTGAAACCGTCGCCGGGCAGTACCTGGACGTGCTCGGCGAGAACGACCCGACCAGCTGGTCGGTCGACCGGGCGCTGCGCGTGGCCCGCTACAAGACCGCCAGCTACACGGTGCAGCGACCGCTGCTCTTCGGCGCCTTCCTGGCCGGGGTCACCACCGACACCGCGCTGGTCGCCGCGTACACCCGCTACGGCCTGGCCGTCGGCGAGGCCTTCCAGCTCCGCGACGACCTGCTCGGCGTCTACGGCGACCCGGCGGCTACCGGCAAGCCGGCCGGCGACGACCTGCGCACCGGCAAGCCGACCACGCTGCTCATGCTGGCGCGGCAACTGGCCACGCCCGGCCAGCTCCGGGCCCTGGAGCAGGCCGACGGTCAGCCGGTCGACCGGCTCGCTGACCTGGTCGCCGAGACCGGCGCGGTGGCCCGCGTGGAGCGGATGATCGCCGAGCGGGTCGGCGACGCCCTGGCCGCGCTCGACAGCGCACCCGTGGACCGGACGGCGCGTACCGCGCTGACCGGGTTGGCCACCGCCGCCACCAGCCGGCGGGCCTGATGAGCGATTCTGACGAGGAGGTGGTCACGTGCGGACGGTGACGGGACGGACGGACCGGGTGGTGGTCGTCGGCGCCGGGCTCGGTGGGCTGGCCTGCGCGCTGCACCTGGCCGGCAGCGGCCGACAGGTGACGGTGCTGGAGCGCGAGCCGGTCCCCGGCGGACGCGCGGGCCGACTCTCCGTGGAGGGGTACGAGTTCGACACCGGCCCGACCGTGCTCACCATGCCCGACCTCATCGCCGAGGCGCTCGGCGCGGTCGGCGAGGAGCTGCGCGACTGGCTGGACCTGACCCCGCTCGACCCGGCCTACCGGGCGTACTACCCGGACGGCTCGACCCTCGACGTGCTCACCGACACCACCCGGATGGCGGCCGAGATCTCCCGGGTCTGCGGGCCCCGGGAGGCCGACGGCTACCTGCGCTTCGTCGACTACGCCCGGGAGCTGTGGCGACTGGAGCGGGCCGACTTCATCGAGCGCAACCTGGACGCGCCCACCGACCTCATCACCGGCAACCTGCTCAAGCTGCTCACCGGCGGGGCCTTCCGCCGCCTCCAGACGAAGATCAACCAGTTCTTCCGGGACCCGCGTACCCAGCGGATCTTCTCCTTCCAGGCGATGTACGCCGGGCTCGCCCCGCACGACGCGCTCGCCATCTACGCGGTCATCGCGTACCTCGACTCGGTGGCCGGCGTCTACTTCCCCCGCGGGGGCATCCACGCGGTCTCCCGGGCGATGGCCGGCGCGGCCGAGAAGCACGGCGTGCAGATCCGGTACGACACGACGGTGACCCAGGTGCAGACCGCGAACGGGCGGGCCACCGGCGTACTCACCGCCGACGGCGAGCTCGTGCCCGCGGACGTCGTGGTGCTCAACCCGGACCTGCCGGTCGCCTACCGGGACCTGCTCCCCGCCGCGCCCGCGCGACGCCTCACCTACTCACCCTCCTGCGTCGTCCTGCACGTCGGCTCACGACAGGGATATGCGAAGATCGCCCACCACAACATCCACTTCGGACGCGCGTGGAAGGGCACCTTCGATGAGGTCATCCGCAGGGGCGAGCTGATGACCGATCCGTCGCTGCTGGTGACCAACCCCAGCCGGACCGACCCGTCGGTGGCCCCACCGGACCGGCACACCTACTACGTGCTCGCGCCGGTGCCCAACCTCGACCGGGCGCCGTTCGAGTGGCGCGGCGACCTGACCAAGCGCTACGGCGACCAACTGATCGGCACCCTGGAGGAGCGCGGGTACGTCGGCTTCGGCGCCGGCGTCGAGGTGCTGCGGGCGATCACCCCCGCCGAGTGGGCAGAACAGGGGATGGCCGCCGGCACCCCGTTCGCCGCCGCGCACACCCTCTTCCAGACCGGGCCGTTCCGCCCGTCGAACCTGCACCGCGACCTGTCGAACGTGGTCTTCGTCGGCTCCGGCACCCAGCCGGGCGTGGGCGTACCGATGGTGCTGATCTCCGGCAAACTGGCCGCCGGCCGGATCACCGGAGAAGGCCGATGACGAGCCGCGAGGACCACCTCGTCGAGCTGGTCGACGACGCCGGGCAGGCCCGCGGGGACACCACGGTCGCCGCCGCCCACCAGCCACCGGGGCAGCTGCACCGGGCCTTCTCGGTGCTGCTGATCGACCCGGACGGCCAGGTGCTGCTGCAACGACGGGCCGCGGTCAAGACCCGCTTCCCGCTGCGCTGGGCCAACTCCTGCTGCGGCCATCCGCGACCCGGCGAATCGCTGACCGAGGCGGCCAACCGGCGGCTCAAGGAGGAGCTGGGCACCGGCCCGGTCGAGCTGACCGAGGTAGGCGTCTACGTCTACTACGCCGAGGACCCGACCTCCGGCCGCGTCGAGTTCGAGTACGACCACGTCCTGCGCGGCGAGTTCCTGCCCGCCGCCCCGCTGCGACCCGACCCGGACGAGGTGGCCGAGCTGCGCTGGGCCGACCCGGCCGCCCTGGAGGCCGAACTCGACCGCGACCCCCGGTCGTACGCACCCTGGCTGGGCGGGGTGGTGAACCGACTGCTGCGCCCCTCGGGCACCCCGTCGGGCGCCCCCGGCTCGACCATGAACCCGGCCGGATCGTCGGCGGATGACGCGGCGGAGCGGCCGGGTGGCCGATGAGGCGCTGAGCGCGGGCGCCGTCGCGCGACGGCTGGGGGTCGCGGTCACCACGCTGCGCACCTGGCACCAGCGCTACGGGCTCGGGCCCAGCGAGCACGTGCCCGGCCACCACCGCCGGTACACCCCCGCCGACCTGGCTCGCCTCGAAACCATGCGGCGCTTGACCGCCGAGGGCGTGAGCCCTGCCGAGGCGGCCCGGTGGGCACGGCAGGCACCGGACCGGACGCCCGCGGACACCGTCACCCGCAGCCGGATCCGCCCGCCCGGGCGCGACGGCGGGGGCGCCATCGGAGTGGGCCGCGCCGGCCCGGCCGCCCGGGGCCTGGCCCGCGCCGCCATGCGCCTGGACGCCGCGGCGATCAACGAGACCATCGCGCACACGATCGCCGCCAGCGGCGTCGTCGCCACCTGGGAGACCCTGCTGCGCCCCGTGCTCGCCGGCATCGGCGACCGGCACGCCGCCACCGCCGGCCTGATCGAGGTCGAACACCTGGTCTCCCGATGCGTGTCGGAGGCGTTCGCGGCAGCCAGCCAGGCCAACGCGCCCAGCGGCCCCGCCCGGATCCTGCTCTCCTGCGCCGACGAGGAGCAGCACACCCTCCCCCTGGAAGCGTTGGCCGCCGCGCTCGCCGAGGCCGGGGTGAGCTACCGGATGCTGGGTGCCCGCGTGCCGGTGGCCGCCCTCGTCGAGGCGGTCAACCGCACCGGCCCGGCCGCCGTCGTGCTCTGGTCACACACCCGGGCCACGGCCGACCCGACCCAGCTCAGCGCGCTGCTCGCCGCGCCCCGCCGCCCGCTGCTGATCCTCGCCGCCGGCCCCGGCTGGCGGGCCGACACCCTGCCCGCCGGGGTGGTCCGGCCGGTCGACCTGGCCGAGGCGGTCTCGCTCGCGATGGCGGTCCGTGACTCCCTGGACCAGTCCCGGGAGGCGTGACCGGCCTGTCGGTCCCCCACCCGCTTCCACTACCGTCGGGACGTCCGCCTGCCCCGACCCCCGGGAGCGAACAGATGCAAGCCCGCGCCGCCCTGGCGTCCGTCCTCGCCGTGGTGCTGGTCTTGTCCGGTTGCGCTCAGCCAGACAGCACCATCCACGCCGCAGCCGGGTCGCCACCCGTCGAGTCGACCGCCCCGCCCGCGCCGACGACGCCCACACCGTCGCCGACCGCCACCCACACCAAGCCGCCGAAGCCGCCCCTGCGACCGCTGCCGCCGAAGCTCCCAGCCGGGCTGCGGCGCACCACCGGCGTAAAGCCTGTGGCGTTGACCTTCGACGACGGGCCCAGCCCGGCCTGGACCCCGAAGGTGCTCGACCAACTGCGGTCGGCCCACGTGACGGCCACCTTCTGCGTCGTAGGCCTCGAAGCCCAGCGGCACCCGGAACTGATCCGGCGGATCGTCCGGGAGGGGCATCAGCTCTGCAACCACAGTTGGCGGCACGACCTCGACCTCGCCCGCCGACCGGTGGCAGACATCAAGGCCGACCTGGTCCGCACCAACAAGGCCATCCAGGCGGCGTCTCCCGGCACACCGGTGTCCTTCTACCGCCAACCCGGTGGCCGGTGGACACCTGAGGTTCTGGCCGTGGCGAAGGAACTCGGCATGCGCCCGCTGCACTGGGCCGTCGACCCGCAGGACTGGGACAAGCCGACCGCCGCCACGATCGCCAAGCGGGTCCACAACGCGGCACGCCCCGGATCCATCGTGCTGCTGCACGACGGGGGCGGAAACCGGGCCGCGACGCTCGCCGCCTGCCCGCACATGATCGCCGACCTGAAGCACCGCTTCGGCATCACCCGACTCGCTAGATAGGCCCTGACCTGCGGTTATGCGGTGCACAACGGTCCCGGCGATACCGGTTTTGTCGACCAGCCCGGCATCACGTATGCTTTCCAAGCCTCCGGCGGGGCCGGATGGGAGCAAGTCCGCTTGAAGTTGCGAATGTGCAATGATGGCGGGGCCGCCCTCATCGTCTAGCGGCCCAGGACGCCGCCCTTTCAAGGCGGTAGCACGGGTTCGAATCCCGTTGGGGGCACGACCGGCGCAAGCCGGAGCAACACAAGCTAGGTCCTGTGGAGCAGTTGGAGTGCTCGCCGCCCTGTCAAGGCGGAGGTCGCGGGTTCAAGTCCCGTCAGGACCGCAGCGCTGACGCCGCGCCTCGCGCGGCGTTCTGCGTATCGGAGCAGGTGACCCTGCCAGCGGTTCATCCGGTTGGCGGGTAGCATGAGCCGAGCAACGCGGCCAGGTAGCTCAGTTGGTACGAGCGTCCGACTGAAAATCGGAAGGTCGGCGGTTCGACCCCGCCCCTGGCCACATAGCCTTTCGCCGGGCTACAGGAGCGCCGACCAGCGGAGACGCGGTCGGCGTTCTGCTTTCCCGCCGCATCCTGGCCCCACGATCGCCCGGCCTGGCCCTCGATCGCCCGGCCTGGGCCCGCGATCGGCTTGCCTGGCCCGCGATCGCCCGGCCTGCCCCGCGACGGCCCGGCCCGCCCCGATGGCCCGGCCTGGCCCGCGACCGTCCCGCCTGGCCCCTTGATCGCCCGGCCTGGCCGTTGATCGACTCGCTTTCGCCGAAGTTGGGGTATCGCGGCCACCGGGATACCCCGATATCGCCGAACCCGAGTCGATCAAGCGCGTCGGCCGCACCGAGACGATGATCACTGGTCGTGGCGGCCCTGTTGGCGGTGCTGGGCCATCCCGCTCTGGATCGCCTCCCACACGCTGCGCCCGGCCTGCCGCAAGGTCTCTCCCGCCTGCTCGGCGAGTTGCGCCGCACTCTGAGCTGCGGCATGCGCCCCACTCGAAACACCACCGCCACCCTGCTGGTCACCGCCGGCCTGCCAGCCGCGATCCTGGCCACCACCACCGCCCTGGCCGCCTTGGCCTCCACCGCCCTGGCCGCCTCGGCCGCCACCGCCCTGGCCGCCACCGCCCTGGCCGCCACCGCCCTGGCCGCCTTGGCCTCCACCGCCTTGGCCATCCGCACCCCGGCCATCGCCACCGTTGCCACTCTCGGCCTGACCGGCTCCGCCTTGCCTACGGCCCTGATCACCGCCGCCACCCTGGCCACCACCGGCCTGACCGCCGCCACCCTGGCCACCACCACCCCGGCCACCGGCACCCCGGCCACCGGCACCCTGGCCGCCAGCGGCCTGGCCGGCGGGCTTGCCACCACCGCCGTCCTGGCCGCCCTGATTTCCGCCGCCGGACGCCCGGGACTCCCCAGAACCGGCGGTCGGCGAGCCACCCGGCTGATCGGCGGGCTTTCCGGGAGGCGAAGCAGCCGGAGCGGGTCGGTCTCCTCCCGGACCACCCCCCGGTTGCTGCCGGTCCTGACCCTCGGGCGGCTGCTGCCCCGTGGACCCCTGCCCCGCGGAGGTGGGGTGCGCCTGCGCGGAGGCCCGATCCACGGGCCACCGGCCCTCCAACCGAGACTCCGGCGGCTGACCTTCCGCCCGGTGCGACTCCGGCTGTTGACCTTCCGATGCGCGCGACTCCGCCGGCCGCGACTCCGCCGGCCGGGACTCCGCCGGCCGGGACTCCGTGGGCCGGGACTCCGCCGGCCGGGACTCCGCCGGCCGGGACTCCGTGGGCCGGGACTCCGCCGGCCGGGACTCCGCCGGCCGGGACTCTGTTGGGCGCGGCTCGGCCGGGCGGGCGGGTCGTGCTCGCGTCTGGTCGCCCAACTCGCCTGCCGCACCCGCCTGGCGGGCCAGCTCGTCGCGTACGCCGGAGTGCTGTGCCAGGGCGGTGACCTCGGCGGCGCCGGCGGCCAACTGCTGGGTGCTGCGGTTGACGTCGTCGAGCGCGCCGCTGCCCGCCCGGGCCAGGGATTCGATGACCTGCGGGTTGTTGTCGATCGTGTCGAGTGCCCGGCCCAGGAGTGTCACCAGCTGCTCCAGGCGTACCCGGAGCTGAGCCTCGGCGTGCACCCCGTCGATGTCCAGCTCGACGCCCTGCAGGTGGACCCGTACGCCGGCATCGAGCTGGAGCAGGTTGGCCAGCCGGGCGCGCAGCGAGATGTCGGCGTCCAGCCCGTCGACGACCAGTCGGATCGAGTCGACCGACACCTTCGGGATGTCGAGCAGGACGTCCGGGTCCCCGGCGTCGACGTCCCGGTCCGGATTCCGCTGCTGCGCGTTCTCGCTCATACTCTCCCGCCCCCGTACGCCGACCCGTCGTCCGGGCCGTTCGGCGCGGTTACCCGCTTTCCGGCGGGGCATCCCGTCCGTGACGACTCGGCAACCCACTGTCTGGAACCGGGCACCTCGCGAAGCTGCACACCGAGGCATCAGCCGGTATGGTCCGGGCCTATGGGACAGGGGATGGCTGATCCGGCCGACATCCGGCAGGACCTGGAGCGGTTCTCCTTGCGGTGCAGCCTCCTCGTCCCGGGTTCCGCCGAGCGGGCGTTCGCGGTCTTCACCGATGAGCTGACTGACTGGTGGGTCACCGAGTACACGTGGTCCGGTCCGGAGGCCCTCGCCGAGCTGGGCATGGAGCCGCGGGCCGGCGGGATGCTCTACGAGATCGGCCCGTACGGCTTCCGCGCCGACTGGGGACGCGTGCTCACGTGGGACCCGCCCCGGCGGCTGGTCTTCGCCTGGCAGCTCGGCCCGGACCGGGTGCCGGTGCCGGACCCGGCGAAGGCGAGCGAGGTCGAGGTGCTGTTCCTTCCCGACGGGCCCGAACGGACGCGGGTCGAGCTGGAGCACCGGCACTTCGATCGGCACGGTGAGGCGGCCGAGGGGTACCGCAAGGCGTTGACTGCGGGCTGGCACGAGTTGCTCACCCGCTATCTCGCCACCGTGTCACGCGGCCAAGGCACCGCCTGATCAGTCGCGCGGCCCACACAACCGCCTGAGCGGTCACGCGGCCACCACAACCGCCTGAGCAGTCGCGCGGCCACCAGGCCGCCTGAGCGGTCAGCGGCCGAGTTGCCGACCGGCCCGGCTGCCGTCCAGGTCCCGACCGCCCAGGTGTGCGCGGTTTCCGGCCTCCGCCCCGGAGCCGAAGCCCGTGCCGCCGAGCCGGCGTGCCGGTGCGGTTCGCAGTCTCGGGTACTCCTCGGTGAGCCGTCGCTGCACCCGGTCGGAGCGGTCGGCCAGCACCAGCGCCACCGACGGGCCGCCCGACTCGCCGGCCGCCGCCGTCTCGGCCGCCCAGAGCCGGCCGCCGATCACTTCCGCGAAGCCGGCGAGCCAGGACCGTCGGAAGGCGGCCGGATGGTCGTCCGCGGGCACCGCGGTGGCGGCCAGGCCGTGTGCGGCCTGCACGAGCAGTGAGGTGAAGAGCAGGTCCACCCGTTCCAGGTCGCTGGCGAAGCCGAACAGGTGCACCGCGAACCCGTTGCCCTGCCGGCGACGGACGCAGCGGCAGCGCAGTGGCTCCGCGACCGCGGCGAGCAGGCCCACCTTGTCCCGGGCGTACGGGGCGACGATGTCGAGCACCCGGTCGCCGACCGGGTCGGTGGTCGGGTCCCGGACGGCGAGCAACGCCCTGTCGACGCCGTAGCGGGCGATCAACTCGGTCGCCTTGGCGGTGAAGGCCGCCGACTCGGCGGGTGTGCAGGCCGGGTCCTCGGCCTGGGCGAGCAGCTTGCGCACCTTGCTGAGCATGGCCTCGGACATGCACCCAGAGCTATCACACACGGCGGACGATCTGGGGCCACGGTCGCATTGATCGATCAGTATCATCGTCACGATCAGCTCGACCGTCCTATACGGACGGTCATCCACCTGTTTCCGGAGGCACGCATGTCATCCCCGACCGCCCGCCTGCTCGCCGTCGCCACGGCCGCCGCCCTGCTCGCTAGCGGCGCACCCGCTCAGGCCGCTCAGGCCGCCGCACCGACCGCCCAGAGCGCCGATTCCACCGACTTCACCTCGGGGCCGAACCTCTTCGCTCCGCTCGCCACGTGTTACGGCGGGGCGGTCCGCTCCTTCTTCCAGACCGGCGGCTACGGCGGCCAGGCCGGCCCGTACCGCACCACAACCCGGTGCCGCGACATCAACGTACGTAACGCCAGCCCGTACGGCACCGACGCCTGCGTGATCTTCATCGACAAGACCGGCAACTGCAACTACTGGACCTACCTGCCGGCCAACTCCGGCTGGGTCACCGTGGCGACAAACGTCCGGGACGGCGTCAATTTCCGGGTCCGCTTCGAGAACGTCCGCTACGAGTACGAGCCGCTCGTCGCGTACCACGCCTTCTGAGCGGCCCGTGCGGGCGCGGCACCCGACGGGGGCCGCGCCCCGCAGAGCGCGGTCAGCCGGCGCGGCTGCGCAGGGTGGCGATCGTCGAGCCGGCGAGCGTGAGCAGGCAGTCGGAGAGCAGCCCGTCGGCCGCGGCCGCACCGAACAGCGCCTCCCCGGTCGGCACGTCCTGGTTGGCGTACGCGCTCACGAAGCGTGCCACCCAGCGGGTGTCGTAGTCCGCCTGCTCGATGTCCGGGAATTCCAGCGCGCATCCGGTGCTCGGCGCGGCGTCACCGACCATCGTCGCCGCCAGGCACCAGGCGACCCCGTACGCGCCGGGCAGGCCGGCCCGGTCGACGACCGCGTCGAACGCACCTGTCACCGCTTCCCCATCGCCGGCCAGCGCCGAGCGGAGCACGGCGGTCGCGTCGTCGAACGTCTGCTGTGGTAGGTCCGTCACCCAGCGCACAGTAGGACGGAGGGTCAAGGCCAGGCATTTCCGTCACTCTGCGTGTTCAACGCGAGCGACCTGCGCATTTCGCCACCTCCACGGTCCCGCCGCCGGCGTGGGCACGCTAATGTGCGCAGCGGACCTTCGCCGGAGGAAGGACGACCATGCTCGTATCACGCCGCTCGCGGGTGGCCACACTGGCCGCCTGCGCGACGATCCTGCTCGCCACAAGCGCTTGCGGGGATGACAAGGCCGAGGAGGGAAGCGCCCAACAGGTGCGCCTCTACGGCACGGACGGCAACATGCTCAACTCCTACCCAGCGGAGTTGAAGGAACGCGCCGCTCTGGTCGATGGGATGAAGGGGACGACGCCGCTCACCCCGCTGCCCGACGACTTCAAGAGCCGGCTACGGTCCGTCGATCCGGCTCTGACGGACTACCTCTACGCCGCCGAGACGTACGACGCTGTGGTGATCGGTGTGCTCGCCGCCCAACTGGCCGGCAGCACCGACCCGGCCGCCATCGCCAAGCAGATCGTCGGCGTCACCAACAACGGTCAGCGGTGCGAGACCCCTGCCGCCTGCCTGACGTTGGCCCGGGCCGGGCAGGACATCGAGTACCGCAGCGTCTCGCTGACCCGCGCCGGTTTCACCGACAAGGGTGAGCCGGCCACCGCGAGCTACGCCACGCTGACCTTCGACGGCCAGCAGATCAACGACGGTAAGACCGAGTTCGTCGGCGCGGGCGCCGAGTCCGCGGCGAGCACCAAGACGCCGCCGAAGGCGAAGAAGGCCCGACCCGGTGACGCCGACGCCCAGCAGCCGCTGATCGTGGGCGGCCTGCTGCCGAAGACCGGTGACCTGGCGATCGCCTACCCGCCGATGGCGGCCGGCGCGGCGCTGGCGATCCGGGAGGTCAACGCCGCGGGCGGCGCCCTGGGCAAGCCGGTGACGTGGAAGGACGGCGACGACGGCACCAGCACGACGGTGGCCAAGGCGACCGTCGCCAAGCATGTGGCGGACGGGGTCAGCATCATCATCGGCGCCGGCGGCTCGGGAATCTCCCGGGAGGTGCTGCCGGACGTGGTCAAGGCCGGCAAGATCCTCTTCTCGCCGTCGAACACCGACGCCAGCCTGACCGACGTCGAGGACAAGGGCCTCTACTTCCGGACCGCCCCGCCGGACAGCCTGCAGGGTCGGGCGCTTGCCGACGTGATCCTCCGCGACGGGTCGCAGAAGATCGTCATCGTCGCCCGTAAGGACTCCTACGGTGAGGGCCTCCAGGCCACCGTCCGTGACGAGCTGGAGAAGGCCGGCATCGCCGGCGACCGACTCAAGCTGCTCACGTACGACCCGCCGGCCGACGCCTCGGCGGCGCCGGTGGACTTCACCGGCGGCGCGAAGGAGATCAAGGAATTCGGCGCGGACGCCGTTCTCATCATCGGTTTCGGTGAGTCGGCCCAGGTGATCCGGGCCCTCGCCGACACCGGGGTGCAGATCCGGCACTGAGCACCACCGCGGACCGCGACGGCCGCACCGGCTTCCGAGCCGGTGCGGCCGTCCTGCGTTCGTGCCTCAGCGGGCTCGGCGGCGCTCCAGGAACTCGGTCATGCGGCGGTGCTTCTCCTCGTCCTCGAAGAGCACCGCCTGGCTGACCAGGTCGAGCTGCGGATGTGCGGCGGCGGGCGCGTCCACCGCCAGTTTGGTGAGCCGCAACGCCAGCGGGGAGCCCTGCGCCATCTCGTCCAGCAGCCCGTGTGCCACCGTCAGCAGGTCGCCGGGCTCGTCCACCACCCGGTTCACCAGACCGATGCGCAGCGCCTCGGCGGCGTCCACCCGCCGGCCCGTGAACAGCAGCTCCTTGGCCCGGCCCTCGCCGATGAGGGCGGGCAGCCGGTGGGTCGCGCCGGCGCCGGCCAGAATGCCCAACCGCACCTCCGGCTGGCCGAAGACCGCCCGGGCCGTGCACACCCGCAGATCGCAGGCGTACGCCAGCTCCGCGCCACCGCCCAACGCCGGCCCGTCGACGGCGGCCACGCTCGGCATCGGCAGCGCCCTGATCCGGGCGAAGGCCGCCGAGTTGATCGCGGCCAGCGCGTCCGTACGGCCCCGTTCGCGGAGCTGACCGATATCGGCGCCACCGGCGAAGATGCCCTCCGCGCCCCCGGTCAACAGCAGCAGTCGGGGGTGCGCCTCCAGCTCGGCGCAGACCTGGTGCAGCTCGGCGATCAGGTCGGCGTCGATGGCGTTGCGCTTCTCCGGCCGGGCCAGCGTCACCACGAGCCGATCCGGCAGCTCCTCGATCCGCAGACCGCTCACCGCTTCACACCGCCGTCCCACGTGTAGAAGCCCTGCCCGGACTTCTTGCCCAGCCGGCCGGCGGCCACCATCTCCTCGAGCAACGGCGGCGGCGCGAAGCGGTCCCCGTACGCGGCCTGAAGGGTGCGGGCGATGTCCAGTCGCACGTCCAGGCCGACCAGGTCGGTGAGTTCCAGCGGCCCGATCGGGTGCCGGTAGCCCAGCACCATCGCCTTGTCGATGTCGGCCGGGCTGGCCACCTGATCGGCGACCATCCGGATCGCCTCCAGCCCGAGGGTGACCCCGAGCCGGGAGGTGGCGAAGCCGGGCAGGTCGCGTACGACGACGGGGTCCTTGCCGAGCCGGCCGGCGAGCGCGACGGCCGCCGCGGTGGTCTCCTCGGCGGTCGCCGGGCCGACCACGATCTCCAGCAGCGCCATCGCCCAGACCGGGTTGAAGAAGTGCAGGCCGAGGAAGCGCTCGGGCGCGTCCAGGCCAGCGGCCAACTCGCCGATGGAGATGCTCGACGTGTTGCTCGCGAGCAGGGCCGGGCTCAGCGCGGCGGCGTCCCGCAGCACCGTCCGCTTGAGGTCGAGCCGCTCGGGCACCGCCTCCACGAGCACCGCCGGGGCGGCGGCGACCTCGGCGAGGCTCGGACGCAGCGTCACCCTCTCCCGGTTCGCGGCGGCCTCGTCGGCCGTCAGCTTGCCGCGCTGCACCGCCCGCTCCCACAGGTCGGCGAGCCGGGTCAGCGCTGTCGCGCCCCGTGCCTGGTCCACCTCGACCAGCTCGACGGTGTGCCCGGCGCCGGCCGCCACGTACGCGATGCCGAGCCCCATAGTGCCCGCACCGACGACCACGAAACGATCGTTCATCACGCCTCCCTGTCCGTCCCGGTGGCGCGCGGGGTCCCCGCCACGCCGGCCCGGGTCCTCGGCCCGCTCCGCTCGCTCATGGTGCGACCCTAGACAGCACGACGACCGCGTCCATGCGTGGGGGAGCGCGCGATCGGGTACGTACGGCCCGTCAACCCAGAGGGAAGGACCGCATCGAGATGAGCCAGGCACCGGAGAGCGTCACCACCGGGGAGAGCACCGACTCCGAGACCGTGGAGACCCGGGGCGACGAGCGGGTCGACCTGCTGCGCGCCGACACCAACAACGACGGCAAGACCGACGTGTGGGTGGTGGACACCGACGGCGACGGCAAGGCCGACCTGTTCCAGTTCGACACCGACGGTGACGGCAAGGTGGACATCACCATGGTCGACATCGACGAGGACGGCACCCCCGACGAGGTGGTCGACGGCGATGGCGGCCTCCCGCCCGAGAACCTGCCCCCGACCGTCCAGGTCTGATCCGCGCGAAGGGCTCCTCGTCGACGAGGGGCCCTTCGCCGGTCAGCCGGCGAGGCGGAGGGTGGCCAGGTAGTAGGGGGCGTCGCGCTCGTCCACATCGGTCAGCCGCCAGTTGCTGCCGTGCACCAGCTCGGCGAACTCGTCGGGCGAGCAGACCAGATAGTCGAACCACTCGGTGCCCAGCTCCCGGTAGCGCAGCCGCAGGCGCAGCTGGCCACCGAGCCGGCCACGGCGGCGGTTGCGCTCGTGATAGCCGGTGTGCAGCGGGTCGCGGGTGCCGTACGGGTTGGTGCCGTGCGCGATGATCTGCGCTCCCGGTCGGGCCAGCGCGGCGAGCGCGGCCAGGAACCTTGGTGCCCGTTCCCGCCCCTCGAACAGCCCGAGGTTGTTGCCAAGCAGCAGGAACGTGTCGTACCGCTGGCCGTCGGCGACGTGCGTGTCCACCGTGCCGTGCACCAGCCGCCGTACGCCGCGACGCCCGCTCACCGCGAGCGCGCCCGCCGACGTGTCCAGCCCGGTGACCGGTACGCCGCGCTCCTGGAGCAGCAGCGCGATCCGACCGGCCCCGGTGCCGACGTCCAGCGTCTCGCCCCGCGCCCGGTCGACGGCCCGATGGTCGTACGGCTGCCAGTCGGCTGGCCCGTCGAGGTAGTGCGCGGCCGGAGCCCCGTTGATCAGGCCGTCGTCCCGTTCGATGATCTCGATGACCGGCCGGGGCAGCCGCCCGCCGACCATGGGCCGGGGCCCGACCCCGGTTGCCACGGCGAGCGCGTCCCGCAGCAGTTCGCCGACCACGTCACCGATTAGAGGCTCCCCCGTCACGACGTTCACGCTATCTGGCCACTCAGTGGCCCGCAGCGGCCGTATCCTGGGCGGCGTGACCACGCTGGACCGGCTGTCGGCCGAGAAGTACCTCCTGCTCACGACCTTCCGCAAGGACGGTCGGGCGGTGCCGACCCCGGTCTGGGCGGTCCGCGACGGGGACGCGTTGGCCGTCTGGACCCGGGCCGACTCGGGGAAGGTGAAGCGGATCCGCCACAACGGCGAGGTGACAGTGGCCCCGTGCGACGTCCGGGGCCGGCCGCACGGGGCGGAGGTGCCCGCCCACGCGACCCTCTACGGTGGCCGCGACACGGGCCGGGTCCGCGACCTGCTCAAGCACAAGTACCGGCTGATCGGCCGCCTCAGCCTGCTCGGCAGCCGGCTGCGCCGCGGCGAGGGCGGCACCGTCGGCATCCGGGTCACGCTTACCGAGGGGCAACGCTGAGGCGGCACGACAAAGGGCGGTGGATCGAGATCCACCGCCCTTTGTCGGAAAAAACTCGTGCCGGCTCAGTCGCCCTGCCGCTGCTGCGGGATCTGACCCTGCAGCAGCGCCCTGACCTCCGACTCGCGGTATCGACGGTGGCCACCCAGGGTGCGGATGGCACTGAGCTTGCCCGCCTTCGCCCACCGGGTCACCGTCTTCGGGTCGACACGGAACATCGACGCCACCTCGGCCGGTGTGAGTAGCGGCTCTGGTTCGTGCGTTCGCGATGCCATCGGTCACTCCTCCACATGTATAGACATCGGCCGGGGTCCCGCCGGCCGACGCGTCTCCCATGGTCCGGCTAGTCCCCGATGTCCGACATGGGCCGAACGGATGAAGGTCCCTAGACGGACGGATGAACCATGCCCGATTTTTACGACTTTTACACGGCAGAAACTACCTTATTCGGACTCATGATCACGGTTCGTGATGCGTCAACTACGAGGGAACCTCGCCTTGGGAGCGCTCCTAGGGCGAAATGCCTCAGTTGCACCGTTCCAGCAGCTGTACGGCACGCCACCGGGCCACCAACTTGTCGTACGCGGCGGACGCCTCCTCGGCCTCGCCGCGCGACAGCCCCGCGAGGCCACCGGCGACCAGCTCCGGCGAGTCGTCCGCGGCGAGGGTCTCGTCGGAGAGCAGGGCGACCAGGCCGCCGTAGTCCAGCTCCACCACCGAGCGCGGGTGGAACTCCTCCAGCCAGCGGGCCGCCTCCTCCACCGCCTCGGTGATCGGCGCCTCGCCCACCGACTTACGCAGCACCGACAGCGCCCGCGACGATCGGCGACGGGCCTTGGAGATCTCCGTCCGGTAGCGCAGCGCCCGCCGGCCCGGTTCGGTGACCAGGTCCCGTTCCGCCGGGTCGAAGAGCACGAACCACCGCAGCGGCACACCCCAGGTGGCGATCTGCTCGTGCACCCGGGGCACCCCGTGCTCCAGCACCCGGGCACCGCTGCGCCAGTCGTCGACGACCGCCCTGGCCTGCCCGGCGAGCACCGGCGGCACGAACGCGTCGGCGAGCACCGAGGGCACCCCGTCCCGGGCGTTGAGCGCCGCCTCGGCGACCCGGATGCGCAGGTTCCAGGGGCAGACCAGCAGGCCGTCGTCCGTCTCCAGGACGTACGCCTCCTCGGGCAGGTCCGGCAGCCTGGTCCAGCCCGCGCCCAGCGCTTCGATCACCGCCGTCCGCTGGCGGCCGGGGCCCTCGACCGGGGCGACCGCCCGCCCTTCCGAGACGTAGCGGCGCCAGTAGCTCTGCCGGTCCCGGTCGAAGGCGGTCAGCGGCTCGTACACGCGCAGGTATGAAGCGAAGAGCGACGGCACCGCGCGATCCTCCCACGAACCGCACCCGTACGGGCCCAGCGGCCGGACCACACGCGCCGCAACGTGGGATGACGCCGGGCACGTCGGGCGGCCGTACGGCGGCCGATACTAGGCTCGACCGCACCGGCAGCATCCCCGCCGGGGTCCACCAGGTCCGCGTCCCACAAGGAACGCACACCACCTTCAGGAGCCAGTCATGGGCGTATTCGCGAGCACCGACGACGCGATATCGACAGGTCACGAACAGGTCGTCTTCTGCCAGGACAAGCAGAGCGGCCTCAAGGCGATCATCGGGATCTACTCCACCGCGCTGGGGCCGGCGCTCGGCGGCACCCGCTTCTACCCGTACGACAGCGAGGACGACGCGCTCGCCGACGTGCTCGACCTGTCCCGCGGGATGGCGTACAAGAACGCGCTCGCCGGGCTGGACCTGGGCGGCGGCAAGGCCGTCATCTGGGGCGACCCGGAGCAGATCAAGAGCGAGGCGCTGCTGCGCGCGTACGGCCGCTTCGTGGAGTCGCTGGCCGGCCGTTACTACACCGCCTGCGACGTCGGCACCTACGTGGCCGACATGGACATCATCGCCCGCGAGACCCGGTACGTGACCGGCCGCAGCGTGGAGCACGGCGGCGCCGGTGACTCCTCGATCCTGACCGCATGGGGTGTCTTCCAGGGGATGCGGGCCGCCGCCGAGCACGTCTGGGGCACGCCGAGCCTGCGTGGCCGGCGCGTCGGCGTGGCGGGCCTCGGCAAGGTCGGCAAGTACCTGACCGGGCACCTGCTGGAGGACGGCGCGGAGGTGGTCGCCACCGACGTCAACCCGAAGGCCCTGGCCTGGGTGCGCGCGAACCACCCGGAGGTCAGCCTGGTGGACGACGCCACCGCGCTGGTCGCGGCGGACATCGACGTGTACGCCCCGTGCGCGCTGGGCGGCGCTCTGAACGACGACTCGGTGCCGGCGCTGCGCGCGAAGGTGGTGACCGGGGCGGCGAACAACCAGCTCGCGCACCCGGGCATCGAGAAGCTGCTGGCCGACCGGGGCATCCTCTACACCCCCGACTACGTGGTCAACGCCGGCGGCGTGATCCAGGTGGCCGACGAGATCGAGGGCTTCAACTTCGAGCGGGCGAAGCTGCGGGCCACCGGGATCTACGACACCACCCGCGAGATCCTGCACCTGGCGGACGCCGAGGGCGTGCCGCCGGCGGTCGCCGCGGACCGGCTGGCCGAGCGGCGGATGGCCGAGGTCGGTCGCCTGCGCACGATCCACCTGCGCTGATCCCTTTCGGAGTCGGAGGCGGATCGACCAGGATCCGCCTCCGGGCCTCCCACGCCGGTCCGGCTCGGTAAGCTGAGCCCAGGTCAAGTTTGGCGTGTTTTGTCCGGTGTCACGGGTGCTCCTCGTTCCGCTCCTTACCAGGTACACTGGGTGACGGCCGGATCGCCGCGACGCGCAGAGCCGGCTGACGGTAACCCGAGGTGCCGAACGATGGCATCCCCATGTACCGTAAGAGCCACGAGAGATGCCTGACGTCATCGGGGCCCGCCTTCGGGCTGCCCCGCATTCTGTGCGAGGGGGTCGAGCCATGGGGCGCGGCCGTGCTAAGGCCAAGCAGACGAAGGTGGCCCGGGAGTTGAAGTACCACTCCCCGAACACCGACCTCACCGCCTTGCAGCGCGAACTGGCGGGTGCTGGTAAGTCTGAGCACCACTTCGACGACGACTCTAAAGAGTTCGTCGACGACGATGATGAGAATCACGCGGACGACGACCCGGATCCCTGGGTCCGACCGACCCGCTGACCTCTCGACGCAGCTGAGCACGCGGTAACCCCCGCGTGCTCACGCATGTGCCCATCGGGAGCGAGACCGGTGCCGATCATCAGGGGCCTGCCCTGGCCGGAGGTCAACTCCGGCCGGCCGACAGGCCCCTGATCACGGCCGGCCTCAGCGCGGGCGGTTGTTCCAGTTGTAGAAGGTCGGGATGTTCTCGAAGTGGTTCCAGGCGCAGACCGCGCTGACGCCGTCTCCGCCCGACACCTCCGCCCGCAGCCGCCGCGCGTCCTCGGCCTCCTGAAGCAGCGCGACGAGCCCGGGGGCGGCCTCCCGCACCCGTTCGGTCACTCCGTCCGGGGGGTCGTCCGCTTCGCGCTCAGGCCGCCGGTGACTGGTGGTCTCGGGCATGCTCCAACACTCCCTCCAATAGGCGGATCTTGCTGTTGCGGCAGTGCTCGGTCTCCGTACCGTCAAAACGCCCCAGCTCGAAGTAACGGTTGGCGGCATGACCGCCGCCACAGAAGCCGAAGTACGGGCACGACGCCCGGCACGCCTCCACGCCCGTCAGGAACTCACCCACCCAGGGCGTCGACGCCGCGTCCGTCAGGATCCGGGCCAGCGGGGTGGCCAGCACGTTCCCACTGCTGAAGTCGCCGTAGTGCGGATCGGTGAAGCCGGCCAGCTCCGGGGAGAGCACGGTCACCGAGCCGTCGTGCCCGATGGTCGGGATCGGGTCCAGCCGACGGGGCAACACGCCGTCCGCCGCGCCGTCGAGCACCGCAGCCGCGTACCGCAGCGACCACTCGACCTCGCGCAGGTGGATCCGCGGCTCCTTGCGCCAGGCCGACACCAACTCGGCCCAGAACGCCGTCACCGCCGCCGCGTCATGGCTGTTGTCGCGGGTGTTGACCCCCTCGGTCTCCTCGATGTTGATGCCCAGCACGTCGCAGCCCAGCCCGAGGAAGTAGTCGTACAGCTCGGCGGCGAGCCCCGGCGCCGGCCGGGACACCACGGCCAGCGCCGAGAAGGGCAGCCCGTGGCGGCGCAGCGCCGCCACACCACGCAGGATCTTCTCGTACGCCGGCTGACCGCCACGGTTGACCCGGTCGCCATTGCGCTCGGCGGGCCCGTCCACGCTCACGCTCACCCGCACCTCGTGGCGGGCGAAGAAGGCGCACCACTCGTCGTCGATCAGCGTGGCGTTCGTCTGCACGTGGTGCTCGACCTCGGGCCCGAAGGGCGCGATCAGGGCGGCCAGGTGCTCCCGGCCGGCGGCCAGCGGCTCGCCGCCGTGCCACACGACGGAGAAGCGGCCGGCCGCCGCCCACGGGTTGACCGCCGCCGCCACCGCCTCGGCCACCGGCACCGACATCCGCCGGTCAGCGGCCCGAAACGGCAGGTAGCAGTACGCGCAGTCGAGGTTGCAGAGGGTGGTCGGCTGCATGACGACGTACGACGGGACCGCGGCCAGACCGCGCATCCCGCTGAACGACAGTCCCGCGGCAGCCATCACCCTCCTCCGCCCAGCCTGAGCCCTTCAGGCTAGGCGGCACTGGCCACTCGGGTGAAGCCCTGATCAGGTGCCCGTACGATCACCGGAACGTGATCATCCGCGAGTGTGCTGACCGACCATCTGCACGTTGCCCGTGCCCTCGATGATCTCGCCGGCCTGCCATGCCTCGACCCCACGGCCGGTCAGGGTGGCCAGCGCACGGTCGGCGTCCTCGGCCGAGACGATCGCGAACATGCCGACACCCATGTTGAAGGTCGACTCCATGTCGTGGTCGTCGATCCGGCCCTTCGACTGGATCAGGTCGAAGATCGGCTGCGGCTTCCAGGTGGACCGGTTGACCACCGCGTCGACGTGCTCCGGCAGCACCCGGACCAGGTTGCCGGGGATGCCGCCGCCGGTGATGTGGGACAGCGTCCGCACCTCGGCCTCGGCGATCAGCTTGAGGCAGTCCTTCGCGTAGATCTTGGTCGGGGTGAGCAGCTCCTCACCCAGGGTCCGCTGCCGACCGAAGTCGTCGATCACGATGTCCAGACGCATCCGGGCCGCGCCCAGCAGCACGTGCCGGACCAGGGAGTAGCCGTTGGAGTGCAGGCCGGAGGAGCGCATGGCGATCACCGCGTCGCCCACCTCGACCCGCTCGGGGCTGAGGATGTCGGCTTCCTCGACCACGCCCACGCCGGTGGCGGAGATGTCGTACTCGTCCGGGCGCAGCACACCGGGGTGCTCGGCGGTCTCCCCGCCCAGCAGCGCGCAGCCCGCGTACCGGCAGCCGTCGGCGATGCCCGCGCCGATCTCAGCCACCTTGTCCGGAACGACCTCGCCGGTGGCGATGTAGTCGAGCAGGAACAGCGGCTCGGCACCGCAGGCCACCAGGTCGTCGACGACCATCGCGACCAGGTCGATGCCGACCGTGTCGTGGATGTCCATCTGCTGGGCGATCACCAGCTTGGTGCCCACACCGTCGGTCGACGACGCCAGGATCGGGCTCTTGTACTTCTTCGTGTCCAGCCGGAACAGGCCGGCGAAGCCGCCGAGGTCACCCAGCACCTCGGGGCGACGGGTCTGGCGCACCTTCGACTTGAGCAGCTCCACCGCACGGTCGCCCGCGTCGATGGAGACCCCGGCGTCGGCGTACGAGACCGAGCGTTTACGGGCCTGACGGCCCGCACCGCCCGTCCACGGCTGGTGGTCGCCGCCAGCGCCGGTCGGGCTGCTTCCTGCGCCGCTGCGCTCGGACACGTGCGTCACGGTTCTCCCCTTTGTGGTTCTCGGTGCCGCGCCGGCGGTGGCCGGGCCGCGCCGGTTGGTGCTACGGGCGGTTTGCGGTCACGCCGCCCGGAGTGGCGACGAGCGGGCCGAAGCTGTCCGGGGCTTTCGGCGTCGCGTTGGCGACCCGGCGGCCCACCCCTTCGAGGACGTGCTTGCCGATCAGGTTGCCGGCCGGCAGCTCGATCGGGTACTCCCCATCGAAACACGCCCGACACAGCCGGGTCTTCGGCTGCTCGGTCGCGGCGATCAGGCCAGGAAGCGAGACGTAACCCAGCGTGTCGGCGCCGATGGAACGCCGGATGCCGTCGTTGTCCAACCCGTTGGCCAGCAGCTCCGCCCGAGTGGCGAAGTCGATGCCGTAGAAGCACGGCCAGCTGACCGGCGGGGAGGAGATCCGGACGTGCACCTCCAGCGCCCCCGCCTCGCGCAGCATCCGCACGATGGCCCGCTGCGTGTTGCCGCGCACGATCGAGTCGTCCACGACCACCAGCCGCTTGCCGCGCACGTTCTGGCGCAGGGGGTTGAGCTTGAGGCGGATGCCCAGCTGGCGCAGGGTCTGCGACGGCTGGATGAAGGTGCGGCCCACGTACGGGTTCTTCATCAGGCCCGCGCCGTAGGTGATCCCGGACGCCTCCGCGTAACCGATCGCGGCCGGCGTGCCGGACTCGGGCACCGGGATGACCAGATCGGCCTCCACCGGGTGCTCCTTGGCCAGCTGACGGCCGATCTGCACCCGCGCCGCGTGCACGTTGCGCCCGGCGATGGTCGCGTCCGGGCGGGCGATGTAGACGTACTCGAAGAGGCAGCCCTTCGGCTCCGGCGACGCGAACCGGGTGGAGCGCAGCCCCTCCTCGTCGATCGCGATCAGCTCACCGGGCTCGACCTCGCGCACCACGCTGGCGCCGACGATGTCCAGCGCGGCGGTCTCGCTCGCCACCACCCAGCCACGCTCCAGCCGGCCGAGCACCAGCGGGCGCACACCGTGCGCGTCGCGGGCCGCGTACAGCGTCGACTCGTCCATGAAGACGAAGCTGAACGCCCCGCGCAGCTGCGGCAGGACCTTGAGCGCGGCCGCCTCGACGGACAGGTCCGGATGGCTGGCCAGCAGCATGGTCACCAGCGAGGTGTCGTTCGTCGAACCGTCCGCGACGAGGCCGCGCTCGGCGACCTCCTTCTCCAGCTCGGCGGTGTTGACCAGGTTGCCGTTGTGGGCCAACGCGATTGTCGTGCCGGAACTGGTCGACCGGATGGTCGGCTGGGCGTTCTCCCAGTTGGAGGCGCCGGTCGTGGAGTATCGGGCGTGCCCGATCGCCAGGTGGCCACGCAGGCTGGCCAGGGTGGGTTCGTCGAAGACCTGGGCCACCAGGCCGAGATCCTTGTAGACCACCACGCCCGAGCCATCGCTCACCGCGATGCCTGCGGCCTCCTGGCCCCGGTGCTGCAGGGCGTAGAGGCCGAAGTAGGTCAGATTGGCGACCTCTTCACCGGGGGCCCAGACACCGAAGACGCCGCAGGCGTCCTGGGGGCCGGGTCGTTGGGGGTCAAGGTCGTGGCTCAGCCGGCCGTCGCCTCGGGGCACTACCGCTCCCTCATGCTGGTCTGGACCGGCCTGGCGGGGATCACGGTGCGGATCCACACTCCTCGGCCGGGACCACTGTCGTCGCCTGACAGTGTACGCGAGTCGCCGTCAATACAGATAGTCACGATTTCCCTGCCGAGAGTCACGATCACCCGGACATCCGTGCAGCTAGAGGGGCAGATACGCCGAGAGGTCCGCCCTAATGCCACTCACCTGAACACGACCATCGGTGACCGCCTCGGCCCACGTGATCCGGCCGGCGGCCAACTCCAACCAGGTCTGCGGCGACATCTCGACCACGTTCGGCGGGTTTCCCCTGGTGTGTCGAGGACCGGGAACGCACTGGACCGCACCGTATGGTGGGACGCGCACCTCCACCGATCGGCCGGGGGCGCGCTCCGCGAGGACGGCCAACAAGGACCGGACCGCCTCCCGGAGTACCGGCCGTTCGGGCGTACGCCCCTCGTCAAGCGCCGACAAAGCCGCCACCACGGCGACGGACTTACTGTGCGGAGAGGACACGACGGGACGATACGACGCACAGGTGAAGCACTCGACGCTGGCCCTGGGTCGCGCCGATCCAGTCAGACAAGGCATAGTGGCCGACGGCGTATTCGTACCGTGATGATCCCCGGCCCGGCGCCCCGCCGGTCAAGGGAAGTCAGCCCGGAAGGCGGTGGACGTGTCAACACACCGACGTGCCTGGAAGCAGCGGGCCGGTGTGGTCGTAGCGCTGGTTGCCGGCGCTCTGCTCGCCGTCCCCGCCACACCAGCCCTGGCCGCAGAGGTCGACGTCTCCCCCGGCTCGGTCACCGTGAACGCCGGCAGCGACGCCACGATCACCGTGCGCATCACGGGCGGTGACAACGACGAGTCGGCGAAGGTCAGCCTCTCCGGGCTGCCGTCCGGCGTCAGCTGCGCCAGTGGCTGTGGCGATGTCAAACTCTCCGGCGGCGGCCTGGGCGGCCCGAAGGGCTCGGTGCTGGTCCGGATCGCGGCCAACGACAACGCCGGCGACGCGACCACCAACATCACGGTGGCGGTGGAGGCCCCTTCGGGCCCGGACACCGCCAACGTCTCGCTGACCGTCAAGGGCAAGGCCGCGGCACCGCCGACGCCGCAGCAGACGCAGACCGTCAAGTCGGTCTCCGGCAAGGTGGTCAAGAAGGCCGACAACACCGCGGTGCCGAACGCCTTCGTCGTCCTTCAGGACAGCGGGGGTCACCGCTACGACGCCCTGAGCGACGGCAGCGGCAACTTCCGCTTCACCGGCAGCACCTCCGCTCCGATCACTCCCGGGCGGATCGACCTCGGCGCGTCCTCCGACAACATCAAGGCGTTCAAGAGCTTCAACGCCAGCGCGGGGCAGTCCATCACCGGCCAGCGGATCAGCCTGGAGATCAAGGTTGAGGTGACGCCCAGCGCCACGCCGTCCGCCAGCGCCGAGGCCGTCCCCACCGAGGAGGCGACCGAGGAGGACGGCGAGGAGCAGCCGTCCGAGGAGGCCAGCCCGGGCGCCCCGGCGAACGCCGCCAACGAGGACGACGGCGGCGGCTTCGGGTCGTACCTGATCATCCTGCTCGGCGGCCTGCTGGTCGCGGCCGGTGTCGGCACTATCGTGCTGCTCTGGATGAAGCGCCGCGAGAGCGGCGACGACGATGACGAGCCGGCGACCGCTGGCGCGGCCGGTGCGGCCGGCGCTGTGCCGGCGGCCCGGGGTGCCTTCCACGGCGCGGACGACCGCACCCGGGTGGTCAACCCCGCCGGTGGCGGTCCCGACCCGACAATGGTCGGTGGCGCGGCGCTCAGCGAGGCGCCGACGATGATGCACCGCCCGGTGGTCGACGACGTGCCTCCGGACCCGTACGGTGCGCCAGCGCAGCCCTACGGCGCCGCAGACCAGCAGGGCTGGGGTGGCACCGGCTACGGCGACGAGCCCGCCCCGGGCGGCTACGGCGCCGGTGGTGGCTACGGCAACGCGCCCTCCTCGGGCGGCGGTTACGGCACGACGGCAATGCCGGGGGGCGGCTACGGCGCCGGCCCGGCGGGGGACGCCTACGGCGCGGCACCCGGCTCGGGGGCGGGCTACGGTGGTGCCGCGGCCCCGGGTGGCGGCTACGGCAGCGCGCCTTCCTCCGGTGGCGGCTACGGCAGCCGTGACTACACGGCCCCGGCCGGTGGCGCGGGTTACCCGCCCGCTCCCGCCGGTGGGGCGGGCTACGGCGAGCGTTTCGACGAGCCGACCGGCCGGTACACCGGTGACAGCACCCAGTACCCGGCTCCGGCCGACCCGTACGCCACAGGCGTCTACCAGCCGGAGCAGGCGCCGGGCTACGGCCAGCCCGAGCCGACGGCCCCGTACGGCGGCGGTCGGTCGGCGGAGCCGGCCGGCGGCTACGGCCAGCCGACCAGCGCGTACGACCAGGGCGGCTACGGCCAGCAGCAGGGTGGCGGGTACGACCAGGGCGGCTACGGACAGGAAGCCCCGCAGCAACGCGGCGGCTACGAAGACCGGGGCTACGACCAGGCCGGCTACGGACAGCAGCAGGCCGGCGGGTACGACCAGGGCGGCTACGGACAGGAAGCCCCGCAGCAACGCGGCGGCTACGACGACCGGGGCTACGACCAGGCCGGCTACGGACAGCAGCAGGGCGGCCGGGCCCGGCCGGACAACCCGCCGCCCACCGAGCGGGGTGGCCGACGCCTCGACTGGCTGGACGACTGAACGACCCCACCACAACAGATACGACAACGGCCGCCCGGGTCCCCCGGGCGGCCGTTCCGGCTATCACCCACCCACCACACCCTGTCGATCATGAAGTTATTACCCCGACACGCCGGGCGCGTGGGCAATAACTTCATGATCGCCGGGGAGGGGGCGGGGGCGTGTCACGGGCCGGCGACCCGCGACGGTCAGGCGGCGGAGAACACGCCCTGGCGAAGGACCGGTACGACGTCCGACACGCCCACCCGGACCGCGACGTCGACGTCGGCGCCGAAGCCGCTCTCGGTCAACTCGCGACCGGACACGCTGCCGCGCACCGCGGCGGGCACGTCCGGAGTGCTGGCCAGCGCGGCGAGCGCCATGGCCGCCTCCACGGAGAGGCCACCCGGCACACCGGACAGGGCGTCCAGCACGCTCGCCGCGCCGAGCTGGTCCTCGACCGACGGTCGTAGCGACCCGTCCGGCCACCGCTCACCCGAGGCGACGACGCCGATGGGGGCGTCCGTCGTGCCGTACCCCTGGCGGCGCAGCCAACGCCCGACGGCGCGCGCGTTACGCAGGCACGCCGCGACGACCGGCAGGCCGGTGGCGCTCGCGGCCGCGCTGATCGCGGAGCCGTTGGGTGAGGGCAGCACGAGGTCGGCCACGACGGGCGCGGTGCTCAGCGCGGCGGGTGAGAGCGACCACGGATGGTCGGCTGTCACCCGGCGACGGCCCACCGCCGCGACCGCGCCGACCCGCACCGCGTACTCGGCGGCCTGCTCGCCCCACGGGAACGGGTGCACCCGCATGCCCCGGGCGACCGCCACCTCGACGGCGGTGGTGAACGAGAGGACGTCCACCACCACCAGCGCCGCGCAGACCCGACCGAGCTCGGCCGCCCCGGTCAGGCCCCAGTCGAAGCGGGCGCCTGACCCGGGCTGGCCGTAGACGGCCGCGGTCAACGCCTCAGCGCTCGTCAGGCGACGGCTCGGCGGCACCGGGGTCAGACTCGGACGACTCGCCCGGCTGCTCCGACCCGACCGGGTCGACAGCTCCGGTCTGCGGGGACGGACCGGCCGAGGCGATCGGCTCGGAGAGCACCTCCGACGCGTCCACCGGCTCGGCCGGGGCACCCGGCAGCGGCACGGCCTCGACCGCGCCCGCCACGCCGGCGGCCGGCGCGGGCACGTCGACGGCCGCAACGCCGCCGAAGAGACGCGGCAGCGTCTCGGTGTGCGCGGCGCGCAGCTCGTCCAGGCCGATCCGGAACTGGCCGTGCACCTCCAGCGCGCCGCCGGTCGGGTCGGTGACGCCGATCAGCTCGAACGGCACCCCCCGCTCGGCGCAGAGCGCCGCGAACGCCTTGTCGTGGCCCCGCGGCACCGACACCAGCGCCCGCGTGGCGGACTCGCTGAACAGGTACACGAACGGCATCGAACCGTCGGCGAACTGCTCCGGCACCGCGATCCGAGCGCCGACGCCACGGCGCAGGCAGGACTCGACCAGGCTCTGGGCGAGGCCACCGTCGGACAGGTCGTGCGCCGAGCTGAGGTGACCCACCCGGGCCGCCTCGGCCAGCAGTTCGGCCAGCGCCTTCTCGCGGAGCAGGTCGACCTGCGGCGGGATGCCGCCGAGGTGCTCGTGCGTCACCCAGGCCCACTCCGAGCCGGACAGCTCGACGTTCGTCTCACCGAGCAGGTAGAGCTGGTCGTGCTCGCCGCCGGGACGCGGGACGAAGCCCATCGGCACCCGGTCCGCCACGTTGTCCAGCACACCCAGCACACCGACCACCGGGGTCGGGTGGATGGCCGCCGCGCCGGTCTGGTTGTAGAAGCTGACGTTGCCGCCGGTGACCGGGATGCCCAGCTCCAGGCAGCCGTCCGCGAGGCCGCGCACGGCCTCGGCGAACTGCCACATCACGCCCGGGTCCTCCGGAGAGCCGAAGTTGAGGCAGTCGGTGACGGCGATCGGCTTCGCGCCGGTCACCGCCACGTTCCGGTACGCCTCGGCCAGGGCCAGCTTGGTGCCGTTGTACGGGTCGAGCCGGGCGTACCGGCCGTTGCCGTCCACCGACAGCGCCACACCGAGCCCGGTCCGCTCGTCGATCCGGATCACGCCGCCGTCCTCCGGCTGCGCGAGCACCGTGTTGCCCAGCACGTAGCGGTCGTACTGCTCGGTGACCCAGGTCTTGTCGGCCAGGTTCGGCGACGCGATCATGCGCAGCACGGTCTCGCGCAGCGCCTCCGGGTCGGCCGGGCGGGGCAGCGTCTCGGCACGGTCTGCCTGGAGCAGGATCAGGTCGGCCGGCTCCCGCATCGGCCGGGCGTAGACCGGGCCGTCGTCGACGAGTGAACCCGGCGGCACGTCGACGACCAGGTGGTCCCGCCAGGTGATCAGCAGTCGGCCGGGGCGGCCGTCCGGCTCGGGCGCGGTGACCTCACCGATCGCGGTGCCGAGCACGCCCCACTTCTCGCAGGTCTTGAGCACCGCTTCGAGCTTGTCCGGCTCGACGACCAGCAGCATCCGCTCCTGCGACTCGCTGGCCAGGATCTCGTGCGGGTCCATCGAGGGCTCGCGCAGCGGCACCCGCTCCAGCCAGACCCGCATGCCGGTGCCGGCCGCCGCTGCGGTCTCGGTGAGCGCGCAGGTCAGGCCGGCGCCGCCGAGGTCCTGGATACCGACGACCATCTGGCCGTCGTACAGCTCGAGGCACGCCTCGATCAGCAGCTTCTCGGTGAACGGGTCGCCGACCTGCACGGCCGGGCGACGGGCCTCGCTGCCCTCGTCGAAGGTGGCGCTGGCCAGCACCGACACGCCGCCGATGCCGTCCCGGCCGGTCTTGGCGCCCATCAGCACCACGACGTTGCCGGGGCCGGCGGCGGCCTTGTTCTGCAGCCGGCTGACCGGCAGCACACCCAGGCAGAGCGCGTTGAGCAGCGGGTTGCCCTGGTAGGACGGGTCGAAGACCAGCTCGCCGCCGATGTTGGGCAGGCCGAGGCAGTTGCCGTAGCCGCCCACGCCGGCGACCACGCCGGTCAGCACCCGGGCGGTGTCCGGGTGGTCCGCCGCGCCGAAGCGCAGCGGGTCCATCACGGCGATCGGGCGGGCGCCCATGGCGAGGATGTCCCGGACGATGCCGCCGACGCCTGTCGCCGCGCCCTGGTACGGCTCGACGAAGCTCGGGTGGTTGTGCGACTCGACCTTGAAGGTCACTGCCAGCTCGTCGGAGACCTGCACCACGCCGGCGTTCTCGCCGATGCCGGCGAGCATCCGGTCGCTGTGCGGGGCCTTCTCACCGAACTGACGCAGGTGCACCTTGCTCGACTTGTAGGAGCAGTGCTCGCTCCACATGATCGAGTACATCGCCAGCTCGGACTGGGTGGGTCGACGGCCGAGGATCTGCCGGATCCGGTCGTACTCGTCGTCGCGCAGACCCAGCTCGGTGTACGGCTGCAGCTCGCCCGGCGTACCACCGGCGCGCGGCACGGTGTCCACGCCGTCGGTCCAGTCGGCGGTCGCCGGCTGGGACGGGGCGGCGGGCTGCGCCGGCGGCTCGGTCGGCTGCGCCGGGGCGGAGTACGCCTCCGGAGTGTCCCGTACCGGGTCCGGATGGGTGGTCATGACCTCTCCTCGCTGCGCTCGTGCCCGCCTGACCGACTGCTCGCGTTCACGCGGGCGCCCCCACCAGGTGCTTGAGGGCCGAGGTGAAGAAGCCCAGGCCGTCCAGCGAGGGGCCGGTGAGCGCCTCCACCGCGTGCTCGGGGTGCGGCATGATGCCGACGACGTTGCCGGCGGAGTTCGTGATGGCCGCGATGTCGCGAAGCGACCCGTTGGGGTTGCCGCCGACGTAGCGCGCGACGACCCGCCCCTCGGCTTCGAGCTGGTCCAGCGTCGCGGTGTCGGCGACGTAGCAGCCCTCGCCGTTCTTCACCGGGATGAGGATCTCCTGGCCGGGCTGGAACGCGTTGGTCCACGCCGTGCCGGCCGACTCGACGCGCAGGACCTGGTCCCGGTTGCGGAAGTGCAGGTGCTGGTTGCGGGTGAGCGCGCCGGGCAGCAGGTGCGCCTCGCAGAGGATCTGGAAGCCGTTGCAGATGCCGAGCACCGGCAGGCCACCCCGGGCGGCGTCCACGAGCGTCTCCATCACCGGGGCGAACCGGGCGATGGCGCCGCAGCGCAGGTAGTCACCGTAGGAGAAGCCGCCGGGCAGCACCACCGCGTCCACGCCGTGCAGATCCGGGTCACCGTGCCAGAGCCGGACGGGCTCGGCGCCGGCGATCCGGACGGCGCGGGCCGCATCCCCGTCGTCGAGCGAGCCGGGGAAGGTGACCACACCGACCCGGGCGGTCACGAGCGGGCGTCCGCGGTCTCGTCGGTCTCGACCAGGCGGACGGTGAAGTCCTCGATGACCGGGTTGGCGAGCAGCTTGTCGGCAATCTCCCGGGCCCGGTCCAGGTCCGGTTCACCGGTGAAGTCGATCTCGATGCGCCGGCCGATCCGCACTGAGGCGACGTCGCTGACGCCGAGCCGGGGCAGCGCGTTTGCGACGGCCTGGCCCTGCGGATCGAGGATCTCGGGCTTGAGCATGACGTCGACGACGACGCGAGGCACTGGGCACTCCTGACTGTGTACGCAGTTGGGTGCCGACCCACAACGGGCGAGCGCAGCCAGCGTACCTGGCAGATACCGCCGCGGACGCACCGGCCGGGCGCAGTTCAGGCAGTGATCCACATAACCGGCGGCGGGGGCGGCCGGCAGGGCGGGACAGGCGGCCCCAGCAGGGCATATACGGCGCGCTGGGTAGCCGAATCGTTACATTGGTTGATCTCGATGAGCTTCTTGAAAACGATGCTCGTCGGCCCTAGAGTACATCGACATGGCTCGATGCCAGTGGCGGCGGGGACCTCCCGCTGTCGCCACCGGGCACCCGGCGACCCCGGGCCCCAGCCCCTCCAAGGAGTCCACCGATGCGCGTTCGTCCCCTGCTCGCCCTGATCAGCACCGCGCTGGTCGGCGCCCTCGCCGCCGCGTCCGGCGCGTCCGCCGCCCCGGCCGGCCCCCAACCCATCATCGGCGGCGGCACCGTCTCGTCCGCCCCCTGGGCGGCCGCGGTGTTCAGCAACGGCTCGTTCACCTGCTCGGGCAGTGTGATCGCCGCGCAGTGGGTGCTCACCGCCCGACACTGCATCAACGGCACGATGTCGGTCCGGGTCGGCAGCGTCTACCGCGCCTCGGGCGGGGTCACCCGCACCGTCAGCGCCACCTACACCCGTAACGACCTGGCCCTCATGCGGCTCTCCAGCACCGTCAGCACCTCGGCGGTGTCCCTGGCCAGCAGCAACCCGCCGATCAACTCGACCAACTCGATCTACGGGTGGGGCATGACCTGTTACAGCGGGTGCGACGCCTCCAGCCAGCTCAAGACCGCCACCGTCCGGGTGACCAGCAACAGTGCCACCGACGCGTACGGCGGGCAGGCGATCCGCAGCACCCGGATCAACGGCAACGCCTGGCGGGGCGACTCGGGCGGGCCACAGTTCTACAACGGCCAGCAGGTCGGCGTGGCCTCCACCGCCGACGGGTCGAGCATCCAGAACTACGGCAGTGTCGCGTACAACCGGGCCTGGATCACCTCGGTGGCCGGTGTCTGACAGTTAGCGCCCGGTCGGCGCGGATGGTCGGCGGCGTGCCGACCGTCCGCGCCGCGTCGTTTTGCAGCATCCGATCAGGTGAACACGGCACACGATCGGGTCGCGCAACTCCTGACAGCATCGGAACCGTGCTGGTCGTGACGACAGAGCAACTGCCCGGCTACGAGATCCGCCAGATTCTCGGTGAGGTGGTGTCATCGATGGCCAGGACGCGCAACCCGTACCGCGAGGGTGTCAAGAACCTGCGCGGTGGCGCGTACGACCCGATGGCACCGGACAACCTGACCCGGTGGCGTACCGACTCGGTGACCCGCCTCGGCGAGGAGGCCCTGCGCCTCGGCGCGAACGCGGTGATCGGCATGCGCTTCGACAGCCGGGACTGCGGTGAGATGTGGATGGAGATCTGCGCGTACGGCACGGCGGTCATCGCCGTACCCACGATGTCCCCGGTCATGCCGGCCGACCAGCCGGCGGTGGCCGCAGAGACCGCCACCGACCCGGCCTTCGCGGAATCCCTCGGCGGCATCGCCGAACCGGCGAGCGCCCCCAACCTGAGAACAGCCGCAGAAACCCCCACCGGCGAGTAACCCCAGCCCGCCCCCGCCCTTGCCCGGTGGATCAAGAGGTTTGCGTCATTCAGGAGATCAAAGATGACGCAAACCTCTTGATCAACAAGGGAAGGCGGCGCGGTTACAGGATGGGAGGTGGGGAGTAGGTTGCCGCGTTCGGGTGGGTTTCCACGACCTTGGTGATGCGGCGGGTTATCGATTCCACCTGGGATCGTGCCGCTCCCACGAAGGCGGAGCGGTCCGCGACCAGGGTGTCGATGTCGGCTCGGGACAGGCCCAGGCGGCCGTCGGCGGCCAGGCGATCGAACAGGTCGTTCTCCGGGGCGCCCTTCTCGCGCATGGCCAGCGCCACGGCGACCGCGTGCTCCTTGATCACCTCGTGCGCGACCTCCCGGCCGACACCGCGCCGCACCGCCGCCACCAGGATCTTGGTGGTCGCCAGGAACGGCAGGAAGCGCTCCAACTCCCGGTTGATCACCGCCGGGTACGCCCCGAACTCGTCGAGCACGGTCAGGAAGGTCTGGAACAGCCCGTCGGCGGCGAAGAACGCGTCCGGCAGGGCCACCCGGCGGACCACCGAGCAGGACACGTCCCCCTCGTTCCACTGGTCACCGGCCAGCTCCCCGACCATCGACAGGTAACCCCGGATGATCACCGCGAAGCCGTTCACCCGCTCCGACGAACGGGTGTTCATCTTGTGCGGCATCGCGCTGGAGCCGACCTGACCCGGCTTGAAGCCCTCGGTGACCAGCTCCTGACCGACCATCAGCCGGATCGTGGTCGCCAGCGACGACGGCGCGGCGGCGGTCTGCGCCAGGGCGGCCAGCACGTCGAAGTCCAGCGAGCGCGGGTAGACCTGCCCCACGCTGTCCAGCACCCGCGAGAAGCCCAGGTGCTCGGCGACGCGGCGCTCCAGCTCGGCCACCTTGTCGGCGTCGCCGTCGAAGAGGTCGAGCTGGTCGGCGGACGTGCCGACCGGGCCCTTGATTCCGCGCAGCGGGTAGCGGGCGATCAGCTCCTCCAGCCGCTCGTACGCGATGAGCAGCTCCTCAGCCGCCGACGCGAAGCGCTTGCCCAACGTGGTGGCCTGCGCCGCCACGTTGTGCGAACGGCCGGTCATCACCAGCTCGGTGTGCTCGTACGCCAGCCACGCCAACCGCGCGAGGGTGGCCACCACCCGGTCCCGGATCAGCTCCAGCGAGGCGCGCACCTGAAGCTGCTCGACGTTCTCGGTGAGGTCGCGGGAGGTCATCCCCTTGTGCACGTGCTCGTGCCCGGCGAGCGCGCTGAACTCCTCGATGCGGGCCTTCACGTCGTGCCGGGTGACCCGCTCCCGCTCGGCGATCGACGCGAGGTCGACCTGGTCGAGCACCCGCTCGTACGCCTCGACCACACCGTCCGGCACGGGCACCCCGAGGTCGCGCTGTGCGCGGAGCACGGCGAGCCAGAGCCGCCGCTCCATCCGGACCTTCTCCTCCGGTGACCAGAGGGCGACCAACTCGGGCGAGGCGTACCGGTTGGCGAGCACGTTCGGGATCGTCGTCACGTACCTCATTCTCTCCTACCCGGCGGTCCGGCCGGCCAGGAGGCCACCACGGGTGCCGGTGGGACCGCGTGGCCGTTTTGTCGCCCAGGATCGTGCGCTACCCACCGGTAGTGGATCATCTTTTCCCTCCGACTCCGGCGACGCCGGATCCTCCACCTCGACAGAGGGCACGCATGCGCAAGAATCTCCTCGCCGGTCTCACCGTGACCGCGGTGACCGGCGGCACCCTGTTGGCGACGGGCGGACCCGCCCAAGCGGTCGAACCAACGGATTTCTACGTCAAGAAGGCTGCCGCCAACTGCTCCGACCAGGGGCCCGGATCCGAAGCAGCGCCGTTCTGCACGATCGGTGCTGCCGCTGCCGTGGTGACCGCCGGCACGACGGTCTACGTCGACGCCGGCCTTTACGCCGAGCGGGTCACCGTCACCCGCAGCGGCACGCCGGAGGCGTCGATCGCCTTCATCGCCAGGACCTCCGGGGCGTCGGTCACGCTTGTCGGGCCGACCGCCGGCCTGGTCGTCGACGGGCAACACGACATCCACATCGAGGGGTTCAACGTCAGCGGGGCGGCCGACGTGCCAGCCCTCGACCTACGCAACGCCTCGAACATTTTGGTCGCGGGCGGCAGGTTCACGATGGCGGCCGTCGCGACGGTGCCCGCCATCCGACTCGTCGACGTGACGGGAGCGCTGCTGGAAGAGGTCAGGGCCACCGGAGCTGCCCTCCCCGGCGGGCTGACCATGGATGCTGCCACCAGCGGGGTGGTCGTCGACGACGTGCTGGTGTCCGCCACGCCGATCCAAGCCGCTACCGAGGGGAGCGTGGGCATCCGCGTCGACGGGCCACGCAACACCATCCTCGGCAGCGATGTTGGCGGCTTCTCCGGCCCCGCCATCGAGGTGGGCCCTGGCGCCTCCGACACGGTGGTGGCCAACAACCGAATTCTCGGCGGGATCGGTTACGGCATCCACAACCGCGGAGCCACGGGTACGGCCATCGCGAACAACGACATCCAGGATCGCTGCCTCGGCGGCGTCCGGATCGACGGGGCGTCCTCCCGCGTCTCGATCCAGAACAACGTGCTCCGCAACAACGGCGCCTTCTCCCAGGTCTACTGCGATCGACAGGCCCCCGTAGGAGTCGAGGTCGGGGTCTACGACGAGGCACCGGCCGGCACGGTGATCGAGTACAACAACGTCTGGCACTGGGCCGCGTCCGCGCCCAGCTACTCCTGGAACGGCACCCTGATGGGGCTCACCCGGTTCCGCACCGTTTCCGGGCAGGCCGCACACGACCGGGAAACGACGAGAAATCAGGACAACGTCGACTCGGCGAACTCAGCGGCACCCGGCTACCAGGAAGTCGACACCGCTGGCCTGTCACGTCGTGACGACCCGGCCGTGCCGAACACCGGCGCCGGCCCGATCACGTACGCCGACCGTGGCGCGACGGAGCCGGCCAAGCATCCGGTGTCGTCCTTCGAGGCGACCCTGGACCTCGGCACGAGCACGGTCAGCCTGGACGCCTCCGCCTCCCAGCCGGGCTTCGTCCCGATCGATCGATACGAGTTCACATTCGGCGACGGCACCTCCGTCAGCCAGGCGAGCCCGCGCGTCACACACAAGTACGCCACGCCGGGCACCTACGACGTCACCGTCAGCGTCAGCGGCGCCGACGGCCTGTCGGGCAGCAGCACCAAGAAGGTGAGCGTGCTGCGGCGGACGGCGACCGTGGGCTTGCTCGCCCTGTCCAACCTCCGCTACGTCGGCACCACCGCGCCGAACCTCCTGCCCAACCAGGTCGGGTTGACGGCGACCGCGCAGTACGACCTGGCGGACGCCGGCAACGGTCAGGTCGCCCTCCTGTCCCGGGCCAGCGGCCTCTACGTCACCCAGACTCCATCCGACCTGGCAACGCTGAACGCCACCAGCCAGCTGGTCGGCACCCTGGAAGCGTTCACGGTCGTCCGAAACAGCGACGGCACCGTCAGCCTCAAGGCGAGTAACGGGCTGTACGTCGCCGCCGAGCCCGGCGGAGCCGTCGCCCTGTCGGCCAACCGACCCGCCATCGGCCCCTGGGAGAAGTTCCACCAGGTGCCGGTCGCGGACGCGAACAGGTCTCTGAAGGCCAGCGTCAACGGCCGCTACGTCGTGGCCGAGAGCGCAGGTGCGAAGCCGCTGATCGCGAACCGGCCGACCGCCGGCGCGTGGGAGCGGTTCGACGTGGTCGACCTCGGCGCCGGTCAGGTCGGCCTCTTCGCCCGCGCCAACAACCGCTTCGTCACGGCCGAGAGTGCCGGCACCAAACCCCTGATCGCGAACCGGCCCACGGTCGGCGCCTGGGAGCGGTTCACCATGACCCGCAACAGCGACGGCACGGTGAGCTTCAAGGCCGTCGTCAACGGCCGCTACGTCACCGCAGACGGCGCCGGGTCGAAGCCACTGATCGCCAATCGCCCGGCCATCGGCATCTGGGAGAAGTTCACAGTCGGCTGAGCCGTCCACGACACACGACGCCCGCCCGGCACAGAACCGGGCGGGCGTCGCCCGTCAGCGCTCCAGGATCGCCGTCACGCCCTGGCCGCCGGCCGCGCAGATCGAGATCAACCCGCGTCCGCCGCCCTTCTCGGCCAGGAGCTTGGCCAGCGTCGCCACGATCCGCCCGCCCGTCGCGGCGAACGGGTGCCCGGCGGCCAGCGACGAGCCGTTGACGTTGAGCCGGTCGGTGTCGATCGCGCCCAGCGGCGCGTCCAGGCCGAGTCGGTCCTTGCAGAACTCCGGCGACTCCCAGGCGGCGAGGGTGGCCAGCACCTGCGAGGCGAACGCCTCGTGGATCTCGTAGTAGTCGAAGTCCTGCAGCGTCAGCCCGGCACGGGCCAGCATCCGGGGCACCGCGTACGCGGGGGCCATCAGCAGCCCCTCGTCGCCGTGCACGAAGTCCACGGCCGCCGTCTCGGACCAGCTGAACCAGGCCAGCACCGGCAGGTGGTGCGCTGCGGCCCACTCCTCGCTGGCCAGCAGCACCGTGGACGCGCCGTCGGTGAGCGGCGACGAGTTGCCTGCGGTCATGGTGGCGTGTTCGGCGTCCGGCCCGCGGGTGCCGAAGACCGGCTTGAGCGTGCCGAGCTTCTCCACGCTCGTGTCTGGGCGGAGGTTCTGATCGCGGGTGAGCCCCAGGTAGGGCGTCATCAGGTCGTCGAAGAAACCCCTGTCGTACGCGGCGGCCAACCGCTGGTGCGAGCGCAGGGCCAGCTCGTCCTGCGCGCGCCTGTCGATCTGCCAGCGCAGCGCGGTCTGGGCGGCGTGGTCCCCCATCGACAGGCCGGTACGCGGTTCGGCGTTGCGCGGGATCTCCGGCTTGAACGGCTGGAGCGGGCGCAGCTTCGCGGCGATCTTCATCCGCTGGCCGACCGTCCGGGCGGAGTTGAGTTTGAGCAGCGTGCGCCGCATCTCCTCGTTGACCGCGAGCGGCGCGTCGGAGGTCGTGTCGACACCGCCGGCGATGCCGACGTCGAGCTGCCCGAGGGCGATCTTGTTGGCGACGAGGATCGCGGCCTCCAGGCCGGTGCCGCAGGCCTGCTGGATGTCGTACGCGGTGGTGTGCGGGTCGAGCCGGGACCCGAGCACCACCTCGCGGGTGAGGTTGAAGTCGCGGGAGTGCTTGAGCACCGCCCCGGCCACCACCTCGCCGACCCGCTGCCCGGCCAGCCCGTAGCGGGCGATCAGACCGTCCAGCGCCGCGCCGAGCAGATCCGCGTTTGACGCGTCCGCGTAGCGGGAGTTGGAACGGGCGAAGGGGATGCGGTTGCCCCCGATGACCGCGACCCGCCGGATGCTCTGCACGATCCGCCTCCTCGACAAGTGTTGCTCGAACCCTACTCGCCAGTAGGCTACGCCCATGACCGACAGGTACGCGAGCTTCGTCCAATCGGCCGCCGGCCGCGCGCTGGTCAAGCGCCTCGGGCTGCCCGACCCGCCGCGACTGCGCCGACACCACCCCGGCGACCCGCTGCTGCCCGGGCCGGCGCTGCTCGGCGCGGCCGACGGCGGCCGGCTCGCCGAGCAGGTCACCACAATCCTGACCGCCGCCGGGGTCGAGCTGCGGGACACCGGCACGGCCGCAGCGCAGGACCGCTTCGGCGCCCTGGTGTACGACGCCAGCGGGATCACCGACTCGACGCAACTGCGCCAGCTCTACGACTTCTTCCACCCGCACGCCCGGGCCCTGCTGCCCAGTGGCCGGGTGATCGTGCTCGGCACCCCGCCCGGCGAGTGCCCGACGCCGCGTGCGGCGACCGCACAGCGCGCCCTGGAAGGACTGGTCCGCAGCATCGGCAAGGAGTTCGGTCGCGGCACCACCGCCCAGCTCGTCCAGGTGACCCGCGACGCCACCGGCACCGGCCTCGAATCGACAGTGCGGTTCCTCCTGTCCGGCCGGTCCGCGTACGTCTCGGGGCAGGTCATCCGGGTCGGCGCCGGCGGGGCGAGCGCGCCGGCCGACTGGGACCGCCCGCTGGACGGGCAGGTCGTGCTGGTCACCGGGGCCGCTCGGGGCATCGGCGCGGCGTTGGCGAAGGTGCTCGCCCGCGACGGCGCACAGGTGGTTGCCCTGGACATCCCGGCGGCCGGGGACGCCCTCGCCGCGGTGGCGAACGACATCGGCGGTACGGCAGTCCAACTCGACCTGACCGCGCCGCACGCGCCGACCCGTCTCGCCGACCACCTGGCCAGTCGGCACGGCCGGGTCGACGTGGTGGTGCACAACGCCGGCATCACCCGGGACAAGACGCTCGGCCGGATGGACGCCGACCGGTGGGACCAGGTCATCGACGTCAACCTGTCCAGTCAGGAACGCATCAACGACGTACTGCTGGAGCGGGAGCTGATCCCGGCCGGTGGGCGGATCATCGGCGTCTCCTCGATCGCCGGGATCGCCGGCAACCGGGGGCAGACCAACTACGCCACCAGCAAGGCCGGCGTGATCGGCCTGGTCGACTCGCTCGCCCCGGCCCTGCGTGACCGGGGGATCAGTGTCAACGCGGTGGCCCCGGGTTTCATCGAGACGCAGATGACCGCGCGCATCCCGCTGGTGGTCCGGGAGGCGGGCCGGCGGATGAACAGCCTGGCCCAGGGCGGGCTGCCGGTGGACGTGGCCGAGACGATCGGCTGGCTTGCCTGGCCGGCCAGCGGCGCGGTCAGCGGCAACGTCGTCCGGGTCTGTGGCCAGAGCCTGCTGGGGGCGTGATGGGCGAACGGAGAGAGCCGGACGACCTGTCGGTCCACGAGCTGATCGAGGGCCCGACCGAGATCCTGTCGTCCGAGACACTGGACGCGATCCGCCGGCCGCAGGCCCTCGACGCCGACGAGCGGACGCACGACCTGAGCGCGTCGGCGGCCCAGGTGACAAGCGAGCTCAGCGGCCACGGATCGGCCGGCCCGGGCAGCCGAGAGCGCGTCGAACTGCCCCGGATGCCCGCGCCCGGCGCGCTGTACCGGCGGGCCGCGCTCGGCGCGCTGCCCGGACTCGGTGGGCGGCGCGGGGCGGACCTGCCGGCGGTCGAGTTCACCGTGGCCGGGGTGCGGACCGACCGCGCCCACCTGGCCGACTACGACCGGGTCTGCGGGTTCCGGCTCACCGATCGGCTGCCCGCGACCTACCCGCACGTCCTGGGCTTTCCGTTGGCCCTGCGACTGATGACCGCGCCGGGCTTTCCCATCCCGTTGACCGGTGTGGTGCACGTCGGCAACCGGATCACCACGCACCGCCCGATCATGGCCGACGAGGCCCTCGACTTCACGACGTTCGCCCAGGACCTGCGTCCGCACGACCGGGGGCGGCAGGTGGACGTGGTGCTGGTCGGCTCGGTCGACGGCGAGGAGGTGTGGCGCGGCGTCTCGACGTACCTGGGTCGGGACCGCACACCCGGTGGGCGCGATCGGGGCGAGCGTCCGCCCGCGCCCACGGCCACGGCCCGCTGGCGGGTCGAACCCCGCGTGGGCACCGAGTACGCGCGGGTCTCCGGGGACCACAACCCGATCCACACCTCCCGGCTCGGGGCGCGGCTGTTCGGCTTCCGCCGGCCGATCGCGCACGGCATGTGGAGCAAGGCGCGCTGTCTCGCGGCACTGGAGACGCGGCTGCCGGACGCCTGCACCGTCGAGGTGGCGTTCAAGCTGCCCGTACCGCTGCCGAGCACGGTGAACTTCACCCTGCTGCCGGACGGGGCATTCGCCCTGCACGACTCGCGCGGCCGGCCGCACCTGGCGGGTCTCGTGCGCTGACGAGCGCCCCTCTTGGCAGGGGTGCTCGCATGCGCTAAGTTGTTCTCAGAGCGAGATAATCTCAAGATGAGAGAGACCCGATGAACGAGCAGGACTTCCTGGCCGCGTACGACCCACGGGCCTACCCGTCGGTCGCCGTGACAGTCGACGTGGTGGCGCTGACCATCCGCGACGACGCGCTGCACCTGCTGCTGATCCGACGCGGCGAGGCGCCCTTCGCGGGGCACTGGGCGCTGCCCGGCGGCTTCGTCCGCCCCGACGAGGACCTGGCCGCCGGCGCTCGACGCGAGCTGGCCGAGGAGACCGGGCTCGGCGGGGAGGCGCTGCGACGCGTACACCTGGAGCAGTTGGGCAGTTACGGCGCTCCCGACCGCGACCCGCGGATGCGGGTCGTCTCGATCGCCCACCTCGCGTTCGCACCCGACCTGCCGGACCCGGCCGCCGGCACCGACGCCGACGAGGCGATCTGGCTGCCGGTGACCGCGCTGACCAGCCGGCAGCTCGCCTTCGACCACAGCCGCATCATCGACGACGCGCTGGAGCGGGCCCGGTCCAAGCTGGAGTACACGCCGCTCGCCACCCGCTTCCTCGCCGCCGAGTTCACGATCAGCGAGCTGCGCGCCGTCTACGAGACGGTCTGGGGGCACCCGCTGCACGCCGGCAACTTCCACCGCAAGGTGCTCTCCGTGCCGGGCTTCGTGGAAAGCACCGGCGCCAGCACCGAGCGCGGCGGTGCCCGAGGCGGCCCACGCGCACGGCTCTACCGGGCCGGCGACGCCCGCCTGCTGCACCCGGCGCTGCTGCGCCCCGCCCGCGAGGAGACCGTGCGGTGAGGGCCACCGAGGCCATCGGCCTGGTCGCGGCCGCCCGCACCGACGCCGACCTGTTCGGCGCCGACCAGCCGGCCCGCCGCTACCGCGAGCTGGTCGCGGCCCTGCACCCCGACCGCCTGCCGGCCGACCCGGCGGTACGCGCCGAAGCCCTCGACACGTTCATCCACGTCACCACCCGGTGGCAGGCCCGGCAGGTCACAGTCCTCGGCGACTATCGCCTCGGCACGCCTGCTCACTCGGGTGACCTGGCCGACCTCTACGACGTGGGCGACGACCGCCTGCTCAAACTCCCCCGACGACCCACCGACAACGACCTCATGGCCCGCGAGGCGCACGCCCTGCGCACCATCGCCGAGCGCGGCGATCCGCGCTACCTGCCGTACGTGCCTCGGCTCGTCGACGAGTTCGCGCACCGCGACGCCACCTCCGGTGCCGAACGGCGGATCACCGTGCTCGCCACCGCGCCGGGCCTGCACGACCTCGACGAGGTGCGACGCGCGTACCCCGACGGGTTGGACGCCCGGGACGTGGCCTGGATGTGGCGGCGGCTGCTGGTGGTGCTCGGCCTGGCCCACCGGGCGGGCGTGGTGCACGGCGCGGTCCTGCCGCGACACGTGCTGATCGAGCCGGCCGCACACGGCGTGGTGCTTGTCGACTGGTGCTTCTCCGCGCCCGTCGGCAGCACGATCCCGGCCATGGTGCCCGGCCACCAGGACTGGTATCCGCAGGAGGTCCCCGGCAAGCGGCCCTGCGGCCCGGGCACCGACATCGCGATGGCCAGCCGCTGCATGAGCTGGCTGATGGGCCCGCGCGCCCCCCGCGAGCTGCACGCCTTCGTTCAGGGTTGCCGACAGCGGGCCCTGGACGCCCGACCGGACGACGCCTGGGCACTGCTGCGCGAACTCGACCAGGTGTTGGACCGGCTCTACGGGCCACGCACCTTCCGACCCTTCACCCTCACCCCCTAAGGAGCTGTCATGGGCAGTGGAATCTGGTCCACCGACGTGTACGACGCCGCCGACCGCTACCGCCGGTCCACCGGCCGGAGCGCCTTCTCCTACAGCGACAGCGGGGCGCGCACCGTGCACCCCGCGCTCGACCCCCGCGACGCGAGCCGGGAGAGCCGGGACTCCGACGAGCACCCGCGATCGACGCCCATCGCTGTGCTCTTCGACGTGACCGGCTCCATGCGCAGGGTGCCGCGCGCCCTGCAGACCAAGCTGCCGCAGCTGCTCGGGCTGCTGCAACGGCAGGGGTACGCCAGCGATCCGCAGATCATGTTCGGCGCGATCGGCGACGCCACCTGCGACCGGGTTCCGTTGCAGGTCGGCCAGTTCGAGTCGGACAACCGGATGGACGACGACCTCGGCCGGATCGTCCTCGAAGGCGGTGGCGGCGGGCAGATGAGCGAGTCGTACGAGCTGGCCCTGTACTTCATGGCCCGGCACACCGTCACCGACAACTGGGAGAAGCGCGGCCGGCGCGGCTACCTGTTCATCATCGGCGACGAGCTGGCGTACCCGCAGGTGAAGGCTCGTGAGGTGGCCGGGCTGATCGGCGACAACCTCGCCGAAGACGTGCCGCTGCGGCAGGTCGTCGACGAGGTGACCCGCCGCTGGGACACCTACTACCTGCTCCCCGCCGGCAGCCACTACGCCGGCAACGCCAAGGTGCTCGACTTCTGGCGGGACCTCTTCGGGCAGAACGCCGTGGTGCTCGACGACCTCGACGCCGTCTGCGAGACCATCGCGCTCACCATCGGCCTCGGCGAGCAGGCCATCGACCTGGACGAGGGCCTTCGCCACCTGGACCACGCCGGCTCCAGCGCCACCGGCACCGTCTCGAAGGCCCTGGCCCGCCTCGGCCGGGGGCGGCGGGCCGAGATGTCGACGCTGCCGGCGTTCCGCGACACCACCGGCGGGGTGACCCGGCTGTGAATCACGTGGCGGTGGTCGACCTCGGCTTCGGCGACGCCGGCAAGGGCACGGTCGTGGACTGGCTCTGCGCCACCCGCCCGGTGCACACGGTGGTCCGCTTCAACGGGGGCGCGCAGGCGGCGCACAACGTCGTGCTGCGCGACGGGCGGCACCACACGTTCGCGCAGTTCGGCGCGGGCACGTTCCATCCTGGTGTCGGTACGCACCTGTCCCGGCACGTCGTGGTGGACCCGCTGGCACTGGCCGCCGAGGCCGACCATCTCGCCACGATCGGGGTGCCCGACGCGCTCGACCGGCTGACCGTCGACGCCGACGCGCTGCTCGCCACCCCGTACCACCGGGCCGCCAACCGCGCCCGGGAGATCGCCCGGGGCGCCGACCGGCACGGCTCCTGCGGGCTGGGGGTGGGTGAGGCCGTCGCGTACGGTCTCGCCCACCCCGACGACGCGCCCCGCGTCGCCGACTGCCACCGCCCCGCGCAGCTGCGCCGCCGGCTGACTGCCCTGCGGGACCGGCTGACCGCCGAGCTGGGCCCGCTGGACGCGCCACCTGTCGATGACTGCCTGCCCGCGTTCACCGGGTTCGCCGGGCGGGTCGCCATCGTCGACGGGAGCTGGCTGGCCGGGGCGCTGCGTGCCGGGACCTGCGTCTTCGAGGGCGCGCAGGGCGTGCTGCTCGACGAGTGGCACGGCTTCCACCCGTACACGACGTGGAGCACCACCACGTTCGCCAACGTCGACAGCCTGCTCGCCGAGGCGGGCCGGGCCGGCGACCTGACCCGGCTCGGGGTGCTGCGGATCGTCACCACCCGGCACGGGGCCGGCCCGCTGGTGACCGAGGACCCGAGCCTGGCGCTGACCGATCCGCACAACCCGACGAACCCGTGGCAGGGCCGGTTCCGGTTCGGCCACTTCGACGCGGTCGCCCACCGGTACGCCCTCGCCGCGGCCGGGGGCGTGGACGGCCTGGCCCTGACCCACCTCGACCTGGCCGGCCCCGACCTGCGGATCTGCCGCCGCTACGACACCACCGACCGGCTCGACCCCGGCCCACCCGGCGACCTGGACCGCCAGGCCGCGCTCACCGACCGCCTGCTGCGCTCCCGCCCGGTGTACGACGACCCGCCGGCGGACTGGGCCGAGGCGGTGGGGGCGGAGCTGGGCACACCTGTGGTGCTGACCTCGCACGGCCCCACCGCCGACGACAAGGTCCCGCACGGCCCGCTGCTCACCCCACCGGCGCTGGTTCACTCGGTCTGACGACTGGGGTCCGGACGCGGTCGCGCATCCACCGGGCGCGGTTTGTCGGGCTTCTCGACCACGCTCACCGGGCGTTCGAAGAACGTCTCCAGCACGACCATGGCCTGGGTGCCGGTTACCCCGTCGACGCCGAAGATGCGGCGCAGCGCCGCTTGCAGGTCTTCGGTGGTCGCGGTGCGGATCTTCACCAGCAGGGACGCCGCACCGGCGATGATGTGCGCCTCCTGGATCTCGGGGATGGCCACAAGCGCGTCCCGGGTAGGGGCGTCGCCCATCCAGGAGTCTGCGCTGACCAGCACGAAGGCCGACACGCCACGGCCCACGGCGGCCGGATCGACGTCTACGGTGCTCCGGCGGATCACGCCTCGTTCGCGCAGCTTGCGTACCCGCTCATGGGCCGAGCCGGCGGACAGACCCACCGCGCTGGCCAGCGTCGCGTAGGACTGGGTGGCGTCGCGCTGAAGCTGCGTTATCAGCGCGCGGTCGACGTCATCTACCACCGGGACACCTTACTGAATATGATTCGGGAGGAATTCCCGTTGACCATATCAAGTATGGCAGAGATATCATTCTGCCGAATGAGCCCCCGGCGCTTGGGAGGCGCAGCGATGGTCGACACTGTTCCCGCCGAATTCCGCCTGCTGGACGAGCGGTTTCGCAGCTGCGACGGCGACTTCGTTGTCGAACGGCTACACAGCGGCGCACGTAAGACGGAAGGGCCGGCCTACTTCCCGGCGGGCCGCTACCTGGTGTGGAGCGACATCCCCAACGACCGACTGCTGCGCTGGGATGAGACCACCGGCGCCGTCGGTGTCTACCGCCACGGCTCGGGCTACGCCAACGGCAACACCGTGGACCGTCAGGGTCGGCTTGTCACGTGCGAGCAGGGCAACCGGCGGGTCACCCGCACCGAGCACGACGGCACGGTCACGGTGCTCGCCGACCGGTTCCACGGCAAGCGGTTCAACAGCCCCAACGACGTGGTCGTCCGCGCCGACGGCACGATCTTTTTCACCGACCCCAGCTACGGCATCCAGGGCGACTACGAGGGCAACAAGGGCGACAGTGAGTTCGGCGGGGCCTGCTACGTGTTCCGCCTGGACCCCGCCACCGGCGACGTACGCGTCGTGGCGGACGACTTCTCCCGCCCCAACGGCCTGGCGTTCTCTGCCGACGAGCAGCGGCTCTACATCGCCGACACCCGGCAGGAGCCCAGCCACATCCGCGTCTTCGACGTCACGGCCGACGGCACCCTCGGCGGCGGAAAGATCTTCGCTGAGTGTGACTTCGGACGGTTCGACGGCCTCCGTCTCGACCATGTCGGGCGGGTCTGGGCGGCAGCCTGGGACGGCGTGCACTGCTTCGACCCCGACGGCACCCTCATCGGCAAGCTGCTGCTACCCGAACCGGCAGCCAACCTCACGTTCGGCGGCCCGAAGCGCAACCACCTGTTCGTCACCGCCGGGACCTCGGTGTACACGCTGCGAGTCACCTTCAACGGCGCCCACTACCCGCCAGCGACGCAACTCCCCCCGGACGCCTCGTCGCCCATGACAGCGACGGTGGCAGCGCTCGGCTGACCAGTCGGCAATGTCGGCGAAGCGGCACCGACCGCCGCCGAGCCCCCGAGCATGGGGGCATGGACGTCCTGCTCGACCTCCTCCGTGGGACGGTCACGTCGCCGTGGGTCTACCTGTTGATCTTCGGGCTCACCGCTGTCGACGCGTTCTTCCCCGCGGTGCCGGGCGAGGCCGCGGTGATCACCGCCGGGGTGCTCGCGGCGAGCGACGGGCACCCCAGCCTGACTCTGGTGATCGTGAGCGCCGCCGTCGGCGCGCTGGTCGGCGACCACATCTCCTACGCCATCGGTCGCGGCGGCGGGGCACACCGGCTGGCCCGGCTGCCCGACGGCAGCCGGCGGCGGGCCGGCTCCGACTGGGCCCGCCGGGCCGTGGACCGGCGCGGCGGCGTCATCCTGACCACCAGCCGCTACGTGCCGGGCGGCCGGACCGCGGTCACCCTCACCATGGGCGCGGTGCGCTATCCCCGCCGGGCGTTCCTGCTGTACGACAGCATCGGCGCGGTCACCTGGGCGCTGTACTGCGGGCTGCTCGGCTACTTCGGCGGGCTGGCCTTCGAACGTGAGCCGGTGAAGGGCGTACTGGTCGGTGTGGGGGTCTCGCTGATCATCACGTTCGGACTGGAGGGAATCCGTTGGCTGCGCCGTCGAGCGCACCGCCGGGCCGCCGCCCGCCGCTGACAGTCACGCGGTCGTCCGCTGCGTCGCCGCCCGGGACGCCTCACAGCAGATCGGCATCGTGCACCAGGATGGCCAGCTGCACCCGGTTGCCCGCGTGCAGTTTCGCCAGCGCCCGGCTGACGTGTGCCTTCACTGTCGCCTCGCTCATCGTCAGCCGCCGGGCGATCTCCGCGTTGCCGAGCCCCCGCGCCACCTCCCGGACGATCGCCAACTCCCGCTCGGTAAGCGGCGCCAACCGCTCCCGGGCCGCGTCCCGGCGGGCCGGACCACGCTCGGCGAACGAGCTGATCAGACGCCGGGTCACCGTCGGGGCGAGCATCGCGTTCCCAGCGGCCACCGTCCGGACGGCGGAGGCCAGCTCGCGGGGCGGGGTGTCCTTGAGCAGGAAGCCGACCGCGCCGGCCCGCAGCGCCCGGTGTACGTACTCGTCGAGGTCGAAGGTGGTCAACATGATCACCTTCGGGCCGGCGGCGACCACCTCGGGCGCGACGGTCAGCCCGTCGACGCCCGGCATCCGCACGTCGAGCAGCACCACGTCGGGGCGTAACCGCTTGGCCTTCTCCAGCGCGCCAACGCCGTCGGCCGCCTCGCCGACGACGGTGATGTCCTCGGCGGCCTCCAGGATCAACCGCAACCCGGCACGAACCAGTTGCTCGTCGTCGACCACCACCACCCGGATCACGCCGCACCCGCCAGCGGGATCAGGGCCCGGACCAGGAAACCACCGTCCACGGGAGCTGCCTCCAACCGGCCGCCGAGCAACTCCACCCGCTCACGCAGCCCGAGCAGCCCCTGCCCGGCACCGGGCAGCGCCGACGTCCCCTCGGACGGGCCGTTGCGGACCAGCACCTCCAGCCCGTCGGGCAGATAGCGCAGACAGACCGTCGTCTCGGCGTCGGCCGCGTGCTTGCGCACGTTGGTCAGCGCCTCGCGAACCACCCGGTACGCGGTGCGCCCCAGCGTCGCGGGTAGTGCCGTCGGCACGCCCTCGTCCTGCCGGGACACCCGGAGCCCGGCGGCACGGGACTCCCCGATCAACTCGTCCAAGGTGTCGAGCCCTCGCTCCGGCGTCACCGCCGGGTCGGTCTGGCGCAGCACACCCAGCACCTCGCGCAGGTCGGTGAGCGCCTGCCGGCCGGTCGTCCGGATCAGCGCGGCGGCCTCGACGGTCCCCGGGTCCACGGCGGTCACCTCCAGCGCGCCGGCATGCACCACCATCAGCGAGACCCGGTGTGCCACCACGTCGTGCATCTCCCGGGCGATCCGGGTCCGCTCCTCGGCGCGAACCCGGTCGGCGCGCGCCTCCTGCTCGCGTTCCAGCCGTTCGGCGCGGTCCCGCAGAGCGGCGAGCGTGTCCTGACGGGCCCGCACCCAGAGGCCGAAGACCAACGGCAGCCCGACCAGACAGGCGGCGAGCAGCAGCACGTTGCCGCTGGTGGCGGTGGTGATCCGGCGTACACCACCCACCGCCAGGCCGACCAGCACCCCACCGGTCAGCACCAGTGCCGCACCGGCGAGGTAGCCGGCGAGTTGGCGACCGCGTAACCGCAGACCCGCCTGGTACGAGGCCAGCACCCCGGCGGCCGCCGCGGCGAGCACCAGCCAGCCGACCGCCGCGGCCAGGAACAACGGCCAGCGGCGAGCGCGGATCATGCCGGCCGCCCCCGCCGAGCCCAGCGCGATCAGCAGCACGACCGCGCCCGGCAGCGGCGAACGGACCCCGATGTCACCTGTCGCGCTGGCCCAGACGGCCGCGGCGACCAGGACGGCGAGCATCTGCGGGGCGTACCGGTGGACGACCCGCCGGAGGGCGAGGGCGCTGGAGGCCACCCAGCGAGCCTAGGGCTCAACCGGCCGATCGCACCGGCCCGTGGCGCCGGACCCGGGTGAGGTGGGGGATGACCCCGACGCGCGGTCCGGGCCGGCCGCTACCTAAGTAGTGCCGCCCACCTGACCCTTGGCCGATGGCAGCGGCCGCCGCCCGCACGAGCATCGGGATCATGGATCTGCTGGCCCTGCTGCACGACACGATGTCCTCGCCCTGGGTGTACCTGGCGATCTTCGCGATCGCCGTGCTCGACGGCTTCTTCCCGGTCGTGCCGAGCGAGACGGCAGTGATCACGGCCGGGGTGTTCGCCGCCTCGGGAGCGCCGTACCTGCCGGCGGTCATCGTGGTGGCCGCCGCCGGCGCGCTGGTCGGCGACCACGTCTCGTACGCCATCGGGCGGGGCGGTGGAGGGCGACTGCTCGACCGGCTGCCGTCCGACGGTCGACGCCGGGCCGCCATCGACCGGGCCCGGCGGGGGATCGCCACCCGGGGCGGTCTGATCCTCACCGTGGCCCGCTACATCCCGGGCGGCCGGACCGCGGTCACCCTCACCATGGGCGCGGTGCGTTATCCCCGGCGACGGTTCCTGGCCTTCGACGCGCTGGCCGCCGGCTCGTGGGGGCTCTACTCGGCGCTGGTCGGCTACGTCGGCGGGCTGGCCTTCGAGCAGGACCCGCTGCGTGGCCTCCTGCTCGGTCTGGGCCTCGCCCTGACGGTGACTGTGGTCGTCGAGGTGGTTCGCTGGCTCCACGGGCGGCACCGCGCGGCGCGGGCCGGCGAGCCGGGCACCGACGCTGCCTCCGTCGGGACCGTCAGTCGGCCGGCGGACGCCAGGTGACGCCGTGCAGCAGTTGGGCGGCGCCGAGCCAGGCCACGTTCATCATCCGGGTGGCCGTCTTCTCCGGGTCGGCGTCCGGGTGGTCGGCGAGCCAGTCGGCAAGTGACTCGGTCGCGCCGACCAGGGCGTACGCGACGACCTCCAGGTCGATGGCGGCGATCTCGCGGCCCTCGGCGCGCAGCGCGTGGTCGAGCATCCCGGCGACCACCTCGACCAGCCGGGCCCGCATGCTGGCCAGCTCTCCGGCGAACGGCTGCTCGCCCCGGGCCTGCCGGTAGAGCACCGCCCAGCCGTCGCGGTGCGCGCCGACGAAGCCGAAGAACGCCCGCAGGCCACGCCACAGCCGCTCGTCGGCCGGCAGGTCGGGGGCGGCGGCGCCGGCGATGGCCTGCATCATCCGGGTGCCCTCCCGGTGCAGGCAGGCGACGAACAGCTCTTCCTTCGTCCCGAGGTACGCGTACACCATGGGCTTGGAGATGCCGGCGTCCTCCGCGATCTCGTCCATGCTTGCGGCGTGGAAGCCGCGCCGGGAGAAGACCTTCACTGCCGCGTCGAGCATCTGCTGCTCGCGGACGGCGCGGGGCAGGCGCTTGAAGGCGGGGACACTGGACACCTTGCGAGCATACCTACTCGTGCGTAGGGTTACGCGCGAGTAGCCAAATCTTCCGGAAGGCACATCTCATGACTGACTTCGACCCGGCCACCTTCGCCAACGTCGGCCCCAAGGAGTTCGCCCAGCTGGTCAAGTCCACCCCGGACGACAAGATCGCCCAGGTGATGTCCGGTGACCTGCGCGGCAAGGTCCTCGGTGAGGTGTTCGGCCGGATGCCGTCGCTGTTCCGCGCGGACCGGGCCGGCTCCACCAACGCGGTCATCCACTGGATCATCACCGGTCGTCCGGACGGCGGCAGCGACACCTACGAGGTGGTCATCGCCGACGGCAAGTGCGAGGTGAACGAGACTCCGCAGCACGACCCGAAGCTGGCCCTCACCATGGGCCCGGTCGAGTTCCTGAAGATCGTCTCCGGTGGCGCCAACCCGGTGATGATGTTCATGACCGGCAAGCTGAAGGCGAAGGGCGACCTCGGCCTCGCCGCCAACATCGCCAACCTGTTCGACATCCCCAAGGCCTGACATGGCTGAGTTCTCGCTTGACCTGAACGAGGAACAGCGGGATCTACGCGACTGGGTGCACGGCTTCGCAGCCGAGGTCGTGCGCCCGGCCGCCGCCGAGTGGGACGAGCGCGAGGACACCCCGTGGCCGGTGATCCAGGAGGCCGCGAAAGTCGGCCTCTACGGCTTCGAGTTCCTCGCCACCTGCTGGGCCGACCCGACCGGGCTCTCCCTGCCGATCGCCAGCGAGGAACTCTTCTGGGGTGACGCCGGCATCGGCCTGAGCATCTTCGGCACCTCGCTCGCCGTCGCCGCCATCTACGGCGCCGGCACCCCCGACCAGATGGTCGAGTGGGTGCCACAGTGCTTCGGCGACGTGGACTCGCCGGCCGTCGCCGCGTTCTGCACCAGCGAGCCCGAGGCCGGCTCCGACGTCGGCGCCATGCGCACCCGGGCCGTCTACGACGAGGCCACCGACGAGTGGGTGCTCAACGGCCAGAAGGCGTACGCCACCAACGGCGGCATCGCCGGCGTGCACGTGGTCACCGCCTCGGTCGACCCCACGCTCGGCTCCCGGGGCCAGGCCGCGTTCGTCGTACCGCCCGGCACCCCCGGCCTGGCCGCGACCCGCAAGCTGCGCAAACTCGGCCTGCGCGCGTCCCACACCGCCGACGTCTTCCTCGACGAGGTACGCGTACCCGGCCGCTGCCTGCTCGGCGGACGCGACGCCCTGCTGGAACGCCTGGACCGCGCCCGCTCCGGGCAACGGGCCAGCGGGCAGGCCGCGATGCGCACCTTCGAGCTGTCCCGACCCACCGTCGGCGCGCAGGCGCTCGGCGTGGCCCGGGCCGCCTACGAGTACGCGTTGGACTACGCGAAGGACCGGGTCCAGTTCGGACGGCCGATCATCGAGAACCAGGCTGTCGCGTTCGCGCTTGCCGACATGCGGACGGAGATTGACGCGGCCCGGCTGCTGGTCTGGCGGGCCTCCTGGATGGGCCGCAACAACCGCCCGTTCACGGCGGGCGAGGGCTCGATGTCCAAGCTCAAGGCCGGCGAGGTGGCGGTGTCGGTCACCGAGAAGGCGGTGCAGCTGCTCGGCGGGGCCGGCTTCCTGCGCGACCACCCCGTCGAACGCTGGTACCGCGACGCCAAGATCTACACCATCTTCGAGGGTACGTCCGAGATCCAGCGACTGGTGATCTCCCGGGCGATCTCCGGCACGCAGATCCGCTGAGCCTCCGGTCAGCCACCCCCTGGCCCGACCGCCGGCCGGGCCAGGGGCGGCGTCCTACCTATCCGTGCCGTCTTCGTCACCCCACGCCGATGCTGGCTGGGCCTGGTGCCGCGTCGGGTGCATGATCAAGGAAGAACGCCCTGCCGGACGGGAGTCACCTGCCTGTCCGCGTACCACCCCAAGGAGGTCTGCGGCATGGACCTGCCGTTCGTCGTCGCCACGCTGACCCGTCGCGGGCTGCTCACGCCGGGCCGCCCGGTCCGAATCGCCTCGCAGCTCAACGCCTTGCGCACCTGGGGGTGGAGTCTCGCCGGCGAACTACGCCAGGCAGCCGCCCGAGACCCCGGCCGACCGGCGATCATCGACGAGGACGGCGTCGAGCTGACCTACCAGGCGCTCCTGCACCGGGCCGAACGGATGGCCCGGTCGATGCGGTCCGGGCTCGGCGTACAGGCCGGGGACCGGATCGGCGTGCTGTGCCGCAACCACCACGGCCTGATCGAGACCATCGTCGCGGCGACCCTGCTCGGCGTCGACGCGGTCCTGGTCAACACCGGGCTCTCCGCCGCCCAGCTGTCCACCGTCGCCGAGGAGCAGCGGCTACGGCTGCTGGTGCACGACGACGAGTTCGCCGAACGGGTCCTCGGCCTCCCCGCCGAACTGCCCCGCCTCGACGAGCGCGCCCGCGAGGAACTGGTGGCCGGAGCGCTCCCCGGCGAGCTGCGCCCGCCGGAGCGCGACGGCCGGATCATCGTGCTCACCTCGGGCACCACCGGCGCCCCCAAGGGCGCCCGCCGGCCCACACCCAGCGGTTTCGGGCCACTCGTGTCCATCATCGACCGCATCCCGCTGCACGCCAAGAACCGCGTGCTGATCGCCGCCCCAATCTTCCACACCTGGGGATTCGCCGCCCTGCAGGTGTGCTTCGCGTTGCGGGCCACCATCGTGCTGCACCGCCGCTTCGACCCGGCCGCCACGCTCGCCGCCCTGGTGGCACACCGCTGCGACGCCCTCTTCGCCGTACCCGTGATGCTCCAACGGCTGCTGGAAGTGCCCCCACCGGACCCGCGCCCCGCACTCAAGGTCGTCGCGGTCAGCGGATCGGCACTGCCCGGCGGGCTCGCCCCCAAGTTCATGGACGTGTACGGAGACGTCCTCTACAACCTCTACGGCTCCACCGAGGTCTCCTGGGCGTCCATCGCCGGTCCCCCGGACCTGCGCCAGGCACCCACCACTGCCGGCCGGCCACCGCACGGCACCCGCCTGGAAATCCTCGACGCCGACGGCCAGCCGATACCGAAAGGTCAGGTCGGCCGCATCTTCGTCGGCAACGAGATGCTCTTCGAGGGCTACACCTCCGGCGCCAGCCGGGAGAGCCGCGACGGCCTGCTCGACACCGGCGACCTCGGCCGGCTCAACGCCGACGGGTTGCTCTTCGTCGACGGTCGGGCCGACGACATGATCGTCTCCGGCGGCGAGAACGTGTTCCCATCCGAGGTGGAGGACCTGCTCGCCCAGCTACCGCAGGTCCGCGAGGCCGCCGTGATCGGCGTACCCGATCCCGAGTACGGCCAGCGACTGGCCGCGTTCCTCGCCCTGCACCCCGGCGAGACCCTCGACGCCGAGGCGGTCCGCGAGTACGTCCGGCGCTACCTGGCCCGCTTCTCCGTACCCCGCGACGTGGTCTTCGTGAAGTACCTGCCCCGCAACGCCACCGGCAAGGTGCTCGCCCGGGAACTACGCCGCTACTACGGCTGAGGCGCCAGCCTCAGCCCGGGATCGTGATCCGACCCTCGACCGCGGCGGTGGCGATGTCGGTGCGGTGCTGCGAGCCGGCCAACTCCACCCCGTCCACCAACGCGTACGCCGCATCCCGGGCACTCGCCAGGTCGGGGCCGGTGGCCGTACCGCAGAGGACCCGACCGCCGGCGGACAGCAACGCGCCGTCGCTCGCCCGGCGGGCGGTGCCCGCGTGGATGATGCCCGGCCGGTCCGCGCCGGTGATCACGTCGCCGGTGCGCGGCGCGGCCGGGTAGCCCTGCGCGGCGACCACCACGGTCACCGCCGCGCCGTCGCGCCAGCGCAGCGGCGGGTGCTCGGCAAGCGTGCCGGTGGCCGCCGCGTGCAACAGCCCACCCAGCGGGGTCTCCAGCAGGGCGAGCACGACCTGGGTCTCCGGGTCGCCGAAGCGCGCGTTGAACTCGATCACCCGAGGACCGGCGGCGGTCATCGCGAGGCCCACGTAGAGCAGGCCCGCGAATGGCGTGCCCCGACGGCGCAACTCCGCCAGGGTGGGGTGGACCACGTCGCGCATGACGTCGTCGACCAGACCGGGCGGGGCCCAGGGCAGCGGCGCGTACGCGCCCATGCCGCCGGTGTTCGGGCCGGTGTCGCCGTCGCCGATCCGCTTGAAGTCCTGTGCGGGCAGCAGCGGCAGCGCCGCCTCACCGTCGGTGACCACGAACAGGCTGACCTCCGGACCGTCGAGGAACTCCTCGATCACCACCCGGCCACACTCGGCGGCGTGCGCCAACGCGGCGGACCGGTCGTCGGTCACCACCACGCCCTTGCCGGCGGCCAGACCGTCGTCCTTCACCACGTACGGGGCGCCGAACTCGTCAAGCGCCCGCGCGGTGGTCTCCTCGTCCGTGCAGACGTACGCCCGGGCGGTCGGCACACCGGCGGCGGTCATCACGTCCTTGGCGAACGCCTTGGAGCCCTCCAACTGGGCGGCCTCGGCCGACGGGCCGAACACGGCGATGCCCTTGGCGCGTACCGCGTCGGCGACACCGGCGACCAGCGGCGCCTCCGGCCCGATCACCACCAGGTCAGCCGCGGTCTCCACGGCCAGCGCGGCGACAGCGGCCGGGTCGGTCGCGGTGACGGCCCGCAACTCGGCAACCGAGGCGATGCCCGGATTACCAGGCGCGGCAATCAGCGCCGAAACAGCCGGATCGCGTTCCAACCCGAGCGCGAGAGCATGCTCCCGCCCACCACCACCCACCAAGAGAACCCGCACGACGGCATCCTACTGGCCGCCCCACCCACCGCCGCGCATCGCGCCGGTGATCATGAAGTTATTGCCCGCTGTCGCGGCGTGTCGTGGCAACAACTTCATGATCAACAAACTCGGGCCGCGGCCATTGCCTGGCGGACCGTCCACGGGATGTAATCGGGGCGCAGGGTGTCCTGCCAGGTGAATCGGAGGACCGTCCAGCCGGCGTTCACCAGGCGGTTCTGGCGTCGCCGGTCGGCGAACACGGCTTCCGGCAGACCGTGCGGGCCTCGACCATCGGCCTCGGCGATGATCCGGTGGCGACGCCACGCGAGATCACCGATGCCCAGCAGATAGCCGTCGTCGTCACGCACCTCAAGTTGCAGCGCATCGGGCGGCACTCTGCCGTCGACGCATCGGAGTCGGGCACGCGTCTCGAGTGGCGACTGCGCCCGCCCGTCCACCTCGCTGAGGAAGCCGCGTGCCGCGACCGCGCCACGCCGCCCGCGGATCAGGCGCGGGAAGGAGAGCAGATCTTCGGCGGTCACCAACCGACGGTTCAATGCCGAGTCCAGCACACTCACCGCCGAGAAACGATCAACCCGCAGGCTCACGTCGGCAAGGGTCCGGAGCGGTTCGGTCACGGTGAGCCCGTCCACCCGGACAAACTGCCCGGACGGAACGACCAGCTGATGAACCACCACCTCCGGATGAGCGATCCGGGCTGGCCTGGCGACCGGGCCAGGCACCGACAGGTGGATCACATCGGTGGCCTTCAGACCAGCCATCCCGTGCAGTTCGGCGGCTGTTGCGAGCACTGCGCCGGCCGACGGCCCAAAGGATTCCAACGCCGCCCTGATCCGCGCCCGTCGGGGCACCCCGTCATACAGGTCGGCGTCCACCAGGTAGCTGCCACGCGCCACGACGCGCCAACGGCCCGCGCGACAGAGCCGTTGCACTTCGTGGGTGGTGAAACCGGCGGCTCGCGCCTGCCTGAGCGTCACAATCCCGTCCCGTGCGGAGGCAACCCGCCGTACCGCGTCCAAGGCATCCACCCGGCCACCCTGACCCACCGGGGAACCCCAGACACACCCCTGTGGACAACCAGCGCTTCCCTGTGGATAACCAGGCGCCCCCGCCTTTGTTGATCATGAAGTTATTGCCACGACACGCCGGAACGGGTGGCAATAACTTCATGATCACCGGGGCGGGGCGGGGGCCGGGAGGCCGGGGGGCGCGGGGGCGGGGGGCCCGGGGTGGGTTGGGGTTAGGGGAGGAGGGGGTGTTGGACTACGTTTTCTTCTCGGCCTGGGCCCACGCCGATGACGCTCACCCTCGTGTTGCAGAGTTCCTCTACGCGGGCGATGTAGCGGCGGGCGTTCTCCGGCAGCTCGTCGACGGTGCGGGCCTTGGTGATGTCCTCCCACCACCCGTCGAGCTCCTCGTACACCGGGGTGGCGTGGTGGAAGTCCGTCTGGCTCATCGGCATGTCGTCGACGCGCTTGCCGTTGATCTCGTAGCCGACGCAGATCGGCACCTTGGGCAGCCCGGTGAGCACGTCCAGCTTGGTGATGACCAGGTCGGTGACGCCGTTGAGGCGGCAGGCGTACCGGGCCACGACCGCGTCGAACCACCCGCACCGGCGCTCCCGGCCGGTGGTGGTGCCGTACTCCGCGCCGATCTTGCGCAGGTGCGCGCCGTTGGCGTCGAACAGCTCGGTCGGGAACGGGCCCGAGCCGACCCGGGTGGTGTACGCCTTGCTCACCGCGATCACCTGGTTGATCGCGGTCGGCGGGATGCCGGCGCCCACGCAGGCGCCACCGGCCGTCGGGTTGGACGACGTCACGAAGGGGTACGTGCCGTGGTCCATGTCGAGCATGGTCGCCTGGGCGCCCTCCAGCAGCACCGTCTCGCCCCGGTCCAGCGCGTCCCAGAGCATGGCCCGGGTCTCGGCGATGTACGGCTTGAGCCGCTCCGCGTACTCCAGGTACTCCTCGACGGTGGCCTCGAGGTCGATCGCCTTGCGGTTGTAGACCTTGAACAGCATCTGGTTCTTCTCGCGCAGCGCGAGTTCCAGCTTCTTGCGCAGGATGCCCGGGTCGAGCAGGTCCTGGAGTCGAATGCCCATCCGGGCGACCTTGTCGCCGTACGCCGGGCCGATGCCCCGGCCGGTGGTGCCGATCCGGGACGAGCCGAGGTACCGCTCGACCACCCGGTCCAGTGCCCGGTGGTGCGGCATGATGAGGTGCGCGTCGCCGGAGATCCGCAGCCGGGACACGTCCACCCCGCGCTCGGCGAGACCGTCGATCTCGGCGAGCAGCACCTTCGGGTCGACGACCACGCCGTTGCCGATGACGATCATCGCGCTCGGCGAGAGCGCCCCGGAGGGCATCAGGTGCAGCGCGTACTTCTGGCCGTCCGGGGTGATGACCGTGTGCCCGGCGTTGTTGCCGCCGGAGTAGCGCACGACGTAGTCGACCCGCTCACCCAGCAGGTCGGTAACCTTGCCCTTGCCCTCGTCGCCCCACTGAGCGCCGATGAGCACGATCGCTGGCATCTTTTCCGCCTCCAGAAGGCTCGGGTGCCAGGTGGCGACCGGTTGGCGAGCCCGGGGTGTCAGGTTAACAAGTAGTGACGGCGCGACCAGCAGGGGTCGCGTCGAGAGGCAGGAGGCTCCTTCCGTGTACGACGTGGTGCTGCTCACTCTCTCCTCGGAGCGCGACGCTCCCGGGGGCTGTGGCAGCGGCGGGGCCTGCTGCGGCGGCGCGACCGGGACCGACACCGGCGTCAACGGGTCGGACGGGGCTGCCGGTGGCACGGCGACCGACGCCGGCACCGACCCCGGCGGGACGTCGGGCGACGGCGACCGGTGCGCCACCGATCGACCCCGGGTGCCGGTGCTGGCCTGCGCCGATGCCCTGACCGCCCGGGGCGCCCGGGTGCAGACGGTCACCGCCCGCTCGGACGCGGAGATCGACGCGGTGTTGGCCCAGCTCGACGGTCCGGCCCGCCCGGACGGTCTCACCTGGCCGGATTCGGACGGCAAGACCCGGCTGGTCGTCGCCACGGCAAGCGACGGGCAGTTGCGCGCCGTGCTGCGCCGGCTCGTCCGGCGGTACGCCCCACCGCCGAGCCGCCGTCCGGCTGACCTGCGCGGTGACCGGACCCTGCCCGACCTGCCGCCGGTCGCCGTACTCCCTCTCGATCCGGCACACGGCGGCACCCACCGGGACCTGGCCGCGCAGCTCGGGCTGCCCCGCGATCCGGTGGCCGTGGCGGCCGCCGTGTTGGACGGCACGCCACGCCGGCTGGATCTGCTGCGCAACGACGGCGGCTCGGTGACCCTGGACGGCGCTCTGCTCGGCGCCGCCGATGATGCGGGTCGCCCGTTGCACTGGCGGGCCCGGGTGGAGGTGGACGACGCCATCCTCACCGACGGCGACGAACCGCTGCTGGCCTGCGCGATCGGCAACGCCGGCGGGTACGCGTCGCTCGACGACGTGGCGCTGCTGGCCGCGCCGGACCCGGCCGACGGCCAGGTCGAGGTCGCGGTGGCCGTCCCGGTGGTCGTCCGCTCGGCGTTGGGACGCAAGCGGGTACGCCTGGAGGTGCGGCGGGCCCGGGGACGGGCCGTGTCGGTGCTGCCCCGGGAGGGAAAGGTGCCCTACCTCGACGATGGCGTCGAGGGTGAGCTGACCCGCAAGCGCTCCTGGTGGATCGAACCGGGTGCCTGGGCGGTCTGGGTGGTCTGACCCCGACTGCGTCGACCGGCCCCGGTCGTCCGGTGGGCCTATCCTCGCAGGAGGACTGGGGAGGAACCGTAATGGACAAGAACGCCGACCGGGCGCAGGTGCCCGGCCAGCAGCCGGTGCCGGAGCGGGACATCGAACCACTCTGGCCACCGGATCCGGCCGAGCAGGGCGCGGGTGACGTGGTGCCGCCGTGGGCGGCGGTCGCCGAGCAGCGGGGCGGCCCACCGCCGTCCGCGCCGTCGTCGGCCGTCTCGCCGCCGGTGGCCGCGCCGCCGACCGGCCGTCCGCCGGTTCCCGGGCAGCCGGGGGCGGCGGCCCTGCCACCGCCGTCTCCGTCGGACTACCCGTCCCTGACCGGGGCGGTGCCGCCGCCGAGCGGCTGGGGAGCCACCGGCCCGAACGGCGCGCGTACGGGCTGGGCACCGGCGCAGCCGAGCTGGCCACCCGCCGACGCGCCGGCAACTCCACCCGCGCCGACCGCTTCACCCGCGCCGGCCACTCCGCCCGTGCCTCCCGTTCCGTCGACAGCACCGGTACCGCCGGGGGTGGGTGCCCTCGTCGGGCCGGGTAGGGACACGTTCCCGCCGACCTCCGGCACTCCAGCCACCGGCACGCGCCCGGGAGCCACCCCAACCGAGGCGACGGCCACCCCAACCGGAGCCGCAGGCACCCCAGCGGCAGCCGCAGGCACCGCGACCGGAGCGGTAGACACCGCAGCCGGAGCGGCGTCCGCCGACGAGCCTGTCCCCGGTCCGGTCAACGATCCGCCCGCCGCGTCGGGCGGCGTGGACCTGGACCTGCCGTTCTCCCTGGACCGCCCGGCGGCAACAGCCACGCCCGCCGACCGACCGACCCCGGCAGGCCCGCCCATCTCAGGGCCGGTGACGACAGACCCCGGCACGGCAGGCCCGCCGGCCGCAGGCCCAAGCACCGCAGGCCCAAGCACCGCCGGCCCAAGCACCGCAGGGCCGGCCACCACCGACCCGACCACCGCAGGCTCGACAGCGGCGGGGCCGGCAGCGCAGTCTGGCGGACCGACCGGCACCGGGGAGGAGGGCCCAGCCGTCGGGGCGGCACGGCCGGCGGCCGAGTCGCCCTGGGCGTACCCGCCGCAGCGTCCGGCCAGCCCACCCCCGTCGACCGAGGACCAGGCGACCGTCGCGCCGCCGCCGATTCCCGCGCCGCCCGTTCCACCTCCACCACCGCCGCCCGCCGTCGACCAGGGCACCGGAGCGGGGCAGACGTACGCCGGCCAGACGTACGCCGGTCAGACGTACTCGCCGGCGATTCCCGGCCAGGCCGGCCCGGCGCCGGTCGAGCCCCCGCAGCAGGGCGCGGTGCCGACCCCGCCGCCGGGGCCGTTCCCGCCGTCGCCGGGCTGGTATCCGCCGCCCTGGCAGCAGGCCGCGGCTGCGGTTCCACCGGCGCCGCCTCAGCAGTACCAGGAGACCGACCCGGTGGCGCGGGTGCCGGCCACCGGCTACCCGGACGCCACCTGGACTCCGGAGACCACTGCCGCGCCGACGGCCGAGGACTTCGCGCGCCGCCGGCAGGTACGGCCCGCCGACCCGGTGGCCACCATGGGCGTACGCGCGGTGGTCAACAAGATCGGTCTGGTCCGGCTCTCGCCGGGGCGGCACGAGCAGGAGCTCAAGCGGGACATCGAGATGGTGCGCCGCAACTTCGGTGGGCTGCGGCAGGTGACAGTGGTGAACCCGAAGGGCGGCGCCGGCAAGACGGTGGCCATCCTGCTGCTGGCGATGACGTTCGGGCAGAAGCGTGGCGGCTACGTGCTGGCCTGGGACAACAACGAGACCCAGGGCACGCTCGGCATGCGCGCCCAGCAGGACTTCCACTCCCGCACCGTGCGGGACATGCTGCGCGACCTCGGGCAGTTCCAGGGCGCGCACGGGCGGGTCGGTGACCTATCACAGTACGTCCGCTCGCAGGGTGAGGGGATGTTCGACGTCCTGGCCTCGGACGAGTCGGCTACCGGTGGCGAGATGCTGACCGCGGCCGCGTTCGCCGAGATCCGCGAGGTGGTCAGCCGGTTCTACAAGCTGATCTTCGTGGACACCGGGAACAACGTGCGGGCGCAGAACTGGCAGGCGTCGATGGACGCCACCGACCAGCTCGTGGTCACCATGTCGGCCCGTAACGACTCGGCGGAGACGGCCGCCCGGATGCTCGACCACCTGGAGCAGAGCGGCCGGCAGCGGCTGGTCCGGCAGGCGGTGACCGTGGTGTCGATGCCGCCGTCGCGCAAGGAAATCGACCTTCCGGCCATCCAGGAGCACTTCGCGGCGCGGACCAGGGCGGTGCTGCTGGCGCCGTACGAGCGGCTCATCGACAGCGGCGAGCCGATCCGGTACGGCGGGCTCTCCTCGGCCACCCGGGACGCCTGGTTGAAGATCGCCGCCGCTGTCGCCGAAGGGTTGTAGCCCGTCGAAGGCCGGCCCGGCTCCGGGCCGGCCTTCGACGGCGGTGTCAGTTGCTGGCCAGCGCGTCCGCCGCAGCCGGGTCGCAGTCCCGCAGGAACTGGGCGCAGCGGGCCGCCTCGTCGGCCTCGCCGATCTCGTCGGCGGCCCGGGAGAGCACGTACAGGCAGCGGAGGAAGCCCCGGTTGGGCTCGTGCGACCACGGCACGGGCCCGTGGCCCTTCCAGCCGTTGCGGCGGAGCTGGTCGAGGCCACGGTGGTAGCCGGTGCGGGCGTACGCGTACCCCGTCACCACCGCGCCGGCCGCGAACGCCCGGGCCGCGAGCGCACCCCAGGCCGCGCTGAAGGTCGGGAAGCGGGCCGCCACCGCGGCGAACGCCTCGTCGGTGCCGGCCTCCTGGGCGGCGGCCAGGGCGGCGTCGGCCTCGTCGTTCGCGGGCAGGAGGGTGGCCGGTGGCTCCGGCAAAAGGTTCTGCATCGCCCCATTCAACCCGCTGGACAGGGCGACACGCGAGCGGGTCGGCCGACGCGTTCGGCTGAACGGCTGAGGAGTTCATCACGCCTGCGGCCTATGCCGCGGCCAGGTGTTTTCCATTACAACTAATGGTCCGGAGCCTCCCCAGGAACCGGTTAGGCAGGAGCCCGGTGGCCACGACCACCGGGCTCCTGTCGCGTCCACCCCGCCCGGGGTTTGGCGGGCCTCGTCCAAGGGGCAGGATGGCCGGGTGCCGACCCCACCTCCCACCGACGTCATCGAGCCCCACCTGCACGCCGACGAGATCCAGACCCGGGACGAGTTCGACCGGCAGCTGGTCACCGGCCGCCTGACCGGGCTGACCGTGCAGGGCCTGCGCCTCGACCTCACCCCGGTGCCCGACCTGACCGGCGTCGAGGTCACCGGCACGCTCTTCGTCGGCTGCCGGTTCGCCTCCCGGGAGGTCGGCGCCGACCTGGTCCGGCGCGGCGCGAACGTGGTGCCGCCGTTCTCCGGGCTGCCGTACCCGACCCAGCCGTCGCACCTCTACACGCCGGACGACCTCGCCGACGGGTTCGCCGAGGGCGGGTTCACCGGGATGTACGACACCCGGGTGTACGAGCACTACCGGGCGCACGGCGGGGCGCTGCCGGACGTGAAGGAGGCGCTCGGTCAGCGGCTGCACGACCATGGCGTGGACAACGCGCTCGCCGACGCCACCCGCGCCTGGCTGGGCGGGTACGGGCCGCAGTCGGTGGTCGGCATCATGGGCGGTCACGCCGTGCAGCGCGGCAGTGCGGCGTACCGGATGGCGGCCGTGCTGGGGTGGGAGCTGGCGCGGGCCGACCGGCTGGTGGTGACCGGCGGGGGCCCCGGGGTGATGGAGGCGGCGAACCTCGGCGCGTACCTGGCGGACCACGCGGCGGCGGACCTGACCGCGGCGATCGACCTGCTGGCCACCGCGCCCGATTTCACCGACCACCACCGGTACACGGCCGCGGCGTTGACGGTCCGGCAGCGGTACGCGGGCGTGCCCCGCCAGCGCGCCGGGGACGCCGGGTGGGCGCGGGCCGGCGGGCTGGCCATCCCGACCTGGCTGTACGGGCACGAGCCGGCGAACCTGTTCGCGGGGCGGATCGCCAAGTACTTCTCGAACGCGATCCGGGAGGACACCATCCTGCGGCTCGCCCGGGGCGGCATCGTCTTCGCGCCGGGTCGGGCGGGCACGGTGCAGGAGGTGTTCCAGGCGGCCACCAAGACCTACTACGGCACCGATGGGGCCAGCGGCGCGTACATCTTCCTGGACCGTGACTACTGGACGCGGGAGTTGCCGGTGGAAGCGCTGCTGCGTCCGCTGCTGGCCGCCTCGCCGTTCGGCGACCTGTCGTCGACGATCCACCTCACCGACGACGTCCACGAGGCCGTCCGCCTGTTGACCACCTGACGACGACGGCCGGCTCCCCGAGGGGAGAGCCGGCCGTCGGGCGTACGTCGTTACTTGGACATCGTGGTGCCGGTGGAGCGCAGGTGCTCGCACGCCTCGACGACCCGGGCGGCCAGGCCGGCCTCGGCGGCCTTGCCCCAGGTACGAGGGTCGTACTGCTTCTTGTTGCCGACCTCGCCGTCGATCTTCAGCACGCCGTCGTAGTTGCGGAGCATGTGGTCCGCGACGGGCCGGGTGAAGGCGTACTGCGTGTCGGTGTCGATGTTCATCTTCACCACGCCGTAGTCGAGAGCCTCGCGGATCTCGCTCAGCAGGGAGCCCGAGCCGCCGTGGAAGACCAGGCTGAGCGGCTTGTCCTTGCCGTACTTGGCGCCGACCGCCTCCTGGATCTGGTTGAGGATCTCGGGGCGGAGCTTGACGTTGCCCGGCTTGTAGACGCCGTGCACGTTGCCGAAGGTCAGCGCCGCCATGTAGCGGCCCTTCTCGCCCAGGCCGAGCGCCTCGACCATGGCCAGGCCGTCCTCGACCGTGGTGTAGAGCTTGTCGTTGATGGCGTTCTCGACGCCGTCCTCCTCGCCACCGACGACGCCAACCTCGATCTCGAGGACGATCTTGCCCTTGGCGGCCTCGTCGAGGAGTTGGGAGGCGATCTGCAGGTTCTCGGCGACCGGCACGGCCGACCCGTCCCACATGTGCGACTGGTACAGCGGCTGCTCGCCGCGCTTCACCCGCTCCTGCGAGATGCCCATCAGCGGCCGGACGAACTTGTCCAGCTTGTCCTTCGGGCAGTGGTCGGTGTGCAGCGCGATGTTGACCGGGTACTTCTTGGCCACCTCGTGCGCGTACGCGGCGAACGCCACCGCGCCGGTGACCATGTCCTTGATCGAGGGACCGGACAGGTACTCGGCACCACCGGTGGAGACCTGGATGATGCCGTCGCTCTCCGCGTCGGCGAAGCCCTTGAGCGCCGCGTTCAGCGTCTGGGAGGAGGTCACGTTGATCGCGGGGTACGCGTACCGGCCAGCCTTGGCGCGGTCCAGCATCTCCGCGTAGGCCTCGGGGGAAGCGATGGGCATGTGATGCGCTCCTTACTTACCACTCTCGGCCGTGCTGGCCGCTGTTGTTCACTTGTGCGCCGGACCGCGCTGTCCTCCGCCCGGCAGTATCCCGCAGGTGTGGTGGGCAGGACCAACCGAGGGGGGTGTCAGCCGCTCACCGGGTGTCCAGACGGTCCGGCACGATGACGGTGATCAGCCAGGTGACCACTGTCATCACGATGGCTCCCCAGAACGCCGGCCAGAAGCCGTCCACCTGGAACGGCAGGTCGAGCCCGCGGGCGATCCGGTCGGTGAGCAGGAAGAGCAGCGCGTTGACGACAAGCGCGAACAGGCCCAGCGTCAGCAGGTAGAACACGCAGCCGACCACCCGGATGATCGGCTTGAGCACCGCGTTGATCACGCCGAAGATGAGCGCCACCACGATCAGCGTGAGCACGGTGTTGCCACCCGAACGGCCGTGCACGTCGACGCCGGGCACGATCAGGGTGGTCACCCACAACGCGACAGCGGTGATCGCCAGTCGGATGAGGAAGCCCACGGCACCATCCTGGCATCGGCGCGCGCCGTCATGGGTTGATTCCGCCGACTCGGCTTCCGCGCGCCGCGTCGACGCAGCCCGTACGGTGGTGGGAATCGTGCCCCGAGAACCCGGGAGGGACCATGGGTCAGCCCGATGAGGACTTCACCCCCGGCGACCACCTCGCCGCCGACGAACGCGACCCCGAGGCGGAGCCGGCCGACGCGGTCGAGCAGGCCACCGTGGTCGACCCGGCCCACGTCGACGTCGAGCCGCAGCGCGGCATGGAGGTCGACGACTGGGACGCCATGGAGCAGGCCCGGGTGGTCACCGGGGACGAGGACGACTACCGCTGACCGCTCAGCGGGCTTCGTCGACCAGCTTCGGGTGCCGGGCCGTCCAGTCGCCGAGCCGGTCGTCCCGCAGCGCGGTCAGGAACTCCGGCGCGAGCTTCGGGTCGGTCCGCAGGTAGCGCTCCGTCCCGGTCGGCCAGGCGACCGGGAGGCCGAACCCGACCGGCTCCACCGATCGCAGCGTGGGGGCGAGCCGCAGCAGGTCCAGCAGGGCCCCCCGGTCGGGTGACACGACGAGGTCCGGGCCGACGGTGGTCAGCAGCTTGGCGAGGCGTACCGGATCGGTGAGCACGCCCTGGTCGGTGCTCTGGCGGACCAGCCCGGCGGCGAAGAGCCGGGCGTTGCGGTCCCGGTCCTGACTTCCCTCTCGCAGACCGTAGCGCTGGCGGAGCAGGTCGACCGACGCGGCGCCGTCGAGACGTTGGCAGCCGGCCGGGAAGACCCGCTTCGTGTGGACGGAGCGAACCCGTTCAGGCAGGCAGACCGGCACCCCGCCGACCGCGTCGGTAAGCGAGCGCACCGCGCGGTACGTCAGCACCACGCCGGCGTCCACCCGGACCCCGGTCAGCTCGGCCACCGTACGACGCGTCAGCTCGTACCCCTTGGTCAGCTCGGGACGGGTGAAACCGGCGCCGAACGGGAACGCGGCGTTCAGCTTGTCGGTTCCCTGGCCCGGAATCGGCACCCCCAGGTCACGCGGCAGCGACACCAGGTAGGGGCGGCTGCGGTCGGCGGGGATGTGCACCAACAGGACCGCGTCCGCGCGTGCCGCCGTCCGCCCGTCGCCGTCGATGCCGAGCAGCAGGATGTTCAGCGCTCCGGACGGTGCCGGCCGAGCCGACTCACCGAGCAGCTCGGCGGTCGGCGGCGGCCCCGCGCGCTCCGGAGTCAACAGCGGCACCCCGAGCCCCAGCACCCCGAGCAGGGCCAGCGCGGTGCCACCGGCCTGCCAGCGGCGACGGCGTCGACGCCGGCCGATCGCCAGGCGGTCGATGGCGGCCCGCAACGGACCGGTCGGCGGGGTCAGCGGCTCGTGCCGGGCGAAGGCGGCCCGCAGGTCATCCTCGATCATGAGCGAACCTCCACATACTCGGCCCGGAGCGTGGCCAGGGCCCGGGAGATGGACGAACGTACGGTCCCGACGGCGCAGCCGAGAATTTCGGCGATCTCGGCGTCGGGTAGGTCCTCGTAGTAGCGCAGCACGAGAGTGGCGCGCTGCCGGCGCGGCAGCCGGGACAGCCACGACCAGATCTGGTCCCGGTCCACGGCGGACTGGGCGTGGTCGACCGACGCCGGCAGGGACTCGTCGGGCTCCCCGCGCAGCAGCACCCGGCGCATCCACGAGCCGCGTTTCCAGTCGACGTACTGGTTGGTGAGCATCCGGCGCACGTACCGCTCGGGCGAGTCCGCGCGGACGACCCGCCGCCAGTTGAGCTGGACCCGGACCATCGTCTCCTGCACCAGATCCTGCGCCTGGTGCGGATCGCCGGTGAGCATCACCGCGTACCGCAGCAGCGGGGCAAGCCGCGTGTCCGCGAACTCCTCGTACGTCACTGCACCTCCCGGGGTCCTGCCTCAGATGACGGGAGCGGACGGCCTGAACGTTGCGGCGACGCTGATCAACCTTTCGGTTCATGTTGCCGACCGAGCGGTGATCAGGGGCGACAGCGAACCTTAGCGATTCCTTAAGATCCGCAGGCTGCACCTGAATCCCCCTACTGGAGGAATCCCCCTGATGCTCACCCACTCCACTCGGCGCTGGCTCGCCGGCCTGGGCGTCGCAGGCGCGTTCGTCGCCGCCTCCGCCAGCCCGGCCCTCGCCGAGGAGCCCTCGAACGAGGTCTTCCTGTACGCGAACAACGCCCTCCTCGCCCCCGGCGGTGAGGCCAAGTCCGTCATGCTCCAGGCGTTCGCCGAGGCCCTGCCGGAGAACTTCACCATCACTGTTGACCGCTCTGCGGTCGCCGACTTCGCCACGGTCACCCTGACCGACTCGGTGGCCGGCTGCTCGCAGACCGGAACGACCATCACCTGCAATCTCAAGGGTGCCGAGACCATCGACTATGTCCTCGACCTCACCGTCAAGGCCAAGGACACCGCGCCGGTGGGCAAGAAGGCTGACCTCACCCTGACCATGGCCTCCAAGGGCAGGGCGAATGTCACTGCCACGTCCACGATCGAGGTGGGCGAGGGCGTGGATCTCAAGGCGGACGACGTCCTTGAGGTCTCGGGTGCGCCAGGAGCGTCCGTGAAGGCGCCCCTGCGCGTCGCGAACGTCGGTGACAAGACGACGAACGGCGCTGTCCTGTTGCTGACGGGCACCGGTCTCACCGCGGCCCAGCACTCGAACTGCTCCTACCTCTACGCATTCGGCACCAACTTCGCCCAGTGCGCGATGGACCAGAAGATCGAGCCGGAAGCCGTCGTCCAGTTGGACTCGTCGTCCGTGCTCAAGATCGCACCGGACGCCTGGGCACCGGGCGAGCAGTACGGCTCGGCTGAGTGGTTCGCCGATGGCGACTGGGCTGCGTTCCTCGCGGAGTTCCCCTTCCCGGCCGGCGAATGGCGAAAGGGCACCGGCGCGGCGCTGACCCTGGTCCCGGCGCCGACCACGCAGGCCCGTCAGCTCAAGCAGACCGACAAGGATCCGAGCAACAACGTCACGATGATCACGGCGACCGTGACCGGCAACCAGCGGGCCGACGTTGCCGCCACCGGGGCCGAGGTTGCCGGTGCTGTAGGCAAGACCGTCAACACCAAGGTCGGCTTCGTCAACAACGGCCCGGCTGCCATCAACACGTACTCGCCCCGCGAGCTGACGACCGCCGCCGAAATCACCATTCCGGCCGGCGCGACCGTCGTGACCGCGCCGGACGAGTGCTCGCCGTTCAAGGACGGCGAGATGGTCGGCTGGTACGGCGATCCGGGCGCGCGCGCCTACCTCTGCCTCTGGTACGACACCCTGCACAAGGGCGACGCGGCCGTCTTCGAGTTCGGGCTGCGCATCGACAATCTGGCCGGCGCACCGGGCTCAGTTCACCTGCTGCACTTCAACCTGGAAGGCGAGGGGTCCACCATCGCCGACCTCAACCCGAAGAACGACACCGCGGCCTTCACCATCAAGGGTGCGGCCGGCGGTAACGGCGGCGGCGAGGGTGGCGGTGACGGTGGCGCGCTGCCGATCACCGGTCAGTCGACCGGCCTGATCGCCGGCATCGGCGCGCTGCTGCTCGTCGCGGGCGTGGGCGGTTACCTGGTGGCCAAGCGCCGCCGGACCCGCTTCGTCGCCTGATCCAGCCGAACAATCTGCTCCATCCCGTACCACGGGTGCCCCGCCGACAACGCTTGTCGGCGGGGCACCGCCGTTTACGGCCAGCGGGTGGTGGGGGCCGGTCCGGCGCGGTACGGGCACCGGGCTTCGGTACCCTTTGTGGCCGTGGACACAGCTGAGAAGACCCGCGCTCTCACGGAGAGCGTCGCCCTGAACCCGCTCGATCCCAAGGACCTGTTGCAGACCTTCGGGCTGGTGGGCGTCTGGGTGATCCTCTTCGCCGAGACCGGCCTGCTGGTGGGTTTCTTCTTCCCCGGCGACTCGCTGCTGTTCCTCGCTGGCGTGGCCGCCTCGCCGGTGGCGGACGCCATCTTCGGTGACGGCACCCGGCTCTCGCTGGCCGGCCTGCTCATCGGCGGGCCGATCTGCGCGATCCTCGGCGCCCAGTTGGGGCACTGGCTCGGCGCGCGGTACGGCCGACGGATGTTCGAGCGGCCCAACTCGCGGCTGTTCAAGAAGGAGTACGTCGAGAAGGCCGAGTACTACTTCCAGAAGTTCGGCCCGGCGAAGGCAGTGGTGCTCGCGCGCTTCATCCCGATCGTGCGGACGTTCCTCAACCCGGTCGCCGGGGCGCTGGGCATGCCGGCCCGGCAGTTCCTGATGTGGAACATCGTCGGCGCGGTGCTCTGGGTGGACGGCATCCTGCTGATCGGCTACCTGCTGGCCGACCGGATCTACAAGGCCATCGGCGACAAGATCGACCACTACATCCTGCCGGTGGTCGCCCTGATCATCCTGATCTCGGTGCTGCCGATCTTCTTCGAGTTCCTGCGTGACCGGCGGGCGCGCAAGCGCGGTGAGGCGGTAGCGGTGGTCGCGGCGGCCAGCGCCGCGGGCGCGGTCGACGCGGTACGCGAGAAGTTCGACCACGACGAGCACCCGCACGACCACGACCGTCGGGGGCACGGCCAGGAGCGCTGATCGCAGGTACGACGACGGCCGGCCCCCTGGTGAGGGGGTCGGCCGTCGGCATGTCAGGCCCGCCCTCCGGCGGTGCGGCCGAGGACGAGCAGGTATCACCTACCGGTGGCGCCACCCCTGGTTCGCCACCGGACACCGCCCCGGCGTGGGACGGTGCGCAGCGCCTATGTCAGCGGGCCTTCTTGGTGGCCCGCTTACGCGGCGGGGTCAGCAGGTCGGCGATCGTCGCGATCGCACTCGGGACCAGCCGGTAGTACGCCCAGACACCGCGCTTCTCCCGCTCCAGCAAGCCGGCCTCGGTGAGGATACGCAGGTGGTGACTGACCGTCGGCTGGGAGAGGCCGAGCGGTGCGGTCAAGTCACAGACGCACGCCTCGCCCTCGGGGGCCGACTGGATCAGGCTGAGCAGCCGCAACCGGGCGGGATCCGCGAGGGCCTTGAGGACCCCCGCGAGACGCTCGGCATCGGCACGTTCGATCGGCTCACCGGCAAGCGGCGAGATCTGAGGCATTGTCATTTCGGCCAACGCAGTTCCCACGTATTCCATCCTTCCACCAGCAGCATCGATCCGCCTGCATATCAGCAGATCCGAATCGGCAAACTTTTACGCCACAAGGCCGAGGTCAGCCAACGTATAGGCCGCCCTGTACGGCAATCCGGCGGCTCGCACCGCGTCGCCGGCGCCTCGATCAACAATAACCGCCACGCCCACGACTTCGGCTCCGGCCTCATGAAGCGCCTCGACAGCGGTCAACACACTTCCGCCCGTTGTGGACGTGTCCTCCACCGCCAACACTCGGCGGCCGGCCACCTCCGGTCCCTCGATCCGTCGCTGCAGACCGTGCGCCTTGCCCGCCTTTCGCACCACGAAGGCGTCGAGGGCGCGGCCGGTCGGAGCGGCGGCGTGCAGCATCGAGAGCGCGACAGGGTCCGCGCCCAGGGTGAGCCCACCGACGGCCTCGTACTCCCAGTCGGCGGTGAGATCGAGCAGCGCCCGACCGACCAACGGAGCGGCCTGGTGATGGAGCGTGACACGCCGCAAATCGACGTACCAGTCTGCCTCGCGCCCCGAGGAGAGCACGACCCGTCCGTGGACCACAGCCAGGTCGGTAATGAATTTACGCAGGTCGTCGTGGTCCCCCATGGCGATAGAGGTTACTGCGCAAGTCTGAACGGCGTGTGCACGGCCCTCCCTGATCAGCCCCGCGAGGAACCGACGGTTGGCGATGTTCGACTACGCTCAGCGACCGATCTGGAGGCGGTGCGCCAACGCCCGACCACGGCGTTCTCGGCGCTGGCGGGCTCCGACGGTTCAGTGCTCGTCGCGGCCGATCCGGCTGCGGGTGTCGCGGGCGACCGCCTGGAGCAGCCGGATCGGCGCGTGTCGCAGACCGGCGACCGCCACCTTGTACTTCCATGCCGGGATGCTTACCAACTTGCCTTTCCGCAGGTCACGTAGGGCGTCGTCGACGACATCCTCGGCTCGCAGCCACAGCCACTCAGGCGTTTTCGACATGTTGATGCCGGCCCGTTCGTGGAATTCGGTGCGGGTGTAGCCGGGGCACAGAGCCATCACCCGGACACCGAATGGGCGTGCCGACTGGCCGACGGACTCGCTGAAATTGGTGACCCACGCCTTGCTGGCCGAGTAGGTCGACCCGGGCATCACCGCGCCAAAACCCGCAACCGAAGAGACATTTATCACTGCCCCGTCGCGCCGTTCGGTCATCGGTCGAAGCGCCGCCAGGGTCAGTCGCATGACGGCGTGCACGTTGAGCCGGAGCAGCCGCGCCTCGTCCTCCGCTGTGGAGCGCAGGAACGGCTTGTTCAGGCTGATGCCGGCGTTGTTGACGAGCAGGTGGACGGGGCTGTCGGAGGTCAGCCGCTGCTCGACTGTCGCGCAGCCGTCGTCGGTGGACAGGTCCGCCGACAACGTCTCCACGGCACGACCGTGCCGGGAGCCCAACTCCGCGGCCACCTCGCCCAGTCGGCCGGCGTCCCGGGCGACCAGCACCAGCTGCCAACCGTCGGCCGCCAGACGTCGGGCGAAGGCAGCGCCGATGCCGGCCGTGGCGCCGGTGATCAGGGCCCGTCGCTCAGCGGTCGTGGGATCGAGCGTCACGGGCGGGTCCTCACCTGGGCGGGTACGGGGGCGCGGCGGACGCCGGCGGGGGCTGGTGCGGTGCGGGCGGAAACGCCTGTGGGGCGGACGGCATGGTGGGTGACGTGGGGCGGTGTCGACCGAACCAGGCGTTCGCCGCCGGCAGGGTCAGCAGCGTTGCTACCACAAGGTAACCGAGGGCCTGCCCGACCGAAAGCCCGGCGTTGAGCGGGATCCACCAGGACGGGTACGCGTCCGAGATGAGGCCGAGCAGCTCGGCGGTGGCTTGTTCGTCGGCGCCCAGCCGCAGCGGCGCGGCCCGCTCGCCGACGAGCACCGCCCCGCTGCAGCATCCCGCGAGCAGCCCGAGCCCGCAGACCACCCAGGTGGCCACCCGTACGCCCCGCCGGCCCGTCAGCAGCCCGAGGGCCAGGCCGGCGAGCACGGGCGCGGAGAGGGCCGCCACCACCGCGGTCAGCGCCGCCGACGCGCGCAGCAGGGTCACCACGTCGTCGATCTGCTGCGGGGTCGCCGAGGTGTCCCGAGCGGCAGCCCGGAACGCGTCCACGGTCCGGCCCAGCACCGCCAGGTCCACGACGGTGTACGCGAGCGCGGCCACCGCCATCACCAGCAGCACGGCCGAGGCCAGCAGGACCACGGCGGGCCGGCGGGGCGGTGCCGGTTGGGGGTACGACACGACGGATCCCTCCGGTAGGCGTCGGGTTGCAACCTACTCGGAGGGATCGTCGGCGTCGTGCTTATCCAGCGGTCAACTGGTCGACGGCGGGGTCGGGCCGGGGCGGTCCGCCGGCGGCGTGTCGTCCGGCCGGTCGGTGCCGGACGGCGGCTGCTCCGACCCGGGTGCCTGGCCCGGCGTCGACGGGTAGCCCGGCTCGCCACTGGGCGGGTAACCCGGCTCGCCACTGGACGGATGGGCCGGCTGGCCGGGCGCCGCCGGGTAACCGGGCTGGCCGGGAGCCTGCGGGTAACCGGGCTGGCCGGGAGCCTGCGGGTAGCCGGGCTGGCCGGACGCCTGCGGGTAGCCCGGGTAGCTGGTGCCGGGGGTCGGGGGCTCCCAGGCCGCGGCGGGCTTGCGGAAGAACTCGTTCGACTTGGGCAGTGCCAGCAGGATGAGCGCCGCCAGCAGCGCGAGCAGGCTGATCACGCCGAGCGTGATGCTGACCGGGGCGATCCAGGACGGCAGCGCCTCCTCGAGGCGGCGCTGGACCTCTTCGCTGCTCGGCATGTCGCCGCTGGTGTTCCCACCGGTGGTGAAGCTGCCGCCGCCCGCGCCGTTGAGCACGGTGCCACCCGTGCAGCAGACCATGATGCCGCCGACGATCCAGGTGGTGATGCGCGAACCGTTGCTACCACGGTTGTTGAAGATGGCCAGCACGGCCAGCACGACCGCGAGCAGGAGCACGAGGATGCCGGCGCCGAGGGCGAACGCGAAGACGAAGTTCGCCACCTGGTCCGCGCCCTCGGCCGTACTGGTCGAGTAGACGTCGCGGAGCACGTCCCGGGTCTTGCCGATGGTGGAGAGGGTGACAATGAGACTGATCACCTGGCACGCCAGGAACAGGTAGAGCAGATAGCTGGAAATCGTCACGGTGGATGGCCGCTGGCGGGCCGGCGTGCTCTGGGAATCGACCACGATTCTCCTTCCCTAGATCGGGCCCACACCGTATCGGCAACCGGCCAGTCCGGCATGCCGTGCCGAAGGCGGCGGGCGCGTCGGGTCGCTCAGCGCCCGTCGCCGGTGGGTCGGATCGCCAGATCGGCGGGGTCGAGCAGGTCGCCGCGGGCGACCCGCCAGCCCTCTTCGCCGTACGCCTCGAAGGAGAGCCGGGCGTTCGGGCCCGACTGGTAGTCGTGGTAGCGCATGGTCCCGGCCGAGGGCAGGCCGGTCTCGCCGGTGGCGGTGTAGCGGGCCTGCCCGGTCTCGGCCCAGGTGTAGCGCAGCCCGCCGAGGTCGATGGTCGGGGCGCCGGGGGTGACGGTCGCGCCGGGTTGGGCGGTCCAGAGCACAAGTTCCAGCTCGGGGTCGCCGTCGCCTTCGACGGAGAGCCGGTGTGGCGTGCCGGAGGCGTCGTCGAGGAGGTGCTGCACCCAGCTCCAGTCCCCCTCGACCAGGCGGATGGTGCCGCTCACGACGTACTCCCGCTGGCCGATCCGCACGCGATCACCCGGCGCCAGTCGGTTGGCGCCGTCGAGGGTGGGTCGGGCGGCCGGTGGCACCCCGGTGGGCCGGGCCGCGGCCCGCCGCCGGGCTCGCACGACGATCACGAGCACGACCACGATGAGTACGACCACCGCCGCCACCAGGTACGCCTGCGACCCGTCCACCGACCACCTCCCCAGGTACGTCGGCGCAGACGGTAACAACCTCGCGCACCGAAATGAGTCGCGTCGTGACCGAAAGCTCAGCTACCGACGGCAGCCGGGGTGTCGCCGGCCGTGGTCATTGTGGATGCCTGGGTTCGCGCCACTCCGCCGTGCCGGATGGGCCGGGTTGCACGACCCGGGCGGGTCACGCCGCCGCGAGTCGCTGGGTGGCGTAGTCGCCGAGGGTGGAGCGCCCCATGACGCACCCGACGAAGGTGGTGAACTCGGTGGGGTCGTCCCGCAGCGACGTCCACGCCGCTCGGGCCGCCGCCGGGTCGACGCGCTCCAGCAGCGTCGCCGCGTACGCCCGACCGGCGGGTGACCCCTTGGCGAGCAGCCGGTCGAGCTGCCGGCGTACCTCCTCGGGGTGGTCGTCGAGCGCGGCCTCGACGCGCTGGTACGCCTCGGTCACCGGCAGGGTCGCGCCGGCGATCCCCACCCCACCGAAGGCAAGCGTGTCGGCGGCGACCAGCTCGTCCACCGCCGCACCGAGTTCGCGCTCCCAAGCCTTACGCATCCCGAACATGCCCCAACCCTTTCCCTCCCCGCCCACCTCTCACCCTGTTGATCAAGAGGTTTGCGTCATGAGAAGACGTTCCGATGACGCAAACCTCTTGATCACCGTGATCAGGGCGGGGTCAGGCTGGGGTTACCGTCAGGGTGTTGGTGGCGGGGGTGAGGTCTACCTTGACCGTGTTGCCGTCTCGGATCGATCCGCTCAGCAGGGCCTTGGCCAACTGGTCGCCGATGGCGGTCTGGACCAGGCGGCGCAGCGGGCGGGCACCGTAGATCGGGTCGTAGCCGTGCTCCGCCAGCCACTGACGCGCGGAATCGGTGATCTCCAGGCCGAGCCGCCGGTCGGCCAACCGCCGCCGCATCCGGTCGAGCTGGATGTCCACGATGGAGCGCAGATCGTCCCCACGCAGCGCGGCGAAGACCACGATGTCGTCCAGCCGGTTGAGGAACTCCGGCTTGAAGTGCGACCGGACCACTGCCAGGACGCCCTCCCGGCGCTGCTCCTCGGCCAGCGTCAGATCGCTGATCACCGACGACCCGAGGTTGGAGGTGAGGATCAGGATCGCGTTGCGGAAGTCCACCGTGCGGCCCTGACCATCGGTGAGCCGACCGTCGTCGAGCACCTGGAGCAGCACGTCGAAGACGTCGGGGTGGGCCTTCTCCACCTCGTCCAGCAGGATCACCGAGTACGGCCGGCGGCGCACCGCCTCGGTGAGCTGCCCGCCCTCCTCGTAGCCCACGTAACCGGGCGGGGCACCGACCAGGCGGGCCACCGAGTGCTTCTCGCCGTACTCGCTCATGTCGATGCGGACCATCGCCCGCTCGTCGTCGAAGAGGAACTCGGCGAGCGCCTTGGCCAGCTCCGTCTTGCCGACACCTGTCGGGCCGAGGAAGAGGAAGCTGCCCGTCGGGCGGTCCGGGTCGGCGACACCGGCCCGTGCCCGGCGTACGGCGTCGGACACCGCGCCCACGGCCTCGGCCTGGCCGACCACCCGGCCGCCCAGCGACTCCTCCATCCGCAGCAGCTTCGCCGTCTCGCCTTCGAGCAGGCGACCGGCCGGAATGCCGGTCCACGAGGCGACCACCGCGGCGATGTCGTCCGCGCCGACCTCCTCCTTGAGCATCGCGCCGTCGGCCTGGAGCTGGGCCAGCTCCTCCTCGGCCTGCTTCAGCTCGACCTTCAGGGCGGGGATCCGGCCGTAGCGCAGCTCGGCGGCACGCTCCAGCTCCCCGTCCCGCTCGGCCCGCTCGGCCTCGCCGCCCAGGCGCTCCAACTCCTCCTTGGCAGTGGAGAGCTTGGTGATGTGGCTCTTCTCGGTCTGCCAGCGCTCGGAGAGCACGGTGAGCTGCTCGCGCTTGTCGGCCAGCTCCTGGCGCAGCCGCGCCAGGCGCTCGGCGGACGCGGCGTCCGGCTCCTTGGCCAGCGCCATCTCCTCGATCTCCAGCCGACGGACCGCCCGCTCGATCTCGTCCACCTCGACCGGGCGGGAGTCGATCTCCATCCGCAGCCGGGACGCGGACTCGTCGACCAGGTCGATCGCCTTGTCCGGCAGGAACCGGTCGGTGATGTACCTGTCGGAGAGCGTCGCGGCGGCGACCAGCGCGGCGTCGGTGATCCGGACGCCGTGGTGCACCTCGTAGCGCTCCTTGAGCCCACGCAGGATGCCGATGGTGTCCTCGATCGTCGGCTCGCCGACCAGCACCGGCTGGAAGCGCCGCTCCAGCGCCGGGTCCTTCTCGATGTGCTCGCGGTACTCGTCCAGCGTGGTGGCGCCGACCATCCGCAGCTCACCGCGGGCCAGCATCGGCTTGAGCATGTTGCCGGCGTCCATCGAACCTTCGCCCTTGCCGGCGCCGACGACCGTGTGCAACTCGTCGAGGAACGTGATGACCTGCCCGTTGGAGTTCTTGATCTCCTCCAGGACGGACTTCAGCCGCTCCTCGAACTGGCCGCGGTACTGCGCGCCGGCGACCATCGCGCCGAGGTCCAGCGAGACCAGCTTCTTGTCGCGCAGCGACTCGGGGACGTCGCCGGCCACGATCCGCTGGGCGAGGCCCTCGACGATGGCGGTCTTGCCGACACCGGGCTCGCCGATCAGCACCGGGTTGTTCTTCGTACGCCGGGAGAGCACCTGGATGACGCGGCGGATCTCGGAGTCCCGGCCGATCACCGGGTCGATCTTGCCGTCGCGAGCGCTGGCGGTCAGGTCGACGCCGTACTTCGTGAGCGCCTGGTAGGTCTGCTCCGGGTCGGCGGTGGTGACCCGCCGGTCTCCGCCCCGGACGGTCGGGAAGGCGGCGACCAGGGCTTCCTCGGTGGCGCCGGCCGACTTCAGCGAGTCGGACACCGCGCCGCCCACCCGGGCCAGGCCGGCGAGCAGGTGCTCGGTGGAGGTGTACTCGTCGCCCAGCGGCCGGGCAATCTGCTCGGCGGCGCCGATGGCGTTGACGAATTCCCGGGCCAGGGTGGGCTCGGCGAGGCTGGAGCCCCGCGCGGCCGGCAGGGCGTCGACCGCCCGCTGGGCGGCCCGGCGCAGCTCGGCGGGGTCGGCCCCGACGGCGCGCAGCAGGCCGGCGGCGGTCGAGCCGTCGGTGTCCAGCAGGGACAGCAGGAGGTGCCAGGGCTCGACTGTGGCGTGGCCACGCTGGTTGGCCAGCGCGACGGCGCCGGTGATGGCTTCGCGGCTCTTGGTGGTCAGTTTCTCGGTGTTCATGGGCTCCCCCGGATCGGCGTTGTCCACTGGGTTGGACACAACCAGAGTTGAGCGTATTCCGCTCAACCTTACCGCTGTGACGGCCGTCACTCCCGGAGCCGCCACCGCCAGTCGAACTCCCCGGCCGCCGGGGGCGGGCCGGGCAGCGGATCGGAGTCCGGCGTCGTCGACAGGCCGCCGATCAGCACCGCGAGCTGCCGGCGGCGCAGCTGGGCGGCCCGCTCCGCATCGGGTACGCGCACCGCCGCGCACGCCTCCAGCACCAGCCCCAGGTCCTGTACGACCACGTCGGGCCGCAGTCGCCCACTGGCGTGCGCCCGCTCGACGAGCGCGGTGGCCAGCTCGCCGGCGCGCAGCGCGTCCCGACCCATCTCCTCGGTCGGCGTGAAGGTGCCGGCCAGGTGGACGGTGAGCGAGTGCACGTCGGCGTCGACCACAGCGGCGAGGAACCCGGCGAACGCGGTCCAGTCGTCCGGCTCGGCGAGCGCCTCCTCGGCCACGGCGATGTAGCGGCGCAACCCGTCGTGACAGAGCTGGCGCAGCAGGGCCTCCTTGCCCGCGTACCGCCGATAGAGCGCGCTGATGCCGACGCCCGCGCGGTCCGCGACGGCGGCGATCGGCGCCTTCGGGTCGTCGAGGAAGACCGCGCGGGCGGCTTCGAGGATCACCTCGTCGTTGCGGGCGGCCTGGGCACGGCGACCGGCCAGGGCCTTGGGGGGCGTCGTCGACATGACCAGAGGATAGCAGTGGAACGGATCGTTCCGGTCTGCTACTGTCGTTGCAGAACGAAACATTCCGTTCCGAAGGAGTTCGAGATGACCGGCACCGCGATCCGTCCGTTCCGCGTCGAGATCCCGCAGAGCGCCCTCTACGACCTGGCCGCCCGCCTGGGTCGCACGAACTGGCCGGCCGAGCTGCCCGGCGCCGGCGACGCGTACGGGATGAGCGCCGGCCGGGTGCGCGCGCTCGCCGACAGGTGGCGGGACGGGTTCGACTGGCGGGCCGTCGAGACCCGGCTGAACGCCCACCCGCAGTTCGTCACGGAGATCGACGGTGAGCAGATCCACTTCCTGCACGTCCGGTCGTCCCGGCCGGACGCCACCGCCCTGGTGCTCACCCACGGCTGGCCGGGCTCGGTGCTGGAATACCTGGACGTGATCGGCCCGCTCACCGAGCCGACCGACCCGGCCGCGCCGGCCTTCCACCTGGTCATCCCGTCGCTGCCCGGCTACGGCTTCTCCGGCCCCACCCGCAGCGCCGGCTGGAACCGCTTCCGCACCGCCCGCGCCTGGGCCGAGCTGATGAACCGCCTGGGGTACGACAGCTACGGCGCGGTCGGCAACGACGCCGGCTCGATGATCGCGCCGGAGCTGGGCCGCATCGACACCGAGCACGTCCTCGGCGTGCACGTCACCCAACTCTTCTCGTTCCCGTCCGGCGACCCGGCCGAGTTCGCCGGGCTGTCCGAGGCGGACCAGGCGGCGCTCGGACACCTCCAGTGGTTCTACGAGAACAAGTTCTCCTTCAACCAGGTGCACAGCCAGCAGCCGCAGACCCTGGCGTACGGACTGGCCGACTCGCCCGTCGGGCTGCTCGCCTGGAACGCGCAACTCTTCGACGAGAGCCTGGACGACGACTTCGTCCTGGCCAACGTGGCGCTCTACTGGTTCACCGGCACTGCCGCCTCGGCGATCCGCTTCTACTGGGAGGACGCGCACGCCGATCAGCAGCCGTCCGAGCCGACCACGACACCGACGGCGCTGGCCATGTTCCCCGGCGACTTCCAGTCCATCCGCCGCTTCGCCGAACGGGACCACGCGAACATCGTCCGCTGGACGGCGTACGAGAGTGACGTCGATGGACGCGGCGACGTCGGCGGTCACTACGCCGCTCACCAGGCCACCGACGTGCTGGTCGGTGACATCCGCGAGTTCTTCGCCAGCCTCCGCTGACCAGGCCCGTGCCGCCAGTGCCCGCCCGTCTCCGGGGCGGGCGCTGGCGCGTGCACGGCCGGTAGATCGACACGTCGTCCTGGAAAACGGGGTATCCGGCCCCCGGGACACCCCGATATCGCCGAAACCGAGTCGATCAACTCCGGCAGTGGCCGCCGTCAGCCGCCGGCCCGGCGGGGGAGGCGGGCGGTGCAGGGCGTCTCGTGGTCAGCCCGGAGCACGCAGCGACGACCACCATCCAGCCGCCGGTCGCAGAAGACCCAGTGCCGAACCCCTTGATCGTCCTCGGTGGAGACGGTGATCCCGCCGAGGTCGATCCGAACGAGGAAGGCCAGCGAGCGTCCGGCCGTCCGACCCAGCATCTTGGCCCGCGCCAGATCGGGCGCCGAGATCGGCAGGTGGATGACGAACCGCCCGGTCATCAGCGTCGTACCAGGTCAGGCATGAGCGTCGTCCTCCTCGCAGGGATCGCTGGCACGGCCGGTCACCCGAGGGGAGCGCACGGCCGTGCCAGCGGTGACACGGACGACCCGGCCGAGGAGGCCGGTTGCCTACCAGGCTTTCCGCTCCCGAGCGTCCGTGAGGTCAACATACAATGCAAAGCATTGCAGGACAAGCAGTGACCATGCTTAGCACGCAAAGTGTTGGCCTACCGGTCGAGCGCATGGGAGGATCTTGGGGCCTACCAGGAGTTGCCCCATGCCCCGAATTTCCGACCGCCAGCGCATCGCACAGGACATCCGCGACAAGATCAGCTCGGGCGAATACTCGCCCGGTGACAAGTTGCCCTCGCTGCGCGAGATGACCGCGCACTACGGCGTGTCCGCCGAGCCCGTCCGGTCGGCCCTGCTGATCCTGCAGGCCGAAGGCCTGATCGAGGGACACCAGGGCAAGGGCACCTACGTCACCGACCCCAAGTAGATCGACACGGGATCGCTGATCCCGGGGTGTCCCGCCGCCCGGGATACCGCGATATCGGCGATCTGGTGTTGATCAAGGGCGCCGGGCGGAACCTTCCAAGATCTGTGTGCCGTTCACCTCGCGGTAGCCTGGGCGGGTGCGAGTACGTGTCGAGCAGACCGCCTTACCGGGGATCGGGGTACGCCACGATCTGGTGACGGAGTCCGGACGCCGCCTGGGCGTGGTCTCCCACCGCAATGGCCGCCGTGATCTTGTCTTTTACGACCCGGATGATCCCGACTCCTGCCAGGCGGACATCCCGCTGACCGACGACGAGGCGGAGGCGCTGGCCGACATCCTCGGCGCGTCGCTGATGCTCGGTCAGCTGTCCGGGCTGCGCGAGCAGGCTGCCGGTCTGCTCACCGAGCAGATCGCCATCCCGGCCGGTTCGCGGTACGTCAACCGGATGCTCGGTGACACCAAGGCTCGCACCCGCACCAGCGCCTCGATCGTGGCGGTGCTGCGCGACGGCAATGTGAACGTGTCGCCCGAGCCATCCTTCCGCTTCGCGGCCGGTGACGTGGTGGTCGTCGTGGGGACCCGTCAGGGTCTCGACGGCGTGTCCGCCATCCTCGCCGACAGTGACCCGGACGGCTGAGGCGGATGCACGAATCCACCACACTGCTCGTCGAAGTCGGCGCGCTGCTGCTGCTGCTCGGGCTCCTCGGCCGACTCAGCCGCCGGGTCGGCCTCTCGCCCATCCCCCTCTATCTGCTCGCCGGGCTCGCCTTCGGGCACGGCGGGCTGCTTCCGCTCGCCGCCAGCGAGGAGTTCTTCGCGGTCGGCGCCGAGATCGGCGTCATCCTGCTGCTGGTGATGCTCGGCCTGGAGTACTCGGCCAACGAGCTCGTCGGCAACCTCCGCTCGGCGGCACCTGCCGGTCTGATCGACGGCGTCCTCAACGCGTTACCCGGCGCCATCTTCGCCCTGCTGCTCGGCTGGGACTGGGTGGCCGCCCTGGTGCTCGGCGGCATCACCTGGGTCTCCTCCTCGGGGGTGATCGCCAAGGTCCTCGCCGACCTCGGCCGCCTCGGTAACCGGGAGACCCCGGTGATCCTCTCGGTCCTGGTGATCGAAGACCTGGCGATGGCGCTCTACCTGCCGCTGGTCACCGCCGTACTGGCCGGCACCGGCCTGCTCGGCGGCGGCATCGCGCTCACCGTCGCGGTGGCCACGGTGCTGATCGTGCTGGTGGTCGCCATCCGGTACGGCCACCTCATCTCGTCCGCCCTGTCGGCGAAGGACCCGGAGGCGCTGCTGCTCGGCGTACTCGGCCTGACCCTGCTGATCGCGGGCATCGCTGCGAAGCTGCAGGTGTCGGCGGCGGTCGGCGCGTTCCTGGTCGGCATCGCGCTCTCCGGTCCGGTGGCCCACCACGCCACCGAACTGCTCTCGCCACTGCGGGATCTGTTCGCCGCGGTGTTCTTCGTCTTCTTCGGTCTGGTCACCGACCCACGGGAGATCCCGCCGGTGCTGCTGCCGGCGCTCGCGCTGGCCGTGGTCACCATGGCGACGAAGACGCTTACCGGCTACCTCGCGGCCCGCCGCGTCGGCATCGCCGAACCCGGTCGCTGGCGAGCCGGACTGGCCCTCGTACCCCGAGGAGAGTTCTCGATCGTCATCGCCGGGCTCGCGGTGGCGGCCGGTAGCGTCGAGCCGCGGTTGGCCGCGCTCGCCGCGACGTACGTCCTGATCACCGTGGTGACCGGGCCGATCCTGGCTCGACTGCCCGACTTCCCGTGGTTCAAGCGGTGGTTGCGCAACCGCGCGGCGGCCCAGCGGCGGGAGCCGGTGCCGGTCCACGACTGACGCTCAGCGCCGCCGCCGCGCCCCGGTGGGCGCGGTGGCGGCGCTGGCCAGGACACCCGAACGGCCGTTCGGGGCCGGGCCGGCCGGCGGATGCCGAATTGCTCCCTGCGGGTACTACCGCAGCACCCGGCGGCGGGTTACCGTTTCGCCCCAGCAGCCACGGTCCGCAGGCAGCGTTGCCAGACGCGGGCGAGAGCGGAAGGTTGGCCGGTGAGCGTGCAGGAGTCGACGTTCCACGGCTTTGCCAACCCCGTCGATCCGACGCCGGCGGAGTTGCGAGCCTGGGCGTACCAGCCCGATTCGGTGCCGTTGTCCTCCATGCCACCCGACTGGGACCTCCTGGTCTCCGGCGACCGCCTGGTGCTGACGCTCTTCGAGCTGGCGATGGACCCGACCTGCCCCGCGCGGCGCTTCGCGCTGCACTGCCTCTACATCTACGCCGCGGACGGCATCCGGACGAACTTCCGGGCCCATCCCAAGCGCCGCTTCCGCAAGCTGGTCGAGCAGGCCGAGCGCGACGGCGACGAGCTGATGAGGATCTGGGCGCACAACGGCCGCGTCCTGCTGGCCCGGCCGGATCTCTTCGTCTACCGGGACTGGTGCGAGGGCGGCCTGGTCCGCGAGAACCGCCGCCTCGGCTGAGGCCGCGTCCCGGCTAAGCAAGCAAGCAGAGGCGAACGGGCCGGGACCCCCCGTGGGTCCCGGCCCGCACGTCGGTTACCGGATCAGTCCTGCTTGCGCTCGGTCTCGGCTCGGCGGTGGTCGCCGTCGGACTGCTCGGCGAACCGCCCCTCGCTGATGCGGTCCCGGAAACTGCCCTCGGTCACCTTGTCGAACTTCTCCCGGACGGTGTCGGCCAGGTCTTCCAGCCGGTCCTCCGTCTGCTGGGCCACTTTCTTCGCCGGTTCCGTCATCGCTCCCCCAACCGCGCCGATAGGCCCGAATTAAGGCGATAGGACCCGTATCGACAGGCTAACGGAAACGGCCTGGCCCGCGCCGGAAATTCCGGCACGGACCAGGCCGAGAAGCAGGTTCAGCGGTCGGGTGTACGGCGGGGACGCCAGACCACCAGCGCGGTGGACGTGCGGTTGGTCGGTACCAGATCCTGGCCCGGGAAGCGGGCCAGCGACTCCAGCTCGGCCACCCGGCGGTACGCGGCGTCCAGCTCCGCCTCCAGCCGTGCGACCCGCTGCTGCGCCTGCTCCAGCAACCGCTCCAGCCCGATGATCCGCTTGACGCCGGCCAGGTTGATCCCGTCGTCCTGGCTGAGCCGCTGCACCTCGCGCAGCAGCACCACGTCCCGGACGCTGTACCGACGGCCACCGCCGGCAGCCCGGCCGGGCTGCACCAGCCCCAACCGGTCGTACTGGCGCAGCGTCTGCGGGTGCATCCCCGCCATCCGTGCCGCCACCGAGATCATGAGCACCTTGGCCTCGTAGGCAGGGTCACCCGAACCGAGGAACTCGCCCGACATCCCGCTCACCTCCGCGTCCATCCCACCGGACTAACCGACCCGACGCACCCGGGCGTCGAGATGTTCCCGCGCCGCCGGCGGGCTCTGCTCGGCGAACGCCTCCAGCGCCGCCCGCGCCTCGTCCGACAGCCGGGCCGGCACCACCACGTCCAGGGTGACCAGCAGATCACCCGCCTGCCCGTCGCGGCGGACCACACCCTTGCCCCGGGCCCGCAGCACCCGCCCGCTGGGCGTGCCGGGCGGAACCCGCAGCGTCACCGCGCCGTCGAGCGTTGGCACCCGCAGGTCCGTGCCGAGCACGGCCTCCGCGAAGGTCACCGGCACGGTCAACGTCAGATCGTCTCCGGTACGCCCGAACAGCTCGTCCGGCCGGACCTTGACGTGTACGAAGAGGTCGCCGGCCGGGCCACCACGCTCACCGGGCTCACCGCGCCCGGCCAGCCTGATGCGCTGCCCGTCGGCCACACCGGCCGGGAAGCGCACGTTCATCGTGCGGGTCTTGGTGACCCCGCCGCTGCCGTGGCACTCCGGGCACTTCTCCTCCACCACGGTGCCGACGCCCTGGCAGTTGCCGCACGGCTCGGAGAAGCTGAACGACCCCTGGTTGCGGGTCGTGACCCCGGCCCCGTGACAGACCGGGCAGGTACGCGGCTGGGTGCCGGGCTTGGCGCCGTTGCCGTGGCAGGTGTCGCAGACGCCGGGGGCGCGCAACGTCAGCGGCAGGGTCACCCCGCGCACCGCGTCGCCGAAGTCCAGAGCCACCTCGGTCTCCACGTCCCGGCCGCGCGCGGGCCCACGCGGAGCGGCCTGCCCACCGGCCTGCCCGCCCGAGAAGATCGAGCTGAACAGGTCCTGGAAGCCGGCCCCGCCGAAGCGGCGGTCACCACCACCGCCGGCACCACCACCGAACAGGTCGGAAACGTCGAACGGCACCCCGCCCGGCTGGCCGCCCGCCCGGGCGTTACGCCGGAACGCGCCGGAACTGAACAGCGACCGCATCTCGTCGTACTCCCGGCGACGGCCGGCGTCCGACAGCACGTTGTACGCCTCGGACACGGCCTTGAACCGCTCCTCGGCCTTCGGGTCGCCCGGATTGTGGTCCGGGTGCGATTCCCGGGCCAGCTTGCGGTACGCCTTCTTGATGTCATCCGCGGAGGCGGCCTTGTCCACGCCGAGCACGGCGTAGAAGTCCTTCTCGAGCCAGTCCTTCGAACTCACCGGTCCACCACCCCCTTCCGACAGTCGTGGCCCGGCCGTCCCGTCCACCGCGGTGCGGGGGACGGGACCGGGCGGTGACAGTATAGCGCGCTTGCGGATCCGCGACCGCGACCACCGCGGGGCGCAGCAGCCGCACACCGAGCGGGTAGCCGC
>NZ_JBEZFG010000002.1:627807-873227 GCF_040649315.1 Micromonospora sp. NPDC049004
CGCCTTGGCCCCCGCCCTGCCGTGGTACCATTTCCTACCCCACCCCTACCAACACCACCCCCCCCCCACCACCCCAACCCCAAATACGGCCCCCGGCCGCCCCGCCCCCGGGGGGGGGGGGCCCGCCACGGCCCGGTCACTGTCTCGCACTATTCCGGATCCGCGACCGCGACCAGCGCGGGGCGCAGCAGCCGCTCACCGAGCTGGTAGCCGCGCCGCATGACCTGCACGCAGGTCGGCTCGCTGACCTCGGCCGAGGTCTGGTGCGCGACCGCCTCGTGCCGGGTCGGGTCGAACGGGTCGCCCTGCTCGCCGAAGGCGTTCAGGCCGAACTTGCCCAGCGCGGTGGTGAGCTGTTCCGCCACCGTTCCGAACGGCCCGACCAGGTCGCCGTGTTCCCGGGCCCGGTCCAGGTCGTCGAGGATCGGCAGCAGCGCGGCCAGCACCGAGCCGGTCGCCTGCTCCTGCACCAGGCTGCGGTCCCGGTCGACCCGCTTGCGGTAGTTGGCGTACTCCGCCGACACCCGCTGGAGGTCCCTGGTCCGCTCGTCCAGCTCGGCCCGGAGCGCCTCCAGTTCGGCGCCGAGCGACGTGCCGACCCCACCGCCGTCGACCGGCTGCGCCGGGGCGTCCACCACCGGCGGGCCGGACGGCTCCGGCCCGTCGGTGGCGTTGACCTCGACCTCGATCTCGTCGACCACGATCTCGGCGTCCTCGACCAGGCCCTCGGCCGGTACGTCGCTGCCCGCGTCCGCGGCGGTGCCCTCCGGCTCCGACGTGTCGGTGAGCTTGCGGTTGTTGCGGATGACGACCCGCTCCCCGTCGCCGGTGGTCGGCTCCGTGGGCGCGGAGCCACCCGGCGTCGACCCGGTGTCGCCCGGGTCGGCGGCTCGTGGCTTCTGCGTCATGCGGCTACCTCATCCCTTCGCCGTGGATACGTGTCGGAGGCGGTTGGTCACTTCTTGCCGTCCTCGTCCACGATCTCCGCGTCGACCACGTCGTCGGCGCCACCGGTGGCGCCGGCCTGCGGACCGGTCGCACCTGCCGCACCCGGGCCGGCCTCGCCACCCGGCTGCTGGCCCTGCTCGGCCTGCTGGGAGTAGAGCAGCGACCCGGCCTGCTGGGAGACCTGCGCCAGCTTCTCGTGGGCGGTCTTGATCTTCTCGATGTCCTGACCGCCGAGGGCACCCCGCAGCTCACCGAGCGCCTCGTTGAGCTGCTCCCGGTTCTCGCTGGGCAGCTTGTCGCCGCTCTCGGCGAGGAACTTCTCGGTCTGCCACTGGAGCGCCTCGGCCACGTTGCGGGTCTCGGCGTCGTCGCGGCGGCGCTTGTCCTCCTCCGCGTGCTCCTCGGCGTCCCGGCGCATCCGCTCGATGTCGTCCTTCGGCAGCGACGAGCCGCCGGTGATCGTCATCTTCTGTTCCTTGCCGGTGCCCAGGTCCTTGGCGTGCACGTTGACGATGCCGTTGGCGTCGATGTCGAAGGCGACCTCGATCTGCGGCACGCCGCGCGGCGCCGGCGGGAGGCCGGTCAGCTCGAAGGTGCCGAGCTTCTTGTTGTACGCAGCGATCTCCCGCTCACCCTGGAACACCTGGATCAGCACCGACGGCTGGTTGTCGTCCGCCGTGGTGAAGACCTCGGAGCGCTTGGTCGGGATGGTGGTGTTGCGCTCGATGAGCTTGGTGAAGATGCCGCCCTTGGTCTCGATGCCCAGGCTCAGCGGGGTCACGTCGAGCAACAGGACGTCCTTGACCTCACCCTTGAGCACACCGGCCTGCAGGGCGGCGCCGACGGCGACGACCTCGTCCGGGTTGACGCCCTTGTTGGGGTCGCGGCCGGTGAGCTGCTTGACCAGGTCGGTCACAGCGGGCATCCGGGTCGAACCACCGACGAGGATGACGTGCTCGACGTCCGAGATCTTGATCCCGGCGTCCTTCACGGCCTGCTCGAACGGGCCCTTGCAGCGGTCCAGCAGGTCCTGCGTCATCCGCTGGAACTCGGCGCGGCTCAGCGTCACGTCGAGGTGCAGCGGGCCGGCCGCGCCGGCGGTGATGTACGGCAGGTTGATGTTGGTCGTGGTGGCCGCGGACAGCTCGATCTTGGCCTTCTCGGCGGCCTCACGGAGGCGCTGGAGGGCCATCTTGTCCTGGCCCAGGTCGATGCCGTGCTCGCCGCGGAACGTCTTGACCAGGTGGTCGATGATCCGCTGGTCCCAGTCGTCGCCACCGAGGTGGTTGTCACCGCTTGTCGACTTGACCTCGATGACGCCCTCGGCGAGCTCCAGCAGCGACACGTCGAAGGTGCCGCCGCCGAGGTCGAAGACCAGGACGGTCTGCTCCTTGGAACCCTTGTCCAGCCCGTACGCCAGGGCGGCCGCGGTCGGCTCGTTGACGATCCGCAGCACGTTGAAGCCGGCGATCTCACCGGCCTCCTTGGTGGCCTGGCGCTGGCTGTCGTTGAAGTAGGCCGGGACGGTGATCACCGCGTCGGTGATCTGCTCGCCCAGGTACGCCTCGGCGTCCCGCTTGAGCTTCATCAGCGTCCGGGCCGAGATCTCCTGCGGGGTGTACTTCTTGCCGTCGATGTCGACGGACCAGTTCGTGCCGACCTCGCGCTTGACCGAACGGATCGTCCGGTCCGGGTTGGTCACCGCCTGGCGCTTGGCGACCTCACCGACGAGCACCTCGCCGTTGCGGGCGAACGCGACGATCGACGGGGTCGTCCGCGAGCCCTCAGCGTTGGCGATGACGGTGGGCTCACCGCCCTCGAGAACGCTGACGCAGGAGTTCGTCGTGCCGAGGTCGATACCGACCGCACGTGCCATCTTCGCTTCCTCGCTTCGTAAGGTTGTGCAGGTGGCGGGCACCGCCCGCGACTGCTCGGCGGGCGCCGCCCGCAGCGGACCCCACCACAAGTTGAGTGAACTTGACTCAATAGTGCCACGCGTTGGCGAATCGTCAAGTCGAGTTGAGCCGACCCGACGCAACCCAGCCGTTATTACCGTCCGGTTGTCTTCCCTTGCATCGGTCGGGCACGCTTTAGCGGTGACGACGCACGGCGATTCCGCCACCCGTTCCGGCGTGCCCGCCGTCGCAGCCCGCACCGGCCCGCCGGACGCCGCGGAGGAGCCGCCCGCCACCACCGGGGACGACAGCCTCCCCGGCGCGCTGTCGGGCCTGAGGGCCGCGATCGGCGCGACCCGCTATCCGCTAGCCCTGCCCTCCGCCAAGGCCGCCCGGCACGCCGCGAGCGCCCTCACCGACCAGCTCGACGACTACCTGCTGCCCCGGCTCGCCCGACTGGACGCCCCGCTGCTCGTGGTGGTCGGCGGCTCCACCGGCGCGGGCAAGTCGACCCTGGTCAACAGCCTGGTCAAGGCCCGGGTCAGCGCCGCCGGTGTGCTGCGGCCCACCACCCGCTCCCCGGTGCTCGTCTGCAACCCGGCCGACGCGTCCTGGTTCCGGCAGGGCGACCTGCTGCCCGGGCTGACCCGCACCACCGAGCCGAGCGACGATCCACGCTCCCTGCACCTGGTCACCGCCCCCGCCCTGCCGCCGGGTCTGGCCTTCCTCGACGCACCGGACATCGACTCCGTCGTCGACGCCAACCGGGCGCTCGCGAGCCAACTGCTCGCCGCCGCCGACCTCTGGCTCTTCGTCACCACCGCCGCCCGGTACGCCGACGCGGTGCCGTGGGAGCTGCTGCGCAGCGCGCGGGCCCGGGGCGCCGTGATCGCGATGGTGCTCGACCGGGTGCCCGCCGAGGCCAGCGACGAGATCGCCGCCCACCTGGCCGAGATGCTCGCCGCGCAGGATCTGGGCCGGGCGCCGCTGTTCGTCCTCCCGGAGACCTGGGTCGACGGTCAGGGGCTGCTGCCCGAGGGGGTCACGGCGCCGCTGGCCGACTGGTTCGCCCGGCTGGCCGCCGACGCCGACGCCCGCGCGGCGGTGGTCCGGCAGACCCTGGACGGCGCGCTGGCCGCCCTGCACCCCGCCGTCGAGGAGCTGGCCGACGCGGCCGACGAGCAGGTCACCGCCGCCGACGGGCTGGACGAACGGGTCCGGGCCGCGTACCGGGGAGCCGAGCGGACCGTCGAGCAGGGCCTGCAGGACGGTCGACTGCTCCGTGGTGAGGTGCTGGCCCGCTGGCAGGAGTTCGTCGGCACCGGCGAGTTCTTCCGCACGCTGGAGGCCCGCATCGGGCGACTCCGCGACCGGGTGGTGGCCGCCGTCACCGGTCGGCCCGCGCCGGCCGCCGAGCTGCGCAACGCCATCGAGTCGCAGCTCGTCACCCTGCTGCGGGGCGTCGCGTCCGAGGCCGCCGAATCCGCGTACACCGGGTGGAAGGCACACCCGGCGGGAGCGGACCTGCTGGAGCCGGGGCTCGCCCACCCGAGCGACGACCTGCCCGAACGCGCCGAACGGATGGTCCGCGACTGGCAACGCGGCGTGCTGGAGCTGGTCCGGGTCGAGGGCGGCGACAAGCGGTTCGTGGCCCGCACCGCCGCGTACGCGGTGAACGCCACCGGGCTGGCCGTGATGATCGCCGTGTTCGCCTCGACCGCGTTCATCCCCACCGGGCTGGAGTTGGCCACCGGGGCCGGCACGACTGTCGCCGCGCAGGCCGTCCTCCAGGCGATCTTCGGCGACCAGGCGGTGCGTACCCTCGCCGCCAAGGCCCGGGTCGACCTGGTGGCGCGGGTCCGGACGCTGCTGGACGCGGAGGCCGAGCGGTTCCTGGCCCGCACCGCCGAAGCCCGGCCCGCCGAGGCGGCCGGTGACGCGCTGCGCCGGGCCGCCGGACGGGTCGAGCTGGCCCGGCACCGCAGCGGCCTGGCCACCGGCGACGGCGCCCTGCCGGTCGGCGACGAGGAGGGTTCGCGGTGACCAACATCGCCGGCCGGGTACGCGAGGCGTTCCGCGGTGACCAGCGGGTCGACCCCGACGCGCTGATCGCCCGCCTGGACGCCGTACGCCGGTTCCTGACCGCCGTCGACGGCCTGCTGCCGGACGCCGAGCTGGTGCCCGCGCACACCCTCGTCGAGCGGGCCGGCACCCGGCTCGCGTTGTCCCGCGACCACACCGTGGTGGCCCTCGCCGGCGCCACCGGCAGTGGCAAGTCCAGCCTGTTCAATGCGCTGGCCCAGCTGGAACTCTCCCCGGTCGGGGTCCGTCGGCCGACCACCGGCGTGACGCACGCGTGCGTGTGGGGGCCGCTGGAGGGCGCCAACCGGCTGCTCGACTGGACCGGGGTGCTGCCCCGGCACCGCTTCGTCCGGGAGAGCGCGCTCGACGGGGACGACGAGACGGCGCTGCACGGGCTGATCCTGCTCGACCTGCCCGACTTCGACTCGGTGCAGCGGTCCCACCGCCTGGAGGTGGACCGGCTGCTCGGCCTGGTCGACCAGGTGGTCTGGGTGGTCGACCCGCAGAAGTACGCCGACCGGGTCATCCACGACAGCTACCTGCGCGAGTTCCACCGGCACCGCGACGTCACCCTGGTCGTGCTCAACCAGGCCGACCGGCTGCCACCGACGGAGCTGCCCCGCGTCCTGGACGACCTGCGCCGGCTGCTCGACACCGACGGGCTGACCGGCGTGCCCCTGCTCGCCACCACCGCCATCGACCCGGCCGGGATGGTCGGGCTGCGCACCGCGCTGGAGCGTACGGTCGCCGAGCGGCAGGCCGCCCTGCGTCGACTGGCCGGCGACGTCGACACCGTGGTCGCCGGGCTGGACGAGCTGGTCGGCTCGGCCCGACCGGCGGGTGGCCCGGACGACGCGAGCGTCGCCGCGCTGAACCGGGCGCTGGCCGGCACGGCAGGTGTGCCGGCGGTGAGTGAGGCGGTGGAGCGGGCGTACCGGCATCGGGCCGGCGCGGCGACCGGCTGGCCTGTGGTGCGGGGCTGGCGCCGGCTCCGACCCGACCCGCTGCGCCGGCTGCACCTGCCCGGCCCGACCGGCGGCGGAGCCGACCCGGCGGAGAGCCTGGTCGCGGCGACCTCGGTGCCCGATCCGACCGCCGCCCAACGCTCGGCGCTCGGCCTGGCGATCCGCGCGGTGGCTGACCGGGCCGCCAGCGGTCTGCCCGCGGCCTGGCCGACGGCGGTCACCTCCGCGGCCCGGTCCCGTCTCGACGACCTACCGGACGCGTTGGACGGCGCGATCGCCGGCACGGACCTCGGCCTGGACCGTCAGCCGGTGTGGTGGCGTGTCGTCGGGGGTGTGCAGTGGCTGGTCACCCTGGCCGCCCTCGTCGGCCTGGGCTGGCTGGCGCTCGGCTACGCGCTGCGGGCGCTCGGCCTGCCCGCGCTGGACAACCCGACTGTCGGGCAGGTGCCCATGCCGACCGTGCTGCTGCTCGGTGGCCTGCTGGCCGGGCTGCTGGTGGCGGCGCTGACCCGGCCGGTGGTGCGTTGGGCCGCTCAGCGGGCGCGGGCCCGCGCCCGGCAACGGCTGACGGTCCGGGTCGCCGAGGTCGGCGAGGAGTACGTGCTCGCCCCGGTGCGGATCGTGCTGGCCTCCTACGCGCAGGCACGCGACGCGCTGCGGGACGCCGCCCGCCGCTGACGCCTCTGCGTACGCCCCGACCGGCGTAGGGTCGAAGCATGGCCACGCCTCAGACCCCTTACGACGCGGTGCTGCACGCCGCACGCGACGTGACCAAGCTGGAGTCCGCCCTGGATGCCGAGATGCTCGGCAGCGCGCTGCTGGGCAGTGTCTACTCGATCGCGGAGACCGACCGCGACACCGCCGTGCGGGAGTTCGTCACCGGGTTCCTCGCCGCCACCGCCCGCCGCCGGATCGCGGCGGCGACCACCATCCGGCAGGTCTTCGCCACGCTCGTCCCGACCGCCGAGGGCACCGAGCGGGTGCGTCCGGGCAGCCAGGCGCCCGCCTGGTCCGGGCAGCTCGGCCGGGTGCACCTCACCGGCAGCTGGGCGTACGGCGACGTGTACGGCGACCAGACCTCCTACCTCGCCACGTTCGCGTACGACGACGCGGCCGGTGGCCCGGAGCACGCCCTGGTGGCCCTGATCGACCACAACATCGGGATCACCAAGGACATCTTCGTCGGCGGGCCGGCGGAGCGGATCCTGGACCAGGTCCGGCAGATGTGCGCCGACGACGAGCTGACCTGGTTCCGCACCGAGGACCCGTCCCGGCTGCGGGGCGAGGTGGCCCGGCACCTCTCGGTCACCGACGACCTGACCGAGCTGCCCGGCGAGGGTTCGCTCGCCACCGACCGCGCGCTGGTCGGCGCCCGGCTGGCGCTGCTCCCCACGGCCGCCGACCCGACCGGCCCGGCGGAGGTAGAGCCGCTGTCCGCCGCCGAGCGCACCGACCTGGTCCGGCGGTTCCTGGCGGCGCCGGAGGCCACCCGGTTCGGGCTCGACAGCGTCGACGGCCCGGAACTCGCCTCGCTGCACTTCTGCCTGAGCCTGCTGCTGGACCATTCGGCGAGCTTCCCGGACGCCGACCCGATGCGGTGGAGCCCGGCCGTGTCCGGGCTCTTCCTGCTCGACTGGGTGCACCGCCGTGCCGTGCTGGACATGGACGACGCGGCGATGCTGCCCCGGGTGCTGCGCGCCTGGGCCCGGTACGCGTCGCGGCAGCGCGGGCTGCCCGAGGCGGCCGCGACGCGCACCGACGAGGCGATCGAGGAGATGGTGCCGGAGTTCGCCCGGCTCTACTCAACCGGCGAGCGGCGCAGCCCGGCCACCGCCGCGGTCGCGCAACTGATGGCCGACGGCGTGGACCCGGACGACCCGGCCGCGCTGGACGCGTGGATCGAGGCGAACCGCCACCGCCTCGCCGACGACGGCGCCTGACGACCGTCGGGCGGGCGGCACCGCGCCGCCCGCCCGGCGACGGTCGCTCAGCGCAGCAGACCGAAGACGACCGCGGCGATCAGCGCGCCGAGCGCACCGCCGGCGAGCACCTGCGCGACGGTATGGTCCCGCAGGCGTACGCGGGACCAGCCGACCACGCCCAACAGCGGCGCGGCGACGAGGAACCCGCGCCCGAAGGTCAGCGCCAGGATGACCAGGGTGCCGGCGGAGACCGCCGAGTGGATCGACATCTTCCACCAGTGGCTCACCGACACGGCGACCACCAGGCCGACCAGCCCGGCCACCGCCAGCGCCAGCAACGGCCGGGGTGCACCGAGGACGACGAGCAGGGCGAGCCCGGCGGCGACCGAGCCGAGGCCGACCAGCAGCGGCACCCGGCGCTGCTCCCGACGGCCGATGTGGTGGTCCGTGAGCCGACCGCGGCGGACCCCGCCGACGATGTAGGCGAACGGGATGCCGGTGACGAAGAACGTCGCGAGCAGACCCCAGAGCAGACCGCGGGCACTGCCCCGGCTGCTGTGCCAGCTCACGGCGATCATCAGCAGCGACACCAGCACTGCCGGGGCGGTCAGCTCGGTGACCAGTCGGGCGACCCGCAGCCCCGGACCGGGCCGGACGGCGACCGGGCGGGGTTCCACACCGCCGCCCACGCCACCCCCTCCGGTACGCGCCTACCGCCGACCACCGCCTGCTCGTCACCGTACCGCCGGGGTGAGCCAGGGAGGCGCGGGACCACCACGACCGGTCGCCGCTCACCGTGATGATCAAGAAGTTTGCGTCACCGCGACCCCGATTCCTGACGCGAACCTCTTGATCACCGAGGCCCGGCGGCCAGAACCGGGGCGGCCGGGGCGCTGTGCGGTGGTGACGGCGTGGGCGCGGTGGTGGGCTCGGGCGGGATCGGCGTCGCCCGTGGTGCGGCGGGGCTTGCCGGCGCGGAGAGGGTGCTGGTGGGGACGGCCGTAGCCGTCGGCAGGTCGGTCGATGAGGGTGTTGCCGGGTCGGTCGCTGTAGGTGTCGACGGGTCGTTCGTGGTCGGTGTCAACGGATCGGTCGGCGACGGGCTCGGGTCGGACGTTCCGGTCGGGTCCGGGTCCGGTGACGCGGTCGGTGCCGGCGACGGCGACGGGCTGGCCGGGTGCGGGGGCGGCGGTGCGGCCGGCGGGGCGCTCCGGGTGGGTCGCGGCGCTGGCGGCGCGGGCACCTCGCGGGGGGCGGGCACCCGGTCGTCGGCCCTCGGGCCGGACCACGACTCGTCCGGGAGACGCCAGGGAGCGGCGGGCACCCAGTCGGCGGTCGCGGTCGGACCGGCGCTGGGTGTGCCCGGTGACGGCAACGCGATCGGCGGCGGCTGACTGGTCACCGGCATCGGAATGACCACCGGCCCGACCGACGGGGTCGGGATGAACGGGGTGCTGGTGTCCGGTAACGCGCTGCTGCCCGGGGTGGCCGAGCCCGCGCTGACCGCGGCGAGGACGGGCATCGACGCGGTGCCTGCCAACAGGGCGACGGTGAGCAGGTAACCCCGGGAGGGCCCGCCCGCGCCGGGTGCCCGGTGCGACCCGATCACCCGGCGGTAGCCGCCCGGCGACCGGTGGCGGCCGAGCATGGGTGTGCCGGGACCGTCACCTGGCTCGTCCACCGCACACCCCTTGTCGTCGCCGCCTGAAGGACTCGCCGGGCGCTCACCGGCGGAATCCGGCTAATCACCCGATCGGCACGTTCCTGCGGTAATCAGCCTCGCCCAGTCACCCTCCGTCAGCCAACATCCACCGCGTGTCGACACGCGGCACTGACCGAACGGTGACGAATCAGCACCGGAACGCCCGGTGGACGCAGGGCGGCACGATAGCGACAAAGAACATCAAACCGTAGGCGGTCGGAATGCGAGGCGGGCGTACTGTGGGCGCGCTCACCTGCTCTGCGAATATGGAGCACGACGGCAACGCAGCCGTGACCTCCGCGCACCCTCGCGGCAGGCGCGGCCCGGCGCCGGCGCTCCCGATCCGGGTTCGGCCAGAACCCGGCTCACGCCGCGCGGCAACCCCCACCGGGGCTAGGCGCGGCCGCCAGGAACCGGTCCGGCAGCAGCCGGGCAGGCGCACGAGTTGCGTGGCCGGGTGATCCCCCGGTGCCGACGCAGACACGACAGGGAGAGACCGATGGCAAAGGGCGACCCCGGGGGCACCACCCGCAGCAGGCGGGCAGCTCCCCGCTCCAAGAAGGGCGCGACCGGCGACCCCGAGCTGGTGCAGCTGCTCACCCCCGAAGGGGAGCGGATCGACAGCGCCACCGGGCCGGACGGCACCGAGTACCGAGTCGACTTCACCGACGAGGAGTACCGCGGGCTCTACCGCGACCTGGTGCTGGTCCGCAAGCTCGACGCCGAGGCGACCGCGCTCCAGCGGCAGGGCGAGCTGGGCCTCTGGGCCAGCCTCCTCGGCCAGGAGGCCGCGCAGGTCGGCTCCGGGCGCGCGCTGCGGACGCAGGACATGGCCTTCCCGACCTACCGGGAGCACGGCGTCCTCTACTGCCGGGGCATCGACCCGATCATGCCGCTCGGTCTGTTCCGCGGCGTCGACCAGGGCGGCTGGGACCCGAACGAGTTCAAGTTCAACATGTACACGATCGTCATCGGCGCGCAGACCCTGCACGCGACCGGATACGCCATGGGCATCACCATGGACGGCAAGGTCGGCACCGACGACGGCGAGGCAGCGATCGCCTACTTCGGCGACGGGGCCACCAGCCAGGGCGACGTGAACGAGGCGTTCGTCTGGGCCAGCGTGTTCAACGCGCCGCTGGTCTTCTTCTGCCAGAACAACCAGTACGCGATCTCCGAGCCGCTGGAGCGGCAGACCCGCGTCCCGCTCTACCAGCGGGCCGCCGGCTTCGGTTTCCCCGGCGTACGGGTGGACGGCAACGACGTGCTGGCGTCGTACGCGGTCACCCGCACGGCGCTGGACAACGCCCGGCACGGGCAGGGCCCGAGCCTGATCGAGGCGTACACCTACCGGATGGGCGCGCACACCACCTCCGACGATCCGACCCGTTACCGGATCGCCAGCGAGGTGGAGTCCTGGCAGGCCAAGGACCCGATCCTGCGGGTCAAGGCGTTCCTGGAGAAGCAGCAGATCGCCGACGCGGCCTTCTTCGCCGAGGTCGACGAGCAGGCCCGCCGGGAGGCGGTGCACCTGCGCGAACGGGTGCTCACCATGCCCGACCCGGAGCCGGTGACGATGTTCGACAACGTCTACCCCAACGGGTCTCCGCTGCTCGACGAGCAGCGTGCGCAGTTCAACAGCTACATGGAGTCGTTCGAGGGGAGCGCCCACTGATGGCCACGGAGACGCTCACCCTCGGCAAGGCCCTCAACACCGGCCTGCGCCGCGCCCTGGAGACCGACCCCAAGGTCATCATCATGGGCGAGGACGTCGGCAAGCTCGGCGGCGTCTTCCGGATCACCGACGGGCTCCAGAAGGACTTCGGCGACCAGCGGGTGATCGACACCCCGCTTGCCGAGTCCGGCATCATCGGCACAGCGGTCGGCCTGGCCATCCGTGGCTACCGGCCGGTCTGCGAGATCCAGTTCGACGGCTTCGTCTACCCCGCGTACGACCAGATCGTGTCGCAGGTCGCGAAGATGCACTACCGCTCGGGCGGCCGGCTCAGCATCCCCATGGTCATCCGGATTCCGTTCGGCGGTGGCATCGGCGCCGTCGAGCACCACTCCGAGTCGCCGGAGGCGTACTTCGCCCACACCGCCGGCCTGAAGGTGGTGACCTGCGCCAACCCGCAGGACGCGTACGTGATGATCCAGCAGGCCATCGCCTCGGACGACCCGATCGTCTTCCTGGAGCCCAAGCGGCGGTACTGGGAGAAGGGGCCCGTCGACCTGGACGCGCCGCTCTCCGACGCGTACCCCCTGCACTCGGCCCGGGTGGTGCGGCCCGGCACCGACGTGACGGTGCTGGCGTACGGGCCGATGGTGCGGACCTGCCTGGAGGCCGCGACGGCCGCCGCCGAGGACGGCCGGGAGCTGGAGGTCATCGACCTGCGCTCGCTGTCCCCGCTGGACCTCGCCGCCGCGTACGAGTCGGTGAAGCGCACCGGCCGCGCGGTGGTGGTGCACGAGGCGCCGTCCAACATCGGCCTGGGCGCCGAGCTGGCCGCCCGGATCACCGAGGAGTGCTTCTACTCCCTGGAGTCGCCGGTGCTGCGGGTCACGGGCTTCGACACCCCCTACCCGGCCGCCCGGGTGGAGGAGGAGTACCTGCCCGACCTCGACCGGGTGCTCGACGCCGTCGACCGCACCTTCGGCTGGTGAGCGACATGTCCCGGATCAAGACGTTCAACCTGCCCGACCTGGGCGAGGGGCTGACCGAGGGCGAGATCCTGGCCTGGCTGGTCAAGGTCGGCGACACCATCGAGCTGAACCAGCCGATCGTCGAGGTCGAGACGGCCAAGGCGGCGGTGGAGATCCCGGCGAAGTGGGCCGGGCAGGTGCAGGCGATCCACCACCCGGAGGGCGCGACGGTCGAGGTCGGCACGCCGATCATCGCGATCGACACCGACCCGGGCGCGGGCCCGCTGGAGGCGCCGTCCACCACGGCCACGCCCAGCGGCGACCTGCCCACCCCGTCGGCGGCCTCGCTGGCGGCGGTGGAGGTGGCCCCGGCCGAGGGCATGATCGAGCCGGGCCTGATCGGCGGTGCCGCCCCGGGCGGGCGGACGGCGGTGCTCGTCGGCTACGGGCCGCGTACCACCGCCGCGAAGCGCCGGCCCCGCAAGGGTGCCGTCCCGGCGCAGGCCCCCACCCCCACCCCCGCTGGGGTCGATCATGGAGTTGTGGTGGGTGACATACCAGCCGCTAGCTCCACAACTCCGGCACCACAGGTCCATGATCGACGGGGTGGTGCGGCGGGCGGACTTGTTCTGGCCAAGCCGCCGGTGCGCAAGCTCGCCAAGGACCTCGGCGTCGACCTGAGCACGCTGACCGGGTCGGGGCCGCTGGGCTCGATCACCCGGGAGGACGTACAGCAGGCGGCGAGCGGTTCCGTGGCGGCGGCCGAGCCGGTCGCGGTCACCTCGACCGCGACGAGCGCCGCGAGCTTCGGCGCCGACCGTGAGCAGCGCATCCCGGTCAAGGGCGTCCGCAAGCTCACCGCCGAGAACATGTCCCGCTCGGCGTTCACCGCTCCCCACGTGACGGAGTTCCTGACCGTCGACGTGACCCGGGCGATGAAGGCGCTGGAGCGCCTGCGAGGCCGGCGGGAGTGGCGTGACGTCCGGGTCTCGCCGCTGCTGCTGGTGGCGAAGGCGGTGCTCCTGGCTGTCAAGCGTCACCCGATGGTCAACTCGACCTGGGCCGGCGACGAGATCGTCGTCAAGGAGTACGTCAACCTCGGCATCGCGGCGGCCACCGAGCGTGGCCTGATCGTGCCGAACGTGAAGGACGCCGGTCGGCTCTCGCTGCGGGAGTTGGCCGACGCGCTGAACGGCCTGGTGCAGACGGCGAAGTCCGGCCGCACCTCGCCCGCGGACATGTCCGGCGGCACCCTGACCATCACCAACGTCGGGGTGTTCGGGGTGGACACCGGCACGCCGATCCTGCCGCCGGGCGAGTCGGCGATCCTCGCCTTCGGCGCGGTGCGGGAGATGCCGTGGGTGCACAAGGGCAAGGTCAAGGCCCGGCAGGTCACCACGTTGGGTCTGAGTTTCGACCACCGGATCATCGACGGTGAGCTGGGTTCGAAGTTCCTGCGCGACATCGGCGACTTCCTCGCCGACCCCGAGGCGGCGCTGCTCGCCTGGACCTGACCGGTCCGCAACGCCAGCCACGGCCGGTGTGCCACGGGTTAACGCCCGGCACACCGGCCGTGTCCGTTGGGCGACGAAACCGTCGGCCACAACCCCCGATGACCTTTGATTGTTAGGCGGGTGTCCCAGCTCACCTAATAATCGATGGAAGTTGGCCGGCTTCTGCGGTTGAATAGATGCATCAGGGGCCGACAACCGAATAGCCAGGGGGACCCACCAATGAGCATGATCGAGCGAATCCGCAACCACCGCGACGCCAACCGCCGCGCCCGTGCCATCGAGCACGCGCTGCGCTCGGCCAACTCGCCGGCCGTTCGCGAGGAACTCCTCGTCATCGCCCAGCGTCACATGAGCTGACGCTCCACGACATTCCTCACCTCCTCCAGATCGATGGCCCACCCGGCCCACCGGGTGGGCCATCGGCGTTCCGCCAGCACCTGACACCGGGATTCCGCCCTGCCGCAGCGCCCGGTACGGTGGGCTTCGGTCGCCGCCCGCCGGCCCGGCCGACGCCGAGCCGATAGAAGCTGCTCGACACCACCCGGCGACGGGCAGTGACGACCGGTGCTCCTTTGGACGCCTCGTGCGGCCACCAGATACGGTGCGGGGAGCCGGCACGGCGGTACGCCGGTGACGCCGGCAGCCATGCCGAGGAGACCGATCGGCACCGGCGGCCGACATGTGATGGAGGAGGCGCACCCATGACGTCCGAGGGCCCGCACCGCCCCGGCCAGGAGCCGGACGAGGTGTCACCGGGCGCCGGCGGACCGGCGCCGTACGGCGACCGCCCGGCGCAGCCGGACAACGGCTACAACGCCGCCGGCCCCGACCTGGGCTGGGCACCCCCGCCACCCGCGCGGCCGAACCCGTCCGCCCCGGCCTGGGCGACCCCGTCCGAGCAGCAGCCGAACCCCGCCTGGGGTGCCGCCGCCGCACCGCAGCCCAGCGACCCGGCACAGCCCGCGTGGGCCACCGGCGGCGCCGCGCCGGAGCAGGGGCAGCCCGCCGCATGGACTCCCCCGCAGCAGGGCTGGACGCCGCCCGAGCAGGCCGCACCCGCCTGGTCCGGCGGTGCCGCAGAGCAGCCCGACTGGGCACAGGCCCAGCCGGCCGCCCGGGGCGCCGCACAGGTGCCCCCGGCCACCGCCGCCTGGCCCGCCGCCCCGGACGACCCGTCCCGCTCCGGCGGATGGGCTGGCGGGGGGCAGGCCAACCCGCCCGCCGGTGAGTGGCACGCCGAGCCGGCGCAGCCCGCCGGCCGAGCCGGCGTACCCGGCCCGCAGGACGACCCGTCCGGGTCCGGTGGCTGGGCCGTCGGCGCTGCCGCCGCCCGGGATGACCAGCCCGTCTGGACGCCAGCCGAGCAGGCCCCGCAGACCTGGGGCCAGCCCGCCGGGCAGACCGAGCAGCCGTCCCCCGGCTGGGGGCAGGCCGAGTCGGCCGGTTCCCGTGGCGCGGCCCAGGTCCCGGCCGCCAACTGGCAGGCGCAGGAAGAGGCCCAGCAGCCCGCCGCCTGGGGTGGCGCCGAGGGCCGCCCGCAGCAGCCGGACTGGGTGCTCGCACCCCAGGACCAGCCGGCCGAGCGTCCGGAACCGGCCGCCTGGCCGCAGGCCGAGCAGGCCGGCCCCGCGGCCGCCCGCGCCAGCGTCAGCGTGCCCGGCAGCGACGCGACGCCCGGCTGGGCCGCGGCTGGGCCGGACAACCCGGTGCAGGCCAACCCAGGTGAGGTTCAGCCGTGGGCGCCGGGCGAGGTGTGGGGCCGCGCCGAGGCCGAGGCCCAGTCGCGAGGCGGCTGGGACGCCGACCGGGCCAACGAGCCGCCGGTCTACCAGCCCGCACCCGCGCCCGGCATCTCACCCGCCAACGCCGTGCCGCTGCCGCCGCAGGAGCAGCGCGTGCCGGGTGCCAGCCTCGCCGCCGCCCCGCCGGCCGACTACGCGCCGTCGACGCAGTACCCCCCGATCCCCGAGCAGCCGGCGTACTCCGAGCGGGACACCCCGGAGGCCCCCGCACCGTACGAGGCCGAGCCGGCCGGCTGGGGCCGGGCCGACGAGGCGTCGGCGAGCGCCGCCGCGGTGCCTGCTCCGCGTACCTCCCCGGAGTCGGGGGCGGGCCGCGCGGTCGTACCGGCATCGGAAGCCGAGTCGGCCGCCAGCGCGGCGAGCCGCGCCTCGGCGAGCGCCTCGGTGCCGCTGGCCAGCCGCGTGATGCCCCCGGCCGACCAGGCCATGCGGCCGACCAGCGCCGCCACGCCACAACCCCGGGTGTACGGCCGCCCGGCCCGACCCGAGTCGGACAACGAGCCGGAGCAGGCGGCCCCGGAGGCGTTCCAGGCCGACCCGGCGCCCGAGCGTTCGGGCATGCCCGACTGGCAGCAGGACGCCGGCCGCCAGGGCACGCCGGACTGGCAGCAGGACGCCGGCCGCCCGGCCACGCCGGACTGGCAGCAGGCACCGGAGCGCCCGGCCACGCCGGACTGGCAGCAGGCACCGGAGCGCCCGGCCACGCCCGACTGGCAGCAGGACGCCGGCCGCCCGGCCGCGCCCGACTGGCAGCAGGCACCGGAGCGTCAGGGCCCGCCGGACTGGCAGAACGGGCCGGATCGGCAGGGCTTCCCCGGTTGGGGCGACGATTCGCCGTCCGAGCCGCAGTTCGACGACCGGGAACGGTCGTCGGCGCCCAACGGGTTGGGCGAGCCCCCCTCGGCCGCTGCCGCGCCGCCGGCGTTCCCACCCGGTGTGCCGTCCTTCGTTGACGCGCCCGGCAACAACCGGCCGGTGAACGGCACTCGACCGCAGTCCGGCGGTGATCGCCCAGCCGACCGCTTCGGCGCACCGGCCGCCGGCGCGGCCGCGGTGAACGGAGCGCCGGGCTTCGGTGCCCCGGCCATCGAGCAGGCGCCGGGTGGTCAGTTCGGGGCCTTCCCGCCGCCTCAGCAGCCGGTGCCGTCCTGGGGCCAGGAGGCCACCGAATCGGACCAGGGCCGCTTCGACTCCTTCAAGCCGGAGGCGGACGAGCCCAAGGCGGAGCCTCCGGTGCCGAAGGTGCGCAACGGTCGGGTCCTGGCCGCGGTGTTGGTCGCCGCCGTGCTGATCCTGGCGGTGCCGCTCGGCCTGCTGATGCTGCTCGGCAAGTTCAGCGGTGGGGACGACTCACCGGCCTTCGACCCGGCGGTCGGCACCTGCGTGAAGCAGGCCGGCCAGGGCGCTTCGGCGGTGGACTGCGGCGAGGCCGGCGCGTTCACGATCGTTTCCAAGGTGGACGCCAAGGACAAGTGCGCCGACCCCGCGCAGCCCCACGTGGTGCTGCCCGGCGAGGGCACCAACCGGGTGCTCTGCCTCAAGCCGGCCACCAAGTAGGACGCATCAACGGCGGGGCCACGGGCAACCGTGGCCCCGCCGTTCTGTGCGTGGAGGCGCACGGACGGTCGGTCGGAGCGTCGGTGCTGCATCGTCGAGCCGCCCCCGGCCGCACCTTCGTTGGTGCCTGTCGAGCTGCCCCGAATATGGGGCGGATCAAGACCGGTAACCCCGCCCCAGACATGGGGCAGCTCGACAGGTGACGGGTGGCAGAGCGGCGCCCGTCCCGCGGGCCGACTCACCAGGGCCATCCGCCGCACCCGCCTCGACCGCCCAGCACCACACAGCCAGCGTGGCCCCGCGACGGCCTGTCGTCCGGGTCACGGCGGGCGGGCCCGCGAGGCGTGGCAGGCTGACAGGCATGGGAACGACAGCGCGCGTACGGGCACCCGAACTACGGGGCCGGCAGTGGCTCAACACCGGCGGCAAGGACCTGACCCTGCAGGATCTGCGCGGCAAGATCGTCCTCGCTGATTTCTGGACCTTCTGCTGCATCAACTGCCTGCACGTGCTCGACGAGCTGCGGCCGCTGGAGGAGAAGTACGGCGACGTGCTCGTCGTGATCGGCGTGCACTCGCCGAAGTTCGAGCACGAGAAGGACGCCGACGCGCTGATCGCCGCCGTCGAGCGGTACGGCGTGCACCACCCCGTACTCGATGACCCCGAGCTGGACATGTGGCAGCAGTACGCGGCCCGGGCCTGGCCGACCCTGTCGGTGATCGACCCGGAGGGTTACGTGGTGGCCACCATGGCCGGCGAGGGCCACGCCGAAGGGCTGGCCCGGCTGATCGACGAGCTGATCGCCACCCACGAGGCGAAGGGCACGCTGCACCGGGGCACCGGCCCGTACGTCCCGCCGCCCGCCCCGGAGACCGCGCTGCGCTTCCCGGGTAAGGCGGTGCTGCTGCCGGACGGCAACCTGCTGGTCTCGGACTCGGCCCGGCACTCCCTGGTCGAGGTGGCCCCGGACGGCGAGACGCCGGTTCGCCGCATCGGCTCGGGCGAGCGGGGTCGGGCCGACGGGCCGGCCGAGGCGGCGACCTTCTCGGAGCCGCAGGGCCTCTGCCTGCTGCCCACCCACGTCGCCGAGGTGGCCGGCTACGACCTGGTGGTCGCCGACACCGTCAACCACCTGCTGCGCGGCGTGCGGCTGGAGTCCGGCGAGGTGGTCACCGTGGCCGGCAGCGGCCGACAGTGGCGTGCCTCGGTCGACGACCACGCGCACGACGCGCTCTCCGTGGACCTGTCGTCCCCCTGGGACCTGGCCTGGTACGACGACAAGCTGATCATCGCGATGGCGGGCATCCACCAGCTCTGGTGGTTCGACCCGATCAAGCGGACCGCCGGCATGTACGCGGGCACCACGGTGGAGGCGCTGCGCGACGGCCCGCTGGCCGAGGCGTGGATGGCGCAGCCGTCGGGGCTGTCCGTCTCCGCCGACGGTGCCCGGCTCTGGATCGCCGACAGCGAGACCAGTGCCGTCCGGTACGTCGAGAACGGGGTGCTGGGCACCGCCGTCGGGCAGGGGCTCTTCGACTTCGGGCATGTGGACGGGCCGGCCGAGTCGGCGCTGCTCCAGCACCCGCTGGGGGTGTGCGCGCTGCCGGACGGCTCGGTGCTGATCGCGGACACCTACAACGGCGCGGTGCGCCGCTTCGACCCGGCCAGCAACCAGGTGTCCACGGTCGCGGACGGGCTGGCCGAGCCGAGCGACCTGGTGCTCACCCCGGCCGGTGAGGTGCTGGTGGTGGAGTCCGCCGCGCACCGCCTGACCCGGCTGGCGCCCGGAGCGCTGTCGGCGGCCGGTGCGAGCACCGTCGACGGCCCCCGGCACCGCACCGAGCGGAGGCCGACCGACGTGGCGGCGGGCGAGGTCACCCTGGACATCGTCTTCACGCCCGCGCCGGGGCAGAAGCTGGACGAGACGTACGGGCCGTCGACCCGTCTGGTGGTGTCCGCGTCCCCGCCGGAGCTGCTGCTGGACGGCGCCGGCACCGGCACCGAGCTGTCCCGCCGGCTGGTGCTCAACAGCGAGGCGACCGGCGGGGTGCTTCAGGTGACCGCCCAGGCGGCGACCTGCGACGCGGACGTCGAGCACGCGGCCTGCCACCTGACCCGGCAGGACTGGGGCGTCCCGGTGCGGGTGGTCGACGGGGCGGCGTCCCGGCTCCCGCTGGTCCTGCGCGGCCTGGACGCCTAGGCGGCGAACGGGGCGAGCGGGACGTCGGCGTCGATCAGGGAGGCGCGGACCAGTTCGGTGGCGGAGACCGCCCCCGGTGTGTCCCCGTGTACGCAGATCGACTCCACCGGGCAGGGAACCACTGTGCCGTCCACCGCCACGACGGTCCGTTCGGTGGCCATCCGTACCGCCCGGGTGGCCACCTCCTCCGGATCGGTGATCAGCGCGCCCGGTGCGCCGCGCGGCACCAGCGACCCGTTGGGCAGGTAGCCGCGGTCGGCGAACGCCTCGGCGACCACCGGCAGGCCCGCGCCGACGGCGAGCTGGGCGAGCACCGAGCCGGGCAGGCAGAGCACGGGCATCTCGGGGTCGTGGCCGCTGACGGCGGCGACCACCGCCGCCGCCTGGGACTCGTCGGTGGCGGCCGCGTGGTAGAGCGCGCCGTGGGGCTTGAGGTAGCGGACCCGGGTGCGAAAGAGCCGGCAGAAGGCGTCCAGCGCGCCCAACTGGTAGGTGATCTCGTCGCGCAGTTCGGCGAAGTCGTACGCGATGCGTCGCCGGCCGAAGCCGGCCAGGTCCCGGTAGCCGACCTGCGCGCCCACCGCGACGCCGCGCTTCGCCGCGCCCTCGCAGACCCGCCGCATGGTGGACGGGTCACCGCCGTGGAAGCCACAGGCCACGTTGGCGGAGGTCACCAGGTCCAGCAGCGCGTCGTCGTCACCGAGCCGCCAGATACCGAATCCTTCGCCCAGGTCAGCGTTGAGGTCCATGGAATCTGACGGTAGTACCTGGCCGGGCCTGCGCGAGCGGGGTCACGTCGGTGACCACCCCGATGACCGGGTAACCGCCGGTGGTCGGATGGTCGGCGAGGAAGATCAGGGGTTGGCCGTCCGCCGGCACCTGTACCGCCCCGAGCACGATGCCCTCGCTGGGCAGTTCGCCGGCGACCGCGCGGGGCAGGGCCGCGCCGGCGAGCCGCGCGCCGACCCGGTTGCTGACCGGGCTGACGGTGTACGCGGTGCCGAAGAGCAGGTCGAGCGCGCTCGGGGTGAACCAGTCGTCGCGGGGTCCGAGGCGCACGCTCAGGCGCAGTTCGGTCGCGGGTGCCGGGCCGACGGTCACGTCCACCGGCGCGGGTTCGGCCAGCGGCACGCCAAGCGGCAGCCGGTCGCCGTCGCGCAGCACGGGCGGGCCGAGCCCGGCGAGGGTGTCGGTGGCGCGGCTGCCGAGCACCTGCGGTACGTCGATCCCGCCGGCCACGGCGAGCCAGCTCCGTACGCCCCGACGGGCGGGGCCGACGCGCAGCACGGTCCCGGCCGGGACGGTGAGCGGGCGGCCGATGTCGCCCGGGCGGTCCCCGGCGCGGACCGCCACCTCGGCGCCGGTGATCGCCACGGTCGTGGCGTGGGTCAGCCGCAGTGTGCAGCCGGTCAGGGTGATCTCCAGGCCGGCGGCCTGTTCGGCGTTGCCGACCAGCCGGTTGGCGAGCCGCAGGGCGGTCGGGTCGAGAGCGCCGGAGTGGGGTACGCCGAGGTGCGCCCAGCCGGGCCGACCCAGATCCTGGACGGTGGTGAGCGCGCCCGCGCGGAGCACCTCGATCGCTGCGGGCCGGGTCACATCGCCACCATCCGGACGCGGGTGCCGGGGCCGAGCCGGGCGGGCGGGTCGACGTCGACGTCGAAGAGGGGCAGGTCGGTCCGGCCGACCAGCAGCCAGCCGCCGGGGGATGCGCTGGGGTAGATGCCGGCGTACGGGCCGGCCAGCGCGACCGAGCCGGCCGGCACCCGGGGGCGGGGAGTGGGCAACCGGGGCAGCGCCAGGTCGGTGGGGAGCCCGGTCAGGTAGGGGAATCCGGGAGCGAACCCGCAGAACGCGACCCGGAACCGGGTGCCGGTCAGGCGGCGCAGGACGGCCGGCACGTCGACGCCCCAGTGGTCGGCGACGACCGGCAGGTCCGGCCCGTCGAACTCGACAGGCACGACGACCTCCGCGCCGGAGCCGCCGGCGCCCGCCGCGATGCCGTGACGCTCAGTGGCGGCGGCGGCGACCGCTGGCGTCCAGCGGGACAGCAGGTCGGCGGTGGCGGTGGGGTCGGGCAGGCCGTCGAGCAGGACGGTGCGGGCCCCCGGCACGATCTCGACCGCGCTCAGGTCACCCTGCTCGCGGCGGCGCCACAGCTCGGCCCGCCACGCTTCGACCAGGGCCGCCTCGGGAATGTCGGCCGGGGCGGTGCAGTCGAGCAGCAGAGCGTGGGCACCGGCGGGTCGGATCCGCATCCGCTCATCCTCGCCGACGCCGTGCCGGCACGGTGTCCACGGTGACGGTGCTCGGAGTCACCGGCCTGACTACTTGAAAGTAACCTACGGTGCCGTAACCTGATGTCGTGACCACCTCCGCCCCGCTTCGTCTGAAGCCGGTCGACATCGGCAAGCCCCGGATGCGCGGCTGGCTGCATACGTACGCCTTCTTCGTCGCCGTGGTCGGCGGCATCGTGCTCTGCTCGATCGCCGCCACCCGACCGGGCTGGGCACCCCTGGTGAGCTGCGTCATCTACAGCCTGACGGTCTGCGGGCTGTTCGGCACGAGCGCCCTGTACCACCGTCGTGTGTGGTCCGAGCGCGGCTACCAGGTGATGCGCCGGATGGACCACTGCATGATCTTCGTGTTCATCGCCGGCACGTACACCCCGCTCTGCGTCATGCTCCTCTCGACCGGGCAGGCCACTTTGATGCTGGCCCTGGTCTGGGGTGGCGCACTGGCCGGTGTGGCGCTCAAGGTGATCTGGCCACACGCGCCGCGCTGGGTCTCCGCGCCGCTCTACCTGGCGCTGGGCTGGGTGGCGGTGGCCATGCTGCCGCAGATCCTGCACGGCGGCGGAGTCGCGGCGCTGGTGCTGCTGATCGTCGGTGGGGCCATCTACAGCGTCGGCGCGGTCTTCTACGCGCTGCGCCGCCCCAACCCGTGGCCCACCGTCTTCGGCCACCACGAGTTCTTCCACGCCTGCACCCTGCTGGCGGCGCTGTGCCACCACATCGCGATCTACTTCGCGCTGTTCGCCTGAGGCAGACCCCCCACAGAGCACCGCTGTTCGCCTCAGGCCGACGCCCACAGACGCGAGCCGGGGCCCCGCCACGCTGCGGGACCCCGGAGTGTGCGGGCGAGGGATCAGACGGGGCGACCCGGCCGACGCACCTCGCGGTACTCCTGCACGACCTGGTCGTTCTGGACGGGAACGACCCGGTCGGCCACCACGCGCTCTTCGCGGACCGGGGCGGCGACCACCGTGCGACGGCGGCTGTTCCAGAAGTAGAGGGTGGCGAGCAGGCCGGCGACACCGGCGAGCATCAACACCCAGCCGACGACGGCCAGGTTCAGCCAACCCAGGTCGGCCTCCACGGCGAACGCGAAGATCGCGCCCAGCGCGATCAGGAAGATGCTGCCACCAATGCCCATGTCTCGCTCCTCGGCTCTTACCAGGCGTACGGTCCGCCGCGGCCGTTGATAGGGGTGCGGCATCCCTGGACTTACCCCGGCAGGAAGATCGCCAATCGGGCAAGCTGGTGGTATGACGGACAGCCATGCCGACACGCGGACACTGGTGTTGCTCCGGCACGCCAAGGCCGAGCAGGGCAGCGAGGGCACTGACGACGCCGAGCGCCCGCTCAGCGCCCGCGGGGAGGCCGACGCGGCGGCGGCCGGCGCGTGGCTGGCCCACCACGATCTGCTGCCCGACGTTGTGATCTGCTCGACGGCCCGGCGCACCCGCCAGACCTGGCACGGGGTGGCGATGGGGATGGCCGGTTCGCCGCCGGAGGGTGGGCCGACCGGTCCCCGCCCGACCGTCCGCTACGAGCCCGGCGCGTACGACGCCCACCCCGAGGAGCTGTTGTCGCTGGTCCGTACCGCCGATTCGGCGGCTCGGGTCGTGCTGCTGATCGCCCACAATCCGGGTGTCTCGCTGCTGTCCGCGTTTCTCGACCCGGAGACTGCGGACGAGGAGGGGCTACGGACCGCCGAGCTGGCGGTGCACCGCAGCGTGTCCGCGTGGACTGAGTGGGGCAGAGGCGGGGCGCCGGTCGCGCAGCGGTACACCGCACGCGGCTGAGCCACCCGCCGCGCGTGACGGGTGGCTCAGGCGTACGTCCTCAGGCGTGCGTGGGTCAGGACGGCGGCGCGGTCGGCGGCGGGGGGTCCGGCGGCGGTGGCATCATCGCCGTCGGATGGGACAGCCGGTTCTCCTCCACGATGAGGGTCCGGGCCCGCTTGCGCCGGTCCTGCCAGAACCAGAGCGTGGTCAGCAGCACGGCCAGCCCGGCCAGGATGAACACCCAGCCGACCGCGCGCAGGTCTATCCACCAGACGTTGGCCCTGATCGCGAAGGTCATGATCGCGCCGAGCGCGATGAGAAAGATGCCGCTTCCTACACCCATGTGCGCTGCACTCCCCCGTGCGGTGGCTCTGGGCGTTCCCTTTCGTGGTCACGGCGGGTTACCCGCCACGGCACCGGCATACCCGACCGGGCTCAGCCAATGTCCCGGACGTGAAGCCGACGACGGCCGGCGGGGCGATTGCCCCACCGGCCGTCGGTGTCGGCGCCGGGTGGTGCGACCCAGAACCGCTCACGCGTGCCGTGGCACGGTCAGAAGGCCTCCTCCGGGAGGTCCATGATGTCGAGGTCGGTGCCCTCGATGATCCGCCGGTCGGCGCCGATGCGCGGCAGCACCTCACGGGCGAAGAATCGGGCGGCGGCCACCTTGCCGGTGTAGAACGCCTTGTCGGCGGCGGAGACCTCGCCGGCCAGCGCCTTGAGCGCGACGTCGGCCTGCTTCTGCAGCAGCCAGCCGACGACCAGGTCGCCGATGGCCAGCAGGAACCGCCGGCTGCTCAGGCCGACCTTGTAGAGCGCGCGGGTGTCGCCACCCTGTGCCTCGCCCAGCCAGCCGGTCATCGCGCCGAGGATGTTCTGGATCTCGGCGAGCGCCTTGCCGAGCGCCTGCCGCTCCTCCTTGAGCTGGCCGTTGCCCGCCTCGGAGGAGATGAACTCCTGGATCTCGGCGGCGACAGCCATCAGCGCCTTGCCGTTGTCCCGGACGATCTTGCGGAAGATCAGGTCCAGACTCTGGATGGCAGTGGTGCCCTCGTACAGCGTGTCGATCTTGGCGTCCCGGACGTACTGCTCCAGCGGGTAGTCCTGCAGGAAGCCGGAGCCGCCGAAGGTCTGCAGGGCCTCGTGGCCGAGCATCTCGTAGGCCCGCTCCGACCCGACGCCCTTGACCAGCGGCAGCAGCAGGTCGTTGACCCGCTTGGCCAGCTTGGTGGCCTTCTCGTCGCCGGCCGCCTCGGCGATGGCGACCTTGTCCTGCCAGGTGGCGGTGTAGAGGACCAGGGCACGAAGACCCTCGGCGTACGACTTCTGCAGCAGCAGCGATCGGCGGACGTCCGGGTGGTGGGTGATGGTGACCCGCGGGGCGGTCTTGTCCGCCTGCTGGACCAGGTCGGCGCCCTGCACTCGGCTCTTCGCGTACTCCAGGGCGTTGAGGTAGCCGGTGGAGAGGGTGGCGATGGCCTTGGTGCCGACAAGCATCCGGGCGTACTCGATGATCATGAACATCTGCCGAATGCCGTCGTGCTTGTCGCCGAGCAGCCAGCCCTTGGCCGGTACGCCGTGCTCACCGAAGGTCAGCTCGCAGGTGTTGGAGACCTTCAGGCCCATCTTGTGCTCGACGTTCGTGGTGTAGACGCCGTTGCGCTCACCCAGCTCGCCGGTGGTCTCGTCGAAGTGGAACTTGGGCACCACGAAGAGGGACAGGCCCTTGGTGCCGGGGCCACCGACGCCCTCCACGCCGACCGGGCGGGCCAGCACGTAGTGCACGATGTTGTCGGTCAGGTCGTGCTCGCCCGAGGTGATGAAGCGCTTCACGCCCTCGATGTGCCAGGAACCGTCGGGCTGCTGCGTCGCACGGGCCCGACCGGCGCCGACGTCCGAGCCGGCGTCCGGCTCGGTGAGCACCATGGTCGAGCCCCACTGCTTGTCGATGAAGAGCTTGGCCCACTTCTTCTGCCGCTCGGTGCCCTCGACGTGCAGCACGTGCGCGAAGGACGGACCGGAGGCGTACATCCAGATCGGAGCGTTGGAGCCCAGCACCAGCTCGGCGAGTGCCCACCAGAGCGCGCGGGGCGCGTTGGTGCCACCCAGCGCGGGCGGCAGGTCCAGGCGCCAGAACTCGGAGTCCATGAACGCCTGGTACGACTTCTTGAACGACGCCGGCAGCGGCGCGGTGTGCGTGGCCGGGTCGAAGACCGGCGGGTTGCGGTCGCTGTCCGTGTAGCTGGCGGCCAGGTCCTCGCGGGCGAGGCGGTCAAGCTCGGCGAGGAAACTGCGGGCGGTGTCGGCGTCGAGTTCCGAATAGGGCTCCTGGCCGAACGCCCGGTCCGCCCCGAAGACCTCGAACAGGTTGAACTCGAGGTCCCGCAGGTTGCTCTTGTAGTGGGTCATGCTCGCTGGCCCCGCTTCCGGACAGGTGTTACCGATCAGTAACCCCAACTGTATTACTCGCGGGTAGGCAGCGACAAGCCGATCACGTAAGTGACGGCGATTACACAGTTGCGCGCCGGAAGCCCCGCTCAGCTCTCGGCGGCGCCGACTTCCCAGCTCGGAACCGCCGACGTCGCGCCCGTACGGGCACCGACGTACTCCATCAGGACCAGGGCGATGTCGTCGTCCAGGTGCCCGTGCACCCACTCGACGAGGGCCGTCTCCAGCGACGCGAGCCCGTCGGCGACCGTGCCGTGCCCCAGCAACCGCCACGCCCGGTCGGCGGTGGGGAAGAACTCACCGTCCCGCCGGGCCTCGCCGAGACCGTCGGTGAACAGGAGCAGGCGGTCGCCGGGCTCCAGGCGTTCCACGCGGGGGCGCACCACCGGCATGAACCCGAGGGGCGGCGCCGGCGCCGGCGGCTCCAGCGGGATGACCGCGCCCCGGCGCAGCAGCAACGGCGACGGGTGCCCGCAGTTGACGATCGTGAGCGTCCCGCCCCGCTCCTCGACCAGCGCGGCGGTCACGAAGTCCTCGTCGCCGACGTTGCGGGCCACCGCGCGGTCCAGGTCCGCCACGACGGCCCGCAGGTCGGCCCGCTCGTAGGCCACGTGCCGGTACGAGCCGAGGACGATGCTGGCCAGCCGAACCGCATCCAGGCCCTTGCCGCGGACGTCACCAATGATCATGCGGACGCCGTACGGGGTGTCGATCGCCTCGTACAGGTCGCCGCCGATCTCGGCCGTGGCGGTGGAGGAGATGTAGCGACCGGCCACCGAGAGCATGCCGACCTGCGGTCCGAGCGGGCGCAGCACCGCCTGCTGGGCCACCGAGGCCAGCTTGGTCAGCTCGGCGATCTGCTCCGCCTGCCGCTGGCGGATCGAGGCCACCGCCACGGCCAGCGCGCTCGCGACCGCGACGCCGAGCACGTTGACCGAGGTCACCAGCATCATCCTCGGGTCCACCAGGGCGAAGCCCACCCCGATCAGAGTCGCCGCGGCACCCACGCCCAGCACCACCCGCCAGGCCGCCAGGGCGGCGGCCAGGATCGGAGCCGCCGCCAGAAGGGCGACGTAGTGCACCCGACGCCCGTCGGCCAGCTCGAGCCCCGAGACGATCGCGAGCAGGGCGAGGGCCGCGCCGAGGCCGGCGCGGGATCCGGGGCTCAGCGGGCTACGGCCCGACTGGAGGAGTCGCGTGGGTACGAGGGACAGCATGCCTGATGGACGTGAACCGGTGAATGAACCTGGCCCGTCGTCTGAGGATGTTCTGTCCGGCCGGCCCAGGCTCGCAGCCGGATCGGTACTCCCGCCTGCGATCAGCCCAGGACCTCGTAGCGGACGGTGAGCGCGCCCACGTCGGTCGAGGCGATTGTCGCGAACGCGGCGCGGGACAGGTCCAGGCAGCGACCGTCGATGAACGGGCCACGGTCGTTGATCCGCACGACCACCGACTTGCCGCTGCTCGGGTTGGTCACCCGGACCTTGGTGTTGAACGGCAGCGTCTTGTGCGCCGCGGTCAACTCGTTCGGGTTGAACGACTCGCCGTTGGCGGTCAGCTGCCCGTCGGAGTAGAAGGAGGCGCCACACGAGCCGCTCTCCAGCACCTTCGCCGCCGCCGTGGTCTTCTTCGCCGTCGGGCGCGGCTTCGGCGACTCGGTGCGGGCCTTACCCCGGGAGGCGGCCTGCGGCGACCGGCTGGCGGACGGGCTCGCCGTCACGCTCGGCGAGGCGCTGGCGCTGGCGCTCGGCGACGCGGTCGGGGTGCTGGGGGCGAGGCTGGCGGGGGCGGTGGTCGGGGTGAGGTCGAGAGTCGTCTGACCCGACTGCCCGGAACCCGAGGTCAGCTGGACGGCACCGACGGTGCCACCGACGGCGAGGGCGACGCCGACCGCCGCGGTGGCCGCGATGCCCGCCGGAGAGGAGAAGATGCGGGTACGGGAGTGCCTGCCTGCCACCGGCCCGGTCCTTTCGTCGACTGAACAAACCGGGTCGGACCGTAACGAGAGAAGCACTTCCGAAGTCAACGTGATCATGGTGGTATGCCGGTATTTGCCCTGGTACGTATAGCCGATCATCCGAGCCGGGGTGGGTCGACCGGCCCAGATGCGGACGCACCGCCCGGCCGTGCCGCACGATGGACGGATGCCCGCCGATCTGACCGCCCGCCTGGCCGCCCTGTTCCGCTGGATCGACCCCGGCCCGGGCGCCAGCCACCTGGTCAGCGACATCTCCGGCTGGTGGCGCGACCCCACAGTGCTGGCCGAGCTGGGACCGGCACTGGTGGCGCCGTACCGGGCCGCTCGGCCGACCGTGGTGCTCGCCCCGGCGGTCACCGGCCTGCTGCTCGGGCCACTGGCCGCCACCGCCCTCGGGGTCGGCTTCGTGGCCGCGCACAAGCCCGGCGACGGGAGGTTGCCGGCCGGCCCGCTCACCTGGGCGCAGAGCCCGCCGGACTACCGGGGCCGGCGCGTCGACCTGGCCGTCCGGGACCGGCACCTCGGCGCCGGCGACCGCGTTCTGGTGGTGGACGACTGGGTACGCACGGGCGCCCAGCTCCACGCCCTCTACGACATCTGCGCCAAGCGCGGCGCGCAGGTGCTCGGCACCGCGGTGGTGGCCGTCGACTGCCCGCCCGAGACCGCCACCGCACTGCGGATCACCGGCCTGATCGCCGCCACGGATCTGCCGGGTTGACCTGAAGTCCACTTCACCTTCGACGATCGACGCATGAGCGACGGAATTCTCGACGAGGCGTACGAGCGGCTGCACCGCACCGGACCCGAATACGAGGGCTGGCTCTCCAACCACGGCCCGATGGCAGTCGAGGCGCTGGCCCGGCACGGGCAAGGGCAACGGGTGCACCGCTGGCTGGACGACTACCTCACCCGGCTCGACGAGCTGCCCCGCGGCCTGCGCCCGATCGACGACTGGCGGGCGGCGCTGGGCGACGCGAAGCGGGCCGGTGACTGGCTGGCGTACTTCGACCGGCACCTGCGCGAGCGGCCGTGGCGGGACGTGCTCGGCACCTGGTGGCCCCGACTGCTGCCGGGCATCGCCGCCGGCGCCACGCACGGGGTGATCCGGGTCGGGCACGCCGTACGCGCCCTGCACCTGCACGACGCGAACCCGCAGCGGCTCACCGAACTGGGTCAGGCCCTCGGCTACTGGGCGGCCCGCTGGCAGCCGGTGCCCGGCGCCGACCGGCTGCTCGCCTCGGTCCCGTCGACCACCCCCGAGGCCCACCCGGACACCGCGGGACCGGACGTGGCCGCCGCGCTGGCCGGGGTGCCCCGGATCGACGACCAGACCGGGGGCATCCGGGATCGGCTGGGTCGGCTGGTGGGCGTACCCCGATGGGAACCGGCGCTCGCGGCGCTGCGCCCCGCGCGGACGCCGGCCGAGGCGGAGCGCGGGCTCGTCTCGCTCGTGCACCGCGCCGGCCTCGACTACCTGCGCTTCGCTCACGCGGAGCCGGTCATGCTGGTGCACGCGGTCACCGCGCCGACCGCCGTCCTGCGCACCCTGCCGGTACTGGACCGCGCGCTGTGGGCACCGAGCCTCGCCGCGGCCTGGGCCGCGACGGCGGCCGTGACCTCGGTGTACGCCCCGACCGCCGCGATCGCCCCGCCGTCGGTGACCGCCGCGACCCCGGCGGAGGTCTTCGCCCGTGCCGCCCGACACGGCGACGCGCATGTGGTCAAGCTCGCCGACGCGGTCCTCGACGCGCACGCGGCCAGCGGTGACCAGCGGCTGCTCGACGCCGCGGGCTACGCCGGGCAGCTGATCTGAGCGGCGCCGGACGAATTGCGGCGACGGCGCCGGCCGCGCTGGCCTAGCCTCGGCAGGATGTGGCCTCGGATCGGTGATCTGCGCACGCTCGCCCTCGGCACCCCCGGCGAGCTGCGGGCGACCCTGAACACCCTGGTGCTGGCCGGCGTGAAGACCGCGACGGCCGGCCGGCTCGCCGAGTACGCCGAGGAGGGCGAGGAGTTGGAGCAGGTCGGCGAACGGCTCGCGCTCGTCGACGACAACGATGCGCTGGCCGGCGTCGTCGAGATCACCGGGGTCGAGGTGGTGCGCTTCGGCGACGTGCCCTGGGAGTTCGCCCGCGCCGAGGGCGAGGGTGACCGCTCGATCGAGGAGTGGCGGGCCGGGCACTCGGCCTACTGGGCGCGGCTCGGCACCCCCGTCGACGACGACACCCCGATCGTCTGCCTACGCCTGCGCCTGGTCTCCGGCGGCGAGGGCGGCGTGGCCACCGGAGACCTCGGCACCTGAGCCGGCGCTATCCGCGCAGCTCGGGCAGGAGTCGGGTCGCCACGTCGGCCAGGACGGCCTCGTCGCCCGCGTACCAACTGCTCTCGCGTGGCCAGTGCGTCACCACGTCGGTGAAGCCCAACTCGGCGGCCCGGCCGACCTGATCGGCGAAGAACTGCGCACTGCTGAGCGAGAACACCGGGGCCGCGTCCATCGACAGGTAGCGGTCCAGCGTCGCGGGGTCGCGGCCGGCCTCGTCCAGCGTCCGGTCCATCCGGGCCGACAGCGCCGACACCGTGCCCCACCAGCCCTCCACATCGTCGGCCTCGGTGCCGGTGGTCACCCAACCCTGACCGAACCGGGCCACCAGCCGCATCGACCGTGGACCGTTCGCGGCCACCACGAACGGCACGCGGGGCTGCTGCACGCAGCCGGGGTTGTTGCGGGCGTCCACCGCGGAGAACCAGTCCCCACGCCAGGTGGTGCCGTCCTCCCGCAGGATCAGGTCGAGCAGTTCAGTGAACTCGGCGAACCTGTCGACGCGCTGGCGCGGCGGCAGCGTCTCGCCGCCCAGCACCGCCGAGTCGAAGCCGATGCCACCCGCGCCCAGGCCGAGCAGCAGCCGGCCACCCGAGACGTCGTCCACAGTGGTGATCTGCCGGGCGAAGGCGGCCGGGTGCCGGAAGTTCGGCGACGCCACGAGCGTGCCCAGCCGGATCCGGGACGTCACCGTGGCGGCGGCGGTCAGCGTCGTCATCGAGTCGAACCACGGACCGTCGACCAGGTCCCGCCAGCCCAGGTGGTCGTACGTCCAGGCGTGGTCGAAGCCCCACTCGTCGGCCTGCCGCCAGCGACGCTGCGACTGGACCCAACGCTGGTCCGGGAGGATCACGATGCCAATCCGCATGATCGCCAGCCTAGCCGCGTCCGATACACCTGCCTTAGCATCCCGGTGATGCGAAGGACGCCGACGGTGGTGCGACAGGCGACCCGGTCCGACGTGCCCGCGCTGGTGGAGTTGCGCCGAGCCAACGCCGAGGCGCACCTCGCGCTGGACCCCGACGTCTACCGGCTGCCGCAGCGCGAGGCGGTCGTCAGCCACTTCACCACAGTGCTGGGCGACCGGGCCGGCGGGGACGCCATCCTCGTCGCGGAACACGACGGACAGATCGTCGGGATGGTCGAGGTGCTGCGCCTTCCCGAGCCGCCCGCACACCAGATCCTGCGCCCGCAACCGTCGGCGCAGATCCACACGGTGGTGTCGAGCGCCGCCCGGGGACTCGGGATCGGCTCGGCGCTGCTCGACGCGGCGGCCCGGTGGGCGACCGAGAACGGAATCACGAGCCTGTCGGCAGGCATCCACCACCGCAACGACGGCGCGGTGCGCTTCTACAGTCGCCACGGCTACGCGCCCTCAGGCACCCTACTCAACAAGCCCTTGTGTGTCCCAGGTCACAGTCCTGCACGGTAGGGGCGTCCTGATCGGCTCCGACCTCGTTGCGAGCAGGCACCCGACGGGCGCCGCCCGAGGAGAGGGACGAAGCGACATGACGAAGGTGACCGCACAACTGTCGGTGTCGGTGGACGGCTTCTACGCCGGCCCGCTGTTCGACGGCGACGGCGACTGGATCGACTCGGCCGAGAGCGCAGCCTTCTTCCGGGTCACCCGCTGGGCGACCGAGGCGATGGCGTGGCGCGAGCGGCTGGGCTTCGCCGGCGGCGAGCAGGACGCCAACTCCGACGTGATGGCCGAGACGTTCGACGCGGCCGGCGCGTACGTCATGGGCCGGCGGATGGCCGACGGCGGTGAGGTGCCCTGGGGCGAGGAGCCGCCGTTCCGCGCGCCGGTCTTCGTCGTCACGCACCGACCCCGCGAGACCCTGCTGCGCGGTGGCGGCACCAGCTTCACCTACGTCACCGACGGCGTGGCCAGCGCCGTCGAACAGGCCCGCGCAGCGGCCGGCGGCAAGAACGTCGCAGTGGCCGGAGGCGGCAGCCTGGTGCGGCAGGTACTCAAGGCCGGCCTGCTCGACGAGTTGGAACTGCACGTCGTACCGGTGGTGCTCGGCACCGGCCTGCGGCTGTTCGACGCGGACCTCGACCTCGCCGACAAGGAGGCCATCGAACTGACGCCCACCCGGGTCATCCCCACCCCGCAGGTCACCCACATCCGGTACGAGGTGAGCGGTCGCGCCCCGCTCGTGCTCGACGACCGGGGCCGCGGCGGCGGCCCGACGGCGACCGCGAATTGACCCGCGCCTTCATCAGCCTCACGAGGAGCTTTTCATGCCACAACTGTTGCGGGTGCAGTGCTTCAACGTCTCACGGGACGGGTTCGGCACCGGGGAGGGTCAGAGCCTGGAACGGCCCTTCGGTCACGCGGACCCCACCCCGCTGTTCTCCTGGCGTTCCGCCACCGCCAGCTTCGTGTACCGCACGGAGCCGGGCGGCACTCGCGGGCTGGACGACTACCTGACCCGCGACGCCGAGTGCAACATCGGCGCGGAGATCATGGGCCGCAACAAGTTCGGCCCCCAGCGTGGCCCCTGGGAGAATCACGAGTGGCAGGGCTGGTGGGGCGACAACCCGCCGTTCCACACGCCGGTCTTCGTGCTCACCCATCACGTACGGCCGTCGTTCAGCCTGTCCGACACCACGTTCCACTTCCTCGACGCCAGCCCCGCCGAGGCGCTGGCCCAGGCCAAGCAGGCGGCGGACGGTCGGGACGTACGCCTCGGCGGCGGGGTGGCCACCATCCGCGAGTTCCTCGACGCCGACCTGGTCGACACGATGCACATCGCCGTCGCGCCCGTCGACCTCGAGCGCGGCGAGCGCCTGTGGGAAAGCCCCGACGAGCTGCTCGACCGCTTCCACCTGGAGTCGGTGCCCAGCCCCAGCGGAGTCACCCACCTCCTGTTCTGGAGACGATGACCCGCGTTGTTCGGGGGCAATAACCCCCAGCCGATCTACAGGCGGGACAGCACCAGCAGCCGGTTGCCGTCCGGGTCGGTGACCCGGGCGGACCGCTCGCCCCAGGGCTGGTCGACCGGCTCCTCGGTGACCGTCGCGCCGCCCGCGCGCAGAACGTGCACGGCCGCGTCGCAGTCGTCGGCGTACACGCACAGCTCCCAACGGCGCGACAGGGCAGGATCTCCGGCGTGTGGGTCGGCGGCCAGGCCCAGCTCGCTGTTGCCCAACCGCAGGGCTACGAACTCCGGCTCACCGTCCTCGGGAAACCGGTAGGTCAGCTCGAACCCGAGCACGTCCCGGTAGAACCCGATCAGTCGCGGCAGGTCGGGCGTCGTCACGATGGGGAATGCCTCGGTGAACACGCGACCACCTCCTGCTCGGACCCTAACCGGTACAACAAGCCGGCCAATCCCCCACCAACGGCTGCGCACCGCAGATCTTGGACAGGTTCCGTTCAGACAGAACGGAAACTGTCCAAGATCTGCGGGCTCGCACTGCCGCGCGCTTCCTGAGATCGCTCACGAGCGGGTGCGCGTCCTCGACTTCCGCTACGTTCCGTAGGGCTTGGCGGAGGTCGCGACCCAGAACAGCAACACGATCGTCGCGACAACCCCGACGACCACGATGAGAACGGTGACCAGGGCTGCGCGAGGCGAGTTGCGTCGGCGCAGTTCCCACGCCGCGGTCAGTTGGAACAGCAATGCGAACATCTCGAAAAAGGCGAGCCAGAGGAAGCCGAAGAGGCTCAGCATCCCCTCGGGGAGGTCGCGGCCCTCAGCCATCTGGATGCCGCCCCAGGCGGTGGCCACCCAACACGGCGCGGCCAGCCCGGCGAGCACGTACACCGCCCGGTAGGAGACAGGGCCGGAACCGTCGGGTGGCACATCGGGCCAGCGGGGTGTCTGCGACGGGAGCATTCCCGGACGCTAACGGCGCAGCTCTGCCGGGAGAATCGGCCGACGGGGCCGGGGCTCCGCGTCGATGAGCCTTCGACTCAGCGCAGGCGGCCGGGCAGCACGCTCCTCGGCGCGGCCGGCCGCAGCAACGTCGAAGGCCCTGACCGGGACTCGTGTCCTGGTCAGGGCCTTGATCGTGGAGCGGGTGACGGGAATCGAACCCGCACTGTCAGCTTGGGAACCGTACAAGATCCCTCGACTGCGCGAAGGTGCGCAGGACAGCCTATCTACGGGTTCGACTGCAATTGGCCTGGAGTGACACCAGGTGTCCCGGCCTAATGGCCCGCCAATGGCCCAGCCCTTGCCCAGCTTAGACCGACAGCGCGCTGGCGGCTCTGCTGACGGAGTTCCGTGTACTGCGCCGCATCGCGCCCTCGCCTGTCCTTGATCCGACCCGCGACGCGCCGGGCACCGCCCCACCCGCCACCTAAAGTCAGTGCGAGGAAGCGCAGAGTCATCGCGCTCAACCGGCAGGAAGGCCGAATAGATGCTTGACCCTGAAGCCATGGCCATCGTCACAGGCGCGGCAGGCAACGTCGTTGCGTACATGTTAAACGGTGAGGTGGACACACTGCGAACATGGGCGAAACGCATCTTCCGACCTGCGAGCGGAAGCAGCGAAGCAACTCAGGTCGGCTCAATCGTACGCGACTGTGCCGCGCTTACTGAGGGCGCGTTGTCGGAGACGGAAACGAGAATCCGATGGAAAGCCATCCTTGAAACCTATCTCTCCGAACACCCGGAGGTTCGGCCGGAAATTGAGGCCTTAGCGTCCAGCGCACCCGCCAAGACGGACGGCATGTACGTAGGGACTCAGCGGAATGAGTCGGGTGGTGTATTTATCGGACGCGATAACCACGGCGATATTTCGCGCCCTGGGGGAATCTGATGTCGGCAACATCTGCGGATAACTGGCCGGGCCCTGGAGTGCAACGTAACGAGAAGAACGGTGTTTTCATCGGCCGAGACAACTACGGCCCAATTCACAATATCGACGATGCTACCCGTGAGGTTCTAAAGAAGCTTGCGGACGAAGCTCCAGCGCTGCACGAGATCCTGAGGAGGGCAATTAAGGAGGGTCTCGTGTCGCCGGACGTGGTGTACGCCCTGGAATTCGCGGCCCGCAGCATTAATGAGGATGTTGCTGTCATGCTTAACCGCGCAAGCCACAACATCAACGAGGATAACGCCACAACTTTTATGGCCGCCGCAAACAAGCTGGAACAACTCGCATCCCATGACTATGGTGATGGCCTGAACGGTGTCGCTCAACGAGTAGAGTCGCTCGTTCAGCGATTTGAAACGGTTTCAAGCTCACTGGACAACCGAGACCTTGAGAACTTGCCGGGCAACCTCGACAATGTTCTAACCAATTTCCGATACGAGGCTGACAGGATTGAGGGAGTAGTTACCCCTCCACCTGCGCAGATTGTCGTTAATTGGAGAGTTACTTGGCGAGCTTATCTCGTTGGGATTGCGACCGGGCTAGCCCTTGTCCTCGTTGGCTATATCGCCTATCGGACTAACCGCTAGTCGATGGAATCGAGGGCATTGCCGGGGACACAAGAGATTAGGTCGTCGGTGCTGTCCCCCTCGTCCTCCCAGTTCAATCCCTCTCGGGGGACAGCAGGGACACGGGGGACAGTGGGGACACGACTGCCGCGACCGGTAGCCTGATCGGGTGCTGTCTTCCTTCCTCCGATCAATCCGCGCCCAACTCCGGCGCATCGTCCGATCGGTGTTCTACGCCGACGAGCGACCGAGGCAGCTTGGTCGGTATTCGCCGAAGATGATGCGATTCTCGGTAACCCTCGCACTCGCCATCTCGGGTGCCGCACTTGCGGCTTATGCTGTATTTATTGCTCTTGCGTGGACACGCGGCGCAAACGTCCCACTGCTCCCGGTTCAGAAGAATCCGAAGCCGCTGACGTCATCGGATATATACGATCTAACCCGAAGTGCTGTAGCCGTTGCAGGTTTAGCCGCTGGTGTTTTCGCAGCTGTCTACGCCTACCGCAAGCAGAGGGTAGAAGAAGCTGCAAGTCGGCGAAGCGATGAGGAGCACTTTTCTTCAAGATATCAAGACGCCGCAGACCAGCTCGGCAGCGACAAAGCGGCGGTTAGGCTGGCGGGTGTGTATGCGCTTTCGAGGCTTGCAGATGATTGGCCGGAACAACGGCAAACCTGCATCAACGTCCTGTGCGCTTACTTTAGGATGTACAAGGAAGGTGACGATTTGCCGGCTGGAGAGAAGGAGGTAAGGGTTACCATTCTAGATGCGCTCCTTGACCGGCTCGATCCTACCGCTTCAAATTCTTGGCGCAATTATGACTATAGCCTCAAGGGTTCTTTTTTCGACTCCGACTTTTTTATGCCTGACGGCCCCGGTGAGGGTTTCATTGATCTCTCCGAGTCGACATTTTCTAAATGCCGCGTTTGGATACAGAATGACCATAAACATGATCTAAATGTTGTCGATTTCAGGGAGTCAATTTTCAAGGAGGCGCGAGTAGAAATAAGGGGTATCTACCCATGCGGTGACCTGAACTTCAACCGCGCGCGCCTCCAAAGCGGCAAGTTCAACTTCAGCAACCTTCGACTCGAAGGCGGGACACTGCGGTTTGAAGCGACGTCCTTCGAGGGAGCTGATGTGTTTTTCTCCGGCGCTGAATTTGCAAAAGGTACTGCGGATTTCACGAAAGCTGATTTTGCGGCTGGGCGCGTCGATTTCAGCCATGCCGACTTCAAAATCGGAGTGGTCGAGTTCGGGTATGCCTCTTATGGTGATGCGCGCTTGATTATGGAGGACGTGAAAGGCGATAAACCTCAGGGGCTACCCAAGGATTTGTGGAAGCCCAGGGAATCGGAATCCTAAATGTCGACTTACTTCTCGTCAGTCTACCTCAAAGATTCTGGCATTTTCACCGAGTAACGGGGCGATAGTTTCGTACGGATCATGGTCGACGGGGACGCTTACGCTCAAAAGATTAGGATACCCCCACTCGACTTCATAATTCATTGTTCGCAGTGCCTCGATAAGCTTTGAGCGCTCCTCCCTGTCGGGCCATGGGAGTTCGAAGAATATGCGCGTCGTCTTGCGGTTCCGTTCGACGACCTCTACAACTTCCAGATACGGCCAACGCACCTTTACCCTGACTATGTCACCAGCCGCCACGTGGGCATAGAAGCCGTTATTGCCCAACTCGTAGGTGTCGCGGCCAACTTTCTTTGCCCACATATTTTCGCCGGTCGGCCCGTCTTCGCCCGACAGTTCGAAGCGCACCTTCTCAGACTCTCCTAACGGAGCACTAAGAAGATCGCCATAGCGCCACCGATCCCATAGATAGTACTTGGCTGTTGAGCTCCATAGCCAAGATTTCCACCTGATCTGGTTGATTAGTTTCATTGTTCTCTCACGGGGTGTGCAACGGTCGGGACAATTTCGGGGCTATGCCCTACGAATGCCCGCAATTCAAGGGCAGTCGGGTGACACGGGGGACAATGCCTCGGCGATGTCCCCCATCGACGTGACCACGATATCGGCTGCTGTGAAGGCGCTGGCCTTCCACGCTCTGTTGGCGTAGCCGATTGCGACGACCCCGGCGGCGTGGGCTGCCTCGATATCGGAGAGCGAGTCCCCGACCAACACACAGGAGCCCGGCTCAGCCCCGAGGGTGCGCACAGCATCGAGCACCGGGCCGGGGTTCGGCTTCATCCGCCTCGGATCCGCGTACGCCCGGCCGATGATCGGCCTGACGTATGCGGCTAGACCATGGGCCATCAGGTAGGCCTCAATCGCCGTCGCCGAGTTGTTGCTCACCACGGCAACCGGCAAGCCTCGGGCGTTCGCACCGAGGATCACCTCACGCCCGAACGGTGTTGGCGCAGCGATGCCAGCGGCGTGCACCTCGGCTGCACATAGGGCTTCCTCAACCGCCATCGTCAGATCATGTGGGCAGGTCTCGCCAACCCACCGCAGTACGGCAAGAGGGTCGCCCTCGCTGCGTACCTCCGGCGGCATGGAGACGCCTTCAACGTCGAGTAGCGCGACCAGCTCGGCCGCGACACGCGGCGCGGGGTATCCCGCGAAGATCGAACAGACCGGCCCGTCGAAGTCCAGGAGCAACGGCCCGCCGCCCACCAGGTCGGACAGCGTCGGCGCGCTCACGACCGGTACTCGCGCGCGACGCTGTCCCACACTGAGTTGAACCAGAGGCGCGCAGACTCGACAAACTGCGTGCCGTGCGACGCCTCGTCTTCGTCGACGGCGTAGTGGAACAAGGTCGCATCCCTGCCCATAAGGTCGAAGATCTCGACCGGCTCTCGGCCGATCGTCACCTCACGCTTGACTGCCGGGTAGAAGCCGAAGAACGCCTCTCGCCCGTTCAGCATGTAGAGCTTGAAGGTCGGCGCGATGCTGTGCGTCCGCACGTCCACCGTCGCGGACTTTACGAGGCCGAGGTCGGCGAGTTCCTGCACCTGATCGATGATCCCGTCGGCGGCCCGCCGGGTGATGCGTTCTGCCCGCTTCCGGACAGCAGGATCGTCCGACCCGGTCGCAGCGAGGGCCGGTAGCGCCATTGGCACCGACATGTCAGAGATCAGCAGGCGGACGCTGATGGTCTCGGGAGCAGATCGACCGGCACGCACCATGTCGAGTGCCTCGGCGATTGCGTCCCGCAGCGTCTCACCCGAGAACCCGGCAAAGTCGATCGCCACGTGCTCGTGTTCGAACGCTGCCTCGATCAGGGGCCGAAGCTCGACCGGCCGCTGTGTCTGCGCACGGACGAATGCTCCGCTCCCCTGCCTAGTCACGATCAGGCGCTCGTTGCGCAGCACCTCAAGCGCGCGCTTGATCGTCTCGCGCGCGACGCCATACCGGTTCGCGAGTTCGGGTTGCGACGGCAACTTGTCACCGGGCGCGAGCTTCCGGGTCAAGATCGCGGCCCGGAGCATGTTCGCGATCTGCTGCGACGCCTGTCGAGGGTCGTCGGGATCAAGGTCACCCAGGAATTCAAGGTTCTCGGCCACGAATCGACACTACCTCTGACTAGCCAAGCCAGGAAAGTTCCCACGCGGAGCTTGACCTGACTAGCCAAGCCAGCCTACTGTCGAACGCATCGAGCCTGACTAGCCAGGCTCGTCAACTTCGGAGGTTGGTTGTGCGTAAGTACCCGCTCCAGGTCGACGAACCGACGCCGGCCGAGTTGGCCGCGATCGAGGCCGAGTGGCCGCTGATCGAGGCAGAGCTGTCCGTTCTGGACGCCGAGATCAGCTTGATTAACGCTGCCGCCCACGGCGGCCCGTCGCCGCTGGACTGGCGGCGGCTGCGTCGGGCCGAGGCCCGCGTGACCCGCGTCGCTGTCGCGCTGGCCGTGCGGCCCGCCGACCGGAAGGCGGTCGCCTGATGGCCCAGGACCTCAAGCGCCTCAAGCGCATCGGCTGGGGCGTTCGTTCGGTGTTCGCTCTCGGCATCGCGGCCTCGCTGGCTGGCAACGTGCTGCACGCCAGCGACAACGTGATCAGTCAGGCAATCGCCGCGTGGTCGCCCGTGGCGCTGCTGCTGGCGGTCGAGCTGATCTCTCGGATCCCGGCGCGGCGCGGTGCACTGTCAGCCGTCCGGCTGGGAGCTACGGCCGTCATCGCTGGCATCGCGGCGTGGGTGTCGTACTGGCACATGGTGGGCGTGGCCACCCGGTACGGCGAGGCCGACTCCTCGGCCTACCTGCTGCCGTTCAGCGTGGACGGCCTAATCGTGGTCGCGTCGATCAGCCTGGTCGAGATCGGCGGCCGGATCCGCACCCTAACCGAGACCGCGACCGAGGCCGCATCGGTCAGCGAGCCCGCCCCGGTCCCCGCCTACCTGACCGAGTCAAAGTCGGCCTACACCAACAAGGACATCGGGGAACCGGAGACGCCTGCCGCGCCGGTGCCCACGGTCGAAGTCGCTTCGGGTTCGGCGGTCAAGAAGACGCCGGTCAAGCGGGTCACACCGCGCCCGGTGTCGGCCGAGAAGGTCGCCAAGGCCGCCGCCAAGATGCCCGACGCGCCGGTCTCGCAGATCGCCGCCAAGGCCGGTGTCTCGGTCTCGACCGCGCGACGTCATCTCGCCGCTCTGCGCACCACCGATGCGTCACCATCTGCCCCGCTTCCTGCGGAAACGCCCGCCCTCATCGCCGCATAGCTTCGCCCGGTGACGCGGCCACCCGCCGCCAAGCAAGCGCCGCGTCACCGGCCCGCCATCAGTCACTAGACCTCAGGAGAGACCCCCATCATGACTGCTCCCAACCCCAACCCCGACAAGTTCGACTGGACGGCCGCCGAGAACGACGTCGCCGAGGTGGTCGACCTGAACGCCGAGCGCACCCGCCGGACCGCCGACGCGGGCACGCACTTCGAGGTGAACCTGGACGAGACCCCGCAGCGCGGTGGGATGCCCGTCGAGTTGCCTCCGGTGGACGCGTCCGGCAAGCGGCCGATCGTGCCGGCCAACTGGTCGACGTGGCCGAACATCCGACACAGCCTCGCGCAGGCCGCCGCCCTGACCGGCTACCGCGCCGGGTTCCACGCCGTCCGCGCACCCTGGTACGCCACCCTCGCCACGTTCTGGGCCGGGGTAGGCACGTTCCGGCTGATCGGCCGGCAGCTCAAGTGGTGGTGGGTGTCGGAGCAGTACGGGCTGCGGCAGGCCGCCGCCGACGCCAACGACCCGGCCATGTGGCTCAAGCTGCACCGCGAGGTCAAGGCCACCCGCATGTGGCGCGGCATCGTGCTCGCCGCCGAGGCCGTCGCGGTGTGCGTCGGCGGCCCGGTGCTCTACGCCGTCGCCCCGGTGTGGGCGCTGGTGCTCGCCGCTTGCCTCCTGGTCGCGTTCCTGGCGCACATCGGCCGTCCCGAGGACCGGCGCATCATCACCCCGGCCACCGTCTCGGGCCGCTTCCGCCGGGTGAACCCGGACATCATCCTGCGGGCCTACTATGCCGCTGGTCTCGGGCACCCGGACAAGGCGCACCAGCAGATCGGGTTCGGCTCGACCATGGCCCGTGACGCCTCGGGCACCGGTTCTCAGGTGTCGATCGACCTGCCGTACGGCAAGACGTTCGACGACGCGGTCAAGGCACGCGGCGCGATCGCCTCGGGCCTGGACGTCGCGGTTTCGCAGGTGTTCATCACCCGCGATCCCAGCTCGCACCGACGGCACACGCTGTGGGTCGCCGACCGCGACCCGCTCGCCCAGGGTGCGGGCCGGACGCCGCTGCTGCGCTGCAAGCCCACCGACATCTGGCAGCCTGCCCCGTTCGGGCTGGACGAGCGCGGCAACAAGGTCGCCGTTGACCTGATGTGGAACAGCATCCTGATCGGCGCGCAACCGAGGCAGGGCAAGACGTTCGCTGCTCGCTCGCTGGCCCTGTACGCCGCGCTGGACCCGTACGTGAAGCTGACGGTCCTGGACGGCGGCGGCAAGCCGGACTGGCGCAAGTTCGCGCTGGTCGCCGACCGGTACGCGTTCGGTATGGCGATGACCCGCGACGGCGACCCCGCCGAGATCGCGCTCGAAGCGCTGCGCGAGATCAAAGCCGACGTGCAGGACCGGTACGAGCGGTTGTCCAAGCTGCCGGTCGACATCTGCCCCGAGGGCAAGCTGACCCGCGAGATCGCCCGTGACCCGAAGTACCGGATGCCGGTGCGGCTGGTGGTCCTGGATGAGTTTCAGGAGTACTTCGACCTCGGCGACATCAGCAAGGAGATCGCGTCCCTGCTCGTCTACCTGGTCAAGGTTGCCCCGGCGGCCGGTGTCGGGTTCGTCGACGCGACCCAGCGCCCCTCGGGTGTGGGCGGCGGGCAGGTTGCCACGCAGTTCATCAGCTTCCGGGACAACCACCAGGTCAGGTTCTCCCTGCGTACCGGCTCGTGGAACGTCTCCGACCTGGTCCTCGGCGCGGGGGCGAACTCCGAGGGCTACGACTCGTCGACGCTGCTGCCCAGCTACAAGGGCGTCGGCATCCTGCGCGGCGCGTCGGACGCCACCCCGACGGTTCGCACGTACCTCGCCGACGCGGACGACGCGGAGAAGATCCTGATCGCCGCCCGGAAGCTGCGCGAGGCAGCCGGCACGCTCTCTGGCATGGCGGCTGGGGAGGACGTCGCCCGCGAGATCCGCGATGTGCTCGCCGACGTTCGCAGCGTGATCGAGCGCGGCGAGACCGGCGCGCAGTGGGAAGAGATCGCGGCCCGCCTCGCCGACCGGCTCCCCGAGGCGTACGCGGACGTGACCGCCGAATCGATCTCGGCTCAGGTCCGCTCGTTCGGTGTACGCAGCGTAGACGTCAAGCGTTCCGGCAAGGCCCTCAAGGGAGCCAAGGCCGACGACATCGACGCCGCGATCACCCGCCGCAAGGCCGCATAGCCGGTCGCGGCCCGCCCGCGACCGGTCGCGTCACCGCGACTTAACCCGCGACCGGCCTGGTCAGCGCAGACATTGACCGGTCGCGGGTTGCGTCGCCAGCCCTTCACGCCCAAGAACGCCCTCTGGAGGCTCACTGTGTCTGCCCTCGCCGCGACCGCGACCCCCGGAACCACCGTGATCGGAGTACTGATCCTCGCCGCCGCGATCGCCACGCTCTGTTACGCCCTCGGCTGCTGGCTCTGGCCGTTCGGAGCCTGCCGCAAGTGCTCCGGCACCGGCACGCGACGCTCCCCGTTCGGCCGCGCGTTCGGCCTCTGCCGCCGCTGCCACGGCGACGGACGCCGCCTGCGCGTCGGCCGCCGGATCATCAACAGCCTGCGCGAGTTGCACGGCAAGGGCACGCGCTGATGGCCGCCCGGACCATGGCCCGGTTCACCCGGACCGAGACGCCACACACCAACTGGTGCACCCGCGATCACCGGTGCGGGGTGGCCCTGCACCAGGCCCCGGACATCATCGCCGACGGGCCGCTCGGCGGCCGGGCCGTCATCACCCGCGTCCGCGCTGCCGACGTCGACTACGCCGAGATCCGCATCCGCGTCCCGCTCAGCCGAACCGAGGACACCGCCCGGCGGCAACTCGGCCTTGTGCTGCACCTGTGCCGCGAGTTGCTGGCCGCTGTCGCCGCGATCCGGCCCGCCGCCTTGCGAGGCCGGGCCACCGACCGGCCGGCGCTTGACCGGAGGGCCGGCTGATGTCGCGGATCCGGGCCGCCTACTGGGATCCCGACGCCGAGCGGCACGACGTCCCGACATTCTGGTGGCAGGGTGCGCCGGACGGCTACGCCACCCGCAGGCAGCTCCGGGCGCGCGGCCTGCGGCCGGGCGGTCAGCCGGTCGCCGCGCAGATCCTCTGGCGGGGCGTCGGCGGCACCCGGACCGCGTACCTGTACCGGCTCGACCTCGCCCGGCCCAAGCGCACCGCCACCCCGGCACAGCGGCGCGGGATCTCGGCCGCGCTGCGCGCCCGCCGCATCTGCCCGGCCTGCGGCGAGCTGCGCGACTACTACATCCCGCGCTCTCTCGGCGAATGCCTGGACTGCCACGACGAGCGGCCGGGCCGATGACCGGCGGGCACTGGATCGGCGCGAGCAAGGCCCTCGATCGCCTCGTGCCCGCCGATCTGCCCTACCCGCACATCTGCGACCGCACCGTCGCCGCCGAAGACACCGTGTCCGGTCAGCCGTTGCAGGTCGCCCGGTGGGAGAAGACCCGCTACTGCGCCGCCTGCGCCGACGAGAACTACCAGCGCGAACACCCGTCCGCACCCGACATCAGGAGGCCGAAACCGATGCCCGACAACGAATCCCTACGCGACGTGGCTCTCGCCGCCGCCGCGCGTGGCTGGCACGTCTTCCCCCTGCGTCCAAACGACAAGCGGCCCGCGTTTCCCGACCACCCCGCCGACGCCTGCACCGGCCGGGACCCGCGCTGCCGCAACGGGCACACCGGCTGGGAGGCCCGCGCCACCATCGACCCCGACAGGATCCGGCGCGGTTGGGCCAGCACGCCGTACGGAGTCGGCATCGCCTGCGGCCCATCCGGTTTGCTCGTCGTCGACCTGGACGTGCGCAAGCCCGACCAGGTCGCGCCCACCAGGTTCGCGGGCTACCTGGACGGGTGGCCCGTACTCGCCGACCTGTGCGCCGACGCCGGACAGCCGGTCCCCACCGACACGCACACCGTGACCACCGGCGGAGGTGGTGCGCACCTCTACTTCCGGCACCCGGCCACCGGTCCGGCCCTGCGCAACACGGCCGGGGAGCGCGGCAACGGCCTCGGTTGGCTGGTCGACACCCGCGCCCACGGCGGCTACGTCGTTGCGGCCGGAAGCACCGTCGCGGGCCGCCCCTACGCCGTCGCCCGTGACCTGCCGGTCGCTGATCTACCAGGCTGGCTCGCCGAACGCCTCGCCCCCGCGCCGCTGCCGCCGCAACGCCCGGTGGCCGTCGACCTGCCGTCCGGCCGGGCCGGCGCCTACCTGGACGCCGCGATCGGCCGGCAGCTCGACCACCTGCGGCACGCGGCCGAGGGCGAGCGTAACCACACGCTCTACGTGTCCGCGGTCGCCCTCGGCCAGCTTGCCGCCGGGGGAGCGCTGTCCGTCGACCAGGCCGCCGCGCTGCTGGAGCAGACCGCACTGTCGATCGGCCTCAGCCGGTTCGAGACGCTACGCACGATCCGCTCTGGCCTCGCCGCCGGTGCCCGTCGCCCCCGGACGGTGGCCGCATGAGCGCCATGCCCGCCGACCGCCCGCACCTGCACGTCGCCGGACCGGACGACGCCGCCGAGGTGCTGTCGCCAGAGGCGAAGCGGCCCGCCTGGATCCGCACGTCGTGGACCGCCGCCGACATCATGGCAATGGAGTTCGCCCCGCCGAAGTGGGCTGTGCCCGGTGTGCTGTCCGAGGGCGTGAACCTGCTCTGCGGCCCGCCCAAGGTCGGCAAGTCGTGGATGTCGCTCGGCCTCGGCCTCGACGTCGCCCTCGGCGGCAAGGCGTTCGGCGCGATCCCGGTCGAGCCCGGCCCCGTGCTGTACCTCGCCCTGGAAGACACCGCCCGCCGCCTGCAAAACCGGCTCGGCAAGGTCCTCGGCCAGCGCAAGGCCCCGGCAGGACTCACCCTCGCCACCGAGTGCCCGCCGCTGCCGCAGGGTGGCGACCAGGCCATCGCCGCGTGGCTCGACCGCAACCCGAACGCCCGCATGGTCATCATCGACGTGTTCGCCAAGCTGCGCGGCCACTCCGCCCCCGGCGCGTCCGCCTACGATGCCGACTACGCCGCTGTCGGCCGGGCAAAGAAGGTCGCCGACGACTACGGCGTCGCGTTCGTCCTGGTCCACCACGTACGCAAGGCCGGATCCGACGACTTCCTCACCGAGGTCTCAGGGACCAACGGACTCGCCGGAGCCGCTGACGCCACCCTCGTACTCAAGCGGGCGCGTAACCAGGGCGACGGCGTGCTGCACGTCACCGGCCGCGACGTCGACGAGAACGAGTACGCCCTCACATTCGACCCCGCCGCCGGTGCCTGGCAGATGCTCGACGGCCCGGCCGAGGATCACCAGATCGGCGAGACCCGCGCGACGATCCTGCGGTTCCTGCGGTCCGCCCCCGGCAGTACCCCCAAGGTCATCGCCGACGGAGTCGGTCTCGCCTACGACAACGTCAAGCGGACCTGTCAGCGGATGCTCGCCGACGGGCAACTCGCCGCCGACACCGGCGGCCGGTACCGAGTCCCTGGTGTCTCCCCTGTCCCCGGTGTCCCCCAACCTGCCCTGAGCAGCGAAAACAAGGGGGACACCTCGGGGACAGCCGGACTCTGGCCGTGACCCTGCCGAACACGCTGAAACAGGGGCGTAGAGGGCTGTTTCAGCACAGACCTATACGAAGACACCAGGACGCACGAGATCTTGGCTCAGCGTGGCTCTCAGCGGGCCGCCGTACGGCTTCCTGCCAACGCGGCCCGCCGCCCCTCACCGAACCGCCCCTACCACCAGAGATGCCGCTACCGGCGCTCTCAACGCCTTGCCGAACCACCCCCGATAGGCCGCACTGCCCGGAAAGGACACCCGATGGCTAAGCGGATCACCCAGAACGCGCCGGTTCTGAAGCTGCCCGCCGAGTTGCTGACCATCGATGAAGCCGCAAGCCGCATCGGCATGAGCGTGCGCTACGTACGCCGCGCCGTTGCCGAGCGACAGATCGCGTTCCATCGCCTCGGCCGATCGATCCGGATCGACCCCGCCGACCTGGCCGCGTTCGTCCACGCCGGACGAGTCGAGCCCATGACCGCAGAGACCATTTGGCGCGGATTGAGGAGTGTCGCCTGATCATGGCAAACCAAGAGGGACACCGCCGATTCGGCAACATCCGCAAGCGCGAGTCCGGCCGCTACCAGGCTCGCTACCCCGGCCCGGACGGGCGGATGCGCTCCGCTCCGCAGACGTTCGCTCGCAAGTCCGAGGCCGAGAAGTACCTGTCGCTGGTCGAGGCTCAGATGATGCGGGGCGAGTGGATCGACCCTGAGCGCGGCAAGATCCGGCTACGCGACTACGCCGAGCGGTGGATCGCCGAGCGGCCGAACCTGCGGCCCCGGACCGTGCACCTGTACCGGTGGACCCTCGGCAGGCACATCACGCCGCACCTCGGCGACATGCCGCTCAACCGGATCGACACGCCCATGGTCCGCGAGTGGCGGGCACTGCTGCTGGCCGAGGGCGTGTCGGTGACCATGGCCGCCAAGGCATACCGGCTGCTACGCGCGGTCCTGATGACCGCCGTCAAGGAGGACGAACTAATCAGGGTCAACCCGTGCCGGATCGTCGGTGCCGACCAGGAGAAGGCAGCAGAACGGCCGGTCCTCACCGTCCCGCAGCTCTTCGAGCTGGCCGAGCGGATGCCGGAGCGCTTCCGGGCGCTGATCCTGGTCACGACGTTCGGATGCCTGCGGTGGGGCGAGGCGGTCGCCCTGCAACGCTGCGACGTCGACCTGTCGGCCGGCACGGTGCGCGTGCGACAGGCGTTCGTCGAGCACCGGGGAACCGGCCTGATTCTCGGCCCGCCCAAGTCGCGGGCAGGTGTGCGAACCGTCGCACTACCCAAGGCGGCACTACCTGTGCTGAAACAGCACATGGCCAGCCACGTCGGCGAGGCACCCGAGGCGTTCGTGTTCACCGGCGAGAGCGGCCGGAACCTCTGGCGCGGCAACTTCAACAAGCTGGTCAAGTGGCCCGAGGCGGTAGCGGCGATCGGCGCGGCCGGGCTGCACTTCCACGACCTGCGGCACACCGGCAACACACTCGCGTCGCGGGCACCAGGGGCTAGCCTGCGCGACATCATGGCGCGGATGGGGCACGACAGTCCGCGTGCCGCGCTGATCTACCAGCACGCCAATCGGGAGGCCGACCAGGGCATCGCCGACGCGATCGACAAGGCGGTCAAGGCGGCCCGGCGCAAGCCGAGCAAGCGCAAGGTCAAGCGGGTTGTCGAGGGCGACGGACCGGCCGCCGAGGCGAGCTAATGGCCCGCTAATGGCCCATCCCTGTTTCAGCATGACCTAGAACCACGGAAGCCCTGACGGGACATCGGTCCTGATCAGGGCTTCCGTGCGTGGAGCGGGTGACGGGAATCGAACCCGCACTGTCAGCTTGGGAAGCTGATGTTCTGCCATTGAACTACACCCGCAGGCGGCACCACTGTACCCGAGTCGTCGAACCGGTGCACCCAGCCACCCCCGCGCGCCGGCGGGACGCCCTCGCCTCGGAAGAAGTTTCCTCGCGGCAACATATGGCCATTCTCAAATGCATTGATGGGTTGTAACGTCTGCCACACGTTCCAGCCATGGCGTGACACACCCCCTGCCGCGCCACCAGAAAGAGGTGGGCTCATGGGACTCCGTCCCAACCTGCTGACCCGGCGTGCCGCCGGTGTCGCTTCGACGACCCTCGCGCTGCTGCTCAGCACCGCTGCGGTGGGCGTCGTTCCGGCCGCTTCGGCCTTCTCCGCGGCGCCGGGCGGCGCCTGTGCGGAGCCGGCCGACAGCCAGGCCAACGCTCGGGTGAAGCCCGGCGCGGCGGCCACGCACGACCCGAACGAGCTGACCGCGAAGCAGGTCCGGGAACGCGACGCCGACCTCGCGGCGGCGCTGCGTGAGCGCGCCAACTTCCGGGCCGGCGCCGGCGCCACGACGCTGGCCACCGTCACCATTCCGGTGGTGGTGCACGTGATCCAGGAGGACAGCACCCGGGCCGGCGGCAACATCCCGGACTCGATGATCACTTCGCAGATCAGCGTGCTCAACCAGGCCTACGCGGGCGGGACCGGCGGCGCTGCCACCGCCTTCGCCTTCCGGCTCGACAAGATCAACCGGGTGACGAACCCGTCCTGGTACCCGATCGTCGACGGCTCGTCGGCGGAGCGGTCGATGAAGTCGTCGCTGCGGGTGGGCGGCAAGAACACGCTCAACATCTACCTCGGTGAGCTGAGCGACGACCTGCTCGGCTGGGCGACCTTCCCGCAGCGGAAGCTGAGCAGCATGGACGGCGTGGTCGTGCTGAACGAGTCCCTGCCGGGTGGCACCTCCACCAACTACAACCAGGGCGACACCGGCACCCACGAGATCGGTCACTGGCTGAACCTCTACCACACCTTCCAGGGTGGCTGCGGCGGCTCCGGTGACGGCGTCAGCGACACCCCGGCCGAGGCGTCGCCGGCGTACCAGTGCCCGACCGGGCGGGACACCTGCTCGGCGACCGGCCTGGACCCGATCACCAACTTCATGGACTACACCTACGACTCGTGCATGTACCAGTTCACCCCGGGTCAGGCGAGCCGCATGCTTACCGCGTGGAACGCGTACCGCGCGGCGTAACTCTCCTCGCGTACACCTGGTGCCGGCTCCGTCACGACGGAGCCGGCACCGGCGTTCTGTGGGACAACAGGGCCGTGGTCAGGCGGCCGTGCACTGGACGTCACGGCTGCGCCGGGCCGGGCGCGTCTGCGGTACGGGGACCGGCGCGGCCGGCGCGGGCGGGGCTTGCGGGTCCAGCCAGACCCGCACGGCCGGACGGCTCGGGGCGACACCCGGGACGCCTGCGGCGTGCTGCTCGCGACGGGTCAACATCGCCACGTCGACGGTGAACTCGAACAGCCGCCAGTCGACCTGGGGCTCGGCCCGGGCGCTCTGCGCCAGTCGGGCCACCTGGACCGGGTCGGTGACCGGCCAGGCGTGGCCCGCCACGTACGCCTCGTCGTCGCTCTCCTCCGGGGGGAACGAGTGCAGCGCGTAGCGGCCGTCCCGTTCGAGGTCGCGGCGCTTCGGCGAGTCGATGATGAAGCAGAAGAGACCCTCGTCGGTGATGACCGGGGAGACCGGATGGACCCGGGGCCCGCCGTCGGCGCGGACCGTGGCCAGGTAGCCGAAGCCCGGCCCGTACTGCTGCAGGAGAACGCGGATCCCGTCGGCGAGGCGGGGCTCGTCGGCGGCGAATTCGGACCAGGAAGCCATGCGAGCATTCTATCGAACAAATGTACGAGCAGCGACCTCGACGCGCTGGTCACCGGCACCGAATCCGGCCGATCCGGCCGACGCCGCTATGGTGGTCCGATGCTGCTCTCCGACCGCGACCTGGTCTCCGAGATCAAGGCCGGCACGCTGGGCCTGGAACCGTTCGAGCCCACCCTGGTCCAACCGTCCAGCATCGACGTACGACTCGACCGGCTGTTCCGGGTCTTCAACAACCATCTCTACACCCACATCGATCCGGCCATGCAGCAGGACGACCTGACCTCGGTGGTCGAGGTGCCCGAGGGCGAGCCGTTCGTGCTGCACCCGGGGGAGTTCGTGCTCGCCTCGACGCTGGAAGTGATCTCGCTCGGCGACCAACTCGCCGGCCGGCTGGAGGGCAAGAGCTCACTGGGCCGCCTCGGCCTGCTCACCCACTCCACCGCCGGGTTCATCGACCCGGGCTTCTCCGGTCACGTGACGCTGGAGCTGTCCAACGTGGCGAACCTCCCGATCACCCTCTGGCCGGGCATGAAGATCGGCCAGCTCTGCATCTTCCGGCTCTCCTCGCCGGCCGAGCACCCGTACGGCTCGGTGGTCTACGGCTCGCGTTACCAGGGCCAGCGGGGGCCAACGCCGAGCCGCTCCTGGCAGAACTGGCGTGCCTGGCCGACGCGCTGACGCACGACGAGGGCCCGCCGCGACGAGATCGCGACGGGCCCTCGCTGTGTCCGGCGTCGGTCAGCCGGGACGGCCGTAGCTGTGGATCGGCCCGTCGTCGACCTTCTTCATCTTGATGGGCACACCGGCCTGGGAGGCGTGCACCACCCAGCCATTGCCGACGTACATGCCGACGTGGTGGATGTCGCTGTAGTAGAAGACCAGGTCACCGGGGCGCAGATCGGCCCTGCTGACGTTCTTGGTCACCCGGCTCTGCGCGGCGGCGTTGTGCGGCAGAGACACACCGGCCTTCGCCCACGCGGCGAGCATCAGCCCGGAGCAGTCGTACGAGTTCGGACCCTCGGCGCCCCACACGTACGGCTTGCCGATCTGAGCGCAGGCGAACTTGACCGCAATGCCCGCGCCGCCGCCGGGGTAGCTGGCCGGGCAGGGCGCCGGACGCAGGGGACCGCCGCCGCCGTTGCCGTACACCTTGAGGCGCAGCTTCTGCAGCCTGTCGATCTCGTCGTTGATCTGCTTCTTCTTCGCCGCCAGCTGCGCTTCGGTCCGGGTCAGCTGGGCCACCATCTCGTCGAGCGGCGCCTTCTGCCGGGCCAGCTCGTCGCGGAGATCGGCGACCTGCCGGACGTCCTGCTGCTGGTTGTGGGCGAACCGGTCGAGCATTTCGAGCTGCCCGACCACCTCACCGGGCGACCGGCTGCCGAGCATCGTGTTGACCGTCGACAGGTTCTCGCCCATGTACGCGCGCACGGCCAGCGCGCTGACCTTGTTCATCGCGGCGTCGACCTGGCGCTCCAGGGGCGCGATGCGGGCGGCGAGCGCGTCGGCCTGCTTGCGCTTGGCGGCCAGGTCCGCGCGGGTGGCGTTGTGCCGTTCGATTACCGGTTCGAGCTTGTTCCAGTCGGCGTCGATCTGGCGCTCGATCTCGGCGACGGACGGGTCCGCGTGGGCCGCCGTGGCGCTGCCGGTCAGGACGACGGCAACGCCGACCAGTGCGGCGAGGGCGGTGGTGAAGCGGGACCAGCGTGGACGCGGCACTGTCGACGTCGGGTCGGCCGGGGCCGACCGTTCGGACGACGGCCGCGGGGCATGGAGGGCCACCGGGGTTCCGTACTCCTTCTTCCCGACCGCCTACCGGGTTAGCTGACGGGTTCGGGCGGGAAGTTGGCGCCCTACCGCATTGGCTGCGGATTCACCCCGGGGGAACCTGGGTCCCCGGCTCGCTCGAAAGCGACTCGGCGGTGTCGGTCCGTTACCGCCCGGGATGGGCGGACCTGCTACCGGGCCGACAAATGACCAGAGTAGAGACGGCCGTTACCGATCCGCAACCCGTGCGGCCGTGACACTCCGTACCGATTGGAAGAGATCACCGAGCGTGTGTGAAGGTTTCTTTCGATGCAGTTTGATATATGGAAAGGTATTGACGCGGACTCCCGACCGGCGCGAAGGTGACGACACAGTTACCAGTCAAATCTAGGGGGTTCGATGGAAAGTCCAACCCTGTCCGCCGGCCGGCGCGCATCGCTCGCGGTCGCGGTGGTCATCGCCACGGCCGCCGTACCGCTGAGCGCCGGCACCGCCTCCGCAGCACCCTCCGCCGACCGTCAGCAGCAGTACGCCGCCGCGTCGACCGAGTACGGCGTGCCGACCGCCGTGCTGCTCGGGGTCTCCTACCTGGAGTCCCGCTGGGACAGCAACGCCGGCACCCCGAGCACCAGCGGCGGCTACGGACCGATGCACCTGACCGATGCCCGCCACGTGGCCGCCCTACCCGCGCGTGGCCACCACGACGCCGGCGCCGAGGATCCGCGCGGCGACGACTCTCGTGCCGCCATGGCACCCGCACCGGCCACGGATCCCGCGCCGTCCACCGCCACGTTGCAGACCGTCGACGCCGCCGCCGCGCTGACCGGGGCCGCCCCCGAGGCGCTGCGCAGCGACCCGACGACAAACATTCGGGGCGGGGCGGCGCTGCTGGCCGCGTACCAACGGGAGGTGGGCGCCCCGGTGGGTGCCGGCACCGACCCCGCGACCTGGTACGGCGCGGTGGCCCGGTACGCCGGCGCGGACAGCGCCGACGCCGCGGCGGCCTTCGCCGACGAGGTCTTCACCACCATCGGCGCCGGCGAGTCCCGCGTGACCGACGACGGCCAGCGGGTGACGTTGCCGGCCCGCGCGGTCCAGCCCCAGCGCTCCTGGTTGGACCGGCTGGGCCTGCGACGACTCGCCCGCCCGGACGGGCTGGAGTGCCCACGGACCGTCTCCTGTGAGTGGATCCCGGCACCCTACGAGGCGTTCGGCGACGGCGACTACGGCAACCACGATCTCTCCGACCGGCCCGCCCGGCAGAAGATCGAGTACATCGTCATCCACGACACCGAGGCGAGTTGGGCGACCACGCTGAAACTCGTCCAGGACCCGACCTACGTGAGCTGGCACTACTCGCTGCGCTCGGTGGACGGGAACATCGCCCAGCACGTCAAGACCAAGGACGTCGCCTGGCACGCCGGCAACTGGTACGTCAACGCGAAGTCGATCGGGCTGGAACACGAGGGCTTCGCCGCGCAGGGCACCTGGTACACCGAGGCGATGTACCGGACCTCGGCGAAACTCGTCCGGCACCTCGCGCTGCGGTACGGGATCCCACTGGACCGCCAGCACATCATCGGCCACGACAACGTGCCCGGCACCATCGCGTCGACAGTGCGCGGCATGCACTGGGACCCGGGGCCGTACTGGGACTGGACGCACTACTTCGACCTGCTGCACGCACCGCGCCTGGACACCGGCACCCCGGCCACCGGGCTCGTCCGGATCGACCCCGATTACGCGACCAACCAACCGGCGTTCACCGGTTGCGTCACCCCTGGGACGCCGTGCGCGCCGCGCGGCTCCTCGTCGGTGGTGCTGCACACCGCGCCGTCCGAGGACGCGCCGCTGGTCAACGACATCGCGCTGCGCCCGGACGGCACCCCGAACACGATGGACGTGTCGGACCATGGCGCCCGGGCCTCCGCCGGCCAGACGTACGCCCTGGCCGGACGGCAGGGCGACTGGACGGCCATCTGGTACCTCGGGCAACGCGCCTGGTTCCACAACCCGGCGTCCGCGCCGACCGCCAGCTGGACCGTCGGCGTGGTGGCCGTCCCGAAGCCCGGCCGGGCCACCATCCCGGTCTACGGTCGGGCGTACCCGGAGCAGGCCGCCTACCCCGAGGGTGTGCCGTACCAGGCGATCTCACCACTGCAGTACACGCTCGCCGCCGGTCAGCGGTACGCCGTCGGCGCGGTGCTGGCCGGTGAGTACTACCGGGCCAGCACGTTCGACGGCTCCTCGCCCGGCGACTGGACGGTGATCCGCGGCAAGAACCGGTACGTGCAGATCCAGTTCGGCCACCGCATCATGTACGTCGATCTCGCCGACGTGCAGCTCCTGCCGTCCCCGGTGGGCGCACCCCGCTGACGACGACAAACGACGAGGGCCCCCGGTCATCCGACCGGGGGCCCTCGTGACGTCAGCTGGATCAGCCGGGTCGGCGGAACCCGGCGATGGGCATGGTGTTGATGCTGGACACCTGCACCGGTTTGCCGGCACGAGGCGCGTGCACCATCTGGTTGTTACCCAGATACAGCCCGACATGGCTCAGGCCGGAGAAGAAGAAGACCAGGTCACCGGGACGGGCGTCGGCGCGCGACACGGCCTTGCCCTCGTTCCACTGGTCACCCGTGTGGTGGGTGAGGTAGATCCCGGCCGACTTGTAGGCGTACTGGGTCAGCCCCGAGCAGTCGAACGAGTTCGGGCCGGTGGCGCCCCAGACGTACGGGTCACCGACCTGCTGGCAGGCCGTCTTGATCGCCTTCTGGGCGGCGACGGCGAGCACACCGTTGATGGTCGGGCAGCCGACGGTCTTGACAGTGGTCTTGGGCATCGACGCCTCGAGCTTCTTGATCTCGGCGTCGATCTGCTTCTTCTTGGCCGCCAGCTCGTTCTGCTGCCGGGTCTGGGTGGCGATCAGCGCGTCGAGCTTCTGCTTCTCGCCGTCGTACTTGGCCCGCACGGCCAGCACGCCCTCGACCTGCTTGCGCTCCTGCGCGGCCAGCCGGTCGAGGAGGGTGAGCTGCTCGGTGAGGGTGTCCGGCTTGGCGCTGACGAGCAGCGCGCCGATCTCCTGCGACGGGCCCGACATGTAGTAGCGGGACGCGAGGTCACCGACCCGGTTGAGCGCCAACTCGCTCTGCAGGGCCAGCGGCTCGATCTTCTTCTGCAGGTCGGACGACTTCTTCCGGTTGACCTTCAGCTGCGCCCGGACCTTGTTGTACTGCTCGATGGTGGGCTCCAACTGCTCCCACTTCTTGTCGATCTGCGCCTCGATCTCGTCGACCGTGGGCTCGGCCTGAGCCGGCACGGCGAGCATTCCGGCGCCGACCGCGGCAGCGGCGACCAGCACGAGCAGACGGTGGGCGACCCGACGCAGACCGCCCGGCCGAACGGGCAGTCCCGGGGCGTGACGATGAGGGGGCATGGTTGCCACCGGCACCGACTCCTTTGCAACCGACCGCCGGGCGCCTCGCGTGAGGGAAGGGCCGAGGCAGACGACCCACAGCGGTCGGTGCCCCACATTAGGGAAGCGGTGGGCCGGAATCAAGGCGAGCCGAGTCACCGTCACTGTCACGCAACCGCTTGCACACCAAGGGTGTTGGTCAATTACCCAACGATTGCGGTCAATACGTCGTCGAGCGTGACCACTCCGAGCGGACGCCTACCGTCGCTGACCAGCACCATGTGCCGCCGTTCGCGGCGCATGGCCAGCAGCAGATCCGCCAGCGTACGTTCCGGTGGCACCACCGCCAGCGGTCGGTACACCTGGGCCGGCACCGGCGCCCGACGGCCCTGCCCGGCGTACCCGAGCACGTCCTTGACGTGCACGAAACCCAGGACACGTCGGGTGGACCGCTGCACCACCGGGAACCGGGACCGGCCGGTCCGGGTCGCCAGCACCTCCAGCGACGCCGGGGAGACGTCCTCGGCCACCGTGACCACCGTCGACCACGGCTGCAACGCGTCCGCCGCCGTCCGGGTGTGCAGGGCCAGGGCCCCGGTGATGCGGGCGTGCTCCTCGGCGTCGAGCAGCCCTTCGGTACGCGCCTGCGACACCAGCCCGGCCAACTCCTCGGCGGTGAACACCGTCTTCACGGCCTCGGTCGCCTCGATCCGCCAGAACGCCAGCACCCGGCGGGCCGCCCACTTCATCGCCAGCAGCAACGGCTTGGTGGCCACGCAGAAGGCCAGCATGGCCGGGCCCAGCCAGAGCGCGGAGACCTCCGGACCAGCCAGCGTGATGTTCTTCGGCACCATCTCGCCGACCACCGTGTGCAGGAAGACGACGACGCCGAGCGCCAGCACGAACGCCACCGGATGCACCGCGCGCTCGGGCAGGCCGACGGCGTGGAACGGTGACTCCAGCAGATGAGCCAGCGCCGGCTCGGCGATCGCCCCCAGGCCCAGCGAGCAGACCGTGATGCCGAGCTGCGCGCCAGCGATCATCAGCGGGATCTGGTTCATCGCCGACAGCGCCCAGCGGGCCCGCTTCGAGCTGGCGGCCAGCGGCTCGATCACCGTCCGCCGCGACGCGATCAGCGCGAACTCGCTGCCCACGAAGAACCCGTTGCCGAGCAGCAGCAGCACTGTCACCAGCAGCTCAGTCATCGGCGTCCGGCTCCGCCGGGCGCAGCACCCGGACCTGCTCGATCCGGTGCCGCTCCACCTCCACCACTGTGAACTCCCAGCCGTCCGCGTCGACTGTCTCGCCCGCCAGCGGGATGTGCCCCAGTTGCGCCATGAGGAAGCCGGCCAACGTCTCGTACGGCCCCTCGGGCAGCCGGAAGCCTGTCTGCTCGGCCAGCTCGTCGGAGCGCAGCACCCCGTCCACCAGCACCGTGCGCTCCCCACCCGGCACGGTCAGCTCGACCGGCCCGGTGTCGTCCACACTTGCCGGGTCGAACTCGTCGGCGATCTCCCCGACCAGCTCCTCGACCAGGTCCTCGATCGTGACCACGCCGTCCGTGCCGCCGTACTCGTCGACCACGATGGCCAGGTCGGCCCCGGCCGCCTTCAACGCCGCCAGCACGCCGTCCAGGTCCAGGCTCTCCGGCACGTACACCGGCTCCCGGGCCACCGATCCGACGATCGTCGACGCCCGCGCGGCCAGCGGCACGCCCAGCGCGTCCGGCACGCCGGCCACACCGGTGACCAGGTCCAGGGTCTCCTCGTACACCGGAAAGCGGGTCCGTCCGGTCCGCCGGGACTCCTCGAGCAGCTCGGCCACGGTGGCGGTGGCACGCAGCGCCACCACGTCGACCCGCGGGGTCATCGCCTCGGCCGCCCGTTTGTCGCCGAACCGGATGGTGCGGCGCAGCAGCATCGCCGTGTCCGGGGGCAGCGCGCCCGCGCGGGCCGAGATGGCGGCCAGCAGGCCCAGCTCCTCCGGCGAGCGGGCGCTGGCCAGCTCCTCCTGCGGCTCCACGCCGAGCGCCCGGACGAGGCGGTTCGCCGAACCGTTCAGGCCCCGGATCACCCAGCCGAACGTCCGGGAGAAGGTGTGCATCGGCCCGGCGGTGGCCAGCGCGGCGGGCATCGGTTGGGCGAGCGCCGCGTTCTTGGGCACCAGCTCGCCGAAGAGCATGGAGATGAGCGTGGCCAGGGCCAGCGCCAGGAACGGGGTGAAACGCTCGGTGCTGTCCCCGGCGACCGGTCGTAGCAGCGGGGTGAAGATCCGGGCCAGGGCGGGCTCGGCCAGGTAGCCGGTGAGCAGCGCGGTGATGGTGATGCCGAGCTGCGCCCCGGAGAGCTGGAAGGACAGCTCACGCAGCGCGGTGCGGACCGTCAGGGCGGCCTGGTCGCCGGCGGCGGCCCGGCGGTCGATCTCCGCCCGGTCGACCGTGACCAGGGCGAACTCGGCCGCGACGAAGAACGCGTTGCCCGCGGTCAGGGCTATGAAGCCGACCAGGGGCAACAGCGTCATCAAGAGCAGGCCGTCGATGTCGCCTCACCTCGGCGAGATTCTTGCACGACGGCGGCGGCCCCCGGAGGGGCCACCGCCGTCGATGTTCAGATCCCGGTTGTACGCGTCTCAGCCGGCGACCGGCGCGGACTCCTTGTCGCCCCGCGGCTGCTCCGGCTTGACCGAGCGCAGCAGCACGCTCGCCACGTCGATCACCTCGACCTGTTCGCCGGCACCCTTGCCGTTGACCCCGTCGTTGAGCATCGTCGAGCAGAACGGGCAGCCGACGGCGACGGTCTTCGCCCCGGTGGCCATGGCCTCCTCGACCCGGTCCACGTTGATCCGCTTGCCGATCTTCTCCTCCATCCACATGCGGGCGCCGCCGGCGCCGCAGCAGAAGGAGCGCTCACTGTTGCGCGGCATCTCGGTGATCTCGCCCTCGATGGCGTCGCCGAGGACCTCGCGAGGGGCCGCGAAGATCCGGTTGTGCCGGCCCAGGTAGCAGGGGTCGTGGTACGTCACGCCGCCGTCGACGGGCTGCACCGGCGTCAGCTTGCCGGTGGACACCAGGTGGGCCAGCAGCTGGGTGTGGTGGACCACCTCGAACTCGCCGCCGAGCTGGCCGTACTCGTTGCCCAGGGTGTTGAAGCAGTGCGGACAGGTCGCGACGATCTTGCGCTTGGCCTTCTCCCGGCCCTCGAACGCCTCGTTGAGCGTCTCCACGTTCTGCTGGGCGAGCATCTGGAAGACGAACTCGTTGCCGATCCGTCGCGCCGGGTCGCCGGAGCAGGTCTCGCCCTCACCGAGGATCGCGAACTTCACGCCGGCCTCGTTGAGCAGCGTGGCCACGGCCCGGGTGGTCTTCTTGGCCCGGTCCTCGAACGCGCCGGCGCAGCCGACCCAGAACAGGTACTCGAAGTCGTCCACCTCGCCGACCCGGGGGACCTCGAAGTCCAGGCCCTTGGTCCAGTCCTCGCGGGTGTTCTGCGGGGCGCCCCACGGGTTGCCCTTGTTCTCCAGGTTGCGCAGCATCACGCCGGCCTCGGAGGGGAAGCTCGACTCGATCAGCACCTGGTAACGGCGCATGTCGACGATGTGGTCGACGTGCTCGATGTCCACCGGGCACTGCTCGACGCAGGCGCCGCAGGTGGTGCACGACCAGAGCACGTCCGGGTCGATGACACCGCCCTCCTCGGCGGTGCCGATCAACGGCTTGTCGGCCTCGGCCAGCGACAGCACGTCCAGGTGGGCGAGCTGCGCCTGGGTGGCCTTCTCCTCGCCGGTCAGGTCCTTGCCGCCACCGGCGAGCAGGTAGGGCGCCTTGGCGTACGCGTGGTCGCGCAGGCTCAGCACGAGCAGCTTGGGCGACAGCGGCTTGCCGGTGTTCCAGGCCGGGCACTGCGACTGGCAGCGACCGCACTCGGTGCAGGTGCTGAAGTCCAGCAGGCCCTTCCAGGTGAACTGCTCGACGTGGGCGACGCCGAACTGGTCCTTCTCCGGGTCCGCCTCCTCGAAGTCGAGCGGCTTGCCCTGGCTCGTCATCGGGCGCAGCGCGCCGAGGCCGGAACCGGCCGGCTTGGTCGGCTCGCGCTTGAAGAAGATGTTGGGGAACGCCAGGAACCGGTGCCAGGCGACACCCATTGTGACGTTCAGGGAGATGACGATCAGCCAGGTCATCGAAATGGCGATCTTGATGAGCGCGGCGATGCTCGCCCCGTCCGACCAGTCGGGCAGCACCGCGCCGACCGCGTGGCTGACCGGGGTGGCCCAGAACGGGTACTCGAAGTGGTCGGTGGCGACCTTGAAGCCGCGGATCAGCAGGCCGAAGATCAGGACCAGCAGCACGATCCACTCGACGAAGTAGCCCTGCCACATGGTCGAGCCGGTGAACCGGGACCGCCCGCCCAGCCGGTTCGGCCGGTTGCGCAGCCGGATCGCCATCAGCACCAGGATGCCGACCAGGCCCAGCACGGTGATGATCTCGGTGGCCAACCCGAAGATCGTCCAGTGCCCGATGATCGGCAGGCCGCCGGTCGGGGTGACCACCTCGAAGTACGCCTCGAGCACCAGCAGCGACAGCACGATGAAGCCGACCATCACGAACCAGTGCGCGGCACCCACCACGCCCCACTTGAGCATGCGGGTGTGACCAGCGGTCTCCACCAGCATCGTCTTCGTGCGGGCGCCCTTGTCGGCGAACCGCTCCGGAGCGGGTTGCCCCAGCCGGATGACGGCCGTCATCTTCATGACCGCGCGCACCGCCAGCCACACCGCCACGGCGGTGATGCCGGCCGCGAGGATCGTGGTGACGATCTGGACGCTGCCCATCGAGTTGGCCTCCCCGGTCTGCTGCCTGTCGAGCGGTTCAGCAACCGGGACCGGAGCAGGACGAAGCCGGCGTCGCGCCGCTTGCACACCTGCGACCGGACCGGTCGATGACCTCGCTCCGCTCGGTCATGCAGTGCAGCCTACGCGCAAGGTTACCCAGCGGTAACGTGAGTCATCTCGCAGTAGGCCACGCTGCCTGCGGACACCATAGGGTGCCCGGCCCGGTCCCGCCGGGCAGGGGCGTGGCGGGTGACCTGGATCCTTCGTCGCGGCGACGCCCCGGGCCAGGCCCAGTCGACAGCCGGAGAGGCTCAGCGCCAGCGCGAGAGCAGCACCAGCGACGCGACCATCGCACCGAAGCCGACCGCGAGGTTCCAGTACTGCCACGAGGCGACCGGGTACTCCTGCTCGGAGAGGTAGTAGACGACCAGCCAGCCGATGCCCGCGACGATCAGGGCGACAGCGGTGATCGGCAGCCACACCGGGCTAGGCTTGCGCGACGCCGCCGTCGTCGTCGGACGGACGTCCGTCGGCGGGGTGTACACCTTCTTCTTGCGGACCTGAGACTTGGGCACGGCGCTCTCCAGAGGGGGTGACGACCTCGTCCGGCCTGACAACCGGACGCGGAGGCGACGGTTCATGGCCAATAATGTTCGACAGCTAGCGTAGTCCGGAACGGCCGCCTGGACCACGAATGGGGTCAGGCAGGTACATGGAGTGACCGAAAAGGGCGGGACTGTTCGCATCACCGGCCCGGCCGGCACGAACCGATCCCCGACACGCGGAAGGAACGCTCGGTGGAGTACACATCCGGCGCCGCCTCCTGGCAGAAGGCCCTCCGACGGGCCGTCGCCGGGCTGCTGCCCCGGCGGCCACGCCAACGGCGACCAGGCTGGTCGATCGGGGTGCCCCTGATCGCCGCCGCGGCGGGGCTGCTCTTCACCACCACCGCGACCACGGCGGGCGGCACCGCTCTCCGTGAGGACCGGCGGCCCCAGCTCAACCAGCTCATCGAGGAGCGCGAGCAGCAGGTCGAGGCGAGCGAACGCCGCGCTGCCACCCTGCGCGACGAGGTCCAGCAACGCACCGACACGCTTGCCGGCTCGGACGCCCCGATCAAGGCCCAGCAGGCCCGCGCCCAGGGCAGCCTCAAGGCGGCCGGGTTCACCGCCGTCACCGGCACTGCCGTGACAGTCGAGCTGAACGACGCGCCCCAGCACGACGACGAGGCACACTCCGACGCCACCAACGACGACCTGGTCGTGCACCAGGGCGACGTACAGGCCGTGGTCAACGCGCTCTGGGCGGGTGGAGCGGAGGCCATGTCAATCATGAACGTCCGCGTGCTCGCAACCAGCGCGGTACGCTGCGTCGGTAACACCCTGCTGCTCCATGGGCGGGTGTACTCCCCACCGTTCAAGATCGTAGCAATCGGCGATCCCGCTGCCCTCCAGCAGGCCCTCGCCAGCTCTGAGGGAGTCCGGTTGTTCAAGGACGCAGTCGACGACTATCAACTCGGCTACAAGGAGTCCGTCTCCACGGTGACCATCAAGGCCTTCGAGGACTCGACCGCGCTGCGCTCGGCGACGGTGCCCAGGTGAGCAGCCCGGAAGACCGCCGCGACGGGCGACACCGGGACCAGGCGGACGACCCGACCGCCTTCCTGCCCAAGGTCGACCGACCTGAGCCGACGCCGGAGCAGCCCGAGCCGACGTCGGGACGGTCCCGGACCGGCAACTGGCCCGAGCCCGTGCTGCCCAGCCGGCCACGGGCACCGCGTCCGGCGGCAGCTCCCGAGCCGCCGAGCGCCGCTGGCCCACCCCCGGCCGACGGCCTCGTAGCGCCGGTCCGTCCCGGCTCCGGTCCGCGCGCCGACCACCCGGTCGCGCCCAGCGCCGGCCGGCCCGACCCGCAGCGCGCTGCGCAGCACCCGAGCCCGGCGGCACCGCCGCCCTGGCCCGGTGCCGCGGCGACCGGCTCAGCTCCGCACGGCGGGTCCGGCCAGCCCTCCGCCGCCGCTCCCGGCCGACCGACCGCACCCCCCATGCAGGGGCCGGTTCGGCCGGCCGCCCCGGGCACCGACCCCACGCGCGTCCCGGCCCCCGGCGCCGTGCCGACCCGCCCGGCGACAGCCAGCGGCCCGGCCGGCGCCCCGACTCCTCCCGGCGGCGCCACCCAGGCCGGCGGCGACGCGCCTACCGCGTTCATCCCGAAGGTCGGGTCGGGCTCCGCACGCCCGAGCAGCGCGGCGGGCGCCCCGGTCTCTCCCGCCGGGCCGGGCCGCCCCGCCGACCCGAACGCCACAGCTGTCATCCCCGCCGTCCCGTCCGGGCCGGCACCCCGACCGCCGGCCATGGACTCCACGGCGCTGATGGGCGCCGTCCCCCGTACGGCGACGCCGGATGAGCCGGCCGGCGCGGACGACAGCGCCGGCGAGCCTCCCCGACCCCGTCGGGGCGAGCGGGTGGTCCAACTCCGGCCGCACCAGACCGGCGAGGGCTACAAGAGCGTCTACTCGGAGCTCACCCGCCCGACGCTCGCCTCCCGCGTGCGCAGCGGCATCCGGGCCACCGGCGAGGTCCTGATCACCTTCGGCCTGGTGGTGCTGCTCTTCGCCGGCTACGAGGTGTGGGGCAAGTCCGCCGCCGTCGACGCCCACCAGCACGACCTCAGCAACCAGCTTGCCCAGGTGTGGGGTCCCAACGACGACCCCACGGTCGCCCCGTCGGCCACTCCGAGCGTCAAGCCGTCCCCGCCCGTGCACGGCAAGCCGATCGCGGGCCTCTACATCCCCAAACTCGACAAGAACTGGGTGGTGGTCGAGGGCGTCACCCAGGCCGACATCCGGTACGCCCCGGGCCACTACCCGACCAGCGCGCTGCCCGGTCAGGTCGGCAACTTCTCCGTCGCCGGCCACCGTAACCGGGCCACCTTCTGGCGGCTGGACGAGCTGAACGACGGCGACCCGATCGTGGTCGAGAGCAAGACCGACTGGTACGTCTACCGGGTGTCGCAGACCCGCATCGTCAAGCCGACCCAGGTCGAGGTCGTGGCCCCGGTGCCCGGCGAGCCGAACAAGCGGCCGACCAAACGGATGCTCACGCTGACCACCTGCAACCCCAAGTGGGACAACTACCAGCGCCTGATCATCCATGCCGAGCTGGACTACATCGTGTCCAAGTCGGCGGGCCGCCCGGCGGAGCTGGGAGGCTGACCGGATGTACGCCTTCATCTGGCGCAAGCTCCCGTTCGGCCTGGCCGGCAAGCTGATCGGTTCGGTGCTGCTCGCGGCCGCCACGGTGGCCCTGCTCTGGTACGTGGCCTTCCCGTGGGCGGAGCCGCTGCTGCCCTTCGACGACGTGCAGGTCACCCAGGACTCCGGCGTTCCCGGGGAGCCGGGCGAGCCGGGCGGCGGAGACGCGGTGACCGGAGACGCTCCGGCTGGTGACGAGCACGAGCTGCCGTACGACACCGACCGGAACAATCCCGCGCCGTCCACTCCGAGCAGGTGACCATGCGCGTCCTGGTGATCGACAACTACGACTCGTTCGTCTTCAACCTGGTCCAGTACCTGGGCCAGCTCGGCGTGGAGTGCGACGTCCGCCGCAACGACGAGATCGACGTCGCCGAGGTCGGCCCGGTGGGCGCGGCCGGGATTCTGCTCTCACCCGGACCGGGCAGCCCCGACCGGGCCGGCATCTGCCTGGACGTCATCCGGAAGTACGCGGGCGAGCTGCCGATCTTCGGCGTCTGCCTCGGCCATCAGGCCATCGGCGAGGCCTTCGGGGCGACCGTGACGCGGGCCCCGGAGCTGCTGCACGGCAAGACCTCCGAGGTGCGGCACCACTCGGTAGGCGTGCTCGCCGGCCTACCCGACCCCTTCACCGCCACCCGCTACCACTCGCTCGCCGTGCTCCCTGAGACACTGCCCGACGAGCTGGAGGTCACCGGCTGGACCGGCTCCGGTGTGGTGATGGCGATGCGGCACCGGACGCTGCCCATCGAGGGCGTGCAGTTCCACCCGGAGTCGGTGCTCACCGAGGGCGGCCACCTGATGCTCGCCAACTGGCTGGCCGGTTGCGGCCACCCGGAGGCGCTGGAGCGTGCCCCTGCGCTGGCCGCCGAGGTCGACGCCCGGCGACTCGCCGCCTTCGCCACCGCGTAGACCGGCACCGGCCGGTCAGCTGCTCAGGGCGTCCCGCACGGCGGGGTTCTCCGACGACCGGACCGCGGGGGGTCGGCCGCGCACCGCGTCCCAGGCGGCCTTGCCACTGGCGAAGTAGTCACGGACGGCCTTGCGGGCGAGCAGGCCCGGCCCGCAGCCGTCGCATCGTGCGGTGACCCCGTCGACGTCGAGACCGAGGTGCCGACAGAGCGTCACCGCCCGGGACAGGTGGTAGGACTGCGTCACGACCAGAGCCCGCTGGACGCCGTACACGTCTTTCGCGCGGATGCAGCTGTCGTACGTGTCCAGGCCGAACGGGTCCGCCACCACCCGCCGCGGGTCCACGCCGAGCGTCTCGGTCAGATACGCGGTCATCACCGTCGGCTCGTCGCCGGACGCGCCACCCCCGTCGCCGGAGACCAGCACCACCCGGGCCCGCCCGGTACGCACCAGCTCGGCGGCGGTCTCCAGGCGGCCGGCGAGCCGTTCGCCCGGCTGCCGCCCGTCCGCCGTCACCGCCGTACCCAGGACGATCACGACGTCGGCAGCGGGAGCGTCCGCTTCGCCGTACGTGTGCCCGTGCGCTCCGAACGTCGTCCACAGCCAGGGGACGCTGCTCAGGACGAGCAGGACCACGACCACCGCGATCCCGCGCAGCAGATGCCGACGCCACCGGCCCGTCCTCGGACGATCGACGGCGGAGCCCTGCCGGAGGCTCCGCACCCAGGCGCGGACTGCTACTCCTCGGGAAGCCGGACCGGCGGCGGGAAGATCGGCTGACCGGAGCCACCACCGGTGCCCGGCGTGGTCGGCGTGCCGCTCGGCGTCGGCGTCGGCGTCACCGGCGGGCTGGGCGTCTCCTCGACCTTCTCCGGGATGCTGATCTCCAGGGTCACCGTCCTGCCCTGGGCCAGCTCGGTGCCGCCCTTCGGGCTCTGCGACTGGACGCGTCCGGCCTGATCGGCCGGAACCTCGTCGCCGTCGCGGAACTTGACCTCGTAACCCGCCGAGCGAAGCTCGGCGGCGGCATCGTCCTTGGTCGAGTTGACGACGTTGGGGACCTTGTCGACGTTGCCCCGGGAGACCTCGACGGTGACCTTGCTGTCCTGGGCGACAGTGGTCCCCGACGGAGGGGTGACCTTGACGACGATGCCCTTCTGCGCCGGGTTGTCGACCTGCTTCTCCTCGACCACCAGCCCTTGAGCTTCGAGCTGGTCCTTGACGTTCTCGAACTGCGAGTTGACCAGACCCGGAGGGATCTTGACATCCGGTTTGCCATCGCAGATCTGGACGGTCACCCGGCTGCCCTCCTTCAGCCGGGCACCCGGTGCGGGATCCTGCTTGGCGACGGTGCCCTTCGTGCAGTCGTTGGCCAGGATCGGATCGCCCGCCACCGGCTGGAAGCCCGCATTCTGGATCTCGGTGAACGCCGCGGCCTGGGCCTTGCCGGCGAGGGTGGGCACCGCCTTCAGGTCCTTGTCCTGCTGCTGACTCCACAGCAGGGCGGCGACCAGGGCGATCACCGCCAGCACGCCGACCGCGCTGAACAGGGCGATCAGCCAGGAGGACGCCTTGCGCTGGCGCGGATCGCCGACCCGGGCGGGGATCTGCCGGGTCTGCTGCCCGGCGGCGGCGGGCGCGTAGCCGGCACCGCCGCCGGCCGGGGCCATCGCCACCGTCTCGGCCTCGCGCAACACCGGAGTGGCCAGCACCGGACGGCCGGCGGCGGCGCGCAACAGATCGGCCCGCATCTCGCCGGCGCTCTGGTAGCGGTTCAGCGGGTTCTTCGACAGCGCCTTGAGCACTATCGCGTCGACCGCCGGGGTGACGTCCGGGTTGATGTCGCTCGGGGTCGGCGGAGTCTCCCGCACGTGCTGGTACGCGACGCTGACCGGGCTGTCCCCGACGAACGGCGGGTGCCCGCAGACCAGCTCGAAGAGGACGCAGCCGGCCGCGTACACATCGGAGCGGGCGTCCACGGCCTCGCCGCGCGCCTGCTCGGGCGACAGGTACTGGGCCGTGCCGATCACCGCGCTGGTCTGCGTCATGGTGGTCGCGCCGCTGGCCAGCGCCCGGGCGATGCCGAAGTCCATCACCTTGACCTGGCCGGTCTGGGTGAGCATGACGTTGCCCGGCTTGATGTCCCGGTGGATGATGCCGTGCCGGTGGCTGAACTCCAACGCCGCACACATGTCGGCGCAGATCTCCAGCGCACGGCGGGGCTGCAGGCGGCCCTCGGCGCCGAGGACCTCCTTCAACGTCCGTCCGTTGACGAACTCCATGACGATGAAGGGCAGTGTCTCGCCGGTCGGCGCGGTCTCCTCGCCGGTGTCGTAGACCGCCACGATCGCCGGGTGGTTGAGCGATGCGGCGTTCTGCGCCTCCCGGCGGAAGCGCATCTGGAACGTCGCGTCCCGGGCGAGGTCGGTGCGGAGCATCTTGATCGCGACGTCCCGACCGAGCCGGAGGTCGCGACCGCGGTGCACCTCGGCCATGCCGCCATAGCCGAGCAGCTCGCCGACCTGGTACCTGCCACCGAGCAGGCGGGCCTGCGCTGTCATCGCGTCTGTCGTCCTTCGCTCGTCGTCGTCCCGCCGTCACCCGGCCGGAGTCGTACCTCACGACGGTACGACGTCCGGGTCGCATCGTCGCGTTCGTCGAGCCGCAGCGCGCCGGACGTCACGGTCTGTGAAGCTGGCGTCCCGGTGGCACCGTTCTGCGACTGCTTCCGCAGGTTGTAGGAAATCACGCCGGAGCAGAGCAGGACCAGTAAGGCCAGCAGGACGGCGAGGAGCACCATCCCGGGTCGGGACCGGCGGGGCTCGGACGCCGGCAGCCCCGAGCCGGCCTGCCGGGCGTACGCCGGTGGGTGTTCCTGCCGGGTCGGTGTCGGCGGCACCGCCGCGGCGCCGCGCGGGTAGCCGGCAGCGGCGACCGGCGGGCGCGCGTGCGGTACGGCCGGTGCGACAGCTGTGGGACGGGGCTGCTGGGCCGGCGCGACAGTGGTGGGCCGCTGCCCGACGGGAGGCTGCCGGTGCGGGGCGTTCGGCGGGCGGAGCTGCTGCGCCTGCGGCACCTGGGCCCGACCGGGAGCCGCGGGTGAGGACGGCGCACCGGAGACCGGGCCGGTGTGACCGCCGGCCCGGGCCTGCTGGGACAGCGCGGCCTTGAGCTGACGGGCCACCCCGGCGAGAGCGGCGGCGCTCGGCCAGCGGGCGGCCGGGTCCTTGGCCAACGCCCGCTCGACGACGGCCCGGACCTGCGGTGGGATGTCGGACGGCAGCGGCCGGGGTGTTTCCCGCACGTGCCGCATGGCGATGTCGAGCGGGTTGTCGCCCTCGAACGGTCGCCGCCCGGCGAGGCACTGGTAGGCGACCACGCCGAGCGCGTACACGTCGGACGCCGGAGTGGCCACCTGACCGGTGGCCTGCTCCGGTGAGATGTACGAGGCGGTGCCGAGCACCGAGCCGGCGGCGGTGAGCTGGCCGACGATGTCGGAGCGGGCGATGCCGAAGTCGGTCAGCACCAGCGTGCCGTTCGGCCGGACCAGCAGGTTGCCCGGCTTCACGTCGCGGTGCACGATGCCCTTCTCGTGCGCGGCGTGCAGCGCGTCGGCGGCCTGCGCGACAAGCGCCATCGTCCGGGCCGGGGTGAGTCGACCGACCCGGCTCAGCGTGGACGACAGGGCGTCGCCCTCGACGTACTCCATGACCAGGAAGGCGATCTGCTGGTCGTTGCCGAAGTCGTAGACGTCCACCACGCCGGGGTGGTTGATGGTCGCCATGGTCCGGGCCTCGCCCCGGAACCGCTCGGCGAAGTCGGGGTCGTCGAGCAGCGCGGGGAGCAGGCTCTTGACCGCTACCGTCCGGCCGAGCACCTGGTCGGTGCCGCGCCAGACGTCACCCATGCCGCCGCTGGCGATCCGCTCGTCGAGGCGGTAGCGGTTGCCGAGCTGGACGCCGGGGCTGAGCATGTCAGCGGCCCCCGGGGTCGTTGATGGCGGCCTTCATGATCTGGCCGCCGATCCGGGCCGCCTCGGCGCTGCCGCCGCTGCCGGCCTGCTCCAGCACGACACACACCGCGGAGACCGGGTTGCCGTTCTTGTCCAGCGCGAAGCCGATGAACCAACCGTGGTCGGGGCGGTCCGGGGCGGACTGCGCCGTGCCCGTCTTGCCACCGACGGTGTAGCCGCTGATCGCCGCCTTCTGGCCGGTGCCCTTCTGCACCACGCTGACCATCATCTCGCGCAGGTCGCTGGCGACCGGGCCACTGACCGGCTGACGCAGCTCCCGCGGCTTCGCGGTGTAGTAGCTGGTGGTCCGGTCCGGGGCGAGGAGCTGCCGGACCAGGTACGGCCGCATCTGGCTGCCACCGTTGGCGACCGACCCGGCGATCATCGCGCCCTGCAGCGGCGTCATCCGGACGTTGTTCTGGCCGATCGACGATTGAGCCAGCGCGGCCGGGTCGGTGCTGCCGTCCGGGTTCAGCATGTCGCCGGTTCGGCTGGCCGCCGTCCGCAGACCGCCCTCGCCGAGCTGCCCGACCGTGAGGTCCTCCTGCTCGAAGCCGAACTGCCGGGCCTTCTCCTTGACCTTGTCGGCGCCGAGCCGCACACCGAGCTGCGCGAAGCCGGTGTTGCACGACTTGGTGACCGCCTCCAGCAGGGTGACCTGCGGCTTGGGGCAGATCGACGCGGCGGCGTTGCGGATCGGGCTGCCGGAGGTGGGCGGGGTGTAGCTGGAGCCGGCCGGGATCGGGGTCGACTTGGTGACCCCGTTCTCCAGCGCCGCCGCGGCGACCACGATCTTGAAGGTGGAGCCCGGGGGGAGCGTCTCGGAGAGGGCCCGGTTCTTCAGCGGGCCGTCCGGGTTCTGCTCCAGCTTGTTGATCTCCGCTGCGGCTTCGTTCGTGTTGTGGCTGACCAGCGGGTTCGGGTCGAAGCTGGGCATGGATACCAGGGCCTGCACCGCACCGGTCCGCGGGTCGATGGCGATCGCCGCGCCGCGCTTGGCGTCCACCTGGTTGTTGCGCATCTGGTCGTACGCCACGTCCTGCGCCCGCTTCGACAGCGTGAGGAGCACGTTGCCGCCACCGGTCTCGTCGCCGGTGAACATGTCCTTGAACCGGTCGCCGATCAACTGGTCGCTGGTGCCGGCCAGGAAGTCGTTCTCCACCTGCTCGATGCCGGTGTCGGCCAGGTTGACCGGCTTGTAGCCGAGCACGTGCGCGTACTTGGCCCCACCCGGGTAGGTGCGCTGGAACTTCAGCTTGCCGGTGGTCTCCTTGCTGGTGGCCACCGCCGTTCCGCCGGCCTCGATGTTGCCGCGCTTGCGCTTGTAGTCGGCGACCTGGACCCGGCCGTTGTAGTCACTGGTGCGGTAGTCGTCGGCCTTGTACGCCTGGATCCAGTTGAGGTTCGCGAAGAGCAGACCGAACAGGACCATGACGACGATGCCGACACGGCGCAGGGGTGCGTTCACGGCTTGATCACCTCCGTGGGAGCACCGTGCAACTGCTCGGGCGGGCCGCCCGCGGGCCGGCTCGCCTTGCCGGCGCCGCCCGTCACCGGTCGCCGGGCCCCGTCGGAGACCCGCAACAGCACCGCGATGAGCAGCCAGTTCGCCATCAGCGACGACCCACCGGCGGACAGGAACGGGGTGGTCTGGCCGGTCAGCGGGATGAGCTTGCTGATGCCGCCGACGATCACGAAGACCTGCAGGCCCAGGGTGAAGGCGAGGCCACCGGCGAGCAGCTTGCCGAACGAGTCACGCACGGCGAGCGCGGCGCGCAGGCCCCGCTCCACGATCAGCAGGTAGACCACCAGCAACGCGGACAGGCCGAACAGGCCGATCTCCTCACCGATGCCGGCGAAGATGAAGTCGTTCTGCACCTCGGGCAGGATGTCCGGCTGACCGCCACCCGGCCCGGCGCCGAAGAGCCCGCCCGTACCGAGGGCCAGCAGACCCTGGACGAGCTGGTAGCCCTTGACGTGCGGATCGGCGAACGGGTCCAGCCAGATCTCGGCCCGCAGGTAGAAGTTGGCGAACGGCCCGCCGACCGTCGACCCGAGGACGTACGCGAGGTAGGCGCCGCCGAAGAAGAGGATGAGGCCGATCAGCAGCCAACTGACCCGTTCGGTGGCGATGTAGAGCGTCACCACGAACATGCCGAAGTAGAGCAGCGAGGTGCCCAGGTCCTTCTCGAAGACCAGCACCAGGAGGCTGATCAGCCAGACCACGACCACCGGCCCGAGATCCCGACCACGCGGGAAGTCGATGCCGAGGAACCGCCGGCTGGCCAGCGAGAGCACCTCACGCTTGCGCACCAGGTAGTAGGCGAAGAAGACCAGCAGCGCCAGCTTGGCGAACTCACCCGGCTGGAGCGAGAAGCCGCCGACCCGGATCCACAGCTTGGCGCCGTTGATCTCGGAGATGCTGCTGGGCAGCACCGCCGGGAGCATCACCAGCACGATGCCGGCAAGCCCCAGGGTGTACGCGTACCGCGAGACCGAACGGTGGTCGCGCATGATGGCGAGCAGGCCCGCGGCGAGGATCACCGAGGCGAGCGTCCACGCGAGCTGCCGGCCGCCGATGCCGGCGAACGTGGCCAGGTCCTCCCGGTCGACCGGGGCGGCCTCGCCCAGGTCGATCCGGCGCAGGAAGCCCACCCCGAGACCGTTGAGCAGGGCCACCGCCGGCAGCAGAGCCGGGTCGGCGAACGGGGCGAGGAACCGGATGACCAGGTGCAGGCCGAGGAAGACCGCGCCGAGGGCGGCGGCGGGCATCCAGAAGTCCGGGGTGACCGTGTCCAGAAGGTTCGCCTCGACGGTCGCCATGTACGCGGCCACCAGCACCATGGCCAGCAGCAGCAGGGACAGCTCGGCGTTGCGTCGGGACCGGGCCAGGCGTACGCCGGAATCCCCGCCCGTGGTGGCGGGCGAGGGTGCCGGTGTGGCCGCTACGGTCACGGGTGGAGTCCTTGGGATCTCAGCCGACGCTCACTCGGGAGACCGGCAGCCGGCCGGGTCGAGCGCCGGCGTGGCCGAGTCCGAGGGCGTGGCGTCGGGTGCGGTGGTCGGATCGGTGCCGCCGGCGGTGGCCGCGTTGGTCGGGCTCGCGCTGACGACCCCGTTCACGGACGCGCCGGTGCTGGGGCTGGTGTTCGGCGTCGGCGACGTCGCGGGAGGGGTCGGGGGCGGAGTGGGCGTCGGCGTGCCGGTCACCGCGCCCGTGTCGGACGGGCAGATCGGCTTCAGGTTGGGGTTGGTCGGGGTGTCGCTGGTCAGCTCGGCGAGCTGACGCTCGGCGTCCGGCTCGTTCTTGGCCCGGATGCCCACCTTGACCGTGTCCTGAGCGGCGACGGTCAGGTCGTCCAACCGGGTGCCGCTGGTGCGGTGCACCGTCGAGAGGTCCATCCCGGCGATCTGCCCCTGGATGCCACGGAAGACGGCGACCTGCCCCTCGTCGGTGGCGCCCACGTAGTACTGGCGTTGGGTGTACGTCCAGCCGCCGAAGGCCGCGCCACCGACGATGACCAGCAGGGCCAGCGCCATCGCGGCGGTCCGCACCGGCCGGCGCTTCGGGCGCTCCGGCTCGTCGTCCGACGCGTTGGGCTCCTCCGGCGCGGCGGGACGCGGCGCGGAGAGCGCCGAGGCCCGGGCGGCCGGGGTCGAGTCGTCGGCGGAGGTGGCCATGCCCCGGTCCCGGGCGGCAGCGCCGCCGACGATCGGGGTGGCCTCGACGATGTCGTGGTCGGTGGCGTCGGCGATGATCACGGTGATGTTGTCCGGACCGCCGCCGCGCAGCGCGAGCTGCACCAGCCGCTCGACGCACTGCTGCGGATCGGTGTACTCCCGCAGGGTCTCGCCGATGGTCTCGGCGCTCACCACGCCGGAGAGGCCGTCGCTGCAGATCAGGTAACGGTCGCCGGGCAGCACCTGGCGCACCGAGTACTCCGGGTCGATGTCCCGGCCATCCAGGGCCCGGGTCAGCAGGGACCGCTGCGGGTGGCTGCTGGCCTCCTCGGCGCTGATCCGGCCCTCGTCGACGAGCATCTGGACGTACGTGTCGTCCTTGGTGATCTGGGCGAACTCACCATTGCGCAGCAGATAGGCCCGCGAGTCGCCGATGTGGACCATCCCCAGCTTGCTGCCGGAGAAGAGGGTCGCCGTCAGCGTGGTGCCCATCCCCTCCAACTGCGGGTTGGCGTCCACCGTGTCGCGGAGCTGTTGGTTGGCGGTGCCCACGGCCGAACGCAACGCGTCGACGAGAGCGTCCCCTGGGACGTCCTCGTCGAGCGGCGCCATGGCACCGATGACGATGTTGCTGGCGACGTCACCGGCGGCCATGCCGCCCATGCCGTCGGCAACGGCGAGTAGCCGCGGCCCGGCGTAGACGGAGTCTTGATTGCCGTCACGGATCAGACCGCGGTCGCTGTGGGCCGCATAGCGCAGGGTCAGAGTCATGGCCGTAATTCGAGGGAAGTGCGGCCGATCCGGATCGGCACGCCGAGGGGTACGGGGGTTGGTCCGGTGACCTTAGCGCGATCTAGGTACGTGCCGTTAGTCGAGCCGAGGTCCTCGACGAACCACTGGCCCTCGCGCGGCACGAGTCTCGCGTGCCGCGCCGAGGCGTAGTCGTCGGTGATGACCAGGGTGGAGTCCTCGGCCCGACCGATGGTGATCTGCGCTTCACCGAGGGTGATGCGGGTGCCGGCCAGTTGACCTGCGGTGACCACCAACTGGTGGGCCGCCCTGCCCCGCTTCACCTTCGCCGGTTTGGCCGCCTGCCCCGTCGAGGCGCCAACCGCGCGTGGTGCCGCCACCAGGCGACCGGACCGGGCCCCCGCGAAGAGATCCCGACGGATCACGCCGACCACCGTGAACACGAAGATCCACAGCAGGATCAGGAACCCGAACCGGGCAACGGTGATGACCAGTGCCGGCAAGGCGGCTCAGCCGTCCACGCGGAAGGTCAGCGTCGTGGTGCCGAGCTGGACCATGTCACCCGGGTTGAGGGCGACGGCGGAGACCCGCTGCCCGTTGACCATGGTGCCGTTGGTGGACCCCAGATCGGTCAGCACAACCTGGCCGCCATCGAAATCCAGCCGGGCGTGTCGCCGGGAGATGCCGACGTCGGGCAGGCGCAGGTTCGCCTGGTCGCCGCGACCGATCACCGTCGACCCCATCTGGAGCGGGTAGGTGCGGCCGTCACCGGAGACCAGCCGCACGTTGCGGCCGCCACCGTGCCCGGGCGGCGGGCCGTAGCCGCCACCCTGGTCGTACGCGGGGTAGGCGGGCGGGCCGGCGTCGTAGCCGGGCGCCGACACGGGGGCGACCTCGCCGCCGGTGTAGACCTCGGCGGTGACCCGGAACATCCCCGTGTCCAGGCCCTCGCCCCGCTCGATCTCGACGATCACGTCGCCGTAGACCGTCCAGGCCTGCTCGCCGATGAACTCCGCCTGCGACTGGGCCAGCTCCTGGGCCAGCGCGGCGGCGTACGGCGCCAGACGACTGTGGTCGAACGGCGAGAGATCGATCACGTAGCGGTTGGGCACCAACGTGCGCCCACCGGCCAGGATCGCCTTGTGCGCCTCGGCCTCCCGCTGCATGGCGTTGAGGATCTCCACGGGGTGGACCACCCCTTTGAAGACCTTGGCGAAGGCCCCCTCGACCAGGCCTTCCAGACGCTTCTCGAAGCGTTGCAGCACGCTCACCGGCTCCTCCTCGGGTCCCGAGGACATGATGGTATCCGGCCGGCGCGCGCGCAGCTCACACGCCGCTCGGCCGGCTGCTCCCGGCCCGTTCGGAAGGACCGGGACCGCCGTGCTAATCTTTCGTCCGCCACGAACGGTAACCGCTCGTGGCGAGCGTCTGGGACAGCGTAGTATTCCCGGGGCCTGTTGGAGACAGCGGGTCCGGGGCGGTTACAGTGTCCCGGGTCGTGCCACGGGGATGTGGCGGAATGGCAGACGCGCACGGTTCAGGTCCGTGTGCCCGAAAGGGCGTGGGGGTTCAACTCCCCCCATCCCCACCAAAAGACGAGGGCTCCGCGAAATGCGGGGCCCTTCCGTCATATCGGGGCGGGCCGGACGTCACGCTATGCTCCGATGGTTTCTGCCTCCGATGGACCAGGAGTGGCGTGTGAGTGTCGCGTTGGTGACCGGGTCGGGCGGTCTGATCGGCTCCGAGGCGGTCCGGCACTTCGCCGGCCTCGGTCTGGACGTCGTCGGCATCGACAACGACATGCGCCGGTACTTCTTCGGCGAGGACGGCTCCACCTCGTGGAGCCTGGAACGGCTCGCCCGTGACCTGGGTAACTCCTACACCCACTTCGCGGTGGACATCCGGGACCGGGACGGCCTGGAGCAGGTGTTCAAGAAGTACGGGTCGGACATCGCCGTGGTGATCCACAGCGCGGCCCAGCCGAGCCACGACTGGGCGGCCAAGGAGCCGTACACGGACTTCGACGTGAACGCCGGTGGCACGCTCAACATCCTGGAGAACACCCGCCGTCACGCGATCGACGCGCCGTTCATCCACTGCTCGACCAACAAGGTCTACGGCGACCGGCCCAACAGCCTGCCGCTGATCGAGCTGGAGACCCGGTACGAGCTGCCCGAGGACCACCGCTGGTACCAGGGCATCACCGAGGAGATGTCGATCGACCACTCGCTGCACTCGGTCTTCGGCGCCTCCAAGGTCGCCGCGGACGTGATGGTGCAGGAGTACGGCCGCTACTTCGACATGAAGACCGCCTGTTTCCGGGGCGGCACCCTGACCGGCCCCGCCCACTCGGCCGCCGAACTGCACGGGTTCCTGGCCTACCTGATGCGCTGCGTGATGGAGGGCCGGACGTACAACCTGTTCGGCTACAAGGGCAAGATGGTCCGCGACGCGATCCACTCGCACGACGTGCTGACCGCGTTCGAGGCGTTCTTCCGGTCGCCCCGCTCCGCCGAGGTCTACAACCTCGGCGGCGGCCGGCACTCGAACACCTCGCACATCGAGGCGTTCGCGATCGCCCAGGAGATCACCGGCCGCGAGGCGCAGATCAACTACGTCGAGCAGAACCGCACCGGCGACCACCAGTGGTACGTGAGCAGCATGGCCCGGTTCGAGGAGCAGTACCCGGAGTGGAAGATCACGTACGACGTGCCGATGATCCTGCGGGAAATCTACGAGGCCAACGTGGACAAGTGGGTGCCACAGTCGTGACGGCCAGGACCAAGCGCAACGTGCTCGGCGTCCTCGTCGACGCCACCGACTACGCCACGGCCACCGACGCGGTGGTGACCGCGGCGCACGAGCGTCGGCCACTCGCGCTCACCGCGCTGGCCGTGCACGGCGTGATGACAGGTGTGCTGGACCCCGCGCACAATGCCCGGCTCAACTCCTTCGACGTGGTCACCCCGGACGGACAGCCGGTGCGCTGGGCGCTCAACCTGCTGCACCACGCCGGGCTCACCGACCGCGTCTACGGGCCGACGCTCACCCTGCACGTGCTCTCCCGCTTCGCCGACGAGGGGCTGCCGGTCTACCTGTACGGCTCGACCGAGGAGACGTTGGCCAAGCTGATTCCGGCGCTGGAGCGGATGTTCCCCGCGCTGAAGATCGCCGGTGTGGAGCCGTCGAAGTTCCGCACGGTCCAGCCGGGCGAGGACGCCGAGATCGCCGACCGGATCCGGTCCAGTGGTGCCCGGCTCGTCCTGGTCGGGCTCGGCTGCCCGCGCCAGGAGGTCTTCACGTACGCCATGCGCCCGCTGCTCGACATGCCGCTGATGGCGGTCGGCGCGGCCTTCGACTACCACGCCGGGCTGCTGCGGCAGCCTCCGCCGTGGATGCAGCGCGCCGGTCTGGAGTGGTTCTGGCGGCTCGGTCTGGAGCCGAAACGACTCTGGCGCCGCTACGTGATCCTCAACCCCGCCTACCTGACCCGGCTCGCCGGTCAGAAGACCGGTCTGTGGAAGGCCCGCCCGCCGGCCCCGGCCACCGAACGGCCGGCGACCTTCGCGGTCTGACCCCCGATCCCGTACGACACGAGGCCCCACCCGGACAGCCGGGTGGGGCCTCGCCCGTGAAAGACCGCTCAGACGGTCAGGGTCCAGCTGTTGATGTAGCCGGTGTCGGCCGAGTAGGTGTCGCGCACCTGAAGTCGCCAGGTGCCGTCGGCGGCCTCACCTGACACGTTGGCCGTGTACGTGGTGTTCACGTTGTCGGCGCTGTCCGAGGTGCTGCTGTTCTTCAGCCGGTACGCGCTGCCGTCCGGGGCGAGCAGGTCGATGACCAGATCACCGCGGTACGTGTGCACGATGTTCACCGCCACGGTGGAGGCCGACGAGGCGTTGCGCCCGCAGCCCGCGATCGTGATCGAGCTGGTCACCGCCGCACCGGCGTCCGGGATCGACACGTCGGTGCCGTTGGTGCCGGTGCAGCCGGTGGGCGGCGGGGTGGTGCCGCCGCTGCCCACGTAGAGCAGCCGGTTCGGCGAGCCGGAGCCGGGGTTGCCCACCACGTTCGGGGTCGCGTTGGCCACCATCTGGTCGCGGATCTGCTGCGGGCTCCAGCTCGGGTTGGCGCTGGCCAGCAGCGCCGCCGCGCCGACCACGTGCGGCGTGGCCATCGAGGTGCCGCTGATCGTGTTGGTCGCGGTGTTGCTCGTGTACCAGGCCGAGGTGATCGACGACCCCGGCGCGAAGATGTCCAGGCAGGTGCCGACGTTGGAGAACGACGACCGGGCGTCCGAGCTGGTCGTCGAGCCGACCGTGATCGCCTCCGCGGTACGCCCCGGCGAGGTGTTGCAGGCGTTCGCGCCGTTGTCGTTCCCGGCGGCGAGGCCGTACGTGACACCTGACGCGATCGAGTTGCGGACGGCGGTGTCCAGCGAGCTGTTCGCGCCACCGCCGAGGCTCATGTTCGCCACCGCCGGCTTGATCGCGTTCTGGGTGACCCAGTCGACACCGGCGATCACGCCGGCGTTGGTGCCACTGCCGGAGCAGTTCAGCACCCGTACGCCTACCAGCTGGACGCCCTTGGCCACCCCGTACGAGGATCCGCCGACGGTGCCGGCGACGTGCGTGCCGTGCCCGTTGCAGTCGTCGGCCGACCCGCCGTCCACCGCGTCGTAGCCGGAGGTGGCCCGGCCGCCGAAGTCGTTGTGGGTGAAGCGGATGCCGGTGTCGATGATGTAGGCGTGCACGTTGCTCGCCGTGTTCGGGTAGGTGTAGGAGCTGTCCAGCGGCAGGTTGCGCTGGTCGATGCGGTCCAGGCCCCAGGAGGGCGGGTTGGCCTGCGTTCCGGAGATCGACACGGTGTGGTTCTGCTCGACGTACGCGACGGCCGGGTCGGCGGCGATCCGTGCCGCCGCGCCCGCGCTGACGGTGACCTCGAAGCCACGCAGCGCCGTGCCGTAGGTGCGGGCCACCCTTCCGCCGTGCCGGCCGGTCAGCCGCTGTGCGGTGTCACCTACCCGGCTGGGGGCCACGGCGGTGTCCTTGAGGACGACGATGTAGCTGTCCGGCACGGCGGTGGCTCCACCGGCCTCCCGGACGACGCCGACGGGCTCGGCGGCCAGGGCCGGGGTGCCGACGGCCAGTACGGTCGCGGCGGTCACCCCGACCAGTACGGACCTGCGTGGAAGACCCATCTCCCTACCTCCCTCCGACCGGCGTCGAAGCGCGACCACCGGTACCACACTGATCGACACTTGCCGATCAAGCCGAGAGTAGATCGACGGCCCCGGCAGATAAACATGTCGAAACGTCCATCACGTCGATGGGATGTCCCCTACGGGCCGGCTTCCGGGGCCAACGGGGGTCCGGCCCGGATTCGCCGCGCTCGGGGACGGGAAAGACTCTCCGACATGGAGAGTCAGCTCACCATCCTGTTGCCGGTCGCCGCCGTCTGGCTGGCCGCCGGGGTCCTGGCCGATCGACTGCCCCGGCTGCGCGACGCGCGTGCGCTTCGTCGGCGTACCGGATGGTTGCTGGCGCTCGCGCTGGCGGGCGTGGCGCTGGTCGCGGCCGTGTCCGTCGGCGGGCTGCTGAGCGCCGGCACCACGCCGTTCGACCGGGCCGGCGCCGGGCTCACCCTCGCCACCGGGCCGGCGCTCGTGGTGGCCGTCTGCTCCGTACGACGGATCCGTCGCCTGTGGGCCGGGGCCGGCGCGTTCGACACCGCACCCGGTACACCCGCCCCGCACGGGCTGCGCGCCGCCGCGGCACACCCGCTCATCGGTTTGCCGTTGCAGGTGACCGCCCTCGCGACGGTGCCGGCGGTGATCGCGGCGGTCGGCGCGGACCTCGGCGCCGAGCCCGGGGTCACCGGGCCGGCGATCACCGTCGGCGCGCTCGCCGTGGCGGCGATCGGTGTCCGGCACGCGCTGCGGCACAGCCGGCTCACCGAGCGGGCTCAGCCCGCCGCACCCCGGTCAGCGCGAGCGGCCGGACCCCTGCACGTATAGCAGTTCGAGGATCGCGCGGGTCGCCTCGAACCAGCGGTCCAGCCAGCCCGGCGGCGGGATGCTGCCCTTCGGCGGCAGTTCCAGCAGCAGGCCGCGCAGCAGCGGGTGGTCGGCCAGCGAACCGGTCGGCTCCATCGGCCAGCCGGTCGGCGGGAACGACGGCTCGACCAGCGGATTCGGGTCCAGTGAGGGCAGCGAGAGCGGCGCGTCGGCCGCCTCCGGGTTCGCCGCCTCCCGCCCGTTCAGATCCTGGTCGGTCGAGACCACCTCGGTCAGTACGGTGTCCCGACGCGCCCCGCGGTACTTGCCACCGAACCGTTCCGGCTTGCCCGGACCGTTGGTGAGGTTCTCTGAACCGATCGTCGTCATCGTCTCGCCTACCTCGCTCGGGTGCGGGTCGGTGCGGCGGGTCGTCGACCAGCGCCGTACCGACGGGTTCAACGAGGCGGACCCGCTGTGGCGACGGGAATCCCGGCGGAACATCGCTGAGCCGGCGGGTCGACCCCGGGTCGGCGGCGCTCCGGGACACGGCGAGTCCCCGTCCGGTCGGGACCGGACGGGGACTCGACTGCTCACTCGGTCAGACCGAGCCCAACACACCATCCCTGGTGCCGGCGACGAAGGCGTGCCAGTCGCCGGGAGCGAAGACCAGGGCCGGGCCGGCCTTGTCCTTCGAGTCCCGCACCCCGACCGCCCCGGTCACGTACGCCACCTCCACACAGTTGTCGCAGTTCGGCCCGCTCTTCGAGCTCTTGAACCACGTCGCCTGCGTCAGGTCCACGGGGAACCCCTTGGTCGCCATTTCGGCTCCTCTGCCAGTTTTGCGATGTGTGCGACGGACTCCTCTGGACGAATGGCCGCAGCGCGGATGTGATCGAAGATGAAGCTGTACTTCTGCAGTTCGTCGCTCTTCTCGAGGAAGAGCCCACCCGTGGCGTTCTCCGCGTACACGACATCCGGATCACCGGGCTCGGGAAAACTGAGGATCGTGAAGGTCCCGTCCATGCCGGCGTGCGCACCCACCTCGAAAGGGAGGATCTGGAGCGTCACGTTCGGCAACTCGGCCACCTCGACCAACCTCCTGAGTTGGCCGCGCATCACCTCGTCCCCGCCCACCGGCCGACTTACCACCGCCTCATCGAGCACCACCCACAGATCGACCGGATCGTCCTGCGTCAACAACGACTGACGGCCCAGTCGGACACGCACCCTCTGATGTACCTGATCGGCGGTGAAGTCCGGACGGGCGGCCCGGATCATCGCCCCGGCGTACTCCTCGGTCTCCAACAGGCCCGGCACGACCTGCTGTTCGTACGCCCGGATCGAACTCGCCGCCGCCTCCAGCCCGACGTACGCACCGACCAGCACCGTGCTGTACGGGTGCCACCAGCCCTTCTGCCGCGCCTCCCGGGCGATCTGGACGAGCTCGTCGCTCTCGGCACCCACGACGCCGTAGATCCTCAACATGTCCCGCACGTCGCGCGGGGTGGCCGTGGTGTGCCCCGTCTCGATCCGGGAGACCTTGGACGCCGAGCACTCCAACTGCTCGGCGACAACCTCGATGGTGATGCCGGCCGACTCCCGCTGCCGGCGCAGCTCGGCACCGAGCCGCCGCCGTCGGATCGTCGGGCTGCGCCGCTCACTCATTGCGCGGCCTCGGTGTTTCTGGTCCTCGCCGCTGGTTGCTCGACCCCACTCTCGGGCTACCTCCGGTCGACGCGCCACTGGCTGCCGCTCACCGGGGGCGCGACCGTCGACCGGCGAGCGTTCGCGACGAGGGGTGGTGCCGGTCATCGGCCGGCCGCGACGGGCGAAACCGGCCCTCAGTGTGCCGTCCGTACGCGGATGGCTTCAAGCGCCGCTTTGCGTGGCGGACTCACGTATCGGCAAAAGTCGACGTGCAACTTGCATGAAGCACGTCGCTGATGCAGTCTGTCCGTATGGCACGGATCACTCAGCGTCTCCGTCCGCTCTCCGGGTGTGGTGACCCCACCGACCCCGGACGGCCGGGCGGCACGCGGGCCCGGCCGGCGCCACCCAGACCTGCGCCGGGGTGATGACCCCACCGCTGCAAGCCAGCTGACTGCGGCGGTGGGCGCGGTTCCCGGAAGCAGTCAGGTGATGGTCGGGTGGCGGCACGCCACCAGCGGGTACGGCCCGGCCACCATCACGCACCAACCGGTCCACGAGGCGCGATCCCGTCACCGGGCCGAGACATCCCAGACCAGTCACCCCGCCGGCACCACGCCGGCTCTCCCTCCCCAGGAGCCCATGTGCTTCCCCGCTCCGGTGACGTTCTGCACGTGACTCGCGCGGCGAGTGTCCAGTTCCTCAGGCCGATCATGTTCCGGGTGATCCGGGTGCTCGACTGGCCGACCTACGACGGTTGGCTCTGGCTCGACGGCTACGAGCTCAACGCCGCCGGCGACGCCGTCAGCCGCCGGTCGATCTTCGTACAGCGGGAAGGGCTGCAACAGGTGCAGGCCGCACCGGAGCCCCGCCCGCACACCGTACGGACCCGACGCCCTGTCTCTCGTACGCCGGTCAGAGTCGGCTGACCAGCGCGAACCGCCGCGGGTAGGCGTGCCGTCGCCATAGAATTGGTACGCCCACCCCGGCATGTTTCACCGCACGTCCAGGACCCTGAGCCTGGGATGGTCATGGTCAATCAGCCCGCCGTGCGGCGGCACCACCGCTGGAGTATCACCTACGCTCTCGGACTACTCGCTCTCCTCGGCGCAGTGACCACCATGGTGGTCCTGGTCCGCGACCCGGCGTTGTCGTCCACCCGGCTGGCCGTTCCGGTGCCGGCTCCGGAGATCACTGTGGTCGACTCCGACCCGCCGACCGACGAACCCGGCTGGATCAGCGCCGACGCCCCCGACGGACGCGTCGGAGCGGCCGACACGCCCGGCCCGGCAGCCGGGGCCGGCGCGGGTGGTCAGTCCGACGGACAGCAGGAACTCACCGAGGCAGCGCCCGCCGGGCACGCCGCCACGGACGTCCGCCGCTCGCTGTTCTGGTCCGGAATCTTCGGCCTCACCATCTCGCTCGCCGGCCTCGGCCTCGTCGGCACCCGCCGCCGGATGTGGTGAACAACCGTCACGGCGTTGTCGTCACCGTCGGACTCGAGCTGGTCGGCCTGGTCGGGCTGGTTGGGGTCGAGGGTCGCGCCTGGGAGATCACCAGTAGCACCTCCTCGTCGGCACCTACCGTCGCGCCGGCCTCCGGATCGGTGCCGACCACGGTCCCCGGCGGCAGTTGGGACGGGCGGTACACCACCCGGTAGCTCAGGCCGAGCCGGTCCAGCAGCCCTTCGGCGGTGGTCTGCGTCAGGCCGGTCAGCGGCGGCACCGGTATCTGCGCCTCCTCGGTGGTGGCCGCCGGGCTGCTCGGCGTCGCGCTGCTGGGCGCCGCCGAGGTCGGGGCGCTGCTGCTCGGCGCGGCGGTGGCACTGGTTGGCGGGACGGAGGGCGTCGCCGGGTTGTCGGGGTCGTCGTCCCGGGCGTTGAGCACCACCCACAGAGCCGCCCCGAGCAACCCGGCGAGCAGCAGAGCGAGTACGCCCCAGAGGATCGGCAGCCACCAACGCCGGCCACCCTGCTCCTCGACGTACCAGTCCGGGGCCGGTTCGGCTGGTCGGGGCGCGCGCACCTCGGCCCGCCCGGACCACGGCGGCGTCGTCGACCGTTCCAGCGGCATCCGCGCCGTCCGATCGCCCGACGGCCCCGAGGCGGCCCGGTCGATAGGCATCGTCTCGTCCGGCGACCCACCACGACCACCCGAAGCGGCCCGGTCGATCGGCATCGTCTCGTCGGGCGACGCGGGGCGGTCCGGCGGCTGCGGACGGCTGCCGCCGGAGGGCGGCAGGGGGCGCGTGCGGTCGTCCTCGGGCTCCCCGGCGGGCGGCTCCTGGCGGTCGTCGCTCATCGCACGTCCTTTCCCGAACCGGGCGGGCGCCGTGGCCCTCGACCGTCAACCTAACCGCCCACGTCGACATCGGCCGGTATCGGTGGCGCGAACCGCGCGCCGCGGTCAGGTCAGGTGGTGCCGACGGGCCAGGCCGGGGTGGGTCGCCGCGCTCAGCGGTACGGGTCAGAGGGTGGGCTTCACGGTCGGCTGGCTCGGCGGGGCCGCCGCCCCGCACCAGATGCTCACCTCGTCGTTCCAGCGGGCCGGGCCGTCCTCGGCCGGCTCCTGCTGGCTGACCTTCCCGCTACGCCCACTGCGGTAACGCGGGTAGAGCCCCTCCTCGACCAGTTCGTCGGCCGCCTCGGCGCAGTCGTCGCCGACCACGTCCGGCACCTCGGCGGCGGGGGCCGGACCGGCCACCTGCAACTGAACTGTGGTGCCCCGGGTCACCTCGGTGCCCACGGCCGGCGAGGCGCTCTCCACCGTGCGGCCGGTGCCACCGCCGAAGACCAGACGCCAGCCCAACCGCTGCTTACGCAGCATCTCGCGTGCCTGCACGAAGTCGGTGCCGACCACCGGTGGCACGGTCAGCCCGGTCCCCTTCGTCGTGGCGGCGGTCGTCCGTGGGGCGGACGGCGTGGTCCGGCCGGTGGTCGGCCGGGACGAGGTGGGCCGGTCGGTCGGCGTACCGGCCGTGGTGGCCACCGCCTGCGGGTTCACCGGAGATTCGTCATCCTCGCCGGCCAGCAGCCAGCCACCTGTCGCACCGACCACCGCCAGCAGCACCGCGACCAGCCCGCCACCGAGCAGCACGCTGGCCCGGCTTCCGCCGCCGGCCTGGCCGCCGGCGGAATCCTGCCGACCCGTGTTCGCGTCCGTCATACCGCCCACCGCCTCATCACCGGCGACCGTACCGTTCGCCGCCCATCACGTTGTGCCGACGGTCCGTACCGGCGGGTCACTGCGACTCGCCGCACCGACGACGGGACGTTACGCTGCCCGGCATGGCCAGACGGGGCTGGGGAGTATCGATCGTGACGGCGATCGGGGTCGCTGCCGGCGCGGGCGCCGCGCAGCTCGGCTTCGGCTACGGGCTCGGCGTCATCACCTGGACGCCCACCGACGCCGGGGCCAACGACACGGCCTGGGCCGATGGCCTGGCCTGGGCCACCTGGCTCGCCGCCAGCTCGACGGTGCTCGGCGCGGTCTGCGCGCAGCGACTGCACCAGCGTGCCGTACCCCAGGTTGGTGACCAGCCGACCGCCGTCGCCGGGCCGACGGCACCCGCCCCGGCGACCGAGGCGGCCCCACCACAGCCGGCGGCACTCGAGGAGGGCTCGCCGACCGGGGTCGAGGACACCGACGTGGCACGGGCCCAGCCGACCTCGGGGGTCGATCGATCCGCGCCGGTGGCCGACACGCTGCCCGACGAGCGAGGCGGCCTGTTCCGCAGGCTGTCCCTCGCGCTCGGCGCCGGTCTCGGTGGACTGGTCACCGTGCTGCTGGTCGCCGTACCGGCCCGGGTCGCCGTGGGCGCCGACACCGACGCGCCACAGCGGATCGCCGCTCTGCACGCGGTGCTCGGCATCCTGATCGGCGTGTTCGTCGCGCTCTGGGCGCTGCGCTCCCGCGCCGCCGCGTTGAACGTCACCGCGACGGCCGCCTGGCTCTGGCTGCTCGCGGTGGTGTCGGTCATCGACGGAGTACGCGTCGGGCGCGGGCTCACCGGCGCTCAGCTCGGCACGTGGCAGCTCGACCCGGACCACGCGCGGTACTGGATCGGAGGCCAGCTCTACTGGCCCGGTGCGCTGCTGGCGCTCGTACCCGCGCTTGTGATCGGTGCCCTGGCCGCTCGGGGCGCCGCGCGGTCGGGCGGGCACCGGATCGGCGCGGCCGCCTCCGGCGCGGCCGGCCCGCTGCTCGTCGCGCTCGCCTACCTGACCACCGTGCCACGTTGGGCGACCCCGGGGCCCGCACAGTTCTCCACCCAGCTCATCGCCCCGTACGCGGTGATCGCCGGCGTCGGCGGTTCGATCCTGGCCGCCCGACTCGCGGAACGGGTTGGCCGCCGACGTGCTGCCAACCGACGACCGACCGCTCCGGCCGAGGAGCCCGAACGGGCGTCGACCACGGCGGCCGACCAACCGGAACCGACGCCGACCGGGTCGACCGGACAACGCAGACCGACGTCGGCTCCTGCGGCCGGCCCACTCGAATCGGCGTCGACCTCTCCGGCGGATTCCAGCCGGGGCGCGGGGCTCGACAGGACCTCTAGCCCGACACCCACGGCCACTGAAGAGGGCGGGGCGGGCGGCACCCGGCCGGGACGTCGTGCCCGCTCGGTGAGCGACGCCGCGACCGGTACGGCAACCCGGCGAGGCAGGACCGCCGCGGCACCGGCCACGCCGGAGACCCAGCCGGACGACGCGACCACCACCCCGCCCCGCGTCCCCGCCCCACGCCCCGCCCCGGACGCCGCAGCCCCCACCGACGCCCCGACCCCCCACCGAGCACGCCCACCCCGCCGCCCCACCACCTGACCCTGGGTCTCACCCCGCTGCGCTCCGGGCGGGTGGAGGGGAGGGTCAGTTGACGGGCCAGGTGTGGACTGGCTCGTTGGTGCGCTGGAGTTCCGCGTAGCGCTGCACCATGTGGTGCAGGGCGGCGCTGCGGTCCATGCCCCGGTGGCGCTCGGCCGCCCAGACCGTCTCGGTCTGCCAGACGGCGCCGTTACGGCCGGTACGACAGCGCTGTTCGATGATGCCGAGAAGCCGGTCCCGCTGTGCCGGGTCGACGCCGAACCCGTCCAGGCCGGTCGCGGCGACGGGCAGCAGCTGCTCCAGCACCAGCTTGGTGACCGGCACGTCACCGAACCGGGGCCAGTGCAGCACGGCGTCCAGACCACGTCGGGCCGCCGCGTGGAAGTTCTCCTCGGCCGAGCTGAACGTGAGCTGACTCCAGATCGGGCGGTCCGCCTCGGCCAGGCCGCGGACCAGCCCGAAGTAGAAGGCCGCGTTGGCCAGCATGTCCACGACCGTCGGACCGGCGGGCAGCACACGGTTCTCCACCCGCAGGTGGGGGCGGTCGTTCATGATGTCGTAGACCGGGCGGTTCCAGCGGTAGACGGTGCCGTTGTGCAGCCGCAGCTCGCCCAGTTTGGGCACTCCGCCGGCGTGCAGCACCTCCACCGGGTCCTCGTCCTCGCAGATCGGCAGCAGCGGCGGGAAGTACCTGACGTTCTCCTCGAACAGGTCGAAGATCGAGGTGATCCACCGCTCGCCGAACCAGACCCGGGGACGTACGCCCTGAGCCTTGAGCTCTTCCGGGCGGGTGTCGGTGGCCTGCTTGAACAGGGCGATCCGGGTTTCGGCCCAGAGTTGACGGCCGTACAGGAAGGGCGAGTTCGCTCCGACCGCGACCTGCACCCCGGCGATGGCCTGGGACGCGTTCCAGTAGTCGGCGAAGCTGTCCGGCGCGACCTGGATGTGGAACTGGAGGCTCGTGCAGGCCGCCTCGGGGGCGATCGAGTCGGTGTGGGTCCGCAACTGCTCGACGCCACGGATGTCGAGTTCGATGGCCTCGCCCCGGGCACCGACGATCTGGTCGTTGAGCACCCGGTAGCGCTCGTTGGTGGAGAGATTGTCCTCGACCAGGTGACCCTCGGTGAGGGTGGGCAGGATGCCGACCAGGACAATCTTCGCGTCGGACTTGGCCGCGCGCTCGTCGGCCCGGGTGAGGCTGCTGCGCAGGTCGTGTTCGTAGTCGGCGAAACCGGTGCCCTCGATCAGTCGGGGCTCGGCGTTCAACTCCAGGTTGAACTGCCCCAACTCGGTCTGGAACAGCGGATCGGCGATGTCGGCGAGGATCTCCTCGTTGCGCATCGCCGGCTCGGCTCGCGAGTCGACCAGGTTCAACTCGATCTCCAGGCCGGTCATCGGCCGGTCCGCGTCGAAGCCGAAGTCGTCGAGCATCAGGGCGAAGACGTCCAGGCACCGTCGGACCTTCTGCCGGTAGCGGACGCGGTCCTCCGGGGTGAAGGCGCCCTGCGAGACGTCCCTGCCCATGTGTCCTCCCGACAACCGGCGCGGTCGGGATCCTGCCGTCCCGGAAAGCGCATTGTGAACCATCCACGTTAAGAGCGCTCGCCTGGCCAGGGCCAGAGGCCGACGACGATGACCCGACGCCGGCCGGAGCGGATGCGCTCGTGGCGCCATCTCTACCCCGTCGCTGCCGCGCCGGACCCCGTGACGGTGCCAACAAGTCGTGACAATTCACACGCGCTGGGTACGGACGACGCCGGGCCCGCGCCGACGTGCGGCGCGGGCCCGGCGTACCGGTGATCAGTGGGATCAGGCCTGACGGACGGCCTCGCCCTCGATCTCGATCTTGATCTTCTTGCCGACCAGCACGCCACCGGTCTCCAGGGTGACGTTCCAGGTCAGGCCGAACTCCTCGCGGTCGATCTCGGTGCTCGCGGAGAAGCCGAAGATGTCCTGGCCGAACGGGCTGCGGCCCACGCCCTCGAACTCGACCTCCAGCTCCACCGGACGGGTGACGTCCTTGATGGTCAGCTCACCGGTGAGCACGAACTCGTTGCCGCGGCGGGACTTGACGCCGGTGCTGCGGAACTCCAGGGTCGGGTACTTCTCGACGTCCAGGAACTCGGGGCTGCGCAGGTGCGCGTCCCGGTCGCCCTGGGTCGTGTCGATGCTGGCACCCTGGATGGTGGCGACGACCGAGGACTGCAGCGGGTCCTCGGCAACGGTGATGGTGGCGGTCGCCTCGTTGAACTCACCGCGGACCTTGCTCACCATCATGTGCCGGGCGACGAAGCCGACCCGCTTGTGCGCCGCGTCCAGCACGTAGGTGCCGGCCGTCGGGATGGTGAGGCCGTCCCAGTCGCGGGTAACCGCATCGGTGCTGCTGGTCATGCTGCTGTCCTCCAGGAGATTGTTTAGTAGCCCAACGACTGCTTGAGCAAATATAACCGCAACAACATTCCCTCTGTCAAGTACTGGTAGGGTTAACGAGTGACCAACGTGTTCGACGACCCCCGGATCACCGCGGTTGGCCTCCTCTACGAGGTCCACGCCGGGCTCTCGGCCCGGTTCGCCGCCCAACTAGAGGAGCACGACCTCTCCGTGGTCGAGTTCGAGGTGATCACCCGACTGGCCCGCTCGCCGGGCAACCAGCTGCGGATGACCGACCTCGCCGCGCAGACGTCGCTGTCCACCAGCGGGGTGACCCGTGTGGTGGACCGGATGGAACGCGACGGGCTGCTCACCCGCCGAGCCTGCCCGAACGATCGCCGCAGTTCGTACGCGGTGGTCACCGCGTCCGGCATGCAGCGACTCGACGAGACGCTGCCCGGCCATCTGCGGATCATCGAGCAGTGGTTCACCGGCCAGCTCGACCCCGAGGCGCTGGCGGCACTGCTCGACGGCCTGCGCCGCGTGCGGGACGCCGTCCATCCCGGTGCCACCGCCGGCAGCACCGATCAGGACATCGCCGCCGCGGACGACAGCGACCCGGCCTGACCGCTGACGCCCGGGCCTGGCGCATCGTGGCGACCCGGCCTGCCCGGCGGCGTTCATCCGGTTGTTGTCCGCGGCGCCGAGCCGCGCCGTCGGCGGTGGTCGAGCCGCGTTGTCGGCAGCTCCGAGCCGCATTGTCGGTAGCTCCGAGCCGCGTTGCCGGCGACGGCGGAGCCCGGTCGGGGCGACGTCCGGGCGATCGGCGGCGGGTACGGCAAGGGCCGGGAGTACCGGCAGAAAGACCGGCAGAACTGACGTTGCAGACGGGACAAACTTCTTGAAGAGCACCTTCTGCCCCGGCAGCGGTGGCAGGCTTTCGTCCACCGGGGAATCACCGGGGGGTGACGGCGCGGGCGAACAGCGAGGGGTAGCACCAAGGGGGCTCTTCGCTCGCGCCACTCTCCGTCGGGCCGGCCGCCGACGGGTGCCGCACTAGCGCTCGGCGGACCCGCCCCGCGCGGCCATCAGCGCATAGAGCAGCCCGGACTCCTGCGGCAGCAGTCGGATGCCGCTCTCCTCGCAGACCCGGTCGAGGCGATCGAGGACAGCCGGGTCCGCGGTGCTCGCGGCGAGGCCCACCAGCGCCTCCACGACGTCCCGCCGATCGTGACCGGCCTCGACAGCTGCGGTGAACCACTCCGCCGCCAGTTCCCGGTCGCCCCGGTGCAGTGCCAGGTTGCCCTCGATCAACGCACAGATTCCCGCCTCCGGGCCGCCCCAGGACAACACGGTGTCGTCCGAGCGCGGTCGCGGGAGTCCGATCCGCTCCACCCACTGCTGACCCGGCACGACAACCGTCGCCTCGGCGGCCCCCGCGCGCAGCTCCGTGAGCACCTCGGTCGCCTCCACGGCACGCCCGTCCTGCGCGAGCGCCAGGCCGACAGTCCCGAGCACCCGCCGTCGATGCCCCGGGTCACCCAACTCGAACAGGGCCGCCGCCGCGCGCCGGCCCTGGTCGACGGCGTCGGCGTACCGGCCCTCCAGGCGGGACACCTCGGCCCGGTTGGCCCAGGCCAGCACCCGGAACCGCTGCTCACCACCCTCGGCGGCGAGCCGGTCCACGGCAGCCAGCCGACGACGTGCCGCGCCCAGGTCACCGATCCGGATCTCGTGCCAGGCGAGGCTGTTCTGCGCCACCGCCAGGTCCCGGGTCCGCCCGTTGCGGGCGGCGAGCCGGAGCACCGCCTCGGCCTGCTCCCGGGCCTCGGCGTGCTCCCCGACGGTGGTCAGCAGTGCGCCGAGAACGCTGCGCGCCTCCAGCTCGCCGGTCACGTCGCCGGCCTGTCGGAACGTCTCCAACGCGGCCCGCGCCGTCGGCAACTCGTCGGCCTCGGCACCGTGCTCGGCAGCGAGCCGGGCCACCCCGAGGCTGGCCCAGCCGCGCAGGATCGGGTCCGCGTCAGCGGTTCGCGGGTCGGCCAGCAACCGCCGCAGCCACTGCCGCCCGGCGACATCGCGCCCCCGGAAGCGCCACCAGCGGGGCAGGCAGGCCGCCAGACGGAGCGCGGTCAGCGGGTCGTCGCTGGCCGCGTGGGCCAGGGCCGTACTGATGTCGCTGCTCACCTCGTCGAGCCGGTGCACCGCGTCGAGCATCCGGGGGCCGGCCAGCTCGGAGGCCGTCCGCGCCACGAGGCGAGCGACCACCTCCGCATGCCGACGTCGTACGCAGGCCAGCTCACCACCACCCACGGCCTGCTCGATGGCGAAGTCGCGGACCGCGTCGAGCAGGCGGAACCGGAACGGCCCGGTGCCGCGAACGCTCAGCAGACCGAGCTCGACGAGGCGGTCCAGCAGTGGGACCGGATCGATGGCGACAGTGCCGTCCCGGTCGGCCTCGTCGACGAGCATCTCCTCGGCCAGCTCCACCGACCAGCGGTTGCCGAACATGGCGAGCCGCCGCAGCGCGTCGCGCTCATCCGGCGCGAGCAGCCGGTAGCTGGTCGCCACCGCGTCCCGCAGGGTCACCGCCACCGCCGCCCGGGTCGCATCGGTGGCATACGGACGGCGGGTGGCCGCCTCCGGCCCGTCCCAGCTGGTACGGGCCGCCGGGTCGGCCGAGGTGGTCAGATCGAGCACGCGATCGCCGTACCGGTCGAGCAGTTCGGTGAGGTCGAGCAGCCGGCCCCGGGCGGCCATCAGCTCGATGGCCAGCGGGAGGCCGCCCAGCCGACGGACCAGTGCGGCCAACGCCGGCAGCTCGTCCGGAGTCGGCGGCTCCCGACGGACCTGGGCGAGCCGCGCGGTGAACAGGGCGACCGCCGGCCACGAGCCGAGCGTGGCCGGTCCGGAGTGCTCGGCGTCCGGCGGCGGCACCTCGAGCGGCGCGACAGGCCACACCCGTTCGCCGGGCAGCCCGACCGGGTGCCGTCCGGTGACCAGCACCCGCAACGACGGCAGCACGACGCCCAGCCGGTGCAGCGTCTCGGCCACCGGGCCGGGAGCGCGCTCGACCGCGTCCATGACCAGCAGCGCCGGCCGGCCGGCGAGCCGGGCGACGAGTTCCGGCAGCCGGGCCGCGCCGAGGACGGTCATCGTGGCGGCGAGCACGTCCGGTCCGTCCGAGCCCTCGCCGACCAGCACGCCGGCCACACCGCCCGGATGGGCGCGGGCCGCTGCGTGGGCAACGGCGAGCGCGAGCGCGGTCTTGCCGACACCGGCCAGCCCCACCAGGCTCACCAGTCGGGGGCCGCGTTCCGCGGTCAGCATTCCGGCCAGCTCGGTGACGTCGCGGTCGCGGCCGATCAGGGCGACAGGTGGTGGGAGGGCCACCGGAGCGCCGGCCCGGGCGGCTCCGGCTGTCGACGTGCCACCGGCACCAACCCCGGGCGTGCCCGAGATGACGTCCGGCCGGGGTTCACCGCCGGCAGCGCCACGGGCCGTGGCCAGGAACGCCGCGCGGGTCCCGCCGGCCAGCTCCAACGCCGTGGCCAGCAACTCGACGGTGGTGCGCTGCGGCCGGACCGATCGGCCGCGCTCCAGGTCCCGCACCGTCCGCACGCCGACCCCGGCGCGGGACGCCAGCTCCGCCTGCGTCAGGCCGGCCGCGCGCCGGTGCGCACGGAGCAGCTCCGGCAGCCTGGTACGACCGGCCGGGCTCCGCGACCGATCATGCTCCGGAGTCATGGCCACGAAGAGTACGGATCGACTCCGACCATCGGCAGTCGAACGTCGGTCTGCCGACGTCCGCTCGCCGAAATCCGACAGCCGAACGGCTGGCCGGCCCGCGACGGCAGGCCGACGTCAGCCAGCAGGCCGGTGCCGGGCCGGGCTCAGAGACCCAGGTCGCGCGCGATGATCATGCGCTGAACCTCGCTCGTGCCCTCACCGATCTCCAGGATCTTGGAGTCCCGCCAGAACCGGGCGACCGGGTACTCGTTCATGAAGCCGTAGCCGCCGTGGATCTGGGTGGCCTCGCGGGCGTTGTCCACAGCGATGGTGCTGGCGTGCAGCTTCGCGATGGCGGCCTGCCGCTTGAACGGCTCGCCGGCCAGCATCCGGGCGGCGGCGTCGTAGTAGGCCAGCCGGGCGGTGTGCGCCTTCAGCTCCATGTCGGCGATCTTGAACTGGATGGCCTGGTTGGTGCCGATCGGGCGGCCGAACGCCTGCCGCTCCTGCGCGTACTTGATCGACTCGTCGACGCAGCCCTGGGCGAGGCCGACGGCCAGCGCGGCGATCGCGATCCGGCCCTCGTCGAGGATCCGCAGGAACTGGGCGAACCCTCGGCCGCGCGCGCCGAGGAGGTTGGCCGCGGGCACCCGACAGTCGTCGAAGGTCAACTCGTGGGTGTCGGAGGCGGTCCACCCGACCTTGGAGTAACCCGGGGCCACAGTGAATCCGGGCGTGCCGGTGGGCACGATGATCGTCGACAGCTCCTTGGAGCCGTCCGCGTTCGTGCCGGTCACGGCGGTGACGGTGACCAGGGCCGTGATGTCGGTCCCCGAGTTGGTGATGAACGCCTTCGACCCGTTGATCACCCACTCGTCGCCGTCCAGCACGGCGCGCGTCTGGGTGCCTGCGGCGTCGGAGCCGGTGCCCGGCTCGGTGAGCCCGAAGCCCGCCAGCGCCTCGCCGCTGAGCAGCTTCGGCAGCCAGGTGGCCTTCTGCTCGTCGGTGCCGAAGCGGTAGATCGGCATCGCGCCGAGCGAGACCGCCGCCTCCAGCGTGATGGCGACGCTGGAGTCGACCCGGGCCAGCTCCTCCAGGACCAGACAGAGCGCGAAGTAGTCGCCGCCCATCCCGCCGTGCTCCTCGCCGAAGGGCAGGCCGAACAGGCCCATCTTGCCCATCTGCCGGATCACCTCGTACGGGAAGGTGTGCTGCTCGTAGTGCTCGGCGATGACCGGGGCGACCACCTCGCGGGCGAAGTCCCGCACGCTCTCCCGCAGCGCCGTTTGCTCGTCGGTGAGCCGGAAGTCCATCTCATCCTCCTGTGGGGACGGCCGCCCCGGCGCTCGTGACGCCGCAGGGCGGATCGCTGTGGGGGGTGGGGCGGGGGTCAGACCGGGGTGACGCCGTGCCGACGCCGGGAGAAGTGCCGGTCCTTCGTACGTGCGGCGGCGAAGCGGCGGACCAGCTCGCCACGCAGGTCGTGCGGCTCGACGATGGCGTCGACCACCAGCTCGCTGGCGAGCCGGACGACGTCGATGTCCTGCTCGTACTCGGCCCGCTTGGCGGCCACGAAGGCGGCCCGCTCGTCCGGGTCCCCGATCGCCGCGATCTTGTTGGCGTAGACGGCGTTCACGGCGGCCTCGGCGCCCATCACCGCGATCTTCGCGGTGGGCAGCGCGATCGTCGCGTCCGGCTCGAAGCCGGGGCCGGCCATCGCGTAGAGCCCAGCGCCGTACGCCTTGCGGACCACCACGCAGATCTTCGGGACCGTCGCCTCGGAGATCGCGGTGATCATCTTGGCGCCGTGCCGGATGATGCCCTGCTTCTCCACGGCGCTGCCGACCATGAAGCCGGGTACGTCGCTGAGGAAGAGCAGCGGCACGTTGAACGCGTCGCAGAGCTGCACGAACCGGGTCGCCTTGTCGGCCGAGTCGACGAAGAGCACGCCGCCCTTGAACATCGAGTTGTTGCCGAGCACGCCGACGACCTGGCCGTCGAGGCGGCCGAACCCGATGGTCAGCTCCTTGGCCCACAGCGCCTGGATCTCGAAGAAGGAACCCTCGTCGAGCAGGCCCTTGACGTACCGCCGCATGTCGAACGCCTGCCGCTCGCTGGCCGGCACGAGCGCGGCCAGGTCGGCCTTCGCGGGCGCGGCGACGGCCGGCGCGGCCGGCGGCGCCTGGGTCCAGTTCGCCGGCAGATACGACAGGTAGGTCCTGACCACGTCGAGCGCGTCGGCCTCGGTCTTGCAGAGGAAGTGCCCGACGCCGGACTCGGCGGTGTGCACCTTGGCCCCGCCCATCGCCTCCAGGGTGGTCTTCTCCCCGGTGACCATCTCGACCATGCGGTCGGAGCCGAGGTACATGCTGGCGTTGCCGTCGACCATTGCCACTACGTCGCAGAACGCCGGAATGTACGCCCCACCGGCGGCGCTCGGCCCGAACAGCGCGCAGACCTGCGGGATCGAGCCGGAGGCGCGGACCTGGTTCCAGAAGATCTTGCCGGCGCCGCGTCGGCCGGGGAAGAGGTCGACCTGGTCGGTGATCCGGGCGCCGGCGGAGTCGACCAGGTAGACCATCGGCACGCCGGCGCCGTACGCCCGCTCGATGATCCGGATGATCTTCTCGACGGTCCGGGCGCCCCAGCTGCCGGCCTTGACCGTGGAGTCGTTGGCCATCAGGCAGACCTGCCGACCGTCGATCGTCGCGGTGCCGGTGACCACGCCGTCGGCGGGGAGCCCGTCGGCGAGCGCGTTCGCGTAGAGGCCGTCCTCGACGAACGAACCCTCGTCGACCAGCAGCGCGACGCGTTCGCGGGCGAAGAGCTTGCCCTTGGCCTCGTTGGCCGCGTGGTACTTCTCCGCGCCGCCGGACCGGGCCCGCTTGCGCAGTTGCTCCAGCGCCTCACCGTCGAGCGTCACGCCGACTCCCTCGCCCGTGTTGACCTGAACGATCGTTAGGCTATCGCATTCGCGCACCTCCCGGCGACCCGCTGACCGAGCGACGCTTCTTCGAACGAAACATTGAAATCTATTAATCTCTGTGGATAGGCTCCTGGCACCCCTCTCGGATAGGAGTCAGCGATGACCTCACGACTCGGTCGGCTCGCTGTCGCGTTTGTCGCGACGGCAGTTGCCACCCTCGGCATCACGGTCGCCAACCCCGCGCCCGCGTCCGCCGCGATGACCATCTGCTACAACACCAGCCAGGCGGGCGCCTACGCCGGCACTGCCAGCCAGGCCGCCTCGATCTGGAACAACGCCACCACGAACCTGACGCTCTCCGCGAACTGCGGCTCCAACCTGCGGATCTACCAGATCACCGGCGGCGGCTCCTACGCCCAGCGGACCAGCCTCGGCAACGGCCGGGTCTACATCGACACCCAGCAGGCGGCGCAGTACAGCCCGCTGCGGATCATGACCCACGAGATCGGGCACATCCTCGGCCTGCCGGACAACTACAACGGCAACTGCTCGATCCTGATGTCCGGCGGCAGCGCCGGCACCAGCTGCACCAACCCGTACCCGAGCAGCGCCGAGGCGAACCGGGTGAGCAACCTCTTCGCCGGCACCCTCAGCGCCACCGAGCGCAGCACCGGCCGCAGCGCGGACATCTTCCGCGACAGCTGGCCGAGCGTGCTCACCCCGGTGAGCTGACCGACCTGGCACGGTGAAGGGGCCGGCGTGTTCGCCGGCCCCTTCGTCGCGTCCTCAGCCCGGCATCGGCGTCAGCCGGGTACGCGGCCCGGCCCGCAGCACACCGGACGGGAGCTTCTTGCCGAGCAGCTCCTCGGCCAGCTCGGCCACCTCGATCAGGGCAGCCAGGTCGATGCCGGTGTCGATGCCCATGTCGTGCAGCATGTGCACGGCCTCCTCGGTGGCGAGGTTGCCGCTGGCCCCCGGGGCGTACGGGCAGCCGCCCAGGCCGCCGACGCTGGCGTCGAACTCGGTCACCCCCAGCTCCAGCGCGGTCAGCAGGTTGGCCAGCGCCGTACCCCGGGTGTTGTGGAAGTGCAGCAGCACCGGCACGTGCGCGTTGCGGTCGCGTACCGCGGTCAGCAGCTCACGGACCCGACGCGGGGTGGCCATGCCGGTCGTGTCGCCGAACGCCACCCGGTCCGCGCCGTCGCGGACCACGCGGTCGACGATGCCGGCGACCCGCCGCGGGTCGATGTCCCCCTCGTACGGGCACCCGAAGCTGGTCGCCACGATCACCTCGACCCGTGCGGACGCCCCGTGCAGGAGGTCGATCAGCTCGGCGATGTCGTCCAACGACTCGTCGGTCGAGCGGTTGACGTTGCGCCGGTTGTGCGTGTCGCTGGCCGACACCACCACCTCGATCTCGGTGAACCCGGCGGCCAGGGCCCGCTGCGCGCCCCGGGTGTTCGGCACCAGCGCCGAGTAGCGCACCCCGGCGGCCTTCGTGGCCCGCCGCCACACCTCGTCGGCGTCGGCCATCTGCGGGATCGCCTTCGGGTGCACGAACGACACCGCCTCGATCCGACGTACGCCGGTGCCGGAGAGCGCGTCGAGCAGCCGCACCTTGGCGTCGGCGGGGATCGGCTCCTCGTTCTGCAGCCCGTCCCGCGGCCCGACCTCACGAATCGAGACGGAATCTGGCAACTGGCTCATTCGGTCACCTCGCTGTGACGTCGGATCGGTACGGAGGGTCGGGGTGCCACGCGCGCCCTTTGCACTGCTTCAACTGACGCAACACCGATCGTCCGGTATCCGGACATCCTCTGTTGCCTCCAGGTAAGCAGAGCAAAGGACGCGGATGCCAGTGCCGCCGCGCCGCCGGAGGACGACAGCGCGACGGCCGGCGACCGGCGAGGGCTCAGCGCATCCGGGAGACGATCGCCGTGTCGTAGGCGCCGGAGAGGAACTCGTCGTTCTCCAGCAACTCGGCGAAGAAGGGCAGGTTGTTCTTCGGGCCGACGATCTGGAACCCGGCGACAGCGTCCCGCGCGCGGGCGATCACCTCGTCACGACTGGCACCACTGATGATCAGCTTGGCCAGCAGGCTGTCGTAGAACGGGGTGACGGTGTTGCCCTCGGTGTAGCCGGAGTCCACCCGGATGCCCTCGCCGGTGGGCTCCACCCAGGTCGTGACCTTGCCGGGGCCGGGCAGGAAACGCTTCGGGTCCTCGGCGTTGATCCGCAGCTCGATGGCGTGCCCACTCGGCGCGAGCGCGTCCGGGTCGAACATCGGCGCCAGGCCGGCAGCCACCCGCAGCTGCTCCTCCACCAGGTCGACGCCGTAGACGTACTCGGTCACCGGGTGCTCCACCTGAAGCCGCGTGTTCATCTCCAGGAAGAAGAACTCACCGGTGCTCGGATCGAGCAGACACTCGACAGTGCCGGCGTTGCGGTAGTTCACCGCCTCACCGGCCCGCACGGCCGCCGCCAGCAGGCGTGCGCGCAGCTCAGGTGAGACCGCCGGGGACGGCGACTCCTCGACCAGCTTCTGGTTGCGCCGCTGCACCGAGCACTCCCGCTCGCCGAGCGCCACCACCCGACCGTCGGCCAGGCCGAGGATCTGCACCTCGACGTGGCGCACCCGGGGGAAGTACCGCTCGATCAACACCGAACCGTCGCCGAACATCCGCTCGGCGAACGCGCGCACCTTGTCGTACTCGGTGCGCAGCGCGGCCTCGTCGACGGCCACCCCCATGCCCATGCCCCCGCCGCCGGCCGCGGCCTTGACCATCACCGGGTAGCCGATCTCGGCGGCGGCCGTCACCGCCGCGTCCAGGTCGGCGGCCGGGTCGGTGGTGCCGGGCGCGACCGGGACGCCGGCCGCCGCCATCAGGTTCCGAGCGTTGATCTTGTCGCCCATCGCGGCGATCGCGTCCGCGCCGGGCCCGACCCAGATCAGGCCGCTCGCCTCGACGGTACGGGCGAAGTCGGCGTTCTCCGACAGGAACCCGTAGCCCGGGTGGATGGCCTGCGCGCCTGTCGACTTCGCGGCGGCGAGGATCGCCTCGACGTTGCGGTAGCTCTGGGCCGGGTTCGGCGGGCCGATGAGGACGGCCTCGTCCGCCTCGGCGACGAAGGGCAGGTCGGCGTCGGCCTCCGAGTACACCGCGATCGCGCGGATGCCGAGCCGCTTGGCGGTCCGGATGACCCGGCGGGCGATCTCGCCCCGATTGGCGACCAGCAGTGACTCGATCATGTTTCCTCCCGGCGTCCGGATGTTGGGACGATGCCAGGGAACCACGACCGGCCCACTCCTGACGAGCCGGGGCTCAGACGCGCAGCGCGGCGGGGCTCAGAGCCGCAGCGCGACCGGGATCAGAGCCGCAGCGCGGTCGGGCTCAGGCGAGCAGCGCGGCCAGGGTCGCGCCGCGCAGCAGCTCGGCGCGACGCCGTCGGTCCACCTCGCCGCCCAGGAACGGGGTCGAGTTCATCAGGCCGAACGCGGCGTGCGCCAACACCCGCGCCTCACCGTCGGGCATGCCCGGGTGCAGCGCGGTCAGCACCGTCACCCACTCCTCGACGTACATCCGCTGCAGGCGGCGGATCCGTCGTCGCGGCTCCTCCGGCAGGCGGTCCAGCTCGTGCAGGTGCAGCGCGATCACCGCCGGGTTGGCCAGCGCGAACTCGACGTGGAAGTCGATCAGCGACTCCAACACGCCCCGCGGGTCGTCCGGATGCCCGGCGGCGCGTTCCCGACCGCCGGCCAACAACCCGTCGCTCACCGGGATCAGCGCCGCGGCCAGCATCGCCTCCTTGCCGGCGAAGTGGTGGTAGAGCGCGGGGCCGGTCACCCCGGCTGCCGCACCGATGTCGTCCATCGACACGCCGTGATAGCCACGGGCGGCGAACAGACCGACCGCGATCTCCAGGATCTCGTCCTTGCGGGACCGGCGCCGGCCCGCACCCGCCGCACCCCGTGCCTGCTGCTCCACCGTCACCGGGCAAGCGTAGACCGCGAGCTGACCGCGGTGGGGCGGCGGTTACCGGTCGGTTGCGCGCGCCACGCCACCGGCCGGCACCCGCTCGGGCGGGGCCGACCGGTCGGCGCAGAGGTCACTCGTCCGGGTCGAGGTCGTGCTCCGCGCGCAGCGCTGCGGCGTCCGCCTGTCGGTCCAGCAGGTCCAGGGCGCGGGCCAGCAGCCAGGCCGTCTGGCGGACCGGTCGCGAGCCGGCCGGGAGCCCACCGAGTACGCGGCGCAGCAGCGGCTCCGCCTCGGCCGGCCGGTCCAGGCGCAGCAGCAGCTCACCGACGAGGACCTCGACCTGCGCCGCCTCGCCGAACGCCTCGATCGACCGCAGCCGGTCCGGCACACCCGCGAGCCGGTCCAACGCCTCGTCCGGCCGCCCCTCGCCGACCAGCACCCGCGCACCGGCCTCGGCCGCCATCGCCAGCTCGTAGATCACCGGTGGCTCCGGCTCCGGCTGCCCGGCCACCGCGGCCGCCAACCCGTCCATCACCTCGACGGCACGCACCGCCGCCGGTCGGTCGTCGGACCAGAACCAGGCGTACGCCTCCCGCCGACGGGCACGCAGCTCGTCCAACGGCAGGTCGGCCAGCCGGTACGCCGTGGCGGCGGCGGCGAACCGCTCGGCGGCAACCGCATCCCGGTCGGCGTCGTAGAGGATCCCGCCGGCCTCCTCCAGCACCTGTGCCCGGTGCGGGAGGTTGTCCGGGCCGTCCAGGTTGGTGGACAACTGCTCCAGCAGGGCCAGTGCCGGATCGATCTCGCCGAGCCCGGCGTACACGCCGGCCAGCAGGTGCCGGCAGCGGTCGGCCTCCGCCTGAGCGCCCAGCCGGTCCAGGCCGAGCACTGCCTCCTCGGCGACCTCGGCCGCCTCGGCGAGTCGGCCCACCACCCGGTACGCGTTCGCCAGTTCCCAGCGCAGGAACGCGTCCCCCTCGGCGCCGCGCTCCACGCAGAGCGTCACCGCCTCGACGAAATCGTCCACCGCGTCGGCGGCCCGACCGGCGGAGAGCAGCGCCCGCGCGCGGGCGACCCGCACGGGCAGCTCCGCGTCCGCCGGCGCCACACGCAGCGCCTCGTCGCAGGCGGCCACCGCGTCGGCCGGGTCGTCGACAGTCCGCGCCCACGCCAGGCAGGCCGCCGTGAGCAGTTCGCCGATGGCCAGCTCGCGACCGATGCCGCGGGCCTCCTCGGCGGCGGCGCGGGCCTCGTCGACGCGGTCGGACTGCTCCAGCAGGTGCGCCCGGTGCAGCGCCATCCGAGCCGCCAGGTGCCGGTCGCCACCCGCGTCGGCGGGTGCCCGGTCCAGCGCCGCCAGGGCGTCCGCCCACCGTTGCTGGTGCAGCAGCGCCAACGCGAGCCGGTCGTGCGCCGCGGCCCGCTGCCGGGCGTCACCGAGCCGGTCCAGCACCTCGGCGGCCTCCCGGACCAGCGCGAGCCCCTCCTCGGCGTGCTCGTCGGTGCTGGTCAGCAGCACGCCGAGCCGCCCGGCGACCACCTGGGCGGGCACCTCCTCACCCGCCGAGCGGTACAGGTCCAGCGCCTCGCGGTTCAGCTCGACCGCGCCCTCGATGTCGTCCTCGTCGCCGCGCTCGGCGGCCCGCAACGCCAGCCGGTGCGCGACCGTGCGCGCCGGCAGGTCGGTGGTGCCGAACCGCTCGTCGCACGCGGCCAGCGCCGCCCGGAACGTGGCCCGGTCGTGTCGGCCCCAGCTCTCCTCGGCGAGGGTCAGCAACCCGTCGGCGTCGGCGTCGGCGGGCAGGGCGGCGGTGGCCGCGCCGTCCCGCTCCCGGGCAGGTCGGTCGGCGGGCGCGGACGCGGCCGCACCGGGAGCGACTGTCGGTTCGTCCCCGGTCGGGCGGGCCGGACGGCGGCGGACGCTCGCGGAGAGCGGCAGGTGCTCGCCGCCGGGCCGTACGGCGAGCCGGCGGGCGATCCACTCCGACTGGTGGGTGGTGCCGTTGCGGGTGTCGAAGCGGGCGGCCAGCCCGGTCGCGGTAGCGGCCAACTCGTCGGCAAGCGTGGGCGCGGGCACCTCGGCGGCTGGCCGGCCCTCGGCGGCCCGGCGGTACACCGTCGCCGCACCCGCCTGACGCAGCGCGGCGGCGGCGGTCGCCGCGAAGTGCATGGCGGCTGCCGGCGACGGTGGCCGGTCCAGCCAGTCCAGGTGCCGCTCGACCAGCTCGACCGCCCGCGCCTCGTTGCCGGTCAGCGTGCAGAACTCGATGTGGTCGCCGATGTCCCACAGGTCGGCGAGGTTGCCGCGCAGCTTGCGGTACGCCTCCCGGTGCGCGTCGCGGGCCGACTCACCGCGACCGGTACGCAGGAAGGGCAGAAGGAGCGCCGTGAGGATCGCCTGCGGCTGCTCGGTGCAGGTAAGTCTGCCGGCGAGCACCGGCTCGGCAAGTGCCACGGCCTCGGCGTCCCGCCCGGTGTCGGCGAGGTAGCCCACCTGGCTCGTCGGGTCACAGCCGGCGCAGTCGGACAGCTCGTCGCGGGGCGTGGTCTGCCAGAGCCGGTACCAGTGCGCGGCGGCCTCGGCGTCGCCCACGTGGTCGGCGACCCGGAACCGGTGCTTGTGGACGGTCTGGAGACTGTGCCCGCCGGCGCGATAACGGCGCTCCATGTCGTCGAGCACCGCGTACGTGCGGTCCAGCGGCACCTCGGGGAACTTCAGCAGGCCGGACACCATGTACTTGAAGTGCCACAGCAACTGGTGCAGGTGGCGCTGGTGGTAGGGCTGCGGGTCGCGGTCGAACTCGGACAGGCACCAGGAGAAGGTCACGAACGACTTCGCCGGCTCACCGCCGTAGACGTACCCGGTGGTGGCCTGCATGCGGGTGACGAAGGCGAGGTGCCGGTCGTCGGCGGCGTCGACCCGACGCAGCAGTTGCTCCAGCGCGGCGATCTGCCCCGCCCCGTACGGCATGTCGGCGATGCCACGCAGCACCCGCCACAGGTCCTCGTCGCTCATTGTCACTCCCGTCCCGGCACGGCCCGGCCGAGCAGGCCGAGGAAGGAATCGTTCAGCAGCGCGGCGTCGGCCGCGCGGATCGGATGGTGGCCGAGCAGCAGCGCCTGCCCGTACAGCGCCTCGATGGCGAGGCCGACCAGCTCCGGGTCGCCGAGCATCGTGACCCGCCGGACCAGCGGGTTGCGGTGGTTGAGCACCAGTTGCGGGCGGTCCGGTGGGGCGGTGGCGGCGAGCGCGTCGAGCACTCCGCCCCACAGCTCGTCGGCGCGGTCGCGGCTGGCGGCGAGCTGGTCGTTGAACGCCGCCGACCGGCTGACCAGGTACAGCGCGGGCAGCGAAACCGGGTCGTACGCCCGAATGACCACCTCGCAGCCGGACCGCTCGACGGCCCGCTGCGCGGCGGTGAGGAACGGCCGCAGCGCCAGTTCGACAGGCGGGTCGAGGGCCTCGAACCGGGTGGTGAGGTCGCTCGGCTCCAGCCGTTCGATCAGCACCGACCGGTCCACCGCCGGCAGCCGCTCGATCAGCTCGGTGTCGTACGTGTAGCCGGCGTTCACCACCGCCAGGTCCTGTGCGGCGGCCACCGCGGCGAGTTGGCGGAACTCGTCGAGGCTGGCCGCGTAGCGGACCACCCCGTGGCGTTCCCGGAACTCGGCGAGCGTGAGCGTGCCGACGTTGGTGTCCATCGGCCACCACCTGTCGACGAGCCGCAGCATCTCGTCGTCGTGCAGCGCCAGCGCCTTCACGCCGAGGTGGTGCACCTGGAGGAACTCGGCCAGCCGGTGCGGGTCGTGCCGCGCCAGCCGGACCAGCCAGCCGCGTACCTGGTCGCCGAGCGCTTCCCGGGTCGCGGTCAGGAGGGTGTCCTCGTAGAGAGCTTCGCGGCTGGCCGTCGGGCGCAGCTCGGTCGCGTCGATGACGCAGTGCGCGAAGAACGCCCAGTCCGGCAGCAGGCTGTCGGCGTTCTCGGTGAGCAGCATCCGCTTGAGGTAGACGCGGTGCCCGGCCCGGGCCGCCGGGTTCACCGGGGTGGGCAGGATGACTGCGACACCGGTCAGCCCCGCCTCCGGCACGGCCAGCGGCAGCACGTCGAACGGCTCCACGCCGAGCGTCTCCCGGGCGTACCTGATCAGCGCCGCGCGGTCGAGCGGTGCCCCCGGCGCGCTCGCCCACGGGGGTTCGCCGGTGGTCGTGACCGTGTCGCCGACCCGGACGGTGACCGGCAGCAGCGAGCCGAAGAGCCGCGCCAGGTCGGTGACGGTCGGGGTGGCGAACCACTGGTCGGCGTCGCGGCGGGGCACCAGCGTGACAGTGGTGCCCGGCTCGACGCGGGCGGCCTCCGGCGGGGCCACGGTCACGGCGTAGCGGCCGTCGGCGTACCCGGTCCACCGGACCGTGGGGTTGTCGCCGTGCCGGGTGAGCACCTGGATCTCGTCGGCGACGAGGAAGCAGGAGAGCAGGCCGATGCCGAACTGGCCGAGGAACTCGTGCCGGGAGAAGCCCAGTTCGTCGCGCTTGGAGCTGCGACCGATGGTGGCCAGCAGCTCGTGCACCTGCGCCTCGGTCAGCCCGATGCCGGTGTCGTGCACCCGCAGGGTGCCGTCGCCGGTGATCTCCGGTGGTTCGATGCGGACCAGCGCCGGCGCGTCCGGATCGGTCGTACGCCGGGCGGTGATCGCGTCGACGGCGTTCTGGAGCAGCTCACGGACGTAGACCCGTGGGCTGCCGTAGAGGTGATGGCTGAGCAGGTCGACCACGCCACGCAGGTCGACCTGGAAAGTGTGGTCCACGCCTGAGTTCTCCCCGGTCCCGATGCCGGCGCCCACCGTACCGATGATCACCGACGGCTCGCGTCCCCCTTTCGCCCGGCGGCTTGACCCTCGACCCGGTCGAGAGGGCACGTTCGGCGGCATGACCTCCTCCGCTCTGGGCCGGGACTTCCGGCTGCTCTGGTCCGCCGCGGTCTCGTCCCGGTTCGGGGACGCACTGCGTACGCCGGCTCTGGCCCTGCTGGCCGCCACCGTGACCCGGGACCCTCGGATCATCGCGGCGGTCACCGTGGCCGGGCAGCTGCCCCCGCTGCTCTTCGGTCTGCTCGGCGGCGTGTACGCGGACCGCTGGGACCGCCGGCGGACGATGGCCTGCATCGACGGCGTACGCGCGGCGGTGGTGGCGGCGCTGGCCGTGGCGGTCGTCCTGGACCGGGCGACCGTCGTGACGCTGCTGGCGGCCGCGTTCCTCCTCGCCGCGCTGGGCTCCCTCTTCGACTCGGCCTCGTTCGCGCTGCTGCCCACCGTCGTGTCGCCGGCCGCGCTGCCCCGGGCGAACGGACGGCTCCAGGCGGGGAGCGCGGTGGCCGGCGGTTTCCTCGGTGCGCCGGCCGCCGGCGTCCTCTTCGCCGCAGCCCCCGCCCTGCCGTTCGCTCTGGACGCGGTCACCTTCGCGGTGGCAGCCCTGCTCGTGCTGGCCCTCACTCCGACGTCCGCCGTGAGCACGGGGTCGGCTGTCCGACGCCTGTCGGTGTGGAGCGAGATCGCCGAGGGTGTGCGGTGGCTGCGCGGCGACCGGACACTGTGGCGGGTCACCCTGCTGGCCGCCGCGAGCAACCTGGCGATCAGCGGTCTCATGGCGGTGATGGTGCTCTACGCGTTGGACGTGCTGCGCGTGCCGCCGGCCGGATACGGACTGTTCGCTGCGGGTGCCGTTCTCGGCGGCGTGGGCGGGGCGCTCGCCGCGGGACGGCTCGCCGCCCGGCTCGGTACGGTGCCCGCGCTGCGGTTGGTGCTCGCCGTGCAGACCGTCGCGCTTGTCGTGTTCGCGCTGGCCCGGCAACCGGTGTCGGGCGGGATCGCCCTGGCCGTCTTCGCCGCCGGCACTGTCGTGTGGAACAGCCTGTCGGCGTCGTACGGGCAGCGGCACGTGCCGCGCGGGCTGCTCGGTCGGGTCGGTGCCGCGCAGCGGATGGTCGGGTTGCTCACCGCACCCGTCGGCGCGGCGCTCGCCGGCCTGGCCGCCGCCGCGTACGGGACGGTGCCGGTGGCGGGCGCCGCGGCCGGCACGTTCGCGCTTGTCACGCTGGTGGCGTGGCGGACGCTCCGGCCGGTCGCGTCGGCACCGCCGGTCGTCGCCCCCACCGACGACAGCACAGCACCCCAGCCGTCGCGCTGAGCAGCACGTCGTGCACCTCAGCCCGCGCGGCGTTCGGCGTGGGACAGCCCGGACAGGCGCAGCGCGATCCGCTGCCGGACCGGGGGTACGGCCCCGAGCAGCCGGAGCAGCGCGTCTCGGGCCGGTCGGCGGGCCGGGGAGGTGGTGGCCAGCCGGGTCAGCCCGGCGGCGAAACTCACCACGTCCTCGGCCATCGGGCGCTGCCGCGCGGTGTAGTCGTCGAGCAGCGTCTCCGGGCCACCGGCGAGCACCTCGGCAAGGGCCGTGCCGAGGGCCACCGCATCGCAGATGCCGAGGTTCATGCCCTGCCCGCCGGCGGGGCTGTGCACGTGGCCGGCGTCCCCGGCCAGCAGCACCGGCCCGGCCCGGAAGGTGTCGGCGATCCGGTGGTGCACCCGGAACCGGGAACCCCACAGCACCTCGGTCACCCGATCGGGCCGGCGGGTCGGACCGCGCTCGTCGAGCAGCGCCTGGAGGTACGCCGCGTCCGGCTCGGGCGGTGCTGTCGGCACGGCGGCGACCAGCCGGACCACGCCGCCCGGCAGTGGCGCCCAGACCAGCGGCCCGGGGCGGGCGAGGAACAGCGCGGCCTCGTCGCGGGGCAGCGCGCTGTCGACCCGTACGTCGGCGAGCACGAAGGACTCCTCGTCGCTGGGGCCGGCGAAGCCGATGCCGGCCGCCTGCCGGACGGTGCTGTGCAGGCCGTCCGCGCCGACCACGTACCGGGCGCGCAGGTCGGTGCCGTCGACCCGCGCGAGCACCCCGGTGGCGGTCACGCTCAGGTCGGTCAGCCGGCACGGCCGTCGTACCCGGACGCCGAGGTCGGCCAACTGCCCGACGAGCACGGCCTCGGTGACCGCCTGGGAGATCAGCAGCGCGTAGGGGAACCGGGACGGCAGCCGGTGGAACGGCACCGACAGCAGCGTCCGGTCCCGGTCGCGGACCGTGAAACGCGGCGCACGCACCCCCTGGGCCACCAGTGGCGCCGCGACGCCGATCCGGTCCAGCACCTCCAGGGTGTACGCGTGCACGACTGCCGCGCGAGACGTCTGTGGCGGTTCGGCCTGCTGGTCCAGCACTGTCACGTCGACCCCGCGCCGGGCCAGCGTCAGTGCGGCGGCGAGGCCGGTGGGGCCGGCACCCACCACCAGGACGTCGGTGCTCGTGGGGAGCATGGCCACCTCCGCGACGACTGTTGCCAACGGGTGTTGGCAAACGGTTGTTGGCAACGCTAGGACCACTGTCGTTGTGTGTCAACAGCCGTTGGCATACGGTCGTTGGCATGACCGCGCCCGCCCACCCGACCCAGCCGCGCCGCTCGGACGCCACCCGCGCGGCGATCCTGCGCGCCGCCCGCGAGCGGTTCGCCGCCGACGGATACGAGCGCGCCACGATCCGGGCCATCGCCGCCGACGCCCGGATCGACCCGTCGATGGTCATGCGGTACTACGGCAGCAAGGAGGGCCTGTTCGCGGCGGCGGCCGAGTTCGACCTCCGTCTGCCCGACCTGACCGCCGTGTCGCCCGAGCAGCTCGGCGAGGTGCTGGTGCGGCACTTCCTCGTCCGGTGGGAGGGCGACGAGACGCTTGTGGCGCTGCTGCGGGCCGCCAGCACCAACCCGGGCGCTGCCGAACGGATGCGCGGCATCTTCGCCGACCAGCTCACCGCGGCAGTGGCCGCCTTCGGCACCGACCCGGCGCTGACCGCCCGACGTGCCGGCCTGGTGGCGAGCCAGATCCTGGGCCTCGCCTTCACCCGCTACGTCGTCCGGCTCCCACCGATGGTGGACGCCGAGCCCGAGGAGCTGGTCTCCTGGATCGCGCCGACCCTCCAGCGCTACCTGACCGGGCTGCCGCAGACCTGACCCAACCTTTTCCCCCTCCCCATGCGTCTGTCGGGTGACGCGCACCATGGCGGCCGGAAGGGGTGCGGATGGGATCGACGGCGAACGACGGCCGCGACGGCTACCTCGCCTTCGTGGAGAGCAACCAGCACCGTCTGCTGCGTGCGGCCTTCCTGATCTGTGGCAACCGGCACCAGGCCGAGGACCTTCTCCAGGACGCCCTGCTGAAGCTGGCGCTGCGCTGGCCCTCGGTCCGCGACGGTGATCCCGCCGCGTATGTGCGGGCCATCCTCTACCGCGACGCGGTGTCGTGGTGGCGGCGTCGACGCCGGGAATGGCTCAGCGCCGCACCGCCGGAGCAGGTGGCCCCCGACCGGGACGGCGCGCTGCGGCTCACCCTGCACGACGCGCTGGGGCTGCTGCCGCCCCGGCAGCGGGCCGTGCTGGTGCTGCGCTACTACGAGGACCTGACCGAGGTCGCCACCGCGGAGGCGCTCGGGGTGACCGTCGGCACCGTGAAGAGCCAGTGCCACATGGCGCTGCGCCGGCTCCGCGAGGTCGCCCCCGATCTCACCGGAGATGGCCGACCGAGCCGGGGCGCGACCCGCTCCGACGACCCGACCGCCGGCCTGGAGGTGAACCAGTGAACGAGCAGGATCTGCGCCGACTGTTCGCCGTGAGCGTGGAGGACGTGCTGCCCAGCAGGCCCGCGACGGCCGGCTGGGACCGGGCGCGGCGCACGCGTCGTACCCGACGGGTGCTCGGCGCGGCCGTCCTGGCCGTGGCGCTGCTCGGCGGTGGCACGATGGCCGTCCGCCAACCGTCCCCCGATCCGCCCCTGAACCACACGGTGGCGCCGAGTGTCGAGCCCACCCATGCCGATCCCGTGCAGCGTCCGCCGGCCGAGCTGACGTTCCCACCCGATCCGCTGAACCGGCTGAGCGGCCCGGCGACCGTGCCGCTGTCCGAGCGACCGGTCCAGCGGGCGCTGGCGCTGTTCCAGCCCGTGGACGAGGAGAACCGCGCGGACGGCCCGGTCCGGATCCTCGGTGACGACGGTGTCGTGCGCGGTCTCGACGTGGTGACGCTGGCCCCCACCCGGGACGCCGGCGGCAACGAGGCGACCGCCGTGAAGCCGGGAGTCCTGTCGCCGGACGGCCGGTGGGCGGCCTTCGCGCAGACCAATGAGCTGATCATGGTGGATCTCACCACTGCGGGCGTACGCCGGATCCCGCTCGACGGCTACCTGGAGCTGGTGGTCTGGGCGCACGACCGGGTGCTGGTCGGCGGCGACAACCGGACGTACGCGGTGGAGCGCGACACCGAGGCGGCGGGCACCATCGACGTGTCGGCCTGGGACGTGGTGGCACCCGACCCGGAGGCCGGCCGCGAGGCGGCGCTGATCGAGCTGACCGGCGAACGGGGTGGCCTGACGCTGCGGAGTCGGAGCGCCCGCGAGGCCACGATCCGCTCCGAACAACGGATCACCCACGACGCGCTGCCCCCGCCGTACCAGGTCAACGAGTTCTACGGCCGGGGTTGGCTGCACGGCGGCCGGTTGGCGAGCGCCGCGTGGATCACCAGCAACGAGATCGACGGCGCCGAGGGGGTGGCCGTGCTGGACTCCCGTACCGGCGAGGTGACCCATCTGCTCGACCTCGGTCGGGAGCGTGGCAAGGGCTGCTGCCCGGTGCTGGGCTGGGACAACAAGGGCGCGGTGCTGCTCCGCCTGGAACCGGCCGCCCTCGCGCGGTGGGACCCGGAGACCGGCGAGATCACCGGGGTCATCCGGGACCTGCGCGGCGTGTTGGCGCTGGCCGGCTGAGGGCCGTCGAACGGGTCGAACGCTCAGCCGGCCAGCTCCCGCGCGACGCTCAGGCGGCGATGCCGCCGGGCTGGTCGCCCTTGACGACGGGTGCCCGGACCAGGTTGCCCCACTCCGTCCACGAGCCGTCGTAGTTGCGGACCTGCGGGTAGCCCAGCAGGTGCCGCAGCACGAACCAGGTGTGGCTGGACCGCTCGCCGATGCGGCAGTACGCGATCACGTCGTCGTCCGGGCTCAGCCCGAGCTGGTCGGCGTAGATGGCCTTCAGCTCGTCGGCGGACTTGAACGTGCCGTCCTCATTCGCGGCGGACTTCCACGGCTTGCTGACCGCGCCCGGGATGTGCCCGCCGCGCAGTGCGCCCTCCTGCGGGTAGTCGGGCATGTGCAGCATCTCGCCCGTGTACTCGCCCGGGGAGCGGACGTCGACAAGCGGCCGCCCCACGGCGATGTGCGCCATGACCTGCTCGCGGAACGCCCGCAGCGGCGCGTCGTCCCGCAGCGGCACGGGGTAGTCGGCGCGGGGCCGGGCCGGCTTGTCGCGGGTCACCTCGCGCCCTTCGGCGATCCACTTCTGCCGGCCGCCGTCGAGCAGGCGCACGTCCGCGTGGCCGAAGAGCGAGAACACCCAGAGGGCGTACGCGGCCCACCAGTTGAAGTTGTCGCCGTAGAAGACCACCGTGTCGCCCCGGCCGATGCCCTTCGCGGCACACATCTCGGCGAAGCTCGTGGCGTCGAGGTAGTCCCGGGTGACCTGGTCGTTCAGGTCGAGGTGCCAGTCGACCTTGACGGCACCGGGAATGTGACCGGATTCGTAGAGCAGGACGTCCTCGTCGGACTCGACCACGACGAGGCCCTCGTCGCCCAGGTGCTCGGCCAACCAGTCGGTGGTGACCAACCGCTGCGGGTCGGCGTACGACTGGAGGCGGGGATCAGGATCGTTCGGCACAGACATGATCCCCAAGGTACGCCGGATCGCCGCCCGCGACCGCTGTAACGGGCCCGGCCCACCACCGGGCACGGGATGGTGGGCCGGGCCACTGGGACGTACGTCTCCCAGCGCGTCTCGGTCAGTGCTTCGACGTGGTCTCCGGGGCGTCGGCGACCAGGAAGGTGTACGTCCGTTCCGGGGACGCCGTCCCGTCGGCGAAGAGGCTGCGAACGCTCAGGGTGTGCGTGCCGGCCTGCTCGGGGGTCCAGGTGACGATGGCGCTGCCATTGACGTCGGTGGCGATCCCCTGGTCGGGGCCGTCGTCGAAGCGGTACCGGAACTCGGTCGTGCCGGGCACCTCCGAGCTGATCCAGAAGTCACCCGGCTGACCCGGGCCACCGGCGGGGTAGCCGGGGTCGTAGAGGAAACCCTGGATCACCGGCAGCAGGTCACGCACGAAGAAGACGAAGCTGGTCGAGTCCGACTGGACTCCGTCCCGATTGACGCTCCACACCGTGAGGGAGGTGAAGCCCGGCTTGGTCGGCGTCCAGGTCACCGACGCGGTCCCGTCGGCTGCGGCGGCCACGGTGCTGGTCACGGTGCCGAAGCGGTAGCGGTAGCTGACCACGTCGGGCTGACGCGGGGTGAAGGTGAAGATCCCGGGAACACCCTGACCTCCGCTGGTGCCGCCCTGCTCGTAGACCGTCGCGGAGATCGTCGGAGCGGTGCTCAGCCGGAAGGTTCGCGTCGCCGTCGCGGTTACGCCGTCGGCGGTGACGCTGGTCACCGAGAGGGTGCGGTTGCCGGCCCGGGTCGCGGTGACGGTAAGCGTGGCGGTGCCGTCGGCCTCGGCCTGCACCGTCTGCTCCGGGTCGCCGTCCAGGTTGAAGCGGTAGCTGACCACCCCGGGCATCTGCGGCGCGACGGTGAACGTGGTCGGCACGCCGATCGCGGTCAGGTTGCCGGTGACGGTCGGCGCGACGTCGCTGGCCCGGAACTCGTAGCGGGACTCGGGCGAACGGTTTCCGGCCGCGTCCACGCTCACCACCGTGAGGCTGCTGGGCCCCGCGTCCGGGGTGATGGTGACCGTGGCCGTGCCGCCGGGGCGATCCGCCGACACCGTCCCCTCGACGCCTCCGTCGAGCCGGTACCGGAAGCCGACCGCGTCCGCCGCCGCACCGGCGTCGAAGGTGAACTGGCCGGGCAGCGCCGGATGCCAGCTCCCGTCGGCGGGGAAGTCGGTGGAGGAGACGATCGGCGCGGTCGCCGGGCCCTGGAAGTCGGTACGGAAGTAGCAGAGGCCGCTCCACCCACCGGTTGCCCGGCTGTCCGCCGCCCGCACCTGCCAGGCGTACACACGGTCGTGCGTCAGGGTGTCGCGGTCGAAGATGACGTTGGCCCGCTCGCCGTCCCGACCGTTTCCAATCCGCTCGACCCGGGCCGACGGCTCGTCGACCGGCCAGAGCGCGAAGGTGGTCGTCAGCATGTCGGTGCCACCGGAGGCGTTCTTGTCCTGGTCGTGCAGGATCGCCGAAAGCGCAAGATCACCGCTTCGCTGGAACTGGTAGGGCTCGGCAGTCGTGCACGGAGTGCCGGAGGTCTGCTGCTCGGTCGGCACGCCCGGCGGGTAGTTGAAGTCGATGGAGATGCCTGCCGCACTGGCGTAGCGGCGACCCAACGCGGGATTGGCCTCCGCCCCGGCCGGCAACCGGAGCGCCAGGGTGAGCGTCGAAGCGCCCTCGGCCACCGCCTGCCGCAACCCTTCGACCGCGTTCCACTCCACGTACGGCGCCGGGCAGCCGGCCTCGGCCGGCAGCGTGGTCGTGTGCAGCTTCGCCACCTCGACCGGCGGCTTCGCCCAACTCGACGTGGCGGTGTACGCCGCGGTGCGCCACAGCTCCACCGCCGGCCGCTTGGTGCAATCGATGACCGAGGTCTCCTTGACGGAGAACACGGCCGACTCGATCTCCGCCCCCCGGTAGCGGGAGATGTCGAACGTGAAGTAGGCGCGGGCCGTGTGCTTGCGCCCCTGGGCGTCCTTCCAGGACCCGACCGGCACGTCGCCGGCCTGGTCGATGGTGATCTTCGTGGGCCGGTGCGCGTCCGTGTAGGCCCACGAGGTGTTCTTCTCGTACCGCATGTCGTAGGCCGCGGCCGGCGTGGCCGTGAGCGTGAGCATCCCGCCAGCGACAGTCATGGACAGCGCTGTGGCCAGCAGGGCTCGGACCGGTCTTCCGGATGTCGTCGTGCTGCGCATGAGGGCCATCCCCCATCCACCTTTCCCCGATGTCCCCGCCTTCCGATCAGCGGGGGCAGCGGATGCTATCGGGGACGGGGGACATCGGGCGAACCCGATTCGATGAACGGCCTCCACAGAGGAGTTACAACGGTCCGTTCAGGCGCGACGGTGCGCGATCCGACCGGCGACCACGGTCACCAGGCAGGCGCCGTTGGCGTCGTGGACCGCCAGGTCGGCCCGCCCGCCCGGACGCAGCGTCGGTGCCACGGCGGCGGGCAGCACCAGCAGGTCGCTCCGGTCGACGGCGGCCCGCAGCACCGGGTCGGCCAGATGCTCGGCCAGCACCGCCGTCACCCCGATACGCAGCAACGCGTACACCCGTTCGCGTGGGGTGGGCGCCGCCGGCAGCGGGCCGTCGTGGAGCAGGCCCGGACCCAGTACGCCGGGCCATCGGCGTACCCGCACCCCCGCGTACGTCTCGCTCAGCTCGGCCAGCGGACCGACGGCCTCGACGCGGTCGCCGCCGACCAGCACGGCCTGGCCCGGCACCGGTTCGCCGTCGGGGGTACGCCGCAGCAGCGGCGCGGTGTGCAGAGTGCGCACGTTCAGTCGACGAGCGGGCCGAGCAGCGGACGCTTCGCCGTCACCGTGTCGCCGGACGACCGGCCGGTGAGTCGCCGCCTGATCCACGGGGCCAGGTGCTGCCCGGCCCAGCGCAGGTCGGCCGCGCGGGCGGCCAGCCACGGCGACGGCGCCGGGTGCGGCGGGACCATCAGCCACTCCTCGTCGCAGCCCACCCCGAGCGCGTTCAGCACCTGCCCGGCGACCCGCCGGTGCCCCGCCGCGGAGAGGTGCAGCCGGTCGGTGCTCCAGAGCATCGGGTTGAGGAACGTGTTGTCGGCGTACAGGTCGACCAGGATCGCGCCGTGCCGCTCGGCGGTCTCACCGACCGCCTGGTTGAGCAGCTCCACCCGGGGGGCGACGAGACGCTGACCGGGCAGCCGCGCCATCACGTCCGCGAACCGGAAGAGCAGCACGTCCGCGCCACCCGAGCGCAGCTGCCGGACGACCTCGTCGAAGCGGGAGACCAACGTGTCCGGGTCGAAGGTGCGGCGCAGCACGTCGTTGCCGCCGGCCGCGAAGCTGATGAGGTCGGGCTTCATCGCCACCGCCGAGGGCACCTGCTCGGCCACCACGCTGGGGAAGAGCCGGCCCCGGATGGCCAGGTTCGCGTACCGGAAGTCGGGGCCCGCCTCGGCGGCGAGACGGGTCGCCACCAGATCCGCCCAGCCCCGGTAGGTGCCGTCCGGGTACGCGTCGTCCATACCTTCGGTGAAGCTGTCCCCGACCGCGACAAAACTGCGCCAGCGCACCCGCGCCCCCCTCACGCCACCCGTTGCCTGCGGCGACCAGTCTGTCACCGGAGGCACGGCGGCCGGTGCCCCGACCGGCCGAGGTGGCGGACGTCATGCGTCAGCGGACCAGTTTCGACAATCACCCGCGACGCCGGGCGGCGTGTCGGCTATCCGGCTGGTGGTGGAGTGCCGTGGCTCGCATTGAGGCCCCACAATGAGGGGCCGGTCACCGGACCGCGCAGTGGGGAGGGCCCAGGTGAGTCAGGCAAGCGAGCCGAGCCCCGCCGGGCCAGCCCCGGCGGCACCCGTGTCGCCGCGCACTGTACGGACCCGTCAGATCCGACTCGTCGGGCTGATCGTCGCGTTGGCCGTCCTGGCCGCCGCCCTGGTCCCGATCGTCCTCGCGGCGGGCCCACCGACCCGGGACGAGCTGCTGGAGGACGCCCACCTCAAGGGCAAGCAGCAGCTCGTCATCGGCGTGAAGGACGACCAGCCGGGCATCTCGCAGCGCCTTACGAACAACGTCTGGAAGGGCTTCGACGTCGACATCGCGTACATGATCGCGAGCTACCTCGGGTTCGACCACTCCCAGGTGCGTTTCGTGCCGATCGAGAGCGAGGACCGGGCCCGTCGACAGGCCCAGGACGGCGAGGGGTTCGTCATCGTCGACCTGGTCATCGCCTCGTACAGCATCAACGACAAGCGCAGGGAGGAGGGCGCCGTCTTCTCGGCCCCCTACCTGAACACCGAGCAGTCGGTGGTGACGTTGAAGAGCTACCAGAAGCAGGTGAGCAGCCTGGAGGATCTGCGTGGGCTGACGGTCTGCTCGCTGACCACGTCGACGTCCATCCAGCGCCTCGCCGAGGCCGGCGCCTCCCCGGTGGGTCGAAACCGGATCAGCGAATGCATCCAGGAGCTGTACGACGGCAAGGTGCAGGCCGTCACCACCGACGCGGCGATCCTCGCCGGCTTCGTCACCGGCGATCAGCCGGACGACGACGGTCAACACTTCCCGGTGACCCTCAAGAACGTCAAACCGCTGCGGCACTGGGACATCGGCTCGTCGCCCCAGGAGCGGTGGGGCATCAACACCGGCCCCAACCAGGCGCTGCTCGACCTGGTCGACCTCGCGCTCTACAAGTCGGCCAACGACGAGAACGACTCGGCCTGGGAGAACGCGTACAACGCCAACCTCCGTTGGCAGCAGGGATACAACCTCCCGCAGCCGGTCGCGGAACAGCAGCAACCCGATCCGAGGAAGGTGGAGGTGCGACAGTGGCCGTGGGAGAGGATCGCGCTACCGCCCCCGGCGTACCCCGGCTCACCACCAGCTCCGCCAAGGCAGTCCGCCCGCGCCGGATGGCGGGGGCGCGGCAGGCGCAGCAGTGGCTGCTGACCCTCCTTCCCACCTTCCCCGTCCTGCTCCTGGTGCTGCGGCTGTGGCAGCTCAGCCAACAGGACATGTCCACGATGCTGCTGCTGGTCCAGTACGTCAGTCCGCTCGGCCTGCTCAGTGCCCTGCTGATCGCCCTGGTGTGGGCGTTCCCCGTGGTCGTGCTCACCTTCGGTGTCCTCGGTCGGCTGCTCCGGCTCAGCGCTCCGGACCGGTTCGACCCGGAACGGTCACTACTGGCCTCCGGGACGGCACGTACCCCCGGTTGGGTGATCAGCGCGGCGGTCGCGCTGGGGGCGCTCACCTGGCAGCTCCGCTTCCTGCCGTCACTGCTGATGCTCGGCCTCTGGCTGCTCGCGCTGCGCACCCGCTACCTGCATCCTGACCAGCCGACCCGGGTCCTGCTGGTAAGCGTGGCCCTGCCGCTGGCCGCGGCGGTTCTGGCGTACACCGTGCTGGGCCCGGCCATCTGGACGGCGTACCAGGATGGCGAGATTGCCACGGCCGCGCTGCTGGCGGTGCCGCCCGCCGCCACCGTGCTGCTCACCGGCCCGATCCCCGGCTGGATCGCCCCGACGCTGACCCACGGTCTGGCGTTCACGGTCGCCGCCGTGCTCCCGGTGGTGATGGGCGCGGTCTTCCTCCGGGTGCCGCTGCTGCCCACCGCCGCGGTCGAGGTGGTCCCGAAGCAGTCGACCTCGACAGCCCCGGACGTCCCGGCCTCGGCAACCCCGGGCGCTGCTGCGACGGGCGGCGGTACGGCGAGCCTGGCCGGTGGGGACGGCCCGCCGAAGGCCGACGGCGGCCGGAAGGTGGTGCTCGGCGCGCTCATCACGGTGACCGACACGTCGACGATCGTGCTGGACCGGACGGCCACCGTGCGGTTCCTGCCGAATGGGTGGGTCGAGTCGCAGGTCCTCTGCCCCCAGCCCGCGGCCGTTCCGTACAGCCTGGTGTCGGTGCGGGGCTGGCCGGTGGAGGAGACCGCGCTGAACTGGATGATGCCCCGGCGTCCGGTGGCCGACCCGGACGTCCGCTGCGAGGGCCGCCTTCCCGGCGACACGTGACCCACCACCGAATTGGATCGCCGCAGCGGGACCGGCGGTCTTAGGCTGCGCGAATGCTGCTACGCATGTCGACTCTGTTGCTGCGGACCCTGCGCGAGGATCCGGCCGACGCGGAGGTGCCGAGCCATCGGCTGCTGCTGCGCGCCGGTTACCTCCGTCGCGCCGCGCCGGGCGGCTACACGTGGCTGCCGCTGGGCAAGCTGGTGCTGGACCGGATCACCGACGTCGTACGCGCCGAACTGACCGCGATCGGAGACCAGGAGGTGCACTTCCCGGCTCTGCTGCCCGCCGAGCCGTACCGGACCAGCGGCCGGTGGACGGAGTACGGCGACCTCCTCTTCACCCTGGCCGACCGGCGCGGCGCCGAGCACCTGCTGGCGCCCACCCACGAGGAGATGGCGGCGCTGCTGGTCAAGGACGTGTTCACCTCGTACCGGCATTTCCCGGTGACGCTGTTCCAGGTGCAGACGAAGTTCCGCGACGAGGCGCGGCCCCGGGCCGGTGTGCTGCGCGGCCGGGAGTTCCTGATGAAGGACGCGTACTCCTTCGACCTGGACGAGGCGGGGCTGCGGGACGCGTACGCCCGGCACCGGGCGGCGTACCAGCGGATCTTCGACCGGCTGGGCCTGGAGCACACCGTGGTGCACGCGATGTCCGGTGCGATGGGCGGCTCGGCGTCGGAGGAGTTCCTGGCCGCGACCCCGGTCGGTGAGGACACGTACGTCGGCTGCACCGCCTGCGACTACGCGGCGAACACCGAGGCCGTCGTCACCCGGGCACCCGCCGCCGGCGACCCCACCAGCGCGCCCGCGGCCGAGGTGCACGACACCCCGGAGACCGCGACCATCGCCAGCCTGGTCGAGCTGGCGAACAGCCGCCGGCTCGGGGACCGCGATGACTGGACCGCCGCCGACACCCTGAAGAACGTCGTGTTGACAGTGCGTCAGCCGGGCGCCGAGCGGACCGAACCCCTGGTGGTCGGGCTGCCCGGTGACCGGGAGGTCGACCTGAAGCGGCTGGGTGCCGCGCTGGAGCCGGCCCAGGTGGCGGTCTTCGAGGAGTGGGCCGAGCATCCGGAGCTGGTGCGCGGGTACATCGGGCCGCAGATGCTCGGCAAGCTGGGCATCCGTTACCTGGTCGATCCTCGCGTGGTGACCGGCTCCGCGTGGCTGACCGGGGCGAACGAGCCGGGTCGACACGCGACGGGTGTGGTCTGCGGGCGGGACTTCACGCCCGACGGCACTGTCGAGGCGGCCGAGGTGCGCGCCGGTGACCCGTGCCCCGCCTGCGGCGACGGCGAGCTGACCATCCGGCGGGGTATCGAGATCGGGCACATCTTCCAACTCGGTCGCCGGTACACCGACGCGTTCGCGGTCGACGTGCTCGGCCCGGCCGGCAAGCCGGTGCGGCCGACCATGGGCTGCTACGGCATCGGGATCTCCCGAGCGGTCGCGGCCATCGCCGAGCAGCACCACGACGAGCGGGGACTCATCTGGCCGGCGGCGGTCGCCCCGTGTGACGTACACCTGGTGGTCGCCGGCAAGGGCCCGCAGCTCGACGCGGCGCTGGACCTCGGCGGGCGCCTGGCCGCCGCCGGCCTGCGGGTGCTTGTCGACGACCGGACGCACGTCTCGGCCGGGGTGAAGTTCACCGACGCGGAGCTGATCGGCATCCCCCGCACCGTAGTGGTCGGGCGCCGACTTGCCGACGGGTACGTGGAGTTGCGCGAGCGGGCCGGAAACGGGCGCGCGGAGCTGCCGGTGGACGCCGTGGTGGAGCGGATCGTCGACGAGGCTCGCCGCGAGCGTGCGAACCTGGTGTAGCCACCGCGTCACGGGGTAGTGCAAGGGGATCGGGTGGATACGTCTTCGGAGGACCTCATGACCGCTTACCGGGTCAGCGATGTGATGACCAAGCAGGTCGTGTACCTGTCGGCAGAGACCACCCTGGACGAGGCGGCCAGGGTGATGAAGGAGGCGGACATCGGCGACGTGGTCGTCACCGATGGCGCGACCCTCGCCGGCATGCTCACCGACCGGGACATCGTGGTGCGGGCGGTGGCCGAGAACAGCTCGCCGGCGGCCACCACCATCGGCTCGATCGTCACCCGCGAGGTGGTCATGATCGAGCAGCACTGCACGGCGGGTGAGGCCGCGGCCCTCATGCGGGACCGGGGCATCCGTCGGGTGCTGGTCTGCGACAGCGACCGCAAGCTGGTGGGGATCGTCTCGCTCGGTGACCTGGCCATGCAGCTCGATCCGACCAGCGCCCTGAGTGAGATCAGCGAACAGTCACCGACGGTTTAGAAATCGCCGGCGGTAGCCTCGACACATGGCTGACATGCCGGCCCGACTGGCCGAGATCGTCGACGAGTTCGCTGCCGCGCCACGCGACCTGGTGCTGGAGATGCTGCTGGAGTACGCCGACGTCATCCCGCCGCTGCCCGCCGACGCCGCCGGGCACGAGGGCATGGAGCAGGTGCCCGAGTGCCAGACCGCGTTCTTTCTGCGCGCCCGGGTGACGCCGGACGGGACCGTCGAGACCCTCTTCGACTGCCCGCCCGAGGCGCCCACCACCCGGGCGTTCGCCGGGATCCTCGCCGAGGGTCTGGCCGGCGCGAGCGCCGAGGAGGTGTTGGCCGTGCCGGACGACCTCTATCAGCGGATGGGCCTGGCGCAGGCGATCAGCCCGCTGCGGGTGCGTGGCGGCACGGCGATCCTGGGCCGGCTCAAGCGGCAGGTCCGGGAACAACTCGACTGAGCGGGCAGTTGGCACCGATCATGGAGATCGAGATCTACGCCGACGTCGTCTGCCCGTGGTGCTACCTCGGCAAGCGCCGACTGGATGAGGCGCTCGCCCGCTACGAGGGCGAGGTGACCGTCCGGTACCGGCCGTTCCAACTCGACCCGTCGCCGGTTCCCGAGCCCCGCCCGATCCTCGACGCGCTTGGCGACAAGTTCGGCGGCCCGGAGCGTGCCCGGCAGATGGTCGCGCGGGTGACCCAGGCCGCGGCGGGTGACGGGCTGCGGCTGGACTACGACCGTGCGGTGGCCGCGAACACCTTCGACGCCCACCGGCTGGTGGCCTACGCCACCGAGCACGGCCGGGCGGCCGAGATGGTGGACGCCCTCTACCGGGCGCACTTCACCGAGGGCGTCGACCTCGGTTCGCGGGAGGCGCTGGCCACTGTCGCCGGCGGGATCGGCCTGGACGCGGCCGACGCCCGACGCTTCCTCGACTCCGACGAGGGGACCGCCGAACTCGCCGCCGAGCTGGCCGCCGCCCGCGACCTGGGCATCACGAGCGTCCCGACGTTCGTGCTTGCCGGAAAGTACGCGGTCAGCGGCGCACAGGAGACGTCCACGCTCCTCGCCGCGCTGGCCGAGGTCGAGCAGCGGGAGGCCGCCGCGCCGTAGACATCGACCGGAGCGATGTTTCACGTGCAACGGTATCGATGTCGGTGCCTGGTCAGGCAGGTCTGGCCAGGCCCTCGACCACCTGCGCGCCGGGAAGCGCGCCCAGCGCCGGGCCCGGCAGCGCGATCTTGCTGTGCCGTACGCCGGACCCGATGATCACGTGCGGGGTTGCGATCACCCGCGCGTCCACGAGGATCGGCCACTGGGCCGGCAGCCCGATCGGGGTGATGCCGCCGTACTCCATGCCGGTCAACTCGACCGCGTCGGTCATCGGAGCGAAGCTCGCCTTGCGCACGTCCAGCGCCCGCCGGGCCACGCCGTTCACGTCGGCCCGGGTGGTGGCCAGCACGATGCACGCCGCGTAGCGGACCACGCCCTCGCGCTTACCGGCCACCACCACGCAGTTGGCCGACACGTCCAGCCCCACCTCGTACGCCTCGCAGAACGCCGCCGTGTCGGCGAGGTCGGCGTCGATCGGCGCGACCAGCACGTCGTCCACGTCCACCGGCGCGCTGGCCGGCCACTGGGCGATGGCCTCCGCCACCGGCGCGGCGAGCAGATCGAGGCGGGCACGGGCCGGTTCGGTCTTCAGCGTTCCCATCACGGGTGCGATCCTCGCACCCGTACCGCCGGACCGCCCGCCGACTCCCGAGCCGTCCCGCGACGCCACCTCCACGTCGCGACTCAACTGCCGGCGAGGAAGGCGTTGTCGCGCAGGAAGGAACGGTCGCGGGCGGCCGCCAACTCCTCCTCGCGTCGGGCTCGGGCCCGCTGCAGCTCCAAGTCCTCCAGCGCGTGCCGGACACCCAGCCGGATCACGCCGTAGAGGAAGACGAAACCGAAGACGTAGAGGATCACCGTGGTGACGACAACGAACATGGCGTCACCGTAAGACGAACGTGAACCGGCATCCCTCTCATCTCCGCTCGGTTCCCCCGTACGTGTCCGCGAGGTGATCGGCCCAGGTACGCACACCGCGAGGCAGCGCCTCGGTGACCAGTCCACCGGCGCGCAGCTCGCGGCCGAGCCGGCCGGGAATCCGTACCGGCAGCAGGGGTCGGCGTGACCCGCGTGCCTCCCGCCAGGCACGGACGGCCTCGTCGAAGCGGAGCACCTGCGGCCCACCGAACTCCTCGATACCCCCGAGCGGGCCGGCGGTCAGCCGGGCCGCGAGCCGGGCGGCCACCTCACCCGGGTCGACCGGCTGGGCGAGCACCGCACGGTCGCCGACCACCGGGCCCAGCCGCGCGCTGGTGGTCAGCAGATCGTCGAGGAACTGGGGAAACTGGGTGGCGCGCAGCACCGACCACGGCACCGGGCCGGCGGCGACCACCTGCTCGGCTGCCAGCTTGTGCCGGTAGTACGGGAACGGCACATGGTCCACCCCGACGATCGAGATGTGGACCAGATGCCCCACGCCGGCCGCGCCGGCAGCGACCACCAGCCGACGGGTGCCCAGCACGTCCACCTGGTAGGTACGCCCCCGGGGCGAGGACGCCAGATGCAGCACCGCGTCCACGCCGGTCACCGCCTCGGCCACCCCGGCACCGCTGGCCAGATCGGCCACGACCCACTCCACGTCCGAGCCGGTACGCGGCCGGCGGCTGCTGGCCCGGACGCTCATCCCGTCGTCGCTCAGCCGCGCCAGCACGTGGCTCCCGAGTCGACCACCCGCCCCGGTGACCAGAACCCTCATCGTCCCCTCCTGTTCCGCGGACCCGTCGTGCTGATGACGGCCGCGCGACGCCACACGTGACGGCTCACTTCGAACGGATCAGGTCCAGCACGGTCAGCAGCGCGAAGAACGCGATCACGATCTCGTTGACGATCCAGGAGTGCCCCTCGGCCCACTTCCGCATCCGGGCCAGCACGCGCGCCGCCTTCTGCCCGAGCAGCACCAACGCCAGCAGCGGCACCGCGAGCAGGAACACGGTGAGCAGCACGAACGGCACCAGGTGCCACCAGGGGAGGTTGTGTCGGGCCACTGTCGCGCCGACCGTCGCCATGGTGAGGTCGTCGGTGGGTGTCACCACGAAGAGCAGGGCACCCATCCGCGAGGCCCAGCGCGGATCGGCATGGCCCACGCTGCCCAGCCAGCGCGGCGGCCCGGACCGGTTACGGCGCAGCCAGACCACCAGGGCCAGGCTCACCAGCAGCGCGAGCACCACCAGATCGATGACCGGACCGCGATCGATCCTGCTGGCGGCCGCGCTGGCGTCGGTCGCCAACCCGCCCAGCAACCGGGTCAACAACCAGCTCACGGTCACCCCGGCGGCGACCACCAGGCCCGCGCCGGCGAGGAAGCCCAGCGACGCGGCCCGGGGCCGGTCGGACGAGGCGAGGAAGACCGCCACGACCAGTTGGGTCCCGGCGACCATCACCACGGCCAGCGGCAGGACGGTCAGGAAGTTCATCGCCTGCCATCCTCGCGCCCGCCCGGTACCGCCATGGCGGATCCTCAGCCGATCACCCGCCCGGCCGGGTGGCCCCGCCCACCACCACGCGACCCGCCAGCAGCGCGCCGACAAGCGCCAGACCGGCCGCCACCACCAGGGTCACCACGTAGCTGGCCGGTCCGGGCGCACTCCCGGCGGCCAGGACGGCACCGGTGAGCGCCAGCACGGTCGCCGCGAAGAGCGAGTCGCCCAGTTGCAGCGACGAGCTGTTGCGCCCCTGCTCGCCGGGCGCGGACAGCTCCAGGGTGAGCACCGACAACGACGGGTACAGCAGCCCCATACCGAGCCCCGCCACCGCCCAGCCCAGCACGGCGACGGCCACCGGCAGCTCCGGCCGTACGGCCAACGCCACAGTCGCGGTGCCGGCCGTGATGCAGCACAACCCGACGCGGGGGAAGCTGGCCCGGGAGGCCGGCACGGGGAAACGGCCCTGCACCCAGGAGCCCACCGACCAGGCCAGGGCGCCCACCGTGAGGACGAGCCCGGCGGCGGTCGGCGACAACCCCCGCTCCCGGGAGAGCATCAACGGGATGACCACCTCGGCGCCGACGAACGCCGCCGACGCCAGCCCGCGCAGACCGATCACCGTGGGCAGCCCGCGGGCTGCCCGCAGGAACCCCGGCGGCAGCAGGCGCGGAGCGCAGACCAGCAGGCCGGCCAGGGCGAGCGCGATCACCGCCAGGGCCACCACGCCACGCTGCTGACCCCCGATGTGCAGCAGTGCGGCGCTCGCGCCCGCCCCACAGGCCCAGCCGATGCGGGCCATCGCGCCGGCCGGCGGCCGGGTCGGCACGGTCCGGTCGAGCGACCGCAGGCCCGGATGGATCAGCAACACCGCCGGCACGGCCACCGCCGGCACCACGAGAAAGACCCACCGCCAGCCCAGGTACTCGACGATCAGGCCGGCCAACGCCGGCCCGACCAGCGACGGTACGACCCACGCCGCGGCGAACGCGGCGAAGATGCGCCGATGCAACTCCTCGGGGTACGCCTGCCCGACGATCACGTAGAGCGCCACCGAGAGCAACCCGGAGCCGAACCCCTGCACGACCCGTCCGACCACCAGCGCCGTCATCATCGGCGCGGTCCCGGCGATCAGCAGCCCGACCACGAACCAGCCGACGCCGTGCCACATCGGCCCGCTGGGCCCCCGTGCGTCACACCAGATCCCGGAAACCACCATGGCCAGCACACCTGCGGCGAACGGGCCACCGAACGCGATCCCGTACAGCGCCAGCCCGTCCAGGCTGCGCGCGACCGTCGGCATGGCCGTGCCGACCGCCAACGCCTCGAACGCCAGCAGCGACACCAGCGCGACGCTGCCCACCGTCATCGCCCGCAGCCGGGGTGCGAACAGCCCGGCGGGGATCGGAACGGGGGTGACGGTTCGGCTCGACATGCACCGAGCCTGCGACCTCAACCCGGATTCATGTCAACCGGCGGTGACCCGGCTCTCGTCAGGCGTCCTGGAATGCCCTTCCGACGCCGCGTACCAGTCCCGACAGGTGCTGGTCCGCCAGGAGATGCCCGGCGGTGACCACCACGGCGAGCGGCCATTCGATCACCTGCAACGCGGCCAGCACGCCGAGCCCGGCGTAGTAGGCGATCTTGTCCGGTGGTGGCACCGCCATCTCACCCAGCATTGGCAGAGCGACCCGGCGGCGATACATCCGAATGTTCTCGCGTGAACCGTTGAGGTGTCGCGTGAAGGTGCTCATTCCGGCCTCCCCGTGTCCGGTGATGGCTGTCGGGTTCCACCACCCACCCCGTCCATGCGCGGCCCGGCCCGCAAAGTTCCGGTGCTCGAAGGGGCATAACGGACGGCAGGTCGGGAAGCCAGGCCGCCGGACGCGAGGCGGTGGGAGGACGAGATGACCGACGGCACCAGCAGCGACAACGGAGAGTCGGGTCGGCGTCCGTCCGGCCGTACGCCTCGATGACGGCGGCTGGTCGCGCCGCCGGCCGCCTCCTGCCGTCCATCGGCGTGCCGCACCTGGTCGGGGAGGCGTCCCGGAACTTCGGGTCGGCGGCGACCCGGCTGGCCCGGACCGTCGGGCTGACCCGGCGGCGGGTCTGGTCCCGCCCCGGCCGGCACCACATCGAGGTGCACGGCGTCTGCCAGGACGGTGGCGACCGGTTGGCCCGGCAGGTGGAGGCCGCGCTGGAACGGTTGCCCGGGGTGGCCTGGGCCCGGGTGAACGCCCCGTCCGGCCGGGTGGTGGTGGCCGTGCAGGCCCCCGAACCAAAATTGCGGGACCTCATCGCCACGATCGGGCAGATCGAGGGAACCTGCGACCACGAACCGGATCCGGAGATCCCGCCCCCGCATCCGCCGGAGGAGGGGCCGCGCACTCCGCGCACCCTGGGCGGCCTCGCCTCGGACGCACTGGGCCTGACCATCTCGGCGGCCACCCGGCTCCTGCCGTTCGCGCCGATGCCCGCCGAGATCGCCGGTCTGCTGACGGCCGCGGACCTGCAACCGAAGCTGCACGCGTTCGTGGGCAGGCGGCTGCGCTCCGACCCCCGCGCCGACATCATCTTTCCGCTGGCCGAGGCGGTGGCGCAGGGCCTGACCGGCCGTTGGACGGGGATCGTTCTCGACGGTGCCCAACGGTTGGTGCAGTGGGGTGAGGCGCGGGCCCAACTCGCCGCGTGGGAGAAGGCCGAGCCGCAGCTGACCGGCGACCCCGAGCGCGCCATCGCTCGGTGGCCGGCGGCTGAACGTCCTCGTCCGAAACCGGACGGCCCGGCTGAGCGCTACATCAACCGGATGTTGGCCGCTGGCGTGGCCGCCGGCGTGGCGGCGACACCGCTCGCCGGACGCAAGCGAGCCACCGCGCTCGGCCTGTCCGCGCTGCCCAAGGCCCCGGGCAGCGGACGGGAGGGGTACGCGGCACAGCTCGGCCGGGTCCTCGCCCGGCGCGGGGTGATCGCGATGGACCGAAGCGTGCTGCGGGAACTGGACCGGATCGACACGCTGGTGCTGGACGCCGCGGTGCTCGGCTCGGAGCGGGGCGTACTCGCCGACCTCGCCCCGGCGGCCGACGCGGACGTCGACGAGGTGGCGGAGCGGGCGTTCGCGCTGTTCGATCCGAGCGACCCGACAGGTGCACAGGAGCGGGACGGCTGGCGGCTGGCACCACTGGACCAACTCCAGGCGGGCGGTCCCGGCGACGTGCCGGACGGCGAGCGGCTGCGCACGGCCGGCGGGCAACTGCTGGGGCTCACCCACTCCGGTCGGTTCACGGCGCTGCTGCGGGTCGAACCCGAACCCGCGCCGGGTGTCGACGGCCTGCCGGCCGCTGCCCGCCACGCCGGCCTGAAGCTGATCGTGGCCGGCGGCGACGAGCAGCGGTACGGCTTCGCCGACGCGCTGCTGCCCGGCGGGGATCGGCTGGCCGACTCCGTACGCGCGTTGCAGCGCGACGGGGCGGTCGTGATGCTGGTGTCCGGGGACCGCGCGGCGCTCGGCGCGTCCGACTGCGGGCTGGGGATGTCCGCTCCGGACGACCTGCCGCCGTGGGGGGCGCACCTGCTGGTCGGCAGCGACCTGCGGATGGTGTCCCTGATGATCGAGGCGACCGGGGCGGCTCGGCGGATGACGCAGCAGAACATCCGGCTCTCCATGGCGGGCACCGGGCTCGGGGCACTGGGCGCGTTCACCGCCCCACCTGCCGATCTTCCCTTCCGGACGCTTGTCGCGGTCAACGGCGCGGCCGGGTTGGCCTTCGCGAACGGGGTCTGGCGGGCCCACCGGCTGCCCGACCGGTCGGACACGCCGGCGCCGGTGGCGACCGCCTGGCACCTGATGCCGGTCCGGACCGTGCTCGACCGCCTGGGCACCACGCCGGACGGGCTGACCAGCGCGGAGGCGCAGCGCCGACACGACGGCCAAGGGGCTGGCGGCGGCAACCCACCCGCCGGCGGTGGCCTGCTGCGGGCGTTCCTGGACGAGCTGTCGAACCCGCTCACCCCCGTCCTGGCCGCCGGGGCGGTGCTCTCCGCGTCGTTCGGCTCGCTTGTCGACGCAGCGCTGGTGGGCAGCGTCGTCGGCGGGTCGGCCCTGATCGGGGCGGTGCACGAACGCAACACCGAACGATCGTTGGCGGAGCTGCTGTCCCGTTCGGCGGTGACCGCGCGGGTCCGCCGCGACGGCGCCGAGCGGGTCGTCGCAGCCGAGGACCTCGTCCTCGGAGACGTCATCAGCCTCGAACCGGGAGACGCGGTGCCGGCCGACTGCCGGGTGCTCGAATCGGTGGGGCTGGAGGCGGACGAGTCGTCGTTGACGGGCGAGTCGCTGCCGGTCGCCAAGAGCAGCCGGGCGGTCGTCGCCGCGGCCATCGCCGACCGGCACTCGATGCTGTACGACGGCACCACCGTCGCCGCCGGCCACGGAACCGCCGTGGTGGTGGCGACAGGCGTGGACACCGAGTCCGGACGCAGCCTGGCGCTGATCCGGCAGGCGCCCCCGACCAGCGGGGTGGAGGCCCGGCTCGGCTCGTTGACCAGCAGCGCCATTCCGTTGGCGGCGGGTTCGGCGATCGCCGTGGCCGGTGCGGGGCTGCTCCGGGGCGTACCACTTGCCGAAACGGCGGCGACCGCCGCGAACCTCGCCGTCGCGTCGGTGCCGGAGGGCCTGCCGTTCCTGGTCAGTGCCGCGCAGCTGGCCGCCGCCCGGCGGCTGGCCGAGCACGGCGCGTTGGTCCGCAACCCACGCACGATCGAGGCGTTGGGTCGGGTGGACGTGCTCTGCTTCGACAAGACCGGCACCCTCACCGAGGGCAAGTTGCTGCTCGCCGGGGTCGGCGACGGCGTCGGCGACCGGTACGCCCCGGTGGACCGGCTCGACGACCGGCTCCGACTGACCCTCGCCACGGCGCTGCGGGCCACGCCCGCCGCGGCCAATCCGGAGGACCTGGCGTTGCAGACCGACCGGGCGGTCCGGCGGGGCGCCGCCACGGCTCACGTGGTGGAGCAGACCGGCGCCGCTGGCTGGCGGGCTGCCGGCGGGCTGCCGTTCGAACCGTCGCGCGGCTACCACGCGAGCATCGGTGAGACCGGGGGTCGCCTGCTGCTGAGCGTCAAGGGCGCCCCGGAGACGGTCTTGCCACGCTGCGCGACGCGGCGTGTCGACGGCCGGCAGGAGCCTCTGGACGACGCCGGTCGCGCGGAACTGCACCGCCTGCTGGCCGACCGGGCCGGGGCGGGGCACCGGATCCTCGCCGTCGCGGAGTGCCAGGTGGACGCCGCGCACATCACCGACTCCGACGTCCGGGGTCTGACCTTCGTAGGGTTCCTGGCCCTCGCGGACGGGGTCCGGGAGAGCGCGGCCCCCGCGGTACGCCGGATCCGGCAGGCCGGGGTCCACACCATCATGATCACCGGTGACCACCCGGCCACCGCCGAGGCGATCGCCGCCACCATCAGCGAACACGACGAGCAGCGGGTGGTCACCGCCACCGAACTCGACCAGTTGGACGACGACGCGCTCGCCGAGCGGCTGGCCAACACCGACGTCGTGGCCCGCTGCACCCCGGCGCACAAGGTGCGCATCATCCAGGCGTTGCAGAAGTGCGGGCGGACCGTGGCGATGACCGGTGACGGTGCCAACGACGCCCCGGCGATCCGGTTGGCCGACGTCGGCATCGCCCTCGGCCAACGCGGCACGCCGGCAGCGCGCGCCGCCGCCGACCTGGTGGTCACCGACGACCGGTTGGAGACCATCATCGCCACCCTCGTCGAGGGTCGCGCGATGTGGTCGTCGGTCCGCCACGCGCTGAGCATCCTCGTCGGCGGCAACCTCGGCGAGATCGCGTTCAGCGTGCTCAGCGCCGCCGTGACCGGCCGTTCCGCCCTCACCGGCCGGCAACTGCTGCTGGTCAACCTGCTCACCGACCTGGCGCCGGCGCTGGCCATCGCGGTCCGCCCACCCGCCTCGGACCGCACCGACGCTCTGCTCCGGGAGGGCCCGGACGCGTCGCTCGGTGCGTCCCTCAGCCGGGAGATCGGGCTCCGCGCGGCGTCCACCACGCTGGGCGCGACAGTCGGCTGGACGTTGGCCCGGTACACGGGCCGCCAGCGCCGGGCCGGAACTGTCGCCCTCGTCTCGCTCGTCGGCACCCAGCTCGGCCAGACCATCCTGGCCGGCGGCACCAGCCCCGCCGTGCTGGCGTCCACGGCGGCGTCGCTGGGAGTGCTGGTCGTGGTGGTGCAGACGCCGGGGGTGAGCCAGTTCTTCGGCTGCACGCCGCTGGGCCCGGTCGGCTGGACCATCGGCGCCGGATCGGCGCTCGGTGCCACCTTCGCCAACGGCGCGCTCACCAGACTGGTGGAGCACCTTCCGTCGGCACGACCCGACCTCGCGCAGCCCGCCTCCGGGGCCGAGGAGACGGCCACGGACGGCTGACGCTTGAGCGCGGCCGGCTGGGGTATCGGAGCCGGGGGAGGTGGGCATGATGGCCGAGCATCCACAGGTGACGTTCATCGGCACCGCGACGACTGTGCTGCGGATCGGCGGGTTCACCCTGCTGACCGATCCGAACTTCCTGCACCGCGGCCAGCGGGCGTACCTCGGAAAGGGTCTGTGGTCGCGCCGACGCACGGACCCGGCGCTGCGGATCGCCCAGCTTCCCCACCTGGACGCCGTGGTCCTGTCCCACCTGCACGGCGACCACTTCGACCGGGTGGCCCGCCGGGAGCTGGACCGGGAGCTGCCCATCGTCACCACGCCCGCCGCCGAACGCAAACTGCGCCGCTGGGGCTTCCACGCCGCCGAGGGCCTGCCGACCTGGTCGTCACGAGAGCTGCACCGCGACGGTACGACAGTGCGGCTGACCTCGATGCCCGGCAAGCACGGCCCCGGCCCGCTGGACCGGCTGCTGCCCGACGTGATGGGCACGATGATCGACGTGGAACGCGACGGGCGGCGCGGGTTCCGGCTGTACGTCACCGGCGACACGCTCAACCGTCCGCTGCTCACCGACATCCCTGAGCGCTATCCGGACATCGACGCGATGCTGATCCACCTCGGTGGCACGAAGGTCGCCGGAATCCTGCTCACCATGGACGCCCGCCAGGGCGCCGACCTGGTGGAGCTGATCCGCCCGAAGCTGACGGTGCCGATCCACTACGACGACTACCGGGTCTTCCGCTCCCCGCTGGCGCACTTCGTCGACGAGGCCCGCCGCCGGGGCTGGGTCAAGCAGGTACGCACCATCGCGCGCGGCGAGACCGCGTCGCTCACCCCGACTCCCGTCGAAGGTCGTTCCGACGAGATTGATCTCGCTGACTAGCCTGACGCCATGCCGTCGCTCCTGGCCAACGGAACCCGCCCGAAGGCCTGGCCCAGTTTGCCGCTCGCGCTGCTGCTGCCGTGCAGCTTGCTGATTCTGCTCGGTGTCACGGACGACCGCGAGCCGCCCCCACCGGTCGGCGTGCTGCTGCCGGCGACGGTGATCGCGGTGGAACCGGCCCAGACCGCTGACGGCCCCTACGTGCTGCTACGCGTCAATCCGGTCGACGGTCCCACCACCTGCGGCATCTACGAGCGGTCGTTCCCGGACCGACGGCTGCCGCCGCTGGACGAGCGACTGACCGTCGACTACACGCCGGCCAGGTGCATGCCGAAGCCGGTCAACACCGAGATGCCCCGAAACGTGATCGTCGCCATGGGGGCCATCGGGTTGACGGTGTCGCTCCTCTGGCTCTGGGCCGGTCCGCGCTTCCAGCGGCTGTCCCGCCGGCGGCGCTACCGCTCCTGACTGATGCGACAGTCACCGCTCTTCGGCACGGAACGGGTCCCGGGCCGGCCCCTGCTCGGCCCAACAGAGACCGCCACGAAACTCCACCCCCGGTATGCCGTCACCGAGTCGGCTGATGTCCACCACGCCCGCCAACGAGGTGACGAGGTCCGACCGCAGTTCCTCGGCCGCCGACTCGACGTCGCCCTCCTCCTGGGACCAGTCGATGTCGGCTCCCCGCAATTCGGCGACGGCACGACCGGTAACCGCTGCCGGGTCGGTGACGACCACCTCGACCCGACAGTAGATGTGCACGGTGACGGGAGTTGGTTGCTCATCCATCCGCGGATCATGGCAAGCCCGATGTGCGACCCGACAGGTCAATACCGAAGCGGTCTGGGAAGCGGCACCTCTCCTCGCATAGCCTTCTCGGCCAACTCGACGCGCTCCGGGTGGAGCCTGCTGTCGTCCAGGGGGTGGCCTGGAACGTTTATGCAGCGTTGGCCCGACAGGGCAGCACACACTGGGCACAGGAGAAAGAACCCGCTCGACGGCACCAGTTCGACACCCTGAGCCAGGGCCGCCCGGCCGATCTTGATGATCGCCTCGAAGAGGTCGCGGTCCTGGTGCCGCGTAGCGGCAGCGGCCGCTTCCCGCATCCCATCCCAGAAGTTCTCGGCTGAATTCGGGTCGTCCACGTCAATCCGCACGATCGCGGATCCCCGCCGCCGATCCAGGTAAACGCGAGCTTCTCGGGGTCCTGCCGATCCACCCACGACGGTAGTATCTCCGGGCTTTGATCTACAGCGGGGAGGAAGATCCACATGCGATGGAAGATCCCGGCCGGCGTTGCGATAGCGCTGGCCTTCATGGTCCCGGCGGCACCTGCGGTGGCGCAGAGCGTTACGCCCGGCCTCAACGAGAGCTGCCAAACGGTCGAGCGCAAGACGTTCAAGGACATCCGCGAGCTGTTCACCGTTGACCTGGACACCGCCACCGACACCCAGCTCCGCGTGCTGGCCAACCAGATCCAGGCCACGGCGAAGAAGGAATCCCTGACCACCCTGCCTGACGCCGTTCAGAAGCGGCTGGACGGCGCCTCGGACGACCTGCGCGCCTTCCTCAAGAAGGACGTGCAGAACATCTGGGAGGTGGATCTGCGGATCAAGGTGGGGCAGACGATGACCGGCGCCGGTCCCAACGTGAAAAAGGCCGCGCAGACGACGCTCGACGACGGATCCGTCGACGCCTTCCTGGCCTACCTGAACGAGGGCGTGTACGCCGCACGTGCGCTCGACTGCGCGTCCCAGCCCACCCCGACGCCGACGACGACGCCGACGACGCAGCCCACCGCGACGCCGAGCGCGACGTCGACCGTCCCGCCGACCGCGGCCACCTCCACCAGCCCGGTCGCTGGTGGCGGCGAGGGCGGTGGACTGCCCCTGACCGGCGCCGACACCGCGACCATCGCCGGCATCGGCGGTGCGCTCCTGCTCGTCGGCGGTGTGGGCTTCGTGGCCGCACGCCGGCGCCGCGCCCGCTTCGTGGCGTAGCCCGGTCTGACGCGCCCGGTCCGACACCTCGTCAGGCCGGGCGCGTTGCGTTGAAGGGCGTTACAGCGCCGTTGGTGTCGTCCGTTGATCCTCTTGACCGGACACCCTGAGTAGGGTCGGCCCGGTGAATCTGAATCTCTACAACGATGTGCCCGAGGGCCTGACGCTACGGGCCCGGTCCTTCATCCGCGCGAACGGCGTCAAGGTCGACTGCCTGCAGGTCGAGCAGTGCCGGGAGCGATGGGTTGCGCTGGGGATTCCTTCGACAGAGGTCGACCGGGTGGCGGTGTATCAAGAGCGCTGGGGTGGTCTGGTCTTGCCTCCAGCCCCGCAGTACGACGGCGGCCCCAGGTACCTCGGTGCCCATACGCCGGAAGGGTCGATAACTGAGGGATGGCGGTTTGAAGCTGGCACACAGCGGACAGCCGTTCCGTATGCCTTCATGATCGGACCTGCCGGCGAGTTCGGGATTCACGCAGGGGATTGGGTTCCTCTACATGCCTCGATCGAAGGTTGGGTGGAGTCTCTTGCATTGGCTGACCATGCAGCCAGCTGGGCGAAGCAAATCACGAAGGTCAACGGCGATGAGGTGGATGACATCGCGTTGGAGGACCACGAGCCGGTGCGAGAGGTCATGGGGCTGGCGGACACCTGGTGGCGGGGCACTGACTCGCTGGTGGCGATCTACACAGGGGAAGCGCAGTGCCTTTCCTTCCCTGCGGGTCGCACCGCACGGATCTACTCAGGGCTTGATGAGTGGGGCCTACGCGGCGGCGTTGCTTGAGGGCGACAGCTAAGGATTCGGTGGCGACTTGAGCCTCGGCTGCACCAGTTGCGACTGGCTGCACCTGCAGGACCTGCGGGACGCGTTCGCCACGTTCCTGCTCGACCAGGGCGAGGAGCTGCGGATGGTGATGGAGCTGCTCGGGCACTCCGCGATTCGGATGACTGCCGACAGCTACGGCCACGTTCTGCCGGCGCGGGCTCGTCAGGCTGCCTCGCCATCGACCGGGTGCTGGGCGAGGAGGGGACGGCGTGACGGCTTGGCTGTACTCGGACCCGAGATCAACCAAGGAAAGTGCTGGTGGAGCCCAGGGGACTCGAACCCCTAACCCCTGCCTTGCAAAGGCAGTGCTCTGCCAGTTGAGCTAGGGCCCCGTGAGCGGCGGCGGCGATGCGTCGCTCACCGCCGGTCGGACGTCAGCGCAGGTCGGGTGCGGTGGTCGCCTCGTGCCACAGGGCACGCTCGTCGTTGGCGGCCTTGACCTTGTTGAAGACGACGGCAGCCACGCCGACGACGCCGGCCAGGATCAGCAGCTTCTTGAACATGGGGCGACCCCTCGCGCTCGACTAGCGTCGGACGATGTGCGGTGGGGCTAGATGGAATCGAACCATCGACCTCAGAGTTATCAGCTCTGCGCTCTAACCGACTGAGCTATAGCCCCGCGTTGCGACGAGCAAGATTAACCCATCCGCTCTGCCGGCCCCAAATCGGGGTCCGAACCTGCGAGCCGGGCCGTCGCCGCCTGCAAAAACTACCCGAGTACGGGGCGCCGGAGCGACCGCATTTTGCGGTGCCCCGGCGCCCCGGTCACACTCAGTCCCGCTCGGCGAGCGTCAGCTCGATCCCGCCGACCAGGTCGGCGCAGACGTTGTAGACGAACGCTCCCAGCGTGGCCAGCGCGGTGAACAGCACCACGTTGACCAGGCCGATCAGCGCCGAGCTGAGGATCACGCCCTTGGCGGTGATCTGGAACCCGCTGGTGCTCTGCCCACCGCCCGCGTTGACCAGGTCGCTGAGGCTGTCGTTGACGCTCTGGAACACACCCATCGCGTCCAGCGCCAGGTAGAGCACCGACGTGGCGACCACCACGACGATGAACAGCACCACCGAGACGGCGAACGCGAACTTCATCACGGACCAGGGGTCGATCCGCTTGAGGTTCAGCCGGGCCCGACGCGGACCGCGGGACGCCGCCGAACTGACCGAGGTACGCGCGGCGCGTACCGCCTCACCGACGCGAGCGGCACCGACGGCCGACGCGTTGCCGATCCCCGGCGGCAGGCCACCACCGCTCGCGGGGCGACCGCCAGCGGCCGTACGCCCCGAGTCCGGCTGGGTCATGCCCGGCGTGATCCGCGGCTGGGTGCCGGTGGCCCCGGTCGACGTCGCCTGACCGGGCCGCGTGTTGGTCGGCTGGGTGGTCGTCGGACGACCCGGGGTCGGTGCGGCCGCCGCAGGGGCCACCCCGGCGGACGTCGGTGCCTCGACAGGCGACGTCTCGGCCTTGGCGTCGCCCGATCCCCCGTCCTCGCCGGTCTGCTCCGGCGGAGGTGTCATGCCGGGAGCCCGGGTGAATTTCGGGGCAGGCGCGTCGGCGGGAACCGTGGCCCGGCCCACGGCCGCGCGGCCGGTCGCTGGTGTGCCGCCCTTGGCGGCCTCCTCGTCGACCGGGTTGGCCGAGGTCCCCGTGTTCCCCGACTTCGCCTGTGTCTCCGTCATTCAACTAGTCCTGTTCGTCAGGCTCGTCGGCATTGCGAGCAATCGCCACGATAGTCACGCCGTCCGGGAGGTCCATCAGCTTGACCCCCATTGTGTTCCGGTCACGCGTACGGCGTACAGGCTTCACCGGAGTCCGGATGACACCACCGTTGCTGGTGATCGCGAACAACTCGTCGTCTGGGTCGATCACCACGGCACCGACCAGACCACCGCGCCGTTCGGTGATCTTCGCAGTCAGCACGCCCTTACCTCCCCGGCCCTGCACCGGGTATTCCTCGATCGGGGTACGTTTCGCGTATCCCCCGTTCGTGGCCACCAGGACGTCCAAGCCGTCCCGAACGACCTCCATGGCGAGCAGGACGTCGTCGTCCGTGAAGCGCATGCCGATCACGCCCGAGGTGGCCCGGCCCATTGGCCGCAACGCCTCGTCGGAGGCGTTGAACCGGATCGCCTGCGCCTTCTTGGAGACCAGCAGCAGGTCGTTCTCCGGCGCCACCAGCGCAGCACCGACCAGCTCGTCCTCATCGCGCAGGTTGATCGCGATGATTCCGCCGGAACGGTTGGAGTCGAACTCCTCGAGCCGCGTCTTCTTCACCAGGCCGTTCTTCGTGGCCAGTACCAGATAGGGGGCTACCTGGTAGTTCGGGATTTCGATGATCTGCGCGATCTGCTCGTCGGGTAGGAAGGCGAGCAGATTGGCCACGTGTTGGCCCTTGGCTACCCTACTGGCCTCCGGCAACTCGTATGCCTTGGCCCGGTACACCCGGCCCTTGTTCGTGAAGAACAGGATCCAGTCGTGCGTGGAGCATACGAAGAAGTGGCTGACGATGTCGTCCTGCCGCAGCGTGGCGCCGCTGACGCCCTTGCCGCCGCGCCGCTGCGAGCGGTACAGATCGACCTTGGTCCGCTTGGCGTACCCCGTCCGGGTGATCGTGACGACCACGTCCTCCCGGGCGATGAGGTCCTCCATCGAGACCTCGCCGTCGAACGGGATGATCTGCGTACGCCGCTCGTCGCCCCATTTGGCGACGATCTCGCCCAGCTCCTCCGAGACGATCCGGCGCTGCCGCTCCGGCTTGGCCAGGATGTCCTTGAGGTCGGCGATCTCGATCTCGAGCTTGGTCAGGTCGTCGACGATCCGCTGCCGCTCCAGGGCAGCCAGGCGGCGCAGCTGCATGTCCAGGATCGCGGTCGCCTGGATCTCGTCGATCTCCAGCAGCCGGATCAGGCCCTGCCGGGCGTCGTCCACCGTCGGCGACCGCCGGATCAGCGCGATCACCTCGTCCAGGGCGTCCAGCGCCTTGGCCAGACCGCGCAGGATGTGCGCCCGCTCCTCGGCCTTGCGCAGCCGGAACGCCGTCCGCCGGCGGATCACGTCGATCTGGTGCTCGACGTAGTAGCGGATGAACTGGGCCAGGTTGAGCGTGCGCGGCACACCGTCGACGAGCGCCAGCATGTTGGCGCCGAAGGTCTCCTGGAGCTGGGTGTGCTTGTAGAGGTTGTTCAGCACCACCTTGGCGACCGCGTCGCGCTTGAGCACCAGCACGATCCGCATGCCGGTACGCCCGGAGGACTCGTCGCGGATGTCGGCGATGCCGGCGAGCTTGCCCTCCTTGATCAGCTCGGCGATCCGCTCGGCCAGGTTGTCCGGGTTGACCTGGTAGGGCAGCTCGCTGACGACCAGGCAGGGCCGGCCCCGCTTGTCCTCCTCGACCTCCACCACGGCGCGCATCCGGATCGAGCCACGACCCGTGCGGTACGCGTCCTGGATGGCGGTCGTGCCGACGATCAGGCCGTGGGTCGGGAAGTCCGGGCCCTTGACGATGCCGAGCAGGGCTTCGAGGGTGGTCTCCTCGTCCTCCTCGGGGTGCTCCAGGCACCACTGCACCGCCGCGCCGATCTCCCGCAGGTTGTGCGGGGGGATCTTGGTGGCCATGCCGACCGCGATGCCCTCGGAGCCGTTCACCAGGAGGTTGGGGATCCGCGACGGCAGGATCGTGGGCTCCTTGGCCCGGCCGTCGTAGTTGTCCTGCAGGTCGACGGTGTCCTCGTCGATGTCCCGCAGCATCTCCATGGCGAGGGGGTCGAGCTTGCACTCCGTGTATCGCATGGCGGCGGCCGGGTCGTTACCCGGCGAGCCGAAGTTGCCATTGCCGTCGACCAGCGGGTAGCGCAGCGACCAGGGCTGCGCCATCCGGACCAGCGCGTCGTAGATCGCCGAGTCGCCGTGCGGGTGGAACTGACCCATCACGTCGCCGACGACCCGGGAGCACTTCACGTAGCCGCGGTCCGGCCGGTAGCCGGAGTCGAACATGGCGTAGAGGATCTTGCGGTGGACCGGCTTGAGCCCGTCCCGGACGTCCGGCAGCGCGCGCCCGACGATCACGCTCATCGCGTAGTCGAGGTAGGAGCGCTGCATCTCCACCTCGAGCCCGACCGGCTCGATCCGGTCGTGCGCGACCACGGCGGCGAGTGCCTCGGCGGGAACCTCGGGCTCGTTCGGTGTGGACTCGGGGGAATCGGTCACTGTATACCCTTATCAGACTCAGAGTCGTTTTCGTGCTGTGGATAACGGCTGTGGATACCGACCAACCTGTGGATAACTCTGTGGACCGGCGGGCCGGCCGGGTGGTGCCCGACCGGCCCGCCGAGGCCCGTCAGATATCCAGGAACCGCACGTCCTTGGCGTTGCGCTGGATGAACGACCGGCGCGCTTCGACGTCCTCACCCATCAGGACGCTGAACAACTCGTCCGCGGTTGCGGCGTCGTCGAGCGTGACCTGACGCAGGGTACGCGTCGCCGGGTTCATCGTGGTTTCCCACAGCTCGGGATAGTTCATCTCGCCGAGGCCCTTGAAGCGCTGGATGTCGTCCGGCTTGGCGTTCGGCTTCTTCTGCTGGCGCAGCGCGATGAGCCCGTCCCGCTCGCGGTCGGAGTACGCGTACTGCGCGTCGTCGCCCCGCTTGTTCCACTTGATCTTGTAGAGCGGCGGGGCGGCCAGGTAGACGTGCCCCATCTCGACCAGCGGACGCATGAAGCGGAACAGCAGGGTGAGCAGCAGCGTCTGGATGTGCTGGCCGTCGACGTCCGCGTCGGCCATCAGCACCACCTTGTGGTAGCGCAGCTTCTCCATGTCGAAGTCGTCGTGGATGCCGGTGCCCAGCGCGGTGATCAGCGCCTGGACCTCGTTGTTCTTCAGAACCCGGTCGATCCGGGCCTTCTCCACGTTGAGGATCTTGCCCCGGATCGGCAGGATCGCCTGGGTCCGCGGGTCGCGGCCCTGCTTGGCCGAACCACCGGCCGAGTCGCCCTCGACGATGAAGACCTCGGACTCGCGCGGGTCGGTGGACTGGCAGTCGGCCAGCTTGCCCGGCATCGAGCCGGACTCCAGCAGCGACTTGCGCCGGGCCAGCTTGCGCGCCTGCTGCGCGGCGATCCGGGCACGGGCCGCCTGGGACGCCTTCGTAATGATCATCTTGGCTTCGGCCGGGTTGCGGTCGAACCAGTCGACGAGCCGGTCGTTGCAGACCCGCTGCACGAAGCTCTTCACCGGGGTGTTGCCCAGCTTGGTCTTGGTCTGGCCCTCGAACTGCGGGTTGGCCAGCTTGACCGAGATGATCGCCGCGAGCCCTTCCCGGATGTCCTCGCCGGAGAGCTTCTCGTCGCCCTTGAGCAGCTTCTTGTCGGTGCCGTACCGGTTGACCACGCTGGTCAGCGCGGACCGGAAGCCCTCCTCGTGGGTGCCGCCCTCGTGGGTGTTGATCGTGTTGGCGAAGGTGTAGACCGACTCGCCGTACGACTCGTTCCACTGCATGGCGATCTCGAGGGACATGCCCTCCTCTTCGGCCTCGAACTCGACCACTGTCTTGTGGATCGGGCTCTTCGAGGCGTTGAGGTGCCGGACGAAGTCCGCGATGCCGCCCTCGTAGTAGAAGGTGACCTCGCGCTGCCGGCCGTCCTCCTCGGCCACCCGCTCGTCGAGAAGGTGAATGCGCAGGGCGCGGTTGAGGAAGGCCATCTCCTGCAGGCGCCGGTAGATGGTCTGGAAGTCGAAGTCGACGGTCTCGAAGACGTCGGGGTCGGGCCAGAAGGAGACCGCCGAGCCGGTGCGATCGGTGGCCTCGCCCTTCTCCAGCGGGCTCGGCTTGGAGTTGGTGTAGTGCTGCCGCCACACGGAGCCGGACTTGTGGATCTCGACGAACATCTTGGTGGAGAGCGCATTCACCACCGAGACACCGACGCCGTGCAGACCGCCGGAGACCGCGTACGCCTTGCCGTCGAACTTGCCACCCGCGTGCAGGATGGTCAACGCGACCTCGACACCCGGCTTCTTGAGCTTCGGGTGGAGGTCGACGGGGAAGCCTCGGCCGTTGTCGGTGACCCGGACGCCGCCGTCGGCGAGCAGCACCACGTCGATGGTGTCGCAGTATCCGGCCAGCGCCTCGTCGACCGCGTTGTCGACGACCTCCCAGACGAGGTGGTGCAGACCGCGTTCGCCGGTGGACCCGATGTACATACCGGGCCGCTTGCGGACCGCCTCCAGCCCCTCGAGAACGGTGATCGACTCTGCGCCGTACTCCTGCTTGTCCTGCGCTGCCACCCTCGGCCACTTTCTCGCGTCGTCGGCGCCGGGAGGGCGCGTCGGGCGCGGGTTCGGCGGACAGGACGCGACGTCGGCGCGCGGACCGGCGCCGGAGACCTCCGGACAGCGGGTCGAACGCGCCGGTCGCCGCGGTTGCCCGCGGATCGCGATCGGCTCGACCCGGAGTGGAGAATGAACCTGGGCCACCGGCCCCGTCCCTCGCCCCGCACCGGGTCTTCGTCTCGCTGTCAATCCTACTGTGCGCGGAGGACAGAACCACCACTCGGCACCCTCAACGAGGCGGCTGAGATGTCCGTAGCCGGCAGAACCCCGTTACCCGCGACTCCCCCCACACGCCAGGCTCCGTTCGGACGCGCCGCCCCCGAACGGGTTGACCCGCGCTCGGGCGGGTCGGGGGTCGCGGCCCGATCGTCCGTGCCGTACGTTTGCGGCGCCCCGGAAGCGGCCTTGATCTTTACCGGCCGGAACCGGGACGATCGACCCGATCGACCCGACACGTGCTCATTAAGAGGTGACAGATGGGGCTGGACAACGTCGCGGTGCACTGGCCGCGGACCGGCCGCTTCTACGATCCGGTGGCGCCGGCCGAGTTCGTCGACTTCGGCGAGATCGTCGACCTGCCGCGGATCTCCGCGCCGACGGCGGCGCTGGCCGAGCTGATCGCGAAGACCGGCACCGTCCGGGCGACCGCGTACACCGAGCTGGTGGATCTCCTGCTCGGCCTCGAAGGTGTGTTGTACGCCACAGACGCCGCCGCCGAGGACGAGGATCCGGTGATCGACCCGGACGGCTGCGCCTGGATCGCCGGCGGCATCGAGCGGTTCGTGGCCGGCCACCGGGAGTACGGCGAGACGGTCACCTTCGACTCGGTGAGTACGGTCCTGCGGGCGCTGCTCGGCGACGGCCGGTTGGCCGAGCAGCAGCTGCGCTGGCTGGAGACCCGACTCGACGCGCTGCGCGACGAGCGCGGTGATCCGCCGCAGTGGAACTTCACCTGCGCGGAGCTGGGCGTGCTGGCGGCGTTCTACCGCCGCTGCGCCGAGCGCGGCTTCGCCGTCTACGCCGACGCCTGAGCGGCCGTCCCGCTCGGCGGGGCGGCCGGGTCGCCGGCGGGCCGGTTCGCCGCCGCGATCACCTGTGTGAGCACCGCGTGCAGATGCCGCAGGTCCTCGACGGGCAGCCCGAGGCGTTGCACGATCGCGGCCGGGATCCGTTCGGCCTGGGCGCGCAGCGCCGCGCCGCTGGCGGTGAGGGTGACGGCGAGGCTGCGCTCGTCGGCGGCGTCGCGCTCCCGGCGCAGGTAACCGGCTGCTTCGAGCCGCTTGAGCAGGGGTGACAGGGTGCCCGGGTCGAGCTGCAGCAGGCGGCTGAGGTCGCGGCCGGACAGCGGCGCGTGCTGCCACAGCGCCAGCATCACCAGGTACTGCGGGTGGGTCAGCCCCATCGGTTCCAGCAGCGGCCGGTAGACGGCCACCACGCTGCGTGCGGCGACCGACAGGGCGAAGCAGACCTGTTGTTCCAGCGCCAACGGGTCGACGCCCTCCGGCTGTCCGCTCATCGGTTGCTCGCTGACTGCATGCTGATTATTCTAGCGATCGTTGGTGTACCAATCATTGGTGTGGCAACTGACGGCGTGGAAGGACTGCGATGAGCGAGAACGGCGCGGCGAACAGGACCCCGGGCGAGGGTGGTCGCCTGATGCGGTGGACGTTCCGGAACCTCGCCGGCCCGGCCGACGGGGTCGCGGGCGCCGTGCAGGGTGGCTCGGCCGAGGCCCGCGAGGCGTGGAAACGCGACCTGGCCGAGCGCAAGCGCTACACCCAGGAGCAGCGCGAACGTAAGCGGGCGGCCCGCGAAGCCGACCGGCGGCGCTGAGCGGGCCGCTCAGCCGTACGTGTCGCGCGGCCCCCGACCGCGCACCCGGCGCGGCCCCTTCTGCCAGGACGGCGCGGCCGGGCCGTGGATGTGCAGCTTGCGCACCACGTTGTGACCGACCTCCTGGGCGATCTGCTTGAGCAGCGAGCCGGCGAGCAGCCGCAGCTGGGTCGCCCAGGCCGTCGAGCGCGCCTCCACTGTCAGTTCGCCGTTCTCCAGCTTGACCGGTCGGCTGTGCTGGGCAACCTCGGCACCGACCACCCGCTCCCAGGCACCGAACACGGTGGCCTCGGCCGCGGGCTGCTGCCAGCCGCGCGCCTTGACCAGCCGATTCAGCACCGCACCGAGGGGTTGCGGGTCGCGCGGGTCAGGGCCGGGGCCGGAGTAGCCACGCAGCCGCCGCCCCGAGCCGCCGGCACCGTCGGCGCCCGCGCCGCCGGGGGCACGCCGGGTGCGCGCCGCCGCCTGCCGGCGCGACAGCGCGGCGTCGAGCACCGCCCGGGCCAACTCCGGTCCCGTCGCACCGTCCGCCGGCCCGCCGCCGTCGACACCGGCCGCGCCGCTTCCGGCCGCGTCCGGGCCGCCGGCACCGCCTCCGGTCGCTCCCGACCTCGCGGTACGCGCGCTCGCGGCGTCACCGGCCGGCCGGCCGCTGCCGGTGCGGTTGGCGCCTGACCGCCTGGCGTCCGGTTCATCCGACACGGCGTACCGTCCCCTCGCCTACCTGATAGCGGGTGCCGCGCAGCGCGGCCGGCACGTCGTCGTCCACGGCGCAGGTGACCAGCAGCTGACTCGCCCCGCCGACCAGCTCCGCCAGCCGCTCCCGCCGCCCGCTGTCCAGCTCGGCGAAGACGTCATCGAGCACCAGGACCGGCTCGATACCGTCGGCGCGCAGCAGGTCGTACCCGGCCAGCCGCAGCGCGAGCGCGAAGGACCAGGACTCGCCGTGGCTGGCGTACCCCTTGGCGGGGAGCGGCCCGAGAGACAGGGCCAGCTCGTCGCGGTGCGGCCCGACGAGGGTGGTCCCCCGTTCGATCTCCGCGGTCCGTGAGGCGGCGAGCGCGGTGGTCAGCGCCTCGGCCAACGCGGCCCGGTCGGTGGTCGGCTCGGCCAGCTCGATCGACGGCCGGTAGGCGATACCTGCCGCGCCCCGCCCGGCGGCCACCGCGTCGTACGCCTTCGCGACGTGCGGGGTGAGCGCGGCGACCAGCTCCAGCCGCCCGGCGAGCAGCTCCGCGCCGTGCTGGGCCAGGTGGGTGTCCCAGACGGCGAGGGTGCCGAGGTCACCGCCCCGGGAGCCACCGGTCTTGCGGGCGAGGTACGCGGTGCGCAGCAGAGCGTTGCGCTGCTTGACGACCCGCTCGTAGTCGGCCCGTACGCCCGCGTAGCGGGGCTGCCGGTTGACCAGGAGGTCGTCCAGGTAGCGGCGGCGCTCGGCCGGGTCGCCACGGACCAGCTCCAGGTCCTCCGGCGCGAAGAGCACCAGCCGCAGGGCGCCGAGAACGTCCCGGGCCCGCCGAGCCGGGGAGCGACCCAGCCGCGCCCGGTTGGCCCGGCCCGGCACGATCTCCAGCTCGACGAGGAGTTCGCGACCGTCGTGGACCACCGCGCAGCGGATCACCGCCGAGGTGGCGCCCATCCGGACCAGCGGCGCGTCCGTGGCGACCCGGTGCGAATCCAGGGTCGCCACGTAGCCGAGCGCCTCGACGAGGTTGGTCTTGCCGACGCCGTTGGCGCCGATCAGGACGTTCGCCCCCGGCTGGAGGTCGACGGCGACCCGCTCGTACGAGCGGAAGTCGACCAGTTCCAGCCGGTGGACGTACACAGGGTGTGGATACCGCTCAGCGCTTGTGGACGGCGTGGCCACCGAACTGCTGGCGCAGCGCGGAGACGGCCTTCATGGCGGGCGAGTCGTCCTGCCGGGAGGCGAACCGGGCGAACAGGGCGGCGGTGATGACGTTCAGCGGGACGGCGAGCCGGACCGCCTCGTCGACGGTCCAGCGACCCTCGCCGGTGTCCTCCGTGTAGCCGCTCAGGTCGGCCAGCTCCGGATCCTCGTCGAGGGCCCGGTCCAGCAGGTCGAGCAGCCAGGAGCGGACCACGGTGCCCTCGCGCCAGGACTTGAACACGCCCGGGACGTTGGTCACCAACTCGGAGGCGTGCAACAGCTCGTAGCCCTCGGCGTAGGCGTGCATGAGGCCGTACTCGATGCCGTTGTGCACCATCTTCGAGTAGTGCCCGGCACCGACCGGGCCGGCGTGCACGAAACCGAACTCGCCCTCCGGCTTGAGCGCCTCGAAGATCGGCATGAGCCGGTCGACGTGCTCCTGCGCGCCGCCGACCATCAGCCCGTAGCCGTTCTGCCGGCCCCAGACGCCACCGGAGACGCCGACGTCCACGTAGCCGATGCCGCGCTCGTTCAACCGCTCGGCCCGGGGAGCGTCGTCGCTGAAGCGGGAGTTGCCGCCGTCGATGATGATGTCGCCGTCGCCGAGCACCCCGGCGAGTTCGTCGATCGTGGCGTCGGTGACGCCGGCGGGCACCATGACCCAGACCGCCCGCGGCGATTCCAGCTTCTGCGCCAGCTCGGCGAGGCTTGCCGCGTCGCTCAGCTGCGGGTTGTGATCGAATCCGACCACCTCGTGGCCGGCAGCCCGCAACCGCTCGCGCATGTTGCCGCCCATCCGGCCGAGTCCTACCAGGCCGAGCTGCATCTGTTCCTACCTCCGTGGATCTGGGTGTTGCTTGGCGCGATCAGCGAGACACGCGGATCGGCATGATGAGGTACCGATACCCCGGAATGGCCTCGCCATCCTCGCCGGCGGGTGAGATCACCGCGGGTTTGAAGGCGTCGACGAACGACAGCACGGCGGTCTGCGAACCCAGGTTCGCCAGGCCGTCGATGAGGTACTGCGGGTTGAAGCCGATGGTCAGCGCGTCACCGGTGAAGGTGGCCTCCATCGCCTCGCTCGCCCGCGCCTCCTCGGAGCCGCCAGCCTCGACCACCAGCCCGTCGGCGCTGAAGCTGAGCAGCACCGGAGTGGTGCGCTCGGCCACCAGGGCGACCCGCTTGACGACCTCGATCAGGGTGCTGACCGACACCCGGGCCTCGGCGTTGTGGGTGGCCGGGAAGAGCGAGCGCACCGGCGGGTAGTTCGCGCCGTCGAGCAGACGGCTGGTGGTGCGACGGGTGCCGCCGGCGAGGCCGACCATGCCCTCACCCGCCGCGCCCTGAGCGAGCGCGAGGGTGACCTCGCCACCCAGCGGGCCGAGCGCCTTGGCGGTGTCGTTCAGGGTGCGGGCCGGCACCAGGGCGTTGATGCTCACGTCGGGGTCGTCGGGCCGCCACTGGATCTCGCGCAGCGCCAGCCGGTACCTGTCGGTGGCGAGCATCGACAGCGTGCTGCCGGAGAGCTCGACGCGGACGCCGGTCATCATCGGCAGCGTCTCGTCCCGACCGGCGGCGATGGCCACCTGGGAGACCGCCGTGGCGAACGCCGCGGCGTCGACGGTGCCGGCGCTCTGCGGCATCTCGGGCAGGGCCGGGTAGTCCTCCACCGGCATGGTGGGCAGGGTGAACCGGGCGCTGCCGCAGACCAGCTCGAGGTGGGCGCCGACCGCGGCGATGTCGACCGGCTTGGCCGGCAGCGCCTTGGTGATCTCGGCGAGCAGGCGGCCGGAGACCAGCGCGGCGCCGTCGGCGTCACCCTGCACCTCGACGGTCACCTGGCTGGAGACCTCGTAGTCGAAACCGGAGACCCGCAGGTTGCCGTCGGTGACGCGGAGCATCACCCCGGCGAGCACCGGTACGGATGGCCGGTTCGGCAGGCTCTTCGCGGTCCACGCCACGGCCTCGGCGAGCGCGTCGCGCTCCACTCGGAACTTCATCAATGCCTCCGCGTCGACGTCAGCGACAACTCTCTCATGCCGACCGCTGCCTACCGTCCCGCCCGACCGTGCGGGTGTCCATCGCACCTTAGGGCGCGGGGACATCGGCTGTGCGCCCGACCCCGTGGATCGTGTCGATGCTGACCGGCCTGTCCGGCAGCGTTCGGCCCGATCCACAGAAAGCCCAACGGTGATGATTGGTTTTTGTTCTCTTAGAAGAGATAACCCATCGTCTTCATCGCACCTGTGCAAACTGTGGAGAACTCGGGTCTGCGCAGCTCAGACAGGTTATCCACCGGTGAGTTGGCTGTGGAGAACCGGGGGTACAACTGCCTCGTGTGTCCACAGCCCGGCGACGACGGCTGGTTGTCCACCGTTGTCCACCGGTTGTCCACCGGTAATCCACCGACTTTCTCCCCATGCCTGTGGACGACCGGGAAGATCACCATTGCTGTTGTCCCCAGAACCTTCAACAGCTCGTACACAGGTCGACGATCATCGGTGGACAACGACGTCGTTGTCCCCAGCCGTCCACAGCGTCGTACACAGGGTTTCTCCACAGCCTGTGGGTAACTGGCGGAGGACGGACCGTAGTTATCCACCGACGGTGGACAACGAGCTGTGGACAACGAGTGAGTATCCAGGTGGTCACGGCGTCGATCCTGTGGCCTGCACCATGTCGAGGGTCAAGCCGAAGCCGCCCCGGGAGGTCACCCGAGGCCCGCCGGAGACGAAAAAGAACGCCCGGCCGGAGATCCGGCCGGGCGTGTCCGCCGCGTCGTGCGGGCGTACCCCTCAGGTGTTCTGCTTGATCCGGTTGGTCAGCTCGGCGATCTGGTTGTAGAGCGAACGCCGCTCGGCCATCTGCTGGCGGATCTTGCGGTCCGCGTGCATGACTGTGGTGTGGTCCCGGCCGCCGAACGCCTGCCCGATCCGGGGCAACGACAACTCGGTCAGCTCCCGACACAGGTACATGGCCACCTGGCGAGCGTTCACCAGCACCCGGGAGCGGGACTGGCCACGCAGGTCCTCCAGGCTCACCCCGAAGTAGTCGGCAGTGGAGACCATGATCTGGTCCGCGGTGATCTCCGGGCCGGCGCCGTCCGGGATGAAGTCCCGCAGCACCTCCTCGGCCAGGGACAGCTCGACCGTCGACCGGGTCAGGCTGGCGAAGGCGGTCACCCGGATCAGCGCGCCCTCCAACTCCCGGATCGAGTTCGACACCCGCGAGGCGATGAACTCCAGCACGTCCGGCGGGGCGTACAGCCGCTCCTGCGCCGCCTTCTTCTGCAGGATCGCGATGCGCGTCTCCAGATCCGGTGGCTGGATGTCCGCGAGCAGGCCCCACTCGAAGCGGGTCCGCAGCCGGTCCTCCAGCGTCGCCAACTGCTTCGGCGACCGGTCCGAGGTGATGACGATCTGCTTGTTGGCGTTGTGCAGGGTGTTGAAGGTGTGGAAGAACTCCTCCTGCGTACGCTCGCGGTTCTCCAGGAACTGGATGTCGTCGATCAGCAGGATGTCGACGTCGCGGTAGCGCCGCTGGAACGCGCTGGTCTTGTCGTCCCGCAGCGAGTTGATGAAGTCGTTGGTGAATTCCTCGGTCGAGACGTACCGCACCGACCGGGCGTTGCCGAGCGTCGTGGCGTAGTGCCCGATCGCGTGCAGCAGGTGCGTCTTGCCCAACCCCGAGCTGCCGTAGATGAACAGCGGGTTGTACGCCTTCGCCGGCGACTCGGCCACCGCCACGCTCGCCGCGTGGGCGAACCGGTTGGACGAGCCGATGACGAACGTCTCGAACATGTACTTCGGGTTCAGCCGGTTGCCGCCGGTGTCGGCGCCGGGCAGGCGGCGGTCGTCGCGGCCGCCCGCGCGGTGTTCCATCCCACTGCGGCCCGGACCGCTGTCCGTCGCACCGTCACGGGGCAGCGAACGGATCACGTGCTGGTCCCGGGGGGACGCGGCGTCCTCGCGGTAGCGGGGCTCGTACGGCCGGGTGTCCGGGCCGGGCGGGTCGAGGCGGGCGGCCTGCTCGTCGTACCCACGCCGCTCGGGTGCCGGTCGGGGCGACCGCATCGGCTCGACGAAGGCCGCGCTGAAGAGGGCCTCCTGCCCGTCCCGACTGGCGGGGATCAGGCCGGACCGGTGCCCGTCGACGGCCGGAGCGGGAGGCGGGCCCGCCGGCTGCGGCGGTACGGCGGTCGCCGGCGGGCGCTGCTGCTCACCGATGGCGTCGTCGGCGGCGGGCCGTCCGCTGTACTCGTCGGCTGCGGGCCGTCCGGTGTACTCGTCGCCGAGCGGGGCGGACGGCGGGTCCTCGACGTCGAGCAGACCCGGCTCGGGAGTGCTGCGGTAGACGGTGCCGGCCGGGCGTCCGGTGGCGTCCTCGGCCACCCGCACCGTCACGGCCACCTGGATCGGCCGGCCGAGCCGGCGGGTCAGCGCCTCGGTGATCGCCGGGCGGAGCCGCGACTCGATCACGTCCCGGGTGAACGCGTCCGGTACGGAGAGCAGCGCGGTGTCCTCGACGATCGCCCGGAGCCGGGTCAGCCGGAGGTAGGCGCGCTGCTGGGCGGAGATGATCTCGTCGGCGAGCTCGTCGGTCGCCGCCAACCACACCGCGGCAAGGTCGGTCGTACCGGCCACCGTCGTGCCACCCCCTCGCCTCTGCTCCCGGCCGCCGCTGTCTGCCAGCCGGCCGTCCCGGGCCCGCCGCGTGCGCGGGTGGAACAACACCCACCCGGACAGCTGACCAGCGGTCGTCCACAGGTTATCCACAGCCTGTGTACCGACCGATTGTGGTCGCCCGCCGGGCGCGGGTGGGACCTGCCCCCTGCCTGGACGTGCGCTGAAGCGGGTTCACCGTGCCGAACGATTCACCAGCGTGTCCGGTCTTGCCTGCGCGCGACGACCGGAGCTTCCGACGCTCACCGCAATCGGGCACGGTAACAGCGTTGTCCCTGCCCCATCAACCGGCGACGCGGCAGCGGCCTTGTCGGCATCAGCGAAAAGCGCCCCTTCGGTCCCGGGCGCGTCCCGATGTCCCCCGCTGTGGGTGTTTGACGGTCATTGCACCCCTGCGTAGGCTGGAGCGGCTGCTCTCTCGTCCTCTGCTAGGGTGATGGGTGCTTGCTGTCCGCGGTCGCATCCCCGCACCTCCGAGGTTCGGCTCCGCAGGGCAGCACCGATCGGTGGCCACCGTCGAGGTGGCCTGGACCACCCCACGACCCCGGCGATCCCGTCGCGCGGGGCGCGTACGAAAACGGAGAGCCTGACGTGAGCAAGCGCACCTACCAGCCGAACAACCGCCGGCGCGCGAAGACCCACGGCTTCCGGCTGCGCATGCGCACCCGTGCCGGCCGTGCCATCCTCTCGAGCCGCCGCGCCAAGGGTCGCACCACCCTGTCGGCCTGAGCCGACCGGGCTGGTCCGGGGGACGTGGGCAGTCGTGCTGGCCGCCGCACAGCGACTGCGGCGTAGCACTGACTTCGCCGCAGCGGTTCGCGGTGGCCGACGCGTCGGCCGAGGCGCGATCGTGGTCCACCTGACCATGCCGTCGACCACCGGGACCAGCACAACGACCTCGCCGGAGCCGGCGCGGGACACCGTTGCGGAGCAGCCCTCCGCGCCGGCCCGCGCCGGCTTCGTCGTGTCCAAGGCCGTCGGCAACGCGGTGGTCCGTAACAAGGTCCGGCGTCGACTGCGGGCGTTGGTCCGGGAGCGGCTCGGCGCGCTGCCCGCCGGCAGCACCCTTGTCGTCCGGGCGCTTCCCGCCGCGGCTGACGCCTCGTACCCCCGGCTCGCCACGGACCTGGACTCCGCCATCGCGGTCGCCCGGACGCCCCGGGAGAGGCGGTCCCGGTGAGCACCGACCCGACCGCCACGCGCCCGACGTCAACCGGTGCCAGGGTGCTGATCGCGCCCATCATCGCGTACCGTCGGTGGATAAGTCCGGCACTGCCGGCCCGCTGTCGGTTCTACCCGTCGTGCAGTGCGTACGCCCAGGAGGCGGTGGCCCGGCACGGCGCGCTCCGGGGAGCCGCGCTGGCGGTCCGGCGGCTGTTGCGCTGCCACCCCTTCCACCCTGGTGGACATGACCCGGTGCCGGAGCCGGGCGGTCGCCGCCGTGCCGATGTGACTGGAGCACCGAATTGAGTCTCGACTGGATCTACTACGCGATTTCGTGGATCCTGCTGACCTGGCACTCCGCCTGGGACGCCATCGGGGTGCCCGTCGACGCGGTGATCGGCACCAACTTCGCCTGGATCCTGGCCATCGTCTTCCTGGTGGTCTCCGTCCGGGTGATCCTGTTCCCGGTCTTCGTCAAGCAGATCAAGTCCCAGCGGGCGATGCAGGCGCTGCAGCCCAAGGTCAAGGAGCTGCAGGAGAAGCACAAGGGTGACCGGGAGACGCTCCAGAAAGAGATGATGGAGCTGTACCGGAAGGAAAAGGCCAACCCGCTCATGGGCTGCCTTCCGATGTTCCTCCAGATCCCCGTCTTCCTCGGCCTCTTCCACGTGCTGCGCCGCCTCGACCCGGCCAAGCAGAGCAAGACGCTCTACGGCTGGACTGTCGACCAGTTCGACAGCGCGTCGAACGCCAAGCTCTTCACCGCCCCGATCGCCGGCAAGTTCGGCTCCAGCGCCGACGAGCTGGCTCGTCTCGGCGCCAACGGCACCACGGTCAAGATCATCGCCGGTGTCCTGGTCCTGGTCATGATCGCCACCACCTACCTGACCAGCCGCCAGATGATCCTCAAGACCGGTTGGGCCGAGGACCCGCAGCAGCGGATGATCCAGCGACTGATGCTCTACGGCATCCCCGCGTCGCTGTTGATCTCCGGCTCGATCTTCCCGATCGGCGTCATCATCTACTGGGTCACGAACAACCTCTTCACGCTCGGTCAGCAGCAGTGGGTGCTGCGGAAGTTCCCGCCGCCGGTGACCGCCAAGAAGGCAGCCGCTCCCGCCGCCACTCGCGGGCCGGTGCAGCCCGCCAAGTCGGGCGGCCTGTTCGGTCGCGGCAAGGCCGCCCCGGTGGCCCCGGTCAAGGCGACCGCCCCGAAGGTGGCGGGCCCGAAGCCGGGCGCCAAGCCGGCCAACCCGAAGAAGAGCCGCCCGGCCAAGCGGCAGGGCTGACCCCCGTAGGGCCGCCGTCGGGCAACCGACGGCGGCCCGACCCCGCACCGCGCAGCCGCCGTACGGCCGGCGCCGGGCGGAACCGACCGCGCAGGCCGCGGTCACGGGCGACACTGCCCGTACAGACGTGCCCGTGGGCACCGGCGACCTCCCGCCGGCCCCGGGAAACCAGCGGACCCGACGGTCCGGCCGAGCGAGTACGGAGATGAGACCGTGACCGAGACCAGCATCCCCCGCGCCGAGCAGTCCCTGGACGAGGAGGAGACCGCGACGCTCGCGGTGGACGGCGACGACACCGAGGCCGACGAGGTCGACGGCGACGAGACCGAGGCCACCGCCGGTGGCCGTGAGAAGAAGTCCGTGGGCGAGTCCGACCTGTTCCGGCAGAGCGAGATCGCGGCCGACTACGTCGAAGGGCTGCTCGACATCCTCGACTACGACGGCGACATCGATGAGCTGGTCGCTGGCGGCCGTCCGGTGGTCGAGGTCGTCGGTGCCCGACTGCAGAACCTGGTCGGCCAGCGCGGCGCCACCCTGGAGGCGCTCCAGGAGCTGACCCGGCTCGCCATCTTCCGGCAGACCGGTACGCCGAGCCGCCTGCTGCTCGACGTCGGCGGCTACCGGGCGAACCGCCGTAAGGAACTCGCCGCCGTCGCCAAGAACGCCGTCGAGAAGGTCAAGGAGTACGGCGAGCCGGTGCGCCTGGAGGCGATGTCCGCGTTCGAGCGCAAGTGCGTCCACGACGTCGTCAACGCCATGGCCGGCGTGGAGAGCGAGTCGGAGGGCGTCGAGCCCAACCGTCGCATCGTCGTACGGCCGGCGGACTGACTCCGTTGACCCACGACGACACCACGGCTGACACCGTGACCGGCCCGGGCGGCACGCCGTCCGGGCCGTCCGCTGTCCGGCGTGCCGCCCCCGGCACCGACACCGACCCGACGGGCTACGACCCGTCCTCAGCTGTCCCCGTTGACGGTCCGCCACCGGCGGCTGCCTCGACCGAGGGCACACCGTCGCCGTCGGACGTCGCGCTGCCGCCCGAGCTGGCACCTGCCGCACTGACTCTCTTCGGTGACCGGCTCGACCTGGCCGCCGCGTACGCCGAAATCCTGGCCACCGACGGCGTGGTCCGCGGTCTGATCGGCCCGCGCGAGGCGCCCCGGATCTGGGACCGTCATCTTCTCAACTGCGCCGCGGTGGTCGAGCGCATTCCGACCGGAGCGAGCGTGCTCGACGTGGGCTCCGGCGCCGGTCTGCCCGGTCTGGTGCTGGCCATCGCACGCCCCGACCTGACGGTCACTCTGATCGAGCCGCTGGCTCGGCGGACGTCGTTCCTGATCGAGGTCGTCGAACGGCTCGGCCTGACCCGGTCGGTACGGGTGTTTCGTGGCCGGGCCGACGAAGCCGCCAGCGGATCGAGTGGCCGGGAGCCGATCAGCGGCGACGTGGTGACGGCCCGCGCGGTCGCACCGCTGGACCGGCTGGCGACCTGGTGCCTCCCGCTCGCCGTGCGCGGCGGGCGGCTGCTGGCACTCAAGGGATCGTCCGCCGCCGCCGAGGTCGAGGAGCACGCCGACGTCGTGGCGCGGCTCGGTGGCGGGGAAGCCGCCGTACACCTCTGTGGGGTCGGCGTGATCGACCCGCCCACGACCGTGGTGGAGATCGTCCGCGAGCGGATGGTCGGTCCGGCCCGCCCGGCCGCCAGCAAGCGCTCCCGGGGCGGGCGAGCCCGACGCCGCTGACCATCGCGCCATCGGGCGTCCGGTCGGAGGGTTGCCTCGTTGTACCGGTACGGATGGACGAGGGAATGAGAACCCGACGTGGACCGGCCACGCCCGTCCGCCGTAGGCTGACCGCGCGTCGATAATGTGGAGCGGCCGACGGACGTCGCGGACTCCGACCGCTCCCGAGGGGCCGTACGCTCCGGGGTGCGAGCGCGGGTGTGGCCAAGTTGACCGGGGCGCGGACCGACCATCCGAAGCGGGCAGGGATGACAGGTGCATGACGACGGCAGGTACGACGATCCACGCGTGACCGGGTCAACCAGCGACCCTGTTTCACGTGAAACCGACTACCCCAGCTGGTCGCCCGGTGCCACCGGGGCGTCCACCCCTCCGGCGGACAGCGATCCGCTGGCATCGCGGGACGACCCGGCGGTTCATCCCGCCGGGCTGGAGACTCCCGAGCCGACGGCTGGTCGTCGAGCATCGGACGGACCCAGCCGACCGGTCAACGCGGCCGAGGTGCGACAGCCGCTCGGCCGGCGGAACACGGCTGCGGCGGTTCGCTTCGAGCCGGCGGTGCCGCACCAGCCGACCGCCGCGGCGGCACGCGATGCGGCACCGGTGGTCCCGGACGTACCGGTCGCGTCGACCGAGTCGCTGGCCGCGGTAGCGGCCGACCCCACGTACGTTTCACGTGAAACCCCGACGCGCGAAGAGGATGACCCACCGTTGGCTATGGAGGCGATGCGCGCCGTGCAGATCCTGAATCCCAGTGGCGAGGTGACCATGCCTCGACCGGACCGGACCCGGGTCATGTGCGTCGCCAACCAGAAGGGCGGCGTGGGTAAGACCACGACCACTGTCAACCTCGCGGTGGCGCTCGCCCTGCACGGCAACCGGGTGCTCGTGGTCGACCTCGATCCGCAGGGCAACGCCTCGACGGGCCTCAACGTGCCGCACCACACCGGCATCCCCGACGTGTACGACTGTCTGATCAACAGCGTGCCACTCTCCGAGGTGGCGCAGGCGGTCGAGGGCATCCCCAACCTGTGGTGCGTACCGGCCACGATCGACCTCGCCGGCGCGGAGATCGAGCTGGTGTCGGTGGTGGCGCGGGAGTCGCGCCTCGACCGCGCGATCGCCGCCTACCCGGGCCAGTTCGACTACGTCTTCATCGACTGCCCGCCGTCGCTCGGCCTGCTCACGGTCAACGCCCTGGTCGCCGCGCAGGAGGTGCTGATCCCGATCCAGTGCGAGTACTACGCCCTGGAAGGGCTCAACCAGCTGATCAACAACATCAACCTGGTGCGGCAACACCTCAACCCGAAGCTCGACGTGTCCACCATCCTGCTGACCATGTACGACAGGCGTACCCGCCTCGCGGACGCGGTCGAGCAGGACGTCCGGAACCACTTCGGCGACAAGGTCCTCCAAGCGGTCATCCCCCGCAACGTGCGGGTCTCCGAGGCACCCAGCTACGGCCAGTCGGTGATGACCTACGATCCCGGTTCGCGGGGCGCCACGAGCTACTTCGAGGCTGCCCAGGAGATCGCCGAGCGGGGCGTCAAGGAGCCGGTGGGCCGGAATGCGTAGTGGGGACAAGTCGCTGGGAGGCGTGGCATGAAGAACCGTCCTCGGGGTGGTCTGGGACGGGGCCTGGGGGCGCTCATCCCGACCGGGCCGGTGCCGGGTGCCGCCGGCACTGTGACGGCCGAACCGGAGAACGGGCACGTTGACGTCGACGTCGACGACGGGGCGACAGTTGGGTCCCAGTCGGCGGCTTCCGTCGTGCCGGCCGTCCAGCAGCCCGAGTCCACGCTCAGTCCCGTTCCGGGTGCCCGGTTCGCGGAGATCCCGGTCGACGCGATCGTGCCGAACCCGAAGCAGCCCCGCCAGGTCTTCGACGAGGAGGCGCTGGAGGAACTGAAGACCTCGATCCAGGAGGTCGGCTTCCTCCAGCCGATCGTCGTGCGCCAGCTCGACGACGAGAAGTACGAGTTGGTGATGGGTGAGCGCCGTTGGCGGGCCGCCCAGGCGGTGGGCCGGGAGAACATTCCGGCGATCGTCCGGGACACCCGTGACGACGCGATGCTCCGCGACGCGCTGCTGGAGAACATCCATCGGGCCAACCTGAACCCGTTGGAAGAGGCCGCCGCGTACCAGCAGCTGCTGGAGGAGTTCGGTGCCACCCACGAGGAGTTGGCCCGCCGGATCGGCCGCAGCCGGCCGCAGATCTCCAACACCATCCGGCTCCTGAACCTGCCGGCCCAGGTGCAGCGTCGGGTTGCCGCGGGCATCCTGTCCGCCGGTCACGCCCGCGCGCTGTTGAGCCTCGACGACTCGGAGGCCCAGGAGCAGTTGGCGTTGCGGATCGTGGCCGAAGGGCTGTCCGTACGGGCGACCGAGGAGATCGTGGCCCTCACCCTGAACGACGGCCCCGCGAAGGGCCAAGCTGCCAAGCGGCGTCCGAAGCCGCACGCGCCCGCGCTGTCGGATCTCGCCGATCGGCTGTCGGACCGCTTCGACACCCGGGTGAAGGTGGACATCGGCCGGAGCAAGGGCAAGATCACGATCGAGTTCGCCACGGTGGACGACCTGGAGCGGATCGTCGGCATCATCGGCGTTCCGCAGGAGGAGGAGACGGAGGACTGAGCCTCCCGTCTCCACCCACGGCCGCGCTTCCCCTCGGGGTGCGCGGCCGTTCCGCATCCGTCCTCGTTTCACGTGAAACGGCATCGCTCATCCAGCGGCCAGGAACCGCTCCTCTCGACTGGCCGGGCCCACCCGGCTTCGGCGTTCGGCTGGGACGCCGGCGCCGTGCCGGGCGGCGGGGCACGAACGGTGCCGTCTCGGTGCGGCTGATGAGGGGTTCGGTAGGCCGGGATGGCCGATGTCGTCGGCGGCGCGATGCTCCAGACCGAGGCCGGGACGGTCGGCACGTCGGCGGGGCAGTGCCCAGACCTGGCCGGCATGGCGAACACCACAGCGCGGGCCCCTGGGCTTCGGCCGGGATGGCGGACACCCGGCGCGGCGCCCCTGGGCTTGGGCCGGGAGGCTGGGCACCTTGGCGGCGCGGTGTCCAGCGCAAGACCGGGATGGCCGGCACCTGGCGATACCGGTGCCCACAACTGCTTCGTGATGGTGAGGTCTCGGCGGCGCGGTATCCGGACCAGCGGCCGGGAAGGTAGGTCCTCGGTGAGGCTCTGGACCTGTTGGAGCGCATCGGGGAGCAGACGACGCTTGGCCGGCGCGGTTTGCCGAGAGGCTCAGGCGATCTTCGCGGCGTGACAGCGTGGTCCTGGAACCGCAGGAGTCGTGAGGCCGGAAGCCGAGTGCCGACTCGGCGGAACCAACGTGGGCCGGCCGCGAATGTCAGTAGGAGCCCACGCCCGCGAGGTCGCGGGAGTGAGCGCTGACGTCTGCTCCACGGCCACGAGGGCTCGACCGTTGCGAGGTCGACGGGGGCCCGCCCGCTCCCGTGTCAGCGAGGGGCAGCGTCGAATCGCCTGCGGCTGAGCGCGCGGAACCGGCACACCGTCGGTGCGCGGAACCCGTGAGGGGCCAGCCCGGAGGGCTGATGACCTCCACGAGCGACGAGAGCGCTCGCGGAGCAGTAGGTTGACCCGAGGCACCCTTCTCGGTCTTCGGCGCGGCAGCGGCTCACTGAGAGGGGCGCAGTGGGGCATCTGTTCGTCTGCCCGGAAGGGCGTTCGCCGCAGGATCGCTTCAGACCGATCCCGTTTCACGTGAAACGGCAACCGCTCGGCACCGTCCGCGAGGCCACGGGCACGCCGCCGAGGCCCCCGTCCCTCCGAGCGAGACCACTCCGACACCCCTTCATCAAGATGGTGACGACGGGGTGCGCCAGCAACGACTGAGGGGCGGAAAAGTTATCCACACCCGTTGTCCACAGGTACCCCTCGTTTCACGTGAAACCCCGCGTGAAAGCGGGTGCCAGCCTGTGGATGACGGCCTGTGTTCGCGATCTCGGCAGCCTGTGGATATCGCTCTGGCGGTCGGTGCCGACGGGAGCAGCGATTGACGAAGAGCACTGATCGGAAGGGTCGGGACCTGTCGAACAGGTAGGGACAGCGGTCCCAGACTCGGTTAGGGTCAGCGTCGTGCACGACACCCCTCCCTCAGTCCCGGACTTCACCCAGTGGCCCTCGTTCCCCTTCGAGGGCGACCTTCGCGTGAAGCAGCTCGACGACCCGGTCCCGGTCGAACCGCCACGCAAGGGCGAGGGCCTCCGGGAATGCACCGCCTGCAACGCGCCGGACGACGCCTACATCTGGGTGGGAGAGCGATGGCGGGTCCGCGCCATGGACCGGCCGACCGGCCTGCCGATGGTGCTCATCCTGGAATCGCGGACCCACCTCGACCTGGGTGACCTGCCGAATCTGCTCGCCGCCGAGCTGGGCGTGATGACGGTACGTCTTGAGCGGGCCATCCGGTCGTTGGACGGCGTGGCGCGGGTGCACGTCAACCGATGGGGCGACGGCTCCGCCCACCTGCACATGTGGTTCCTCGCTCGACCGTACGGCCGGCTTCAGTTGCGGGGGACCTTCCTGTCCCTGTGGGATTCGATCCTGCCGCCGATCTCCGAGGAGCAGTGGCGGGAAAATCTGGCGCTCGTCGCTGCCTGGCTCGCCGAGTTCGGTGGCCGGCCGTTGGCCGAGCCGCCTCGCATCCAGTGGCAGGCGCCGTCGAGCCTGCTGGCCCAGTCCGCCGCGGCGGCGGCCCATGCCGCAGCCGCCCAGGAGGAGACCGTGTCGGTCATCGAGGCGGCCGAGGAGATTCCGGAACCAGCAGTCGAAGGCAGCCCCGACGCCGCCGATGCCTCCGCCCCCGGCGCTGGCGGGGACGTGGGCGGCGGCCCGAAGGCCCCGGTCCTGGACGCCAACCGGGGAGCCATGCCCTCCGACGAGCCGGCGACCGACGTCGAGGCGGCGTCCACTGCCGCGTCGACGCCCTCCGACAGTCCGGCAGCCGAGGCCGTGGCCGATCCCGAGACGGCCCCCGAGTTAGCAGGCCATGAGCACCGCCCGGTCATCCCGGCTCCGCGCAGCGCCCCCACCATCGTCACCGACGACGGGCGCATCCCACCCGACGTGCGCACGACGCGCTGACCGTCGGTTCGGCAGTGGGTCGGCGAGAGGTCCGCGCGTAGGACACCCGCCGACCCACGGCTACGGGCCGTGCGACGGGTCGAGGGTGGGGTCAGGCCGTGAGACGGGCGGCGGCCCGGGTCACCAGCGAACCCAGGAGGCGGCCGAAGTCCAGGCCGGCGGCCTGGACGGCCAGCGGCAGCAGCGACGTCTCCGTCATGCCGGGCGAGACGTTGACCTCCAGCACGTGCGGCTGGCCGGCGGCGTCCACGATCACGTCGACCCGGGACAGGTCCCGCAGACCGAGCGCGGTGTGCGCGGCGAGAGCGACCTCGGCCACCGACGCGGCCACCTCCGGCTCCAGCCGGGCCGGAGCGTGCCACGTGGTTCGACCGGCGGTGTAGCGGGCGGCGTAGTCGTACACGCCGTTGCGCGGCACGATCTCCACCGGCGGCAGCGCCTGCGGGCCGTCCCCGAGGTCGATCACGGAGACCGCCACGTCCATGCCGGGCACGTACCGCTCCACCAGGGCCGTCGAGTCGTACGCGAAGCAACCGACCATCGCTGCCGGAAGTGACGCGGCGTCCCGGACCACCGCGGCGCCCAGACCGGAGCCGCCCTGCGTCGGCTTGACCATGAGCGGAAGACCGAGCCGGTCGGCGATCCGGTCCAGCACGGCGACCGCCCCCAGTTCGGAGAAGCGGTCGTGCGGCAGGGCCACCCAGTCGGGAGTGGGGATGCCTGCCTCGCGCAGGACCGCTTTCGCGGAGGGCTTGTCCCAGGCGAGTCGGGAGGCCCGGGCGTCACAGCCGACGTACGGGATGCCGCACAGGTCCAGCACCCCCCGCAGCGAGCCGTCCTCCCCGGTGGCGCCGTGCAGGGCGATCACTACCGCGTCCGGTGGGTCGGCCGCGAGGGCGGGCAGGAGTGCCACGTCGGCATCCCGCAGCTCGGCCTCGACGCCTACGGCACGCAGAGCGTCGAGCACCCGACGACCGGAGCGCAGCGACACGTCCCGTTCGTAGGAGAGCCCGCCGGCGAGCACCAGCACACGCAGGTCGGCCGCGACGGCGGAATCGGTCACGGAGAAGCGCTCGGCAGCGGTCGTACCCATGCCGGCATCATGCCAAGTCGGGACCCGGCACGTCGGAGCCGGGCCGGCCCCGACGGCCGGCGGCACCGCCCACGGCGCCGAAGACACGGCGCGTCGCGATCTCCTGCTCCATGACGCCGGCGAGTCGGCGGACGCCTTCGCGGATCCGCTCCGGGGGCGGGAAGCTGAAGTTCAGCCGCATGGCGCCGGTGCCCGTGCCGTCGGCGTAGAAGCCGGTGCCGGGCACGTAGGCGACCCGGGCGGCGATGGCGCGCGGCATCATCGCCTTCGAATCGAGCCCCTCCGGCAGGGTGGCCCACACGAAGAGGCCACCGGCCGGGGTCGTCCAGCTGGTGCCCTCGGGCATCAGATCGGCCAGCGCGTCGAGCAGCGCGTCGCGGCGTTCGCGGTAGACCTCGCGGTAGACCTTGAGCTGTTGCCGCCACGGCATGGTGCCGAGGTAGGTGGCCACGGCGGCCTGCGCGTAGCCGCTGGGGCAGAGGATCTGCGCCTCGCTCGCGATGACCAGCTTGTCGCGGACCGCGTGGGGCGCCAGGATCCAACCGACCCGCAGGCCGGGAGCGAACGTCTTGGAGAAGGTGCTGAGGTAGAAGACACCGTCGCGCCGCCGGGCCCGCAGCGGCGCCGGGGCCTCACCCTCGAAACCCAGCTGGCCGTACGGATCGTCCTCGATCACGAGCAGGCCGGCGCGCTCGCAGATGTCGAGCACGCGTTCCCGGCGCTCCTCGCTGAGCGTCACGCCGGCCGGGTTCTGGTAGGTGGGGATGGTGTAGAGGAACTTGACCCGCCGGCCGGTACGCGCGAGGTCGGCGATCGCCGTCTCCAACGCCTCGGGGATCAGCCCGTCGGCGTCCATCGGCACGTGCACCACCTGCGCCTGGGCGGCCTGGAACACCCCGAGGGCGCCGACGTACGTCGGGCCCTCCGCGAGCACCACGTCACCGGGGTCGAGGAAGAGTCGGGCCACCAGGTCGAGCGCCTGCTGCCCGCCCACCGTGACCACCACGTCCTCCGGTGAGGCACCGCACGCGGCGTCGATCCCGGAGAGCGACATGACCTCGCAGATCCGCTCGCGCAGCTCCAGGGTGCCCTGCCCGATGCCGTACTGCAGGGTGGTCACCCCGTGCTCGGAGCCGAGGCGGCCCAGCATCTCGCCGACCGCGTCGAGCGGCAGCGCGGCGATGTACGGGGCGCCACCGGCAAGGGAGACGACCTCGGGTCGACTGGCCACCGCGAAGAGTGCTCGGATCTCGGAGGCGGTCATCCCGCGTACCCGCCGGGCGTACCGGTCGGTGTAGTCGTCGAGTGTCGTGCCGGTCATGACCTCACCTCGATCGCTGCTCGGGTGGCTCCCGCCCCGGGTACCCCGCACGCTCCTGACCATGGCGACGGGACACCGATTGTCGATCCTAGTCGGCCGTGACCAGGCTGCCGCCGTGCCGGGACGGATCGACCACATGGCGGACGTCCCCGGTGTGGTGGGCATTTGCGCGTCCCCTCCCGTCCGGTCGATCGGCGGCGTACGATCGCTCGTCGGGGGCAGGAAGGCGGCACTGTCGTTCCATGCCGGCCTCACGACCGAGCCTATTGTGGGGATGCGCCATATGTCGCGACGTCTGGTCAGCCTGACCCTCGACACGCTGGAGGACCTTCCGCGCCCCTGCCGCCAGTGCGTCTACTGGGAGCTGGATCCGGTCTCGGCCGATCGGGCCTGCGCCGCCGGCGACCCGGGCCTGGAGAAGGAGGCGTGGGTCTCCCAGACCCTGCTGGAGTGGGGCTCCTGCGGCAAGCTCGCGTACGTCGACGGCATGCCGGCGGGCTTCGTGATGTACGCCCCGCCCGCCTACGTGCCCCGCTCGATGGCCTTCCCGACGTCGCCGGTCTCCGCCGACGCCGCCCTGTTGATGACCGCCAACGTGGTCGCCGCGTTCGCCGGCGGCGGGTTGGGTCGCATGCTGGTGCAGGGCGTCGCCCGGGACCTGACCAAGCGGGGGATCAAGGCGATCGAGGCGTTCGGGGACGCCAAGTTCGGTGACGCGGACGATCCGGCGGGCGGGTGCGTGGCGCCGGCCGACTTCTTCCTCTCCGTCGGCTTCAAGACGGTACGTCCGCATCCCCGGTTCCCCCGACTGCGCCTCGAACTGCGTACGGCCCTGAGCTGGAAGTCCGACGTCGAGTACGCGCTGGAGAAGCTGCTCGGGTCGATGAGCCCGGAGACCCTGCTCCGGCCGGTCCGGCCCGCCCCGGCCACCCGCTCCACCAGCGGCTGACGCGGCACGGTCGTCAGTCGACCACCGTGCCGGCGGTCACCACCGCGCGCAGCTCGCTGACGTCGAGGGAGCCGGTCGGCACGTCCCGTTCGATCGGGTAGTACATCCGCTGCACCGCGGCCACGATCGCCTCCACCACCCGGTCCCGAAAGCGGGGGTCGACGAGCCGGGCGCGGTCCACGGGCGAGGTGAGGTAGCCGACCTCGACCCGGACCGCCGGCATCCGCGTCAGCCGCAGCAGGTCCCACGCCTTGGCGTGCGTACGGCAGTCCCGCAGCCCGGTCCGCGCCACGATCTCCCGCTGCACCAACCCGGCCAGCCGCTCACCTGTCGCCGACGTCACCCCGTTGTCGGTGCCGTAGTGGTAGGTCGCCACCCCTTCCGCGTCCGGGTTGGCGTGCCCGTCCAGGTGCAGCGAGATGAAGACGTCGGCGCCGAGCGAATTCGCCAGCAGCGCCCGGTCGGTGTCCGGCAGGCACTTGTCGGGCGCGGGACCGCGGGTGAGCTGAACCCGCACCCCGGACGCGGCGAGCCGCCCCTCCAACCGGCTCGCCAGGTCGTGTACGAGGTCCGCCTCCGTCCAGCGCAGCGGCCCGTCCGGCACCACCATGCCCGGATCGGTGCCACCGTGGCCGGGGTCGATGACCACCGTCTTGCCGACCAGCGCCGGCCCGGACTGGCGGATCGCGTCGGACTCGCGCAACCACTGGGGGCGGCCGCCGACGACCTTGCGACCGATCCGGCGCAGCGCGTCCATGGTGTGCGGCCCGCAGGAGCCGTCGGGGGTGAGCCCGACCTCGCGCTGGAACTGGGCCACCGCACGGGAGGTCCGGATGCCGTAGATGGCGTCGGCGCGGCCGACGTCGTACCCCATCTCCAGCAGTCGTTCCTGCAGCGACCGGACGTCCTCGCCGGTGAGCGGCTCGGGGATCGCGTGGTAGAGGGTGCGGGCGCCGAGCCGCCAGCGTGCGGCGTCCAACGCGCCCCAGGTCTCCGAGCCGACCCGGCCGTCCACGCTGAGCCCACGGGACTGCTGGAACGCCCGGACCGCGCGCTCGGTGTCCAGGTCGAATTCGTCGGTGTGCGGACCGGCGGCGGCGAGCAGGTCGAGGCCGGTGAGGATGGTACGGATCTCCGTGACCGCGGGTCCCCGGTCTCCGGCTCGGATCGGACGCACGCACGACCCCCTCTGCACGAATCTGGCTGGCCGGGCGGCCCCGGCTTGAGGTTATGCGCTCCGGGGCGGCCAGGTGGCTCGGCCTGGAAAAACTCCGTCCGTGCCGACCGGGGAGACAGCGAACCCCGCACCCGACGAGCGGGTACGGGGTTCGGTGGTGCCTGGGCGGATCAGAGGGCCGACTCGATGAGCCGGACCAGCTCGCCCTTCGGCTTGGCGCCGGCGATCGACTGCACGGGCTGGCCGTTCTTGAAGACGGTGAGGGTCGGCACCGACATGACCCGGTAGGCCCGGGCGGTCTCCGGGTTCTCGTCGATGTTGAGCTTGACGATGGTGACCTGGTCGCCCATCTCGCCCGCGATCTCCTCGAGCAGCGGCGACACCTTGCGGCACGGCCCGCACCACTCGGCCCAGAAGTCCACCAGCACCGGCTTGTCGGCCTGCAGCACGTCAGCGACGAAGCTCGCGTCCGTGACCGCCTTGGTATTTCCCACTATTGCCCTCCTCCGGGATGTGTTTCCTGTTTCAGCTGAGCGTCGCGATGAACCGCTCGGCGTCGAGCGCGGCGGCACAGCCGGTGCCGGCCGCGGTGATCGCCTGGCGGTAGGTGTGGTCGACCACGTCACCGGCGGCGAAGACGCCGGGCACGCTCGTCCGGGTGCCGGGCGCCTGGACCTTCACGTAACCCTCGTCGTCCAGCTCGACCTGGCCCTGGAAGAGCTCACTGCGCGGGTCGTGACCGATGGCCACGAACACGCCTGTCACGTCGAGCACCTTGGTCTCGCCGGTGTGCACGTTGCGGACCCGTACGCCGGTGACCTTGCCGTCGGCGCCCAGGACCTCTTCGACCGTGCTGTTCCACTCGACCTTGATCTTGTCGTTGCTCAGCGCCCGGTCGGCCATGATCTTGCTGGCCCGGAACGAGTCCCGCCGGTGGATGATGGTGACCGAGTCGGCGAAGCGGGTGAGGAAGCTGGCCTCCTCCATCGCCGAGTCACCACCGCCGACGACGACGATGTGCTGGTTGCGGAAGAAGAAGCCGTCACAGGTGGCGCACGAGGAGACACCGTGGCCGAGGTATTCCTGCTCACCCGGCACACCCAGCGGACGCCAGGCCGAACCGGTGGAGAGGATGACGGAGCGGGCCCGGTAGGCGGTCTCGCCGACCCACACGGTGCTCACCGCGCCGGAGCCGGCGTCGCCGGTGTCGACCAGCTCCACCCGGGTCACGTCGTCGGTGAGGAACTCGGCGCCGAACCGCTCGGCCTGCTTGCGCATGTTGTCCATCAGCTCGGGGCCGAGGATGCCGTCGGCGAAGCCCGGGAAGTTTTCCACCTCGGTAGTGGTCATCAGCGCGCCACCGGACTGCACGCCCTCAATGATCAGCGGCTTCAGGTTGGCGCGCGCCGCATAGACCGCCGCCGTGTAACCGGCCGGGCCGGAGCCGATGATGATCAGGTTGCGGACCTCGTCCACTGCCGTCTCCCGAGTTGTGTGTGTTCGGCGTCGGCGCGCGCACCGATGCTGATCCGAGTGCCGACGCCTGGGGGGTGCCGGCAGCTGACTTCCAGAACGTCATCGTACGAAGCGGGGATTCCCGAGCCGGGCATCCGGTGGGTCACGTCACGTGGACGCACATCGCACCGATGACCGCGGATTCACCCTACCCGCGACGAATACCGGCTGTCCGAGCCGGACCCGGGTACACCACACTCGGGGCCGCTCACCCACGCCCAACGGACCCCCGTCGCGTCGGTGAACCGGATGACCAGCGCCTGCTCGCCCTGGAACCGTGCGTAGTCGATCACCTCGACGACCAGCGGGGCCGAGCCGTGCTCCGCCGCCACGGCCGACAGGCAGCCGGTCAACGCCGCCTCGCCGCTCAGCCGGGCCAGCTGGTCCGATCCGTCAGGGGCCGGCCGTCGACCCCCTTCGGCGTCCACCCCCTGCTGCTCGCTGCGGCCGTCGCTGCCGTTCCCCAGCAGCGGCGACGGCCGTGTGGTCGCCGTCTGGCCGAGAGTCTGCGGGGTGTAGTCGGTTCCGCTGTGCAGCGCGGGCCCGGAGGTGCGGGCCGCCCCGGCCGCTGCCGCACCTGGTGCGGCGGCCGGGCGGTCCATGGCGCCGCTGTCCGTGGTGTTCGTCGACAGTTGCGCAAGGCCCAGACCGACAGCGACGACAGCGACAGCCGCGGCGGCCACCGGAGTGACGGTCCGAGCCCAGCGGCGGTGCCGGCGACCCGGGCCGGTGGCTCTGCCGCGCCCCGACTCGGTCGGCGACGGGCCGCCGGGGCGACGGCCGCCCTGCGCCGGGACACTGACCGGCGTCGCGGGAGCAGTCAGCTCGGGCGAGCCGGTGGCGCCGCCGAGGGTGGCCGGGGCGTCGTCAGTCGGGGTGTCGGCCGCGGCCAGCGCGGCGGAGATCCGTTCGGCGACGGCCGGGGGCAGCTCCGGGGAGGGCTCGGCCCAGCGGGCCAGCTCGGCGCGGACCTGCGTCACCGCGGGAGCAAGCAGCGCGTACGCCTCTGCCCACGCCGGCTCCGTGTCGACCAGCCGGGCGATCCGGGCCTGCTGTGGTGTGCCGTCCAACGCGCCGCCGAGGTAGTCAGCGAGCAGGTCGGTGTCGACCTCCCTGAACCCCTCGTTCGTCACGCGTCCTCCTGGTTGGCGTCCTGCCGGTACCGAACCGACCCTGATCCGACGCCCTCGGCCGGGCGCGGGTTCCCCGGCGTGACGCCGGGCACGTCCGCGTTCCGTCCGGCCGGGGTCGGCTGCGACGGCGTCGCCGGCCGCAGGTGCCCGAGCAGCACCGCCAACCGTGCCCGCCCCCGCGCGCAGCGGCTCTTCACAGTCCCCTCGGCGACACCGAGGATGCGGGCCACCTCGGCCACCGGGTAACCCTGCACGTCCACCAGCACCAGGGCGGCCCGCTGCTCGATCGGCAGCGCGGCGAGCGCGGCGCGGACGACAAGCGCCGTGTCGTGGTCCTGTGCGGGCGCGGCCGGCTCGACACAGCCGGTGCCGGATCCGTCGCCGGACCGGTTGCCGTCGGGTAGTGGCACGGTGGGGTGCGCCTGCCGGCGTCGGATCCGGTCCAGGCAGGCGTTCACCACGATGCGGTGCAGCCACGTGGTGACTGCGGAGTCGCCACGGAAACGGCCAGCCGCCCGGTGTGCCGACAGAAGGGCGTCCTGGAGGGCGTCGGCGGCCTCCTCGCGGTCGCCGAGCGTCCGCAGGGCCACCGCCCAGAGCCGGTCGCGGTGCCTGTGGAACAGCACCGCGAAGGCGTCCCGGTCACCGGCGACGTGGGCGCGCAGCAGCTCGAGGTCCGTTGCCGCGTCGCGCCCGTCCATCACCACGTCCAGCGGATGCGGTGCCCGGGTCGTGCTGGCCGGATCACGAACCCTGGACCGTAATCTCCTGCACGCCGAGCCGGAAGCCGTCCTCGTCGCCGATGGCCGGCAGCTCGGTGAACCAGAGCAGCAGGTAGCGGTACTTCTGGTCGGCGTTGAAGCCGTTGAAGGTCATCGTGGTGCCGTCGTGCTCCTTCAGGACACCGATCTCGGTCTTGTAGTTCGCCACCATCTGCTTGTCGCCGCCGGAGGTCGACGGGTAGGTGGTCGTGCCGGCGAGCAGCTTCGCGGTGGCGCCTCGACCGGAGAGCACGGCCTGCACCGACTTCACCGTGTGCGGCGAGCCCAGGTCCAGCCAGACACCCATGCCGGCCTTGAGGTTCCCGTACGTGGCGTTCGGGTAGCGGTCGGTCTCCCAACCCTTGTCGTTGTCACCGTCGATGATCTTGTCGGCGCCGCCGAGTTCGTCGCGCTTGCTGCTGTCCGGGTCGATGATCCGGATGCCCTGCACGCCGAGGTTGCGGACCGTGGCGGCCGCCGGGGTGGCGTCGCCGGCCGGAGCGCTGGCGGTGGGCGTGGGCCCGGCGGTGTTCTGCGGGTCCTTGTCGCCGTCGCCGAGCGCGCTGATCCCGATGAGCAGACCGACCAGGGCGACCGCCAGCAGGCCGGCGATGCCGATGGCGACCTTGCGACCACCGGCCGCGGCCAGCGGCGACGGCTCGTCCTCGGTGTCGGCGGCGAAGCGCAGTGGCCCACCGTTGTCGAGGTAGTGCTCCTCCTCGGTGGGCACGTCCAGCCGGGCCAACTCGGCCGCCAGCACGTCGGACGACGGCGGCGCGATCTCGGCGTCGAGCAGATCCATGGTCAGGTCGTCCAGGTACGCGGGCACCCCGGCCCGAACCTGGCGGGGTGCCGCGAGGGTGCCTCCGGCGTCCCGGACCGCGTCCGGGATGGCGGCCCGACCATGGCCGGCGGTGGCGCCGCGCAGCGGTGCCTCGGCGTGCGGCCAGTGACCGGTCAGTGCGAAGTAGAGGACGCCGCCGACCGCCCGGATGTCACTCTCCTGGCTGTCGTCGCCGTCGGTGCGCGCGTCGGCCAGGACCACGCGACCCTCGTCGCTGATCATGACGGTGCCGGGGTGGACGTTGCCGTGCACCATTCCGGTGGCGTGCACCGCGGCGAGCGCGCTGGCGACGGCGTTGCCGATCGCGGTGGCCCGTGCCGGGTCCAACGGACCGTCGGCGGCCAGGTCGCGCAACGACTGACCGTCCACCCACTCACGGACCACGTACGCCCGCTCGGCCTCGTCGATGGCGTCGTAGACGCCGACCAGGTTGGGGTGGATGACCCGGCTCGCCGCGACGGCGGCCTGGAGCATCTCGGTGGCGGAGTCGCCACCCGGGTAGCGCAGCACCACCGCGACGGGGCGGCGCAGGATGACGTCGACCCCGCGCCAGACCAGCCGACCCGCGCTGTCGTTGTTGATGTGCTCGACCAGCTCGTAACGCTCGGCGAGAATTTCACCGGCCGTGGGAGCACCGAAGGTCATGACCGGAGGAGCGCTCTCGTCCGCCTCCTGACCCTCGCCGACCTGGGTCACCCGTCCTCCCTCGGTGATCGTGTCGATCGATGGACCCGCACTGCTGGGCATGTGGCTTCCCGCTCTGCCGTCGAAGGAACCGGCCAACCGGTGTCGACGCGCAGCGTCGGCGCCTGCCGTACCCGTCGAGAGCGACCTTACCCGGGTTGCCCGTCTCCCCGACATGTCATCTTCTTGCCGTACCCGGCGGGGTGCCGGAAGTCGGGGAAGTCGTCCGGTTACGACCGTTGTCAGCCACGTTGCTGGCACATGTACTAGCCAATCTACGGCTTCACCGCAAGTGACCGACGTTGGGGCTGGACCTGGCGTGGTGCCCTCCGCCAACCGCCTGTTCCCGCCGATCGGGCGACCACGCTCAGCCGTACGGCTGGTTATCCACAGGCCGATCCGGTTGCTGACCGGCGAATCGCGGAGTTATCCACAGGTGCGTCCCCAGCCTGGTGATCCGCTGTCACGTTCCGTGTGGCTGTGACTCTCGGTTGCCCGTCTCCTTGCGCTCAGCGACCGAGGCGGCGGCGGACCATGCCGACGACCTCGGTGATCTCCCCGATCCGCAGCACCGTGGCGAGACCGAGGTACGTCCCGCCGATCACCGCGCCACCGATGACGAGTTGGACCACGGCCTGCATCCAGCTCGGCGTGTCGCCCCCGGGCAGCAGGCTCACCACCAGCAGGCCGACCAGGGCGGAGCCCAACGCGGCCACGACGACCCGGCCGAGGGTACGCAGGATGGCGCCCATCCCGATCCGGCCGACCCGGGGCCGCAGCAGCCAGGCGGAGGCGAACGCCGCCGCCAGGTAGGACACGGCGTTACCGATCATCATCCCGGCCGCCGCGAAGTGTGCGGCGAAGGCGACGTAGAGCACCACCTGCACCCCGATGCGCAGCGCCACCACCGGAATGTTGATCAGCGCCGGGGTGCGGGTGTCCGGCAGGGCGTAGAAGGCGAAGGTGAAGAGCTGACTGATCGCGAACGGCACCAGCGCCAGCGCCGCGAGCAGCAGCACCAGTGAGGTGTCCGCGGCGTTCTCGTCGGTGAACGCGCCGTAGCGGAACAGCGTCACGGCCAGCGGGGTGGCCAGCACCGCGTAGCAGACCGCGATCGGGGCGAGCACCGCCGAGACGGTTCGGGTGCCGCGGGACAGGTCGGCGGCGACGTCGGCGTACCGGCCGTCGGCCGCCGCCGCGCTCATCCGGGGCATCAGCGCCGTGATGATCGAGACGGCGATGATGCCGTGCGCCATCATCAGCAGCAGGAACACGTTGTTGTAGATCAGTGGGCCGGCGGCGTTCTCCTTACCGGCCCGGTTCAGCAGGTTGAACAGCACGATCAGGCCGACCTGGCTGACCGCGACGTAGCAGAACATCCAGCCGCCGAGGCGGCCCAGCTCACGCAGCCCGAGGGTGCGGAAGTCGAACCGGAGCTTCCAGCGGAAACCGACCTTGCGCAGAGCTGGCAGCAGCCCGGCGGCCTGGATGGCGACACCGAGCAGGGTGCCGCCGCCGATCAGCAGGATCCGGCCGGTGGTCATCTCGTCCGGCTTGACGATCGTCGCGCCGAAGATCGTGATGTAGAGGCCCGCCGTGGCGATCACCACGATGTTGTTCAGGATCGGCGCCCACATCGGGGCGGCGAAGTGCCCCCGGGTGTTGAGTACCGCGCTGATCAGCGCGCTGAGGCCGGTGAAGAAGATCATCGGCAACATCAGGTAGGACAGCGCCGTGACCAGATCCCGGAAGTCGGCTCCGGTCTTCTTACTGGCGTAGAGCGAGGTCAGCACGGAGGCGAAGGCCACCGCCACCAGCGCCGCCGCGGCCAGGGCCAGCACCGCGAGGGTCAGCAACCGCTGGGCGTACGCCTGGCCGCCGTCGCTGTCGACCTTGCGCCGGCGCACCAGAACCGGGATCAGGACACTGGTGAGGATGCCGCCGAGCAGGAACTCGTACACCATCCCGGGCAGGATCTGCGCGGTCGTGTACGCGTCACCGACCAGCGCGCCGCCCAGCGCGGCGGTCAACGCGAGCGTGCGCAGGAAGCCCGTACCCCGGCTGACCAGGCTGCCGACCGCCATCACCGCGCTGTTGGCCGCCGCGCTCGCCTCGCCCACCTGCTCCTGCGGCGGGGCGGTCGACTCCATGGCCGGCTGGTTCAGTGGTTCGGCCGAAATGAACGTGGCGCCGTCGGAGGGGCGGACGTTGGCTCCCGCACCGCCGTCCCGCGCGGCGTTCGCGCTGCGGTAGAGCCCGCCGCTCATCTCCAGCCTCCCAGGGGTACGTCGAGCCGGGCGCCGACCCGCACGTCACAGACCATAGTCAACCCCTGCCCGTTACCCGCGCCCGGCGGATCGGATCACACCCAGGCCCGATAAGCTGGCGATCCCATGTCCGAAGCCTCCGCTCCTCACGCCGCCGACCGCCGCGAACTCACCGCCGCGCAGCGCAACGCCGTCGCCGAACTACTCCGGGTCTCGCCGGTCGCCGACGAGTTGGGCCGCCGCTTCGTTCGCGCTGGTCACGAGCTGCACCTGGTGGGCGGTTCGGTCCGCGACGCCCTGCTCGGCCGGCTCGGCGACGACCTGGATTTCTGCACCGACGCCCACCCCGACGAGACGTTGCGGATCATCAAGGGCTGGGCCGAGTCGATCTGGGAGACCGGCCGGGAGTTCGGCACCATCGGCGCTCAGCGCGACGGCCTCCGGCTGGAGATCACCACCTTCCGGGCCGAGTCGTACGACCAGGTCAGCCGCAACCCGGTGGTGGTGTACGGCACCAGCCTCGACGAGGACCTGAAGCGGCGTGACTTCACCATCAACGCGATGGCCGTCAGCCTGCCGGAGCACCGCTTCACCGACCCGCACGGCGGGCTGGACGACCTCTCGGCCAAGGTCATCCGTACGCCGAGCACCCCGCGTGAGTCGTTCGGTGACGACCCGCTGCGGATGCTGCGCGCGGCCCGGTTCGCCGCCCAACTGCGCTTCGCCGTCCACCCGGACGTGCACGCGGCGATGACCGGGATGGCCGCCGACCTGGACCGGATCACCGCCGAGCGGGTGCGGGACGAGTTCACCAAGCTGCTCTGCGGCGCCGACCCGATCACCGGGCTGCGGCTGCTTGTCGACACCGGGCTGGCCGAGCGGTTCCTGCCGGAACTGACGGGCCTGAAGCTGGAGATCGACGAGCACGCCCAGCACAAGGACGTGTACGAGCACACGCTGACGGTCGTCGAGAACGCGGTCTCCTTCGAGGAGGAGGGCTGCGACTTCATCCTGCGGATGGCCGCCCTCATGCACGACGTGGGCAAGCCGGCCACCAAGGCCGTCGGGTCCGACGGTCGGGTCAGCTTCCACCACCACGAGGTGGTGGGCGCGCGGCTGACCAAGGCCCGGATGAAGGCCCTGCGCTACCCCAAGGAGATCACCGCGAAGGTGACCGCGCTTGTTGCGCTGCACCTGCGTTTCTACGGGTACGGGCGGGGCGAGTGGACCGACTCGGCGGTGCGCCGCTACGTCGCCGACGCCGGCGACCTGCTGCCCCGGCTGCACAAGCTGACCCGCTCGGACTGCACCACCCGCAACCGTCGTAAGGCCGCGCAGCTCGCCGCCGACTACGACGCGTTGGAGGACCGGATCGCCCGGATCGCCGCCGAGGAGGACCTGGCCCGGGTGCGTCCCGACCTGGACGGCAACGCGATCATGGAGCTGCTCGGCGTACCGCCGGGGCCGGTCGTGGGGCGGGCCTGGAAGCACCTCAAGGAACAGCGTCTGGAGCACGGCCCGCTGGACCGCGACGCCGCCGAGGCGGAGCTGCTGCGCTGGGCCAACGAACAGGGTATTCGGTAGTCCGGTAAGGACTCCGGAGACGGCGGGCCGGGTGAATATCCAATGTTGTCCACCGAACGGATGAAGCCTCAGCATTGGCGCTCATAGACGATGGTGCAACATTCACCAGCGCCTGTCAGGCGCCGCAGGATTGCGGGCCTCATCGATGATCCATCGTGGGTGGGCGCTGGTCTGCTTACGGGGAGTACATGTGATTTTCAGCCGTGGCGTGACATACCGAACGGCGGCGGTGGGCCTGGTGCTCGCCTCAGTGACAACTTTGACGTCCGTCCTCACCACCGTGCCGGCGATGGCCGAGCCGGGTGGGGCGCAGCTTCCCTCCGCTCCGCGTACCCCGGCCGATTCGCCGAATGACCAGGCGGACGCGGTCGTGCCCGGTCGCTACATCGTCGTGTTGAAGGACACCAAGGCAACCCCTGCGCAGACCCGCGCGGCGGCGACCGCACTGTCGCGAAACAACGGCGGGGCGGTCCGGCAGGTCTTCACCCGCACTCTGCGGGGCTACTCCGCCCAGCTGAGCGCGACGCAGGCGAAGCGGTTGGCGGCAGACGAGGACGTGGCGTCGGTCCAGCCGGTGCGGCGTTACCGGGCGAGTGGTACGCAGACCAACCCGCCGTCGTGGGGTCTGGACCGGATCGACCAGGTCACGCCGGCACTGAACAAGACGTACAGCTACCCTTCCGCGTCGGCGAGCGGCGTCACCGCGTACGTGATCGACACGGGCATCAAGATCGACCACCAGGATTTCGGGACCCGGGCCTCGTACGGCTACGACGCCGTCGACGACGACACGGTCGCCGAGGACTGCGAGGGTCACGGCACACACGTCGCCGGCACCCTCGGCGGCAGCACCTACGGCGTCGCCAAGGATGTCAAATTGGTGGCGGTACGGGTGCTCGACTGTTCGGGCAAGGGTGACACCGAGACGATCCTGGCCGGGATCGACTGGGTGACGGCCAACGCCGTCAAGCCAGCCGTCGCCAACATGAGTCTCGGGACCGTCTTCGGCCGTGACCCGGCCATGGAGCAGGCGGTGGCCACCTCCATCGCCTCCGGGATCACCTACGCGGTCGCCGCCGGCAACAGCTACGACGACGCCTGCAACTACTCACCGAGCGCGTTGCCGACGGCGATCACGGTGGGCGCGACGGACCGGATCGACATGCGCGCGACCTTCTCGAACTGGGGTTCGTGCCTTGACACGTTCGCCCCGGGCGTGGGCATCACCTCGGCGGGTATCGCCAGCCCTACCGCATCCCTGGTCGGCGACGGCACCTCCATGGCGTCGCCACATGTGGCCGGCGCTGCGGCACTGCGGCTGGCCGTCAGCCCCACCTCGACCCCGGCCCAGGTACGGGACTACATCGTGACCAGCGGTATCTCGGGGGCCGTGCTCGGCACGACGGGTTCCCTGGACCGGCTGCTCTACGTCGGACCGGCGGTGACGACCCGCAGCGACGTCGGCCTGCGGGCCCGGACCAACGACAGCCTGGTGACCGCGGAGTCCGCTGGCACCAAGCCGCTTGTCGCGCGCGGCGCCGTCCTCGGGGCGTGGGAGAAGTTCGACCTCGTCGCTGCCGGCAGTGGGCTTGTCGCCCTGAAGGCGAAGGTCAACGGCAAGTTCGTCACCGCGGAGTCCGCAGGCACCAAGCCGCTGATCGCCCGTGGCACGGCCATCGGGGCCTGGGAGAAGTTCCAGCTGCTCAACAACACCGACGGCAGCGTCAGCCTCAAGGCGCAGGTCAACGGCAAGTTCGTTACCGCGGAGTCCGCAGGCACCAAGCCGCTGATCGCCCGTGGCACGACCATCGGTGCCTGGGAGAAGTTCGACCTGGAGTCGCCGAACCCGGTGATCAGCCTCAAGGCGTCAGCGAACGGCAAGTTCGTCACCGCGGAGAATGGCGGGACCAAGCCGCTCATCGCCCGCGCCACCGCACCGGGTGCATGGGAGAAGTACGAGCTGGTCGACCTCGGATACCAGTACTACGCGCTGCGGGCGCTGGTCAACAACAAGTACGTGGCCGCCGGGGCCAACCCGTTGCTCGCAAGTGGCACGGCGATCACCGACTCGACCGTCTTCTACGTCATCGACCACAACGCCGACGGAACGGTCCATTTCGGTGCGTACGTCAATGACAAGGCCGTGACGGCCGAGAGCGGCGGTGGCAAGCCGCTCATCGCGAACCGGAACATCGACTGGTCCAGCCCCACCTACGGGCTCGGGCCCTGGGAGAAGTTCACCATCGGGCTCGCCTGACCAACAGCCCTCTCTACCGACGCCGGTCGGTCCGCTGGGTCCAGCGGACCGACCGGCGTTTGGCTGGCCCAGCCGTGGCCTGCCTGACGCCGCCGAACCGTTCGGCTCGGCGGCGTCACTGCTTACCGGACGATGGAGTCCGATCAGCGGGTGCTCGGGACGACCGCGTTACCCGCCGTCGGCGTTCCGCCCCGCGTCGCCGAATCGGCGGCGCGAGCGGCGTCGTCGTCGGCACGGGCGCCGAGTCGGCCCAGCAGACCGGCCAGGTCGATCCCGGTCAGGTCGCTGCCGAGCTGAAGTCCCTGGGCGACGTTGCCGGCCACCGACTTCGTCAGCGACGACGCGCCGTCGGTGGAGATGACTGTCATCTTGTCGATCGCCCCGATCGGAGCGCTCGCCGCCTCGACGACCTGCGGCAGCACCTTGACCAGGAGGTCCAGCACCGCGGCCTCGCCGTACGCAGCGAAAGCCTCGGCCTTGCGGGCCATCGCGTCGGCCTCGGCCTGGCCTCGCGCCTGGATGGCCGCGGCCTCGGCCGTACCCTCCCGCTCGACCGCCTCCGCGATCGCGGAGCGCCGCCGCTGCTCGGCCTCACCCTCCTTGGCGCCCTCGATCGCGTTCGCCTCGGCGAGCGCGGCCCGCCGGGCGCGCTCGCCCTCACCGGTGAGCCGTGCCTGCTCGGCGGAGGCCTGCGCGGCGGCGATGACGGCCTGGCGCTGCGCGTCGGCGCTCAGCACCGCCGCGTTGCGGGCCGCCTCGGCCTCCTGCTCCACCTTGTACCGGGCGGCGTCGGCCGGCTTGCGCACCTCGGTGTCCAGCTGACGCTGCTTGAGTTCGGCGTTGCGCTCCGCGACCTTCTGCTGCTCGGAGAGGATCGCCTGGTCCCGCTCGGCCTGGGCGAGCGGCCCGGCTGCGGCCGACTTGGCCTTCGCCGCATCGATCTCCGCCTGGATGCCTGCCTGCTTGAGGGCCAGGTTCCGGTTCGCCTCCGCGATGGCCTCCTCGGCGAGCAGCCGCTCCTGCTCGGCCTGCTGGCGGGCCCGCGCCTCGGCGATCGCCGCGTCCTTGAGCACCCGGGCCGCCTCGGGTCGCCCCAGGTCCTGGAGGTACGAACCCTCGGCGAGGATGTCCTGCAGCTGGAAGGTGTCCAGCACGAGACCCTGGTTGGTCATCGAGTGCTCGGCCTCCTCGGCCACCGCGCTGGCGAACGCCGCTCGGTCCCGGATGACCTCCTCGACGGTGAGCCGGCCGACGATCGAGCGCAGCGCGCCGGCCAGCACCTCCCGGGTGAAGTTGTCGATCTCGTCCTGCTGGTGCAGGAACCGCTGCGCGGCTGCCCGGATCGCGTCCTCGGTCCCGCCGACCTTGACGATCGCCACCCCGTGCAGGTCGGCGCGGATGCCCTGCTTGCTGACCGCGCCCCGGATGCCGACGTCGATCCGCCGGCTGGACAGGTCGAGCGACTGGAGCTTCTGCACCACCGGCAGCACGAAGACCGAGGCGCCCAGCACCACCTTCTGCCCGGAATTGTCGGTCGACCGGGCACCGTCGGCGGTCTGCGTGGTACGGCCCTTGCGGCCGGTGACGATGAACGCCTCGTTCGGTCCGGCCACCTTGATCCGGGAGAGAACGAAGAACACCAGGACGAGCGCGAGGAGAACCGCACCACCGATGGCGATGAGTAGGGCCATATGAGGAGTCCCGTCTATGAGGGGGAGGTCAGTAGGTTTCTACGTGCACGCTGGTCTCGCTGAGCGCCTGCACGACGAAGACCTGGGCACCGATCGGGATCGGCTGGTCCGCGCGGGCGCTGAGCTTGACCGGTTGGCCGGCGAGGCGAATGCGGACCTCGCCGTACCCGTTGGCTGGCACCGGAGTGACGACCAGGCCGAGCGCGCCGACCAGGTCGTCACGGGTGGGGGTGGGGTCGGTGCGCATGTTGCGCGCCGCCCGACTGAGCCGCGACGCCAGCCACGCCGTGGGCACGGCCGCGAGCAGGCCGCCGGCCGCCGCACCCGCGATCAGCGCGGGGGTACGCGCGCCGAGCAGCTCGTTGACGATCGCCCCGCCGAACCCGAAAGCGCCGGCGAACCCGGCGACCGTCTCGGTGGAGATCGGCCCGTCCACGTCGGCGTGCCCGAAGTGCAGCAGTTCGCTGCCGAGCAGGGCGAGTGCCAGCACGCCGACACCCGCCCCACCGATGATCAGAAAGATGAGCGTCCCCGTGGCCACGACCCGCACGGTATCGACGTGGTGCAAGGTTCAACGGTCGCGCTCGACGCGGAGATGAATCTTTCCCGAGCTGATCGAAAACAGGGCAGCGCCGGATGGCTCGGGCGCGTTATCTTCTCCGCCGCCGGCAGATCGTCCCGGTCAACGCGCATCGAGAGGACCTGCCCGTGGCCGACCCGACCCTCCCGAACATCGTGGTCGTCTTCTACATCGTCAGCCTGGCGTTGACCGCAGTCGCGCTGCTGGGCGTCGCGGTCACCTCGTTCGCCACCACATCCCGGGTCGATCGGGTACTGGCCGGCATCGGTGGTGCTCTCGCCGGCTACTACGCCTACTACCTGCTCAGCTCGAACGACGAAACTGTCGTGCTTTTCTACGGGGCTGTGCTGCTCCCCATCTACGCCGGCCGCAAGCTCTATCTGGGTTTCCGCGACCGCGACCGGGCACAGGCAGAACGGGCCGCGGCGAAAGAAGCCGTCCGGGCCGCCGAGGAATGGCGTTCGACCCGACGCTGGTAGCCGGAGGGGTAGCGACGTACGGGTCGGGGAGAATGGGTGGATGCGCTGGACCGTGCTCGACTCACCGATCGGCGAGTTCTCCGTGGCCACCGACGGCACGAACGTCTGTGGCGCGGCCTTCGGGCGGGTCGGGGCGGCGGCCGACGAGCCCGGCGACGCGTTGTCCCGGCAGGTGATGACCGAACTGCGGGCGTACTTCGCGGGTGAGCTCACCGCTTTCACCGCCCCGGTGTCGATGCCGCGCGGCTCCGAGTTCGAGCGGGCGGTGTGGCGGGAGATGACGCGCATCCCGTACGGCGAGACGCTGACGTACGGCGAGGTGGCGCGGCTGGTCGGCGATCCCGGTGCGGCGCGGGCGGTGGGGGTGGCCTGCAACCGCAACCCGATCCCGGTGATCGTGCCCTGTCATCGGATCGTCGGCGCGGGCGGCAAGCTTGTCGGCTTCGGCGGAGGCCTGCCCCGCAAGGTCACGCTGTTGGAGCTGGAGGCGAGCGTCGCGCTGCGCCACGCCTGGTCCTGACGGCGTCGCTCGCAGGTCCATCGGCTGATCGTTGGCTGCTGAGCAGTTCGACACGCCGAGCACCATGCTGCCGAGCCGCCACCGATCGCCGCACTGCGGTGCCAGACGCGGCGAGGGGCCGGGTCCGACAGGACCCGGCCCCTCGGCCGTGCTGGTGCTCAGCGGGTCAGCGCTCGACCTCGCCGGCGATGAACTCCTCGACGGCCTGGTGGGCGTCGTGGTCGGCGTACTGCACCGGCGGGGACTTCATGAAGTACGACGAGGCCGACAGGATCGGGCCGCCGATCTTCCGGTCCAGGGCGATCTTCGCGGCGCGCACGGCGTCGATGATGACGCCTGCCGAGTTCGGCGAGTCCCACACCTCGAGCTTGAGCTCGGCGTTGAGCGGGGTGTCACCGAACGAGCGACCCTCGAGGCGGATGTACGCCCACTTGCGGTCGTCCAGCCACGGCACGTGGTCCGACGGGCCGATGTGCACGTCGCTCTTGCTCATCTCGTGCGGGATCTGCGAGGTGACCGACTGGGTCTTCGAGATCTTCTTCGAGACGAGCCGCTTGCGCTCCAGCATGTTCATGAAGTCCATGTTGCCGCCGAAGTTGAGCTGGTACGTGCGCAGCAGCTCGACGCCGCGGTCCTCGAAGAGCTTCGCGAGGGCGCGGTGCACGATGGTGGCGCCGACCTGGCTCTTGATGTCGTCACCGACGATCGGCAGGCCGGCGTCGGTGAACTTCTGGGCCCACTCCGGGTCGGAGGCGATGAAGACCGGCAGGGCGTTGACGAACGCGCAGCCGGCGTCGATCGCGGCCTGGGCGTAGAACTTGGCGGCCTGCTCGGAGCCGACCGGGAGGTAGCAGACGACGACGTCGACCTGCGCGTCGCGCAGCGCCTGCGCCACGTCGACCGGGGTGGCGTCCGACTCCTCGACGATCTCGCGGTAGTACTGGCCCAGACCGTCGAAGGTCGGGCCGCGCTGCACGGTGACGCCGGTCGGCGGCACGTCGCAGAGCTTGATGGTGTTGTTCTCGCTGGCGACGATCGCCTCCGCGAGGTCCATGCCCACCTTCTTGGCGTCCACGTCGAATGCCGCGACGAACTCCACGGCGTTGACGTGGTAGTCGCCGAAGGCGACGTGCATGAGACCCGGGACGCGGTCGTTCGGGTTGGCGTTCCGGTAGTACTCGACGCCCTGAACCAGGGACGAGGCGCAGTTACCCACACCGACGATGGCGACGCGGACGGAGCCCATAGCGTCTGCCTCCTTCTTTTCTGTCACGGCCGCTCTTTCCTGGTCTCTCCAGGCGGAGGCGGGCTGTTGTCTTCTCGTCGGCCGCCGGCTGTCCCGATGTTCGGGACCGTCGGGGCTCGGCCGGAGCGCTCGTTGGCGATGAGCTCCTCCAGCCAGCGGACCTCGCGCTCACAGGCATCAAGACCGTGGCGCTGCAGTTCCAGCGTGTAAGCGTCGAGGCGCTCGGCCGCCCGGCCCAGCACGTCACGAAGCCCTTCGCGACGCTCCTCGATCTTGCGGCGGCGACCCTCCAGAATGCGGAGTCGGGTCGCCTGGTCGGTCCGGGCGAAGAACGCGAAGTGCACCCCGAAGCCCGTGTCGTCGTACGTCTCGGGCCCGGCCTGTGCGATCAGCTGGGCGAAGCGTTCCTTGCCTTCCGCGGTGATTTTGTAGACCACCCGACCTCGTCGGCTGGTCAGCGCGGGAACCTCCTCGGCGGTGGCGGGCGTCTCAGCAGCTTCGGTGATCCATCCCGCCGCCTGGAGCCTGCGTAGCGTGGGATAGAGCGAGCCGTAGCTGATCGCCGCCCGGATCGCGCCGAGTTTGGCGGTCAGCTCCTTGCGCAGCTCATAGCCGTGCATCGGAGACTCCTGCAGGAGGCCGAGGATGGCGAATTCGAGCACGGGCCACCCTCTCTTTACCCTCCGGCGCGGAGCGGTAACCGCCGCGATGTATCGGACCGATACATCGCACGTTAGCGGGTCGCGTGGGCCAGGGCAAACCCCCGTTCCGGGGTCCTTCCGTCACGGATCGTTACCGTGGTCGCCTCGTCGAGCCGGACCGCGTACCCTTCTCCGCATGCGTACGCAGCGCCAGGTCGTCGACTACTCGCTTCAGAAGCGAGCAGTGCTGCGTGAGCTCCTGGCCGGCCGGGTCGGCACGTACGACGTGTGCGACGCGTCGCCGTACCTGAAGAACGCTGCCCGGTTCCACGGTGAACCGACCGACCGTCGATGCCCCATCTGTCGCAGCGAGAATCTGACTCTCGTCCACTACATTTACGGGGACGAACTCAAGCAGTCCGCCGGACAGGCCCGGACACTGGCCGAGCTGCCCGTGCTGGCGATGACGCTACGTGAGTTCCAGGTCTTCGTGGTGGAGGTGTGCCTCGGCTGTGACTGGAACCATCTCGTCGAGCAGTACCTGCTCGGCCGGGACGGTCTCACGGGTGATGGCGACGGTGCTGGCGGCAGCGAGCAGGACGCGGCGGGCGCCGGGAACGTGGGTCGGCGGAGGCGAGAGGCGCAACGGTGATCTCAGTTGGTTCGACCGGCTCCGGGGCCGTGCACATCGCCCGGGACGGTCGACCACTCGTTGGTCCGATTGGCCCCATTGATACGGCAATGACCTTGGCGAGCCGGCACCCCCGTGCCGGCGTCCCGGGTGAAACAACTCACGGCAACCCGGTGGCGGCGCAGTCGCGCCCCACCGCGACCGGCAGGGTGTGAGGAATGAACTCGTACGGCGATCCCAGTTCTGCGCGCGGGCGGGCCCAGTACCCGGGCCCGAACGGCGACCCCGGACCGGGCGCGGACGACGCGTACCGCCGGCCCGGAGGTGACTCCCGGGCAGGCGGCTGGTCCGCCTCGGAGCCTGCGGCGCCCCCCGGTCGTGCCTCTGTGACACCGCCGGCCGCCGGTGGTCGCGCGTCGGTGGGTGGTTCGGCGTCCGTGCCGCCACGTGGCGGTGCCGCGGCCGGATCCGCGTCGGTGGGTTCGGCCACGCCGGGCGGCGGCGGCCGAGCCTCGGTGCCCGTGTCGCCGGCGCCGGGTGCGGCTGCCGGACGTGCCGGCGCGGGCCGCGCCTCCGTGCCGGTTTCCCCGGCGCCGGGCGCACCCGCGGGCCGGGCGCGGGTCGGCACCGCCGCCGTCGGCGCCGCCTCGGCGGGCCGGGCCAGCGTCGGTTCAGCGTCGGTGGGTGGCCGCGCCGCGGTCGCTCGGGCGAGCGTCTCGCCGGTATCCGGTGGACCGGGCGGCCCCGGTGGTCCTGGTGGGCCGAACGGGCCGGGCCGAGGTGGGCGAGGCGGCCGTGGTGCGGGCGACCCCGCCGCAGCGGCCAAGGCCAAGAAGCGCAAGCGGATGAACCTGCTGATCGCCGGGTTCGCCGTCTTCATCATGCTCGCCGGTGTCGGCGTGGTCGGGTTCACCTACTACTCGACGAACGTGGTCATGCCAGACGAGATCACTCCGCCGCAGGCGACCACCCTCTACGCGTTCGACAACAAGACGATCATCGCCAAGGTCGGTACCCAGAACCGCACGCTGGTCACGATCGAGCAGATCCCGGAGTACGTGCAGCACGCGGTCGCGGCCGCCGAGGACCGCAACTTCTACCGGCACTCCGGTGTGGACTACAAGGGCATCGTCCGGGCCGCATGGAACAACGTCTCCGGCGGTGATAAGCAGGGCGCCTCGACGATCACGCAGCAGTACGCCCGCAACGCGATCGAGAACCTCAAGGACGACACCTACGGCCGGAAGGTCAAGGAGGCGATCTTCGCCTCCAAGCTCAACGACGAGTACACCAAGCCGCAGATCATGCAGCACTACCTGAACGTCATCTACTTCGGCCGCGGCGCCTACGGCATCGAGGCGGCGGCGCAGACCTACTTCGGCAAGTCGGTGTCGAAGCTGACTCCGGCCGAAGGCGCGGTGCTCGCCGCCCTGATCAAGCAACCGGAGCCCAGCGCGACGCACCAGGGCTACGACCCGGCGATCAACCCGACGGACGCCCAGGACCGCTGGAACTACGTGATCGACGGCATGGTCAAGGAGGGCTGGCTGAGTGCGGCCGAGCGGCCCACCGAATATCCGTTGAAGAGCATCAAGAGCCCGAAGAAGGGCGGCGTCGGGCTCGACTACGGCGTCGACACGCCGTACGGCAACGTCATCAACTACGTCCGGGACGAGATGCGGGACAAGGGCATCTGCGTCGACAAGGACGAGCAGGTGACGGAGGCCAAGCCCCTGTGCACGCAGGCGTTGATGGCCGGTGGTTACCGGATTCGCACCACCATCGACACCAAGATGCAGGCGGCGGCGGTCGAGACGGCCCAGCGCAAGACCAAGGGCTCCGAACTGAGCGATCAGCCGTCCAACCTCATGGCCGCGGTGGTCTCGGTTGATCCGGAGAACGGGCGGGTGGTCGCCTACTACGGCGGCGACAACGGCACCGGCACCGACTACGCCGGCAAGAACACCGACTCCAACGGGGCGATCAGCGGCGGCCACTCACCAGGCTCGAGCTTCAAGATCTATACCCTCGCGGCCGCGCTCAAGGCCGGAAAGGCACTCGAGTCCCGGTGGAAGGGCAAGGCGTTCACCCCGGAGGGCACCAAGTTCAAGGTCAGCAACGCTGGTACGGATGACCCGAGCTGCCACAACTCCTGCACGCTCAGGGTGTCGACGCTCAAGTCGCTGAACGTGCCGTTCTACTACGTCACCCAGGAGATCGGCGCCGACAAGGTCGTCGACATGGCCAAGCAGGCCGGCGTCACCACCATGTGGCGCACGGACACCAACCCGGCCAAGGCGTACGACCTGACGAAGGCCGACCCGAAGGACATCACGCCCAACCCGTTCTTCAACGTGGTCGGCTACGGCCAGTACCCGATCACCGTGCTGGACCACGCCAACGGCGTCGCCACCTTCGCCAACGGCGGCGTCTACAACAAGGCGCACTTCCTCTACTCGGTGGAGAAGCAGAACCCGAACACCGGCAAGTGGGACAAGGTGTCCAGCGAGAAGCTCGATTCGAAGCGCCGGATCGACAAGGACGTGGTCGCCGACGTCACGTCGGTGTTGAAGGACTACCCGGCTGCGGTCAACCACCGGCTCGATGACGGCCGCAAGGCTGCCTCCAAGACCGGTACCTGGGAACTCAAGGGCGACAGCTCCGACAACGGCGACGCCTGGATGATCGGCTACACGCCGCAGTTGGCCACCGCGGTCTGGGTGGGCAACGTGAAGGACCGCAAGCCACTCATCCTCAAGGACAAGCGCAAGGTCAGTGGTGGAAACCTCCCGGGTGACATCTGGGAGCGGTACATGAACGAGGCGCTGAAGGGCAAGGACAAGCTCGACTTCCCGGCCGCGGCGAACATCGGCGACCCGAACTCCGGCAACGGTGAGGCAGCACCTCCGCCGCCGCCCCCGGACCAGCCGGGTGGGCCCGGTCAACCCGGTGGGCCGGGCGGACCGACCTGTGACCCGCTGACCAACCCGTTCTGCCCGCGTACCGACGGCAACACCGGCGGCAACGGCCCCGGCGGTCCGGGCGGCCCCGGCGGTCCCGGGAATGGCGGAAACGGTGGTGGGCTGCTGCCCGGGCTGACACCCACCACGCGGGACTGACCCGCACCACGCACGACGCCGCCGCCGGCTGGACGAACCCGTCCGGTCGGCGGCGGCGTTTTCCGTACGCGAAGCTGCCCGCGACGGCACGTCCGAAGGTCACCCAGATTCGGTCCCTCAGGTGCGGCGTGCGGACGCTCACAGCTTCCGACGTCGATGGGTCATGGCGAACCAGACTGTGACGTGCGTGTTCCACGCACCCCCCGTCGTACGGCAGGATGCCTTTTTATGAGCACCCAGTCGACGCCCGGCATCGACGACGCCGGCACCACCGACCACCCGTCCCGCTCCGACGGGTTCGTCCGCGGCCTTTCCGGCGCCATCGGTGGGCCGCTCGGCGACCACGCGACGGCACTGGACCGGCCAGCCGGCCACGAGCGTCGGTTCTGGACCGTCGTCCGGATCGTCCTGGCGCTGGCCTGCCTCACGCTCGCGTTGCACTGGGTGCAGAAATCCCCGTGCCAGGACGGCGCCTGGCAGAAGAACGTCCAGTACACGCGGTTCTGCTACACCGACGTCCTCGCCCTCTACTACGCCGAGGGTCTCAACGAGGGCAAGGTGCCCTACCGGGACCACCCGGTGGAATACCCGGTGCTGACCGGCTACTTCATGGGGGCGCTGGGCCTTCCGGTGCACGCCATCGGCGACGGCGACCCGAGCATCAACCAGGGCCAGTGGTTCTACAACCTCAACGCGCTGGTGCTCGGTGCCCTCGCCATTGCCACAGTGGCGGTGATCCTGGCATTGCGGCGCCGACGACCCTGGGACGCCGCGTTGTTCGCACTCGCCCCGGCCCTGGTGCTCACCGCCACCGTCAACTGGGACCTGCTCGCCATCGGGTTGGCGGCGTTCGGTCTGCTGGCCTGGGCCCGACGACGACCAGCGGTGGCCGGCGTCCTGCTCGGCCTGGCCGGCGCGGCGAAACTCTGGCCGCTGTTCCTGCTGGGGCCGATCCTCGTCCTGGCGCTGCGAGCCAACCGGCTCCGCGCCGCGCTCACCGCGCTCGGTACGGCTGCGGTGGCCGTGGTGCTCGTGAACCTGCCCGCCTTCCGGGCCAACCCCGACAACTGGGGCCGGTTCTTCGAGCTGAACACCACCCGGCCGATCGACTGGGGCACACTCTGGTACATCGGGCGTTATCTCGACGGCAAGGTCGGCAACGACCCCGGCCAGCAGGGCCCGTTCGAATGGTTGAACGCCAACATCCCCGCCCTCAACACCATCTCGTACGCCCTCTTCGGGCTGGCCTGCCTCGGCGTGGCCGTGCTGGCGCTGCGGGCGCCGCGCCGGCCCCGGCTCGCCCAACTCGCCTTCCTGGTGGTCGCCGCGTTCCTCATCTTCAGCAAGGTCTGGTCCCAGCAGTTCGTGCTCTGGATGCTGCCGCTGGTGGTGCTGGCCCGCCCGAAGTGGGGGGCCTTCCTGGCCTGGCAGCTCGCCGAGGTCTGCTACTTCGTCGCCTTCTACGGTGAGCTGCTCGGCGCGGCGACCAGCCGCCCGGTCTTCCCGGAGGGCGTGTTCGTGCTGGCCTCGACGCTGCGGCTGGCGACAGTGGTGACCCTGTGCGTGCTGGTCATCCGGGAGATCATGCACCCCGAGCAGGACGCCGTACGGGCCACCTACGCCGACGACCCCGACGGCGGCGTGCTCGACGGCGCACCGGACGCACCCTGGCTGGACCGCTGGCGCCGCCGAGCAACGCCCACCGAACCCGAACCGGAGCCGGCCATCACCACGTGAGAGAGCGTCAGAGTCGATAGACGACGGCGTCGCCGACGTCCTGACGCGTGATGTCGAGCGACTCGACAGGTGCGTCGATGGTGATCTCCCACGGGGTGCCGGGCACCTGGCTGCGGAGCAGCACCACCGTGCGCACGCCGAACGTCCGCAGGTAGTCGACGCTCTTCTGGTCGGGGAACGACTGGCTGATCCGCCGGACGTCGTCGAGCTGCCGAGGCGTGAAACCGCTGCCGCCGTTCACCACGTCCGGAAACCCGTCGGTCGACCAGAGCATCACGTGCTGGTCGATGCTCTGGTTGCTGGGCAGCACCAGCATCGGTCCCTCAGCCGAGCGCATCGCCGCCGGCTCGGTCGGCACCACCGGATGCGGGGTGGCGTTCAGGCCCTCGAGTGTGACCAGCAGCAGCGGCAGCAGGGTGGCCATCCGCAGCCACGGCCCCGGCCAGGACGGGATCCGCTGCGCGGCCAGCTCACGGACCCGGTCGGTGAGGGCGGTCACCGCGCCCGCCGCGAGCAACGCGAGCAGCAACGTGGTCCACAGCATCAACCGGCCCGGGGTACGCAGCGCGTTCCAGCCCGGTGCGTGCTCGAAGAGCGGCACGTAGGTGAACGTGCCGTCGAAGAAGCGGGTGCCCATCGCGAAGGCCATCGTCACCAGCACCCCGACGAGCAACAGCAACCGGTGCCGTAGCCGCCAGACCGAGAAGAACAGCCCACCGGCGGCCAGCGCGTAGAGCACGAAGCCCGGCAGCAGCGTCATCTCGGGATGCCACGGCAGCGCCGCACGGGCGCCCTCGTGCAACCCACCCCAGATCCGTGATTCGGCAGGTGCGGTCACGAAGCCGGACGCCGGCGGCGAGAAGATGCTGATGTCGCGGATCGTCCGCTCGGCGTACGGGTGCAGTTCGGTCACCATGAAGTACGGGGACGCCATCAGCACGCCCACCCCGGCGAAGAACAACCCACCCACCATGTCGGCCACGAGGAGTCGGCGGCCGAACGGCAGCGCCCGACCGGACCTCAGCCGGCGAACTCCGAACAGCACCGCGACGACGAGCACCGCGGCGGCCAGGAAGTACGCGAACGGCAGGCCGATGCCGAAGCCGAGGCTGACCTGCCAGGCCGCCACCAGCCAGCCGGCGTACACCCAGCCGTCATGCCGCCGCTCCGGCCGGTAGCCGTGCCGCAGCGACCAGCCGTGCCCCCGCGCGAGCATCGCGAGCGCCAGCGGGATGCCACCGTTGGAGAGCACGTGCAGGTGCCCGGCCTGGGCCAGCAGCCACGGCGCGTAGGTGTAGGCGACCCCGGCGACGGCGGCGCCGATCCGACCGGCGCCGAGCTGCCGGGCCAGCGCGTACGCGCCGAGCGTGGCGAGCGCATGCGCCAGCACGAACATGATGTTGTAGCGCAGCACCGCGTCCTGGGGACCACTGCCGAGCATCCCGGCCGGGGCATAGCCGAGCAGCGTGTCGGAGAACGCGAAGCTCCACAGCTCCGGGAAGAACGTGTTGGACTGCCACAGTCGCGCCGGGTCGGCCAGCAGGATGTGCCCGGACCAGGCCATCTGCCAGGCTTGCAGGCTCGGATCCCAGGTGTCCTGCGGCAGGGTGTAGCGCGGGTAGCGCAGCGTCGGCCAGGTCATCAGCACGGCCAGCGTCAGCGAGGCGAGGGTCGCCAGGGTCCACTCGTGGACCAGGAACCGGCCGACGGCGCGGGCGGCTCGGCTGAGTCGGCTGGGCCGCGGCTCCGGCGCCGAGGCGAACGCCTCCCAGCGTTCGGCCTCAACCGGCTTCGCGTCACCGTCGGCCTTGCGCGGAGCTTCGGCGTCGTCCGCCTTCGTACCCTCGGCTTCATCGACATCCTTGGCCGCGGCGTCCTTGACGGCGGCGTCCTTGGCCGCGGCGTCCTTGACGGCGGCGTCCTTGGCCGCGGCGTCCTTGACGGCGACGTCCTTGGCCGCGATGTCCTTGGCCGCGGTGTCCTTGGCCGCGCCGTTCTTCGCGCGGCGGCCCTTCGCGGCGGACTTCCTGCCGCCGACCTTGACGATGCCGTCCTTCGTGGCGTCGCGTTCTGCCCGGCCGTTCGGGGCGGCGTCCCCCTCGGCCCCGGCGGTGGCGACAGGCGTGTCATCGGCGCGGGGCGGGCTGGCCGCGTCGGTGCCGGCGGTCGCGTCGGACCGGGACGTGGCGCTGGCGGGAGACGGCGGGGCGGGCGGGGCCCCGACGTGCGTCGGCGCCGATGGGCTCGGCGCGTCGTCGGTCGGAGTGGGCCGGGGGTTCCCGGGCTGTCCGGTGGTCATGCGGCCGGGCGCTCCGTCCCGAGCTGCTGGCGAAGGAAGTCGATGTCGGCCGCCTGACCGGACACGCCGCCCGGGGTCTCGACGACCACCGGCGCACCGGCGGCCCGGATCACGGCCACCACCAGCTCCGGGTCGATCGTCCCGCCGTCCAGGTTGTCGTGCCGGTCCTGGCCGGAGTTGAACGCGCCCTTGGAGTTGTTGGCGTGCACCAGATCGATCCGGCCGGTGATCGCCTTCACCCGGTCGACCAGACCGAGCAACTCCTCGCCACCGGCGTACGCGTGGCACGTGTCGAGGCAGAAGCCGACCTCGTGGTCGCCGATGGCGTCCCAGAGCCGGGCCAGCGCGTCCAGCCGGCGGGCGCAGGCGTTGTCGCCGCCGGCGGTGTTCTCGATGAGGACCGGGACGCCGAAGCCGCCGGAGTCGGCCGCGTACGCGAAGGTCTTGCGCCAGTTGTCGAAGCCGACCGCCAGGTCGTCCCCGGCGTTGACGTGCCCGCCGTGGACGATCAGGCCCTTGGCGCCGATCTCGGCCGCCGCGGTCGCGTGCCCGAGCAGCAGCTTGCGGCTGGGGATCCGGATGCGGTTGTTGAGGGTCGCCACGTTGATGACGTAGGGGGCGTGCACGTAGAGGTCGACCTCGGCCGCGCGCAGCTGCTCGGCATCCTCCCGCGGCTTGGGTGCCTTCCATCCCTGCGGGTCGGAGAGGAAGAACTGCACGGCGTCGGCGGACCGGGCGGTCGCCTCCGCCAGCGGGTCGGTCGAATCGACGTGGGCTCCGATACGCATGGCAGCGAGCCTACGTCGCGACCCCGACGGCTGCGGCGACGGCCGGTGCGGTGTCGTCGCTCGTCGCGTCACCCCGGCCGGTCGACGATCGTTGATGGGTTGGAACCCGGCGAGCAGGGCCCGGGGCTGCGCGTGGCGGTTCGCCGCGCATGGCAGTCGGCGCTCGTTGGCCCCGGAGCGAGGTCATCCCCGCGGCGCGGCCCGGCGCCGTGGGGGCGACCCCTCGACGTACCAGATCTCCGCCGACGCAGAATCTCGGAAAATTCTGCCTTTTGCCCCGACAAGGGACAAGAGCCGTTGTATCGTCAGATAACAACACGATAAAGCTCCGCGGGGCGTCTTCGGTCCAACCTCATCGGTGTGGTCGTTCCTCCCCAGGTCCCACCCAAGGAATGCGGACGGGACGCTCCGCGGCCTCGTTGACGGGGGCTCGCCACCGACCAGTGACGGTCGGGTGGCGGGCCCCCGTCGGCATGTCCGGGGCACTGGCCCGACCACCCCGGGCATGATCGTCCAGACCGGGTATCCTGGTCAGGTTGTCCGCGTCCGGCCGGGTTCCCCCGGCACGTGCGGGCAGCGACGCACGACCTCCTGCCACGGAAGGACCGTGGCCGCTTAGCCCACAGGAGGTGAGCACGTCTTGCGTCATTACGAGATCATGGTGATCCTCGACCCCAGCCTCGAGGAACGCACCGTCGCCCCGTCGCTCGACACGTACCTGAACGTGATTCGGACCGCGGGTGGCTCGGTTGAGAAGACGGACGTGTGGGGCCGCAGGCGCCTCGCGTTCGAGATCAACAAAAAGGCCGAGGGCATCTACGCCGTCGTCGACCTGCAGGCCACGCCTGCTGCCGTGGCCGAGCTGGACCGTCAGCTCCGGCTGAACGAGTCCGTGCTGCGCACCAAGGTCATCCGGCCGGAGATGCGCTAAGCATTCAGTCCGGCATTCAACCCGGTTCGCCCGGATCAGCCTCCGCGACTCTGTCGTACGGCTCTGCGAGCCTGTACGACGAGACGCTGAGTGCGCGAGGAGATGGTCATGGCAGGAGACACCACCATCACGGTCATCGGCAACCTGACCGATGACCCCGAGTTGCGGTTCACCCCGTCCGGTGCGGCGGTCGCCAAGTTCCGGGTCGCTTCGACGCCCCGTTTCATGGACAAGACCACCAATGAGTGGAAGGACGGCGAGCCGCTCTTCCTGGCTTGCACCGTGTGGCGTCAGGCGGCGGAGCACGTCGCCGAGTCGCTGCAGCGGGGCGCCCGCGTGATCGTCTCGGGTCGGCTGCGTCAGCGGTCGTACGAGACCCGCGAGGGCGAGAAGCGCACCGTCATCGAGCTTGAGGTCGACGAGATCGGCCCGTCGCTGCGCTACGCCACGGCGAAGGTGCAGAAGATGTCCCGCTCCGGTGGCGGTGGCGGCGGCTTCGGTGGTGGCGGCGGTGGTGGCCAGGGTGGCGGCGGAGGCAACTTCGACGACCCCTGGGCTTCGGCCGCACCTTCTCCCGCGCGTGCCGGTTCGGGCGGCAACTTCGACGAGGAGCCTCCGTTCTAATGGCGCCGAGCGCCCGCGATCGCAAACCAGGAGCAAGGTCAATGGCCAAGGCTGCGGCACTTCGCAAGCCGAAGAAGAAGGTGAACCCGCTCGACAAGGACGGGATCACCTATATCGATTACAAGGACACGGCGCTGCTGCGCAAGTTCATCTCCGACCGCGGCAAGATCCGCGCTCGGCGGGTCACCGGCGTGACCTCGCAGCAGCAGCGGCAGATCGCCCGCGCGGTCAAGAACGCCCGCGAGATGGCGCTCCTGCCGTACACCGCAACGGCCCGCTGAGAGGAGGCACCGATATGAAGATCATCCTGACTCAGGAAGTGTCCGGCCTCGGTGCCCCGGGCGACATCGTCGAGGTCAAGGACGGCTTCGGCCGTAACTACCTGCTGCCGCAGGGCTTCGCGATCGCCTGGACCAAGGGCGCGGAAAAGCAGGTCACGGTCATCAAGCGGGCCCGTTCGGCCCGCGAGATCCGCGACCTCGACCACGCGAACGAGGTCAAGGGCCAGCTTGAGGGTCTCAAGGTCAACCTGAAGGCCCGCGCCGGCGACGGCGGTCGGCTCTTCGGCTCGGTCACCTCGGCCGAGATCGTCGACGCCGTCAAGGGCGCCGGCGGCCCGGTCCTCGACCGTCGCCGGCTGGAGGTGCCCGGTCACATCAAGTCGACCGGCACCTACCCGGTGAAGATCAAGCTGCACCCCGAGGTCACCGCGTCGTTCAACCTGAACGTCGTTCAGGGCTGACGACCAGCTGCACCACGACGAGGGCCCGCACCGAGCGATCGGTGCGGGCCCTCGCGCATGCCCTCGTGTGACGGCTCGCCGTCAGCCGATCGGTTGACCGGTCACCGCGCTGATCAGCACCGTGGAGAGGCCACCGCCGACAACCGCGGCTGCCAGCGCGATGGTGGCCGACCGCCACGTCGTGCCCACCCGCCGCAGCAGGGCCGCCACCACCAGACTGCTCACCAGCGCCAACCCGAAGCGCGGCGAGCCGGCCAGCAGCGACTCCAACGCCCGTGACCGGGCGGAGTCGCAGCCACCCCCGCTGATGTCGGTGACACACCCCGCCGGCGCCTGCCCGTCCAACGTCAGCAACCACAGGAAGATCAGCACCGCCGGCACCAGGTAACAGGCGGCGGTGTAGAGCAGAGGCCGGACGGACCCGCCGGGATCCGGGTCGAGCAGGTCGTCCTCCAGACGACGCGCCCAACCGCCGGTCGCCACGGACTCCACCCGCCGTCGGACCGACGCCGCGCCGACCGGCGGCCGACGCCGGGCGTCCTCAGGGGGTACGGGAGCAGTGCGCGGTCGTGGAGCGGTGTAACCGACCACAGGCGACCGGGGCGCCGACGTCGTCGTGTCCATCCAGCGCGGATCGTCCCCGGACAACCGCGTGCCGGACCAGAAACCGTTGTCCCGGCTCGGCCACCCCTCGGCGGCCGTGAAGCGGTCGGAACGGGGTGGGAGCGTCCGGTCCCACTGGTCGTCCTCGACCGCCGATCGTTCCCACTGGCCGGTGCGGTCCGACCGCTCCCAGCCACCGATGCTCTCCGCCTGCGACCACTGCTCGCTCAGGTCGGTGCCGTCCGGCCCGGCCGGCGGCCACGCGTGCACACCCGACGCGTCCCACGGATCCACGGCTGGCGCGTACGGCGGGTCCGGCTCCGCCGCCCGCTCCGACCCGCGTTCCCACGGATCCACCGCCGGACGTGTCCAGGACTCCTCCGCCGCCCGTCGGCTGCGCCGTGTCGGCCGGCTCGGCTCCGGACGGGACGTCCCGTCGGCCGGATCGGACTCCAGATCCCCACCGGACCAGATCACCTGGGGACGGCCGGCGGGCGCACGGCGGGGACGACGGTCCGGGACCGCGCCGGAGACCGGCTCCTCGCCCGCCGCGTCGGCACGCCGGCGGCCGGCGTACCCCCCGTCCTGCGGTCGGTCGAGCGTCCACTCCCGGGTGTGGTCCGAATCGGGACCCGCGCCGATCGCAGGCTGCGCACGCCAACCCGTCTCGATGGCACGCCGTGGGGCGCCCGTCTCGGGGCTTCGCCAGCCGCCCCCGGAACTCGGACGCTCGACCTCGACGTCGGGCTCGTCCTCGTCGGGCGCGGCGTGTCGGCCACCGCCGTCGGCGTGCCGAACCCCCGACTCCAGCGCCCACCGCGGCAGGTAGGCGTCGACCGGCTCATCCTGCCCACGGTCCAGCGCGCGCCGCCGACTGGAGGTGCGATAGCGCGCGTCCTCGTCGTACGGGGCGACCGGAGCGGGCAGCATGGGCTCACCCCACGAGGCGGTCGGCGGGCGCTCGCGCGGGCTGCCCTCCCCGCGTCCCCAGTCCCGGTAACTCACGGCCGGAGTGTGACCCTTCTGAACCGAAAGCGTAATCCGCTGTCCAGGTGTAGCCGTTCGCTGGAGATAGTACGGGAAGATCGTGTCACAGAACCGACCGAAATATTCTCCTCCACAGGCTGGGGACTGCGTTTCAGCAGCTCAGAGCCTTGTGGCCGAGAATTCCCCAACCGTTGTCCACAGCATGTGCACACCCTGCGCACATGCTCGTCCACCGGTGTCCACAGGTTGTCCCGAGGCTCGTCCACCGGGCTTGTTGAGTCGCTGACCTCGGGGTCCGTATGGTTGGCCCTCGACCGCCGGCGCGATGGCCCCCGATCGACCGGCCTGGTCGGAGGGAACTGTCGTACCCCGGCGGTAGAGCTGGGACCGGATCCGACGCAGTGGAGGGGGGACCCGTGTCGGTCACCGACGACAGGCGGGCGGAGTCACGGCCCGGCGGCGGCCAGCCGCCCGTGCAGCGGGACGGCCAGTTCGACAAGACCCCGCCCCAGGACGTCGCCGCCGAGCAGTGCGTCCTCGGCGGCATGCTGCTCTCCAAGGACGCCATCGCCGACGTCGTCGAGATCCTCAAGACCAACGACTTCTACCGGCCGGTGCACGCCACCATCTTCGACATCATCCTGGACATCTACGGCCGGGGTGAGCCGGCCGACTCGATCACCGTTGCGGCGGCACTCGCCGACTCCGGCGACCTCGTCCGTGTCGGCGGGGCGCCCTACCTGCACACCCTCATCGCGAGCGTGCCCACCGCCGCGAACGCCGCCTACTACGCGCGGATCGTCAGCGAGCGGGCGGTGCTGCGCCGGCTCGTCGAGGCCGGCACCAAGATCGTGCAACTCGGCTACGGCACCGCCAGCGGCGGCAGCCGCGACGTCGACGATGTCGTGGACCTCGCGCAGCAGGCGGTCTACGACGTCACCGAACGGCGGGTCAGCGAGGACTTCGCGATCCTGGCCGACATGCTCCAGCCGACGCTCGACGAGATCGAGGCGGTGGGTGCGCAGGGCGGAATGATGACCGGTGTGCCGACCGGCTTCACCGACCTGGACCGGCTGCTCAACGGCCTGCACGCCGGCCAATTGATCATCGTGGCCGGCAGGCCGGGTTTGGGCAAGGCGCTCGCGCTCGACACCCCTCTGCCGACCCCTGACGGCTGGACCACGATGGGTGAGGTCAAGGCGGGCGATCAACTACTGGCGGCGGACGGCTCCCCGACCACTGTCACACGCGCCTTCGACGTGATGCACGACCGTCCCTGCTATGAGGTGGAGTTCTCCGACGGCACCGTCATCGTGGCGGACGCGGAGCACCTGTGGAAGACGACCACCCGAGCGAGCCGTCGCCAGAGCCCGGCGCGGCGGACGCGGCACTGGCCCGAATCGTCGCTGACCAACCTGCGTGCGGCCCGCGAGACGCTCGGCGCCGCGGGAAACCAGCCGATCACCCTTTTCGACACGCTCGAGCAGGTCGGGCCGGAGTTCCGGCACGTCCTGCACACCGTCGCGCGTCAGGTCGGGTCGACCGGCCGGATCAGCCGCCCGATCGTCCGCAACGGCAAGACGAGGAACTGGACTGCGCCCGCCTACCCGGCCAGTCCGCTGGTGACAGCGCTTCTCGAACGGGCTGAGCGGGAGGTCAACGCAGGCAGCCGGGTCGACCATGATGGCGTCGTCACCACTGCCGAGATCGCGGCCACGCTGCGTACTGACACCGCCGACCGACGGCTCAACCATGCCGTACAGAACTGCGCCCCCCTCCAACTCCCGGAACGCGATCTGCTGGTTCCGCCCTACACGTTGGGGGCATGGCTCGGGGACGGGCACACCGGCGCCAGCCGCTTCACCACCGCAGATCCGGACATGATCACGCACGTCGAGTCGGATGGCTTCGCCGTGCGGCCCAGCGGGCCGATGGTCTACAGCATCCTGCTGAGGCCCACGCCGGTTGCTCAGCCGCACGGCGTCTGCGTGGACTGCGGCGTATCCACCAGGGCGTTGCGTGAAAATCCGGCGACCAGGAAGTGTGCGGACTGCCGGCACCGCAACGGTTCCTTCCTCGGGCTGCTGCGTCAGATCGGGGTAGCGGCGGACAAACACATCCCTGATACCTACCTACGCGCTTCCGAGGCGCAGCGCCGGGCGCTGCTGGCTGGCCTGATGGACACCGACGGCACCGTCGCCCCCACCGGTAACCTGCAGTACACGTCGACCTCGAAGCGACTGGCGGAGGACGTACGCGAACTCATCGTCAGCCTCGGCTACCGCTGCACGGTCAACGCCAAGCAGGTGCGCGGCCGCACAAACGAGTCGTCGATCGCGTACACGTTGAACTTCTCCACCCCCGACGTCGTCTTCCGGCTCAAGCGCAAGCAGGACGCGCACGTCGAACGTCGCCGGAGCACCTCCGACGTCCGGACGACCTCGCGGTACATCGTTGACGTACGTCAGGTGCCGAGTGTGCCGGTCCGGTGCGTCACGGTCGACAACCCCGAGCATCTCTACCTGGCCAGCCGGGCGATGATTCCCACCCACAACAGCACGGCAAGTATGGACTTTGCCCGAAATGCTGCTATTCGTGCTAACCAGGCCGCCGCCATCTTCTCGCTCGAAATGAGCAAGGTCGAGATCGTCATGCGACTGCTCTCGGCCGAGGCGCGAGTGCCGCTGCACGTGCTGCGCAGCGGGCAGCTCTCCGACGACGACTGGACCAAGCTGGCCCGGTGCATGGGTGAGATCAGTGAGGCGCCGCTGTTCGTCGACGACACCCCGAGCATGAACCTCATGGAGATTCGGGCGAAGGCTCGCCGGCTCAAGCAGCGACACGACCTCAAGATGATCGTCGTCGACTATCTCCAGCTGATGACCTCGCCGAAGCGCACCGAGAGCCGGCAGCAGGAGGTCGCGGACCTTTCCCGTGGCCTGAAGCTGCTCGCCAAGGAGGTCGAGTGCCCGGTCATCGCGGTGAGTCAGCTGAACCGTGGCCCCGAGCAGCGCACCGACAAGCGCCCCCAATTGTCTGATTTGCGGGAATCTGGGTGTCTCACGGCTGATACCCGGCTGATACGGGCGGACGACAACAGCGAGATCACGCTCGGTGAGCTGCTCGCCAACAGCGCGAAGGACATCCCGGTCTGGGCACTGGATGAGGGCCTTCGCTACACCCCGCGCACCATGACCCACGTCTTTCCTAGTGGCACCCGCGAGGTCTTCCGTTTGACCCTCGCTTCGGGCAAGCGAATTGACGCCACAGCCAACCACCCGTTCCTAGCATTCACCGGATGGGTGCCCCTGGGCGAACTCTCGCCGGGAGACCGCATCGCTACGCCGCGACACCTGCCGCCTCCCATGGCCGTCCGGCCGTGGGACGAGGCCGAGGTCGTCATGTTGGCGCATCTCCTCGGCGATGGTTCCTTCGTGCGCCGGCAGCCGATCCGTTACGCGAGTTGCGATGAGCTGAACCTCCAGGCGGTGACGGACGCGGCGAAGCATTTCGGGATCAGCGCCGTGCGTGACGACTACCCGGCGGCCAGAGTGACCACGCTTCGCCTGCCCGCTCCTTACCGACTGGCGCGTGGTCGACGTAACCCGATCGCGGAGTGGCTGGACAGCTTGGGGCTCTTCGGCCTCAGATCACACGAGAAATTCCTCCCCCCGCCTCTCTTCAGCCTACCGAAGGAGCAGATCACTACATTCCTGCGCCACCTGTGGTCGACGGACGGGTCGGCGACCGTCAACAAGTCAGGTCGCGGCGGACGCGTCTACTTTGCGTCCACGAGCCGACGAATGCTTGAGGACATCTCTCGACTGCTCCTGAGGTACGGCATCACAGCCCGGCTGAAGGACGTTCCAGTAGCGGGTCATTGTCCGCAGTACACACTCGACATATCCGGCCGCGACGACCAGTTGAGGTTCCTGCGCGAGATTGGCGTCCACGGGCAGCGGTCGGAGGGTTGTGCCGCTCTCCTTGCCTCGTTGGAGGCGATGGACAGCAACACAAACGTCGACACGGTGCCGCGCGAGGTGTGGGCCAGGGTCAAGGAGATCCTGGTCGAGCAGGGGATGTCCCACCGCGAGTTTGCGAAGGCCATCGGTACCCAATTCTGCGGCAGCACCCTCTGGAAGCGTGCCCCCAGCCGCTCCCGGCTGGCGGCCATTGCTGGCGTTCTCGACGCGGCGGACCTGGACCTACACGCCACCAACGACATCTTCTGGGACTCGATCGTGTCCATCGAGTCGATCGGTGAGCAGGAGGTGTTCGACGCGACCGTGCTTGAGAAGCACAACTTCATCGCCAACGGCATCGCCACCCACAACTCGATCGAGCAGGATGCCGATGTTGTCATCCTGCTGCACCGCGACGACTACTACGACAAGGAGTCGCCGCGGGCGGGAGAGGCGGATTTTATTGTTGCCAAGCATCGGAATGGGCCAACCGACACGGTGACGGTCGCGGCTCAGTTGCACCTGTCCCGCTTCGTCGACATGGCCATCGGCTGAGCGACACCCGCATCGGTCACCCGAGCAGGGGGAACCAGCCCGCCGCCTCACCCAACTCCAGTCGGTCCCGGTCGGTGAGCGGGATCCTGCCGGTGGCCTTCAGGAGAAACTCGTTGTCGTCCCATCCGGCGGGGCGGACCGCGTCGTCGCTCAACAGGCCGTCCATCGTGGAGACGGCGACCCGTACCGCCAGTGGGCCGGGTGGCGGCGCTTCCGGCAGCTCCGGCGTCAGATCCAGGTGGTGCACCACGGCCTCGGTGGTCAGGGTGGCCAGGAGATCCGGTACGCGGAGCACGTGCCCCTGCGTGGTGACGTACCCCTCGGGGTCCGCCGACGCGGCGGCGCGGACCGCCGCCGGCGCGGTCTCCTTCCAGAGGCGGACGATGCCGATCGGCAGGTCGAAGGCGGACGCCGACCGGCGCACCCACCAGGCGTGCCGGGCGGCCTGGTCATCGCCGCCCGGGAAGCCGCGCCAGTAGGACACGTCGTCCACGTCGGCGGGACCGTCGACGGGGCTGGCCAGGGCCACGAGGGCCCGCTGGGCGTCGCCGAGCACGTGCAGCAGCAGGTCCGCGACGAGCCAGCCCTGGCAGCGGGTCGCTCGTTGCAGGTGCGCGTCGTCCAGGCCGTCGACCACCGCCGTGATGCCGTCGTACGCCTGGGCGAGAGCCTCGTCCGGCCGGATCTCGGTCATGCGATGCAGCCTCGCAGAACGCACCCTGGCCGCCAACCTACGGGCCACGGGTGACGTGCCTCTGAGTCACAGCCGTGACCCAGAGGCCCGTCACCTGGGATGACGGTCGGGCTCAGCCGAACATCTCGTCGAGGAAGCCCTTGCGCTTCTTGTGCCGGTAGTGCCCGTGGTAGCCCTGGTGCTGCTGACCGTAGGCAGGCGCCGGCGGGTAGCCGTGAACGGGCGGCGGGGGCGGCGGCGGGGGAACCGCGCCGTAGCCGGGCTGGTGCTGCGCCGGGGCGTGCGGCGGCGGGTAGCCGCCCGGCTGCTGAACGGGCTGCGGCGGCGGGCCGCCGGCCTGCTGGCGGCTCCAGTTGGCCTCTGCCTCGAACAGCTTCTCCAACTCGCCGCGGTCGAGGAAGATGCCCCGGCACTCCCCGCACTGGTCGATGACGACACCGCTGCGCTCGTATTGACGCATTTCGCCGTGACACTTGGGACAGGTGAGGCTATTCATCACCCGACGGTACCTGGTCGAGCTAAGCGGTTGCTGTGAGCGCGTCGGTGACCTCGTCGTCGGAGACCTCGTGGAAGTCGTCGTAGTAGACGCTCACCGCGCCGAAATCCGAAGGGCGCTGCGCGCAGACGACCTGGTCGGCCTCGGCAGCCAGAAGCTCGTACGCCTCCTGCGCGCCGACCGGCACGGCCACCACCACCCGGCGGGCGCCGAGCCGGCGGACGACCTCGACTGCCGCGCGGGCGGTCGCGCCGGTGGCCAGACCGTCGTCGACGATCACGGCGACGCGGCCGGTGAGGTCCAGCGGTGGACGACCGCCCCGGTAGAGCCGCTCGCGGCGCTCCAACTCGACCTGTTCGCGGCCGCTGACCTCGGCGATGTCGTCGCTGCTGAGACGGCTGGCCATCGCGTCGTTGAGCACCTGCACCCCGCCCGGGCCGAGCGCCCCGAAGGCGACCTCCCGGGCCCAGGGCATGCCGAGCTTGCGGACGACCAGCACGTCGAGGGGGGCGCCGAGCCGTTCGGCGACGACGCGGGCCACCGGTACGCCGCCGCGGACGAGGCCGAGGACTACCGTGTCCGGTTCGCCGACGAGGGCGGTGAGCCGCTCGGCGAGCACCCGGCCCGCCTCGGCGCGGTCGCGGTAGGTGGTCATGTCTTCAGGTGTACGCCGTGTGGCGGCGTTTCGCCCGCCGGTTAGACCGATGTGGCCCGACCGGGCACGGGATCGGGCGCCGGGGTGGTCGGTGCGGTGGCCGGGTTGCGCAGGGCGGGAGCCCAGGTGAGCAGGGCCAGCGGGTACAGCAGGTACCCGAATCGGGTGGACGGCATCAGAGCGATTGCGGCGAGGAGTCCGTACCCGCAGATCAGCGCGGTGGCGGCGGCCGTGTCCGGCGGGCGGCGCGCGAGTCGGACGGCGATGGCCACGCCGGCCGCGATCAGCAGGGCGGCGGCGATCAGCCGGCCACCGGGGAGCGTGGCGGCGATCAGTTGACCGGGGAACGGAGACTGCGCCGGGCTGGTGACCAGGCCGTGCCCGAGCGGGAAGCGCAGCACGTTCTCGGTCAGCGCGTCGCGGTCGACCAGCAGGGCGGGGAGCAGGGCGGCGACGGGCAACCCGATCGCGCCGGCCGCGACGCGGGCGCCGGCTCGCCTGGTCAGACCCCAGACGATCAGGACCAGGGCGATCGGCCAGGCGAACAGCTTCAGCGCGCCCGCCAGTCCGACCGCGAGGCCGGCCCGGCCGGGCCGACCGGCGGCGGCGAGGGCGAGGGCCAGCAGGCAGAGCGCGAGTACGGGCATGTCGTCGCCGCCGGTGGCGAGGGTGAGCGCGCAGATCGGCAGGACGGTGGCGGCCTGCACGCCCCGCAGCAGCGCGGCGTCGGACGGGTGCGCCCCGACGAGAGGACCGCCGGCGGTGCCGCGTGCGGCGCGCAGGGCGGCCACGGCCAGGGCGAGCGCCAGCGCCGTGCCCACCGCGAACCACACCCGGGCGTCGGTCCACCAGGTGTCGGCGAGTGCCCGGGGCAGGCCGAACAGCGCCATGCCCGGTTGGTACGGCGTGTATCCGAGCAGTTGTTCACCGGCCGGCAGGGCGGCGATCGCGTCTCGGCCGAGGTACGGCGTGCCGTGCTCCAGTAGGCGGGTGCCGGCCTGCTCGACGACCAGCACCTCCTCCTGCGCGCGGTCGGCGCGTCCGGTGGCCCGCTCGACGCTCTGCCAGAGCGCGGGTAGCAGCGCGGTGCTCGCCCACACGAGACCGGTCACCGCCCAGCGGGTCGGCAGGCTGGCCAGTCGGGTCGCCGGGTCGCGTCGACGCAAAAGGAGTTGAACGATCACCGCGAGCGTCGCGACCAGGTAGCCGACGGCGGCGACCGCACCCCAGGCGCGGTGTGGCAGCAGGGTCGACGTGAGCGCGGTGATCGCCGCGAAGACGGCCGACACGGCGTAGAGGCCCAGGTCGAGGGCGAGCCCGCCGGCGGCGGTGTCGAACGTCCGCCAGCGGTTGCGGCTGGCGCTCGGGGCGTCGGCGATCACGAGCGCCAGTCTGGCAGACCTCGCTGCTCACCCGATTGTCCGCGGGGTTCCGGCCGGCGCCGGTCACACCGGCGGCGGCATGTCGTGCCCGTGCCCCGCTCAGGCGGGCAGGTGCGGAAGGCGGTCGGGGCGGGAACGCCCGCCCTGGCGGCGGGTCTGGCTCAGCCGGATCACCGCGCCGGTGTCGTGCAGCGGTGGCGCCAGAGTGCCGGGTTGGCCGCCCGACCCGCGCTGCAACGCGGCGAGCAGGGTGCCGGCGGGCATCGGCCGGGCGAACAGGTGGCCCTGGCCGGCCACGCAGCCCAACTCCCAGAGGGCACGTCGCTGCGGCTCGCTCTCCACGCCCTCGGCCACCACCGCCAGGTCGAGGCTGCGGCCCAGGTCGAGGGTGGAGCGGATGACTGCCGCGGCCTCGGCCGAGCTCTCCATGGTCGTCACGAAGCTGCGGTCGATCTTCAGCTCGTGCACCGGGATCCGGGAGAGCAGGGAGAGTGAGGAGTAGCCGGTGCCGAAGTCGTCAAGCGCCAACCGCACGCCCTCGTCGCGTAGCCGGCTGAGCACCCGGTCGACCACGTCGAGCTGGCTGAGTGTCAACGTCTCGGTCAGCTCCAGCACCAGCCGGTCCGGCGGAAGGTCGTGGGCACGCAGTCGGGCCAGCACCGAGCCGGGGAAGCGTGCGTCGAGCAGGCTGCGCGGCGACACGTTGACCGCGACCGGTACGTCGAAGCCGGCGTCGCGCCAGTTGGCCGCGGCGATCAGTGCCTGGTCGAGGATCGCCTCGGCGAAGGCCGGCAGCATTCCCGAACGCTCCACCGCCTCCAGGAAGCGCAGCGGATCGATCAGCCCGTGGGTGGGGTGGTGCCAGCGGGCCAGTGCCTCCGCGCTGGTCACCTCGCCGGTGCCGAGGTCCACGATCGGCTGGAAGTTGACGATGAACTCGTGGTCGGCGACGGCCCGGGGCAGGTCGCCGCCGAGGGTGAGGCGGTTCAGGTCTGCGGTGTCCCGGGTCGGGGCGTACGTGGAGATCCGCTGGCCGGCTCGTTTCGCCTGGTACATCGCGACGTCCGCGCGGCGCAGCAGCTCGGCCATGCCGCCACTGGCCGGGGCGACGGAGATCCCGCCGCTGGCCTCGACGCTGATGCGCATGCCGTCCAGCTCGAACGGCTCGTGCAGGGCGGCGAGCAGCGTCTCGGCCCGGTGCGCGGCCACCGCGGGGGCCGGTAGCCCACGCAGGAGTACGGCGAACTCGTCCCCGCCGAGGCGTGCCACCAGATCGCTGGAGGCGGCGGCGCGTCGCAGCCGGTCGGCGACCTGGACCAGCACCTGGTCGCCGGCGGCGTGGCCGAGGGTGTCGTTGACCTCCTTGAAGTGGTTGAGGTCGATCAACACCAGTGCGGTCACCCCGTCCGCGTGCCGGGCACTCAGATGCTCGGTGCCCTGGTCGAGCAGGTGCCGTCGGTTGGCGAGGTCGGTGAGCGCGTCGTGGGTGGCGGCGTACGCGTGCTCGTCGGCGACACGGGCCAGCTCGGCGTACGCCTGGGCGTTGCGGACCGCCGTGCACAGCGCCGAGGCGAAGGTGCGCAGCGTGTACTGCTCCCGCTCGGAGAGCTGCACCGGCCCACGGAAGCGCAGGCGCAGGATGCCGACGTCGACGGAGCGGTCGTGGCCCTCCAGCGGGGTGGGCACGACGGTGCCGTCCACGTCGGTGGGCGTGCCGGTCGGCCCGTCGAAGGCGATGCCGCCGGTGCCGCCCCGAACGGTGCGACCGCCGTCGCGCAGCTCGATCTCGACCTCGTCGGCGGAGAACAACTCGGCGGCCTGGGTGACGGCGGTGGTGAGCACGTCGTCCAGGTCGACCACGTTGAGCGCGTCGGTGGTGCGGGCGAGCCGCTGCCACGCCTGCTGCTCGGTGCGGCCTCGGATGCGCGCGGAGTAGGCCAGGTGCAGGCTCAACATCAGTGGGGGGACGGCAAGCAGTAGTCGGGGGTCTTCGCGAAGGATGAGTAGCGTGCAGACAGCCACGATGAACCGCACGCCGAAGCCGGCGATCCGCAGGTCGAGGTTGTTCAAGAACTGACGGGAGACAGGTGTCCCGGTGGCCAGCGCGATCACCGGGATTGCGAGCAGGTCGTCGAGGAGTGCCGCTACCAGGTAGATCGCACCGAGGAGGGTGGCCAGATCGACCACGCTGGCCGAGGGCCACTGCCAGTCAACGGCCAGTGCGGCGACACTCGCCCCGCCGGCCACCAAAATGTTCTTGCTGACTCCGAAGGCCGCCTTGATCATCGGCAGCTTCATGATGGCTGACGCCACACCGACGCCGGCCCCCGTTGCCAGCACCACCCAGGAGGGCGGCGCTACGGCGAGTCCTATGACGACCGCCGTCTCGACCCAGGTGATGGCATGTGTGGTCGAGCGGATTCGGATGGGTGCCATGACGATCGTGCCAAGCGCAGTCATGAAGATCAGCGCCACGATCGTCGCCCCGTCGCCTACCGAGGCGGGTGGACGGGTCAACACGTCGGTGCCAGCGAGGCCTGTGGGAACGATTGCCATTGCGACGACGAGACCAACGAGCAGCGAAAGCCGTCGATCCGTCCTGGGATTCTGCGGTGACACCCGGCTCATGAAGCTCCTGTCGTCGCCGACAGTTACGTGTTGACGACGGGAGCTTACCGCGTGGTGCCACCTCGCTGTCACATCCAGTCGCTGCCGCGCATTGCATGCTCCCTCCACTCGTCCGGCCGTTTCCGTATTCCGGATCCGTTCTTGTGATGGGAGCCTAAGAGGAGTTAGGCAGTTTTAGTAGCGATAAATGTCGGTATACGCAACATTAGCCAAGCCGGCGGCCTTTGTGACGGTCTGTCCATGCCACCTGAGCGGAGCGCGGTCGTGCTGCACTGGTGATCCGCAGCTTGCGCGCGCGCTGCTGAGAGGCTATCGGCATTGCTCCGTCCCCCCACAGTCTGGCGACGGTGCGCGTCCAGCCTCATCCGTCAGTTTGGGCTCCGATCAATCCGGTTGGACAGAATCTGCGCTCCGTCGTCTGGTCGGTGTGGATTTGAGGTGTCTCGTTGGAGGATTGGCCTGCATTCTGACCACCGTTAACCTTCCCCAGTGTGATCAGCTAGACACCGATAGACGCGAATTCGGAGGGCCGGTGGAGATCAACCTGCTGGGTGGCCTGGAGGTGCTGCTTGCCGACCACAAGTTGCACCTGGGCACGCCCAAACAACGGGTAATCTTCGCGATGCTCGCGGTCCGGCCAGGCCAGTTGGTGACGTTGGCCAGCCTCATAGACGAGCTGTGGGCCGATCGTCCTCCGCGTTCCGCTGTGGCGAATGTGCGGACCTATGCGGCCAATCTTCGCCGGGAGTTCGAGACGTTAGCGCTCGCGGACGCGACTCTCGTGCGGCAGGGCAACGGCTATCGACTCGCCTTGCGGCCGGATGTGATCGACGTCTTCCGCTTCCAGGACGAGCTTTGCGCTGGCCGGGACGCTCTGGGTGCTGGCGACCTCTCGCGTGCATCGGAACTGTTGGGCCGCGCACTGGCGCGGTGGCAGGGTCCCATGCTCGCCGGCGTCCCGCTTGGGCCCGTCCTGACGGCTCGAACCGTCGCTGCGGAGGAGGAGCGTCTTCTGGCCGTGGAACTCCTCGCCGAGGTTCATCTGCGATCCGGGCGGGATGACCTCGCGATTCCGTCACTGCGGGCGGTGACTGCACTTCATCCGCTCCGAGAGCCGACATACCTCCTTCTCATGCGGGCCCTGCACGAGCGCGGTGACAACGCGGAGGCGCTCGTCGCGTATGACGAGATTCGCAGGCATCTGATGACGGAGTTGGGAGTGAGCCCGGGGGCCAGCCTGGAAAAGTTGCGGCGCAGGATCCTCGCCGAGGCGCCGAGCCCGGTACCCGACGTCCCCGGCCCGAGCAAAGGCGCGGTTGGGCGCCGCGCTGTGTCCGCACCGGCACCGGCGGGTGACTCGACGACGAAGCAGTTGCCCCCAGTGGTGGATCATTTGCCTCGTTCGGTCACCGACTTCGTTGGTCGGGACGCCGTCGTGGCCAGGCTGTTGGCGGAGACACGGCGTGTCGAGGAGCGCGTCCCGGCCGTGCACGTCATCGACGGAATGGCCGGCAGCGGCAAGACAACACTCGCCGTGCACCTGGCCCGCCGGCTGAGCGACCGGTACCCGGATGCCCGTCTGTACGTCGACCTGCGGGGGCATGGCGAGAAAGACCTGGTTGGACCGGCGTCGGCTCTTGTCGTCCTCCTCCGCCAGCTTGGGGTGCCGCCCGAGCGGGTGCCGGTTGACCTCGACGACAGGACGGAACTCTGGCGACGCGAGCTGGCCCGCCGAAGGTCGGTGATCATTCTGGACAACGCCGCCAGCAGCGACCAGATCCTGCCCCTTCTGCCGATCGAGCCCACCGCCGTCGTGCTGGTGACGTCTCGACGCCGACTCACCCACCCGGACCTCGGCGCGTCGCAGTCCCTGCCGGTCATGTCGTCTCGGGAGGGCGTCGACCTGTTGGCCTTGAGTGTGGGGCGGGAGCGGGTCGACGCCGAGCCGGAAGCAGCGGTCGAGGTGGTCCGACGGTGCGGCCATCTTCCTCTGGCGATTCGGCTGGCCGGCGCCCGGCTGGCGCACCGACGTGGTTGGCGGTTGGCGGATCTCGCGGCACAGATGGCCGGCGCGGCGTCGGTTCTCCTCCATCTGGCCGGGGAGAACAGCACAGTCACCGGCGCGTTCGCCGCCTCCTACGAACCTCTCCCCGAGTCGACCAAGCGGGTCTTCCGCTTTCTGGGTCTGTACCCCGGTAGCCGGTTCAGCCCAACGGCGGTCGCGGCACTGACCGGGCTGACGGTGGCGGAAGCCCACGCGGCTCTCGACGACCTCACCGACAGGCACCTGGTGGAGGATCTGAACTCCCGGCAGTACGGATTGCACGACCTGATGCGTCAATACTCCGTCGAGCTGTGCCTGTACGTCGATTCGGCGCGGGACCGCCGGTCGGCCCTGGCCCAACTGCTCGACTTCACCCTGGCGGCGGCTCTGCGGATTGCTGAGATCATCGAGCCCGTCGTCATCGGAAGCCAGGTCAGTCACCTTCCATTCGGCAGGCCTGAACTGCTGGAGGCTCTTGGCGAGCCGAGCGTCGAGTGGTTGGAGGCCGAGCGGGCGGACCTGGTGACGATGGTGGCGTCGGCGCATGAGTCGGGCTTCTACGAGCACGCCTGGCGGCTGGCTCGCGCCCTGTGGCGGTTCTGCTACATCCGCGGATACTTCGAGGACATCATCACGACCCACCAGCAGGGGCTGGCAGCGGCAGAGGCGACGGGCAACGTCGAGTCGACGGCGCTGATGCAGAACTACCTGGCCTCCGCCTACGTCCGGACCGGTGACAACCGGGAAGCCCTGAAACACCTGACCCGCGCGGTCGAGCTTTCCAAGGAATCCCGGGACGTGCTGAACACGGCTCGCTACCAGGCCAATCTCGCCCCGGTCCACTACTGGAGCGGCAATCTGAGCGAGGCAGTGGCACTCGGTATGGAACAGCTGCGTGACTACCGGGGCTACGGCAACGCAGGAGCTCCGAACGCGTTACCGAATGTCGGCATAGCCCTCACGTCACTGGGTCGTTACGAAGAGGCGTTATGGATACACCGGCGTCACCTGGCCTGGGCCCGAACCAACTCGAGCGAGTTCCACGTCCTCAACGCTCTCAGCCATATCGGAGCGGTACGCACCCGGATGGGAGACCTCCATCAGGCGATCAGGATCCTCAGGGCCTCGCTGGCGCTTCGCGACCGCACCGGCCACCGATACGGCGAGGCAGAGGTACGCCTCGACCTCGGCATCGCCTACCGCGGTCTTGGTCGTTTGGCGGAGGCCCAGCAGGAGCATGAGATGGGGCGGGCCCTCGCGGTCGGTTCGGGCGAGCGGCACATCGAGGCTGCGGCGTTGAACGAGTTGGGCCGGACGCTGCGGGCACGCGGGCTTGACCGCGAGGCGGCCGAGATGCACCGCGAGGCCCTGCGGTTGGCGACGCGGATCGCCCACCCGCACGAGCAGGGGCGTGCGTTGGCGGGCCTGGCGGAGCATTTCAGTGCCGTCGACCCGGCCGAGGCTCGGCGGCACTGGGAGCGGGCGTTGGCGATCTTCCGCCGGATGGGCGTACCGGAGCGCCTCGATGTCGAGCGCCGCCTCACCGAACTGGGTTCAGCCCTCGCCGACGTGGGGCGTTGACCTGGGCGAACGTCGCTTATCGATTTCTTATCGCCGGGCCCGGTAGCTTTTCGAGCGTATCGACGAACGGGGGAGGTTCTGCCCGTGGGCAGAACCGGGTCGTCGACACGCGCCCGCCGTCAGGTCCCCCCAGCGACCTCGGCGGCGGGTCCAGCGAGGCAGGGGCGCGGTCCGGTTGAGCGCTGTCGCACCCGGCGGGTGCCGGGCCGCCGCCCCTTCCGAACGCCGATGCGTCGTACCGCACCGATAGGCTCACGGCCGTGACCGAACCCGCGCAGCTCAGCCACGTCGACCGTGCCGGCGCGGCCCGCATGGTCGATGTCTCCGCCAAGCCGGTGACGGGCCGGGTGGCCGTCGCGGCGGGCCGTCTGCGCACCACGCCCGAGGTTGTCGACCTGCTGCACCGCGACGGGTTGCCCAAGGGTGACGCGCTGGCGGTCGGTCGGCTCGCCGGCATCATGGGGGCCAAGCGCACTCCGGATCTGATCCCGCTCTGCCACCCGATCGCCCTGCACGGTGTCACAGTCGACCTGCGGTTGACCGCGGACACGGTGGAGATCACCGCCACCGCCCGCACGGCGGACCGGACGGGCGTCGAGATGGAGGCGCTCACCGCTGTCGCGGTCGCCGGCCTGGCCCTGATCGACATGGTCAAGGCAGTTGATCCGGCGGCGTCGGTCGAGGCGGTCCGGGTGCTGCGCAAGGAGGGCGGCAAGACCGGCGAGTGGATCCGGCCGGAGGACCGGCCGTGATCCGGGCCCGGGTGATCGTCGCGTCCAACCGGGCCGCCGCCGGTGTCTACGCCGACACCAGCGGCCCGCTGCTCGTCTCGGGTCTGCGCGAGTTGGGCTGTCAGGTCGACGAGCCGGTCGTGGTGCCCGACGGCGAACCGGTCGGCGCCGCCCTGCGGGCCGCCCTCAACGACGGCGTCGACGTGGTGCTGACCAGCGGCGGCACCGGGATCACCCCGTCCGACCGGACGCCGGACGTGACCCGCGCTCTGCTGGACTGCGAGATCCCCGGCATCGCCGAGGCGATCCGGTCGCACAGTCGCGAGCGGGTGCCCACCTCGGCCCTGTCCCGGGGCCTGGCCGGGGTGGCCGGCCGGATGCTGGTGGTCAACCTGCCCGGCTCGACCGGCGGCGCCCGGGACGGGTTGGCAGTGCTCGGGCCGATCCTCGGCCACGCCGTCGACCAACTTCGCGGCGGCGACCACTGATCGGTCCGCCGGCGCCCACCGCCCGTCCGCGCCCAGGCCCGACGGACGTCGGTCCGCCCCGATAGGCTCGGTCGGTGAGCACGAAAGCCGCACCAACCGCGGACCGGGTCGTCGCGCCCCCACCGGCAGGGTGGGAGGAGGCGCGGTCCCGGGTGTACGCGGTCGGTCTGGCCGCCGCGCTGCCCGCCGTCGCCCGACCGCTGGTCGACACCGACGGGCTGACCCTGGCCGAGCCGTTGACCACCCGCACCGACCTGCCCGCGTTTCCCACCTCCAGCGTGGACGGCTGGGCGGTGCGCGGCGGCGGGCCGTGGCGCGTCGTCGGGCGTGTGCTGGCCGGCAACACCCCCGCGCCACTCACCGAGGACGGCACGACAGTCGAGATCGCGACCGGGGCCATGGTCCCCGAGGGCGCCTCCGCCGTGCTGCGCATCGAGGAGTCCACCGTCACGGACGGCCTGGTCAGCGGCACGCCCCGGCCAACGCCGGAGTGGCGGCAGCCGGGCGAGGAGGCGTACGCCGATGAGGAGCTTCTGCCGGTCGGCACGCCTGTCGACCCGGCGGTGATCGGCCTGGCCGCCTCCTGCGGGCACGACACGCTGCGGGTCCGGCGGGCGCCGCGTGCCGCGCTGCTGGTCTTCGGTGACGAGTTGCTCACGGCCGGCCCGCCTGGTGCGGGCCGGGTGCGCGACGCGCTGGGCCCGGCGGTGCCCGCGTGGCTACGTCGCTACGGCTGCCACGTCCGCCCCTCGGACGTGGTGGGCCCGGTGGCCGACACGCTGCCCGCGCACGTGGCGGCGGTGCGCGCGGCGCTGACCAACGCCGACCTGGTCTGCACCACAGGTGGCACGATGCACGGCCCGGTCGACCACCTGCATCCGACCCTGGAGGCGCTGGGCGCCGACTACGTGGTCAACACGGTGGCGGTCCGGCCCGGTTTCCCGATGCTGCTGGCCCGGCTGGCCGATCACGACGGACGGGTCCGGTTCGTCGCCGGCCTGCCGGGCAACCCGCAGTCCGCAATCGTCGCGCTGGTGTCCCTGGTCGCGCCGCTGCTCGCCGGGCTCCAGGGTCGTTCGATGCCGGTGTTGCTCCACGCCACACTGGCCGAGGCGGTGCCCGGGCGCGGCGACCACACCCATCTGGCGCTGGTCCGCCTGGACCGGGCGGCCGGCACCGCGCACCCGGTGCGGCACGTCGGGTCGGCGATGCTGCGCGGTCTCGCGGGCGCTGACGGGTTCGCCGTCATCCGACCGGGCACCAACGGTGCGCAGGGCGATCGGGTGCCGATCGTGCCGTTGCCACTGCTGCCCGGGGAGCGGGCGTCGTGACCGCGCCGGCGATCACCGTCGTCGAGGTCACCGACCAGCCCCTCGACCTCGCCGCGCACGAGGCGGCGGTCGCCGAGCGCCGGGCCGGCGCGGTCGTCTCGTTCCAGGGCGTCGTCCGCGACCACGACCACGGGCGTCCGGTGGTGAGCCTGGAGTACGAGGGGCACCCGAGCGCCGCGCAGGTGCTGCGCGAGGTGGCCGCCGAGATCGCCGCCGACCCCGACGTCTACGCGGTGGCCGTCTCGCACCGCGTCGGGCCGCTGGCCATCGGTGACGTGGCGCTGGTCGCCGCGGTGAGCACCGCGCACCGCGCCGCGGCCTTCGCGGCCTGCGCCCGGCTCGTCGACGAGGCCAAGGCCCGGCTGCCGATCTGGAAACGGCAGGTCTTCGCCGACGGCACCGAGGAATGGGTCAACTGCCCCTGACCGCTCAGCGGCGGCCGTTGACCGCCACGGCTCGGGCGAGCCGTTCGCCGTAGAACGCCGGCTCGGCGCCGGGCCGCCAGGGCAGCGCCGCGACCAGCACGATCAGCGCGAGGGCCAGCGAGTTCTCCATCAGCGCCCCGAACAAGCCGTCCTGGTAGTGCGACACCTCCGGCAGTTGGTGCTCGTACGGCCAGATGGGGGAGATCAGGAAGAGCAGGTAGAGGCCGAGGGCGGCGACACCGTGCCGGAACCCGGTAAGCGTCGGATACCAGATCGGCGGGCGAAGACCGTTGAGCCCGCTCAGGCCACCGAACGCCGCGCCCTGACCGGTGCGCTGCCCCAGACCCCTGCTCGCCTCCCGTCGACGGATGGCGGCGTCGGCCAGCACGATGATCGCCGGGATCACCCAGACGAGGTGGTGCGTCCAGGAGATCGGGCTGATCACGTTGGCGGTCAGGCCGACCAGCGTGAACGCGGTCAGCTCGTCACCGTCGGCGCGGGAGCTGGCGGCCCGGGACAGACCCACCGCCAGGATCAGCACCGAGAAGGCGAGCCAGAGCAGCCCGGGGGTCTCGATCGAGTCGTACAGCCGGGCCAGCAGGCCGGCGAGCGACTGGTTCGGCGTCATGTCGGCGGCGCCGACCCGTTCGGTCTGCCAGAGCACGCTGCCGAAGTACGTCCGCGACTCGTCGCCGACGATCGCGAAGGTCCCGATCGTCACGCCGATAGTGGTGCCGATCGCGGTGGCCGCCACCCGCCACTGGCGGGTGATCAGCAGGTAGGCGATGAACAGCGCGGGGGTGAGCTTCACCGCCGTGGCCAGGCCGATGCCGGCGCCCGCCCAGGCGCCACCGTAGAGGAAGCGCAGCAGCGGGCCGTCGGTCGCGGCGTAGTGGGTGCCTCGGCGCGAGCGCCACCGCAGCCCGATCAGATCCGCCATGATCAGTGCGAACAGCAGGAGGTTGACCTGGCCGTAGCCGAGCGTCTCCCGGCTGGGCTCGATGGCGAGCGCGAGCGGCACCGCCAGCGCCACGGTGAACCACAGTGGCCAGGCCAGCCGGTCCACGATGGGGCGTAGCAGGCCGGCCAGCACCAGCGTCAGCGCCGCGATGCTGGCGAGGGCGTTGACCATCCCCGCCGCGTCGATCGGCAGCTGCGCCATGGGCAGCATGACGAGCCCGGCGAACGGTGGGTAGGTGAAGCCGAGCGTGGTGCCGGGCGCGATGAACTCGTAGAGCTCATGACCGCTCGCCCACCACACCACCGCACCGTGGTAGATCTTCATGTCGAAGAAGTTGTACGGTCGCCCGAACTCACCGATGGCGAGCCATGCGGCATAGGCGACGGCGGCCACGATGGCGCCCCGTACGACGTTCCTGCGATCGATCCCCCGCGTCATGCGTTGAACTGGGGCGAGGCGGTCCGCCCGTCTACCGACAGTCGTCGGCATGGCGTGGCCACCCCCGTACCAAGGTCGTCCTACCCGTCCAGGTCCTGCACGGAGCCTAGAACGGCGCCTCACGTCAGTGCCTCCCGCGTTATGCGACCGTGTCCGATCCCACACATGTTTTTGACATTTCCACCGCGTTAACGCCTACCGGGTGGTTCAGGTAATTCGTGGCCTTAGCGGGGGGTGGGGGTGACACCGACGCAGATCGAGGCAGGTCAGCCGGGGAGTCGACGCGCGGTGGCCGCGGACCGGACGGCGATCCGGGCCTCGCGGCGGGCGGTGCGGACGGCGCGCTGCATGGAACGTCGAGAGTGGCCGATGCGGTGACCCGTACGCCAGCGGATTCCCGGCTTGCCACCGGTGTCGGCGGCGGCGAGCAGGAGGCCGCCGAAGAGCCCGAGATTCTTCAGGGTGTGTATCTCGTTGTTGTTCTTGGCGATCGGGTCGTCGTTGTTCCAGAACGGGTGCCCGGCGAGGGTCACCGGCACCAGCGTCCCGGCGAGGACCAGCGCGGCGGGCCGGCTGAACCGCCCGGTGGCCAGCATCAGCCCGGCACCGACCTGCACCGCCGCGTTGAGGCGGATCAACGTCTCGGTCTCGGTGGGGAAGTTCGGGTGCGCCTTCTGCAGGAGCGGCGCGACCCGGTCGGTGACCGGCTTGGCGGTCTCCGCGAGCCGGTGGGGGTTGCGGAAGTTGCGGTACCCGCTGACCACGAAGATGCCGCTCAGCATGGCGCGGGCGAGGGAGCGTACGGGCGTCATGGATCAGTCATACCCCGTCGGGGCGTTTGCTACCCCGGCAACCGCCGGATCCGGATCGGTCGGTGTGCACGTACGCCACGCCGATTCGAGCGACCATCGCTGATGGACAGGCCGTCACGGGTAACGTCGCGCGGGTGACGACGCTGCGGCTCCGCCCCGAAGGCCCGGCCGACGCCGGCCCGGTGCGTCGGGTGCTGGCCTCGGCGTTCGCCCGCCCGGAGGTGCAGACGCCGCCGGAGGTGGGGCTGGTCGATGACCTGCGCGGCACCGACGCCTGGCTGCCCGAGCTGGCAATGGTTGCCGAGTACGGCGGCGAGGTGGTCGGATACTCGCTGCTCACCCGGGTGCGGGTGCGACCCGATCGCGGTGCCGTCGCGCCCGCCCTGGCGCTCGGGCCGGTGGCGGTCGCACCGCACCGGCAGCGGGTCGGGCACGGCAGCGCCGTGGTGCAGGCCGCTCTGGACGCCGCCACCGAGCTGAGCGAGCGGGTGGTCGTGGTCCTCGGTGCCCCGGCCTTCTATCGCCGCTTCGGCTTCGGGCCGGCCGCGGAGCTGGGCCTCACCAGCCCGTGGGCCGGGCTCGGGGAGCCCTGGCAGGCGCTGGTGCTGCCGCCGTCCACCAGTGAGGAGGGTCCGCCGCCGCGCGGCGAGGTGGTCTTCCCGGCACCCTGGTCGAGGGTCTGAACGCCTCTGCGGGCGCGGCGGTCAGGTTGGCTGGGTGCGCAGGTACCGGCCGAAGTGCGGAACGGTGAAGGCCACCGTGCCCCGTTCACCGGAGTAGATGAGCCCCTTCTTGATCAGCGCGTCGCGGGCCGGGGACAGGCTGGCCGGTTTCCGGCCGAGAGCGCGGGCGATCTCGGAGGTGGGCACCGCGGCGTCCATGTCGTCGCGGGGCGCGGCACCGGACTCGCCCTCCACCAGGGACAGCGTGGCCATCGCCCGCATGTACTCGCGCTCGGCCGGCGTGGCCCGCTCGAACCGGGAGCCGAAGAAGCCGACCGCCAGCTCGGCCTCGGCCTCGGGGGCGGCGACCCGGACGTCGGCGGCGGTGATCGGCGACCGTGGCGCATGATCCCAGGTCGCCTTCCCGTACGCCTGGACGAAGTACGGGTAGCCACCGGACTTCTCGTAGAGCAGGTCGAGCGCCTTCTGCTCGTACTCCACCTCCTCGCGTTCGGCCGGCGCGCAGAGCGCCTGGTCGGCGGCGATCCGATCGAGCCGGTCGATGCGCTGGTAGCGGAAGAGCCGTTCCGAGTACGACTTCGCGGCGCTCAGCACGGCCGGCAGGTGCGGCAGCCCGGCGCCGACGACGATCAGCGGGGCGCCGATCTGGGACAGCTCGTGGCAGGCGGCGCAGAGCGCGGAGACGTCCTCCGGGCCGAGGTCCTGCATCTCGTCGATGAAGAGCGCGACGCCGGTGCCCACGTCACTGGCCACGGCGGCGGCGTCGGTGAACAGTTCGACCAGGTCGATCTCGATGTCGCCGGAGTCGGCCCGGCCACTGGCGGCGGGCACATCGATGCCGGGTTGCCACCGGTCGCGCAGCTTCGACGGTGCCCCGGCGCGGCCGGTCGGTGTGGACCGCTGGGCGAACGCCTTGAGCACCCCGAGGAAGGCGTCGATCCGGTCCGGAGCGCGGTGCCGGGGGGCGAGTTCGCGGATCGCCATGTGCAACGCGGCGGCGACCGGCCGGCGCAGTGACTGGTCTGGCCGGGCCTCGATCTTGCCGCTGCCCCAGAGTCGGTTGATCGCCTGGGAACGCAGGGTGTTGAGCAGGACCGTCTTACCGACGCCGCGCAGGCCGGTGAGCATGAGGCTGCGTTCGGGACGCCCGCGGGCGATGCGTTCCAGCACGATGTCGAAGACGTCCAGCTCCCGCCCCCGCCCGGCGAGTTCGGGCGGGCGCTGCCCGGCGCCGGGAGCGTACGGATTGCGGACCGGATCCACGCATCGCAGAATATCGGGCCCTCTAGCTGCGAAGCTAGATATGGATAGATGAGGCTACCGGCGTGTTGCGACCATCGAGACAAAACTAGGGCTGTCTAGCCTCCACGCTAGACAGCCCTAGTTTCCGTGAGGATTACCGCTTCTTCAGGCAGAGCACGTAATCGAACACGTCGATCGCGTTGTCGTGCACGTAGTTCGCGGTCGCCTGCGGCGCGAGCGTCGCGCACCGGTCCCCGTCAGTGGTCGCCGGGATACGCAGCAGCACCTGGTAGGTGTTCGGGCCGCACGGCACCTTGCGCAGGTCCGCGTCGTCCTCGCTGCCGTCGTTGACCACGCAGTCCCCCTTGGCGAACTCCTCCTCGTCCGGGGACGGCAGGACGGGGCTCGGGGCGTCGCTGGGCAGACCCGGCGGGACGACGGGGACGCTCAGCGACGGAGCTGGCGCGGCAGAGTCGCTGTCGCTGTCGGCGGCCTTCAACGCCGCCCAGCCGAAGAGGCCGAGGCACGGGCAGACCACGAGCAGGACCACCAGCGCGACGATGAGGGCGATCTTGCCGCCGTTCCTCTTCGCCGGCGGGGCGGGCGGCATCGGGTACCCGCCGGGCGCCTGCGCAGGCCACGGCGCCGCCGGCTGGCCGGGGCCGGGCCCGGCGGGTGGGAACGGCCCCGGCGGTGCGTCCCACTCCGAGGGCTGCGGCGGCGGACCCCACTGCGTCGGCTGCGGTGGCGGGCCCCACTGCGGTGGCTGCGGTGGCGGCGCGTCCCACTGCGGTGGCGGCGGGCCCCACTGGGGGACGGTCGGGTCGACCGGGGACGGGCCGTCGGGCCAGATCGGCGGGCGTTGGTACGGGTCGTCCGGCTGCCCGGCACCCGATGGTCCGTTGGTCGTCATCTCATCCCCAGGGGTGGGTGGTCAGCGCTGCTTCAGGCAGAGGACGAAGTCGAGGGTGTCCAGCTCGCTGTCGAAGAAGTACCAGTTGGTGTAGCCCTCGACCTTGGCGCACTTCGCCTCGGCGTCGCGTTCGCCACTGGTCGCGCCGTCGATCCGGCGCAGCACCTCGTACGACTTCGCCGCGCAGCCGCTGATCAGCAGCTTGGGCTTGCCGCCGGCCGTTCCGTCGTTGCGCACACACTGGCCGACCTTGACGAACCGCGGGTCGGCCGACGACTCCGGCGCGGCAGCGCTCGGCACCGGCTCGGCCGGCTCGGTCCCGGCCGCGCTCGGCGCCCCGACACCTGCCGAACCGGTCGGCGCGGCCACCGGAGCGGCAGGGTCATCGGACCGGCCGAGAAACCAGTACGCGCCGCCACCGGCCAGCGCCAGCACCACCACGACGGCCACCACAGCGATCAGCGGCCCTCTGCCGCGTCGGGGCGGGACGGGTGCGGGGTCACCGCCGTACGGGCCGTCGTCGGGCCGGTACGGCTCCCCGCCGTACGGGGGATGCGCCTCGGCCGGCCGGTACGCGCCACCGTACGGCGTCTCGGTCTCCCCGCCGTACCGTCCGCCGCCGTAGGGCGCACCGGACGGCTCAGCCCCGTACGGTGCCCCGCGCTCGCCGCCGTACGAGGGGCCGCCACCGTAGGGCCTCGCCGGTTCGCCGCCGTACGGACCGTCGCCGTAGGACCCGGGGCGCTCCGCAGGGGCGGGCGGGTAGGACTGAACCGTCGGCGGGTAGGGCTCCGGGCCGGACGGGTAGGGCTGCTGCGGCGGCCGGCCGGGCGTCTCGTCGGGCCGTTGCCCACGCCACGGGCCTCGGAAGCCCTCACCCGGTGGTCCGTAGTTCGTCATGCCGCCCTCCTGCACGAGTGGTGAGAGGCCGGCCACCAATGCGCGACGCCGACTCCGAGGTCACCGTAGCGTGGTCCACCGATGAGCTCATCTTCACCGAGCGCCGCCGCCCTGCCCGGCCGCCGCGCCGCCGCCGCGCCCACCCTGGTCTGGACCGCGTTGATCGTGGTCTACCTGCTGTGGGGTTCGACCTATCTGGCCATCCGGGTCGCGGTGGAGACGATGCCGCCGCTGCTGTCGGCCGCCCTGCGGTTCGCCGTCGCCGGCCTGGTGCTCGCGGTGGTGCTGCGGTTGCGCCGAGGGCCGGGCGCGCTTCGCGTACGGCGTCGGGAGCTCGGCTCCGCCGCGCTTGTCGGTGTGCTCCTGCTCGCCGGTGGCAACGGCCTGGTGGTGCTCGCCGAGTCCGGGCCGCCCGGGGTGGCGGTGCCGTCCGGAATCGCGGCGCTGCTGGTGGCGACCGTGCCGCTGCTCGTGGTCCTGCTGCGCTCCGCCACCGGCGACCGGCCTGGAGTCTGGACGTTCGCGGGGGTCACGTTCGGCTTCGTCGGCCTGGTCCTGCTGGTGCTGCCCGCCGGCAGCGCGGACGCGGTGCCGCTGGTCGGCGCGCTGACGGTGGTGGCGGGAGCCGTCGCGTGGTCGGTCGGGTCGTTCCTGTCCGGACGGATCGGGGTGCCCGCCGACCCGTTCGTCGGCACCGTGTACCAGATGGTGGCCGGCGCGGTGGCGCTGGCAGTTGTCGCCGCCGGCCGGGGCGAGCTGAGCGAGTTCCACCCGGCGGCGGTCAGCACCCGGTCCTGGCTGGCGTTGGGCTACCTCATGGTGGCCGGCTCGCTGGTGGCCTTCACCGCGTACGTCTGGCTGCTGCAGAACGCGCCGATCTCGCTGGTCTCGACGTACGCGTACGTGAACCCTGCGGTCGCGGTGGCGCTCGGGGCGCTGCTGGTGGCCGAGCCGATCACCCCGCGGGTGCTGCTCGGCGGGGCGGTCATCGTCGCCGGGGTGGCGCTTGTGGTGAGCACGGAACGTCCCCGCCGGACGGGCGCGGAACGCTCGCGCTGAACGGGCGCGGAACGCCCGGGTCGGACGGGCCCGGAACGCTCGCGCCGGACAGGCGCGGAACCGCGATCGGGGACGGCGCGGACGGGCGACCGCCGGTAGCGTCCGGCAGATGTCGGCAGCGGTGCTGGTGGGGGTGGCGTTGGTCGGTGGGGTGGTCGGACTCGTCGTACCCCCGGTGGCCCGGCGCTTCACGACCCTGCCGGCGCGGCCTCGACGCGACGCGCGGGCCTGGCTCGGTCCGCCGTTGGCGGCCGCGGTGTTCCTGGGGCTCGCCGTCGCCCAGGGTGACGATCCGGCGCTGCCGGTCCTCCTCGCGGTGGCGGCGGTGGGGTTGGTGCTGGCCGTGGTCGACCTGGCCTGTCTGCGGTTACCCGACCCGATGGTCGCGGCGGCCGGCCTGCTGGCCCTCGGTGGCCTGACCGGCGCGGCCCTGCTGGCCGGCACTCCCGGGCGGTTGGTCGGCGCGCTTGTCGGTGCGGCGGTTTCCGGCGCGGCGCACGTGCTGCTGGCCCTGCTGCCGGGATCCCGGCTCGGCTTCGGGGACGTGAAACTCGCCGCCGTCCTCGGGTTGCCACTGGGCTGGCTGGGCCGCGACGCCCTGCTCACCGGGCTGCTCCTGCCACATCTGCTGCACGGGACCCTGGTCCTCGGCCTGCTGGCGGCGCGCAAGGTCCGCCGCGAAACCCTGCTGCCCCTGGGCCCGGCCCTGCTGGCGGGCACGTGGCTGGCCGCGCTCGTGAGCTGACCCCAGGTCACTGTCGCGCGTGCGGTGGCTCGCTCAGATCAACCGGAGCTGGCGGTCCTTCGGGCGGCGCGGCTCGGTTTCGCCGAACCGCTCGAACAGGCCCGGGTCGATCGTGCCCAGGAACGGCGAGGGTGCGCAGTCACGTTCGGTGCCGTGCCGCGTCCTTCGGGCGGCGTGGCTGACGTACAGCCGGTCCTGCGCCCGAGTCAGGCCGACGAAGAAGAGCCGACGTTCCTCGGCTACCGCGTCCTCGTCGGGCGTCGAGCCCGGCCAGCGCAGCGGCAGCAGCCCGTCCTCGACGCCGACCAGGAAGACCACCGGGAACTCCAGGCCCTTCGCGGCGTGCAGGGTGAGCAGGGTGACCGCCTCGGCACGCGGGTCGAGCGCGTCCACCTCCGCGCCGGTGGCCAACTGCGACAGGAACGCCTCCAGGTCGTCGCCGCAGCGGCGGGCCAGTGGGGTCAGCAGGTCCACCGCCGAGCGGACGTCGTCGGGGCGGACCGTGCTGCCGGCGCCGTCCAGGGTGGGCACCGCGAAACGCTCGGCGACCACCTGGCCGGCCAGGCGCACCCGGGCGGCCAGCGAGCCGGCCAACCCGTCGGCGTGCCGCAGCTCGCGGGCGATGGCCGCCACGCCGGGCCGGTCCCGCAGCCGGTCGTGCGAGCGCTTCTGCACCGGGATGTTGGCCCGGGTCAGGGCGTCCACGATCGGGGCGGCCTGCGCGTCGGTGCGGTACAGCACGGCGATGTCGGAGAACGAGAGCGAGGTGGTCCGGCCGTCGATCCGGCCCGAGTCCAGCGAACGGTGGGACAGGCCGCCGACCAGCTCGTCGACGGTACGCACCACGAAGTCGGCCTCCTCGGCAACCGACGCCGCCGGGTACCGCCCGACCAGTGGGGCTTCCGGGTCGAGTCGGGCCGGGTCCAGCCGCCGGCCCCGCACCAGCGAGGACGGCGCGATGGCCTGCACGGCGGCGGCCAGGATGGGCGCGGACGAGCGGTAGTTGCGGTTGAGCCGGACCAGCCGGGCGTCCGTGAAGTCCTCGGAGAAGCGCAGGAAGTAGCCGACGTCGGCACCCCGGAACGAGTAGATCGCCTGATCCGGGTCACCGATCGCGCAGAGGTTGCCGTCGGCGGGGCTGAGCAGGCGCAGCAGCTCGTACTGCACCTCGTCGACGTCCTGGTACTCGTCGACGAAGATCCACCGCCAGCGGTCCCGGTACCGCTCGACCAGCTTCCGGTCGGCCCGCAGCAGCTCCACCGGGAGGCTCACCAGCTCGTCCAGGTCGACCAGGTCCTGCTTGCGCAGCAGCGCCGTGTAGCCGACGGCATCGTCGCCGGCCTCCGACCGCGCCGCCGCCCGCTCGGCGTCGTCGGCGATCCGGAACCCGGCCGGCAGGCCCGCCGCGTCGGCGTTCTCCCGCAGGATGGTCAACCCCAGCGCGTGGAACGTGCCCACGGTGACGTCCTCGGCGACCGGGCCGAGCAGACCGTCGAGGCGGTGCCGCAGCTCCTCGGCCGCCCGTCGGGTGAACGTGATCGCGAGGCAGTGCTCGGGAAAGACGTTCAGCTCCGCGCACAGGTACGCGATCCGGTGGGTCAGCGTCCGGGTCTTGCCGGTGCCCGGACCGGCCACGATGAGCAGTGGCCCGCCGGGCGCGGATGCCGCCACCCTTTGCATGGCGTCCAGCCGGTCCAGCAGGCCGGTGCCGACCTCCTCCATGCCGGAGAGCATCGGCTCGAACGGCTCGTGCGGTGACGGTGGCGACGCGATCGGCGGCGCGGGCGCCGGGGCCGGCTTGCGCTTCGGTTCCGCCTTGGCCGCCGCCGGGCGCTTGGCCGTGGCCCTGGCCGCCGGCTCCGCGGGTCGCCGCTGCGCCGGCACGGGAACGTCGAACAGCGTCTCCTGTGCCGTGCCCGCGCCCGTGCCCAGCTCCGCCGGGTCGAACAGGGTGATCACGCCGTACTCGCCGTCGTAACCCGGCACCCGGCGTACGTCGCCACGCCGCAGCCGCCCGATGCCCTCCGCGAGCACGTCGCCGCCGGCCTGCGCGATGTCGGACAACGGCGTCGTGGTCAGGATCTCCAACTCGGGGCCGAGCGCGGCGAGCAGCTCGTTGAGTTTCCCCTCGACCTTCTTCGACCGGGCGCCCACCTTGTTGATCTCACCAAGGATCTCGGCGAGCGGCACCAGGTGGGTGACGTCCCGGGCGTGCGCCGGGCGGTGCCCGTCGGGTCGGTCGGCCAGCTCCTCGATGCGGCTGAGCACGCCCACGGTGAGCGGCTTGCCGCACTCGGGGCAGAGCCCTCCGGCGGCCCGGGTCCGCTCCGGGGACCAGTTGACCCCGCAGAGCCGGTGCCCGTCCGCGTGGTACTTGCCCTCCTCCGGGAAGAACTCGATGGTGCCGGCCAGGCCGTCACCGGTGCGCAGCGCCTCCCGGACGGCGAAGTAGTCCCGCTCGGCGGTCAGCACGGTGGCCTCCCGGCCCAGGGCCGGCGGCGAGTGCGCGTCCGAGTTGGAGACCAGTTGGTAGCCGTCCAGGCTGCCGACGCGCCAGTTCATCGCCGGGTCGGACGAGAGGCCGGTCTCCACGGCGAAGATGTGCTCGGCCAGGTCGGCGTAACAGTCGGCGATCGCGTCGAAGCCGGACTTCGAGCCGAGCGCGGAGAACCACGGCGTCCAGATGTGCGCCGGGACGAGATAACCGTCCGGGCTCGCCTCCAGGGTGATCTCCAGCAGATCCCGCGAGTCCAGGCCGAGGATCGGTCGGCCGTCGGAGCCGAGGTTGCCGATCCGGCCGAGCGCGGTGTTGAACCGGGCCACCGCTTCCAGATCGGGAAGGTAGATGAGGTGGTGCACCTTGCGGGTCCGGTCGTCCCGCTTGTAGATGGTGGAGATCTCCACGCTCAGCATGAACCGGACCGCGTCGGCGTCGCTAGTGCCGGCGAGTCGCGGCGGCAGCCGGCGGGCGATGTCGCGCTCCGCCTCCGGGGCGAGCCGGTAGAGCCCGGGCTCGGCCGGGCGCAGCGTCTCGGTCAGGTGGTCGTACCAGGCGGGGTGGGTGAAGTCGCCGGTGCCGAGCAGGGCGATGCCCTTGCGCCGCGCCCACCAGCCGAGGGTCGGCAACGTCAGGTCACGGCTGCACGCGCGCGAATACTTCGAGTGGATGTGCAGGTCCGCGACGAAGGGCGAACGGCCACCGGGGGGTACGGCGCTGAACGGGGGCACGCCGCATCCTGTCACGCCCGCCGCGCGGCCCGCCTTCCGCCACGCGCGGACGTGACGTCCGCTATGCCGAGCGCAGCTCCACGAGGCTGATCTGCGGCTTGGCGCCCACCCGCACCGGCGGGCCCCAGAAACCGGCGCCGTTGGTCACGTAGACCTTCGTGCCGTCGACCTCGCCGAGGCCGCTGACCACCGGCTGCTGAAGCTTGACGACCAGGTTGAACGGCACCACCTGCCCGCCGTGGGTGTGCCCGGAGAGCTGCAGGTCGACGCCGTAGCTGGCCGCCTGCTTCGCGGCGAGGGGCTGGTGGGCGAGCAGGACGACCGGGCGGCTCGGATCGCGGTCACCGAGGGCGGCGGCGAAGTCCGGACCGGCGGCGAGGCCGGTGCCCGCCGGGTCCGCGTTCAGGTCGTTCACGCCGGCCAGGTCGAGCACACCGCCCCGGGCCTGGATCTCCTGTCGACGGTTCTGCAGCACCCGTAGGCCGAGACGGTCCACCTCCTGGACCCACTCCTCCACGCCGGAGTAGTACTCATGGTTGCCGGTGACGAAGAAGTTGCCGTACCGGGAGCGCAGGTCGCGAAGCGGCGCGGCGGCCGGCCCCAGTTCGGCGACCGAGCCGTCGACCAGGTCACCGACGACCGCGACCAGGTCCGCGTCGAGACGGTTGATCGCGGCGACGATCCGCTCGGTGTGCGCCCGCCCGCGCAGCGGGCCGAGGTGGATGTCCGAGACGGTGGCGATGCGCAGGCCGTCCATGCTGCGCGGGAGTTTGCGCAGGGGGATCTGCACCCGGTCGAGTTGGGGCGGGCCGAGTGCCGTGCGGACGCCGTACCCCGTGATGCCGGTGGCGGTGAGGCCGGCGAAGATGGCGGCTCCGCGGGCCAGCAGCAGACGGCGGGCCGGGTCGTGGTCCGGTGCCGCGACGGCGCCGGTGGCCGGCGGATCGGCGGGCCCGGCGGCCCCGACGAGAACCGGCTCGGGCGCGGCGGTGGTCGGCTCGGCGGCGGTCACCCGGCGGCGCAGCACCATCCGGACGACAAGCATCGGCACTTCCAGCACGACGAGCGTGACCAGCAGGTAGAACATCACCGCGAGCCACAGGTAGCCGGGCCAGGCGAGCCAGTACAGGCCGGCCTGCGTGCCGACGAGGGTGGCCGGCACGAGCACCGCCAGCACCAGGGCGACGATCCCGCCGACCCGCCGCCAGCGACCCGGCGTGGTGGTGTCCCGGATGAGACGCTTCCAGAGGTAGAGATGGATCAGGCCGGTGACCAGCGCCAGGACGCCCATGAACCCCAGAACCGCCAACATGTGTGCGCCCCCCTCAGCCGCCCGCGAACGGGGGCAGGACATCGATCGTGGCCCCGCCCGGCAGGGGTGCCCGACGATCATGACAGGCGACGCCGTCCACGAGGAAACTGGCCACCCGCAGCACGGCGGCGAGCCGGTCACCGTGGCGCTGGGCCAGCTCGGTGGTGAGGTCGTCGAGTGACCGGCCTGCGGCGGTGACCTCCTCGGCGCGGCCGGCTGCGGCGCGCGCGCCGGCGAAGTAGCGGACGGTCAGCGGTCTCGGCTGCACGGGTCAGCCCCCGATCGCGGACATCGGCCGGGTCGGCTGGAGGAAGGTGGGGTCGTCGATGCCGTGCCCGGCGCGCTTGCCCCACATCGCGGTGCGCCACCGCTGTGCCACCTCGTCGTCGGTCGCGCCGTCGCGCAGCGCCGCCCGCAGGTCGGATTCCTCGGTGGCGAACAGGCAGGCGCGGATCTGGCCGTCAGCTGTCAGCCGGGTGCGGTCGCAGTCGCCGCAGAAGGGCCGGGTCACGCTGGCGATCACGCCGACCCGGGCCGGGCCGCCGTCGACCAGCCAGGTCTCCGCCGGTGCCGCGCCGCGTTCGGCCGGGTCAGGGCTGAGATCGAAACGGGTACGCAGGGAGGTCAGGATCTCCTCGGCGGTGACCATCGTGCTGCGGTCCCAGCCGTGCTGCGCGTCCAGCGGCATCTGCTCGATGATCCGCAGCTGGTAGCCGTGGTCGAGCGCGAAGCGGAGCAGGGCCGGCGCCTCGTCCTCGTTGACACCGCGCATCAACACAGAGTTGATCTTCACGGGGTTGAGCCCGGCGGCTGCCGCCCCGGCGAGCCCCGCCAGCACCGCGTCGAGGCGGGGACGGCGGGTGAGCTGGGTGAACCGGGCCGGGTCCAGCGTGTCCAGCGAGACGTTCACCCGGTCGAGGCCGGCCGTACGCAGCGCGGGCGCCAACCGGTCCAGGCCGATGCCGTTCGTGGTGAGCGAGACCCGTGGGCGGGGGTCGAGCGCGGCGACCGCTGCCACGATGCCGAGCAGCCCGGGCCGGATCAGCGGCTCCCCACCGGTGAACCGCACCTCGGTCACACCGAGCCGCTCGACGGCCACCCGGACCAGCCGGATGATCTCCTCGTCGGTGAGCAGCTCCGGCCCGGCCAACCAGGGCAGCCCCTCGGCCGGCATGCAGTACGTACACCGCAGGTTGCACTTGTCGGTGAGGGACACGCGCAGATCCCGTGCGACCCGGCCGTACCGGTCGACGAGGACGCCGTCGGTTCGTGGGGCGACACTCACCGGTCGACCGTAGCGCGCTCGACGCTGCCCAGGGCGGCTCGGGCGAGTTCGATGACCGCATCGCGGTAACCCGCGCCGAACAGCGCGGTGTGCACGAGCAGCAGGTGCAGCTGGTGCAGCGGCACCCGGTCGCGCCAACCGTCGGCCAGCGGCCAGCTCTCCCGGTAGGCGGCAAGCACCCGATCGGTGTGCGCGACGCCGCCGAACAGCGCCAGTTGGGCGAGGTCGGTCTCGCGGTGCCCGCCGTGCGCCGCCGGGTCGATCAGCCAGGCCCGCTCGTCGACGCCCCACAGCACGTTGCCCGGCCACAGGTCGCCGTGGATGCGGGAGGGCGGCTCGTCCCCGCCGAACTCGTCGACCCGGCCGATCACCTGCTCGACCAGCGCGGCGTCGGCGCTGCTGAGCGCACCGCCGTCGACCGACAGCCGCAGGTAGGGGGCGAGCCGGCGTCGTGCGAACCACGTCGACCAGGGACCGTCGTCGGGCGTGTTGTCCTGCCCGAGCGCCCCGATGAAGCCGGTCCACTCCGCACCGAAGGTCGGTGCGCCGGCCCGGTGCAGGGCCGCCAGCTCCCGACCGAGGCGTTCGGCAGCCGCCGGCGTCGGCTCGCCGGGCTCCACCCAGTCGAGCGCCAGCAGGTCGGGCAACGCCACGATCACCTCGGGTACGCCTATCGCGTCGGCCTCCCGCAGCCAGCGCAGCCCGGCGGCCTCGGCGGCGAAGAAGCCCTCGGGCACCGGCCGGTCGGCCCGCTCCGGCCAGGACTTGGCGAAGACCGAGTGACCGTCGTCCAGGGTGAGGCGGGCGGCGGCGCAGATGTCTCCCCCGGCGACCGGCGTCTCGCGGAGTCGCTGATGGGTCCGGAACGTCGGCAGGTGTGCCGGATGAGCGCGCAGGTACGCCAGGTCCATCAGCGCACGGTAGCCGCCGCCCATGACACGGCGGTGTCGTGTGCGCACATCAGAACGCGTCCACCTGCGGCAATACGTTCGGTAACTGTGGATAAGCTGCGTGTCATCCACAGGGTCTGGAAGCCTCCGCAGGCCGGACGCAGCCTTCCTGCATGACCTCGACCGAACGCGCGAAGCTCTCCGTCCGCTCGCCCGCCGACCTGATCGCCGCCGTGCCGTACCTGCTCGGCTTCCATCCCGCCGACAGCGTGGTCGCGGTCGCGCTGCGCGGCCGGCAGATCATCTTCGCCGCCCGCGCCGACCTGCCCGAACCGTCCACGGACGCGGTCGACCGTGCCCGACACCTGGCCGGAGTGATCTCTCGACAGGGCGCCGACGCGGCCACCGTCGTGGGCTACGGACCACCCGACCGGGTGACGCCGAGCGTGGACGCCGTACGCGCCGCCCTGACCGGCGCCCGAGTGGACGTGCTCGACGCGCTGCGGGTGACCGACGGCCGGTGGTGGTCGTACCTGTGCACCGAGGCCGACTGTTGCCCACCCGAGGGCCGGCGCTACGACCCGACGGCCAACCCGGTGACCGCGTCGGCCGTGTTCGCCGGTCAGGTCGCCCTCCCCGACCGGGCGGCCCTCGTGGCGCAGGTGTCGCCGGTGGACGGCCCGGCCCGCGACGCGCTGCACGCGGCCACCGTGCGGGCGGAACGGCGACTGGTCGAGCTGGTCGAGCAGGCACCCGCCAGTGACCTGCTCGGCGGGCGGGCGCTGCGTACCGCCGGGGTGGCGGCGGTCCGCGAGGCGCAACGCCGGCAGCGGCGCGGTGAGCGTCTCGACGACGACGAGGTGGCCTGGTTGAGCATGCTGCTGAGTCACCTGCCGGTGCGCGATCACGCCTGGGAGCGCACCGACGGTCGTGACCGGGACATCGCCCTCTGGACCGACGTGTTCCGCCGGGCCGAGCCGGAGCTGACCGCCGCGCCGGGCGCGCTGCTGGCCTTCGCGGCCTGGCGGGCGGGGCAGGGGGCGCTGGCGGCCGTCGCGCTGGAGCGCACGCTGAGCCTGCACCCCGACTACTCGCTGGCAGTGCTCCTGGACGACCTGCTCCGACGCGGTGTGCCGCCTTCCGAGCTGGACGGCTGGCCGTCGGTCGGGATGCCGGGGGTGGTCCGCCCCCACAAGCGGAACCGACGTGGTCGCCGCTGACCCGCGCGCGACCGGTCCCCACCAGCAAAGGCCCCCCGTGAGAGGTGATCGACTGCAGGTCGGCGACGTGGGGGTGTCTGGACGTCTGGATGGCCCAACATCGGCGATGTGGTGTGGATCATCGCCGCGTCAGGCCGGCTGGTCGACAGTGATCCGCTGCGGGCCGGCGTAGACATTCATGGTTCGGCCGCGCAGGAAGCCGACAAGCGTCATGCCCGCCTCCTCGGCCAGCTCGACGGCGAGGGTGCTCGGCGCGGACACCGCGGCCAGCAGCGGCAGGCCCGCCATCCACGCCTTCTGGGTCAGCTCGAAGCTGGCCCGGCCGGACACCAGCAGCAGGTGCCCGGTCAACGGCAGCCGGCGTTCCCGCACGGCCCAGCCGATCACCTTGTCCACGGCGTTGTGCCGGCCCACGTCCTCGCGGAGCACCACCAGCTCCCCGGCGGGGCTGAACAGGCCCGCCGCATGCAGCCCGCCGGTGCGGTCGAAACCGCGCTGGGCGGCCCGCAGCCGGTCGGGCAGTTCGGCGAGGAGCGCGGCCGGCACGGTGAGCGGGTCCGCCGTGACGTCGAACAGCGACCGCGTCCGGATCGCGTCGATGCTCGCCTTGCCGCACACCCCGCAGGAACTGGTCGTGTAGAAGTTCCGGGATGGATCGGTGGTCGGTTCCGGCACGCCGGGGGCGAGCACCACGTCCACCACGTTGTACGTGTTCGGCGTCTCCGCGCCCGCGCAGAGCTGGGCGGTCAGCACATCGTCGGTCGAGCGGATCAGCCCCTCGGTCAGCAGAAACCCGATCGCCAGGTCCAGGTCGTCGCCGGGGGTGCGCATGGTGACGGCGAGCGGCTTTCGCCGGCCCGGGCCGGCCGCGCCGACCCGGATCTCCAGCGGCTCCTCCACGGCCAGGGTGTCCGGCCGGCGGACGGCCGCCCGCCCCTCGGCCGCCGCGTCCAGGTCGATCCGCAGTACGCCCCGTCGGTCAGTCGCCCGTCCCATCCCGCCATCCTGCACCCCGGCCCGGCACACCCGCACGGCCGCCCGTCATCAGGCACCCGGCAGGGCCCCGGCGGTCATCAGGCACCCGGCAGGGCCCCGCCGGGCACCGGCCACCGGCCACCGGGCACCGGGCACCGGCCACCGGCGAGGCTCCGCCGGGCACCGGCCACCGGCAAGGCCCCGCTGGGCACCGTGACCGGCCAACCAGCATCGCGGAGCGCGCGCCGCCACCGGAGCACCGGGCAGCGCGCGCCGGCACCGGGCACCCGGCCCGGATACCGTGACCGGATGGGGACGTACGCCGCCGTGGTGCTCGCGGGTGGGGCCGCCCGACGGATGGGCGGGGTGGACAAGCCCGCGCTCCCGGTCGGTGGCCGGTCGATGCGTGACCGGGTGCTGGCCGCCGTGGACGATGCCGCGCCGCGCGTGCTGGTCGGCCCGGGTGACGGTGTCGCGGACGGGGTGCAGGTCACCCGGGAGGACCCGCCCGGCGGCGGGCCGGTCGCCGCGACGGCGGCGGGGCTGGCACTGCTCGATCCCGGCACGACGCTTGTCGCGCTGCTCGCCGCAGACCTCCCACTGCTCACCCGCGCCGCGATCGGCGACCTGCTGACCCACCTCGACCGGGAGCGATCGGTCGAGGGGGTGTGCTTCGTCGATGCGGACGGCCGGCGGCAGTCGCTCTGCGGGGTGTGGCGTGCCGCCGCGCTGCGGGCCGGGCTGAACCGGCTGGCCGCCGAGCGGGGCGGCAACCTGGCGGGTGCTCCGGTACGGGCGCTGCTGGCCGGTCTCGCCGTCGGGGAGGTGCCGTGGGCCGGTGACGGTCCGCCGCCCTGGTTCGACTGCGACACTGACGAGGACGTACGCCGGGCGGAGGAGTGGGTGCGATGACGGTGCTGGACGACTGGGTCACGGCAGCCTGTGCCGAGGTGGGTCTGGACCCGACCGAGGTGCCCGTGTCGGCGGTGCTGGACCTGGCCCGCGATGTCGCCCACCAGGTGTTGCGGCCGGGGGCGCCGGTCACCGCGTACCTGCTCGGACTGGCTGTCGGCAGGGGTGCCGACCCGGCGGACGCCGCGGCCCGGCTCAGCGCTCTCGCGGCCGACTGGCCGGTCCGGTTGGGCGCCGATCCCGACGACCCCACCTCCTGACCCGCCCACCGCCGCGCCCCCGCGACCAGGCCGTCTCCACGACGCGAGGACTGTGGTGTCCGATCCCGGTCCGGGCTGATTCGACGCCCGGACGGCGTGGGTAGGGTGATCGGGACGGACGGAGGCGATCATGACGGCTGACCACCCCTCGGCGCCGGACGGTGAGCCCGACGGCACATCCGAGCCGGCGGAGTCGATCCTGCTCGACGAGCCCAGCACCACCGACCTGCGCGCCAAGGTGACGGAGGCGTGGCGGGAGTTCGCCCGGATGCTCGCCGTGCGGCTGCGGGAGTTGCCCGCCGGCGCGCACCTCGAACTGACCCTCGACCCCACCGCCTCCGGTACGGGGGACGCCGTCTACTCGATCAGCGTCGACGTGACCGGCGACGGCGGGCTCTCCGCTCGGGCCGTCGGCAACGCCGCCCTGCCGCAGGGCTTCCGGCTGGACCGTGCCGCGGTGGCGGACATGGTGGCGCTGGGCTGGTCCCCGCCCGGGGTGGTGGCCGGCTCCGGCGGCTCGTTCGGGCTGGACGGTACGACGGCGGAGGCCGGTCGGATCGCCCCGTTGCTGTCCCGCACGCTGCGCGACGTGTACGGCGCCCCGCACCCGGCCTTCCTCGTCTACCTGGTGCACGACGCCGAGGGTGAGCCGTTGACTGTGGGGCCGCTGGGCACCGCGCGCAGCGAGTTCGGGCCGGACGCCGACGTCGAGGGTGACCTCCAGGAGGCGTTGGCCGAGGCGGCCGCCGCGCAGGTCGAGCGGGACGACGTGCTCGATCTGGCGGATCGCGTCCGTACCGTCGTGTCGACGATGCTGAAGTCCGACGCCGAGCGGTTGCAGATCGACTCGGACGGCGACATCACCATCCGGGCCGGCTCGGCGATGGTCTTCGTGCGGGTGCGGGACGATCCATCCCTGGTGGACGTCTTCTCGCCGGTGCTCACCGAGGTCGAGCCGACCGAACGGCTCTACGTCAAGCTGTCGGAGCTGACCAACCGGATGCCGATCGGTCGCCTCTACTGCGCCGACGACACGGTCTGGGCGTCCATCCCGGTCTTCGGCCGCAACTTCCAGGCCACCCACCTCATGCTGGCGGTGCAGGTGATGACCGGCCTCGCCGACGAGCTGGACGACCGCCTGCACGGCGAGTTCGGTGGCAAGCGGTTCTTCGGTGAGGGCGACAAGCCGGTCCGGCGCGACGAGTCGGAGCACCGCACCGGCATGTACCTCTAGAGCACGTCCAGCAGGGTCTTGCCGACCGTCGCGCGCGCCTCGATGGCGGCGTGCGCGTCGGCGGCGCGTTCCAGCGGAAAGCGCTGGCCGATCAGCGGCCGGAGCTGGCCGGCCGCCGCGTCCGCGAGCGCCTGATCGGTGTACGCCCGCATGCGTGCGGGCGGCACGTCGGTGCGGACCAGCGTGATCTGGTGGGCTGCGGCGTCCTTGGCCGAGACCGGCGACCACGAACCGCTGGCCAACCCGAAGCTGACCATCCGGCCACCCGGGTCCAGCAGTTCGAACGCCGTCCGGGCGGTCGGCCCGCCGACGCCGTCGAACACCACGTCGACTCCACCCATCGTGTGCCGGACCTGGTCGGCCCAGCCTGGGAGGCGGTAGTCGATCGCCAGGTCGGCGCCGAGGCCGGGCAGCAGGTCCACCTTGCGTGCGCCGCCGGCCACACCGATCACCCGTGCGCCGGCGCGCGCCGCGAGCTGCACGAGCAGGCTGCCCACGCCGCCCGCCGCCGCCTCCACCAGCACCCGGTCGCCGGGTTGGACGCCGGCCGCCTCGACCAGCAGGGTGGCGGTCCGTCCGTCGGCCAGCAGGGCCACCGCGTCGTCGAGCGCCAGCCCGGTCGGCACCTCGAAGGGCGCGGACGCGTCCACCACCGCCCGTTCGGCGTACCCGCCGGAGCCACCGGTGGCGCTGACGACCCGGCGCCCGGTCAGCGCCGGGTCGACGTCCGACCCGACTGCGGCGATCACCCCACCGACGCCGTTGCCGGGGATCAGCGGTGGGGTGACCTGGTACGGCCCGGGTCGACCGGAGCGTAGCTGCGTCTCGATGAAGGTGATGTTCGCGTGCGCGACGTCGATCAGCACCTGGCCGGGGCCGGGCGTCGGGTCCGGCGCCGGCCCGGGCGTCAGCACCTCGGGACCGCCGAATTCACGTAACCAGATCGCCCGCATGGAGTCCCCCTCGTGTCGTGCCAGGCCGCCACGAGTCCAACACCTGAACCGCGCTTGAGGTCAAGCCCCGGTGGACGGCCCGACGCCGGGGGACTCGACCAGCCGGGACAGCACGATGGTGCTGCGGGTGGACGTCACGAAGGACTCGGCGCGCAGCCGTTCCAGCGCCGTCTCCAGGTGGGCGATGTCGGCGGCCCGCAGGTGCACCAGCGCGTCCGCCTCGCCGGAGACGGTGTACGCGCCGACCACCTCCGGGTGCCGGCGGACGGCCACGCCGATCTGCGCCGGGGTGGTCCGACCGGCGCAGAACAGCTCGACGAACGCCTCGGTGGTCCAGCCGACGGCCGCCGGGTCCACGACGGCGGTGAATCCCCTGATCACCCCCGTGGCGCGCAGTCGGTCCACCCGGCGCTTGACCGCGGGGGCGGAGAGTGACACCCGGGTGCCGATGTCGGCGTACGACGCGCGGGCGTCGGCGACGAGCAACGCAATGATCCGCTGGTCAACGGCGTCTATCTGCAACGTTCCGCCTCTGGGAAGCAATGGTTGTGGCTGTTACCAAAGTTCAACGGTACCTACTCTTGGTGACCGTGAACCAGCAGCGAGTCTCGCGAAAGCGGACATATCTCTTGTGCTCGCCCGAGCACTTCGCGGTCGAGTACGCGATCAATCCGTGGATGGACGTGACCACTTCCGTGGACCGGGAACTGGCCGTCAAACAGTGGGACCGCCTGCGCGAGACGCTGGTCGGCCTCGGCCACGAGGTGCACCTGCTCACGCCGGAGCCCGGCCTGCCCGACATGGTGTACGCCGCCAACGGCGCCTTCGTGGTCGACGGCAGCGTCTACGGGGCACGGTTCAAGCACGAGCAGCGGGCCGGCGAGGCCGCCGCGCACCACGCGTTCTACGAGGAGCAGGGCTGGCGGTTCGTCGCGCCGAGCGAGACCAACGAGGGTGAGGGTGACTTCGCGTACGTGCCGGAGGCGCACGGCGGGCTCATCCTGGCCGGGCACGGTTTCCGCACCGAGATCCCGGCGCACGCCGAGGCGCAGGAGGCGCTGGGCCGGCCGGTCGTGTCGCTGCGCCTGATCGACCCCCGCTTCTACCACCTGGACGTGGCGCTCGCCGCTCTCGACGACACGAACGTCGTCTACTTCCCGGGCGCGTTCTCCGCGGCCAGTCAGCGGGTGCTCACCCAGCTCTTCCCGGACGCGGTGATCGCCGACGACGAGGACGCGATGGCCTTCGGACTGAACCTGGTCAGCGACGGCGCGAACGTGGTGCTCAACAGCGAGGCCACCCGGCTGGCCGGCAAGCTCAAGGCCGCCGGCTACAACCCGGTGCCGGTCGATTTGGCCGAGCTGAAGAAGGGCGGCGGCAGCGTGAAGTGCTGCATCGCCGAACTGCGGCACTGACCCGAACACTGCCGCGTACGGCAGGGGCCGGCCTCCCGTCGGAGACCGGCCCCTGCTGTTGCTTCTGGTGGGCGTTCAGCCGAGCGTGGCCAACTCGTTGATCAGCACGTTCGACATGACCTGACCGTCGCGCTGGACCTCGCGCAGGTACCACTTCTGCTGCGGGGTACGCGGCTGGTTGAACTGCCAGATGCCGCGCGGGCTGTCGATCTGGCCGATCTTGCCGAGCGCCAGGTTGACCTGCTGCGGGGTGGGCGACCCGCCGGTCAGCTGGATCGCCTGGTCGAGCACCTGCGCCGCGTCGTACGACGCCATCGCGTAGGTGGTCGGCGTGGTCTGGTGCTTCTTGCGGTAGGCGGAGGCGAAGACGCGGTTCGACGTGTTGTTCAGGTCGGCCGAGTAGTTCAGCGCGGTCTGGATGCCCAGCGCGTCCCGGTCCAGGCTCTCCAGCACGGTGCCCTCGGTGAGGAAGCCGGGCGCGTAGACGGGCCCGGTGAACTGGTCGCGCAGTTGCTTGATGAATTCCACGGCGGCCGAGCCGGCGAAGAAGCAGAAGACGGCGGTCGGCTTCTTGCGCAGCGCCTTCTCGATGTCCGCCACGTAGGTGGCCTTGCCCGGCGTCGTGGTCGGGCTGGTGTAGGTCACCGGGTCGGCGATGCGCGCGTCGGAGGTGCCGAACTCCTGCCGGAAGCCCCGCACCACGTCCGGGCTGCCCACGTTCTCCGGCACGATGATCGCGATCCGGCCGTTCGTCGGTAGCTGGTCGCGCAGGTAACGGCCCAGCGCCCGGCCGGCCTCGTCCAGCACGTACGAGGTACGCCAGATGTAGACGACGCTCTGCAGGCTGCTCGGCGAGGCGTTCGAGCCGATGAGCGGGACCCGGGCCTCCTCCACGGTGTCGCGGATGCCGACCATCACCGCCGAGTTGACCACGCCGGTGAGCGCCAGCACGTTCTGCTTGAGCAGTTGGTCGACGGCGGCCTTGCCGGTCTTGGCGTTGTCACCCTCGTCGGCGGTCAGCAGCTCGACCGGATGCCCGCCCAGTTGCTGACCGTGCAGGTCGAGGAAGAGCTGGAAGCCGTTGGTGATGTCGTCGCCGATGGACTTGAAGCCGCCGGCCTTCGGTGCGATCAGACCGATCCTGATCGGGCTCTTGGCGGCGGCCGGCTTGCCGTCGGTGTCGGAGCCGCACGCGGCGGCGAACCCGGCCGTTCCGAGCGCGCCCAACAGTTGGAGCGCCCGCCTGCGATTCATCTGCGACACCGAGTTCCTTCCAGGAGCGTTGCAGGGCAGAACATCGCCCCTCCGGCGTTCTACCTGCTCCGCGACGCTGCGTCAATGGCTAGTGATCATCGTGCAGGGACCGCAACACAGCGAGCACCCGGGGCCACGCCGCAGACTCCGGGTCGATCAGCCCGAAATGCTCACATCCGGGCAGCTCGACAAGGGAAATATCGGATCCTGCGGCACGAGCCGCCGCGACGAAGTCCTGGCTCATCGCCACCGGCACCTGCAGGTCCGCAGAGCCGTGTACGACTACCGTGCGTGTTCGTATCGGTACCAACGATCGTGGATCGCCCGCCGCGTACCGGTCCGGGAAGTCGTGTGGGCCGCCGCCGAGCAGCGCCGCCACCGCACCCGAGTCCAGATCCAGCCGGTGCGCTGCCGCGAGATCGGCCACCGGGGCCAGGGCGAGCACCCCGCTCACCGTCGACGGCGCGGTGGCCGCCGCGTACAGCGCCAGGTGGCCACCGGCGGAGTGACCGATGAGGATCGGCGCGGCCCCACTGACCCGACCGGGCAGCGCCTCGGTGGCCAGCCCCGGCAGGGCCGCGATGCCGGCCAGCGCGTCGGTGAACGTGCCCGGCCAGCCGCCGCCCGGCTGCCCCGTACGCCGGTATTCAACCTGCGCCACCGGGTAGCCCTCGGCGGCGAGCGCGGCGGCCAGCGGGCCGGTGTGCCGGCGGTCGTACTCGGCCCGCCAGAAACCGCCGTGCACCACGACGACCAGGGGCCGGGCCGGGCCGACCCCGGCCGGGCGGCGCAGGTCGGCCACCTGGTCCGGGTGGTCGCCGTACGCCACCGTCAGGTCCGGCTCGGGCGCGGGCCGGGTCAGCACGGCGCGTGGGTCGGCAGGCATGGCGCGACCGTAGCGCGCCCCGCCCGGGTGGTTCGGCCCTGGGAGTCGGTCCCGGGCGGCATGGGCCGCGCCCACTGGGTAAAGATGGACCCCATGACCGAAGCGCGCTCCGCTGAGCAGAACGACCAGCCCGGCCCCGACGACTCCGGCCACTCCGGCACCGTGGTGGTGGTCGGTCCGGACGGCCGGCCGATCGGCACCATGCAGACCGACGAGGGCCAGGGCGAGGACCCGACCCGCCTGGTAGAGCAGCCGGCCAAGGTGATGCGGATCGGCAGCATGATCAAGCAGTTGCTGGAGGAGGTCAAGGCGGCCCCGCTGGACGACGCCAGCCGGCACCGCATGCGCGAGATCCACGAGCGGTCCATCGTCGAGCTCAAGGAGGGTCTGGCCCCCGAGCTGCGCGACGAGCTGGAGCGGATCTCGCTGCCCTTCACCGAGGACAAGGCCCCGAGCGAGAGCGAGCTGCGCATCGCGCACGCCCAGCTCGTCGGCTGGCTGGAGGGCCTGTTCCACGGCATCCAGGCGGCCCTGGTCGCCCAGCAGATGGCCGCGCGGGTCCAGCTGGAGCAGATGCGCGGCGGGCGGCAGGCGCTGCCCAGCGGCCCCGGCGGCGTGGTGCCCGGGATGCCGGGCATCGGCCAGCCGGGCGGCGGTGAGGGCCACAACACCGGCCAGTACCTCTGACCTGGCCGGTCAGTCCACCCCGAAGACCTTCTCCAGGTACGCCGCCACGCCGTCCTCGGAGTTCGCCCCGGTCACCTCGTCGGCGACCGCGAGGACGGCGGGGTGCGCGTTGGCCACCGCCACACCGCGCCCCGCCCAGCTCAGCATCGGCACGTCGTTCGGCATGTCGCCGAAGGCCAGCACGTCCGCCGCGGCCACACCGAGCCGGTCGCAGTACCAGTCGAGCCCGGCCGCCTTGGTCACCCCGGCCGCGGAGATCTCCACCAGGCCCGAGTACGACGAGTGCGTGGCCTCGGCCAGCCCCGCCACCGCCGCGCCGATCAGCTCGACGAACGTGTCCGGGTCCTGCTCCCCGGCTCGGGCGAGCAGCTTCACGGCAGGAAGCGAGAGCAGCTCCTCCGGCGTCTCGACCGGGCGGATCCGGTCGTGGTCGGCGTCCCAGCGCAGCGGGTAGTGCGCCTCGTGCCGCATCTCCCGGCTGTCCAGGATCTCCACCGCGAAGCTGATGTCGGGCACCTCGGCGCGTAGCCGCTCGGCCACCTCCGCCAGGTGCTGCGGCGCGAGCGGATCGGCGCGCAGCACCTCGTCGCGTACCGGGTCATAGACGACGGCGCCGTTGGCGCACACCGCCGGCAGCGGAGCGGCCAGCTGGTCGTACACCATCTTCAGCCAGCGGACCGGACGGCCGGTGACCAGGACGACAGGCGTGCCTCGCGCGGTGATCCGCGCGAGCACGTCGGCGGTGCGCGGGCTGAGCGTGCGGTCGTCGCGGATCAGCGTGCCGTCGATGTCGGTGGCGACAAGCGCAGGGGTGTCTCGCATCACCGGGACAGTAGCCGGTCCAGGTACACCGCCACCCCGTCGTCGTCGTTGCGCAGGGTCACCTCGTCGGCGGCGGCCCGCAGCGTCGGGTGCGCGTTGGCCACCGCGACCCGGGACCAGCCGGCCCACTCGAACATCGGCAGGTCGTTGGGCATGTCGCCGAAGACCAGGACCTCCGCGGGGTCGACCCCCAGGCTCTGCGCCACCACGGTCAGCCCGGTCGCCTTGTCCACGCCGGGCGGGCAGATCTCGATGAACCCGAGCCCGGCCTGGGTGAGCGTGGCGACCTGCGGCGGGACGATCCGGCGGGCCACCGCGAGCAGCTCGTCGACGTGGTGGTCGGCCGTGCGGGCGAACGCCTTGATCACGTCGCAGGAGAGGCACTCGGCGCGGCTGCGCGCCTCGAACCGGTCCTGGTAGGGCCAGCTCTCGTGGTAGTCGCCCCAGAGGGGGGCGTCGTGCTCGTCGGACGCCTCGACCATCACGGTCAGCGGACCGACCTCGGCCTCCAGGTCGGCGAGCAGCCGGGCCAGCACCTCGGCGGGCAGCCGCTCGTCGCGCAGCACCACCGGACCGGTCGGGTCGCTCTGGTCGACCACCCGTCCACCGCCGGCCATCACCAGGAAGTCGGCGGCCCGGATGTCGTTGCGGGTCAGCTCGGTCAGTCGGGGGCCGCGGCCGGTCGCGCCGACCACCGGAATGCCGGCGGCCCGCACCCGGTCGAGCACCCCATGGGTGTACGCGGAGACTGTGTCATCGCTGCGGACCAGCGTTCCGTCGAGGTCGGTCGCGATCAGCTTGGGCAGTCCTGGGCGGGTCATCGTTCCTCCTTCGCCCGCCGCCGTCGCACCTGCCCTGGCCAGGAAAGCGAGGCCCGGCGTGACGGCGGGCAGCAACCGTACCTCGGGAAACGGGCCCGAACCATGTCTTCCAGGCGAATCGGGCACCAACACCAGCCCCGCCCCCCAGCCCCCGGCGATCTTGCACTTTCGGTCGCCGATCTGCGGTGCAATGCACCTTCTGTCCCGACAGAAAGTGCAAGATCGGCGCGGTTGGGAGGGGTTCGTGCAGGGTCAGGGGTTAGGGGGTGGGGTGTTGGGGGCGGGCGAAGGGGGGCGCTGCGGTCACGGTCAGGTCGGCCGGGGCGGGCGGGCCGTCCTCCCTCTCGACCGGGGCGAGGTGCCGACGGTGCCAGCCCTGTCCCCTCGTGGACGCGGAACCGTCGTCCTCCGCCGGCGTGTTCGGGGCCAGCCGCAGGGCCGCGGCGAGCAGCACGCAGGCCACGAACGCCATCACCAGGCCGCGACCGTACTCGACCCGGAAGTTGTCCTCCGACTCGTAGAAGAAGTTGCGCTGACCGGGGTCGTCGAGCGTCGCCGTCGCCGCGACCAGCAGTGCCAGCAGCGCCCCGCTCAGGGTGAACCCGACCAGTCGGGCGTTCGGCCGGACGGCCGCCGTGCCCCGCAGCGCCAGCGCCACGGTGCAGACCAGCCCGAGCAGACCGACCAGGTAGCCGATGCCGAAGCCGCCGATGTCGGACACGCCGGCGGGCACGTCGATCGAGGTGGAACCGACCGGGCCGCCGTTCGGCAGGGTCATCACCAGCCACTCGCCGAGCAGCGAGGCCACCCCCGCCACCGCGCCGAGCCCCGCGAGCAGCAGGGGCAGACGGGGGTCCCGGGTGATACCCGCCAGGGACCAGCCGAGGCGGCGGCTTCCAGTGGCGGGCTCGTCGCCACCGAACTCGATCACGGCCGACCCGTCGGACGGGTCGCCCTGCCGTGGGATGGGCAGCTCCTCGGACATCGGCCATCCTTCCGCCGGTCGCGGGCCTGCGTCGAATCATGGCACAGAGGGCCGCGCTGGTGCCGTTGCCGAAGCCGCCCGCGTCGCGCCTCCCGCCAGGGTGACGGGGATCGCACGGCAGGCGTCGGTGCCGGTCGGTCGCTCGGGAGGCACGTTTCGGCTAGCGTTCTCCTCATGCCTATCCGTACCGCTTCCGCACAATGGCAGGGCAATCTCACCGAGGGTTCCGGCACCGTCCGCACCGGTAAGGGCGGCCTGTCCGGCAACTACTCCTTCAAGTCGCGCTTCGAGGAGGGTGAGGGCACCAACCCCGAGGAGCTGATCGCCGCCGCGCACGCGGGCTGCTTCTCGATGGCGTTCTCGAAGGCCCTCGCCGACGCCGGCTCGACGCCCACCTCGGTCGAGACCACCGCCAAGGTCCACCTGGACAAGACCGACGCCGGGATGAGCGTGACCCGGATCGACCTGGAGACCGTCGGCCAGGTGCCCGGGGTCGACGAGGCGGAGTTCCAGAAGCTCGCCGAGGCCGCCAAGGCCAACTGCCCGATCTCCCGGCTGCTCTCGCCGGGCGCCGAGATCACCCTCACCGCTCGCCTGGCTTCCTGACCCAGCGACGTACGCCGCACGTTCACGGAAGGGGCCTCGCCCGGCTCCCGGGCGGCCGCTCTCTTTCGTGAACGCGCGGCCCCGGCCTGGGCCAGCCGAGCGCGGCCCCGGCCTGGGTGGCCGAGCGCGGCCCTGGCCGTGGCCGAGCGTGAGCCGGCCGACCGGTGCGACGTCGGGCAGAATGGACGCCGTGCCGGTGGACATGACTCGCGAGCGCTTCGAGGAGCTGGTGGCTGACGCCCTCGACGAAGTTCCCGAGGAACTGCTCGGCCTGATGAGCAACGTGGTGATCCTGGTCGAGGACGACCCACCGCACACCGACCCCGACCTGCTCGGCCTCTACGAGGGGCACGCGCTGACCGATCGGGGCTGGGACTACTCCGGCGTGCTGCCGGACCGGATCTTCATCTACCGCCGTCCGATCCTGCGGATCTGCGACAGCGACGAGGACGTCGTCGACGAGGTCGCGGTGACAGTGGTGCACGAAATCGCCCACCACTTCGGCATCGACGACGCGCGACTGCACGCGCTGGGCTGGGGCTGACCCCGGCGTTAACCGCGACGCCGGCCGCACACGGCGACCCCCGGCGCACACGGCGATTCCCTGGCCGCACACGGCGACCGGCCGCTGCTCACCGCCACGCCCGAGCGCGGCACGCCGCTCGGCCGATGGCCCCTGGTTGCCCTGGTCGCCTACCGTCGGTGCAGCTACCGCGACCGTTTCAGGAGGCACCTTTCATGCGCAGCGAGCTGTTCTCGGCGGAGAATCTGGAGAAGGAGTCCGCGCAGGCCGGCATGCGGCTACAGAACTCCAAGATGTTGAAGATCGAGCTCAACGGCGAGGCGATGGCCCGGGTCGGGTCGATGGTCGCCTACCAGGGCAACGTGCAGTTCCAGGCGCTGGGCTCGGGTGGGCTCGGCAAGTTCCTCAAGCAGAAGCTCACCGGCGAGGGCGTCCCGCTGATGAAGGTCACCGGCCAGGGTGACGTCTTCCTCGCCGAGCTGGCCAAGGACGTGCACATCATCGACCTGGAGCCGGGCGACGCGCTCTCCATCAACGGTTCCAGCGTGCTGGCCTTCGACTCGACCCTCCAGTACGACATCAGGATGGTCGGCGGCGCCGGCATGGCCTCCTCGTCCGGCCTGTTCAACTGCGTGTTCAGCGGTTACGGCCGGATCGCCATCACGACCAAGGGCACCCCGGTGGTCCTCAACGTGGACGCCCCGACGTACGTCGACCCGCAGGCCGCCGTCTGCTGGTCGGCCAACCTCCAGACCGGCTACCACCGGGCTGAGCAGCTGGGTCTCGGCACGCTGCTGGGCCGGCGCACCGGCGAGTCGTTCACGATGAGCTTCGCCGGTCAGGGCTTCGTGGTGGTGCAGCCGTCCGAGGAGCCCCCGGTCATGGGCAGCGGTCAGCAGCAGCAGGAGGGCGGTCTGCTCGGCGGTCTGCTGAGCTGACCACCGACGCGGGTACGGGCGCTCCCGGTCGCACCGGGGCGCCCGTACGCGTGTTGCGCGCCTGCTCGGCCGGTCAGCTCAACTCGCCGGTGCGCAGCCGGGCCAGCCAGGCTGCCGCGTCGGCGTAGTCGACGTCCGAGAGGCCTGCCGGCGCGGGCACCTGCCGCTCGCCCGCCGCGTCGACCCAGCGATGCCGGGGGTACGACCCCAGGAAGCGGACGTCGGCGCACACCCGGCGCAGCCCCTGCAACGCCTCGCCCAGGCGTACGTCGGCCACGTGGCCCGTGCAGTCGAGGAAGAAGACGTACCGGCCCAGGGCCTCGCCGGTCGGGCGGGACTCGATCCGGGTCAGGTTGACGCCGCGGACGGCCAGCTCCATCAGCACCGACAGCAGCGCGCCGACCCGGTCGTGGGCGATGTAGACGGCCAGCGAGGTGAGGTCGTCGCCGGTCGGCGGTGGGGGCGTCCCGGGGCGGGAGACCAGGACGAAACGGGTCACGGCGTCGGGGTGGTCGGCGATCTTGTCGGCGAGCAGGGCGAGTCGGTGTCGGGCCGCCCCGATCGGCGCGCAGATCGCCGCGTCGTACTCGCCGGAACCCGCGCCGGCGGCAGCCGCGCCGTTGGAGAGCACGTCGACGACCACGGCGTCGGGGACGTGGTCACGCAGCCAGCCCCGGCACTGGGTGGACGCCTGCGGGTGCGCCGCGACCGTGCGGATCGCCGACAGCGCGGTGCCGGCTCGCGCGGCGAGCACGAACTCGACCGGCAGGATCACCTCCCGGGTGATCACCAGCGGATCGCCCTCGGCCATCTCGTCCAGGGTGACGCCGACCGCCCCGCCGATCGAGTTCTCCAGCGGCACCAGCGCCGCGTCGGCATCCGAGGCCCGGACGCTGTCCAGTGCCTCACCGACGCTGCGGGCCGGAGTCCGGGTGCCACGCTCGGCGGCGGGAACGGTGCGCAGGGCCTGCTCGGCGAAGGTGCCCTCCGGGCCGAGGTAGACGAAACGCGTGGGCGGTGTTCCGGGCATGTCGACCAGACTACGCACCCGGCCGGGCCGCCGGATCGTCATCGCAGGCGAGCGTACGGATCCCGGCCGGCCCGGTGGCGCGGACCTCGATGGTGCACACGTCGGTGCCGGCGGTGACCAGCTCCGGGGCGGCGGGCCGACCCCGGGTGACAACCTGAAGTTCCTCGTGCCCGGTCACCTCCAGCACCGTGTACTGCCAGTCGGCGGCGCACAGCGGCCCGGTGCGGACCCGGACCCGCACGTTGTCCGGGAGCACCGAGGCCCGGCCTTTCAGCAGTTGCACCACCCGCTGCCCGGTCGGACCGTTCCGGCAGGCCGTCGCGACCAGGCCCGGTTCCCGGCTGGCCGACGGGGTCACGGCCGGTGGGGCGCTTGGCACGGTGGACGGCGTGCCCGTCGGGACGCCGGTCGAGGAGGGTGCCGTCGGGGTGCCGGCGCCGGTGGGCAGCCCGGCCGGGTCGTGCAGCTCGGGAGGGGCGCCGCAGCCGGCCAGCGCCCCGATGGCCAGGAGCGCCAGCAGGGCCCCGGCCACTGGCAGCGCACGAACCGCCACGGACGTGATGGCGGTTGTCGCCCGGGTCGGGGGAGCCGGGTGGCGGGGCGGGGTGAACGGCACGGGCCGATCCTCGGACATCGGGAAACGTCGTTGCGGCCGGGGTGGCCGAGCCCATCGTAGGGCGAGTGGTCGGCCGGGTGAAGCTCAGCCGAGGACGCGGTGCCCGGCACGCTCCAGGGCGGCCCTGCCCTCGGTCAACCGGACGGTCGGCACCAGCACGTAGTCGGTGTCGAAGGTGGAGAACGTGACCACGCTGACCCGGGCCGCGGCGAGCGGGTCGACCAGCGCCGCCAGTGTGCCGGTGCCGTCCACGCCCGGCGGGCCGACGACGCGCAGGCAACGCCAGGTGGTCTCCACCACTGCCTTGGCGGGCACCCGGTCGGTAGGGCAGATCACCGAGATCCCGTCGGCGGTCCAGCTCACCGTGACCACGTCGGCGCGGCCCAGCTCACTCGACAGTGCGGCCGGCAGGACGGTGCCGGCACTCAACCGGCACACGGCGTACTCCCCCGGCAGCAGATCGATATTGAGCATGAAGGCACCTTACGGCGTGGGTGTGGGACCGTCCCGCCATCGGCGCGTGCGGCGAACGACACATTGCGCCGCAGGTCAGACCTCTGAGAAGAAGGTGAGCGAGCCGGCCACGGCGCCGTCGGTGAGGATCGGGGTGGAGATTGCGTCGACCGTCGCGTCGGAGCTGTCCGCCGAGGCGGCCTGCACCCGCAGCAGCCCACGGGCGAGGCGGCCGGAGGAGAGCGCCAGCAGGGGCGGGATCTTGTCGATCTCGGCCTCGGTCAGCTCGCCCCGGTTGGCGGTGAAATCCAGCAGGCGCAGCCCGCCGTCGAGCAGCGGTCGCCCGATCAGGCCGGCCGGGTCACCCAGACAGAGCAGCTCACAGCCGGCGGTGGAGATGGCCACGACCCGGGTGTCGGCGTCGATCAGCAGGCAGGGCTCATCGGCCCGGCCGACCGTCGAGGACCACTGGCCGACATTGTCGGACCCCAGCTCTGTCGAGGCCCGCGCCGACGGCACGAACACTTCCGAGAGCGAGAGTTCGACGTGGGCCACCGCGCCTCCTATGTCCACCGACGGACTGTCCACGCTAGCCGGTCGCCGACGGAATCACCGAGCGCACCAGGTCACCGAACCGCACAGCTCGAACCGGGGCGGCCGGCGACGGCGCGGGAGCCGGTGGGGTAGGTGGGGGACCGGGGCCGCGTGGCGTCGCCGGTGACGTTACCGGCGGTGGGCCGGCTTGTCAGCGGCCGTTCGGCCCTCGTCGTACCACCGGTAGTCGGCCGATGGACGGTACGTGCCGTTCAGCCAGGTGCTCGGGTGCTGTGCCACCCGGGACAGCTTCTCGGCCGTGGCCGGGCTTATCCGGCTGCCACCGGCCACGAGGAGCCGATCCAGCTCTCGGTGGGTGGCCATCAGACAGTCCTTCGGAAGGCCGTAGACGCTGATCACGCCGGAGCCCACGAAGGTCAGCACCGGCGTCACCGGGATGGTCAGCCCCACCGCGTCAGAGAGGGCCTTGCTGGCCCGCCTGGCGTCCCGCCGGGCCTCGGTGACGTACGGAGGCCGCTTGCCGTTGATCTGCACGACGTCCCCGGCGACGAGCACCCGGGCCCGGCCGTGGTCGGCGATGGTCACCGCGAACAGGCCGCTCGGCCCGATGGCGAGGAACCCGGCGCGGTCGTCCTGGGTGCGGTCGAGCAGGACGTCCGCCACGTCGGTGCGGGGCCACTCGATGACGTGCCAGGCCGGCCCGAGATGGTCGAGCTGGCCGAGCGCTCGTGCTCCGGCCGCCTCCAGTCGACGGGCGCCCCGCTCGGCACGGCGGCGGCGGGCCCATTCGAGCGGTGTGGGACGGACCGGCTCCAGAGCCCCGGGCGACTCGACGCGGGGGTGGGGCACCGCGATGGGCGGCAGTGCCCTGGCGGTCGGTACGGCTCGTCGTGCGGGAAAGACAGTCATCGTCGTCGACCTCCGGCAAAAGGTCCCTCGAAGTTATGTCCTCACTACCCTACGTTGCCACTGTGGGTGTTCGGCAAGCCGGAGCGCCGGAGTGACTGTGGATGAATGCCATATTCATCCACAGTTCTTTTCTCGGATGCCGCCAAACCCTGCCCTACGCTGCGGGGGTGACCCACTACGTCGACAGTGAAGTCGGCCGGCTCGGCACCGTGCTGCTGCACCGGCCCGGCCCGGAACTGGCCCGGCTCACCCCCCGCAACAACGACTCGCTCCTGTTCGACGCGATCCCCTGGGTCGGCCGCGCCCAGGAGGAGCACGACGCGTTCGCCGCCGCGCTGCGCGAGCGCGGGGTCGAAGTGCTCTACCTGGCCACCCTGCTGGCCGAGACGCTGGCCGTCGAGGACGCCCGCGCCGAGTTGACCGAGGAGGTGCTGCGCTCCCGTCGCCTCGGCGACACGCTCCGCGCCCGGGTCGCCGACCACCTCGCCTATCTGGACCCGGTCGCGTTGGCCGACGTGCTCACCGCCGGGCTCGCCCACGAGGAACTGCGGATCAGCTCGGAGCGGCCGGGCGGCCTGGTCTACACCCTGATGGACCGGCACGACTTCGTCATCGACCCGCTGCCGAACCTGCTGTTCACCCGGGACTCGTCGCTGTGGATCGGCGACCGGGTCGGCGTCACCAGCCTGGCCATGCCGGCCCGACGCCGGGAGACCACCCTGACCGACGCCATCTACCGCCACCATCCACGCTTCGCCGGCACCCAGTTCGTCTACCGCCCCAACCTGGAGCACCTGGAGGGCGGGGACGTCCTGCTGCTCGCACCCGGCGTCCTGGCGGTCGGGGTGGGCGAGCGGACCACCCCGGCCGGCGCCGAACGCCTCGGCCGGCAGGTCTTCGCCGCCGGGCTGGCCCACACCATCCTGGTGGTGCCGATCGCGCAGAAGCGCGCCACCATGCACCTGGACACCGTGTGCACGATGGTCGACGCCGACGCGGTGCTGATGTACCCGAACATCGCCAGCACGCTCTCGGCGTACACCGTGATCGCCGGCGCGGACGGCGAGGACCCGCGCGTGGACGGCCCGGCGCCCTTCCTGCGGGCCGCCGCCGACGCGATGGACCTGGACCAGCTCCGGGTCATCGACACCGGCCTGGACCCGGTCACCGCGGAACGCGAGCAGTGGGACGACGGCAACAACACCCTCGCCCTGGCACCCCGGCTCTGCGTCGGCTACGAGCGCAACACCGAGACCAACGCGCAGTTGGAGCGGGCCGGCATCGAGGTCATCCCGATCGCCGGCTCGGAGCTGGGCTCCGGCCGGGGAGGCCCGCGCTGCATGTCCTGCCCGATCGTCCGCGACCCGCTGCCCGTCAACGGGTGAACGGGCAGCGAGCCGGGATCAGCGCAGGGTGAGTTGGCGGCCGAGCAGCCCCTGGCGGGCCCGCCGGCCGGCGGCGTCCAGCGGTTCGGTGGTGGCGAGCGCCTCGGCGTACCGCTTGGCGAACTGCGCGACCGGGTCCTCCCACTCGGCGGCCGGAGCCTCCTCGGGCAGGTCCCACACCGGCACCAGCCGGCCGTGCGCGCGGAACATCCCGGCGAACTTGGTCTGCTCGCCGAGCGTCAGCGTGCCGGCCGCGCCGAGGCGGGCCAGCGCGTCCAGGGCGGCGTCCTCGTCGTCCGGCAGCACCCAGCGCACGTGCGACTTCTCCGGGACCCGGCACCAGTACGCGGCCTTCGCGACGGTCATCCGCACGGTCGGGTAGATGGCGGCGTTCGCCCGCTCCAGCGACGCCTGGACGCTCGGGTCGTCGGTCGCGCCGGGGTCGAGCCAGAACTCGAACCCGTCGTGCATGGTGACCTCCAGCGGGCCGTCCACCAGGATGTCCTGCAGACGCGGCCCGGGACCGGGCAGCGGTGGTACGGACACCTGGCCGCCCGGCTCGGCCCGCAGCGCGCAGAGCAGCGCCTCGGCCAGGTCCCGGGAGACGTCGCCGGACTGCTGGTGGCGTTGCAGACCGATGAGCACCCGGCCGTCCGGCTTGCTCACCGCGGGCGCGGCCATCGGCAGCACCGTGGCGAGCGTGACCGACCGCTCCCCGAATTCCTCGACGAGGGCCGGCGCCAGCCGCAGCGGCGCGGACGCGGCGGGCACCAACTCGCGCAGCGCGATCCACTCGACCTCGTCGGCCAGCCCCTCGAACGGTCGCGGCACGAAGACGTCGCGCACCTTGTCCTTCCGGGGCGCGGTGTCGGCGGCGGTTCGCTGGCTCTTTCGACGCTTGCTCACGGCGTCACAGCCTAAGGCCCCGCCGGTCCCACCGTGGGCCGGACCCACCCGGCCCGACGATGTCAGCCGGCCGTCACCAGGCCGGAACGCGGGGGCGCGGTGGGCCGCGAGGTGCGGGGTGGATCGAACTCCGCCCACACGCGCTGGCCCATGCCGTCCCGCTCGACGCCCCAGCGGGTCGCCAGGCCGGCCACGATGTGCAGACCCCGCCCGTCCGCGGCGTCCGGGTTGGCCGTGCGGATCCGCGGGCTGGTGCCCGCGCCGCCGTCGGTCACCCGCAACTGGATCCGGGGGCCCTCGGCCGAGGGCCGCAGCCGCCACGCCACCCGGACCACGCCGCCGGGCAGCGGTCGGGCGTGCCGGACCGAGTTGCCCACCAGCTCGGCGAGCACCGCGATCAGATCCGCGAGAAGCGCCGGGGCCACGACGTCAGCCAGGTCGCCGGCGAGCCGGTGTCGTGCCAGCCGTGCGCCGGCGGGGTGGTGGGGAACCACCACGCACCACGCCCGATCCCTCACTGCCGCTGCCACCGTCGCCTCCACGTCGCGCCACCGTCGGTCAACCGCGCGGTAGCCGCACCTCTGCGACCGTACCGCCGTCGGTCCTCGGACGTAGGGATACCCATCCATTCTGTTGTTCAACGATCCGGCGGACGAGATAGAGGCCGAGCCCCGCTCCCGGGTAGCCGCGCCGGTCGCCGGACTCGCCCTGCCAGAACCTGTCGAACGCCCGCTCCACGTGCTCCGGCCGGATGCCGATGCCCCGGTCTTTGACCCGGAACGCGACCAACTGGCCGTCCACCCCGGCGGTGATCTCGATGGGGGAGCCCGGCGGTGAGTACTTGCCGGCGTTGGTCGCCAGCTCGGTCAGCACGGTGGCCAGGCTGGGCCGGTGGCCGAGCGCCTTGGGCAGGTCGGCCGGGATGCGCAGCGTCAGCCGGTGCCGCAGATCCGCCGGCAGGTCCACGGTGGCTGCGCGCAACGCCTCACCGAGGTCGAACGGGGTCGGTGGGTCGTCCCCCGGCCCCGCCTCGGCCGCCGAGGAGAGCAGTCGGTCCACCAGGCGGGCCAGCTCGTTGGCGCGCTGCCCGATCACCCGGGCGGCCTGTCGCCGGTCGCCCTCGGTCAGCGACTCCCAGTGGTCGGTGAGGGTGTCCGCGTACCCCTTGATGACGGTGACCGGCGTACGCAGCTCGTGGCTGGTGACCGCGACGAACAGCTCCCGGTCGTGATCGCGGCGCTGCTGGTCGGTGATGTCGCGGAAGGTGACCACCCGCAGCGCGCCCGGGCCGGGCAGGTCGCCGGAGGTGATGCGCAGCCAGCGTCCGTCCGGCAGCCGGTGGTCACGGACCTGGCCGGAGGGCGGCAACGGGAACGGCAGCGGGCCGCTCAGCGCCTGCTCCGCTGTCCGGCCGGTGACCTGGGCGGCGGCCGGGTTCCAGAGCCGGACGTGGCCGTCGCGGTCGACCACCGCCAACCCGTCGGCGAGCGCCGCCACCACCGGCCCGTCGCCGTGCACCGGCAGTCCGCTCTGGTCGCCGTACATGTGCGCGATGCACGAGGCGAGGTAGGCGAGCACCCCCTGCTGCTCGGCGCCCGGGTCGTCGTCGCCCGGGTAGAGGGCGTGCAGGCTGCCGACGGTGTGACCGCCGATCTCGGCCCGGGACACCACCATCCGGCGCAACCCGCTGCCGGCCAGCTCGGCGGCGAGCTTGCCGTTGAGCTCGGTCACCCGGACCTGGCTCACCCGTGGCCCGGAGAGAAGGCAGACGGTGTCCGGGTCGTCCACCGCGAGCGGTCGGCCGAGCGCCCACTCCGCCGCGCCGGTGGCCGCGATCACCCGGCCGCCGGTCGGGCCGAACTCGACGAACGCCATTCCGGTCGCGCCGAGCGCCGGTTGGGTCACCAGAAGGAGCTGGGTGAGGACCGGTAGGCCCGCGTCCCCAGAATTGATCATCTCGATCACGGCGGCCTGGCCGGCGAGGAGAGCGGGGAAATCGATACGCTCCGGCATGTGCCGAGTCTGCCCCGCCGGTCCGGCTTTCGGCACCCCCGGTTCTCGCGCAGGCGGTCGGCGCGCTGAACGGCCAGCTCGGCGTTGTCGCGCAGGCGTAAGGTGCCGGCGCTGCCGGGGGTCGGCACGCTGAACGGCCAGCTCGGCGTCGAGGGCCGTTCAGCGGTCCCGGCGGGCCAGGACGTGCGCTGGTCGGTCGGTGATGATCCCGTCCACCTCCTCGGCCAGCACCAGCTCCAGGTCGGCCGGCTCGTTGACCGTCCAGACGTACACCTGGTTGCCGGCGGCGCGCAGCGCGGGCAGCAGGCGCGGTCGGGCCCGGACCAGGCCGATGCCCGGCCCGGCGATGCGGGTGCCGAACGGCAGCCGGCCCAGCCGCAGCCAGGGCGGCAGCACCTCCAGCAACAGCACCGTGGGCAGCGCGGGGGCCAGCTCCCGGACCCGTCGCACCGCCAGCGGGGAGAACGACATGACGGTGACCTGGACCGGGTCGTCCGGCGCAGGGTCGGCCAGCCCGTACCGCCGCAGCAGGTCGACCAGCCGCCGCTCCACGTTCGAGCCGTAGCGGGACGGGTGTTTCGTCTCCACCAGCAGCCGGACCGGCCGCCCGGCGGCGAGCACCGCGTCGAGCAGCCGGGCCAGCGTCAACAGCCGGGTGTGCGACTCGTCCGGCGGCAGGTCGCCGCTCGGCGCGCTGCCCGGATGCCAGGACCCGAAGTCCAGCGCGTCCAGCTCGGCGAGCGTACGCGCGCTGACCAGACCACGGCCGTTGCTGGTGCGGTCCAGTCGCCGGTCGTGCACGCAGACCAGGTGCCCGTCCCGGGTCAGCCGGACGTCGCACTCCAGCCCGTCGGCACCCTCGTCGAGGGCGCGCAGATACGCGGCGAGGGTGTGCTCCGGAAGGTCGTACGAGGCGCCGCGGTGCGCGAAGACCAGAGGCCCGCCCATTCCGGCCGCCTCAGATGACCTGGCCGGGCTGCCCGTTCGCGTCGACCACCGGACGGCCGACCGCTGCCCACTGGCGCATCCCGCCGTCGGCGTTCCGCACCTGCTCCCAGCCGTTGTTGACCAGGTAGGCGACGACCTGGGCGGAACGGCCACCGGAGCGGCAGATGACTGCCACGTCCCGGTCGGTGGGCACCTCGGCCAGCCGCGCCGGCAGCTCCATCATCGGCAGGTGGTGGGCGGTGGGTGCGTGGCCGGCCGCCCATTCGTCGGCCTCCCGCACGTCGAGCAGGTAGGTGTCGTCGGCGATCTCGGTCACGGGCACGGTGGGAACCTGGGGTCCGAACACAGGAAGCAACACTAGATCCTCGCGGGCCGGATCGGCACCGAACCGGCCGTCGGTACGGTCACAACCGGGTCACCCAGCGCGGGTTGGCCTGCGCCCAGGCCGGTACGCGGGTCCCCCGGACGGCCTCGAAGAGCCCGTTGCCGCCGTTGTCGAGCACCACGTACGAGACCTGGTCGATGGTCTGCGGTGACGACGGCACCTGGACGCCGTGCATCCCGTCGGGCGGCAGCGCGCGGAGCGCGAGGAGCAGGTCCTCCAGGGGTACGCCGTTGGTGTCGACGGTCAACGAGCCGCCGACCGCGCGGAGCACCTGGTCCAGTTTGACGGGGTTGTTGCGCAGGTCGGCGTTGCCGGCGCTGTCCAGCATCGCCTTCAAGAGCTGCTGCTGGTGGTGCTGCCTGTCGAAGTCGCCGTTGGGCAGGTCGTAGCGCTGCCGCACGTAGTCCAACGCCTGCGCCCCGTCCATCCGCTGGCAGCCGGTGGGGAAGACGCGGTTGGTGTGGATCGAGCGGACCTCGGTGTCCACGCACATCTGCACCCCGCCGAGGAGGTCGATCACCTTCCGGAAGCCGGAGAAGTCGATCAGGGCGGCGCCGTCGAAGCGGATGCCGGTGAGCCGGTTCAGGGTGACGGAGAGCAGTCGGGTGCCGGCCTGCCCGCCGCCGCCGTGCTCGTACGCCGCATTGATCTTGTCTGGACCGCCGCCGAAGCCGTTCGCGGGTGGGATGGAGACCAGCAGGTCACGCGGGATGGAGACCAGGTACGCCTCCCGCCGTCCGGCGGGCACGTGCACGATGAGGATGGTGTCCGAGCGCTGGTCCGGTTCGCTGCTGCCGGCACGTCGGTCGGTGCCGATGAGCAGGTAGTTGAGCGGCCCGTCCAGGTCGGTCCGGTCGGTGCGGGCGTCGGCGTCGAGCAGCTGTTCCTTGGTCACCGTCCGGTCGTACCGGTGGGTCAGCGTCTTGAGCCCGATGAGGGCGAGCCCGGCCAGCAGGACGAGGGCCAGGCCGACGCCGAGCAGGACGCGTGACCAGCGGGTGCGGCGGGGCGCGGCCGGGCGTGCCCGGTCCGCTGCGTTCCGCCCCCACCTGGACGTGACCGCCTCCCCGCAGCCGATACGTGAAACCTGCTCACGTCAGGCTACGGTCGGTAGCGGACCGGTTGCCGGGCTTTCCGCGACTTCAAGCGACACAGCCTCGGGTGACGGCGCGGCCTGAGGCGGCGGCCGCCTCAGGCGACGCGGCGGCCGTCACTTGCGGCCGGAGATCACCTCGGGGTGGGAGAAGACGAACTCGGCGAGCTTGTCCTGCTTGACCGCCTCGAACATCTGCATTGTTTCCTCGTTCAACGCCTCGCGGTTGTTGCTGTTGCCGTTGAAGCTGCCGTTGTTGGTCTTCAACATCGTCAGCTCGTTCGCGGTGACCCCACGCATGGTGAAGATGAAGTTCTCGATCGGCACGCCGCCGGTGTCCAGGACGAACGCCTTGCCGGCCGCCTTGATCAACTGGTTCAGCTTGGCCGGGTTGGTCAGCATGCCGCCGTCGGTGGCCTTGCGCGCCATCGCCTTGATCAGTTGCTGCTGGTTCTGCTGACGGTCGTAGTCGCCGCCGGGGAGCCCGTAGCGCTGCCGCGCGTAGTCGAGGGCGGCCCAGCCCTCCATCTCCTGGCAGCCCTTCTTGTGCACCACCGGGGTCATCTGCTTGCCGGTCTTCTTGGCGTCGGCGTTCCACATCGGCTTGCCGTCGACGAACGACATGTGCTTCGACTTGACCTCGTGACTCACGCAGATCTTCACGGTGCCCAGGGTGTCGATGACGTTCTTGAAGCCACCGAAGTTGATGATCGCCGCGCCGTCGAAGCTGACCCCGGTGAGGCGCTTGATCGTCTGCGCCATCAACTGGGCGCCGCCCTCCCAGCCGCCGCCGTTGCGGGCGCCGGCCTGGAACGCGGCATTGATCTTGTCGGTGCCACCGGCGAAGCCGCTCTTCTTGAAGGGCGGGATCTGCGCCTCGGTGTCCCGGGGGATCGAGATCAGGTACGCCTGGTCGTGCGAGGCCGGGATGTGCAGGATGATGATGCTGTCCGAGCGGACGTCGTCGGCGGCCCACCGCTCGCGCGCGTCCACGCCGAGCAGCAGCATGTCGATCGGGCCGTCGAGGCTCGCGCCGCCCTCCGCGTCGGTCTTGCCGGCATCACCGAGCAGGTTGCGTTGGGCGATGTCCCCGGTCGCCTGGCCGATCAGCACCTTGCTGCCGACGATCGCCACTCCGCTGCTGAGCATCAGCACCGCACCGAAGATCACGGTCAGTCGGGCCCAGAGCGGATCCTTGCGCTTGGGCCGCTTCTTCGCCGGCCCCTTGCCGCCCGTCCGGCCGTTGCCGCCGCCGCCCGGCGGGCGACCGCCCGGCCCTCCACCTGAAGGGCCCGGCTGCGCGGGAATGGACGCGGCGATCCGGCCGCTCGGGGCTGCGGCTCCGGGGGACGAAGGGCGACGGCTGGCCTGAACCGGCATGCGTGCTCCAGCTCGTGATCAGGAGGGGGCGGCCCTACTGTACGTACATCAATTCGAGTTTGCGAGTTCATCTGGGCTCGACTCGGTCGCCGGGCGTTGTCAACCGGGCGATCGGCGCCACGTGATGACCGTAAAGGCGAGGCCCTCTCGGCTCCGGGTGGACCGCGTCGCCGGCGACGCGGTCCACCCCAGCGCACAGCCCCCATCGGAGTTCTTAGGCGGGTTAGACTTTAACCAGAACCCCATAGTGACGGCCGACAAGGCCAGGTAC
>NZ_JBEZFG010000002.1:873237-1012640 GCF_040649315.1 Micromonospora sp. NPDC049004
GGGGCCCCTCCGGGGCCGCGGGGGTTTTCCCCCGGGCCTCCGGCCCCCCTGTTACCCCCTAACCGCGCCGCCCCTCGGGCCGGGGGGGGCCCCGCGTCGCCGGCGACGCGGTCCACCCCTGCGCTCAGCCCCCGTCGGTGTTCTTCGGCGGGTTGGCCTTGACCCAGTCCGCCATGGTGTCGGCCGACATGGCCTGGTACATCGCCAGCGCCTTCTCCCGGTCCGACACCACCACCGACTCGCCGTTGATGGTGTCGCTGCCCGAGTTCGGGCTGGTCAGGAACGTGAGGTTCTGCCCGCGCAGGTTGCGGAACTGCACCGCCATGTCCGTCACCGAGAAGCCCTGGTCGACGGTCACCGCGGCGGTCACCGACTTGAGGAAGTCGTTGAGCTTCTTCGGGTTCGCCAGGGTGCCGGTGCTCGCCGCCTTGTCCATCAGCGCCCGCAGGAACTCCTGCTGGTGCCGCATCCGGGCGAAGTCGCCGTCCGGGAACTGCTTGCGCTGCCGGATCCAGTCCAGCGCCTCCGCGCCGTCCATGTGGTTGGTGCCCTTGGTGAAGGTCCGGTACGGCTTGTGGATCGAGGTGATCGTCCGCTCAACCTTCAGGTCCACCCCGCCGAGGGCGTCGGTGACCTCCTTGAACCCGCCGAAGTCGATAGCCATCACGTGGTCGATCCGGACGTCGGTGAAGCACTCCACGGTGCGGACCGCCAGCGGCAGGCCGCCGAACGCGAACGCCGCGTTGATCTTCGCGCGCTGGCCGGAGCCGCAGTCCGCTCCGGCGCTCTGCGGGATCGGCACGTACAGGTCACGCGGGATGGAGACCAGGTACGCCGACTGGTGGTCGGCCGGGATGTGCATGACGATGACCGTGTCGGCCCGCCACTGGCTCTTGGTGTCGACAGGCGCGTCCGGGTCCCGGGAGTCGCTGCCGACCAGCAGGATGTTCAACGCGCCGTCGACGGGCTTCGCCGGCCGACCTCCGGTGATCTCCGCGAACGGGTCGGTGCGGGCCAGATCGTTGTTGAGGTTGCGCGCGTACAGCCAGGCGCCCAGGCCGCCGAGCAGCGCCAACACCAGCACCGCGACCCCGGCCACCAGGCCGATCCGCCCCCAGCGCGGCCGGGGGCCACGCCGTCCCGGCCCGCCGGCGCCACCGGGCCGGCCAGGTCCCGTCGGCCCTCCCGGGCCGCCCGGGCCGGGCTGCTGCTCGTCGTGCGACGGATACCAGCGCGCCTCGGCGGGACGCGCGCGTCCGGAGGCGCCCCGGTCGGGGCCGGGCACCGAAGCGCGCCCGGTGCTGCGGTGCAGGTGCGGGTGAGGAACGCCGGCAGAGGTCGCTGACATGTAACTCAGGGTACGTAGCGGGAGCCACTACCGCCCTCAGGCGACACTCAGCGACCGGTGTTCCGCCGTGAGCTGGTTACCCTAGCCGCGCCCGGAAGTACTCGATCGTGCGTCGCAGGCCGTCTTCGGGCGCCACGGTCGGCTCGTATCCGAGCAGTTCACGGGCGAGGGTCAGATCGGGGCGGCGCATCTCCGGGTCATCCGAACTGCGGGTGATGTACGTCACCTGCGAGCTGCTGTCGGAGAGTGACACGATCAACTCGGCGAGTTGACGCATGGACAGCTCGTGCTCCGTGCCGCAGTTGACCGGGCCGGTCTCGGTCGAGTCGAGCAGCAGCAGGATGCCCCGCACCAGGTCCTCGACGAAGCAGATCGACCGGGTCTGGTTGCCGGTGCCGTGCACGGTGATCGGCTCGCCGCGCAGCGCCTGGGAGATGAAGGTGGGGATGGCCCGGCCGTCGTCCGGGCGCATCCGCGGGCCGTACGTGTTGAAGATCCGCACGATCGCCGCGTCCAGCCCGCGGTAGCGGTGGTACGCCATCGTCGCGGCCTCGGAGAAGCGCTTCGCCTCGTCGTAGACGCTGCGGACGCCGATGGGGTTGACGTTGCCCCAGTAGGTCTCGCGCTGCGGGTGCTCCTTCGGGTCCCCGTACGCCTCGGAGGTGGAGGCCATCAGGAACCGGGCGCCGTCGGCGACCGCGCGCTCCAGCAGGTGCAGGGTGCCCACCGAGCCGACCCGGAGGATCTCCACCGGCAGTTGCGCGAAGTCGGTGGGGCTGGCCGGCGAGGCCATGTGCAGGATCGCGTCGAACCGCTCGGCGAGGGCCGGGTGGTGCGTCGGCAGGCCGTCGGAGAGGTCCGCCTCGACCAGGGTGAAGGTTGGCCGGTCGAGCAGGTGGGCGACGTTCTCCTTGGAACCGGTGACGAAGTTGTCCAGCGCCACCACCGTGCAGCCCCGGGCGATCAGGGAGTCGACCAGGTGCGACGGGACGAAACCGGCGCCGCCGGTGACGAGAACGCGGTGACCGGGACCGAAGCGCTCAGCAACCTTCATGCCGGTCAGCCTACCGACCCCCGTTTACCGCGAGAGGCCCCCTGTCGACGCGTGGCGTCGACAGGGGGCCCCGTGTCGAGGGTCAGTGGGCGCCCGAACCGGTGAGGGCGCGCACCTCCAGCTCCGCGTACTTCTCCTCGTCGTGCTCCTTGGAGATGAGGGTGCCGATCCACCCGCACAGGAAGCCGAACGGGATGGACAGGATGCCCGGGTTGGACAGCGGGAACCACTGCCAGTCGTGGTCCGGGAACATCGACGTCGCCGCGCCCGAGACCACAGGTGAGAAGAACACCAGCACCACTGCCGAGAGCAGACCGCCGTAGATCGCCCAGACCGCTCCGGAGGTGTTGAACCGCCGCCAGAACAGGCTGTAGAGGATCGCCGGCAGGTTGCCCGAGGCGGCGACCGCGAAGGCCAGCGCCACGAGGAACGCCACGTTGAGGTTCTGCGCGAAGATCGACAGGAGGATGGAGATCGCGCCGATCACCAGGGCGGAGATCCGGGCGACCCGTACCTCCTGGCGCTCCGACGTCTCACCCTTCTTCAGGACGTTCGCGTAGAAGTCGTGCGCCAGGCTGGACGAGGAGGCCAGGGTCAACCCGGCGACCACGGCCAGGATGGTGGCGAAGGCAACCGCCGCGATGATCGCCAGCAGGGCCGCGCCGCCCAGGTCGCCGCCGAAGAACTCCAGGCCGAGCGCCTCGGCCAACTGTGGTGCGGCAGTGTTGCCGGCCTTGTCCTGCGCGGTGATGGCCTCACTGCCGACCAGTGCCGCCGCACCGAAGCCGAGGGCCAGGGTGAGCAGGTAGAACGTGCCGATGATGCCGATGGCCCAGAGCACGCTCTTGCGGGCCGCTTTGGCGGTCGGCACGGTGTAGAAGCGGATCAGGATGTGCGGCAGGCCGGCGGTGCCGAGCACCAGGGCGATGCCGAGCGAGAGCAGGTCCATCTTGTTGTAGAACGTCTGCGTCGCGTTGCCGGCGACCTCCACGCCGTAGCGCAGGCCCGGCCCCAGGAGCTTGTCGCCCTTGCCGGACGACGAGGCGGCGGCACCGAGCAGCTCGGACAGGTTGAAGTGGAACTTGGCCAGCACCAGCACGGTCATCAGCAGCGCGCCGGTCATCAGCAGGAACGCCTTGACGATCTGCACGTACGTGGTGCCCTTCATGCCACCCACGGTCACGTAGATGATCATCAGGGCGCCGACCATGATGATGGTCGCCACCTTGGCGGTGGCCGCGTCCATGCCGAGGAAGGTCGTTCCCGGCTTGATGCCGAGCAGCAGCGCCACCAGCGCGCCGGCGCCCACCATCTGGGCCAGCAGGTAGAAGATCGACACCGTGATGGTGGAGACCGCCGCCGCCGTCCGCACCGGGCGCTGCCGCATCCGGAAGGCCAGCACGTCGGCCATCGTGTACCGGCCGGAGTTGCGCAGCAGCTCCGCGACCAGCAGGAGGGCGACCAGCCAGGCGACCAGGAAGCCGATCGAGTAGAGGAAGCCGTCGTAGCCGTAGAGGGCGATGATGCCGGCGATGCCGAGGAACGAGGCGGCGGACATGTAGTCGCCGCCGATAGCCATGCCGTTCTGGAAGCCGGAGAAGGAACGACCGCCCGCGTAGAAGTCGGTGGCCGTCTTGGTCTGCCGGCTGGCCCAGATGGTGATGCCCAGGGTCACCGCCACGAAGACCAGGAACAGCGTGATCGTCAGGTTGCGGGCCGTGTGGTTGGGGGCCTCGGCCGCGAGGAGCAGGTCAGCCGCGTGGACCGTTGTCATGGGTCACCTCCCCGATCTCGGCACGGATCCGGTCGGCGACCGGGTCGATCTTCCGGTCCGCGTACCGGGAGTAGAGCCAGGCGATCACGAACGTCGAGACGAACTGGAGCAGGCCGAAGACCAGCGCGACATTGATGTTGCTGCCGAACAGCTTCGTGCCCATGAAGTCCCGGGCGTAGGCGCAGAGAATGACGTAGAGCGCGTACCACAGGAAGAACGCGACGGTCATCGGGAAGACGAAGCCGCGCAGCGCGCGCCGCAGCCCGGCGAACTCGTCCGACCGTTGCACGGCCAGGTACTTGTCCGGCTGGGAAGCGGTAGGCGCGGGTGTGTCCGTGGACATCTGTGGATCACCACCTTCACAGGCGTCGGGGGTAGTTTCCGCGCACCGTAGAGAGCACGCTCCCGAACGGGGAAGGCCGAGATCGACGCCGGTCGTCGAGTGCGCCGAGCGGTTGGCTGGCTGCGCCGAGTGACCCAGGTCACTCCGGTGACCGGTCGGTTCGCGGGCCGCCCAGGTCAGCCCGGCAGCTCGTGGTAGCGCCCCCGGTAGTGCAGCAGCGGCGTGGCCTCCTCGGCCAGGTCGACCACCTCGATGGTGGCCTCCACCAGCAGGCCCCAGCCGTACTCCCGGGCGGTGTCCAGGCGACAGCCCACCCAGCCGCCGGCGTCGCTCGGTACCGGCCCGTACGGCGTCTCGGTCCACGTGCCGGTGGCGAACAGCCCTCCCGGCGCGGGGAAGAGGCCGGCGAACCGGTCGGCGAGCTGGCGGTGCGCCGGCCCGAGCGGCGCTACCGCGAACCGGCCCGCCTCCTCGACCGCGGCCCAGAGGTCGGACTCCGCGTCGATCAACCCGAGCAGCCGATCCGGCTCCCCCTCGGCGATCAGGGTGGACGAGACGGTCAGGCCCGCCGGACCGGGGGCGGTCCAGAGGGTCACCGGCGCGGCGAGCCGACCCCGCAGCCGGCGGACCGGCGACCGCTGCCCCGTCGGCACCGCGAACGGGTCGGTGTGGTGGATCTCGGCACCCGGCTCATGATTCACGTGAAACATTGTGCCGCCCCGGCCCCGCGCCCAACCCAGGAAGCGCTCGTGCAGGTCGGCGGGTCGTCCGTTGAGCCGGGCGAGTTGATCGCCGGCCTCCACCATCAGGGTGCCCAGGTGGACCAGCAGCGCGGTGCGGTCGTGCCGGTAGTCCGCGAGCAGCGCCAGCCGCGCCGGCTGGCACGGCCAGAGCGCGCCGCAGCCCCGACACCGCCACAGCGGCCGCATCGGCACGTGCGGCCGGCTCACCGCGCACCGCCGGCGGTAGGCGTCGGGCGCCCCGGGCCGCGCGGTCGCTCGGCCGCCGGGGGGTAACGCTCGAATAAGCGTGATGCCTGTGAGTCATCAAAATGACTCAGAGGCATCACGCTCGTTGGCATGGCACGCTCCCCGGCCCGACTCGCCGCGCCGCCGCGTGCCGGCTGGATCGCGCCCGGCACGGCCGTCGACGCCACGATCCTCAGCGGATACGACCACCGCGCCCCGTTCCCAGCGAGGACTGACCCGAGCATGAGGAATCCCTCCCGGTCGACGAGGGCCGCCCCGATCGGGGGATGACCGGGGCGGCCCGACGCAGGACCGACCGCCGGGACGTCGCCTCCACCGGCCGGGCCGCGCGTTCTCCACCCTGGACTCCCGGCTGTGGGCAGGGGAGTATTCCAGGGCTTACTACGCAGCGCGGTCACGTACTTACCGGGAAGGTAAGGATGAACATCGAGATGTGGGTACGGGCGTTGAAGTCCGCCCGGGCTGGTGCCGAGGTCTCCCAGGAAGCGCTGGCGACCGTCATCAGGTGGAGTCCGTCCACGGTGGCCGCCATCGAGACCGGCCGCCGCCGGCCAACGATGGAGTTCGCGGTCGCCGCGGACGAGGCTCTCGCCACCGGGGGCCTCCTCGCCGAACTCCTCAGGGCCGCCGACCGGCAGAGGTTGCCGAGCTGGTTCGTCCCGTGGCGTCACCACGAAGAGGAAGCGATCCGGCTGTGTGAATTCGAGCCGTGCCTGATTCCTGGCCTGCTCCAAACCGAGGAGTATGCCCGAGCGGTGATCTCGGCCGGTGGCCTGAACCCGGTCAACGTGGTGAACGACCTGGTTGCGGTCCGGTTGGATCGGCAGCAGTTGTGGCAGCGCGCAGAGCCGCCGCAGTGCGTGTTCGTCCTGGACGAGATCGCCCTACGACGCCCCGTGGGTGGACCGGCGGCACTGGACGCTCAGCTCGGTCGGCTGCTGGAACTCGCCGTCCTGCCCAGCGTCAGGTTGCACGTGGTGCCGCTCGATATCGGGGCGCACGTCGGCCTGACCGGCGGATTTCTGCTCGCGGAACTGCCCGATGGTGAACGGGTCACCTACGTGGAAGACGTCGCTCGTGGACACGTGATTGACGACCCCGACGTCGTCCGTCTGATTGGTCGGAAATGGGATAGCCTGCTCGGCGAGGCGCTGTCCGCTGGCGCTTCGCTGGATCTGATCCGGAAGCTGAAGGTGACGCCGTGACCGTTACTCAACCGCTGTGGCGGACATCGACCAGATCCGGCGACACCGGTGGCGCCTGCGTCGAGGTGGCGGACAATCTGCCCGGTGTCGTGCTGGTGCGGGACAGCAAGGATCGCTCCGGTCCGACGCTCACCTTCGCTCCGGCCGCGTGGCGTGACTTCGTTGCCCAGGCCGCTCTGACTGCCCAGGGCGCCGGCCGGAACGCCGGTTAACGACGTGGGGTGACAGTGGCCAGCAGTTCCGGCTGACGGCGGTCCAGCACGTCGCCGGCCAGGTACGCGCCGAGCAACGCCGCGCCCAGCCCGTACGCCGCACCGACCGGCAGGGCCAGCCAGAGCCAGGCGCTGCCGAGCAGCGCGGCAGCCACCACCATCGGCACCCCGATGACCGTCGTGATGATCATGGACAGCAGGGTGAGCAGGCCCTTCGCCACGCCCGCGCCGCTGTTCATCGCGAACGGGTTGCTCGTCTCCGGCAGCGAATATGCCGCGAGCACCGAGACGAAACTGTTCACCGCCAGCCCCGCGCCGTAGGTGGCGGCCAGGCTGCCCAGCATCAGCCCGATCCATCCCGGTCGACCAAGGAGTGCCGACAGCACCACCGCGACGACAGCCAGCATCGGCAGGACGTACAACGAGAATGCGGTCATCCGCGCGCGCAGCTCGACCCGCCCGGGCACGCCGGCCACGACGTTCGCCGCGTACGCGTTGCCGTCGAAGCCGAACTGGTTGGCCAGGGTGACCGAGGCGAGTACGCCGACGAAGAGCATCGAGACGGTGACCACGACGGGGGAGCTGTCGCCGACAGCCGCCGTGAACCCCGCGCCGTCCTCGGCCGCGAAGTCCCCGCCCGTGACGTTGATCAACACGGGCACGAAGATGCCGACCACCGCGATCGTGATCAGGTTGGCCCGGCGACGGGCGTCCCGCCACCAGTAACGGGCCTCCCGGGCGACCAGCGCGCCGAACCGGTCCCGCCGGACCCAGCCTGCGGCCCGGGGAAACAGCTGGGCGACCGCCCCACCTGTGACACCGCGCTGCGCGGGGGCCTTGCCGGTGCTCGCCGTGCCCACCATCGCCGACTCCAGCGAGCGGGACCACCAGGCCAGCAGGGCGACGATCGCCGCCACCGTGATCAGCAGCTTGAGCGGGGCGGCCCACACCCGCCCCTGCGCCACGTCGATGCCGACGGTCCACGGGGCTCCGAACGGCGTCCACCCGAGCACCGTCGCGGCACCGGTCAGCCGGGTCCAGTCCGTCTCGCGCAGCGCCGCCAGGCCGACGATCTGCAACGGCCCGAGCAGCGCGGCGGCCACCGCCAGCAGCACGGCCGCCAGGTCCCGCACCCGGCGGGACCGCAACATGCTGGCGAAAGCGCTGGTCACCGCCCGGCTGGCGGCCACACAGAGCAGCAACCCGGCGAGTACGCCGACCACTGCCACCAGGCCGGCGGACCAGCCGCCCAACGCCCAGGCGGTCAGCACCAGCCCCAGCACGGCGACCGACATCGCCAGCACCGGCACGCTGACCAGCGCGGCGGCGAACAGGCCGGTGACCAACGTGCGGCGCGGCAGCGGCAGCAGCGCGAACCGGGCCGGGTCCAGCGTCTCGTCCACGCCGAAGAAGACCAGGGGCAGCAGCAGCCAACCGAGCACCAGCAGGCCACCGCCGGCGGCAGCGATCAGCACCGCGTACCTGCCGTTGTCGGCCAGGCCCGGCGCGGCGAAGAGGAAGAAACCGCTGGCCGCGAACCACAGCCCGACCAGCGCGCCACCGATGAACAGCGCGACCCGCCAGCCCTGACCCCGGAAGTTGTTGCCCATCACCCGCAGCTTGAGGCGCACGAAGTGGCGGGCGGAGACCGTCCGCGCCGGACCGGCGGGCGCGGCGGCGACGTTCACCGGGAGAGCCATGACAGCTCGTCACCGGTCGCGGTGCGCCCGCCGACCACCTCGACGAAGACCTGCTCCAGCGAGCGGCCGCCGCGGACGTCCGCGATCGTGCCGACCCGCTTGATGGTGCCCTGGGCGAGGATCGCCACGTGCGAGCACAGCCGCTCGACGACCTCCATGACGTGACTGGAGAAGATGACCGTGCCCCCGCCGGCCGCGTAGCGGGTGAGGATGTCGCGGATCAGCGCCGCCGACACCGGGTCGACCGCCTCGAACGGCTCGTCCAGCACCAGCACCCGGGGGCCGTGCAGCAGCGCGCAGGCCAGGCCGATCTTCTTCTTCATGCCCGCCGAGTAGTCGACCACCAGCGTCCGGCCGGCGTCGCCGAGCGCCAACACGTCGAGCAGCTCCGCGGCCCGCTGGTCGACCACCGCCGGATCCATCCCCCGCAACAGCCCGTGGTACGCCAGCAGCTCCGCACCGGTCAGCCGGTCGAACAGGCGTACCCCGTCGGGCATCACGCCGAGCAGCCGCTTGGCCGCGACCGGATCGCGCCACACGTCCTGGCCGAGCACCCACGCCGAACCGGCGTCCGGCCGCAACAGCCCGACCGCCATCGACAGCGTGGTGGTCTTGCCGGCGCCGTTCGGGCCGAGCAGTCCGTAGAAGGAGCCGGCCGGTACGTCCAGGTCGACGCCCGCCACCGCGATCGTGCCGTCGAACCGCTTCGCCAGGCCACGCAGCGCGAGCGCGGGGTGCTCACCAGTCATGGGCCCGACGTTATCCGCCGACCGCCAGTTCCGCCGTCCGGCCGCGGATGGACCCGGGGTCATCCCCGAGGCGGAGTTCGTAGTCTTCCCTCGACTTCTGAAGTAGTGTTGAAGTCGTGTCCATGCCCGTGGAGTCCGTGCCGTTCTCGGAGCTGCTGCGGCAGCCAGCCGAGACAGCCGAGCGGCTGTCCCGAGCCCGCGCGGTGCGGCTGCGCCGCCGCGATGCCGCTGACCTCGTGTTGATGTCCGCCGATCGGGCGGCGGCTGAGGGTGAGGTGGTGGACCTGACCGCCCGGCTGCTGGCCAGCGTCGTGCGCCGGGACCCCACCCTGGTGCGTGAGGCACTGCCGACCGTGTTGCCGTGGGTGCGGTTGCTGCCCCCCGACGAACGTGAGCAGATGGCCAACGAATTCGTCGAGACGGCGGAGGCCGCCGCGGCGGTGGGAAACACCGCCGCCGTGTCCCAGTTGCTCGCCGAGTGGCGGCACACAGCCGAGATCCACGCGGACCCCGACCTGCACAGGGTCCTGGCCGCCCCCAGTTCCGGCGACTTCGGGGCGGTGCCCCGCCCGGACGCAGAGTGAGCGCCAAGCGAGGCGACCGGGCAGCGCCGCCACCCCGCCCCGGTGGCTACGTCCTGCGATTCGCCACGAACGACGCGGCCAAGGGCTGGGAGGAACTGTGTCGCCAGGCCGCGGCCAACACCCGCGCCGCCTTCGACGCCATCGAATCCGACCCCTGCCCCTCCCCGCCGACCAGCAGGCAGCACCCGCTGAAGGGCTCTCTCTCCACTGCGGCGCACAACGGGAAGACACTGCCGCAGTGGCAGTACGAGGTCACCGCTGGCGGCCGCATCTGGTAACTCCCCGACCACGACACCCGCACCTGCTGGGTCAAACACGCTGGCACGGGTCACCCCAGGGCAACCGACTGAGCCTGGGCTGCGCTCACAGGCGCAACGCTTCGGGGGTGTGCAGGCGCAGCATGGTGGCGGCGACGTCGGCCGGTGCGCGTCGGCGGGTCGCCATGGACACCGCGACCATCACGGTGAACGCCAGCGGCACCGTCCAGGCGGCCGGCTGCTCGGTGAGCGTGGCGGGCCAACCCGACAGCGGCGGGCCGAGCACCGTGACCAGCACGGCCCCGATCGCCGCCCCGCCGCCGGCCAGCACACCGGCGGCGGCGCCCAGGTCGGTCAGCCCTCGCCACCAGATGCCGAGCACCAGCAGCGGGCAGAAGCTCGACGCGGCGACCGCGAAGGCCAACCCGACCACCTGGGACACGTCCAACCCGGAGACGTGCAGGGCCAGCGCCGTTGGCACACCCCCGGCGATGATGGTTGCCAGGCGGAAGCCGCGCACCGAGCCCCGGCCGAGCACGTCCGTCGAGATCACCCCGGCGACGCTGGTCAGCAGCCCCGACGAGGTGGAGAGGAAAGCCGCGAACGCTCCCGCCGCGACCAGCGCGGCGAGCAGCCGCCCGACCAGCCCGTTCCCGAGGGCGGCGCCGGGCAGCAACACCACCACCGCGTCGGTCTGCCCACTGATGAGCAGCTGTGGTGTGTAGATCCGGCCCAACACCCCGTACAGGGTGGGCAGCAGATAGAAGGCGCCGACCAGCGCCAGGACCACAAGCGTCGTCCGCCGCGCCGCCGCGCCGTCGGGATTGGTGTAGAAGCGGACCAGCACGTGCGGCAGGCCCATCGTGCCGAGGAACGTGGCCAGGATCAGGGAGTACGTCGCGAACAGGCCCCGGTCGTCGTCGCCGGCCGCGCTGGGCAGCAACCAGTCCCCCGCGTCGGTGGCCACCCCGGACACCTCCGGCACCGGGTCACCGGCGGCGAAGGACAGCTCGTCGCCGGGGCGTACCTCTCGGATGTCGCCGTCGGCCAGGGTGAGGGTCGCGCGGTGCTCGACCACGACCGTGGTCGCGGCCCGGAACGTCGGCCCGTCGGGCGGGGTCACCGCCGGGCGGCCGTCGGCCTGCCACTGCAACGCCAGGAAGATCACCGGTACGGCGAGAGCTGTCAACTTGAGCCAGTACTGGAACGCCTGCACGAAGGTGATCGCCCGCATGCCGCCGAGCGCCACGTTCGCGGTGACCACGGCGGCCACCAGAAGGGCGCCGACGGGGTACGGGGAGCCGGCCACCGTGGCCAGGGTGAGCCCGGCGCCCTGCAACTGCGGCACCAGGTAGAGCCAACCGATGAAGATCACGAAAGCCGTGGCGAGGATGCGCAGGCGACGGGACCCCAGCCGCAGCTCGCAGAAGTCGGGCAGCGTGAACGCACCGGAGCGGCGCAGCGGTGCGGCCACGAACATCAGCAGGGCCAGGTAGCCGGCGGCGAACCCGACCGGATACCAGAGGACGTCCACGCCGTACTTGAGGACCAGGCCGGCGACGCCGAGGAAACTCGCTGCCGACAGGTACTCCCCGCCGATGGCTGCGGCGTTCCAGGTCGGACTGATCGCCCGGGACGCGACCAGGAAGTCGGAAGTGGTCCGCGCCAGCCGCAGCCCGTAGAAACCGATCCCGACGGTGACCAGGGTGACCGCGACGATGGCCGGAACCACGTAGTCGTTGCCCACGTCAGCGCTCCGGCCGCTGCACCAGGTCGGTGAAGTCCTGCTCGTTGCGCTCGGCCAGCCGCACGTACGCCCAACCCACCGCGATCAGGAACGGGAACGAGACCAACCCGAGCAGCAGCCAGGGCAGGTTGACGCCGACCACTGTGGTCCGGCCGAGCGACGGTGCGATGGCGAACAGCCAGGGCAGCCCGCCCAGCCCGATGACGACCACCAGTGACAGCCGCAACGCCAGCGCGAGCTGGGCGCGGACCAGGCCGCGAACCAGCGCCTCGCCGACCTGGGTCTGCTGGGCCAACTCGGCGCGGGTCCGCTCGGAGCGGGTGTCCCGCCGGGTGATGTCGGCCAACACGATCCGGGCCCGCCGGGGCGGCGGTACCGCACCGCCCGACCCGACGTCAGACAGTTGCTCGGCCACCCCGGCAGTCTTGCCCGCCCAGCGCGATTGTCAAGCGTTCGCGCTCACCAGCGCACCTCGGCGACACAGTTCGTCGTGCTGCTGGTCACCTCTGTCGCGTCCAGGACCGACCGGGCCCGTTCCCGGCCGAGGTTCGTCGCCCAGAAGCCGTCGTCGGGCAGCTCGAAGGCGATCTCCCGAAGCGCGCATGTCCGCATCGGCTCGGGCAGCCGGGCCAGGGCCGGTACGGCGTCGGCCGACAGCCCGGAGAGGTAGGTGAGATCGACGCGGCCGGTTTCGAGGTACCTGTCGACGTTCCGGTCCGCGATCAGCCGATCCGGGTTGACCAGCGCCAACCCCAGCAGCGCCAGCACCGCGGTACCGATCACCAGGCGAGGCAGCCAGTCGGCCCGTAGCCGCGCCACGGCCACGCCGACCAGAACGAAGAGCACCCCGAGCGACAGCTCCACGGTCGCCACGAAGAGCCGCAGCCGGGTGGCGCCGTACGCGTCGGCGTAGACCTGCATGCGGTAGAGCGACGAGGCGACGACGACCAGGCTGAGTGCCGTGAGCACACCGAGCAGAGTCCGGACGAGCAGCCGGTCGGCACGGGTCGCCTTCGGTGCCCGGCGGGCCGCGACGGCGATCACCAGCAGGGTGAGCGCGGTGACGGCGAGCAGTTGCCAGAACCCGCTCCGGGCGTACTCGGCGTAGGTGAGGCCGGCCGTGCGCAGCACGTGCCCCGCGCCGCCGAAGAACACTGTCAACTGCACCAGTACGAAGGCGGCGAACAGGGCGTCGAGCAGCACCAACGGCAGGGCCCATTCCAGCCGGTGCACCGGCCGGCCCGGCTTCGCCCGCAGGCTGTTCAGGTCGGGCGGCCGGCTGACCAGGTACGCGCCGCCGAGCAGGCCCAGGCCGATCAGCCCGAGGCGTACCAACCAGCCGACCACGCTGCCCGGCGAGATGTCCGGCAAGAGGCCCGCCAGCAGGTCGGCGAAGACCGCGTCGGCGGAGGAGAACAGCAGGCCGAACAGGGTCAGCAGACCTACCGAGATCGCCAGGCTGGCCACGATCCGCCCGATCCCGGGCCCGGACGAGCGGGTGCGGTGCAGCCCTCGTACCGCCCAGGGGAGCGCTCGGACCGTCGCGGCCGGCGGCAACGTCGCGGCCAGCAGCATCCCGAACGGAGTGCGGCCACCGGTCACCGCGAGCGTCGCGGTCACCGCGGCGGCGAGCAGGCAGAGCACGAAGAGCCAGCCGGCGGCCCGGACCGTGCCGACGGCGACCAGCGCGACAGTCGCGGCGGCCCAGGCGACCTGCGCCGCCCGCCCCGGTGCCCCCGTGGCACCGGGACGGACGGTGGTCGCGGCCCCCGGCGGAACCGGTGCCGGGGTCGAACCCGGCACAGCGGTTGGCGCCGCCGGAGCGGTCGGAGTCGGTGCAGCGGTTGGAGCCGGTGCTGCGGTTGGAGCGGGCGCTTCGGGTGAAGCCGGCGCTGCGGTTGGAGCCGGCGTAGCGGTTGGACCCGCCAGAGCGGTTGGCGCGGCGGCGACGGGAGTCGGCGCGGCCGCGGCCGGCGCGTCGGGCAACGGTGTCGGCGCTGGGGCCGATGCGCCGGGCGGCGGTCCCGGTCGGGCATCCGGTGCGGTGGACGCGGTGCGCCCGGTCGGGTCGGTTGCAGAGGACGACGTGCCGGACCGGACGACACCGGCGGTGGCGAGCGCGGCGGTGGCCGCCAACGCGGCGACCAGCCAGCCCAGTCCCGGCCGGACCACAGTCAGTGCCGAGGCGCCGACGACCGCCGCTGCCGTCAACACGCCCAGGAGCAGCGGATGGGCGGCACCGGTCGGACCCGGCCACCGCTGCGCGAGCAGCGACGGTGGCCGTGGGGCAACGGACTGGGACGGCCAGGGCTGCGGTGGCCACGGTTGGGGCCGGCCGGCCGTCGGCGGAGGCGTCGGGCCGGGGCCGAACCAGGGCTGGCCGGGCTGAGCGGCCTGGCCGGGGTGCGCGGGCTGAGCGGGCTGGGTGGCCTGGCCGGGCGGGGTGGGCTGCGGTCCGGTCGGTCTGTCGGCCGGTGCGGACGTGCTGCCGGGGCTGGTCATGCGGCCTCTTCTCGGTGTGGCCCGTTGCTCGGGATGGTGACCCGGATGCGACAACCGGGCTGGGAGTTCCTGGCGGCTCCGGCCGGATCGAGAACCCCGATCTGACCGCCGTGCAGTTCGACTACCCAGCGGGCGATGGCCAGGCCCAGGCCGGTCCCACCGCCGGCCGCCCGGTCGCCGCGGGTGAACCGCTCGAACACGCGGGAACGCTCGGCCGTCGGAATGCCCTGCCCCTCGTCGCTCACCTCGAAGTGGAGTTGGCCGGCGTGTTCCTCGGCGCTCACCCGCACGGTGCCGCCGGGTGGGCTGTGCCGTGCCGCGTTGTCCAGGAGGTTCGCGAACACCTGGTGCAGCCGCCACGGGTCCGCGCGCACGGTCAGTGGCACCGCCAGCTCGCGGAGCTGGAAGTTCACGTCGAGTCCCGCTCCGGCGGCGCTGGCGGTGGCGTGTTCCACCGCCTCATCCAGGAAGTCCCCCACGTCGATGCGGACCCGGCGCAGCGGCACCACCCCAGCGTCGAGACGGGACAGGTCGAGCAGGTCGGCGACGAGGTGGCCGAGCCGTTCGGTCTGGGACAGCGCCGCGCGCAGGGCCGCGGGCTCCGGCTCGGCGACCCCGTCCACCATGTTCTCCAGTACGCCCTGCAACGCGGTGATCGGCGTACGCAGCTCGTGGGAGACGTTGGCGATCAGCTCGCGCCGGCGCTGGTCCGCCGCGTGCAGGTCCTCGGCCATCTTGTTGAACGCCTGGGCCAGCTCACCCACCTCGTCGCGGGAGGTGGCGCGCACCCGACGGGTGTAGTCGCCGCGGGCCATCGCCCCGGCGGCCGCCGTCATCTCGCGCAGCGGCGAGGTCATCCCGTGGGCGAGCACCTGCGAGGTGACCAGCGCGATGCAGATGACGGTGATCGAGGTGCCTGGCGGGAGCCAACCGATGCCGTACCAGAAGTAGCCGATGGCCACCGCCCAGGAGGCGACCAGCAGGACGCCGAGCTTCATCTTGATCGAGCGGACCGGGTCCAGCGGGCGAGGCAGCGCACGGTCCAGCCAGTCCACCACTCGGTGGTTGGTCACGCGGGCACCTCCAGGGCGTACCCGACGCCGTGCACGGTCCGGATGAGATCGGCGCCGAGCTTGCGCCGCAGGGCCTTGACGTGGCTGTCCACGGTGCGGGTGCCGGTGCCTTCGGCCCAGCCCCACACGTCGGCGAGCAGCCGTTCCCGGGGCAGCACCGTGCGGGGCCGTCCGGCGAGGTGGATCAGGAGGTCGAACTCGGTAGGTGTGAGGTGCACGTCCGCGCCGGAGCGCCGAACCCGCCGCTCGGCCTCGTTGATTTCGATGTCGCCGAGCCGGATGGCGGGTGGCGCGGGCGTCGCGGCACGTTCCATCCGGCGCAGCAGCACGTGTACGCGGGCGGCCAGCTCACGCATCGAGAACGGCTTGGTGAGGTAGTCGTCCGCGCCGACAGCGAGCCCGACCAGGAGATCGGTCTCGTCGTCCCGGGCCGTGAGCATCAGCACCGGCACCGGCCGGACGGCCTGGATCCGGCGGCACACCTCCAGGCCGTCGAAGCCGGGCAGCATCACGTCGAGGACGACGAGGTCGGGCTGCCCGGCCCGGAACCGCTCGACCGCGCTGGGGCCGTCCGTGGCGATCTCCACGGCGAAACCTTCGGCGCGGAGTCGGGCGGCGACCGACTCGGCGATGGTGCGTTCGTCCTCGACGACCAGGACGCGGCGTTCCTTCATGGGGTCTGACTGTAGGGAGCCACCGTGGAGATCAGTGGGTGGCATTGTGAATAACCTGTGGAGAACGGTTCACCCCTGTGGATAACCCGGGGGTCACGAGGGCTGGCCTCGACGAACCCCAGAGCCTCCGTGTGGACGAACCGAGCGAGCCGTGGCGGCGGCCCGTGCGCGGTTACTCCAGACCGACGCGTACCGGGTGGGCCGAGGCGGAGCCGAGCCAGGTGTGCGGGTTGCCGTACCAGCACCAGCCCAGCTTCGGCGCACCCTGGCTGATCCACAGCGCCGGCACCCGCTTGTCGCCGCACCGCGAGCCGACCAGCGAGAAGCACCTGTTGCTGGCCAGCGCCTCCGGGTGGAGCGTGATGAAGGCGAGCCCCTCGTCGATGGTGAGCGGCAGCCGGTCCTGTGCGGTCATGCCCTCCATCGCCGCGGCCGGCGCGAGGTTGCGGAACTCCTCGCCCCGGTCGACGTCGAAGAGCAGGTACGCCGGCCCGACGGGCACCTCCAGTTCCTTGATCGGGTCGAAGCGCGGCAGGTCGTCCTCGGCATAGTGCCGGTCGAGGAAGCCGGGCTTGCGCTTGCCGGCCAGGGTGGTGAGTACGAGCCGGGGCTCCACCCCGATCAGGTCCCGTGTAATGACCAGCAGGAACGGCACCCGGGCGTCGGTGGGCGCGCTCAGGCCGGCGGCGCCGTCGACCGCGCGGGCGCGCAGCGGCGCGACCAGGTCGCGGAAGGCGCTCTCGGGCATCCCGGCCAGGGCCGGATAGCCCAGTCGCACCAGCTGGTCGAGTTGGGTGTCGAACTCGGTCTCGGCGTCGAACGGAGTTTCGTGCACGGCGGCCTCCCGGGTTGTCGTATCGGCTATCGTACAACGTACGGGAGGGTCGGGAGCATTCCCGCCTCAGCGACTCCAGTCCTGCTTCGCGGCCCTGACCAGCTTGTCCTTCAACTCCCGGGTGTGCCGCCGGCTCACCGGCAGCTCGGTGGAGTCGACCACCACCACGTACCCGGAGTTCACCAGGCGCAGCTCCGCGATCAACTTCAACTGCACCAGGTACGACCGGTGCACCCGGACGAAACCGGCATCGGCCCACCGCTCGGCGAGCGTGGCCAGCGAGACCCGCACCAGGTGCGACCCCTCGGCGGTGTGCAGCCGGGCGTAGTCGCCCTGCGCCTCCACCCAGCGCACCGCCGAGCGGGGCAGCATCCGGGTGGTGCCGGCCAACTCGATCGGGATGGTCGGGTCCTCCTCGGCGCGGGCCAGCGCCGCCGGATGCGACGGCACCACCCGTGAGCCGATCACCCGGCGCAGGGACTCGGCCAGCCGTTCGGCGCGTACCGGTTTGCGCACGTAGTCCGTCGCGCCCAGGTCGAACGCGTCCACCGCCCCGTCGTCGTACGCGGTGACGAACACGATCGCCGGCGGCCGGGCGAACCGGCGCAGCACCCGGGCCAGCTCCATGCCGTCCAGGCCGGGCATCCGGATGTCCAGGAAGACCACGTCCACGTCACCGTCGCGCAGCAGCCGTAGCGCCTCGGTGGCGTCCCCGGCGGTGTGCAGGCGGGCCACCCGGGGGTCGGCCCGCAGGTGGTACGCCAACTCGTCGAGCGCGGGCGGCTCGTCGTCCACCGCCAGCACCCGCAGGAAGCCGGTGGTCACGAGCCGGCCCGTACGCCCGGGTGGAACTTCGGCACCCGCATGCTCACCCGGGTGCCCGAACCCAGCCCGGTCTCGACGACCAGACCGAACCGGTCCCCGAAGACCGACCGCAGTCGCTCGTCGACGTTGGAGAGGCCGACGTGCTGGCCCGGGTCGTCTCCCGGATCGCCGGTGCTGCGGGCCAGCTCGGCGATGCCGGCGGTCAGCGTGGTCGGGTCCATTCCCACCCCGTCGTCCTCCACCGTGATGTGGCATTCGGCGCCCGCGTCCCGGGCCTCGATGCTCACCATGCCCGTGCCCGGCTTGCGGGACAACCCGTGCCGGACGGCGTTCTCCACCAGCGGCTGAAGGCAGAGGAACGGGAGCGTCACCGGCAGCACCTCCGGGGCGATCTGCAACCGCACCTGCAGCCGGTCGCCGAACCGGGCCCGCTCGATCGTCAGGTACCTGTCGATCGAGCGCAGCTCCTCGGCGAGGGTGGTGAACTCCCCGTGCGCCCGGAACGAGTACCTGGTGAACTCCGCGAACTCCAGGATCAACTCCCGGGCCCGCTCCGGATCGGTGCGGACGAACGAGCCGATCGCGGTCAACGCGTTGTAGATGAAGTGCGGGCTGATCTGCGCCCGCAACGCCCGGACCTCCGCCCTCGCCAGCCGCTCCCGTGACGAGTCCAGCTCGGCCAGGGCGAGCTGGTTGCCCGCCCAGTGCGCCGTCTCCAGGGTGGCCTGGACCAGTCCCGGCGCCGGCGCGCTGTCGGCGATCGCCACCAGCGCGCCGACCACCCGCGCGTCCGCGCCGTGCAGGGGCGCGACCACCGCACCGCGGATCGGGCAGTCGACCCGGTCGCACCGCAGGTCGGACTCCCCGAGCACCGTCGAGCGCCCGGTGGCCACCGACCGCTGGGCCGCCGCGAGCAGTTGCTCACCGTGGTGCGTGCCGCGCCCGTCGAGGGCGAGCACCTCGTCGGCGTCCGTGAGCGCCAGTCCGACCGCGCCCACCAGGGCCCGCAGATGGCGTACGGCTTTCGTCGCGCCGGCCGCGCTCAGTCCCGCCCGCAGCGGCTCGGCGGCCAGGCCGGCGGTGTGCAGCACCTCGTAGGTGGCCCGTTGTGTGGCGGTGGCGATGCCGCGCCGGGCGCGCAACCGCAGCACCGCCAGCAGAGCCGCGGTCAACGCGGTGACCAGCGAGACGACGCCGACGACGGCGGAGAGGTTGCCACCCACGCAGCGATCCTGACGGCTCGCCGCCCTTAGCGCTAGTACGCGCCCTTGCGGGCGAGCACCACGCCGACGGTGCGCCAGAGGATGCTCAGGTCGTACGCCAGCGACCAGTTGTCGACGTAGTAGAGGTCCAGCCGGACGGCCTCGTCCCAGGAGAGGTCGGAGCGGCCGGAGACCTGCCAGAGACCGGTCATGCCGGGGCGGACCAGCAGGCGGCGGCGCACGTCGCCCAGGAAGTCACCGTCGTCGGCCGGCAGTGGGCGGGGCCCGACCAGCGACATCTCACCCCAGAGCACGTTGATCAACTGCGGCAGCTCGTCCAGCGACGAGGCCCGCAGGAAGCGACCCACCGGGAAGACCCGGGGATCCTGCTTCATCTTGAACAGCATGCCGTCGGTCTCGTTCTGGTCGGTCAGGCTGGCCAGTCGGTCCTCGGCGTCGACGTACATGGTCCGGAACTTCCACACCCGGAAGGTGCGCCCCTCGTGCCCCACCCGGGGCTGGCGGAAGAACACCGGCCCGGGGTCGGAGATGCGGATCGCGACGGCGACGGCGACGAAGAGGGGGATCAGCAGCAGCAGGCCCAGGCCGGCGGCGACCCGGTCCATCAGGTTCTTGGCCAGCAGCGCCGGCCCGGAGAGGGTCGGCTCCTCGACGTGCAGCAGCGGCAGACCCTCGATCGGCCGGATGTGCACCCGAGGGCCGGCGATGTCGGTCAACTGCGGTGCGACCACCAGGTCGACGCCGGAGCCCTCCAACTGCCAGGCCAGCCGGCGCAGCTCGCCCGGCTCGGCGCTGGCCGACCCGCAGACGGCGATGGTGTCCCCACCGACCTCGCGGACCAGGGCCAGCACGTCGCGCCCGGCGTGCACCGGCACCGGCGTCGGCATCCCCCGCGCCGCCGCGTACCCGTCGGTGATGTGGATGGCGACCGGGACCAGCCCGGCGTTCGGGCTGCGGGTGACCGCCGCGTACACCTCCAGGCACTCCGGCAGGGTGCCGACCAGCACCATGCGGTGCGCGGCCTGACCGGCCCGCCGGCGGATGTAGTGCAGCGCCCAGCGGGCCACGAAGCGGCCCCACAGGATCAGCAGGAGCGCCCCGAGCAGTGCCGTGCCTACCGTCCACCGGGACAGCGCGGTCTTGGTGGCGAACGCGAGGAAGGAGACGCTGGCCGCGACCGTGACGGCGGCCCGGATGACCCGCTTGAACTCGTCCGGCCCGAGCCCCAGGTAGCGCCGGTCGTACGCCCGGTTGCTCCAGAGGATGACCACCCAGCCCAGCGGCAGCAGCAGGTAGGAGACGGTGTGGAACCAGGTCGGATCCTGGTTGGTGCCGGAGAAACCGGAGGCGGCCTGGTCGAAGAGCTGGATCGCGATCCAGCTGGCGAACGCCGCTGCGCCGAAGTCGAGCAGCAGCAGGATGGCGGTGTAGGGACGGTGCCAGCGGGAGACACGGCGTCGCGCCCTGGCCCAAGCCGACCGGGGGACGCCGTTGTGGGACGGCGGCGTCGGCGGCTGGATCTCGAAGCTGTCGACGTGCCGCACGAGTCTGCTCCGGCCTTCGTTGGATACCGGGCGCTGGAGGCTTGCCGTCACCTCACCCATGTCCTCCCGCATGACACGGGCCGCTCACTCGGCGTGAGGGCCCGGGTCGCCCACCGTCCCAGTCTCCCACGCGGGCTCCGACCGGTCGTCGCCCCGAAGGAGATTGGCGACCGATGGTGCCGGCGGGATCTGGCCGGCTCCGCACCATTTCAGAAGCCGGGGACCGGGCCACTATACCGATGGATGTGCGTGTGGCGAGAACGGTGGACGGGAGCTTCGGCGCACTCTGGCCGATTCCGCTCCGTAGTCGGCGAGTGGAATTACTCACCGTACAAGGCGGGACAACCGTCGGTCAGCCAGCGGCTTGCCGCCCGTCTGGCACGTCGCGCAGTACTGGAGGCTCGAGTCGGCGAACGACACCTCCCGCACGGTGTCCCCGCAGACCGGGCAGGGCAGCCCGGTGCGGGCGTGCACCTTCAACCCGGACCGCTTCTCACCCTTCAGCTCGGCGGCACGCTGGCCGAGGGACCGCTCGACCGCGTCACCGAGCACCTGGCGGGTCGCCGCGTGCAGGGTGGCGAGCTGGGCGTCGGTGAGCCGGTCGGTGATCGCGAACGGCGACAGCTTCGCGGCGTGCAGGATCTCGTCCGAGTACGCGTTGCCCACCCCGGACAGCACCGACTGGTCGGTCAGCACCCCCTTGACCTGCCCACGCCGACTGCGCAGCCGCTCGGCGAAGGTGGGCAGGTCGGCGGCGAGCGCGTCCGGGCCCAGCTTGGCCACCCCGGGCACCGTCGCCGGGTCGGTGACCAGGTACGCGGCCAGCTTCTTCTGGGTGCCGGCCTCGGTGAGGTCGAAGCCGGAGCCGTCGTCGAGGCGGACGCGTACCGCGATCGGGCCCTTGCCGGGTCGCAGCGGCGTCGTCGATCCAAACGCCTCCCGGTAGTGCAGCCAACCCGCCCGGGCCAGGTGGACCACGAGGTGCAGATCACCCTCGACGACCACGTCGAGGAACTTGCCGTGCCGTCGGGCGTCGACCACCGCCCGACCGGCGACCGCGGCGGGTGCCGGGTCGTACGTCTTCAGGGCGCTGATCGCGGCGATCTCCAGCCGGTCGACACGCCGCCCCACCGCGCGCTGCCGCAGGTAACCTGCGAGCGCCTCAACCTCCGGTAGTTCGGGCACCAACCAACGGTAGCCTTCTTTCCCGTGAGAATCGTGGTGGCGCACAACCGGTACCGGGAAGCTCAGCCCTCCGGCGAGAACACGATGGTCGACTCGGAGATCGCTCAGCTCACCGCTGCCGGCGTCGAGGTGCTGCCCTTCATCCGCAGCTCGGACGAGATCCCGTCGATGTCGAAGGCCGCCAAGGCGCTGCTGCCGATCTCGCCGATCTGGGCGCCGCGTGCCCAGCAGGACCTCAGCCGGCTGCTCACGGAGCACCGCCCGGACGTGCTGCACCTGCACAATCCGTACCCCCTGATCTCGCCGTGGGTGGTGCGGACCGCGCACCGGCACGGTGTGCCGGTGGTGCAGACGGTGCACAACTACCGGCAGGTCTGCTCGTCGGGGATCTACTTCCGCGACGGGGTGATCTGCCAGGACTGCAAGGGTCGGGCGCTGGGCGTGCCGGCGATCAGGCACCGGTGCTACCGCGACTCGACGGCGCAGAGCGCGCTGATGGCGACCACACTGGCCGTGCACCGGGGCACCTGGCGCTCGGTGGACCGGTTCATCGCGCTCACCACGGCCATCGCCGACCACCTCCGCGATTACGGCATTCCGGACGATCGGATCGTCGTGAAGCCGAATGCCGTACCCGATCCGGGCCGGCCGGCCCCACTGGGTGACGGCTTCCTCTACATGGCCCGGCTCTCGCCCGAGAAGGGCGTCGACCTGCTGCTGGACGCCTGGCGTCGGCACCCGGTGGGCACCCTGGGCACACTGCGCGTGGCAGGTGACGGCGAACTGCGCCCGCTGGTCGAGGCCGCGGCCGCCGAGCGACCCGACGTGGTCTACCTCGGTCAGCTCGACCGCGCAGGGGTACGCGCCGCGGTCGAGGCGAGCGCCGTGGTGATCGCGGCCTCGATGTGGCACGACGTGCTGCCGACCGTGATCATCGAGGCGCTGGCGAGTGGCCGGCCGGTGCTCGGCACCGCGTTGGGCGGCATCCCGTACCTCGTCGGAGCGGACGCCCCGCACGAGCCCGCCGGCACCGGCCCGGCCGAGACCGCCTCGGCGGTCGCCGGCGGCGGCGGTGGGCCGGTCATGCCGGCCGGGATCGGCCTCGGCGAGGCCGGCTGGGTGGTGGCTCCGGAGCCGGCCGCGCTGGCGGCAGCCCTGCCGGTGGCCCGTGCCGGCGCGTCCGGGTTGGCGCTGGCCGCCCGCGCCCGCTACGAGCGGACCTTCCACCCCGACGTGGTCACCAAGCAGCTCATCGACATCTACGCGGGGATGGCCCACGCCGTAACGCCGTAACTCCGGAGCGCGGGAGCGCGGGAGCGCCGAAATCCGGGAGGGGAGCACCTACTGTTCGCTCCCTTTGCTCTGCTTCAGCGGAGGAAACACCCGGTGTCCGGATATCGGACGCCACGTGTTTCCTGGGCTGAAGCAGAGCAAAGGACGACTCGAACACCCTTGGCGCCGGTCTGGGAGCGGCGCGGGCGGGGCATCAGCGCAGCGAGGCGCGGGCGGGGATCAGCGCAGCGAGGCGCGGGCGGAGAAGGCGATGCTGGCCAGCAGGAAGCCGCCGTTGACGATCGTGAACGCCACCAGCACCCAGAGGACCAGCGCGGGGGCCACGGCCAGCACCACTGCGGCCACGAAGACCACCGCGCCGTAGTCGCGGACCAGCTTGGCCAGGCGTACCGGCAGCGAGGTCGAGGTGACCATGCTGGCCGCGTTCGGGCCGGACTGCATCACCGACGTGACCAGGTTGACCATCCAGGTGCCCGCGAAGGTCGCCACGAGCCAGCTAGGCGTCGACGGCTCCTGCGCCACGGCGGTGGCGGCCAGCGCGGCCACCAGGGCGATCTGCGCCGCCACGTCGCAGAGAATGTCGATCCGTGCGCCGGCCGGGCTGCCCTGGCCGGTCACCCGGGCGAGCTGCCCGTCGGCGCAGTCCAGGGAGTACGCGACCTGCCAGCCGATCAGGGCGAGCAGGCCGACGACCCAGGCCGGTACGTCCCCGTCGGCGACCGGCCCGGCGAGCGCCACAACGGTGACCGAGGTGGCCAGCCCGAGCACCAGGTTGGTGAGGGTGAGCGCGGTCGGGCGCAGCCCGAGGCGTTGCGCGACCAACGCGAAGACGGCCCCGAGCCACTGGCTGATCGACTCGCTGAACAGGCCGCCGCCCCGGTTCACCCGGTGGAAGTCGGCGACGGTGGGACGGGGGTCAGCCAAGCTGGTCGCGGATTGCACCGGCGTAGTCTGCCAGCCGCTCCCGCGTCTCGGTAGGCGACAGGGCCAGGTGCTCGAGGATCGTGTACCGGTCCGGCCGGGTACGCGGCGCGAACTGCACCGCCTCGATGAACTGGTCGTCGGTGAGCCCCACCTCGGCGGGCAGTCGGGGCAGACCGTGCCGGGCGAGGCAGGCCGACATCTCCCCGAAGCGGCGCAGGTCTCCGCGCAGCCAGGTGCAGAACAGCGCGCCCAGCCCGGCCAGCTCACCGTGCGAGGCGGTAGCGGGGAAGAGCGAGTCGACGGCGTGCATGATCTCGTGGCAGCCGCCGCTGGACGGACGGCTGGTGCCGCAGACCGCCATGGCCAGACCGCTGGAGATCAACGCCTCGGCCAGCACGGTGACGAAGGCGTCGTCGGTCATGTCGCCGGGGTGGTTGAGCACCGCTTCGGCGCCCGCCCGGGCCAGCGAGGCGGCCAGGCCATCGACCGGTTCGCCGCGTACCCGCCGGGACAGCTCCCAGTCGGCCAGTGCGCTGATGTTGCTGATCACGTCGCCGATGCCGGCCCGGTTGTGCCGGTCCGGGCCGCTCTCCACGAAGTCCAGGTCGACGATCACCGCGATGGGGATGTGCACCCCGTAGGAGCCCTTGATCCCGTCGGTGATCAGGCTGGCCACCGGGGAGCCGATCCCGTCGTTGGCGAGGCTGGTCGCCACCGACACCATCGGCAGCCCGCGCCGGGTGGCCGCGTACTTGGCCACGTCGATGGTCTTGCCGCCGCCGATGCCGACCACCGCGTCGTACGACCGGGCGCGGAGCTTGCCGCCGAGGTCGTCGGCGGCGTCGAGGGTCGCCCCGGCGACGGTGAACACGTCGGCCGAGCGCAGCGACGGTCGGATCAGCTCCGCGATCTGCGCGCCCTGGCCCGGGCCGACCACCACCGCGACATCACCGCCGGCGGAGATCCGCCCGTCGGCGAGGATCGCGGCCAGGTCGGCGACCGCCCCGCGCCGCACGTCGATGTGCAGCGGGGTGAGGACGCTCCGAGCTAGTAGCGGCACGCGATCTCCCGCGCGCGGGCCAGGTCGGCGTGGTTGTCGACCTCGACCCAGGGGACGTCGCCGATGGGCGCCGCCCGCACCTCGCCGCCACGGTCGGCGAACTCCTGGTAGCCGTCCTCGTAGTAGAGGTTCGGGTCCCGCCGCCAGGTCGCCTCCAGGGCGTCGGCCAGGGCGTCGGCGACCTGCGGCTCGATAAGCGTCGCGCCGATGTACTCCCCGTACGCCTCGCCCGGGTCCATGATCTTGGTGATCCGGGTGAGCTGGCCGGCGGCGTCGAAGGTGGTCTTCATCTCCTCCTCGGCCAGCGGCTTGAGGGTGTCCACCGCGAGCAGGATGCCCGGGCCGCGCTCGGCCAGCAGCGTCTTCTCGATGCTCACCGGGTGCACGGTGTCCCCGTTGACCAGCAGCACCCCGCGCGCGAAGTACTCCCGGGCCAGCCAGAGGGAGTAGGCGTTGTTCCACTCCTCGGCCTTGTCGTTGTGCACCAGGGTGAGCGTGACCCCGTACTTCTTCTCCAGGTCGGCCTGCCGCTCGCGGACCGCGTCCGCCGCGTAGCCGACCACGATCACGATGTCGGTGAGCCCGACCTCGGCCAGGTTGCCCAGCGCGATGTCCAGGATCGTCGTCTCGCCGTCCACCGGCACCAACGCCTTGGGCAGGGTGTCGGTGTACGGGCGCAGCCGTCGTCCCGCGCCGGCCGCGAGCACCATTCCGATCATCGCGACATCCTCCCTCGTCCTGCTCCCCGTCACCGCTGGAGGATAGCGCCGGCCGGCCGTGCCGCTCCGGCCAACCGGGTCAGCCGGGCAGCGCGGCCAGGTCGGCGAGCATGGTCAGCCGCTCCTCGGCGTCGAGCGCGTCGTACGGGCCGGCCGCCCGGCGGTCGGTCTCCAGCTCGATGGCCAGCCGCTCGGGGCCGGGAGGCAGGGCGGCGACGCTTGACGCGGTGTGCCCGGCGGCCGTCCAGGCGGCGGCGTGCGCGTCGGCCCGGTGGTAACGCAGCGTGCCGAGCCGGTTGAGCAGCAGGACGCCGGGCGGGGTGCCGTCCGGCTCGTGCGGGGGCGCCAGCGCCGCGAACGCCGACCCGTTCCGGTCGCCGTCGGCGTCGGCCAGCACCAGGGCGTACGTCAGCAGCCGGCCGAGCGCCGCCACCAGCCGCGTGACCCGTTCGTCGTGCCCGGCCCACAGTTCCTCGGTGACCTCGGCGTGCACCTGGTACAGCTCGGTGAGGAACGCGGCCCCCCGCTCGGTGGCGGAGAGGGACCCGTCCGGACGGCGGTGCAGCATGCCGTACGCCACCTGCTTGTCGACCGCCCGGCGGACCGCGACCGGGTCGGCGTAGCGGGTGATCGCCGCGAAACCCGGCCCGTCAACGGTGCCGCCCGGCGCGGCGAGCCGGGTGCGCAGGTCCACCAGGAAGCCGTTCGCCGTCGGCCCGCCGTACCGCTGGCTCAACTCGGCGCCGCCACCGTCGCGGCCGGCCAGCATGCCGGCGCGGAACGCCCGGTCCACGGCCGGGGCGAGCAGCCCGGCGATCCGGTACGGCGCCAGCTCGACGGTGTTCACCGATCGATCGACCGCAGGGTGGCGAAGCCCTCCTCCGCGATCTCCTCGCCCGGTTCCAGGTGGCCGCCGACGACGTCCCAGCAGTTGGGAAACAGGCGCCGGTGGGGTGAGCGGCGCTGGAAGAAGATTCGGCCGTCGTGGTCGACGATCAGCGCGCCGGCGCAGCGCAGGGGCTCGGTGGACACGCTTCGACAGTAGCGAGCGGCCCGGCATCGCGACGATGCCCGGTCTTGTCCCGGAAACATCCACCGACGACCATGTGCGTACCGAATGCCACCGTCCCAAAGGGGTGATGTGTGATGCAGGTACGGGAAGCGATGTCCAGCCAGGTCCTCGTCGTCGGTCCGGAGCACACGCTGCGTCAGGCGGCCCGGATGATGTCGGCCCGCGGTGTCGGGTCGGCGGTCGTGATCGACCCCGAGTCCGAGGGAATCGGGATCATGACCGAACGCGACGTGTTGAAGGCCATCGGCGCGGGCCTCGACTGCGACACCGAACGCACCGGCGCCCACCTGACCTGGGACGTGGTCTACGCGGGGCCGGAGTGGACGGTCGCCGAGGCCGCCGCCGCGATGGCCCGCGGCGGCTTCCGGCACCTGGTGGTGCTCGACGGCCGGGAGGTGGCCGGGGTGATCTCGGTCCGGGACATCATGCGGGTCTGGGCCGAGAGCCAGGTGGCCGCCACGACCTGACCCCGCGAGGTGTGCCAGGCCGGATCGACGGGTAAGGATCCCTCGCGGGCGCGGAGATTCCGTGTCCCGTGGGGGAGGGCCCGATGCGTGACGCGGAGCGCCTAATCGAGCAGCAGTACGCGATGCTTCTGCGGCGGGACGTGGCCCGACTGCCGGACCTGTACGCCCCGGAGGCGTTCTACGCCATGCCGGGTGTCACGGTCCGCCCGATCGAGCTGCCCGCGCTGCTGCGCACCTGGACGGGTGCCTTCGGAGATCTGCGGGTCGATCCGCTGGGCTCGGTGCGCACGTCCGGCGGCGCGGCAGTGGAGCTGCGCCTCAGCGGCACCCACACCGGCACGCTGCACTCGCCGTACGGCACCGTCGCTCCGACCGGCCGGTCGGTGAGCTGGGAGGTTGCCGACATCGTCCGGGCACGCCGGGGCCGGATCGTCGCGTGGCGCTCCTACTTCGACTGGAGCCAGCTCCTCGACGCGCTCGGCGTGCAGTTGGAGGGCCTTTCCCGCGCGCCGCAGCACGACTCGCTCGCACTTCCGGTCTGATCTGACGGCGACCGGCCGACCCGGGTCACCCGTCCCGGTGGCTCAGGATGCGGACATCGCCGTGCCGTCCGCGCGTCGCCCGCCGCCGCCCGTACGCTCAATATCCATGACCGCCGAGCAGCTGATCTCCTTTGCCCGTGGGGCGCCCTCGCTGGACATCGTCGATGTCGAGGGGCTCAAGGCCGCCGCCGTACGCGCCTTCGACGCCGACCCCGCGGGGGTCACGGCGTACGGCACCTCCGTCGGTTACCTTCCGCTGCGAAAGTGGATCGCCGAGAAGCACGGGGTCGAAGCCAACCAGGTGCTGGTCACCAACGGCTCGCTCCAGGCCGACGCCTTCCTCTTCGACCACCTGGTCCGTCCCGGCGACGCGGTGGTGGTGGAGCGTCCGACGTACGACCGCACGCTGCTCAACCTCCAGCGGATGGGCAGCGAGCTGCACGGCATCTCGGTCCAGCCCGACGGTCTGGACACCGCCGAGCTGCGCAAGCTGCTGGAGTCAGGGGTCCGCCCCCGGCTGGCCCACGTCATCCCGAACTACCAGAACCCGGCCGGCATGACCCTGTCGCTGGAGAAGCGCCGCGAACTGCTCGACCTGGCGGCCGAGTACGAGTTCACGATCTTCGAGGACGACCCGTACGCGGACATCCGCTTCCGCGGCGAGGCGCTGCCGTCGATGCTCTCGCTGGACACCCGCAACGTGGTCGTGCACGCGTCGAGCTTCACCAAGACCGTCTGCCCGGGCGTGCGGGTCGGCTATCTGGTCGGTCCGGCGGATCTGATCGCCGACATCGCCAAGAACGCGACGAGCCTCTACATCTCGCCCGGCATGGTGTCGCAGGCGATCGTGCACCAGTTCTGCGTGTCCGGCGACATCGACCGCTCGATCGAGACCGTCCGGTCGGCGCTGGGCGAACGCGCCCGGGTGCTGGCCGAGTCGCTGCGCCAGCACCTGCCGCAGGCCCGGTTCGTGGAGCCCGACGGCGGCTACTTCCTGTGGGTGGAGTTCCCCGAGGACGTGTTTGTCGATCAGCTCGCCCCGGCTGCGGCCGAGCGCGGTGTCGCAGTGGTCAAGGGCAGCGACTTCGTTCTCGACGGTGGGCGGCACGCCCTGCGGCTGGCCTTCTCGGCCGTGACGGCCGACAAGATCGACGAGGGTGTCCGCCGGCTGGCGTCGGCTGTCGAAGCCATTCGGAGCTGATTTTCTGTCGGGTTCCCGACAGAACGACGATGCCGGCCGTCCCGGGACTCCCCAGCGGGCGGCCGGCGGCTCACAATGCTGCGAGCGTCACCCGTCAGGTGCAGCGAGGGTCACCCCGCCGCCACCTCGGGCCACGCGTGCAGCACAACCCCCGCCCCCACGGGCGCCGGGTGGGCCGTGTCGTCCTTCACCCCCCGATGCGGCCCGGCCCGCCCGGCGCCGCACCCGCGACCGCCGTCACACCTGCCGGTGGCGACCATCGGCGTAGCCTGCAAGCCGCAGGCGAGCGCGGGGAGGTGTCGCGATGACGGATCGGGCAGAGCAGGGCCGGACGGCCCCGCTGAACACGTCCCGGGTGCTGCGACCCCGGGCCTGGCCGTCCCCGGTCCGGGCGGTGACCAGGATGCTCAACGCCGACGGATCGCCGCCCACTCCGGCCCCCACCGGCACCGGCCGCAGCGGGGTGGTCGACTGCGCGCTCTACATCGACGGCAAGCGGCAGCCCGGCGACTGGACCTACTCGGAGGCGCTGGAGGCGGCACGCCGCGAGGAGCACGGCTTCGTCTGGATCGGGCTGCACCAGCCGGAGCTGGCCGAGATGACCGCCATCGCCGAGACGTACGGCCTGCACGAGCTGGCCGTCGAGGACGCGGTGAAGGCCGAGCAGCGACCCAAGCTGGAGCGGTTCAACGACGTCAGCTTCCTGGTCCTGCGCACCGCCCGCTACTGCGAGCACACCGAGCTGACCGAGACCTCCGAGGTCGTCGAGACCGGCCAGGTGATGCTCTTCATCGGCCCGAACTTCCTGATCAGTGTCCGGCACGGGGACGCCTGCCGGCTCTCCCCGGTCCGCGCCGACCTGGAGACCAAGCAGGAGTTGCTGCTCCAGGGCCCATGGGCGGTGGCGTACGGCGTGACCGACCGGGTGGTCGACCTCTATCTGGAGGTGGCCGAGCAGCTTGAGGACGACCTGGATCAGCTGGAGGCCGAGGTCTTCGACCGCAACAGCCACGGCCGGATCCAGCGGATCTACCAGATGAAGCGGGAGCTGGTGGAGTTCAAGCGTGCCGTGGTCCCGTTGCAGCGGCCGCTGATGAACCTGACCTCCCAGGTCAACCGCGACGTGCCCAAGGAGATCCGCAAGTACTTCCGGGACGTGCAGGACCACCTGAGCCGCACCGTCGAGCAGGTGAACTCGTACGACGACCTGCTGAACTCGATCCTTCAGGCGCGGCTGGCCCAGGTCACCGTCGACCAGAACAACGACATGCGCAAGATCGCCGCGTGGGCGGCCATCGCCGCGGTCTGGACCTCCATCGCCGGCGTCGAGGGCATGAACTTCGACAACATGCCTGAGCTGAAGATGACGTACGGCTATCCGGTGGCCCTGGCCCTGATGCTCGGTGTCTCCCTGGCCCTCTACCGCTGGTTCCGCCGCAACGGCTGGCTCTGACCCGCGACAGCGCCGGCAGGAATCGCGAGAGCGCCGGCGAGCGGGGTGAACCCGCGTCGCCGGCGCTCGCTGCGTTGCTGTGCCGGGGGTCAGCGGCGGCCGTTGGTGCGGGCGGTGTCCTTGCCCAGGGCCTTGGTGAGGTCGTCGGTCGGGCGCCCGGAGACGTCAGTGGCTCCCTCGGCGACCGACGGGACCTTGTTGGTCGGGCGGACACTGCCCGGCTTGGCCGTGCCGGTGGTGCTGGCGCTGTCGCCGCCGGCCACCGCCGAGCTGCCGGCGCCGGTCATCCCGGCCATGGCGGAACCGTCGGTCCCCTTGGTCGCGGTCGGCGCGGCCGGCGTACGCACCTCGATCGAGTCGACCTCGTCGCGCATCGGCTCCAGGGTGCGGGTCGGGTCGTACTCGGCCCACTCCTGCTGCTCCCGGCGGCGACGCAGGGCGACAGCGCCGGCCAGGCCCGCGATGGCGCCCGCGGCCAGCAGGCCGGTCATCATCGAGCCGCGACGGCGCGGCTGCTTCTTCTTACCGGTGATCCGCATGGTCTTCGACTTGGCCTTCCTGGTCAGCGGCCCTGCCTGCGTGGCGCCGTCCCGGGCCGCCGCCGCCAGCGGTGCCAGCGTGGTGAGTGTGGTTCCCCAGCCGGTCGACGCGCGGTCGCGCACCTTCACCGCGGCCGGCCCGACATAGCCCCGGGCCACCTGGACCCGCGGACCGACAGTCGCGCCCGCGCCCTTGGCGGCGTGGTTGGCTGCCTGCATCAGGTGGCTGATGCTCTGGTTCAGCTCTGCCTTGGCGAGCTGGCCCTGGGACTGACGCCGCCCGATTCCAAACACGGTCCTACCTCCTGGGAGTTGTTCCTTCGTCATCCTCCACCTTCGGATGCCTCCGCGATGCCAGATCGGGCACATGGGAGGATCCGCATGGAACTGACCAACGAGTGAGGAGTACCCGTGGCCGAGGCTGTCTACGCCACCCTGCACACCAACGCTGGCCCGATCCGGCTGGAGCTCTTCGAAAACCACGCTCCGAAGACGGTCCGCAACTTCATCGACCTGGCCGAGGGCAACCGGGAATACACCGACCCGCGCACCGGTCAGCCGGGCAGTGGGCCGTACTACGACGGCACCATCTCGCACCGCGTGATCAGCGGTTTCATGGTTCAGATGGGCGACCCGACCGGCACCGGTCGGGGCGGGCCGGGCTACAAGTTCGCCGACGAGTTCCACCCGGAGCTGCGCTTCGACCGGCCGTACCTGCTGGCGATGGCGAACGCCGGACCGGGCACCAACGGTTCGCAGTTCTTCATCACGGTGTCCCCGACCCCGCACCTCAACAACCGGCACACCATCTTCGGTCAGGTCGCCGACGAGGAGTCGGTGAAGGTCGTCGACTCGATCGCCAACACCCCGACCGGCCCGAGCGACCGTCCGCTGCAGGACGTCGTCATCGAGCGGGTCGAGATCGAGCGGTCTGCCGCCTGACGAACCCGCGAGGTACCTTTGCTCGCATGATTGAGCGCTCCGGAGCACCGCGCCGGCCAGCGTCGGTGAGCCGCGCGGTGGCGGACGGAGGACCGGCCCGGTGAGCGAGTCCCCGCCGACCACCCCGGTCTGCTACCGGCACCCTGGCCGGGAGACCTACGTCCGGTGCACCCGCTGCGACCGGCCGATCTGTCCGGACTGCATGCGGGAGGCGTCCGTCGGGCACCAGTGCCCGGAGTGCGTCAACGAAGGTCGCCGCACCGTCCGGCCGGCACGTACCGCCTTCGGTGGTGGTACGGCCGGCCGGCACGGCTACGTCACCAAGGGCATCATCGCCCTGAACGTGCTGGTCATGCTGCTGTCCATCGCCTCCGACCGGGGCGGGGACGCCGCGCTCGGCGGCTCCGGCTTCGGCGGGCTGATGGGCGGCGGGACCCCGCTCACCAACTGGGGTTCGGTGCTCGGGTTGGCGGTCCTCCCCGACGGCACGCTCGGCGGCATCGCCGAGGGTCAGTGGTATCGGCTGATCACCGCGATGTTCCTGCACTACGGCGTCATCCACCTGCTCCTCAACATGTGGGCGCTGTGGGTGCTCGGCCGGTCGCTGGAGGCCAACCTCGGGCCGCTGCGCTTCGGCGCGCTCTATCTGGTCGCGGGCCTCGGCGGCAACGTGGCCGCCTATCTGTTCAGCGCCCAGAACTCGGCGACGGCCGGCGCGTCCACTGCCGTCTTCGGCCTCTTCGCCGCGCTGATCATCATCGAGCGCAAGCTCGGCCGGGACATCTCCCAGGTGATCCCCATCCTGGTGATCAACCTGGTGTTCACGTTGACCGTGCCGGGCATCTCCATCCCCGGGCACCTCGGCGGCCTGGTGGTCGGCGGCGCGATGGCGGCGGTGCTCGCGTACGCGCCGCGTGGTCGGCGCACGCTGGTGCAGGGCGTGGGCGGCGCGATCATCCTGTTGATCCTGCTCGGCCTGGTCCTGTTCCGCACCGCGCAACTGCTGAGCTGACGCTCAGGGGTGTCGGCGGGCGGCGCGCAGTTCGGCGGCCACCTCCTCGGGGGTGGCGCCGAGGTCGTACCTGCCGAACAGGTGCAGCGACTCGCCCGCGTCGATCTCCAGGACCTCGCCGGTCAGCCCCCACCGCTGCCGGCGGTCCACGGTGATCGCCTCGACCGTCGGCCACGGCAGCAGCCGCCGGCCGGCGAAGCCGTGGATGACGGTGAGCCCCGCCGGATCGACGGTCAGGCGGACCGGCGCGACCAGGTCCCGTACCGCCCAGGCGGCCAGTGCGGCGGCGGCCACACCGGCCACGACCAGCCGGATCGGGTCGCCGTCGGCGAAGAGCAGACCGAGGGCGACCAGCAGGACCGCGCCGGCCAGCTTGGCCACCGGCAGGTTCGTCGGCACCCGCCACTGCCGCACCGGGGAGATCTCGTCCACCCGCCCAGCATGCCAGCGGTCGGCGGATGCCGGGAGTAGCGGCACCTCGGCCCGTGGGCGGACGAGGGTTCCACGGACGACGTAGGATCGGGGCAGCCCAAGTTACCGGGGAGTAAACATGAGTGACGCGGTCATCGTCGGCGCGGTGCGTACCCCGGTCGGGCGGCGCAAGGGCAGCCTCGCCGGTGTCCACCCGGTCGACCTGTCGGCGCACGTGCTGCGCGCCCTCGCCGAGCGCACCGGCCTGGACCCGGCGCAGGTCGATGACGTCTTCTGGGGCTGCGTGTCCCAGGTCGGCGAGCAGTCCTGGAACATCGCCCGCAACGCGGTGCTCGCCGCCGGCTGGCCCGAGACGGTGCCCGGCACCACGCTGGACCGGCAGTGCGGCTCCAGCCAGCAGGCCCTGCACTTCGCCGCCGCGACAGTCCTCTCCGGCCAGGCCGACCTGGTGGTCGCCGGCGGTGTGGAGTCGATGACCCGGGTGCCGATGGGCTCCAGCGTGGCGGGCGGCATGCCGTTCAGCGACCAGCTCCGCGCCCGCTACCGGGGTGTCGAGGGCTTCGCCGACGACGCGCCGCTGCCGTTCAACCAGGGCGTCGGGGCCGAGCTGATCGCCCGCCGTTGGCGCCTCTCGCGTACGCAGCTCGACGAGTTCGCGCTCGCCAGCCACGAGAAGGCAGCCGCCGCGCAGGACGCCGGGGCGTTCGACCCCGAGCTGACACCGGTGCCGCTCGCCGATGGTGGCAAGTTCACCGCCGACGAGGGCATCCGTCGGGACACCTCGCTGGACAAGCTCGGTGAACTGGCCACCCCGTTCCGCGCCGACGGCGTGGTCACCGCCGGGTCCGCGTCCCAGATCTCCGACGGCGCCGCCGCGCTCGCGGTGACCACGTCCGACTGGGCGAGCCGGCACGGTCTGCGCCCGCTGGCCCGCATCCACACCGCGGTGGTCGCGGCCGACGACCCGGTCACCATGCTCACCGCGCCCATCCCGGCCACCGCGAAGGCGCTGCGCCGCGCGGGGCTGGGCATCGAGGAGATCGGGGTGTACGAGGTGAACGAGGCGTTCGCCCCGGTACCGCTGGCCTGGCTGGCGGAGACCGAGGCGGACCCGGAGCGGCTCAACCCGCGCGGTGGCGCGATCGCCCTCGGGCACCCGCTCGGTGGCTCCGGCGCCCGGATCATGACCACGATGCTCCAGCACATGCGGGACAACGGGCTCCGCTACGGCCTGCAGACCATGTGCGAGGGCGGCGGCATGGCCAACGCCACCATCGTCGAGCTGCTCTGACCCGGCGACCCGCCGTCGGCCGGAACCGTCGGGCCGGTCTGACCCGCCGGCTCGGCCGCCAGCCCGAGGAGCACCGCGGAAATGGTCTCGCCCCGGTCAGGCACGCCGCCTAGGGTGCCCATCGTGACGACGATCGCCGACGAGCGCGCCCCCGACTGGTCCAGCGTGCAGTGGCAGCAGGAGGCCCGAACCTGGGTCGACGAGCAACTCGGCAACGCCGGTCGCCGGGTCACCGGGCCTGTCGAGCCCCGAGTCCGGCCGTGGTCGCTGGTCTGGCGGGTGCCGACCGACGGCGGGCCGGTCTGGTTCAAGGCCAACAACCGGGGCACGGTCCACGAGGCGGTCCTCATCGCGATGCTGGCCGGGTTGACGCCCGAGCGGGTGCTGACCCCGATCGCCGTGGACCGGGAGCGGGGCTGGTCGCTGCTTCCCGACGGCGGCGAGTCACTGCGTGACGTGCTGGGCCGCGACCCCGACCTGGCGCACTGGGAACGGGCGTTGCCCGGGTACGCGGCCCTCCAACTCGCCACCACGCCGCACGCCGACGAGCTGGTCGCGCTCGGCGTACCGGACCACCGCCCGGAGGTGCTGCCCGGACTGCTCGCCGAACTGCTCGACGATCGCGATTCGCTGCGCGTCGGCGCGGAGGGCGGGCTCGCCGTCGAAACGTACGAGCGGTTGCGGGCGGAGGTTCCGGCGTACGCGCAGCGGTGTCGCCGGCTCGCGGACATCGGCATCCCGGCCACCGTGCAGCACGACGACCTGCACGACGGGAACGTCTTCGCCGGGCCGGCCGGGTACCGCTACTTCGACTGGGGCGACGCCTCGGTGGCGCACCCGTTCGGCACGCTGCTGGTGACCCTGCGCTCCATCCGGTACGCCAGCGCGTTGTCGGCGGACGACGCCAGCCTCGCCCGGCTGCGCGACGTCTACCTGGAGTCGTGGACCGACCGCTACGACCGCCGTACCCTCGTCGAGGCCGCCGACCTGGCCATGAACCTGGGCGCGGTGAGCCGGTCGCTCTCCTGGCGGCGGGCCCTGGACACGGCCGACCCGGCCCGGGCGGAGTACGCCGAGGCGGTGCCCGGATGGCTTGCCGAACTGTTCGCCGCCTCCCCTCTTGCGCCCGAAGGCTGACCGACATCCGTCCGGTCGGAAGTCGGACAGGCGGTGCGACGCGCCGCGTGGAACTTCCAAAAGTCCGACGTGACCCACGTCACCGGTGCGGGGAGGTCGTTGGGCAGGTCATGGACGTCTTCTCTCGAACGTTCCTCCCGGCCGCCACCGAGGCCGGCCTGGCCGTACAGACGGTGAGCCGGCACATGCCGGTCTTCCGCCGCTGCGTGGGCTCGGGTGACGCCACCATCCTGGTCACCCGGTGCAGCCGCCCCGACCGTCCGGTCACCGGCGACTACCTGTTGCTGCTCACCCACCGCCGACTGGTGGTGACCCAGCAGACGAGGCTCCTGCACCGGCTGCGCCTGCACCTCAACACCGAGCTGCGCGAGCTGAGCAACGTCACCTGGAGCCCGGACCCCCGGCTGGGGTCGGTCGAGCTGGCCGCCACCGCGATCGACGGGATCCGCGAGCGGTTCCTCATCCGCACCAGCCACCCGAAGCAGGTGTGGCAGCTCGACGCGCTGCTCAACCACGCGTTCCGGACCCGCCTGCGGGCACCCCGCGAGCGGATCGTCGCCACCATCGGTGACGCGCCGGCCGCCGTCCGACCCAGCGCGTTCCGCCCCGCCGTGGCGCGCTGACGCCCGGCGGGCCGGTCGCCGTTCACGTCTCCTTTACCGAACTCGAACACGCACCGATCGCGCCGAACCGACCGGGTCGGCAATCATGGGCCGGTGACAGTCGAACCGCCGCACCGCGGGCTCGTCCTCGTGGTCGAGGACGAGCCGGCCATCGCCGACCTGGTCCGGCTCTACCTCACCCGCGACGGGTTCGGCGTCCACCTCGAACGCGACGGCGAGGCCGGCCTGAGCGCCGCCCGCCGGCTGCGGCCGGTCGCCTGCGTCCTGGACATCGCCCTGCCCGGTCTCCCCGGCACCGAGATCTGCCGCCGGTTGCGCGAGGCCGGTGACTGGACGCCCGTCATCTTCCTCACCGCCCGCGACGACGAGGTGGACCGGATCGTCGGCCTGGAGCTGGGCGCCGACGACTACGTGACGAAGCCGTTCAGTCCGCGCGAGCTGGTCGCCCGGGTCCGCGCGGTGCTGCGCCGCAGCGCCGGTGGCCCCGAGGGCGCGGAACGACAGCGCATCGTCGGCCCGGTGACCCTCGACCCGGCCCGGCGGACGGTCACCGCCGGCGGCGTACCGGTGCAGCTCACCTCCACCGAGTTCGACCTGCTGGCGCATCTCATGGCCCGGCCGGGCCGGGTCTTCACCCGGGAGGAGCTGCTGGCCGGCGTCTGGGGTTACGCCGCGCACGCCGGGACCCGCACGGTGGACGTGCACGTCGCGCAGGTGCGGGCGAAGCTCGGCCCGGCCAGCGTCATCCGTACCCACCGGGGCGTGGGGTACGCGGTCGATGCCTGAGCAGCCGGTGCGCGCCGAGTCGCCGACCATGGCACTGCCGGTGGTCGGCGCCCGCCCGCCGGCCGCACCCCGGCGCAGCCGTCTCGGCCGCACGCTTACCGCCCGCGCGGTGCTGGTCACCTGCGCGGTGGCACTGGTGTCGGTGCTCGTCACGGCAATCGTCGCGGTGCCACTGGCGATCCGCGGCGCGGAGCGACGCGACCAGCAGGCGCTCGCCGCGCAGGCCCGACTCGCCGCCGAGGTGCTGCGCACCCGGCTGGACCGGGGTCGCACCGTCGACGAGGAGCGGCTCATCCAGCAACTGCGCGACCAGGGCATCGACGCGTACCTGATCCGGCGCGGGACCGTCGACCGGTCGGGCCTTCCGCCGCGTGTGGTGCAGCGGATCGGGCAGGGCCGCAACGTGTCGGCCCGCCGCCCGGTCAACGGCCACCGCGCCCTGGTGGAGGGCCGGGCGCTGCCGGGCGGCAACGGGGTGGTGCTGTCCCGCGCCTCGTCGAACGGGTTGTGGGCGCAGGTGCTGCTCAGCCTCTGGTTGCCGCTGCTGGCCGGGTTGGCCGCCGGCGTGGTGGCCGGTCTCCTGCTGGCCCGCCGACTGGCCCGACCGATCCGCGTCGCGGCCACCGCCGCCGCCCGACTGCGGGCCGGAGACCGTGCCGTCCGGGTGCCTGTCGAACCGCCGGACGAGGTCGCCGACCTGGCCGAGGCGCTGAACGGGTTGGCGGCGGCCCTGACCACCAGCGAGGGCCGGCAGCGTGAGTTCCTGCTCTCCGTCTCGCACGAGCTGCGGACCCCGCTGACCGCGATCCGGGGGTACGCCGAGGCGCTGGCCGACGGCGTCATCGACGCGGACGGCACCGCCGACACCGGCCGGACCATGCTGGTCGAGGCCCAGCACCTGGACCGCCTGATCGGCGACCTGCTGGCGTTGGCCCGGCTGGAGGCCGCCGACTTTCCGCTGGAGCCGGTGCCTGTCGACCTGACCCGGCTGGCCGCCGACGCCGAGCCGACCTGGTCGGGTCGGTGCGCCGCGGTGGGTGTGTCGTTCCGCGTGGAGGCGCCCGGTCAGCCGGTGTCCGCGTACACCGATCCGGGTCGCATCCGACAGGTGCTGGACGGGTTGCTGGAGAACGCGCTGCGGGTCGTACCCCCGGGGGCGCCCGTGGTGCTCGCGGTCCGGCCGGTCGGTGCGGACCCGGCGGCCGGCGGTGTGCTGGAGGTCCGCGACGGCGGGCCCGGCTTCACCGACGACGACCTGGCGGTGGCGTTCGAGCGGGGGGCGTTGCACGAGCGCTACCGGGGGGTGCGCAAGGTGGGCAGCGGGCTGGGCCTGGCACTCGCCGCCGGGCTGGTCCGGCGGCTGGGCGGCGAGATCGTCGCGGGCCACGCGCCCGAGGGCGGCGCCGCCTTCACGGTCCGGCTGCCCGGTGATCCTTACCTGACCCGAACATCGGCCTGATGGTCCGCTCGTCCGCGCGGGGAAGGCTGAGGGCTCCACGGACGAGAGGGAGAGTCATGCCACGTTGGGGATTCGTCACCGGCACCACGGCACTGCTCGCGGCGGTCGCGCTCGGGGTCAGCGGCTGCGGCGCGGCCGAGGTGGCCAGCCAGCCCGCGCGGGACGCCGCGGTCGAGGTTGCCGCCGCGATGGGTGTGGAGGGCCAGGCGCTTACCGCGATGGGCTTCGACGCCACCGACCTGGACGTGCAGACCGTCGCCGCCCCGGCCACTCCGACGCCGGGCGCCTCCCCGACGGCTCGCGACAAGGACCGGCAGAAGCGCGGCGAGGAGTGGCGCAAGCGCCACCAGGCCCGCGTGCAGCTGCGCAAGAACACCCTGCACGGCGAGGCGGTGGTGCAGACCAAGGACAACGGTACGCAGACCGTGGCCGTGCAGCGCGGCGAGGTGACCGCCATCGACGGCGACTCGATGACCGTCAAGTCCACCGACGGGTTCACGATGACCTGGACCTTCGGCGACGACCTGCGGGTCGTCGAGCGACGCGCGACGGTGCAGCCGAGCGAGGTCAAGGTCGGCGCGAAGCTCGGCGTCGCCGGTGCCAAGGACGGCGACAAGGGCGTCGCCCGGCTCATCCTCATCCCGCGCGACAAGTGAGCGACGGGCCCCCGGGTGTACGCCCGGGGGCCCGTCCCTGCGCGGCTGCGCCCGAGCGGCAGGCGATCAGCGGCCGGGCGGCAGGGCGTAGCCCACGTACCCGCGGAACTCCAACCGCCAGCCGGCCGGGACCAGCTTGGCGCAGGCCGGCTGACTGCCGGTGCAGACGATCGCGTCCATCGAGGCCGGGTCGGCCGGCGGCCGCTCGGGCAGGACCGACTGCAACGACACCAGGTCCGGCGAGCCACCGTCCGGCTGGCGCAGCAGCAGCCACCACGGGTACTCCCAGTTGTCGTTCTGCTCCACCAGCCCGATCCGCCGCGCGCCGCTGTCGCGGACCGCTGTCGCGGCCCATTGGAACTCGTCGGCCCACTGTGGCCGGCGCAGGAACCGGGTGTCCCAGTCCGAGGTGGTGAAGACCGAGCCGGAGCCGACGAGCCGGCGCGGGAAGCCGTACGACAGCGCCAGCACCCCGGCCAGCGCCGAGGTGGCCAACACGGCGACGGTCGCCACGGTGGCCACGGACCGCCGCCGTGCCGGCACTGAGGGCTCCGGGTTCGTGTGGCGGCGCAGGAGCGCGTCCAGCCACAGGCCGGCGAGCGGCACGGCGAGGACCAGGGCGTAGAGCAGCAGCCGGTTGCCCCACGGCTGCCACTTGAGCATCGACGTGTGCAGCAGCACGGTGGTCAGCACCACCACGGCGTACGAGCGCAGCGGCCCCACCGGCCCGAGGTCGAGCCGACGCGGGCGGACGAGCGCGACGAGCGTGCCGAGCACCGCGAGTGCCCCGGCGATCGGGAACGCCACCCGGTCCTCGTCCGGGTACCAGGCGGGCACCGGAAAGACCTCCCGACCGAAGGTGATCGCCCGGTCCTGGGGGTCGACACCCAGCACGTCCGCGCCCTCGATGATCGCGTCCGCGCTGGCGCTGCGCAGCGGCGCCAGCGGCGTGTCGAACGCCGTGTGCCCGATCCGCAGGGCGTTGACCAGGATCGACGCCGGATCGTGCCGTTCCATCGGGATCGACTCCCGCAGCCGTGGGGGGCCCAGCGGATTCCCGAACTCGGCGGTCACCCGGGTCAGGAACGGGCCGACCACCAGCGCCGCCACCACCAGGATCAGCGCCGAGCCACCGACGACGCGAACCACCGAACCGATCGACCGAACGCGACCGGCGGCCGGCGCGCGACCGGCGGCCGGCGCGCGACCGGCGGCCGGTGCCCGGTCGGCGGCCGGTGCGCGGTCAGCCAGGGCCAGCCGGAGCTGGGCCAGGCCCCACAGCAGCAGCAGCGGGCCCACCGCGAGCAGGCCACTGGTCTTGGTCACTGCCGTCAACCCGGTGGCCGCGCCCAGGCCGAGCAGCGTGCCCCAACCGGTCCGCCGACGCAGCCCGTCCAGGGCGAGGGTCGCCGCGCACGCCACCCACGCCGCGCAGACCAGGTCGGTCTGCGTACTGGTCGCCTGTAGTACCACCATCGGCGTGGTGGCCAGCACGAATGCGGTGATCAACTGAGCCCGCCGGCCGCCGCCGAGCTGCGCGGTGATCCGCGCGACCACCAGCAGGCAGAGCACCCCGGCGGCCCACTGCACCAGGTTGTGCAGCGCGTCGGAGCCGGTGAGCAGGCGCAGGTGCAGGAGCAGGTACTCCGCGCCGGGTGGGATGGTCACCTGCCGGTGGATGGCGGTGGGCCAGAAGTCCAGGTCACCCTGGGCCACCCAGTGTTCGACCTTGGGCAGGTGGTAGGTCTGCGAGTCGAAGTTGTTCGGCTCGGCCAGCAGCGCGACAAGCAACTCCAGCAGCACCAGCCCGCCGATGCCACCGCCGAGCAGTCGCTCGCCCCGACTCGCCGTACGCCAGATCTCGGCTGCTCTGCGCAGGCCGGCGCGTACCTCACCGGTCCGGATCGGCGTGGCGTCGCGCCCGCCGGACGGGCCACGGTCGGCGAGCGGGACGGACGTCTCCGGGCCCGCGCCCGCGGTCACCGCCGCGCCGACCGGCACCCGCCGGGCCGTCGCGGCCGGCACCTCGGCGGGCACCTCGGCGGGCACCTCGGCGGGCGGAGTGTCCCGGTGCCAGCGCAGGCCCACCGCCGTCGCGGTGGCGAGCAGGAAGAGCAGCCAGGCGGCGACGAACGCCGGCCGGGTCAGCGCGTGCAGCGCGCCGAGCACCTCGACGACGAGCACCGCGTACGCCCCGGTGACCAATGCCGCGCGCACCGCGGCGAGCCGTGACGGCCCCACCGCGTCGGCCCCGCGGGGCTTCGTCGCGACCGTGAGCAGGAGCAACGAGGCGGCGGGGAGCATCGCGAGCAGGGAGCCGGCAGCCGACATGGCCGGAAGTAAACACCATCTGGCTGAATCGTCGCGCCGGTTGTCCGACGGTGGCGGCAACCGTCGGCCTGACCAGTCGGGCTAGGCTATGCCCGACGTGTCGTCGCCCCCGTGGAGATTCCCGTGAAGCTCTCGATCCTCATGCCTGTCTACAACGAGGAAGAACGCATCGCAGACGCCCTCAAGCAGGCGTTGGCGGTTGACTACCCCTGCGAGATCGAGTTGGTCGTTGTCGACGACGGCAGCCGGGACGGCACCGGCGAGGTCCTCGGTCGCGTCGACGACGCCCGCCTGCGGGTCATCACCCACCCGCGCAACGCGGGCAAGGGCGCGGCCATCAAGACGGCGGTGGACAGCGCGGAGGGCGACTTCATGGTCATCCTCGACGCCGACCTTGAGTACGACCCGCAGGACATCCCGAAGCTGCTCGACCCGGTGCTCGACGGGCGGGCCACGGTGGTCTACGGCAATCGCACCTTCGGCAGCCACAGCGCCTACAGCTTCTGGTACGTGATGGGCAACAAGGGCGTCACGATGGCGGCGAACGTGCTGTTCAACTCGTACATCGGCGACCTGGAGACCTGCTTCAAGCTGATGCCGGTGGAGCTCTACCGGTCGCTGGAGGTGCGCTCGCGCGGCTTCGGCATGGAGGCCGAGGTGACCGGCAAGCTGCTGCGCCGCAAGATCCGCCCGTACGAGGTGCCGATCAGCTACCGGGCGCGGGGCCGCGAAGAGGGCAAGAAGATCACCTGGAAGGACGGCGTCGAGGCGATCTGGATCCTCGGTCGCGAGCGCGCTCGCCGCCGTCCCGCCGTGTCATCCGCGCGCTGATCCCAGGAACGCGCCGATCGTCCGTCGCAGACCTGCGGCGTCCAGGCCGTGCCAGCGGGCGTGGTCGGCGGCATCGCCGTAGCGCCGCAGATCGGTCCGGCCCACCCCGAGCGTGAGCAGCCGGTGCGGCACGTCCGCCAGGGCGTGCCCGACGACCGCGCTCGACGTCCCCGCCAGGTACGGCTCGACCAGCACCACGTCCGTCCCGGCCAGCGCCCGCAGCCCGGCCGTGTCGAAGGGCCGGGGGGTGTGGGTGTACGCGACCGTCACGTCCATTCCCTCGGTCGCGTCGAGCGTGGTGTCGAGCATCGGCCCGACGGCAACCACGAGAGGCGCGTCCGGCCCGCCCCGCCGCAGCACCCGTAGTCGGTCGGCGTCCGGATACGCCTCGGCGTTGCGCTGCTCGGTGAGCCGCAGGTAGACCGGATCGTCGCCCGCCGCGGCGTCCCGGAGCAGCGGCGCGACCTCGTCCGGGTGACCGGGCACCCGCACGGTCCAGCCGTCGCCGAGCGAGTCGAACAGCGCCACGTCACCTGGTGACTGGTGCGTGCGGCCCTCCTCCGCGGCGTCGTACGAGGCGCCGATGCTGACCAGCACCGCGCTCACGCCCTGGTGGTCCAGATCCAACTTGATCTGCTCGTACGCCCGGTCGACGAGGAACGTCGCGTACGAGTGCACGATCGGGCGCAGCCCGGTCAGAGCGAGGCCGCCGGCCACGCCGACCATCAGTTGCTCCCGGATGCCGACGTTGAGCACCCGGTCCGGGTGCCGCCGGCCCGCCGGGGCGAACTGGCTGACCGAGATGTCGGCCAGCACGAGGGCGGTGCGAGGGTCCTCGTCGAGCAGGGCAGTGGTGGTGTCGATGAAGGCGGTACGCATGACTGTCATCCCTTGCTCTCGACGCGGGCGACCACCAGGTGCGGCTGTCCCGGCCGGTGCCCGGTCAGGGCCGCGTACAGGGCGGTGTGGTCCCGGCCGTCGACCGTGTCGGCGGTCCACCCGTTGACGGTGAACCGACCGGCGATGCCACCCGCCCAGCCGTGGGTCGCCGACGAGTTGTCCACCACGATCGCGGTGAGGCTGTCCAGACCGGTCGCGCCCGCGTACGCGATGGCCTCGTGGTTGGACCCCTCGTCCAACTCGGCGTCGCCGAGCAGCACGTACACCCGGGGGGTGAGCAGGCCCTGCGCGCGCAGGCCGAGGGCGGTGCCGACGCCCAACCCCAGCCCGTGGCCGAGCGAGCCGGAGCTGATCTCCACGCCTGGCACCAGCACCCGGTCCGGGTGGTGGCCGAGCCGGCTGTCCGGCCCGCCCAGGTCGTCGAGCCAGGCTTCCGGGATGAACCCGTGTGCGGCGAGCACCGCGTAGTACGCGGCCGGCCCGTGCCCCTTGGAGAGCAGGAACCGGTCCCGGTCCGGGTCGTCGACGGTGTCGGGGGTGACCCGCAGCACCCGGTCGTAGAGGACCTGGATCACGTCGATTGTCGAGTGGGCGCTCGGCGCGTGTTTCTCGTCGCCGGTCAACCGCCGGATCAGGCCGGGGAGCCTGGCACTGCTGTCGGTGGTGAGTGTGGTTGCCATGCCACTAGCGTGTGAGTTGAAGTGCACTTCATTTCAAGGACCGTGATGCAGGACTCATTGACCATCGGCGAACTCTCCGTCCGCTCCGGCGTGGCGCCGTCGGCGCTGCGCTACTACGAGCGGCTCGGTCTGATCCGCGCCAACCGCACCGGCGGAAACCAGCGCCGCTACGCCCGCACCGAACTGCGGCGGGTCGCCTTCATCCGGATCTCCCAGCAGGTCGGCGTCTCGCTGGACGAGATCCGCGAGGCGTTGGAGTCGCTGCCCGACCGCCGTACGCCCAGCCCGCAGGACTGGGAGCGGCTCTCCGCGAGCTGGCGCGGCCGCCTGGACGAGAGGATCCGGCTGCTCACCAAGCTCCGCGACGACCTGGACGGCTGCATCGGCTGCGGCTGCCTGTCCCTGCAACGCTGCACCCTCTACAACCCGGAGGACACGCTGGCCGGCGAAGGTCCCGGCGCACGCCTCATGCTGCCCCGCGCCTCACCCGACGGTGAGTAGCACCTTCCCGACGTGGTCGCTCGACTCGACCAGCCGGTGCGCCTCGGCAGCCCCGGCCATCGGCAGCCGCCGGTCCACCACCGGGCGGACCGCGCCGGCCTCGACCAACGGCCACACCTCATCGCGTACGCCCCGGACGATCTCCGCCTTCTCGGCCAGCGGTCGGGAGCGCAGCGCGGTCGCCGCGACGCTCGCCCGCTTGGCCAGCAGCGCCCCGAGATCCAGCTCGGCCTTGCGACCACCCTGCATCCCGATCACCACGAGCCGGCCGCCGGTCGCCAGCGCGGCGACGTTCCGGCCCAGGTAGGACGCGCCCACGATGTCGAGGATGACGTCCGCGCCGTGGCCGTCGGTGACCTTGCGGACCTCCTCGACGAAGTCCTGCTCCCGGTAGTCGATCGTGTGCGCCGCGCCCAGCTCGCGCAGGCGGGGGTGCTTGGCCGCGCGGGCGGTCGCCAGGACCGTGGCGCCCAGGGCCGCCGCAAACTGGATCGCGAACGTGCCGATCCCGCTGCCCCCGCCGTGCACCAGCAGCGTGTCACCCGAGCCGAGTCGGCCCACCCTCACCACGTTCGACCAGACCGTGCAGGCCACCTCCGGCAGCGCCGCGGCGTCGACCAGGTCGACGCCGGCCGGCACCGGCAGCAGCTGCCCGGCGGGCACTGCGACACGCTCGGCGTACCCGCCGCCGGCCAGCAGCGCACAGACCTCCTGGCCGACGGCCCAACCGGTCACCTCCGGCCCGATCGCGTCGATCACCCCGGAGCACTCCAACCCGAGGTACGCGGGCGCACCCGGCGGCGGCGGATAGTGCCCCTGCCGTTGCAGCAGGTCGGCGCGGTTCACTCCGCTGGCCCGTACCGCGACGATCACCTCGCCCGGGCCGGGCTCCGGGTCGGGGACCTCGGCCCACACCAGCGCGTCGGGTCCACCGGGCTGCGGAACGGTGATGGCTCGCATGGCCTCAGTCTTACCCGATACGCCCGTGGGCCGCAGACGCACCCCGGCGCACTCCGGTCGTCGGCGCTCGGCCCTGGCGCTCGGCGCTCGGCCCCGGGTTCCATGAAACCGGGGTGTCTGTGACGGTCCGATGCCCCGGTTTCATGGAATCCGAGTCGATCACGCCGCTGCACGCTGCGACGCGTGTCCCGACTTCCGTCGGGTGGCGGCGATCCCCGCCACAGTGGACGCTACGGCCGCCGCCTGACCGGCGCTTCGGGGAGGGACGCCGAGCCGGCCGGCGGGTGTCGTGGCAGACTGTCCACGGCCGTACACCCGCGGGTGGCGGTCCGGGAGGGTTCGCCTAGTGGCCGATGGCGCTGGTCTTGAAAACCGGTAAGGCAGCGATGTCTTCGTGGGTTCGAATCCCACACCCTCCGCCACCGCTACTCCGGGGGGTCGACCGTCCGCCGGTTCTCACGGACCGTCTCGTCGGCCAGCCGCTCGACCGCGCGTCGGCGCTCCTCGGCGAGCGCCTGCTCGTCCGGCTTGCGCAGCGCGGTGACGACGGCGACCAGGAAGTCGCGCCAGATCCCTAGCAAGTATTCCCCCCGTGGAAAGTTGCGGGCTGCCAACCATAGCGTTCGGCCGGCGCCGCCGGACAACCGACGCATCTGGTCGTTGGTCGGCCCGGAACGGGGTATGAAGGGCAGGTATCTGCCCAGACCGGAAGGACGCCGTCCCGATGACCCTCGAACGACCGATCGCCCCGGACCCGTACGAGCTGCTGCCGACCGTGCCCTCGTTCACGCTGACGAGCGACGACGTGCAGAACGGCGAGCCGATGGACGCCCGGCACGCCCACGGCAGCACCGGTGGTGAGAACGTCTCCCCGCAGCTGACCTGGTCGGACTTCCCCGCCGAGACCAAGAGCTTCACCGTGACCTGCTACGACCCCGACGCCCCGACCGGCAGCGGCTTCTGGCACTGGGTGCTGGTGAACGTGCCGGTCAACGTCACGCAGCTGCCCAGCGGCGCGGGCGGCGCGGCGGGCACCGACCTCGGCGGGGCCTTCTCGGTCCGCAACGACTACGGGGAGCAGGGCTACGGCGGGGCGGCGCCGCCGCCCGGTGACCGGCCGCACCGGTACGTCTTCGCGGTGCACGCCCTGGACGTCGACCGCCTGGACCTCACCCCGGACGCGAGCCCGGCCTACGTCGGCTTCAACCTGACGTTCCACACCCTGGCGAGGGCGGTCATCCGCCCGACGTACCAGATCAAGGAGTGAGCCGTACCCCGCGATCTTGCACTGTCCGTTTGCGGTCGAGTGCAAGATCGCGGGGCGGGGTGGGTCAGGCGGGGACGCGGGCCACCGCGAAGACGGACTGGCCGAACGGGGGTCGGACGACCTGCTCGGCGGCCTTCGTGGCGGGGAGGACGAGGGTGTCGTACACCTTGACCATCGGCCCCTCCTTCGGCATCAGCCGGAAGACCTTGGTGGCCATGAAGTAGCCGATCAACCCGAGTGCGTTGGCGTAGTGGATCTTCTCCACCGTCAGGCCGGCCTCGGTCATGGCCGTGCCGAGCGTCTTCTTGGTGTAGCGGCGGACGTGGCCGGTGGCGATGTCCGCCGGGCTCATGGCGAACTGGAACGCCGGCACGATGATGATCACCGCGCCGCCGGGGCGGACCAGGTCGCGCATGCTGCGCAGCGCGCCCACGTGGTCCTCGATGTGCTCCAGGACGTTGTACGAGACCGCGGCGCTGTAGTCCCCCCGGTCGCTGTGCGGGAGCAGCATCTGCCGGACGTCGATGCCGGGCTGTTCGGCGAGGCGCTCCTTGAGCTGCACCAGCCGGTCGGGATCGGCCTCGGTGGCGGTGAACCGGGGCAGCCGCTGCGACCATTCCAGCGCGTAGTCACCGAGGCCGCTGCCGATCTCGATCGGGTCGTCACCGAGGTACGGCACCGCCAGCTCGACGAACCAGCGGCGGTGGTTGACGGCCGTTGCCAGGCCCTCCAGCACCTCGGACTGGACGCGCTGATCCCCAGTGATTTCTGCCATGCGTCGATTCCTCACGATATGAACTCGACCCGTGCCTGGACCGACAGAGTGAATCATCCGCTTGGATGGCAGAAGAATCGGGGGAGCGGTTGGCCGAATTGCGGTCGGGGGGTGGGCACGTGATCGGCGGTCGGCGAACCCGGCACATAGTACGGCAGTACCCCGAAACATGTCACGGTGCCGCCATACGCTGACTACCCTATGAATTGTCATGACTACTCCCGAACCGGACGCGCCCGGCGACGGCCCGGCCACCGCGTCGCCGGTGGAGGGGGCCGGCGGCGGCGATCGCTTGCGCCGCAACGGGAAGTGGACCGATCTGGCCGCCGTGCTGAGCTTCGTGGTGCTCGCCTTCTGGGTCACCGGCCGCCTCTGGTTGGACCCGGGCAGTGGAGTGCGGGACAACCGCTCCGACCAGCAACAGTTCGAATGGATGATGGCGCACGGTGCGCGAGTGGTCACGCATTTCGCATACCCGTTCCATTCCGATCAGATGAACGTGCCCGACGGTGTCAACCTCATGGCAAATACGTCCGTATTATCCATTTCGCTGCCAATGACGCCGATCACCCTGCTGTTCGGGCCACGTGCGGCATTCCTGCTCTTTCTCACCCTCGGAATGATCGCCACCGCCACCGCCTGGTACTTCCTGCTCTCCCGCGTCCTGATCGGAGCCCGGGGGCCGGCCTGGCTGGGCGCGGGCTTCTGCGCGTTCGCGCCGGCCATGGTGTCGCACGCCAACGGGCACCCGAACATCGTGTCGCAGTTCGTCGTCCCACTGATCATCTGGCGTACGCTGCGGCTCGCCGACCCCGGCCGCTGGCTGCGCAACGGGCTGCTGCTCGCGCTGGTGATCGTCTGGCAGGCGTTTCTCAACCTGGAGATCCTGCTGATGACCGCGATCGGGCTCGGCGTGATCGTCGGCGCGCTTGCCATCGGCCGCCCCGCACTGCGGTCACGGGCCCGGTCCTTCCTCGCGGGCCTGGCCGTCGCCGCAGTGGTCGCGGGTCTGCTGCTGGCGTACCCGCTGTATGTGCAGTTCTTCGGACCCGGCGCCTACTCCGGGCTGTCCAGCCTGATCCGCGGCTACTCCAGCGACCTGGCCTCGTTCGTCGCGTACTCCCGGGAATCGCTGGCCGGCAGCCCGCGCACCGCCGCCGGGCTGGCCAAGAACCCGACCGAGGAGAACAGCTTCTTCGGCTGGTCGCTGCTCGTGCTGGTGGTCGCCCTCATCTGGTGGCTGCGGCGCTCGGTGGTCGTGCTCGCGCTGGCCGGGCTCGGGCTGCTCTTCACGGTGCTCTCACTCGGGCGGGAGATCCGTTTCGCCGGTCACGGCACCGGCGTGCCGGGGCCCTGGGCCGCGCTGGAGAACCTGCCGATCCTGCACTCGGTGGTGCCGACCCGGTGGGCGCTGGCGATCACCCCGATCGTCGGGGTGCTGCTCGCCTACGGCGCCGAACGCGCCCGCGAACTGGCCCGTACGCGCCCGGCCGCCCGCCCGCAGATCCGCTTCGCCACCGCGACCGTGCTGACGATGGCCCTGCTGCCGATCCTGCCCACCCCGCTGCCCGTGGTCCAGCTGGACCCGGTCCCCACCTTCGTGACCAGCGGGGCTTGGCGGCCGTACGTGGCTGGTGGGCGCAGTGTGGTGACCCTGCCGCTGCCGGACACCAACTACGCCGAGCCGCTGCGCTGGTCCGCCGCGACCCGACTGGACATGCCGCTGGCCCGGGGCTACTTCCTCGGACCGGACACCCGCCCGAGCGCGGAGCCGCCGAAGGTCGCGCTGTTCACCGCGCCACCCCGGCCCACCAGCAGTTTCTTCGCCACCATCCGACGGACCGGCGCGGTGCCGCCGATCACCCCGCAGAGTCGGGTCAACGCGGTCGACGACCTGCGCTACTGGCGGGCCGGCGTGGTGATCCTCGGGCCGCACGAGCACGAGCTGGAACTGCGGCGTGGAATGACCGAGCTGACCGGGATCCAACCGGTCTTCACCGGCGGCGTCTGGGTGTGGGACGTCCGGCCGCTGACCGACTGAGCGGGGGTCGGACGCGCCGGGATCAGCCTTGTCGGACGCGCGGGATCAGCCCTGGCGGACGCAGCAGCCCTGGCAGACCTTCGGGCTGGGCAGCGTGAAGGCCAGGCAGCAGGTGCGTCGCTGCACGCTCGGCTCACCGGTCGGGCCGGGCACCAGCTCGACCAGGTCCGCCAGGTCGAGCGCGCCGAGCAGGGTGTCGATGCTCTGCACCGTCGAGCCCGGCAGGGCGTCCGCGGCCCGGAGGATGCCGTGCGCGATGCCGGAGGCGACCGAGCCGAGCAGCGTCCGGGTGCCCACCCGCACCTCCGCCTGGATCGCCGCGATCAGCGGCGCCAGGTGGGCGTCGAGCAGGGAGGCGCGCAGCTCGGCGAGCAATTCGGCCTCGCCGGCGACGACGCGTACCTCCGGCAGGCCGGAGAGCGCCAGCGGGTCGCTCGGCAGCACGGCCACTGTGGTGCCGTGGCGCAGGCCCAGTGTGAGCAGGGGCCGGTGGTCCTCGAAGTGGATCAGCACGTCGGACGGGTCGAGCAGTGGCACCCGGCGGGCCGAGGCCCAGCCGAGCACGACCGGCAGGGCCGTCCAGTAGCTGTACGACTTCCAGGCCAGCGCGGCGCAGGCGTGTGGGGTACCGCCCCAGCGGACGCTTGCCGCGTGCAGCAGCTCCGGCAGGCGGGTGCCGTCGATCAGGGTGGTGGCGGGCGCCCAACCGAACTCGTCGTCGACAAGCAGGCCCCGGGCGAGACCGGGAAGGTCGTCGGTGCCGAACATGGCCCGCAGCGCCGCGGTGACGGGGGCGAGCGGCGTGGCGGTCACGTCCCGCCTCGGCATCACCGCTGTCACCGTGTCATCCCCCGTCCGCGTGACCGGGGAGCATGCCCCGGCGGACGACCAGCGCCGTCCTGAGCTAAGGCTAGCCTAACCACGCCTGGCGGCCTAAGGGAAGCCTTGCCTCGGTCGGATCGGGAGGCCCGGGTCACTCCGGCTCCCGGCGGGAGCAGCGCTCCGCGCCCCGGCGTACTACCCGCACCCGGCCTCCGAAAACGCCGCCGCAGGATCGATCACCGTCGGTGGATTGTCAAGCGTTGTGTCGACAAGGTGGCAGATGCGTGTGCGCTTCGCCACGGAACGTGAAACTGATACTCCCGGCCACGAGGAAGCCGATGACGACGTCACCCCTCGAACGGGCTGCCGACTCCTTCGCGGCCGAGCTCGCCCGCCAGCGCGCCGGGCGGGGCCTGTCCAAGAAGCAGCTGGCCATCCTGATGGGGTTCGACCCGTCCTACGTCAGCCACGTCGAGGGCCGCCGACACCGCCCGACCGAGGACTTCGCCCGCCGTGCCGAGGCCGTCCTGGAGGCCAGCGGCGCGATCTGGCAGCGCTTCCGGGAGTACGACGACCTCCGGCACGCCCGCTCCGGCCAACCGCACCGCGAGCCCCCGCTGCCCGGTCAGTGGCTGCCTCCCGGCACCGGCCTCGTCGTCGAACGGGAACTGGCCACCCTCACCCACACCGACGACGCCTACCGGTGCGTCATCCGCCGCGAGCTCTACAACGCCGGCACCGAACCGGTCACCCGCTACCTCGTCCGCGTCGCGGTGGACCGGTACCCGAACGACCCCGGTCGCTCCAACCGGCACCACCGGGAACACCCGCTCACCTTCGCCGAGCTGCAACTACAGGCCCGCCGCGACGACGACGCCGGCGACCCGGAGCCGATGCACTGGCGGGCGAAACACGACCGGGACGCGTTCAAGGAGATCTGGCTGCTCTTCGAGAACGGCGAACGGCGCTTCCCCCTCTACCCGGGAGACCGGGCCATCATCGAGTACGCGTACAGCGTCGGGCACGAGAAGTGGGGCCCCTGGTTCCAGCGGGCCGTCCGGCTGCCGACCCGGCACCTCGCCGTACGCCTGGACCTGCCGGCGGCCCTCGACCCGCAGGTCTGGGGCGTGGAGACCTCGCTCTCCGCGGAGGAGGGCCCGCTGCGGACGGCGCCGCAGCGTCGCGACGAGGGCGACCGGGCGATCTACGACTGGCAGACCGACGCCCCGCCGCTCAACGCCCGCTACCGGATGCAGTGGCGCTTCCGGGCCCGGCCGGACAGCGACCCGGACGTCGGCCCCGGCGGCACCCGGGTCCGCCCCAGCGAGCGGATGCGCGGGATCGGCATCGTCCAGCGCGGGGCCGACCTCCTCCGCCAGCAGGTCCGGCAGTTCGACCTGCCCGGCGACGAACAGGTGGCCCGGGACGTCGTGGACCGACTCACCATGGCGCTGTCCCGGCTCGACGAGCTGCACCCGTTCAGCAAGGGAGTGGGCATCGCCGCACCGCAGCTCGGCATCGGCCGTGCCGCCGCAGTGGTCCGGCCCCCCGACCGGTCGGCGGAACCGGTAATCCTGCTCAACCCCCGGGTGGTGGACGCCGACCCGGAGACCGACGAGCAGTACGAGGGGTGCCTCTCCTTCTTCGACCATCGCGGTCTGGTGCCCCGACCGCTGCGACTCGACGTGGAACACGCACAGTGGGACGGCAGCCGGGTCATCACGTCGTTCGAGTTCGGCATGGCCCGGCTCGTCGCGCACGAGATCGACCACCTGGAAGGGCGGCTCTACGTCGACCGGATGGCACCCGGCGTGCCGCTGGTGCCGGTGGAGGAATACCGGGAGACCGGCCAACCCTGGCGCTACTGACCAGGGCGGGGGCCGGGGCGCGTGCCCCAGGGGGCAGGGGCACGCGCCCCGGTGTGGGGGGAGGAACGTCTAGAGATCGCCGAACGTGTCGTAGCGGATGTTCGGCGGCGGCACCTCGTCGGCGGCCAGCACCCGCAGTGTCGACCGAACCATCTGCGCCGAACCGGAGACGTAGCAGTCGTGCGTCGTCCACGGGCCGTACCGGGCCACCACGTCCGGGATGTCGCCCAACTCGCCGTCGAAGTCGGGATCGTCGCTGCACGCCGCCGTGACCGACAACCACGGGTGCGCGGCCACCAACTCCTGCAGGCCAGCCAGCCCGTACAGGTCCGTCGCGTGCCGGGCGCCGTAGAAGACGTGCACCCAGCGCGTCCGGTTGTAGCTGGCCAACTCCTCGACCAGCGCCTTGATCGGCGCCAGCCCGACGCCACCGGCCACGCAGAGGATGTCCCGCTCGGAGGAGCGGTCCAGGGTCATCGACCCCATCGGTGCCGCCAGGCGCAGCAGGTGCCCCGGCTGTACGCGGCGCACCAGCGCCCCGGACACCCAACCCGCGCCCGGGCTCCGCACGTGGAACTCCAGCACGTTGTCGTCGTTCGGGGCGTTCGCCACCGAGTAGTTCCGCCACACCCTCGGGTGGAAGCGGGGCAGCTCCAGGCTGACGTACTGGCCCGCCCGCCAGGACAGCGGATGTTGCAGGGCCCGGCAGGTCAGCACGGCGATGTCCGGGCCGTGCCGCTCGTGGGTCAGCACCTCGGCGTGCCAGAACGGCGGGTTGTCGTCGTCGGCCGCCCCGGCCGTCATCTTCGCCGCGATCGCCGCGTACGCGTCCCGCCACGCCTGGTCGTACTCCAGATTCCAGCCGTCGCCAGCGGTGCTGCGCAGCGCGTCCAGCAGCGCGACGCCCATCGTCGCGTAGTGCTTGTCGTCGACGTGGTACTTGCGGTGGTCCCGGCCCAGCGCACGCAGGAACTCGTCGAAGCTCTCCGGATCGTCCACGGTGTGGATCGCCGTGATGATCGCTTCCAGCAGGCGGTCACCCTGGCCGTTCATCTGCACCGGGAAGAGCTGCCGCAGGGCGGGGTCGAGCAGGAACAGCCGGGCGTAGAAGTGCCCGCTCAGCCGCTCCCGGTCCTCCTCGACGAGGGTCCAGCTCTCCTTCAGCAACCGTGCGACGTTGTCCACCGGTGCTCCTTCTCCAGACGGCAGCGGATCGGGCGCTCATAGAATCTCCACGGAGCGTGCTCACCGGTCGCACAGAATGTGCGATCGGTTCACGCCGGCCGATCGGCCGTGCCCCCGGTGCCGTCCGTCGGGCAGAGTGGTGCGGTGACCGTTGAGCTGACCCGCCCGGTGTCCCGCCGAGTACTGGGGACCGAGACGCTGCTGGTCCTCGGCCTCTCCCTCGGCCAGTCCGCGGTCTACGCGGTGGTCTCGATCATCGCGAAGCTGACCGCCGAGGGGCCGCTCTCCAAGCAGACCGCCGCACTGAACACCTCGGCGTCGGCCCGACCCTGGCTCGACCTGACGTACCAGCTCCTCGGCATCGTCTTCGCGCTGCTGCCCGTGCTGCTCGCCGTACACCTGCTCAGCCGCGACCCCGGCGACCCGGCGCGGACCCTCGGCCTGGACGCGCGGCGGCCCGGCCAGGACCTGGCCCGGGGTGCCGGCCTGGCCGCGCTTATCGGCCTGCCCGGCCTGGCGCTGTTCTGGGCGGCGGCACAGCTCGGCATCAACGCCACGCTGGTGCCGGCGGCCCTGCCGCACGTCTGGTGGGCGGTTCCGGTGCTGATCCTCTCCGCAGTGCAGAACGCCGTGCTGGAGGAGGTGATCGTGGTCGGCTATCTGGTCACCCGGCTGCGCCAACTCCAGTGGCGGCTCGCCGCGATCGTCGCCGCCAGCGCGCTGCTGCGCGGCAGCTACCACCTCTACCAGGGCTTCGGCGCGTTCGTCGGCAACGCGATCATGGGCGTGATCTTCAGCCTGTTCTACCTGCGTACCCGCCGGGTGCTACCGCTGATCATCGCGCACACAGTGCTCGACGTGGTCGCCTTCGTCGGCTACGCGCTGCTGCCCCGCGACTGGTTCAGCTGGCTCTGACGCGGCCGGTAGGCAGCGATCGCGCGGGCAGCGAGCCGATCGGTCGCCGCCGCGTCGCCCAATGTGGCGGCGACCACCGCCGCGCCCGGCAACAGCCGGGACGCCAACCGCAGCGCAACCCACCCTCCGGCCTGCGCGGTGAGCGGTGCGGCGAGTCGCCACGCCGCCTCCGCCGCCCTCGGCCACGTCCCCTCCACCGGCTCGTGCGCCGCCCGCGCACCGGCCAACGCCGCCTCGGCGCTCGCCGCGTCCGGATGCACCTGGGTCAACACCAGCAGCTCGGCCGCCCGGTCGGGATGCGCCGGGTCCCGGCCGTACGCCGCCGCCAGGTGCAGCACCAGGTTCGACTGGGTCCAGAGCACCGAGCCCAACTCCGCCAGCGGCGCGAAGAGCCCCGCCAGCGCGGACGCCGCCCCACCCGCGCCCGCCGCCCAGACGTACCGCCGGGTCGCCAGCCGGGCCACGCCGTCCGCCGGAGCGTCCGGATAGCGGGCCCGCAGCCGCTCGGCCCACTCGGCGGCGCCCGGACCAAGCGCCCGCACCGCCTCCAGAGCCAGCAGCTCCGGTGCGAAGCCCGGGTGGTCGCGCAGGCGGGCGATCACCGCCCGCAGGTCCGATTCCGGGGTACGCCCCGACGCCGGCACCGCCATCGACGGCCCCGTCGCCGGGGCGGTGGTGATCATCGGCGGCGACTGCTCGGCCGGGGGTGCTGCCTTCTTCGAGACGGCGGTCTTGCGAGGGGCGGCCGCGCGCTTGGCCTGTGCGGCGGCGCTCTTGGCCGGTGTGGGGGTGCTCTTGGCCGGTGCGGCGGCGCTCTTGGCCGGTGTGGCGGTGCTCTTGGCCGGTGTGGCGGTGCTCTTGGCCGGTGTGGCGGTGCTCTTGGCCGGTGTGGCGGTGCGTCTGGTCGGGGTGGTCGTCGGGGCGGGGGTGGCCGGGGGCGGTGTCGTGGCAGTCACATCGCCGGCCGGCGCCTTCCTGCGGGTGCTCGCCGGACGCGCGGAGGTGGCGCGCGGCGTCCGCTTCGACGGGTTCGCCGGCTGCTGCGGGCCGGCCCCAGGCGCCGGCCCGTCCTCCTGCGCCGCGCCGGACGCCTCGTCCGGCCGGCGCGTCTCGTCCGGCCGGCGCGTCGCGGCCGGCTTGGTGGGCTCGGCCGGTTCGCCCGGTGCGGGCGGTGTCACCGGCTGCGGTGGACGTGTCGGCCCGGTCGGTGTTGTCACCTCGGCCGGCGGAACCGGCTCGCTGCTGCCCGGCTGTCGAGGCAGGACCCGCTCCGGCTCCGGTGGCTGGAAAAGCACCGCCGGGGCGGGTCGGGGCCGTCGAGGACGCTGCCCAGGTGGCGCGGGAGCCGCCGCCGGCCCGGACGTCGGCTCGGTCTTCTCCGCCGTCTGCTCGGCGGCTGCGGGCGGCGTAAAAGTGTCCCGCGGAGAGCGCCTGCGCACTCGGTCAGCAGGCTCTTGGCGGGTCGGCTCGCTGGGCGGCTGCTGCTCCTGCATATCGATGGAGCGTAGTCCCGATCACACCGTCGCACAGGGAGGCGGCACAGGCGGCGGGGAGCGCTGGCGGTCGTACACCGGAAGTCGTTTTGCTCCCGGTGGGTGGCGACCTGTATCCTCGGGCGCGGTGGTCTGCGGATCACCAGGGAGACTTCGCCTAGTCTGGTCTATGGCGCCGCACTGCTAATGCGGTTGGGGTCTTAAAGCCCCTCCCGGGTTCGAATCCCGGAGTCTCCGCGCGAAAGCCGGGTGTGTACACTGGCTGAGCACGAGCGCCCGTAGCTCAATGGATAGAGCATCTGACTACGGATCAGAAGGTTAGGGGTTCGAGTCCCTTCGGGCGCACAAGATCAAACAGCGTCTGACCTGCGGAAACGCGGTCAGGCGTTTTTTGTTGATCGTCCCGGTTGGACAGTGGGTGTCGCGTGGGTGTCATGTGGGCGCCGTCACTTTCCGTAGTCATGCTTGGGTTGCATGTGTGTTGACCTGCTCTTCCGTGGTGGGGTCACTCGTGCTTGACGGGTAGTGCGCTTGTTTTTCGGGCGGGGTGTGGGGCGGCTGCTCTGGCCCGTCTTCCTGATCTTTTCGCGGGTGCGGCGGGCTGCGGCGAGAACGAGTCGGGCAGTGGCTTCGGCGCTCCTACGCTGGGCATATGGCAGGACGCTGGTGTAGGTGTCGGCGGTGGTGACGATGCTTGCGTGGCCGAGCTGATCTTGCACGGTTTTGAGGTCGGCACCGGCTTCGTGGGCGAGGGACGCGGCGCCGTGGCGGAGGTCGTGCAGACGGATCGGTGGGATGTCGGCTCGTTTGACGAGTCGGCTGAAGTGCCGGGTGGCGTACTGGGGGTGCAGGGGCCTGCCGTCGGGGCGGATGAACACGTAGCCGCTGTCGTAACAGGCTCTGCCTGCCACCTCGCGGGCGGCCTGTTGCTGACGCTGGCGGCGCTGGTGCTCGCGGAGCACGGCCACGGTGTGTTTGTCGAGAGCGACGGCGCGCGTGCTGGCGGCTGTTTTGGGTTCCCCTTCGATGACGTGGTAGCCGACGGTGGTGCGGCTGCGGAAGATGAACAGCACGCCGTGGTCGAGGTCGATGTCGGACCAGCGCAGGCCGCATGCTTCACCGCGACGTAGGCCGCGCAGGGCGATGAGCCACCACATGGCGAAGAACCGGTCGGTGGTGACCGCGTCGAGGAACGCGGCGAGATGAGGCGCGGTCCAGACGGCGACCGCTGGCCGTTGGCCGGTTGCCTGCCATTCCGCGACACGTGCGGGTGTCCACACCTGGGCGTGTGGCTTGCGGTAGGACGGGAGTTCGAGGTGCCGGATCGGGTTGGCGTCGAGGAGGCCCTCCCGGACAGCGAGGTTGAGTGCCGCGCGAAGAGTGGTCCGCAGATGCTGCAGGCATGAGGGCGACTGTGGCTGGCCGCGTCCGTTGGTGGTCTGTGCGATGTCGTTGAAGCCGCTGCGGATTCGGCGGATGTTGAGGTCGGCCAGGGTGATCCTGCCCATGTGCGGGATGAGGAACTGGTCGACGTCTCGTGTGTACTGGGCCCTGGTGGTGTCCTTAATCTTGGTGCGGGTGGACAGCCAATATCGCAGCCACGTTCCAGGGTCCATCCCTGCGCGGTGCGTGCCTCGCCGGTCTGGCTCAGCCATTCGTTGCGCGCCTGGGTGGCGGTGGCCTTGGATCGGAAGCCGCCCCGGCGGGCCCGTGTCGGCCTGCCGAACGCGTCGGTCGCGGAGCAGGCGAAGTACCACGTGCCGTGTCCGCGTTCTGGCAGGCGTGCGCAGTTGCTTTCCAGGCGCTTCTTCGTTGCATTGTGCCGGCAGCCGCACCGTTTGTAGATGGTTCCCGACCCAGTCATGGATGCTCCCTATTCCGTGCGTAAGGGAAGTTTGTGAGGACTGGTCACATTCTCTGCTGGGTCGCCGGGGGGTCGACGGACTGCGAGTCCGTTGCGTCGGTTGGTCTCGATTCAGCGCTGGAGAGTCCGCCAGGCTTCTCGTCGGCGTGGTGGGTCAGGGCTGTCGACGTTGTGGTGAGGCTGTCGCGTCGGGCGAGGCGATGGTGCCCTGCGGGTGACGCCGGGGTCGCGCGGTTGTCGGCCGCGCTGCCGATGTCCGGCGCTGGGGTGGTGGCGCGGGTGAGCATGCCGGTGGCGGCGAGGGCGCAGCATGCGGCGAGGGCGGCGAGTCGCGGTGTCCAGCCGGTGGTGGTGTGCAGGAGGGGTGCCGCGGCTTTGGCGATGGTGACGGGGGCGGTGGGTCGGCCGGCGATGGTGGCGTAGGCGGTGGTGCCGTACCGGTCGCTGAGCAGGGCGGGGGTGGCGAGGCTGGTGATGCCGAAGCCGAGTCCGAACCCGACGACGGTGATGGCCGCGCCGGCGCGGGTGCCGGCGAGCAGCGGCATGGCGAGCGCGCGGCGGCCTGGATGGCGAAGACCAAGGCGACGATGGTGGTGACGCGCAGGTATCGGCGGGCGGCGGTGAGCACGAGTCGGCCGGTGATGGACAGGACGCCGAGCAGTCCGGTCAGGGTGGCGGGGTGGCCGCGGCTGGTGAGGTAGCCGATGAGATGCACCGTCATGGTGCTGGTGGCCGCGCCGTGGCCGATCAGGGTGGCGGCGAGGATCCAGAAGCGGGTGTCGCGCATCGCGGTCTGGGCGACGGCGCGTCGTTGGGCGTGCCCGGACCGCTCGGTGCCGGCCAGTGCCGTGGTCGTCACCGTTCGGGGCCGGCGGATGGTGAGGGCGTGCAGCGGCACGGTGACCGCGCCGTGAATGGCGGCGAGGACGAGCAGCGCGCCGCGCCAGCCGAGGTGGGCGGCCAGCCGGCATTCAAGACCGCGTACGCGCTGCGGTCTCAGTTCCTGCGCGCGGGCAAGCGGGCAATTTCGTTCGCCGGTGACGTGTTCTCCACCGTCGTGGCTGCGGACCGCCCCACCGGCGAGAAGCCACGTCTGAGCGCTGCCCAACTCCGCGCCGTCCTGCGAACTTTGATCCTGCAGGAGTTGACCGACCGCGGCAACGCGGATCCCCGAGGCCTGGACGAGATTAAGTTCGTCACCGGCTCGGCGCCGACGTCCTGAGCTGACAGCCTCGCGTGCCTGGTGGTCGGTTGGAGACTGCCCGCGGACTGTGCCAGGCGGATACCACTTGGAAGCCGCCACTGCGTGCGCCAAGGCGCCTGGCGGCGGACGGGTTCGACAGTGTCGGAGGCTAGGCGGATCATCGGGATGGCGGCCAACGGGCCGCGGTGGGAAGGGCGCAATGGTCGGCGACAACAGGTGGGATGACGAGCCGTGGCGGTGCTGGGTCGACGAGATGATCGACTCGGATCCGAGCATCCTCGACGAGATCCAACAGTGGTGGGATACGACCTCGCCGGTGCCGATGGTCGGCAGCCGGCACCACACCGTCCCGCGCCGCTATCTCGAACGCTTCTCCGCCTCCGGCCAAATCCGTGTCCGCGATCGGGTCACGGGACGGGCGAGCCTGCGCAACATCAAGGACGTTGGCGCGATCCGCGACTTCTACACCTTCATCAACCTCGACGGTGAGCGCGACGGTCGGCTTGAACGGATCCTTGGCGTGATCGAGGACGGGGCGACCGCGGTCATCGACCGCATTCTCGACCCCTTCCGGGCACCGCGACCGCTCACGCCGGAGGAGTCACTGCATCTGAGCATCTTCATCGGCTTTCAGCTGCTGCGCACGCCCCGACACCGTCGTGAGGTCGAGTTGATGGGCGACTACCTCATTCGCTCGTCGCGGCCGGATATCCGCGGGATCACCGAGGTGCGGGTGGTTCCGGACCCGAACCTGCACCTCGAATACCTGGCCAAGAACGCTCCCAAGGTCGCCGAGGTGTTCTTCGGCCGCCCGGCGACGCTCGTGACGATCGACCAACCGCTGTTCATCACCTGCGATGAGCCGGTGATCCTGCGTACCCGCGGCGACGTCAGCCACGTCCAGCACCTGCCGAGCTGCGCTAAGGCACAGCGGCGTCGGAAGAAGGACGCGCGCAAGCCCAGCAGAAGCCGCGCTCGCAACGCCGACATCGTCCACGTGTACCCCAGCCGGCCGGGTGTGGCCCAGGCCCACGAGGTAGCCCTGCCGCTCACACCACGAGCGTTGCTCGTCATCGGCCCGCCCGGCGTCGCCGACGTCGCACCACACCGCTCGTTAGGCGGTGAAGCGGCTGTCGCCCTCGCGAACGACGTGAACTCCCGGCTCCTCACCCACGCCTACCAATGGGTCGCTGCTCACCCCGCCCACCCCACGTTCACCGACATGGAACTTTCCGAACCCGGGCCCATCGTCCACTCCTGCGACGGCGGCACGACCTTCGCCCGGGAGCTGCAACAGCCACCCGCACCTCGACAACCCGAGCTGTTGGGCCGCCGCGGTCGTTAAGGGTAGCCACGACTTCCAAGCTACGGATCACCGTCGAAGACGAAGACCACGTGGGCTGACCGGCCTGAATCCGGCGCACCATGGACCACGGCAGGGCATTGACCGCATGTACATATCTAGCGCTCGAACCCCGCGGCCGGCACTAATTAGCACAGCCTCGACCTGAAAACGGCCCGCCCACCGCAGGCGCCACGCGCTGGGTCACGACACGCGGCGGACCTCTTCCGGCCCGAACCGGGCAACGAAGAGCCGGCCGAGGTCCTGCCAGTCCTGGACAGAAGCCCGTTCATCAGCGTGAAGCTCAAGACACTTGTCAACGGTCCAGGCCTCGTAGGTGACATACGGCTCCCACCACCGCCCGCTACGCCACGCCGCACGGGTGCCCTGGCGCCCTTCGGACTTGTTCAGGCCGATCCAGAACAGATTCCCCGGATCGATCCGGGAGCCAGCGATACTCGGGAAGCGTGTCGCCGGTGCCCACCCGCGCCAGGCGTGGTTGAACGCGAGCTCCAGATTCAGTTTGGCGCTGGACAGCGCTTCCACGCCCTGCGCGAGCACACCCAGCGCCATCCCCTCGACCACGTGCTTGACCTGCTGGTCCTTCGTCGGCATGCGCCGATGCTACGACGAGCCGTCAAAGCCACCCTTCCCGAAGGTCCGCAGCTCACCACGCCCTGCTCGTCGAGCACGATGATGATCGATAACGACGCGCCGTTCAATCGGTCGTTAGCGGGACGAGCGGCGACGGTGTGAACTCCCGAATGACCCTGCCGCCGACGCACGTCTGGCTGGCCACACCGATCCGACCGCTCACTGCGCAGACGAACAGAGCGCCACCGTGAAGAAGGTGCCACGAGGCAACCTCTACGTGCCAGCCGCGACGTCGACCGCGAGGGCGACGAGGGCCGTGAACGCCTGCAGGACGCTGAAGGCCAACGCCCACAACGCGATCCGGGCTTCGACCGTCATGCGCCTGCCAGGCGTCTCGACCGCCGCCGGCGACGTGACCTGGTGAACAACGGGCGCCGGGGACGTCGGCAGGGACGCGAAGGACGGCGGCACGATGTGCAGCCGGTAGAACCACGGATCCAGCCAGCTCGCCGCACCCATGTGACGAATCCACGCCACCGTCTTCTGCCGCTTGTGTTGCCGGCAGCCAACGAGGACCTTGCCGTCCCTCGCGCACGGCTTCCTGGTGCTCTTGGTCAGGACAAGGCACTTGGCGTTGATCCTGAAGCCGAAGTAGTAGCAGACGTACAGCAAGCCGACTGACGAGAAGAACAGGAAGCAGACGACGTTCTCCCAGAACGTGGGCTGCGCGGCGGGCCCCGGATTCGCTGCCACGAGAAGCACGACAGTGCAATCTACAGCAGGCGACCAACCAGCCTCGGATTGTGACCGCGCTGACCGGCGGTCGGAGACATCTGCCAGCCGACGTTCAGCGCGATCGCCGTACGTTATGCCGCGACGACCGTCGACGGATCCCGGGCGGCAGGCGACGGCCGTGCCCGCCTGTCGCCATGCCGCCCGGAATTGCACCGATACACGAGTCAGCGGGACTTCTGCGGCCGTCCGGGCCGCCGCCTGCCTGCCGAGGACAAAAGCTTGGTGCCTCCTGTGGCCGAGGACGGCTTCCACCGAGGTCGACGGGCAGGTGCCGCCACCGAACGCGCCTCGGCGGGGTGTTCCTGCGGTGGCTTCGGGTGGTGGCTGAGCTGACGCCGGATCTCCTCGCCAGGTTTGGCAGCGTCAAGGACCAGACGCGCGGTGGCTTCCGCGGCCTCGCGCTGAGACTCGGGCAGGATGCTGGTGTAGATGTCGGCGGTCAGTTGGATGGTGGCGTGCCCGAGCTGGTCCTGCACCGCTTTGAGGTCGGCCCCGGCTTCCCGCGCCAGGGTCGCCGCGCCGTGGCGCAGGTCGTGCAACCGGATCGGCGGCAGCCCAGCCCGGTCAACCAGCAGCCGCAGCCGCTGGGTGAAGTAGCCCGGGTGGATCGGCATCCCGTCGGGGCCGGTGAACACGTAACCGCTGTCATGCCACCTTTTCCCGGCCGTGGCCCGCAGGTCACGCTGTTGGATTTGCCGCTCGCGGTGCTGACGCAACACCCGCACCGTGTGCTGGTCCAAGGCCACGCTGCGGCGGCTGGTCGCGGACTTAGGCGGCCCCTCGTGAACGTCGTAGCCGGCGGTGGTGCGCTGCCGCACCACCGACAACTGACCCGAGTGCAGGTCGACCTCGCTCCACCGCAGGCCGGCGGCCTCACCGCGGCGCAGACCCCGCAAGGCGATCAGCCACCACAGGGCGAACAAGCCGTCGTCGCGGACGTAATCCAAGAAGGCGGCCAGCTGTGTGGGTGTCCACACCGCGACGGTGGGCCGCTCACCGGTGGCCCTCCACTCGGCGACGCGAGCCTCGGTCCACACATGGGCCTGGGGACGGGGACGCGCAGGTAGCTCCAGGTGCCGAGCCGGATTGCTGACGAGCAGGCCCTCGCGCACGGCGCCGGTCAGCGCCGCCCGCAGCGTCGTGTGGATGTGCTGCAAGGTGCACGGGGTCTGCAGTTGCCCGGACCGATTGCGGGTGGCCGCGATTTGCCCGAACGCTGCGGCGACCTGCCGTGAACTCAGGTCACCGAGGATCAGCTGGCCGATGTGCGGGATCAGGAACCGCTCGACGTCGTGGGTGTAGTGCGTTCGCGTTGTCGGCCGGATCCGGGTCCTGTCGACAGCCAGTACCGCAACCAGCGGGTGACCGTCCAGGACCGGCCGGCCTGCTCCTCCCGGGACAATGCCAGCAACTCGTCGCGCGCCGTGCGCGCCGCCGCCTCCGACGCATAGCCACCCCGGCGGATCCGCTCGGTCTGCCCGAGTAGGTTGCGGATTGAGCAGTGGAAGTACCAGCTGCCGTGAGCGCGCTGCGTCAGCTGCGGACAGGACGCGCCGCGCCGCCGGCCCGTCTCCGGGTCGACACACCGGCACCGCTTCACGACGACGCCCTGGCTGTTCATGATCTCTCCCTTGCTCTGGTCAGGGCTCATCGTCGCGAAACCGCAGGGAGCGACTGAGGGCTTCAACCCGAAATATTCGGCATCCGTCGAGTAAGAATGGAATGAGGTGAAACGTGGCTAACGCCGATGACGGTCGGGGGCCACGCCATTTGGTTGATGTCGAGAGAGCCAAGTTGAGGCAGCCGGCGCGATGGCGTAAGCCGATCATCGATCACCGCGAACCAATCTTAGAACGGTTGTACGACTTGGCTCGACGCCGGAAGGTTTTCGACGGATCGTTCTGGCAAAGTCCGGGTCGCGGCCGTAGCGCGTGGCCGCTCGTTGCCGATACTCGATGAGAGCCAATCGCGGCCGATGCACAACTGATGGCCTGCCTGAACAGCACGCCGGACTCCCAGCGTCAGTGCTCTAAGCCCGCTGTTGTCTGCGGTGGCGACCCGGCCGGGGTGGGCCGCGGATGCCCGCTGCTGGCGTTTGATCGACCGCGTCGGACGCTATTTCTGTCAGTAGGGTGCGGCACACTCGGCAGTGCGGGCATGCATTGCGACGTGATTGGCGGCTATGAAGATCACAGGCGAACGGATCAGGGCGGCACTGGACTTGAACCCGACCCTGACGTTGCTCAAGGCGTACTCCAGAGATTGGGTGCTGCCCCTGTTCGCCGAGCATCTCGAACAGGTTGACGGGTCGGTTTCCGCTGAGTGGTTCCACGAACGAGTATCCGAGGCGCGCGAGAAGATCCCCGAGTGGCAGGGCACTGTCACGCCGGCCGATCACTGCCGAGACTGGATCGAGAAGCGCTGGCTGGAGACGGAGACGCTCAACGGACGTCTGAGGTACCGCCTGTCGCCCTACTCCCTGCGAGCGCTGCGGTTTGTCCGCGAGCTCGTTGAAGGTGAGACGACCGTCAGCGGCGCCCGCCTTGGCTCCATCTCAAACGCGGTACGGCTCCTAGCCGACATGACCAACCCGGACCGGGGCGTTCAAGTGCGGCGCATTGACCAGCAGATCGCCGAGCTGCGTAAGAGACGCGAGGACATCGCCTCCGGTCGGGTGCGGCTGGCGACGGTGGAGGAGATGAAGCAGCAACTGCTCGAGATTCTTGCCATGACGCGGTCTCTGCCAGCCGACTTTCGGCAGTTGCGCACCATGGTGGAAGACCGTCACCAAGAGGTGGCGCGACGGGCAATGGTCCAGGGACCGCGCAAGGCGGACCTCGTGGAGGACTACCTTCGCGAGAACGATCTGTTGTCGAAGACGAGTCAGGGCACGGCATACCTCGGGTTTTCCCGGCTGCTGTCGTCCCGGCAAACCGAGCAGCTCCGCGCCGACATCGACCAGATCCTCGCGCAGGGATTCGCGCGCGAACATGTAACTGCCGCGCAGCGTGAAGAACTCGACGGCATGCTCTCGACTCTGCTCGCTGCGGAACTCGACGTGCAGAACAGCTACGTGCGCTGGTCTGCGTCGCTGCGCCGCTTCCTCACGCGTGTCGCTCACGGTCGCCACCAGCGGCTGCTCAGCCTCGCTGATCGCGCCTTGCACGCCGGCGCCGCTTGGGTGCACGCCGAACGGGGGCAGCGGTATGTACCGCAGGACGTGCTCGGCGTGGGTCCACACGCCGTCATCGACATCTCACAGACCCAGCTTTGGCGCGACCACGGCCCGCAGGAGGTCGTCGTCGAGGTCACCGAACAGCGTAGGACTCTTCCCACGGAGGACCGGGCTGCCCTTCGATTGGCGGCAGGAACCAGCCCGCGTGCCGTGGGACGAACCATCAACACGTTGCTCGTCGGCCGGCCAGTGGTGACCGGCGCCGAGGTCTTCGACGCCACCGCGGAAGAGTTCCAGCGCTTGGGCACCCTGGTGAGCCTGCTGGATCTTGCAGTCATGCACGGACAGGTCGATACGAACCTCGTCGAGACGGTACGGCTGTCCGGAGACCGGGCCACCACCCTGATGGCCGTGCTGCCTCACCTCGTCTTCGATGCCCCCGTGCCCACGAAGGAGATGCCGTGAGCGATCGCGTCAACGTCCTCGATGACGACTCAACATCCAGCGACGACCTGGACAACTACGGCTTCGACGGCGACGATCCGGCCAGCCCAGACGGGTCACGCCTGCCAGCCCCAGCGCGACGGGCCCTGGCGACCCTGCTAACCAACAGATTCATCACCCGCTCGCGCAACCGGGCCGCGTGGGAGGCGCTGCTGGCGTACGAGAACGAGCTCCGTGAGCGTCTCGCCGACATGTACCTGCTCCTCATCGTCGACAAGGACTATGAGGTGGCATTCAAGCGGCAGGACCCGGCCGAGGACGCTCCGAAGATGCTGCGCCGCGACAAACCGCTGCACCGTGACGCGTCTCTGCTGCTCATACATCTGCGCAAGGAACACGCATACACCGACGCAACCGACGACCCGGTCGTGATCACCACGGCTCAGGTAGCCGAATTCCTGCGCCCGTTCCGCGAAGACGGCGACGGTGACGAGGCCAAGTTCGAGCGCCGCGTGGATGCCGCCATCCGCGCGGTGGCTGAGTTGAAGCTGCTGACGTCAGACCCGGACGCGGACTACCTGTTCACCGTCTCGCCGGCGATCGTGCCGTTGATCGGCGCGGACGAGATGATGCGCATGGAACGGTATTTCCTCCAAGCGGCAAGGGCAGCGGGTGGGACTCACGAGTCCGAGAACAACGAGACAGGCGAGGACCTCGCATGACGACGCTCCACGCAGCGGCGGAACCGATTGAGGAAGACGTCGCCTCAGTGGTTGTCACCGACGGGCAAGACGCGGGGCAGTTTCGCATCAGCAAGGTGCAGATTCTCAACTGGGGCGCATATTCCGGGCTGCAGACCATGACCGTGGCACGCTCGGGCACCGCGATCGTCGGCCCGTCCGGGCGCGGCAAATCCACCCTGCTGGACGCCGTAGCCTCGGTGATCCTGCCGAATCCCCAGGAGTTCAACCAGGCCGCTCGCGACGACCGCGGCAAGAAGCGGGAACGGACCGTCTATTCCTACGCGCGCGGTCACACCGACCAGAGGCGGGACGACAACCGGCGCTCCGCGACGACCAACTATCTGCGACCGCCCGGCGGGCCAGGATTCCCCTGCGGTGCGGCGATCACCTGGGAGACCCGCGACGGGCGACGGGTTACATCGTTTCGCCTGGCGTGGGTCGGCTCGGACGCCGACGGACCAGAAGCGATCAACGGCGCCACCGTCTACGGCTTCATCAACGACCACTTCGACCTGACACAGCTCCGCGGCATCACCGCCATCCGCCAGGGCGCCTCCCCGCTGTCGAAAACCTCCCTGGAACGTCTCATCGACCAGAGCCGAGGCGACGTCGTGGACTCCTCGCAAGCGCGTGTGCACGCGAAAATGCGCACAGTCATGGGGATGGGAGCCACCGACGACTCGCAACGCCTGGCCATGCAGCTACTGCGACGAGCCCAAGCATCCAAGGGCATCTTCTCCATCAACGCCCTGTTCAAAGAGTTCGTCCTCACCGAGCCGCTCGCGCTGACCCGCTGGGACGTCGCCCTACAGGCTTACCGAGAGGCATCTCGACTGTACGAGGAGTTCGAAACAGCACGGCGCCGCACCGACGCACTGTCCCCGCTTCCGGTGATCGCCGAGAAGTACCTCGCCGCCGGCGCTGACTACGTAGCGAAGGCCAGGCTGCTCAGGGGTGACGGCGATGCCCCCACACGGCTTCACGTCTGGCATGCGGAGAAGATCACCGGATGGGCCGAGAACACCATCGACGACAACCGCCTCGCCAAGGCGGAGATAGACGAGAAGCACGCCGGCGCCGTCAAGGCTGCCGACGCCGCCGACCAGCGCGAGAAGGACACGATCGCTCAGCTCGTCGCGGCCGGCGGTGACCGGTCGGAACTGGTCAAACTGCAGCTCGAACATATTAGGGAAACCCTGGAGCGGGTGGAGGCAGAGCGGCTTCGGTTCGGCAACCGCCTGTCCGTGTTCAAGATGTCCCTGCCCTCCTCCGCGGGCGATGTGACTCTCACGCACGCTAGCCTCGACGACCTCGCCGCGCAGGAGGAGAAGGCGGGGCAACGCGCCGTCGAGAAAGCCAGCAAGGCTGCTGGCCGGCTATGGCAGCTCCGCCAGGACGCCGCAACCCAAGAGCGGGAGATCACCGGGCTGAAGGCACGACGCAGCCTCATCCCTGAAGAAGCCGACACGCGCCGCAACCGGATCGCCTCCGACCTCGGCATCGACACCAACCGGCTTCGCTACGCCGGCGAGCTGCTACAGCTCAAACCCGAACACCGTCGGTGGGAGAAGGCAGTCGTCGGCCTCGTGCTGCCGTTGTCGAGCACCCTCCTCGTCGACAGCGTTGATTTCGCGCGCGTACGCCGGTATGTGCACGACCACGACATGCGCGGGTCGGTCACCCTCGCCCCTGCCCTTTCCGGGACACCAAGCCCCGCCCCGATGGACGGCAGCGTTCCCGCGCTGCTCGACATCGCCGAGCACCCGTTCCATGGCTGGCTTGCGACTGAACTGAACGAGACCGTGAACTACCACTGCGTGGAGACCGACGCGGAGCTGGACAACCGTCACCCCGGATGGGCGCGCGGATCGATCACCCCGGCCGGTATGCGTACCGGCTCCCGGCAGCGGTTCACCAAGGACGACCGCCGCCTGCGCTACCCCTGGCTCGGTTGGGACACCCGCCGGCTGCTGCAGGAACTGAGCGACGAGCTCGAGTCGACCCGGCGAGAACTACGGGCCGCCGCCGTGGCGGCGGACGAGGCCGACACACAGCGCAATACGACTCGCGCGCGATTGGAAGAACTGCAGGCGATCCGCGCCGAGCTGACCTGGGACCGGATCGACTCGTCAGGCGCCCAACAGCGGATACAAGAACTCGAAGCCCAGCTCGCGCAGGCCAACTCACCCGAGGTCACGCACCTGACGAAGCTATTGCAGAAGCAGCGCGAGGCGGCGGTCACCGCCAGCCGCGAGGTGCAAAGGCTTCACGAGGAGCAAGAGGCGCTGAACATGCAATGGGGCGACCTGGTCTCGGCCGTGGACGACGCCAAGGACCTCGTCGATGCCGAGCGACCACTGAGCGCTGATGAGCGTGCCGCGCTCGCCGCCACTCCCTTCGCCGCGCCGACCGATGCCACAGGAGTCACCGCGAGCCTGGCTGCAGCGATGGACGATCTCCGCAAGCAGATCGACCGACACAAGGACGACCGGGAAAAACTCGAAACCGCCGTGGTGGGCCATATCGCCGCCTACCGGAATCTGGATGATCGCACCGAGCGCGAAGTTGATGGCACCATCGAGGCTCTGCCGTCAGTGTTGGCGATCTACGAGCAACTTGTCACCGACGACCTGCCGCGGGCCAAGCACGCGTGGCTGGCAAAGGTCGACGACGACATGAACCGGCAGCTACGCGGCCTGCTCGTGCAGATCGACGACGACGCGCGGACCATCAAGCGCGGGCTGAACCCCATCAACGACGTGCTGCGCCACGTGCGGTTCCGCGCGAACGCCACGTTGAGCATAGAGCCGATCGAGCGACCAAGCAGCGACCTGAAGGACTTCCGCCAGATCATCACCCGCTACACCAGCAACACGGTCGGAATGGACGCACAACGCGAGGCCGACCAGGTAGAGAAGTCCTTCACCCGCCTACGCAAACACCTGGCCAAACTCGATGACCCATCAAGAGCCGGAGAAGCCTGGCGGCGGCGAGTCTTCGACGCCCGCGAGCACGTCGAGTTCCAAGCCATTGAAACCCGCCCCGACGGAGTCAAGGTCGTCCACGACGGCGTCTCCGGCATGAGCGGCGGCGAAGGACAGGAGCTGATCGCGTTCATCCTCGGCGCCGCCCTTCGGTTCCGCCTCGGCGAAGGCCACGACGGCCCACCCACCTACGCCTCGGTCATCCTCGACGAAGGGTTCGTCAAAGCCGACAGCGACTACACCGGCCGAGCCCTATCCGCGCTGCAAGCCCTCGGCTTCCAACTGATCGTCGGCGCGCCCCGCGAGAAGGCGACCGCCTTCGAGGACTACGTGGAATCCGTCGCCTACATCAACATCGACGTTGATGACCCCACACGAGTGCGCATCTACCCCATGACCATGCAGGAGGCACTGCGCATCGAGCAGGAGCAGACGTGATGCGAAACCCGGATCTGATACTCGACCAAGTCCGCGTCCGGTACCGCGAGAACTGGCGCGACTGGCTGCTGCACGACGACGACGCAAATTTCTCGTTCCCCCTCGCCGCACCGTCAGCGGATGCGATCGCCCGTGATTACGACGCAGTCGGCCAATGGCTACGCGCATGGCGGACCTGGTCGGAGGCACAGCCCGTCGCCCGGCTACGCACCGTCACCCGCCACACCGTCGTAGGCACCCAGGAAGTATTCACCCACCTGGACCTCCCCACGATCGACGACCTTGTGGCCCTCGATCATGGCCTCGTCGACCACTGGTTGCGGGCGAAGACCCGGTGGAAGCGTCTCAACGCCCTGCCCGGCGGCGTGGCCACCGAGCGGCTACGTCTCCACCTGCAGCAAATCGTCGACCTGGACGACGCCGACTTCGAGATTCTGCTCAGGTCCGCCGTATGGTTCACCGACCACCCAAGGTCCGGACTGACCATCCGGCAGGTCCCCGTCCTGGGTATGCACAGCAAGTGGCTGGCCCGCAACCGCCGGCTCGTCCTGGCCTGCCTCAACATCACCCCTCCACCAGACGGCGCTGATCAACCGCACGAGGAACTGGAGCAACACGACCTGGATCCGCTCGGCCTCAAGGCCCTGCCCGTGCATGTCGATGTAATCCTGGCCGACCCCGCCGACCGCGCGCTGGTGGGCGGCTTACGGCACCTCCGCGCCCCACTGCCGGAGGTCAACGCGCTACCCCTCCGCCCTGAGAAAGTCATGATCGTCGAGAACAAGGAGTCCGCCTACCTCGTCCCCGATCAACCACGGACCGTGGTCATCCACTCGCTCGGCAACCATCTCAGCGTCCTCAACGAGATCGACTGGCTGCAAGGTGCCCGTCATCTCTACTGGGGAGACCTCGACCGAGCTGGGATGACCCTATTGTCACGGGCGCGTGCCCAGCTGCCACACCTGATGTCCATCCTCATGGACCCGGCCACGCTCGGAGAACACCAAGCCCTCGCCATCGAAGACGAGACTAGAGCCGACCCGCCGGAATCCAACCTCACCGACATCGAAACCGCAGCCCTGACGGGACTCACTACGGAGCACGGCACCTACCTGCGCCTCGAGCAGGAACGGCTTCCATCGCCCTTCGTTCTCCACCAGCTAACTCGCACCCTCGAAGTACACGGCTTTGACCGAGGACGGTAATGGCCGGACCTCGGCTTCGAGCCCGTGCCGCCTGGTCGTGCCCGCATCGGGGAGTACTAGCCGTTGCGAGCGGTCTCCAGGTTCCGGCGGACGATCCCGCTTGTGGGATGCTCTGGGCCCAACACCCGCTCGCAGTTGGCGAGAGCCGCCTCGCACAGCGGGATCGCCCGACCCAGATCACCCACTGACTCGCAGGCAGCGGCCAAGTTGTTCTGCCCTTCCGGGCAGTGACTTATGGGCCTGCTCATGCCAGGGTGGCAGTGTCGAACTCTCCGTGGAGTGCATATGGCAGGCCACCTGAGCCTGCGGCCGGCCGCGGGCGATCACGACAACGGGCTTCTCCAGGCCGCCGTCGCTTCCACCCGAGGCAATGGATTTTGATCGGGCTCGTCTGACGCACCTTGGGTGTGGCGCGCTCGGAGCGGCAGTCGGAGGGGTGGCCGCGGCCGGTTGGACGGTCGGCGGTTCTACCGGGCCCAACGGTTGGCCCTTTAAGTTGATCTTTGCTTATCCCTTGGTCGTGGGAGTCCTAGTCGTCGCCTTCGCACACCAGCGGGGTGTCCTTCGAGGACTCGTCGATGCCCTGGGCCGCATCCTTTGGTCCCTGGGTGCGGCGGCCGTATGGATAACGACCCTGGCGATCCTCTTCGCGCCGTTTGCGCTCATCCTCATCCACCCGGTTGCCGAGCGCTTTCAGGAACGCTGGCCAAACCTCTCCCAAGAACTGGTCTCGGGCTTGTTCGTCGCCCTTGGAGTCACTGCCATCGGGGCTCTGGTCAAGACCGAGGTGGGAGCGATCGTCATCGGGTTCGCCTTCGATGGGCTCGCCAAGACCGCATTCCTCATGCCGCCGCTGCTGCTGTTGATGGTCTTCCTGTTGTGGCCTCTCGGCCTGGTGTTCCCGCTGGTCGCGTGGCTCTCGGGCGGAGATGGGCTGAACGGCTGGGTTGGAGCGGTCTGCGGACTGGCCGCCGGCGTTGTGGGCGGTGCCGCCCACGGGTATTACTCGGCGCGCTTGGCGGCAGACGAAGTGGACATACGCACGTTTTAGCGGACTTTTAGTGGCGGTGAGGGGCGAATTGGCAGGCGTGTGGCCGATGGCATCAGCTTGGGTACGCTGCGGGCCCGGCTCGCGGCCGCGGGCCTGGTTGGCCCGATCGCCAGCGCTACGCATTTCACCGCGTCGATCGGCTCGTGCCGCTGTTGAGCCACATCCGGCAAGACGCGCATGCGAGGAGCCGGTCACAGCACGAGACCAGCCGAGTATCCCCCGCGCACTGCAGCCCAACCGCTGTTATTCGCAGCCAATCTGCGTTGACACAACCCTCATGCGGTGGGTATGTAGATACGTCGTGCGGGTCCTACTCGACACCAACATCTGGTCATCTCTCGGAGATGAGGGCACCTCCCGCCCGTTCCGGGACTTCATGCAGTCGCGCGGACTGGAGGTTCTCGTCACCCCGAGCACACTCGTCGAGGTGATGGACCTTCCGGTGCCCGCGCCCAGGCAGCGCATCATCGAAGCGCTCATTACAGGTTCCCGGCGGCGCCTGCCGACCGAAGCCATGTCTGAGTCGGCCGAGGTTGTGGCCGAAATTCGGAGAGCGCGGCCAGCATGGCTGCGTGCGATGCCGGACACCGCCACCGTCGCCTCGCTCAACACGTTTTGGACCAGAACCATCTGGCGGCAGGCGCGAGAAACGTCAGAGCGACTTCATCTCTGGCAGCAGGCTCAGCCGCCCATCGCCCCACACATCGTGCGGCAGCAGCGTCGCCAGCGCCACGATGTGCTAGAAACGCGGTTTAGTTTTCGTCCATTGACAGCTATCAAGGCCCGCCTTGCGCCCGAAACGCCGGATCACTACCGCGCTGGATGGATCGAGGGCGACGAGGTGGACGCGTGGCGGGCCGAGCTCAGGGACCTGTACTGGCATCAGCTCGTGGTGGTCCCCGGCCGCGCCGTCGTGACCCGGCAAGACACGACCTTCGCGGACTGGGTCGGTGCCTACGTCGACCTGCGCCGCCTCGGCAGTAGCCGCGCGGACTTCACCCGGTTCTGGCTCTACGACGCGTCTGCTGAGGCTGTACCAAGAAACTGGATCCGATGGGCTGTTCGCCACATCCAGACCACGCAGAAGATCTCAGGCGGTAACCCGGCCGATGAACAACACAGCTCCTACCTGGTCGATGCGGACATCTTCCTGTCGGCCGACTCGCGCTACGTCAGCACTCTGAAGATCGTGCGCGACGACGCTCCATTCGCGATGGCCGAGCCGCGCCTCGTGTCCGGTGATCGCTGCGTTCCGATTTTGGACCGCCTTGCCGCTGTGCTGTGACGAGCGGTCAACCGCGGGAACACGAGGCGGCCTTTGGGCCTCCTGACAGGCGTGAACGGCCCTGATCGTGGCGACGCGGCGGCACTGGAACGTGTACGTAGCGGCACCGCCGCTCTCGCATGCCACCAGCTGGGCAGTGGCACTCGTGCGCCTGATCGACAGGCGCATCGTCAACGAAGATGGCGACCGTCTACAGCGACCTACTCACGGAACACCTCCTCAAGAACGTCGAGGCAGCCGAGCGCATCCGTGGCGGCCGGGCGACGTGCCCCGACAGCGCGCTGCGCTAACGGAACGTCCGGGTAGGTGGCCTTGTCCTTGGACGAAGCCAACTACTCCGCTAAGTCGGAACTCCTCGGCGGGTCGGACGGCTGACCGTGGCGGACGGTCTGGTGCGGCTTCGTCCGGTGGCACTCTCTTCGTACGTATGGGCGAGTGTCGCTCCTCTTCATGGGCTCACTGAGCGTTACAGTGTCGAGCCGGGTGCTCAGATCATCGGCGAACGATCACACGGAGCGAGTGCTTTGACGTCAGCAATGGCTTCAACAGGGAGTAGTCGGGCGGCATCGCCGGCGGGCACGCAGCGCGGACCCGCACGGTTCTGGGCCGTGGACCTTCACGTGCACACCCCTGCCTCGCGCGATGTCGATTCGCACACCTACGGCGCGAGCGAGCCCCGTCAGATCGTCGACGCGGCGATCGATGCCGGGTTGCACGCGATCGCCGTCACCGACCACAACACCGCCGGTTGGTGCGACAGGATGGCTGAGGCCGCCCGCGACACGACGCTCGTGGTGCTGCCCGGCCTGGAGCTCAGCACGGCCGAAGGGCATCTCCTCGCCATCTGGGAAGAGGGCACCCCGGCCCAGCACATCGAGGACGTGCTTGTTGAACTCGGGGTGCCCCGCACCGACCACGGCGACCTGCACAAAGCCCTGGACAAGGGCTTCACCGACACCGCGAAGGTCATCACCGCCCGGGGCGGCTTGGCAATCCCGGCGCACGCCGAGCGGGAAAAGGGCCTGCTCCGCCTCGCCGTAGCCGACCGCATCAACCAGACGCTGCTCGACGACGCCATCGGCGCGGTCGAGATCGTCGACCTCACCGAGGTCGAGCGGATCAAGACGCGGCTCGACGGCCGGCGAGAGCTCGCGGTCGTCCGCAGTTCCGACACCACCGCACCCGGTGCCAGCACCCACGTTCTGCGTGGCATCGGCCACCGCCGGACCTGGATCAAGGCCTCGCGGCCGGACTTGTGTGGCCTGCGGCATGCGCTGGCGGATCCGGCTCTGCGTGTCCGCCTCGAAGAACCCATGGCGTCGGAGCACACGGTGATCGAGTCTGTGACCGTGACCGGTGGGTTCCTCGACGGTCAGCAATTCGAGTTCTCGTGCGATCTCAACTGCCTGCTTGGCGGCACCGGAGCGGGCAAATCGCTGCTCATCGAGCTGGTCCGGTTCACTCTCGACCAGCAGACCGATGCCGACGACTTTCCCCAGGTCCGCAAGGAGGTCGAGTCCCGACTGAAGTACGCGCTCACCTCGGGCTCAACCGTTGAGGTCGTGCTCACCCGCGGCCACGCGCGGTGCCTCGTACGCCGTGCGTACTTCGAGGACGGCTCTACCCAGCCAGAGTTCATTGGCGACGCCGAGCATCTGACGGGCCTGTCCGGCCGGATCGCGATCACCGGCTTCTCGCAGGGCGAGGTGATCGAGTACGCCCGGACTCCAGTCGGCCGGATGGCGCTCATCGACGCCGCCCTCGACCTCAGCGAGTTCGAGATCCGCGAAACGGACGCGGTCAGCCAGCTCAACGACAACGGTCAACTCATCGGATCGCTCGAAACGAGGATCGCGCAGGCACGCGCCAGGCTGGAGACCCTTCCGGAGGTCGAGAAGCGCCTGGAAGAGCTATCCGGCTTGTTCGACGGCGAGACCATCAAGATGCAGGCGAAGTGGAGTGCGGAGAAGGCCCTCTTCGAGCCCGTGGTCGGCATCCCCGAACTGAAGGTCACCGCCCGAACAGACAGCGGAGAGAAGTTCCAGGTCGCGCCCGCCATCGCCGACAACCAGGACCTCTACCAGCGAGCGCAGACGGCATATACACAGGTGCGCGAGGCGATCGAGACGGCGAACGCGCAGCTGGCGCAGGTCCTGCTGGTGGTGAACAAGGAACTCGTCGACATCCGACAGGAGTGGCACGACCGGTACCGGCAGTTCGACCACGAACTCGCCGAAGCGGTCAACCGCATCGATGTCGATAACAAGGGTCTCGCAGCCCTGCGCACCCGCCTGGTGGAACTCCAAACGGAGAAGGCGAAACTCGACGCGCAGCAGACCCAGCTCGACGACGAACTCGTGCCGAACCTGGCCACGGCCACGTCCTACCGGGAAGAGTTGATCGCCGAGCTTATCGAGGCGCGCAAGGCGCGGCGCCGGCGGCGTGAGGACCGGATCAAGGCGCTCAACAAGCTCATGGGTGGCATCGTCCGGATCAAGATGCTGTCCGAGAATGACGACTCGGCCTACCTGACCGAGCTGACGGCCATCGCCAAAGGATCGCGGCTGCGGGCTCCGTTCCTCCAGTTGATCTGCGAAGAGTCGACCCCGGTCAAGCTGGTCCGCTCGTTCCTCGCTGATGACGTCGACGGCGTGTGTGACGCCACCGGTGCCGAGCGCAAGCACGTCGAGACCCTGTTCGAGCACGTGCGGGAGAAGGGCGCCATCGAGGATTTCCTGCGGATGCAGACCCTCGACCTGCACGACGGCCTCTCCGTCGAGTTCCGCAAACACGCCAACGACGGGTATGTGGCGATCGAGCGGCTCGCGCACGGCCAGAAGTGCACCGCCATCCTCATCATCGCCCTCGCCGACGGCAATGACCCCCTGATCATCGACCAGCCCGAGGACGCCCTTCACGCACCGTGGATCGAGGAATACCTCGTGGCGAAGCTTCGCGACCTGCGAGGCAGCCGGCAGTACATCTTCGCTACCCGCAGCCCTGGCCTCGTCGTCTCCGCCGACGCCGAAATGATCATCACCCTCACCTCCGACGCGAACAACGGTGTCGTCGAGGCAACCGGATCCCTCGAGCGTCACGACCTCAACACCCTGGCGCTGTATCACCTGGAAGGTGGCCCGGTCCCCTTCAAGCGCCGGACGGTCAAGCTGAGTTCGTCGATGTTGTAGGTCAGGCTGGCTGGCAGGCCAAAACGTACAGCCGCAATCGCATCGACCATCGACCATCGACCATCGAGCTGTCGTGTGCAGCGGTGCCGTCCCCCGAGGGACGGCGGGCGCAGGGGAGAATGGGTACATGAGGGTCTTCATCAGCAGTGTTCGTCGGGAGCTCGAAGAGGAGCGCGACGCACTTCCGGGCTTGATCTCGGCGCTCGGGCACACGCCGGTGCGCTTCGAGGACTTCACCGCCCAGACGTCACCCAGCCGTGAGGCGTGTCTGAAGGGTGTCGCCTCGGCCGAGGTGTACGTGCTGATCCTGGGGCCCCGCTATGGCGACCCGTTGCCCGACACCGGGCAGTCACCGACCCATGACGAGTGGATTGCAGCGAAGGCCGCCGGGATGCCTCGGTTGGTGTACCGGAAGCTAGGCGTGACGTTGGAGCCCGCCCAGGAGGAGTTCGTTCGCTTCATCGGTGACTACGGCACGGGCGTGTTCTACGAGTCGTTCGCCACGACTGCCGAACTGCAGACGAAGGTCGCGACGAAGCTGAGAGAGCTGGAGAGCGCTGGGGATCCGCTGGCCTTCATGCCGCTGCCGCACCCGATGACGGTGAGGTGGCGCTCAGACTTCGAGGCTCGGCGTGGCAACACGTCGAGCCTTCCGCCGGCCGTCGAGGTTCATGTTCTTCCGGCCACCGGGACGAACCGGCCAGCTCGGGTGATGGCCGAGCTGGAACAGCTCCTGCCGACGCGACTGCGCGCCAGCGGTCAGGTCGACGCGGCCGACCCACTAACCTCCACTCGCCAGGGCGGCGCCGTGGTCGTCACCGTTCCCGATAGGAACAGCCGATGGAACGAGGTCCGCGCGCCGCAGCTGCTCGGCATACGCACGGCCGCCGACGGGCAGACCTCGGCGTGGGCGTCACTCCCGGGCGACGGGATGGGTGCCATTCTCGACCCGGACGCCCTGCCTGATCAGATCGCCGGACTGCTGCGTCTCGTCGGCGGTCTAGGGGTTCTCGACGGCGACCAGGTGGCCATCGGTGTCGGCGTCAGTACCGAGGGGCTGATGTCGGTCGGCCGGGTCAGCGGGCAGCCCCGTCAGCAGGCCACCAGCCTGATGCTGCCGAACGACCCGATCCAGGTGCCACCTGACGAGCTCGTGACCCTAGCGGCGCTCGGTCCGGGGGCTGCCGAGGTGGGCCGCACCCTGAGTCGGACTCTTATCGACGCTGTCTCGGCCCGCCGGTAGCCGAGCAGATATTCGTCCCACCGTGAACTTGTCCGGTTGTCGGTCACGCCCGGGCGGGCGGCAGCGGGGGGCCTTCACGGCCACGGCGAAGAGGGCGATCGTCGGATGGCTGCTCTACGTTCTCGCCGTCTCGACGCTCCAGTAGATCAGCTGACCGTCCATCACATCGTCGCTCTGATCGACAACGGGGTGCATGACGACTTTGACCTGGACTTCAAGAGGGACACCTTCGGCAACAGCGAGAGCGCGACGGGACCTGCCCGCCGACGTCGCCGCCTCGGCTGACATGCACCTGCACCGCTTCCCGATGCTGCCCTCGCCGTTCCCGGCCCAAGGGGTGGGTGCCGGATTTGGTCATCGACGACAGCGGGCGGAACTCAATGGTCTCCTCAAACCCGCCGGCGCCGTGGGTAGTGACAACACCCAATACATCCGTTCTTCGTCTGCTCAAGCGACGCGGAACGATACCCTGTGTGTCGGCGCTGTTGCGTAGATGGGAGGCGACCCATAGTCTGGCCTCGAAGCCGTAGGGCCGGTGGCACGACGAGCGAGGCGCAATGGGAGCACGAATAGGCACAGTGGCAAGCCTGCTTGCGACTGCATCAACGACGCTATTCACCGCCGGATTTCTTCTCGGCGGCGGTCCTCAATATTGGAAATTCGCTCTCTTTTCTGTCTCGCTTGTTTCCTTAGCGTTAGCCGTTACAAACATTCTTCGTCCTGGCGCTTTGCGCATCCGCTTCCTGCGGCCGCGGATCACTGATCCAGGCCCCAGGATTGCAGCATCCCGTGTCACCTCGTACATCCTTGAAGCGCAACTCCGACTGCTAGCCGATCTTCCGATGGCCTCGCCTGGCTCCCGCAACGCCAAGACTCACGGATCGGTGTGATCTTTCGATGGCGGGTAGTAGCGGTTCGCGACGGCTCGCGCAGCAGCGGGAGTATCTGCGAATTGACGCGAGCAAGCTGAGCCGGATCGTCGATCGAGCAGAGTTTAACCGAGTTACCAAGGCGCTGGAAAGGAGATTGCAGGATTTTGAAATGGATGGCTTCTCGGAACCTGCTGCCGTGGCTTTGGCCGAGTGTCAGACGCTCTATTTCCGCCAATTGGGCGAAGAGTCGATCTCTCTTGCTAAAGGAGACCGTCTTGACTCAGTTTCCGCAGACCATGTGCGACGTGCGACAAGCAGGCTCCGCCACGCAGCCGCTCCTCCCTGGAAAGCGGTCCTCAATATTATCGGCGGCGCTCTCTTGGGAACCGCGATCCAAGAGATTGTAGGAATTGTCAACAGTGATGGGCCGCTAGAAAAGGGCAGAGTGCTTGTTACGATGGCGTTGGTTGCGGCTGGTGTGGCGGCAGTAATTATCGCAGTGGTCGCGCCTCGTCGGACCTAGCTTCCGATCCTCTGACCTGGATGACGCTGTTTGATCGATCAGGACGATTGGTGGCGCGCTGCTCCGTCTTGAGTCATCAGGCGCTGAAGCGCCCACCAGGGGTGCCGGTTGCGGGGCAGTGTTGACAGGGCGATGGCGTCCCAGGCCGCAATACCGGGGGTGTCATCAGCGAGGTGATGGTCGGCTTGGCCGATACTGCCGGTCCACGACTCTGTGTATCTGACGACCGGGATGAGTGCGAGCCCGTCGCGGGCGACGCCCCACTGTGCGCGTGTCTCGTCGGCCAGGGTGAGGGTTGGCTTCGCACCGGCGGCGAGGAGTTCGTTCAAGATGAACAGGTAGGTCTCGGGTAGGTTCGCCGCCGCCGCCAGGTCGAGCAGGACCGTCGCAGCATACGAGGTGCTGGGCGTGGCGATTTCGATGTGCTCGAGTTCCGGCCCGAGGAAGTGCGTCGCCTCCTCAGTCGGGCTGGCACCGACGGGGGCGAGGCCGAGGCCGGTGTCGTAGGCGTCGGCGACCCAGCCAGTTGCGGCACGCAGGTAGGTCTCGACAGTCGCCGGATCCTCGACGCGTAGGGAAAGCACGGCCGGGATCATGCTCGCCGCCCAGTTGTCGGATACGGCATGCGCCGCTCCGGGCTGGTGGGTCAGCAGCGTCCTCACTGTTTGTCGTGCCCGGGCGGCTGTCGCGGCGTCAACGTCCGGTGAGATGCCCAGGAGCCCCCAGATCTCGGCCAGGCGCAGGCAGATCACCGGATAGGTGAGGTGAATGAAGCCCGGTGCTATTTCCTTCAGGAGGTCCATAGGGTTGCTGGCGGCGTCTGCGTAGCGGTCGAGGAGGCGGGTGGCGTAGGCGGCGTGCAGCAGTTTGGCCGAGCCGGCCAGTTCTGCGGATTGAGGTGCCGTTGGCTGGCAGACGGCTGCACGTAGAGCTGCGAGAGCGACGGTTGCTGCGAGGTCGGTGCGCCGATTGTCCCGCAGCCGGTTGGCCACAACTGCGGACTCGATCGCCACCTGTTGTAGCGGCCTGGTTGTCCACCGTCGAGTATACCGCTCGACGGCCTGATAGTTGATCTTTTGTTGGTCGATCTGCCCGAGGAGCTCCAGCAGGTCGCCGGGGCTGCCCGCAGCCAACCCACACTCGGGCGTGGCGGCGAGCATCGGACGTAGGGTGTCGCGGTCCCAGAGCTCGAACCCGGGCTCGCCGAGCCCCTGCACGCGGGTGTTGTAGTCCTGTGCTTGCAGTGCCGCTCCGCCGACCAACCGCCCCGTGGTCACAAGGACCGCGGCCCGGGGCAGGTTACGGTCGAAGTGAGGATGCGCGAGACCGTCCGAGCGAATCTCATCGACCTGGTACCGGATGGTCCGCCACTCGGCAAGGTTGATGTCACCAGCCTTGCTCTGCAGTGCGTACTGCCGCAGTTCGCCGTCCTCGCGGCGTTTGGCGATGAAGTCTTTGCCAAACTCGAACGCCCCGTGTAGCTGATGGACGTCGGTGAAGCCGTTGGCTTGCAGCAGCGCGAGCAGGGGAGCGTCGAACTCGCGTTCAGTGACCGTCGCGAGGTACTGATCGATGACGCCGTCGAGCATCAAACTCCTCCCGCTTCCGTTGTAAAATGTCGTCTAGACGGGCTTCCTGCGCAGCTGTCGGAGGTCCTTGCTGGACGAGTCTGGCGTAGGTCTCCGGGTTCATGACGATCATCCCGCCGTGCTCCCCGCCATCACCAAACACTAGGTCGACTCGTTCGAGTGCGTCGATGATCAGGTCCCATGACATGGGGCCGCTGACTGTGTTACCGACCGCCTCCGCTACCTCGTTGACATGCGAGTAAAAGCCTCTCATGATGGTCGCGAGCTGCCTCTGCGCTAGAAAAGCCATCTCGGACAGCAGCAGTTGTCGTTCTCCCGCGATGGCCTCGCGGACGTCGAATGAGATCCAGGACGACGCGTCAATCGGTTCTACCTGTACGGTCCGGCCTTCACCGACATCCACTGACACGGACGAGACATCGTCCAACGGCACCCGCCGAATGCGCCTGTACACCGGGTCCATTGCCCGCATCAGCGCATCGGTCCCAGTCATGAGGAACTCGTATCCGGCGACGTCATATTCAGTCAACGTCACCTCGCGCTTCCGCCCCGACTCCGCCACAGCCACACTCTAAGACCGACCTCTGACATGGCCCCCGTCAGCAGCGCGACACGACCGCCCACGGACGTCCTGGTCATCCGGGCCGTCTAACTGAGCCGTGGATGGCGATCGAGCGCGGCACAACGGTGCTCGGGAGCCCAGTTTGTAAGGCTAACCATTCCCAGGGCCAGGGGCCGGATGCGCTGGCAGCCTGACCTACCCGGCACTTCCGGGCCTTCTAAGGTCGAGAGCGAAGCAGCTAGCGGCATCCCTCAGAGCGGCTTGCGAGCCCTGTCGAGGCGCCGCGTGCGTCTAACCCGACCCCTCGGAAAGCGTGGCGGGGTCGGTGACGGCTCCGTTCGCGGCGATCGTGGCTGCTCGGTGGCTGGTGTTGGCCTGACCCAGGCACGTCTTCGTGCGTCAGATGACCGCACGGTGGGTTCACGCTTCCGCGATTGATCAAGTAGATGGTGCTGATCAACTGGCCGGCCCTGGGCTGGCCTCGGCATCAACTTGACCTGTCCGGTCGGATCTTTGTCCGGGTGGTTGTTGACCAGTGAACGTGATGCGACAGCATGTAATGGTGCTTCAGGACCCGATTAGATGGCGCAGGCTTGTTGCCGAGTACAACGAGCTTTGCCAACTGGGCGCCGGGATGACCCCAAACGCTCGTGGCCAGCGGTTCAACGGGATGATCGCCGAGCTTCTGACGGCCTATGGCCTGCGAGCGAAGTCAGACCAGCGCAGCGTCGGCGAGCTGGACGTTGTCTTCAGCTACGCGGGTAGGCGCTTCATCCTGGAAGCCAAGTGGGAGCGAGGCAAGACGGGGACCGGGCCGATCGCGAAGCTCCAACGACGCGTCGAGCAACGCATGGCAGGGGTGACCGGAGTATTCCTGGCGATCAAAGGCTTCACCGACGATGCAATAGCTGAGGTCGACAAAGGGCGGCGTCTGGATGTGCTGTTGCTGGACCAGTCCCATTGGGAGGCGATGCTTAGCGGTTTCGTGCCGCCGCAGGAACTCTTCGATCTGGCTACTGACGCCGCTTCCTTCCACGGCCGCGCCTATACGCCGATCACTGAGCTCCTGAGGCATCGGACCGAGACGCCGACAGTGACGCCTGAGCCGGTAGCGAAAGGTATGGACAGGCTCCTCCGAGTGGCCACCGTCCGCGCCGTGGGCCATACCGACGGGCGGCGCACAGGGATCGGCACCGACCGGGATGGCTCCGCGTTGATCACCCTCGAACAGGGCATCCTCGCGGTGGACCTGGTAGCTCGGCGTTCCCAATGGGTCGCACCTGTCTTCGGCTGCAGCAACGGCTCAATTGCCACCGCGGATGGTGCACTTCTCATGACCCGAGGACACGGCATTGGTCGGTGGGCGGCGGGCCAGTTGACCGTGGTGTCCAGTGGAGCAGCAAGACTGGGTGACAGCCACCTGCTGGCGAACCCGGACGGATCAACCTGGTGTCTCGACCGGGGATCGGCGGATGTCACGCCGGCCCGCCTTATCAGGCTGGGCACCCAAGTCGGAGACGAGAAGTGGCGTGAGCTGCCCCTCGCGGTGACGGCGGCAGCCTGGCTGAACAGCACGAGACTGGTCGTGTCAGACGGAACCAACCTCATTCAACTGTCATCGCAGCTCACCGTGGAACGACGCCTGCCGACACCGGCAGGAAGCGTCCTCGCACTCACTACTCTCAACGAACAGCAGGTCGTCACGCTTCTGGACGACATGTCGCTGGTGCTGTTCGACCTTCAGGCGAACGAACACAGGCCGTTGGGCTCCTTCAGCATCTCCGGGCATCCCGGTGCGCTCATGCGCCGCACCGATGAATCGCTCTACGTGATGGGGCGCCACCGCGCCAAGGGCGGCCACGTCACAGTCGCGGAGGTCGAAATCGTCGGCCAACGCCCCACCGACGGCAGAATTCCTCGCAGACCAGAGCCGGAGGTAGGCGGCAGTCGTTCCCGGGTGACACCGGTTGAGGCCGTTCGGCCTGCAAGAGGCCGGGCTAGGGCAACGGTGGGAGCGATCGCGGTGCCACCAGCGGCTCGGAAGCCCGTCGAACCTCCAGTAGCGGCGGATGCTGCTCGGCGTGCCAACCAGAGCCTGTCGACCGACGAGCGCCTCGCCGATCAACGCCGCGGCTATGCAGAGGGCATGACTGCGGCCGTGGCACTCCCCCTTTACGCCCTAGAGGGCCTCGTCGTCGCGAACTTCGAAGTTGCGAACTGGTTGAAGCCATGGCGGGACCACTGGGACCGCATCGTCTCCGGGCAAGCTGTCCACGGGGAGACACTGCCGGACTGGCTACCATCGATCGCCCAACTCCTCGGCGCTCACGCCGCACCCCCTCGCGTAGCTCATGCACAGCTCACGCCCTCAGTGCCCTATGCCATCGGCTTCGCTGACGGGTTAAGGGCCGCCTGGCAAGACGCTGTCCGCAGCCGGCTCGTCCCTGGGGATCGAGAGACGCTCAGCCAATGGGTTCGCACCCCACCGTCGCAGCCCGGACTACCGCCAGCCCTGCACACCATCGCCGACCTGCAAACCGCCGCGAAGCGGGCCCGCAGGTCGCGGACTTGGAAGTGGATCGGGCGCGGCCTTCTGTGGCTGCTGACGTTTCTGTTCGGAGTAAGCGAAATCGCCGCCATCGCCATCACCGTGACCGGGCAATGGGTGCCCAACACCGCGGCGAATGCGGTGATCGGCAACGCCTGCTTCGGCATCCCCTTCGCAGGCCTCCTCTGGTTCGCCGTATGGGACCTGCGGCGGCTGGTCAACGGCGGCCAGCCTCCGCGTAGGAGCCCTGCGCCGCCCCAAACCAGTCACGAAGACCGACCACTGCCCGAAGCCCAAGCTGCGAGCACCTCAACCGAGCCACTGGCCGAGCCGCCTCGCGAGGATGTAGACCGGATACTCTCCCGCGCCGACCGAGGCAACCCACCCGGGGAGTATGCGGCCTTCGCCGCGAGCAGCGGTATGTATTGGACGATCGTCGGAATCAATACACTTCTGATCATCTTGCTGGCGATCATCATCCCCACGACGGACATCCCGCTCGTCGCCAAGGCCCTCATAGGCCTGTTCGCCGCGTTCCTGGTCCTTGCCACCGTCGGATTTGCCAATATGGCCAGGAACCCCACCAAATTGGAGATCGGTAGGAACGGAATCCAGGTCTACAGCCGCAGCGGGACCTATTGGTTCCCCTGGCAGGTCCTAAATCGCGTCGAGGTAATGCGCCTTGAGGGAGGCACCCGCCACCTCGTGGGATGGTGCACCAACCCGGAGCTGTTCCCGGACTCCGACAGCTTTGGCGGGGGGCCACGCTTCCTGCCGGAGCTGAAGGCCGTCGCCATCTGCCCGCTCAACATCCTGCATACCCGCCGCCACCTTGTTGCCCGCGCCCTGCAGACCTACGGGGGCAGCTGCTATCGCAGTCCCAGCAACTCCTAACCCCCTCGGCTCAAAGGACCGACTCAGCGCGCCGAAAGTTGCTGTTCGAGCGTGGTGTGGAGGTGAATCACGCTGAGGTCTCGCTGGGCATGGCCTTCCGCGTGGTCGGCGTTTGGTGGAAGGAACCTCCTTGTCGCGGCGGCGTCCCGACGCGCCGAGACGAGCACGTCGATGACTTGACCGTCAACGTGATCGTCATCCCGGGCACTGAGTTGGTTGAGCCCGAGTTCGTCTCACCGACCGCCGACGAATTGCCGGCGGGTCCACACAGCGTTGCCGGGTAGGCGCCGACGGCCCGACCGGCGGTCACCTGCCTGTCTCCTACGCCAAGTGGGCGAAGTCCTCATGAGCCCGTCTGCCATCGACCCACCCAGGTGGGAGCGGACTGCCGCCCCCGGCCCGCCGTATCAAGCGAACCTTGACGCACGTTGGGTCGCTTGCGGGTCGGGCGCTGATCTGGTCGGCTTGCGCGAGCCAGCGCCGACGGCGTGCCACAGCGACGACGATCCGCGCGTGCATCGGGTGACGGTGCGACTGTCCGAGGCGCAGATGGCGGAGGTCAAGGCGAATGGGGCGGCGAGCCGTCCGCGACCGATTTGTCGATCCCAATGCCACGCCCGCAGAGAGAGCACATTCTCGCCGCCTTGCACCGGCTCGCGCACCGAACGTCGTCGCGCACAGGCTGACTGCCTACACCCACTCCCGGCGAGCCTCCACTGTCTGGCCCGTTGCCATCAACCGCCACGATGGGAGGCCCGACCGAGGAGAACCCTGCTGATGAGAGCGCGACGTCCGGTGCGGAAACCGCGGGCACGGCGGCAGGCGAAGTCGATCAGTTGGACGGACAAAGCCCAGGCTCTATCGTCCTTGCTCGCGTTGACGGTGGCGATGCCCGCTTTGGTCGTGGCCACCGTGACCTACCGGGACCAGCAGGAAATCAACCGGGCGCAGTTGGAATCGACTCAGCTGGAGCGCCAGCGTTATGAGCAACGTTATGCCTCACGAGTGGTGGTATGGGCGAACGAGGACCTTTCGGGCGGCCCGGACACGTCTGTCACGGTGAAGGTGCAAAACCGATCTCGCGTTCCAATACGAGAGGTAAGTATCCGAATTCTCGATCTGGGTCGCGCACTCGTCGATCCCGACCGGGAGACGTCCTACCGGTTGAATGGGGACATTCCGCCGTGCTCACTGCTAACTTTCCAACTGGCGGATTCCACCAGGGGAGTGGTCAGCGCCGCTAAGTCCTCGGTCTCGTTATCGTTCTCCGACACCGTCGGCGATTGGCACCTCGGACACGACGGCCTCGTACAAGGCTCGGGCTGGAGGTTCAACCCGGGTCGGGCAGTCGAGATGGACGAGCAACGTCAGACGGCCGAAGACTGCGGGGAAGGCGGTTGAAACGGTGGAGAGGGGTTGGCCTGCGTGAGCACATCGTCTGCTCAGACAGAGCGCATTGGCGTTGCCACCGTTGATCTCGTATTCAGCAGTCGGGGCTGGGCGTTTCGGCCGCAGGAGCTAGCCGACCACGGGATCGACGCTCACGCGGAAGTCGATGGGCTCACGGCCCCAACAGGGCGGTTCATCGCCATCCAGATCAAATGCGGACCTTCGTACTTCGATCGAAAAACGAAGGACGGCTGGAGATTTTCGGCGACATACCGACTGCTCAATTACTGGCTCGACTACCAATTGCCGGTAGTCCTCATCCTCGTCGATCCGGACACTCAGCTCGGGTACTGGGTCCAGGTCACTGCCGCTGCCGTCCGCTACACGAATCGCGGCTGGTCGATTCAAGTTCCGTCATCGAACGTTCTCGACGCGCGGTCGGATGACATTCTGCGCGGCATCGCCCTTGCCGCCCCGCCGGCCAACCTGGACCCGGTCGAGGAAGCCCTACCGCTGTTGCCGCCATCGGTCGTGGAGATGCTGATCGCCCTTCGTCCTGTCGACCCCGACGGGGCTCGGCGCCTTGCCAAACTTCTGAGCGAGGGCCGCCAGCAACCGCGGTCGATGGTCGAGGCCCTGATTAACGGGAGCCGGGCATGGCCGATCAGCCCGCCACAACTGGCAACGATCGGGGCCTACGCCAACGAACACGGCCACAAGGACCTGGCGTTGGCGGCGTTCGCCCTGGCGGCTGGCCGCGACCCGGACAACCAACCGAGGTTCAGCGGCATCGCGGCGATCATGGCGATTGCCGCCGGTGACAAAGTTCGAGCGGCGGACTTTCTTCGGCCATTGCGGGCACGCGAGCAAGCCGAGACCGACCTGCTCACGGATGTCGCGGTCTGCGCCTTCAACGCCGACGAGTCGGGCAGAGACGACGTCCTCACGGCCCTCCTGCACGACCGGCCCGACGAACAACTCGACGCGGAACCGACCTGCCTGCTGTTCCTCGCCGACCGCGCTTTCAGCCGCGGCAACCTTGACCAGGCCCTGGCCCTTTACGAACGCGTCTGCGGCCGTCATCCCACCAGCCTCGGTGGCAGGCTGGGTAGGGCCCAGGTGCTCATCGAACGCATCCTCGACGGATCCTCGGTGCTACCGTCCCGCGACCAGCACGAGGCAGTCGCGCTCGCCACAGCGGTAAGAGACGACATACGACGCTGGGCCGGACCGAGCGAGACCGCGCACCGCCTTCTCGTGCAAGAGCGCCTGATCGCGGGCGCCTTCATGGAAGCCATCGCTCTGGCCACGCCTGTCCCGTTCGGCGGCCAAGCGAATGACCGAGAAGCTATGGACCCGATCGTCGCCGTTGTGGGCGCCCAGGCGAGCATCGCCCTGAACGACCGCGCCCGCGCAGCCCGCTTCGCCGACGCCATGCGCAACACCGCAGCCGAGCCGCTGATCCGCGCCCTCGCCGCCGACCCGGGCCAACCTCGAGCAACGACCGACGCAATGTGGCGTAGGGCGCTCGAGCACGCAGATACCACCCTCGCAGCCAGGATCAGCCTCAACCACCTCGCATCAGCAGGCGCACTCAACGCCGACGACCTCGATCGAGTGGCTACTTTGGCGAACCTCGACGCCGACGACCGCGCCATCTTCACCGCCCGCAACGCCGCCGCCACCGGTGACCTCGACGCGGCCGTCACGACACTCCAGTCCCAGCGCTCACCAGCGGCCGGCGAAGTGCTCATCGAGCTTCTTCGAGAAGCAGGCCGATACGACGAAGCGCTGGCCGCATGCGTCGACGTATGGGCGACATACGCAGCAGTGAAGGCATTGATCGAGAAGGTCAACATCCTGGCGCTCTCGGGAAACCTCGACGCCGCCGACGCCAGCACGGCTGAACTACTCGCCACCGGCGAACTCGCAGTGGAGCAACGACGGCAGCTGCACGGCCGGATCATCCAGCGAAGAATCGAGCAGGCCGACTGGACCGGCGCGGAAATGTGCTGCCGAACCGCGCTGAAGGATGAACCCCACAACCCCGACTACGGGTGGGGCCTGATCACCGCGCAGCTCAACCAGGACCGGTGGGACGACGCCTGGGTCTCATACCGTCAACTCCGTCCCGAGGTCACTGACCCGGCAACCGTCCCCGCGTGGGCCGATCTGCATCTGCGTTTCGGCATCACACCGGAGACACTGGCAATCGCTACGACACTGATCAGCCGTTTTGAACAGAGCGAGCCGGCTACCCTCGCCCATCTCACCAGGGTTGTCAACGCGCCCACGATGGCCGGCACTTCAGCAGCCGTACCCGCTCCACCGAGAGCGGGCGTCACCGACGGCTAGCGCGGCTATCCGGTAACACCCTCCGCGAGGTCGCCCCCCGCCCCCCGCGTCGGCGAACCCGACGTCACCGACGCCAGCATCCACGGCGCCCTACCCGATGCCGAACAACACCGCCGAGCAGTCCACCCCACAGCCCACTGAACAGGTCGAGCGTGGAACGGTCCGGCCAGGGCGGGTGGAATCCGGAGTCGGTGGAGTACGCGGTCAACCGGGGCATGGCCCGGGAGTCGGCCGAGGAGTCAACCATCCGCAGTTCGCCGCCAGCGACTACGACAACCTTGTCGGGGCCGAACGGGAGGCGTGAACGCTCGGGCTACTGCAACCCGTGTCGGCGGCGGTGTCGCCTGAGAGCCACCCAGCAGCCGACGACCGCAGTGCCAGCAAGGAGAAGGGCCAGGGCCCACACATTGAAGCCCACGAGATTGGCCAGATAGTTGAGGGCGATAAAGGCCACGCTGCTGGTCGGGACGGCGATGATCGCAAGCCTGGCCAGCGCGTTGCCGGGGGTCGCCGGGCTATTCACTGCGGCCAGTCTTCGCCGAACGGCAAACTTGATCGCGGCGGCCGTCCTGGGTGCCGCCTTCCCCGCAGCGCCGATGCTGAACTGGATGGCCGTGGCGAGCTTGAACAGCTTGCCGGGCCGTTCGTTGACGATCGCGGTCCACTCTTCGGCGTACCCGGCAGCGATCTCAGGATCGGTGGCCCAGCGATAGGCCGCCCATCGGACCAGGCGACGGGCCGCCCACGGTGAGAGGTCGGTCATCTCGTTGACGGCCAGTCCGAAGACTAAGCTGGCGATGATCTCGACGTGGTTCACGCCTCGCACCAGCCGAAGGCCAGCCGGGCGCGCACCGTCTGTTCGGGTTTCGGCTGCCGTGCCGCGATCAGATCGCGGGCGCTGGTCGCACCGTGCGGGGTGAGGCGGTAGTAGCGGCGGCGGGGCTTGCCCGGTTCGGTGTTGGCGTCGTCCTCCCACCGGGAAGTCACCCACTTCGACTCGGCGAGCCGTTCGAGGATTTTGTAGATCGTGGGGCCTGACTTCCCGGTCGTCCTCATGATCGCCCAGCCGTGCAGCTCATTGTCGTCTGCGTCGAGGAGGGCGTTGAGGACAGCCAGGAGCGGGCCGGTGATGCGCACAGGTCCATCCGACATGGCCCTAACGTTACTAGGTGAAATAAGTGCGCGGCGGTTGCCGTCCAAGGGCTGAGACAAGGTCGGTCGGCGCTTGGACTTTCCCGCAGGTGCTCGGCGCGGCTCGATCTCTGCCGCTGGTCGACCTAGTGTCCGTCCCGGTGATCATCGGAGCACCGGCTAGTCGGGCCATGCCCATTGCGATCCCGGGCCACCGAGCCCTCAAGCGAGACCGTGCGCCCGACCAGCACCACACGCCCCTTCGCCGAACTGGACGATGATGAAGCACTACGCGGGCCTGGACTGGGGCGAGAGCCACCACGACATGGCCGTGGTCGACGACAATGGTCAGCTCATCGGCCACCTCCGTCATCGACTGCACGAGCTGTTCCATGCCCGCGCGCTCCGCCAGCCCGCCGAAGTCCAAGCCGCAATGCGGCACCACGCCACCGACCTGCTCACTCAACTCGACGCCACGATCGCCTCCGCGCAAGCCCTCTGGACCCACATCGACACGCTGACAGAGCAACACCCGCACATTGCGATCTACCGCAGCTTCCCCGGCATGGGCCCGCTGCTAGACGAGTAAGTCCTAACGACCTCGGGGTGTGGGCATAGACGAAGGGTGTTGAAGATCCGTTTGTGACGACAGACCTCAACACCCTTCTGACCGCACTGTACGTGAAGATCGATGACTGGCTCGGGCGTCCTCGCCGGACGGGTAGGCCACCGAAGCTCTCCGACGCGGAGTTGCTGACCCTGGCCGTCGCGCAGGCGCTGCTCGGGTGCGTTCCGAGGCCCGTTGGCTTCGGTTCGTCCCCGGGCATCTGCCCGGGGCGTTCCCGTATCTGCCTGGACAGTCCGGTTACAACAAGCGGTTGAGGGCGGCGTTGCCGCTGCTCAAGCGTGCCATTCGGGCGGTCGCCGAGGACACCGACCTGTGGTCTGACACGACCTGGGTGGTTGATTCCACACCGGTGGAATGCGGCCGGTCCAGGCCGACGGTGAAACGCTCTGACCTGGCGGGGTGGGCCGGGTACGGCTACTGCGCCTCGCACTCGAGGTTCTTCTGGGGACTGCGGCTGCATCTGATCTGCACCCCGTCAGGTCTGCCCATCGCGTGGGCGCTCGCCACCCCGAAGGTCGACGAACGTCAGGTCCTGACGGCTGTGCTTGACCACGACCCCGACCTCATCGCCGAGCGTCCAGGCCTGCTGATCGTCGCGGACAAGGGATACGTGTCCGCGGAACTGGACCGGTGGCTGGCAGAGCGTGGGGTGCGATTGCTCAGACCGTCATACCGCAACCGCGTCCCACGCCCCGATGAGCACGTGCTCAAACCGATCCGGCAGCTCATCGAGTCCGTCAACGACACGTTGAAGGGCCAACTCGACCTCGAACTGCACGGCGGACGCAGCATCGAAGGCGTCGCGGCACGCGTCGCGCAACGCCTGCTCGCGATGACCGCCGCGATCTGGCACAACCGGATCACCGGCCAACCCGTGACCAGGTCCCTGATCGCCTACGACCACTGACCCGACTTCGGACTTACTCGTCTAGCCGCCCGACTGCTCGCCGAACTGGGCGACGACCCACACGGATTCCCCACCTCACGCAACCTGCGAGCGTTCTGCGCGGCAACGCCGATCACCTGGGCCAGCGGCACCTTCTACAAGGTCAGCCACCGCCGCAAGGCCAACCCAATCCTGGCCGAAACAGGCCACCTCTGGGCCTTCGCCGCGCTAACCAAATCTCCGGGTGCCAGCGCGTTCTATGACCGCCGCCGGCTGCGTCGATCAACAACAGCAGTCGAACCGCGTCTTGCCAGAGGCTGGCGTGCCGGAACATCACCTGAGTCACGTGTGAAGCCAACCGGACCACCACAGTGCGTGCCTAGACCCGTCGCGAGGCGTAAGGCGACTTCTGGCCGAGGCGGTCGATCTACGATCCGATCGATCGGGCACCTACCACTGGCTGGCTAACGACGACCAACGCCGCGGTAGATCCGTGGCTGCTCGGTGGCTGCTCGGGCGACGGGGGACGGGCGTGGATTTACCGGGACGGAGCCGGATTTCATCAGCTATCGCGAGCCCTCGCGCTAATCGATGGCCAGCGATGGTAGTCGCACGCAGCGCCCGGACCAGCAAGGACGGGGCTGGACGGGGTTGGGCTAGGGAGGTTGCGGACCGACTCGATTTGGCGTAGAGTGCTCTTTGGGTGATACTAATATCTACTTCGGACTACGGATCAGAAGGTTAGGGGTTCGAGTCCCTTCGGGCGCACAGAGTTTGAGCAGTTAAACAGCCCCCTGATCATCGACAATCGTCGACCAGGGGGCTGTTCTGTGTGCGCCCGCCTGCCGCTCGCGGGCTTCGTGTACCGCACGGGACGGCGCTATCGGGCGGCGACATCACCGCCATGCTCAGTGCGCCTACGCGTCTCCACGGCGAGCATGAGCAGGTCGGGAAGCCAGGGCTGATCGGTGAGCAGCAACATGGCGGCCTCGGGGACCGGCACCGCGCGGACCTCGACGATCTGTTCCGCGTCCTCCGGCATCGTCGGCGCCTGGACGATCGCGGCGTCCGCGACGCACCACAGCCACGCCTTCTCCGGGTGCGGCTGATGCGGCCGGTACGGCAGCGGACGGTCGGTGACGCAGTGGTGGGCGCCCACCACGGTCAGCGGGCTGGTGAGGACCGCGCCCGCCTCCTCCAGCAGCTCCCGCCCGACGCAGTCCGCGACGCTCTCACCGGGTTCGCGCGTGCCCCCGGGCAGGAACCACACGTCGCGGTCGTCGCGGCACAGGATGACCTGGTCGCCGCTGAACCCGACGACGTGCACGTTGGTGACCAGCGCGTCCGCCGGCGCTTCGGTGGTGAACTGGGCGTCGAGGCCACCCCATTCCCACCGCTGTGGGGCGAACAGCCGGGGGTACGCGGCGGCGAGGCCGGAATCGGTAGGCATTGGCGGGACTCCATTCCTGCCGGGGCGGGTCAGCGGCTCGGAGCGTCGGGCCGCCGGGGCCGCCCGGTGTTCGGCGTACCGCCGGAGATCCGCCCCGGAGCGTTGCTGCCGGACGGCCGTGCCCGCTGGGCAGGCACCTGAGGCACCGTGCCGCCCGCCGCGGGTGCGATGCCCTGCAGCCACGGCTGGCCCTTCTCGGCGCGGCGGTGCGGGGCGTCGATCTCCCCGCGCGGCGGGCCGACGTCAGGACCCCGCTGGGTCACGTTCCGGAACTGTTCGATGAAGTTCTTTTTGTCGTCCATCGAGGTGACCTCGTCGAACTTCGTCCAGAACTGGGTCCGGGTGTCCTCGGGAAGACGTGCCTCGTGCATGAGGTCGTCCAAGCGGCGGACGAGGCGGTGGTCGTCGCGGTGGACGAAGCTGTCCAGTATCCGGTTCAGTCCCGGCTCCACATCGTCACTGCGGTTGATCCAGGAACGCACCTGCATGGTGAACTGCTCACGCACCGCCGCGCTGTCGAGCGGGGTGCCGTTCCTGACGTCAACCGCGCTGTCGTGGACGGCGAGCAACGCCGCGACCTTGCTGGCTTCCCGTACGGCGGGAATGCGGTAGGGCTCGGCGATCAGCACGGGATTGCATCCCCACGTCCGGTCCGGGGTGTCGATCAGACGTGTCTGGTCGGGCGCATCGTCCTTGATTCGTTTCGGACTACTCAGCGGGCCCTGCAACGCGTTCTCGATGACACGGATCGCCGGAATGCTGGCGAAGGTGAGAGCGGGATCGTCCGGGAGCGCCTTCAGGCCTCCGCCGATGCCACCCTCGAGGTGCAGGGCATATCCCTTCTTGCTCCCGGGATGCGGATCACCTCCGATGCCCTTGTAGAACATGTACCGGCCGGTGAACTCGGTCTTGGGGTAGACCGCGGCGCACAGTTCCTGAATCGTCCCCTTCAGACAACTGTCGACGAAGGTGACGCTGCTGCCCTCCTTGCCCACCGGAATGCCGTTGCCCCGCAGGTACCGAGTGAGTCGCTGGTAGGCGCCGTCGATGTCCCGGTCGTCGACCGACTTGGAGATCTCCCGGTACGGCTGGAGCTGTGGGTACTCGGCCCCGCTGTTCTTCTCCTTGTCCTGGACCGCGGCCTCGGCGAGTGCCCGGGAGAGCACCACGTTGTGGCAGTGCGCGTCGAAGAAGTCGGGGTCCATCGCACGAACTGCCACGCCGAGGCTGAAGCCGTCCCGTCCCACGAAGACGACCCGCGTGTTCGGGTCGGCGTCGACGGAGGCCCGCAGGTCATCGAGCATCTCCGCGGCGATGGAGGTGACATAGGGCCCGTGGTGCTCACGGAAGACGGCGTACGCCTCCGCGACCGCCGAACGGTCGCTCGCCGACTCCAGCCCGTACGCCTCGTAGATCGCGTCGAGGCCGGAGAAGTCCTCGGTGGCCGACACCTGTCACTCCCCTCGGTCGGGCCGCGACGCCGTTGACGACGGCTCGACGACCCGGGTGAGCCAGCGGACCAGCGGGTCGTACTCCTCGACGGTCCCCCACCACAGGCGCACCCCGTCGTGGCCGCGCTGGAAGACGCCCTCGCCGTCGACCTCGGTGCCCGCCTGATCCACGTCGACGAAGGGCAACATCACGGCGGCGCTCAGGGCGACGGAGTCGCTGAGCACGGCTGCCGCATCCGACCTGTCGACAGTGTCGTCCAGCGCCTCGGCCAGCGCCATGGCCTGGCGGCGGCTGCCGTCGATGGACGGCCCGGCGTCTCCCGGCCCGGTGAGCACCAGGTCGAGCGCGGCGAGCCGCCTCTCCCGCACCGCGTTCAGCACCGTACGAGCGGCCGTGGCGCTCGCCGGCACTCCGCTGCCCGCAGCCTGCGTGACACGCAACCGGCCGGCGAGATCCGGATCGTGCTGGATCAGCTGCGCAAGGCGGAGAGGCTCTCCGAAGCTGACCCAGCGGATCGGCTGCCCGCTGTCGCCGCAGGCGGACCGGACGACTGACGACACGTCGGGGGGCCGGTTCACGACAGTGACCTCGGCGCGGCCAGCAGCGTCCAGGAGGCGACGTGCCGCCGACCGGGCCGGCTCGTCGGCCACCAGCACCAGGGCGAGCTGCGGAACGGCACGCGCGGCGGCCGCCACCGCGAGGACGGTGCCCGGCCCCCAGGCGGAGGCGGCGTCGATGACGAGCGGGGTTTCGCTCAGGTTCTCCGGCCAGTCACCGCCTTGCCCGAGCTGCCTGCTGCTCTCCGCCAGAGCGGTGCCGGGGAACAGCTCGCCGACCGTGCTCAGAGCTTCGTAGTCCTGCCGGGCCTCATCGATGGCACCGCCCTCGTGCCTCGGACTTTCCGATGTCATCGCCTGCCCCTTGATGGCTGTGGTGACGTTTGTGGACGCACCGCCGGTGTCGACTGGTGCGGCTGCTGCTGCCGGCGCGCGACGGGCCTGGGCAGGTAGGCGACGGCGGCGGGCCGGCGCTCCTGCATCTCCGCCACGGACCTGGCCACTCCCGCGACCCGCTCGAACAGAGCGTCCGGACCGTCGCGTAGCAGCTGATCGTACGGGACCCGTTCGGCGCGACCGCCGTGACCGAAGGCGACGGTCAGGTCACTGGAGGTGTCGTCGCGGTCCGCGCGGACGGAGACCTGCACGAGCGGGCCGGGCGATCCGATCAGGACCGAGCGGTGGGTGCGTTGGATGTCCGGGCTGATGCCGAGGTCGGCCACTGCGGAATCGACAAGCAGCTGGATCCGCCGGCCGGCGTCGCGGTCGGCCGGGTCCTCGAGAACGAGACGGTACGAGTCCTGGGCGTGCGCCACGGCACCACGCTCGGGGTGGGTGGCCCGCAGGGCCGCCCGGTCGGCCCAGACCATCGCTGCCGCGCCGTCGCCGCGAAGGAACCGGCGAAAGGACTGGCGAACGAACTCGTCGGTGGGGCGTACCCCGTGCGGCTCACCGCTGTGCTCGGCCGTGACGGCTGTCGCGCAGCGGTCCCACAGCGAGACGGTGAGGTCCCTCCGGTCGAGGCCGGCCGCCTCGCCGGGCAGGGCGTTGCAGGTGCGCGCGAACCATTCCGCCCGTTCCCGCGACACCGGATCGGCAGCCAGGTGCGGCGTACGCTCCAGAAGGTCCGCGCCGGTGAGGACTCCGGGACCGCAGGCGCTTCGGGCCCATGAGCGCACCTGATCGAGGTGGTCGGGGAGCAACCCGACCGTCGGGTCGATCGGCACGAGCAGCGTGGGTACGCCCGTGTCGAGGACACGCGCCTCGGCCCACCGCCGGTCGGGGTCCGTGAAGAAGTCGTCCAGCCAGGCGAACGGCATGCCGTCCGCCTCGGCCAGCACGCTCGCGGCCTTCCAGTTCACGCCGAACGGCACCGGGCCGGCCAGAGCCCGGTCGATGACCAGGACGGGCAGCGGGTCAGCCAGGCCGACGACGGGCGCGACGTAGGCGTTCGCGGCATCGTTCCAGGTCGTCGCCCAGCGCAGATCGACAAGTCCCTCACGGTCGAGGGCGTTCAGCATGACGCCGTGCTCGCGGTTGAGCTGCACCTGGTGGCCGTCCAGGTCGTGGGGTGTGAAGCCACGGTCGGCATGGTCCCCGGTGGGATTGAGGACCCCGTCGATGTCGAGCAACAGCCACGGCTTCACCGTGTCGCGGCCAGCGGCTCCTGTCTCGCTCACCGGCCGCGTCCCGGCCGGAAGGCCTCCTGCCATCCCTGCGGCCGGCGGGGCGCCACGGCCGGCGGACGAGCCTGCTGGTGAGCGACCTGCAACGCGGCAGTCGCGGCGGCGGTGGTGCTGCGCGTGGGTGGCGCCAGGGTCCGGATGTTCTCGACAACCCCTTCGGCGGCGTGCCGCCAGGTGTGGTTCTGCCCGAGGTGCTCACGCAGGTCGGTGGCCCGACGCCGGGCCTCCGGCAGATCCTTCAGGACGGCCTCGGCGTGGTCGGCCCACACGGTGGGCAGTGTCGCCTCCGAGCTTCCCCGCGTGTTCACCACCGACGGTGCGCCCAGAGCCGCAGGCACCTCCTTCGGGTCGCCGAGGAACATCCCGACTCCGGTGTGGTTCCCGACCAGGACAGGCACACCGTGCCCGGCGGCCTCCAGTGGGGCCAGGCCGAAGTCCTCGTGCCGTGCCGCGTGGATCACCATGTCCGCCCCACGGAGTTCGGCGGCCATGACGCTCGGGTCGGAGGTGTAACCCCGGACCCGGACCGGGAAGCCGGCGATGTCGGACAGCACGCGTTCCTGCTCCGCGACGTCGGACTTGTGCGCCCCCAGCATCGTCAGCCGTACGTCCATGCCGCGCTTGTGCAGTTCGCCCACCGCGGCCGCGGCGATGTCGGCCCCCTTGAGGCGGTCGTCGGTACGCGTGAAGACCAGCAGGTTCAGCCGGGTCTGCTCGGGGTCGTACCGGGGTGGCGTCTCCAGGATCACCCCGGGGGTCATCTGCACCACCGGGGGCGGCTTCTCACACATCCGGGCCAGGCGGCGGCCCTCGTCGGTCAGCAGCGGGCCCACCCCGACCACCAGGTCGGCACGGGACACCAGGGCGCGCTCGGTCTCGGTGTGCTGGTTCGACTCCAACGGTTCGCCGCGGCCGCGGTCCATCTCGTCCGCCGTCACGTGGACGAAGTGCACCACCTTCGCGTGCGGGTAGAAGTTGTCGCGCAGGTAGGAGGCGGCCCCACCGGAGAACCGGCCGTGGCCCATGATGACGTCGACGTCCGCCGGCAGCCGGTCCGCCCGGAGCAACTGCGCCCGCGTGTCGGACACCCCGGGGACCGGGTCGAGCACCTGGATGTCGACCAAGGGGTGCGACGGCGAGGGGACACTCACCCGGGTGGTCACCCGGTGCCCGAGCTCCGCGAGCGCTATGGAGATCTCCCGGTTGACGGCGATCGGGCCGCCGCCGATCCACTTGTCGCACAGCGTGAGCACGTTCAACGGCCGGGTCTGCGCCTCCGCCCGGGCCGGCGGCAATGGCACTGTCATCTCTGCTGCCCTCTTCTGGTGTCTGCGGATACCTGGTCGGCGGTCAGGGCACCGAAACCGTCCGGCGCGCGGCCGCGCCGGGTCCATGTCGCCGAGGCGTACGCCAATCTGCGCGGGACCTGCGCGCGGTGGTGGCGACGGTCAGCCACGCATTCCCGTCGCTGCGTAGAGCCGGGCGACGAGTTCGTCGGCCACGTCGGCCAGTTGCACGGCGTCCGTGCTCACCGCGTCGGTGGTGACGTCGTGGCGGAGCCGGGCCGACAACTCCCGGAGCAGGGACGCGGCCACGAGCGCCTCGGTGCTGGCGATCTCGACGGATCGCGGTGGCTCGGCGTCGCCCTCGCCCGCCAGCGTCCTGCGGGACAGGGCGGCCTGTTCAGCGAAGGTGAGGTTTTCCCGTACCGATTCGTCCCGCTCGTTCCAGCGGTATCGGTGCGTGCTGAGCATGCATCCCCAGGAATCCGACACCTTCGTCACCTTGTTGCCTCCATGTCCAACATCCTTACGCCAGGGGGGAAGGTCATGGCCTCGTAGCTCATGGGACGCTCGTCGACGCGACTGGCAGGACGAGGCTGGCGGCGTGCGGCAGCACCGGTGGCGCCCCAGCGGTCCACGCACAGCAGACTCATGCAGCGCCCTCCCCCGAACGCACGACTGCACCGGCACGCCCTGCGGTGGCAGCTGCCGAATCCGCTCACGGTGCGTGCAGAGCTGAGCATAGATCGACCTGTCCACTCACGACAGGCCGGAAAGCCGGCGCAACGGCGTAACCGCCGATCCGGCCCTCGTCGACCGGCCGACACGGCAGCGGACCTCGGCGAACACCCTTCTGATCGATGCCCGTTGCTATGCTTCGGCGCCGGGGACGATCGCGGGAGACGGGGATCCAGTGGTGAGAGTGCGGCTCCAGACGGCGGCGGTGATTGTTGCGCTCGCGGCGACGACCGCCGCGTGCAGCAAGGACGATCCGCCGTCACCGCCGGCCGCATCGGCCCCCGCCGCCACCCCGTCGATGCCGACGTTCGACCCGCCGACCCGGTTCTCGTCCACCGGTACCGCGCTGGGCGAGGCCCGCCCCGGCGACGTGCTCCTGCATGGCACCACAGCGTTCATGGCCGGCGACGCCCAGACCACAGTGGTGGAGGTGGGCAGCGGACGCCGCCTGTCGGTGCTCACGCCGGAGCAGTCACCGATCACCCGCAACCCGGCCGCCGCCGGGCACCGGCCGGTGCTGCTCGACCTCTCCGGACGGCCCGCGGTGGTCGTGCCGTACGCGGTGGAGATCCCCGCCTCCGGCACCGTCGCGGCCCGGCAGGCCGTCGAGCTGCTCGTGATCGATGCGACCGACGGCCGGCTGACGAAGACCATCACGGTGGACGCCAAACCGGCCGAGGGCGACTTCAGCCTGGTCGCCCGCGACCACGTCCGCGCGATCGGCGGTCGCGGCTCCGCCGTGGTGCTCGGCATCGGCAAGCAGGTGACAGTGGCCGTCGACGTCAGCACCGGCAGCACCCTCTGGCGCGACAACGACTTCGACGCCTCGGCACTGCTGGGGGACACCGTCGTCGGCCTCACCGCCCCGGACACCGGCTACCGCCGGTCCATCACCGGACTCGCGATGCTCGACGGCGCCAAGCGCTGGTCGGCGCTCTCGGTCGCCGACGCCGAACTCGCCGCCGGCGGCCCGTCCTTCATCGTCGCGGTGGGTAAGCAGACCGACGGCAAGCGTTTCTACACGCTCATCAAGAAGGACGGCACTCTGGTCAACCGCACGAAGGGCGAGTACGGGGCGGGGCTGCGCTGTTCCTACGACGAGGCAGCGGTCACGGTGTGCGCGATCGGCAACTCGCAGCCGCTGTTCGCCCTGGACTCCACCACCGGAGACGACCTGTGGCAGCTGCCCGCGACGGGTCGCCGCGCCCCGCGGATAACAGCCGCGTGGCACGGCGCGGTCTACGGCACGGTGAACGACGCCGCAGTGGTCCTCGACGCGCGCACCGGCACGGACAGGGAAGTGTCGCCCGGGGTGGCTCCGGTGGCCGTCACGGCTCACGGGGGCCTCGCCGCAGACCCGTCGGACAGCACCGCGCTGGCGTTCCACCCGGCCCTCGGCTAGCCGGTACGGGGCCCGGTGGGGCCGTCCCGGCGCTCAGCCCTCGGGCAGCTGATCGAGGACCGAACGCGGAGCGGCGACGGCCGGCAGGGTCTTGGGCTCGGTGTGCCGGCCGGGTTCGCACTTGGCGAACGGCCCGTACTCGGTCGTCATGGTCATCAGGTGCGGATCGAGGTGGTGCAGCCACCAGGTGCTCATGGTGTCGTCGATGCGGGCCTTCTCCCACTCGCGCCACATCGCGTAGAAGCGCGAGATCGCCTCCGGGTGCGCCCACCACCTGTCGCACCAGTAGATGCCGCTCTTGGGCCCGCTCAGGACGCGGCGCTCGACGACCTCGGCCAGATACAGCCGCATGAAGTCGTCGAGGTTGCGGAACGCCGGCTCCGGCACCTCGTCGGCGGCCTGCGGCGGCTGTGCGGCAGCGCCCGCGGCTGCCTGCGGTTCGGGCTGCGTGTCGCCGCGCGGCAGGGCACCGGACAACTGCTCCAGGAGTGCGGACAGCTCGGCCACGGCCCTCTCCGAATCGCTCTGGCCGGTGGGCGTGGTCATCGCGGCTCCTGCACGGGGTTGTCGAACGACTGCACTTGCGGGTTGTCGGCCTTGAGACTCCAGTCGTTCCGGCTGTCCGGGTCCCAACGGGCGATGGATGCCTTGATGGCCTCGGCGTACGGACCGGTCTGCCAGGGGGCGGTGCGGGCCAGCACCGGCGGCGCACCGGAGCTGTACACCACCATCCGGCCCCGGGGCAGCGCGTGCAGCTCCGCGACGTCGAGCACCCGCTGGCGGCGGGTCTGCCGCGACACGGACTGCTGACCGAAGCCGGAGCCGTTTGTCGACGTGGAACGGGTCATGACGTCGTGCTCACCGATGAGGCGGGACAGCTCCTCGAGGAACTCCGGGTCCGCGACGCCACCGCCGTAGGTGCGCACGTTCGCCGCCGACCACAGCTTGCGCATCCCTTCGCGACCCCACACGTCAATGCCCTGAGCGTACGACTGCAGCACGGTGATGATCGGCAGCCCGTGCGAGCCGTAGTAGGAGTACAGCGCCGGCAGTTGGCGGATGCGGCAGATGTTTGCCGCCTCGTCGAGCACCGACATCAGCGGCGGGTCGAGGCGCCGGCCCGGCGAGGCGCGGGCGCGCAGCTCCCCCGCCCGCAACACGGCGTCGGTCAGCGCGGCGATCAGTGGCGCCGGTGAGCCGGGACCGCCCTGGCTGAGCAGGTAGACGGTGTCGCACGTGGCCACGAAGGTCTCGGGGCGGAACTCCCGGATCGTCGACGAGGCCGGCGGGCTGACCCAGGCGGTGACACTCGGCTCGGTCAAGCACATGAGCATCTTCTGCGCGCCGGCGTAGACGCCGCCGCGGGTCTGGTCCGGCATGTTGACCACACCGATGATCGAGTCGGCGGGCAACTGGAAGCCCGCACCGGTGAGGATGTCCGCCGGCGACTCGTCGCGCGGGTTCACCGCCCATCGGTACACCTCGAGGATGGACCGGCCGCCGACCGCGGCCGCCAGCAGCAGATTGGCCACCAGCTCCTCGGCGCTGGGGTCGAAGAACGCGTCGCGCTGCATGCCGGGCTCACGCTCGGCCGAGGCGAAGTGCTCGGCCAGCCGGCGCGCGTCGGTGATGGTGGCGATCCCGCCGAGCGGGTTCCACCACAGCTGCTGCGGCTGACCCCAGACCTGCTGCGGGTCGAACACCCAGATCTCGCCGCGCGTCGCGCGCAGTTCCCGGGTGGCGTCGATGATGTCGCCCTTGACGCTGGTGACCAGTGTCGGCCCGGGGTTGGAGACGGTGGCCGGGATCGCACGGGCTGTCGTCTTACCGGTGCGGGGCCCCCAGATGTCGACGGCCATATCCTCCCAGGACTGCCGCAGCTCCATACCGCCGGCCACGGTGCGTCCGATGAGGACGCCGGCGTCGTCGGGGGCGATGGAGCCGGCGTCGGCCAGGCTGGCCCGCAGCCGCTTCGCGGACGCGGTGACCCCGTCCGGGCTCAGGTGCAACAGATCGCCGCGGCGGGCCATGTGCCGCGCGGCCTCGTCGACCCGGCTGCCCCGGAGCCGGCGTCCCTTGGTCAGCAGCAGCACACCGGTCGCCAGCGCCGCCACCACCAGCACCTCTCCGACGGCCACCAGGGTGCACGCGACGGTCCACGTGATCCGCCCCGAGATCAGCGCCGCGGCGGCGCTGAACAGACCCTCGCCGTGATAGCCGGGTGGCTCGGTCAGCCGCAACGGAAGCCACACCGCCCCGGCCGCCGCCAGCGCGAGCACGGCCAGGCCACCGGCGATCAGGCCCGAGGAGTCGCTGCTTCCGCCAGGTCCCACTGCTCGGCTCATGTGCGCTTCCAACGGAAGTCGGTGTTGCCCAGTTGTTTCTCGATCTCGGTGGGCTCCAGGTGCACCGGGATGCCGGGCCTGGTCCCGACCTTGATCAGGAAGTTCCCGCGGCCGATCAGGACCTCTTCGTCCTCCGGCCCGGTCGTCCACGACGGCGGCGCCGACCACGACAGCACCTCGCTGCGTTCCGCCTGCGACAGGGGCCGAACGCGGGCGACGGCGTCGAGCTCCTGCTCCGAGCAGGCGCCGATCATGAGCACCGCGCACCGGTCGGCGAAGCCGCGGGCCTTGGCGCGGTCCTCCTCGTTCGGCAGAGCCTGCAGGTCGCCCAGCGAGTGGGTGATGAACGCGGTGCCGGTGCCCTTCGAACGGTTCAGGCGGGTCAGCGCGTCGATGCGGTCGACCATGCCGTGCCCGACCCGCAACGCACGCCACATCTCGTCCAGGACCAGGAAGAATCGCCGTGGCGGGGCCAGTCCCAGGTCGGCCATCCGGTGCGCGGCCTCGACCTGACCGAAGCCGGCCGCCCAGGTGGTGACCAGGGTGGCGGCGGTCAGGGCCTGGTTGGTCTCGCTGATGCCGGAGATGTCCACGCACAGCGCGGTGGTGTCGAGCTCGATCGAGGCGGTGGTGTGGCCCTCGACCGTCGAGCCGAGCGGCCCGTGGATAAGCGCCCGCAGCGTACGCCGCAGATTCTCCGTCTCGAGGCGGTACCGGTCCAGGTCGTGGTCGTCGTGCCACAGGGTCACCCACCGCACCTGCATGGGTGCCTCTTCGATGACCCGCAGCACGTCCGACAGCAGCGGCTGGGCAGTGCTCTCCCGCTCCGTCAGGTAACGCAGCGCCGCCGCCAGCACGGTTATCTCGTCCGACGCGAGCGGAGCGCCCCGGGTCAGGGTCGCCAGCACCAGGGCGGCGTTGAGCCGGCGGTCGACGATCTCCGCACGTAGCTGCTCGATCTCCTTGGGGTCCTGCACGTGTGCCAGCACCTGCTGCCACGGGCCGATGTCGAGCGGGTTGATCCGGTGCAGGCCGGGACCCACGCGCAGCACGCGCCCACCGAGCGCGGCGACCAGTTCGGCGTAGTCGGGTTTGAGGTCGCCCAGGATCAGCGGGGTCACGCCCTGGCCGACCAGGCTCAGCAGCATCCGCCGGACGCTTGTGGACTTGCCCATGGCCGGTTCCGCCTGGATCCACACCGACGGGTTGTTGATCAGCTTGGCACGCTCGTACCAGGAGATCGGGTCAAAGCACACCGTCGCGTTGGTGTAGCGGTGCCGGCCGAGCGGGGCGCCGATCGTCGGGGTGGACGAGCCGGTGCCGAACGGCCACAAGCCGCACACCTGCACCGTGGTCCCGCGGTACTCGGTGGGCGACTCGACCCAGGACACCCGGCCGCCGCCGGGGCCGGCGTAGCCGAACCGGGTGGGACGTCGGATCGGAATGACGGATCGGGGCATCAGGTCCGCCTCCTAGAACGGCACGGTGGCGTGCACGGGCAACACCACCCCGGTCGGCAGGGTCGCGGCGAAGGTCGCCGCCTGGGCCCCGTACATCGGGCGGAGCATGAGCCGCGCCTCGGCGGCCCGCGAGTCGATGATCCGGGTCGCCTCGTCGAGCTGCTCGACCGAGGAGACGGTGGCGGTGACCAGCACCGTGAAGCGCACGACGCCGGCACCGGAAGCCTCCTCCTGCGCGGCCTGCTCGGCCGCGTTGAGGTCGGCCAGGTCCCGGGCGGTGGCCTGGGACTTCTTCGTGGCGTTGAACCGGGCGTCGCGCTTGTCGGCTTCGACGAGCTTGGCCGACTCGGCCGGCGAGTACGGCCGGTAGATCAGTGACACCCGCTTGCGCAGCAGTTGCGGGTCGGGGTCGGTCAGCCGGGCGAACGTGTTGGCGAAGGTGACACCGCGGGGAGCCTCGACCATGCCCCAGGTCCTCGAGACCCCGGAGTCGTGGCGGTAGTAGTCCCAGCTCTCCCGCGCCGAGACCGGGCCGGCGTTCTCCCAGGTGAGGTCCAGGTCGGGGGTACGCGACAGTTCGATGCTCGTGCCGGGGTCGTACGCGGCGCGTACGGCCCGGACCAGCGACCGCGGCATCATCGGGCGTACACCGCCGCCGCCGGCGGCCGAGAGCCCGGAGTGCAGGTTCGGCAGCCGCGCGGCGACCTCCCGGCACATGTCCTCGTGCGAGAGCTGCCGCCGGTTCGGAGGCAGCGTGTAGGTGAGCGAGACCCGGGTCTCCACGGTCGCCGACCCGGCCGGGTAGCTGCGTACGACTTCCTGGAGGACCTGGCGGGCCAGCTCCGGCGCCTGCGGCGACATGGTGTCGTTGACCTCCGTGGCCAGCCGCGTGCCCGGGTCCGGGGTGCTCTCCACGGTGACCGCGGCCTGCACCAGGCCCGGTTCACGGCTGAGGTTGGACAGCCAGGCGGCCAGGTGCGCCACGCGCGCGTCGATGGCGCTCTGGTCGACCAGGTCCATGCCCTCGGGGTAACAGCGCAGCGTGACGGTGTAATGCCGCGACTGGGGGATGACCACCACGCCGATGCGCCCGGAGCGGCCCGTCTCGACCTCGTAGATCTGCGAACGGGCCAGAATGCCCGGCAGTTGGTGTGTCTGCGTCACCTTCGAGGCCACGCCGGACAGGTACAGGTGCTGTCGTCGTGAACGCCCCCGCCACCACGCGAACCGTGCCGCCATGACCTGAAGTCCGGTGCGCCCGTTGACGCGGATGGCCAGCGGGACCAGGACGGCAGCACCGCACAGCGCGGTCAGCAGGGCGGCCACGAGCGACACGGCGAGCATCAACACGGTCAGCAGGGCCAGGCCGAACATGATCAGCGTGCCGATGGTGCCCAGGCCGAACAGCCCGGCCGACACGCCGCGGCGCCAGTTGCCGTAGGCGCGCTGCTGCGACGGGTTCGGCGGCGCTGCGGTCGTCGTCACTGCTCAGCTCCTGTCGGTCCGCTCGCGCCCGCAGCAGCACCACCGATCTTCCTGATCGCGTCCGGGCCGGCCTTCGCGGCGGCCTGCCCGACCACGACGCCGGCGGCGATCGGTCCGGCAGCCGCAGCCAGTCCGCCAGCCGCTGCGGCACCCCCGCCGGCTGCGGCACCTCCGCCGGCTGCCGCACCCCCGCCGGCCGCGGCACCGCCGCCACCTCCGGCCATCGCCGGCCCGCCGGCGGGTAGCCCACCGCCGGTCGGTGCGGGTGCGGCAGTGGGACCGGGCCCGGAGCCGGAGGGGCGTACGGGAGCACTCTGTCCACCGCCACCGCCACCGCCGCCACCGCGGGTGGAGTTGAGCAGCATGGCGCCGTTGGCGATGGCTCCGGAGGCCGCCAGGCCCCCTCCTCCGCCGCCGCCCATGGCGATCTGGCTGGTCGCCGGGGCCAGCAACTTGAGCAGGGCCGGCATCGCCACGATGCCCATGCACATCAGCACGATGCCGGTCAGCACGGTGGTGAGGTCCTTGCCGTCACCGATCATCCAGAACGCGGCCGCGTACACGGTCGCCGCGGCCGGCTTGTAGAGCAGCGCCGCCATCAGCCAGCTCATGTAGCGCGCCAGCATCGCGCGTCCGGTGCCGGTCATCGCCGCCGCCGCGGCCAGAGGCATCAGTCCGCACAGCAGCACCTTGATCGCGGCGATGCCGATGCTCAGCAGGATCTGCGCGAACGAGATGAGCAGAAGCATGAACGCGATGGCGATCAGCGCGATGGACGTGAGGCCGTTGAAGGCGGCCACGCCGGCAGCGGGAGCGAACATCACCAGGCGTTCGCCGAGATCGCCGCCGGTCGAGGCGTCCACGATCCACTTGGAGTAACCGTCGCCGAACTCGCTGAGGAGCGCGACCGTCGGTACGCCCGCAGCGCTGATGAGCGTCAGCTGCACCAGGCCGCGTCCGGCGTCGGTGGCGGCCTTCGCGTTGCGCTCCAACAGGATTCGTCCGGCCGCGATGAGCAGTGAGAACACCGCGACGGCACCGGTGATCCAGTAGGTGTACTCGCGCAGTCGATCGACGGCTCCCCCGGTGAGGACCGGGGACGGCACCGCGATCCAGCCGGCTATCAGGGTCTTCAAGGCCCAGGCCGCGGTTTCGCCCATGGCCTTGGCGAGGCCCTCGAGCATGGAGTCCGCGAACGAGGTGGTGACGCCGCCGACCAGGTCCCCGGCCGCGTCCGCGAGGCTGCAGTCGGCTTGCGTGATCGGATTGCACATCAGCGGGCCCCCCATTCCACGACGCCGTTCAGGTCGGTAACGGTGCGGCTCAACGAGGTCCAGGCGCCGCCGGGCGGCGCCACCATCTTCCAGTCACCGCCGCGCCACTGAAGCGTGGTCGTGACGATGAACCACCGTGCGGTGGTGCCGTTGACCGACCGGTAGGCCAGTCCGATCACCGCGGTGTCCGGCGTGTAGGTCAGGTACAGGTAGCCCGCCAGCGGCGCGAGATCGCCCGGTTGCGCCGGTTGCTCCGGCTCCGCCGCGAGCGCTGCCTGAAGTGTGTCCCGGTCGGTGCTGGGCAGGAACTGCTGGGTCAGGGTCGGTTCCCACGAGGCCCGGCCGGCGGCGGCCCCCACCCGGCTGACCAGCTGCGCGGCGGCGATCAGCGCGCCCTCGGGCGTGCGTGCGAAGCCCTTGGCCTGTTTGTCGCTGCGCTCCCGGGGCCCGGCCCGGTCGCTGAACGGCAACGCGGTGCCACGGACGACCTGCCAGGTGACGCCCGTTGGCGCGGTCACCGGGACCGCCGTGGGCAGCTTGTCCGTGGCTTCCGGCTGCGGCGTCGCGCTCTCCGCGGACACCGTGGGTGCCACCGAGCTGGGCTCGGCGTCGTCGCCGGACCGAACGGCGACGACGACTCCGAGTGCGACGATCACCAGCAGCAGCGCCGCGGCCAGCACGAAGCCCGGCCGCGTCCACGGCGACGGTTCCTCTGCGTAGTCAGCCTGGTAGTTCTTCGAACGCATGGCGCTTCTTTCCCCCCCGGTGATCGCCGTGCTCAGGTCAGCGCGTCGACCAACTGAGGCCCCACGCCGAGTAGCACACAACCGGCCAGCCACCAGCCCAGCGCAGAGGTGTTGGTGTCGTCGCCGCGGCGGTGGGCGATCGCCATCTTGGCGCCGATGAACATGGCGCCGCCAACGGCGACGGCCGTGACGAGCCACTTCACCCAACCAAGGATCGTCAGGATCTTGTCCGAGCCGGGGGGTGCGACGTTGCCCGGGTTCGGTGCGGCGATGACACCGGTCGCAGCGTCCTGCACGCTGGTGACCGCGTCGTGCAGTTGCAGCAACAACGACATGAATCCTTCTCCTAGATCGAGACAGCTTCCACGATGGAATCGCGTAGCGCGGCGATGTCGGGTGGGGGGACGCCCAGATCGACGGGCTTGTCGGCGGCCAGCAGAACCTCCTGCCAGCCGACGCGCCAGACATTCGGTGCCCAGCCAGCCAGCAGTTGCAGACGCTCGTTGACGATCTTGGGCGGTCGGCGCGGCGACGCGGCGACCGCGACGACTCCCCGCACCTGGGCGTGCACCGGGATGGCTCGCCGACGCCACTGCTCCACCGCACCGGCCGCCGCCAACGTTCCGGCGGCGCTGGCTCGACAGACCAGCACGACGTTGATCATCGGAGAGTTCGGCGGCAACTGCGGCCACACGGGCCCGTAGTCGTAGCCGATCTGGGTCAACGTCGCGAGCGTGGTGGCACCGCTGCCGCCGTGGCAGCCGACCCACCACACCGGAGGCCACCCGTTGGCAACAGCCTGCGGTGGCACCGGTACGGCCGAGAGACCTGGCAGTGTGTCGTACCGCGTACGAATCTGCGCATTGACCGAGGGCACGTCAAGAATCGCCCTGCGCTCGACCGTGCATGTGATTTCCCCCGTACCTGACGTACCTTCGCGGCAGACAGTAGCACCCGGTTGCACGGCTATCGATATGGTGAATCCACATCGTGACGTGCAGAGCTGACTCCTGACCAGACGGTTCACAGTGGATACGAAGCAAGCGGGCAGCACGGGGGTAATGCGGCTATGAATAAGGAAGAAGGCGGATCCGTGCATTATGGACTCGCCGTACGGGTGGCGGTTTTCACTGTCGCCATACCGACGCTGCTCGTGACGCTGTCCGGCTGTTTCCGATCCGGGCCGGCCGGCGGCGAGGTGCCGCGAAATGGTGGACCCGCACCGGCCGTCGCCGGAACGGTCGCCAGCGCCACACCGCCGGAGGCCCTCGGCCGTGACGACGAGGACGACGAGGGCCCCACAGCGCCGGTCGCCAAGGCGGCGCCCACCGCTGCCGCCTTCGCCGCCGCGTGGGCCCGGCCAGGGCTCGACGCGGCAGGCTGGCTCGAAGGCGTCAGGCAGTTGTGTGTCCCGCGGTTCGCCGAGCAGTTGCGCACCGTCGATCCGGCCAACCTGCCCGCGTCGCGCATCACCGGCCCGCCCAGGGCGACCTACCCCGTCCGCGACGGCGGCGGGCAGTTCGCGATCCCCACGGATCGCGGGACGCTGCTGGTGAGTGTCGCCGATATCAAGGGCCGCTGGCTGGTCACCGGCAACGACTTCAAACGGGCCGGGCAGTGACCGACCAGAAGACGAAAGGTCTCATCGGCGCGGTCGTCGCGGTAATCCTGCTGCTGGCTGGCTGCGTCATCGGGTTGCCGCTGTTCCTGATGGGCGGCGCGGCCAGCGCCTCGCCGTGCGGGCCGATCCCCGTTTCGGTGCCCTCCGGAGGCGGCAAGGGCACCACCACCTGGAATGAGAGCCAGGTCGCCAACGCCGCGATCATCGTCGCGGTCGGCCAGGAGATGAAGGTGCCGGCCCGTGGCCTGGTGATCGCCCTGGCCACCGCCATGCAGGAGTCCACGCTGCGCAACCTCAACTACGGGGACCGCGACTCCGTGGGCCTCTTCCAGCAGCGTCCCAGCCAGGGCTGGGGAACCGTGGCACAACTGACCGACCCCCGGTACGCCGCCGGCAAGTTCTACACGTCGCTGCTGAAGGTCGAGGGCTGGCAGGGCATGCGGCTGACCGACGCCGCCCAGGCCGTGCAGCGCTCCGGCACTCCCGAGGCCTACCAGCAGTGGGAGAACGACGCCAACGTCCTGGCCGCCACCATCCTGAAGGTCGGCAGCATCGACGACCTGGGTGGGGGAGCACCGGGTGCGCCGTGCGGGCCCGGCGCCTTCGAACCCGTCCCGGTCGGTCCGGGCGGCTGGGTGCAGCCGGTACGGGCTGGCGTGGTCGCACCGTGGGGCCAGGACCGGGGCGACCACAGGCATGCCGGCGTCGACCTCGGCGCCGCGAAGGAGACGCCCATCCGGGCAGCCGCCGCCGGCGTCGTGTCGACAAGCAAGTGCAACGCCCCGGCCTGGCACGGCTGCGACACCGACGGATACCCCGGCCTCGGCGGATGTGGCTGGTACGTCGACGTCCGCCACGCCGGCAACATCGCCACCCGCTACTGCCACATGATCCATCAGCCCTTCGTCCGGGTCGGGCAGCGGGTCGCAGCTGGTGAGGTCCTCGGCCTCAGCGGCAGCTCCGGGAACTCCTCCGGGCCGCACCTGCACTACGAGGTGCACCGGGGCGTCGCTCCTAGCCAGAGCCTGAGCTTCGGCAACTCCGTGGACCCCGTCGCGTTCATGGCAGGCGTCGGAGCGCCGCTGGGCGGCTGACCGCCGGCGCGGCCCACTTCACCCGCCCACCACCTGCGCCCCGCGAGACAGGGGGTGGGGGCGGTGTCCACGGGGACGCCCGGCGGGTCGTGCCGGCAGCCGCAACCTGCCGCGGCGGCCGGTCGAGCAGACGCGGTGCGGCCCAGAGGACTCGTGGTCGTGCCGCGCCGGAGCTGCTCAGCGGGCGGCTGAGTGCGGCGCCCGGGTGGGCACGCGTTGCGGCTGCACCCGCCCCCGGCCCGCCGCGCCCCGCGCGGCGGCCGAACGGTCCGCGCCGCGGCCCACCGCACCGCGTGTCGGTCGGGGGTACGCCTTGGCCGCGGCCTGCGCGCCCCTGCCCTCCGCGGTCTCCGGAGCGGCGGCTCCGGCCGGGGCGGCCTGACCCGGCGCAGCTGCCTGGCCGGCGACGGCCGCAGACTGCCCGGCCGCGTCGGCCATCTGTTCGTGGTGGGTCGCCTCGGCGGTGAAGTCCTGCTCCCGCGCGTCGGCGTGATCGGCGCGCGCCTCGGCGTAGGCGGGCATGTCGGTACCGGCCGCGAGCCCCTGTTCGGCGTCCAGCCGGACGTCGCGCCATTCACCGGCGAGATGGCGGTCGTCGGCGGCCGCGGCCCGATGCCAGGTCGCGTCGGCGTCGGCACCGGCTCGGCGGCCCTCGGCCTCCCGCTGCTGCGACGAACGGTCCGCAGGCCCACGGCCGTCGGTCGCGCTGCGCTGCGCCGCCGACGTCGCCGTGCGGGGCCCGGCGGCCTGCCCCTGCCGTTCCGCGGCGCCGCGCACGGCGCGGGACAGTGCATCGCCCGTGTGGGTACGCCCGCCCGGGGCCGGCACCCGTACGCCGGTCTCGGCGAGTCGTTCACCCGCGGCCCGACGCGCCATGTCGGCAGCCGGGTCGACAGCCTGCCAGGCGGTGGAGGCACGCCACACCTCGGCGATGTCGGCGTTCGTGGCCTTCTGCCACCACTGCGGGTCCGCCGCGCGGTTCCAGGTCGCCGCGTCCTGGCGGTACTGCGCGTGCAGTTGGTCGTGCACTTCCCGGGTGCGGTGCGGGTCGAGCCCGGCAGCCTGTTCGGCCAGCTCACTGCGGACGTCGAACTGCCGGTCGCCGACGGCCTGGGCGAACTCGATCTGCCGCTCGGTCACCGCACGCTGCTGCAGCAGTTGCTGTTGCTGCTGCTCGGCCAGGAACCGTCGGTACTCCATGATCGCCGTCAGGAGCTGCACAACGCCGCCCGCGACCTCCGCAACCGCCACGTGTCCGCCTCCGCCGCAACCGGGTGATGTGACATCGCGTGCCGGCGACGTCGGGACAGCCGGGCGGCACGTCTGGCACCGTATCGCGCGGTATCGACGCGGCGCAGCCCCGCGCGTGGGCGACAGGTGCCGGTCACGGGCCGTCCGCGGCGTGGCTTGCCCGATGGACTACTTGCGGTTCCAGACCGCGTCCTGGCCGGTGCTCGGGTCCTTGACGGTGAGGGTGCTGCCGTCGGTGCTCAGGACGCCGTCGGCCGATATCTTGGTGATGCCGCAGTCCAGCTCGAGCCGGTACTCCCGGTTGCCCTCGTCCTTCGTGGTGCCGGTGCAGGGGACGTCGATGTTGGCCGACACGGAGCCGTCGTCGCGCACCGTCATCGTGCGGGCCTGGTTGTCCGCCATGATCCACGTGCCGGTCAGCGACGGATCGTCGCCACACCCGGCCGCCAGCAGGGCGAGCCCGAGTGCCAGCCCGGCGGATCCCCAGCGCTTGATCACGTTTCCTCCCCAGGTGTGCCGCGTCCCACCCTACCGGCGGCGCAGCTCTCGGCCTGCCCGCCCATGGACATCCGTCATCGCCGGAGCACAGTCGAGATCGGACGCACCGCCGGATCGGACGCACGGACGGCTGGGGGCTTGACAGGAAGAGTGCCCCGAATGTCTAATTCGTGTCACGACATGCATGTCGTGACATCTAAGGAGTTCGCAGTGACACCGATCAAGCAGGTCACGGTTGTCAGCACCGGCACCGTCCAGATCGACCCCGCGGCGGCCGGGCTCCTGGCCGCGGCTCTGCGTGGACACGGCACGATGCGGGTGTGAGAACAGCCGAGCAGCTCCGCTACCTCATTCTCGCGGCACAACGAGAGGGCAACCGCCAGCTCACCGTGCTGCTGTCCGAGATCGGTGTCACGCCCGCGCAATCGGAGGCACTGCGCATCATCGGCGACCACGGACCGCTCGCCCTCCGGGAACTCGGCGACATGCTCGTCTGCGACACCGGCACCAGCCCGAGTCGCATCGTCGACCGACTGGTCGCGGCGGGCCTCGTGCAGAGAACCACAAGCGAACACGACCGGCGGCAGGTCCGGCTCGCGCTCACCGCGCCGGGCCGGGACAAGGCCCGCCGCGTCGCGGAGATCGAAAATCAGCTGTACGACCTGCTCGACCAGGCCAGTGCCGGAACGGACGTCGACGCGTTCATCGGTTTCCTGCACGGCTTCACCCGACAATCACCCGCCGGACTCGCCCTCGCGAACCGCCTCGCTGCCGAGAAGAAGCAGAAGGACTGACCGCGTCGTCGGGGTGCGGCACGCACACAGGGGGCAACCATGACCTTCCACCTCGACCTGGACATCGCGGCCCCGGCAGGGCGCGTGTTCGATTTCGTCGCCGACTTCACCACCATGCCGCGGTGGTATTCGGCAGTGCGACGCGTGGAGCGCGTCGGAGGCGTCGGCGGCCTGGGAACCCGGTACGAGGTGTATCGAGACCTGCCCGGCGGGCCCGCCCGCAACGACGTGTCGATCACCGCGTACGCCCAGGGCGAGGAGGTCACCTTCACCTCGCTGGCCGGGCCCACCCCGTTCACCTACCGCTACCTCGTCCGGCCGTCCGACGGCACCACGAGACTCATCCTGGAGGGCACGATCAGCGCGGCCGGTCTCACCGGCCCGGTCGCACTCCTCGGACCGCTTGCCGAGAGGCTCTTCAAGACCGGGATGCGGGACAACCTCGGCACGCTGAAACAACTCCTGGAGTAGCGGGCCGCCCGTCACCGTCAGCGCGATGAGCCTCCTTCGTCGAGCAGCAGCGCGGCGACCGCCTCGGGGGCCTCGTGCATGGCGTCGTGGCCGGTGGGGAGGTCGTGGACCTGCCACTCTGGGTCGGCGTCGACCCGGGCGCGGAGCTGGGCGAACGGCGTCCGGTCCGCCCACCCCGAGCAGTAGACGAACTCGCGTCGTGGGACCCGGGCTGCGGCGCCGGTGAGCCGGATCGTCTGCAGGAACGAGGCGAGGGGGTGGGGACGACGGCGGGGATCGCCGCCCTCCGGCGGCCGAACGGAATAGCCGGTGCCCGCAGCTCCCGCGGCGAACACCTTCCGGAAGTGCTCGTTCGTCGCCGACCAGCACGACTCGCCATCTAGCGGCACGTAGGCGTCGAGATGCACCAGTCGCGAGATCCGGCCGTCCGCGCGGTCCGCTGCGGCGGCGACCACCATTCCGGCGTAGCTGTGGCCGACAAGCGTCGCGTCGGCGACGTGGGCGCGGTCGAGGAGCCGCACCACGTCGTCGGCGTGCGTGTCGAGATTGGCGGTCGCGACTGTCGCATCGTCGTCGTCCGGCCGCAGACCGGTCAGGGTCAGCGCGTGCACGGTATGACCGGCCCGCTCCAGCAGCGGGACCACCGCTTCGAACGACCAGGAACCCTTCCAGGCGCCGGGCACAAGGACGTACGTCGTCATGCGCTTTTCCTCTCTTCAGCCTGGGCGTCGGGGCAGGCCACCCGATGCCGGGCGGTCGCGTCAGCGCGGCCGCGGCTCACCGCCCGCAGGTAGTGTCGCCAGGTCAGGGAGTGGCTTACTACCGACAGGAAGCCAGTCGATGCCCGTTCCCCGCCGATCTCGTCCGGCCGCCGGAGTGACGTCGCACCTCTGGCCCTCGGGCGGCCGCCACCTCTGGCCGGCCGGGGGAACGAGCGCCGCGCAGACGCACGCCCGAGGGCATCTGGTGTACGCGGCCAGCGGCATCCTGGCCGTGCACACCGAACGCGGTGCGTCGATCGTTCCCGCGAACCGGGTCGCCTGGACCCCTGCGGAATTCACGCACGACCACCGGGCACACGGCGCCACCGACATGCGGATCGTGTTCCTCGCGCCGTCCCTCGCCCGGCTCCTACCGGAACGCCCCGCCGTGTTCCTGGCCTCAGACCTCGCCCGCGAGGTCCTGCTCGCCCTGACCGGCCCCGGCAACTACGACGACACGACGCCTGGCCACAGCCGCGCGGCGCGCTCCCGCCTGCTTCGAGTGCTCGTCGACGAACTCCGCGAGGCACCCGAACAGCCGCTGCACCTGCCGGAGCCGCGCGACGACCGCCTGCGGGCCATCGCCCGGCTGCTGTACGAGACGCCTGCCGACAACGCCACGCTTGCCGAACTCGGAAGGACGATCGGAGCGAGCACTCGTACCCTGAGTCGACTGTTCCACGACGAACTTGGCATGACCTTCTACGAGTGGCGGACGCAGCTGCGCGTCTACCACGCACTCGTGCTGCTGGCCGACGGTCGGGACACCACCCAGACGGCCTACGCGTGCGGTTGGGCCAATCCCAGCAGCTTCATCGCGGCGTTCAGCGCGATCATCGGAACGACGCCAGGTCGCTACCGGGCCGGCCGCACACCGTCACCCCGCCGGTGATCGCGTCCAGACGGTGATGTCGAGGTCGACGCGGAGCAAGCGTTCCAGGGATTGCCGACCGGGGCCGCCCGTCGGACGAGCAGCCCCGCCGAGCCTGTCGTCAGGCCGGCACGTGACCGGCCGTCCAGCACGCCGAGTGGCTGTGGCAGGCGACGTACGACGCGAGGGCATCGTGCAGCGCGGCCCGTCGCGTGGCCGAGAGGCCGGCAGCGATGTTGTCGAGCTGGTGCGGGTCGACGGTCCGGTCGTAGTACTCCCGTTCGCCGTTGGAGTACTCGACGTAGGTGTAGGTCGCGGTCCGCAGGGCCTCGTAGGTGACCGGGCTGCCGTTGCGGCGGTCCTGGGCGTCGGGGTCGTCGGCGGCCTGGTTGGGGCCGTGGTGTTCGATCAGCGCCCCGGTGCGCCAGTTCGGCGCTGCCTCGCCCTGCGCGAGCGGTAGCAGGTTGCGCCCGTCGACGTGCGTGCCGACGTCGGCGGCGGCGATGCGCTGGAAGGTCGGTGCCAGGTCGATGTTCTGCACGATCTCGGGGCGCTCCGATCCGGGGACGACGCCCGGCCCGGCGACGACGAGCGGCACCCGCACGTCGGTGTCGAAGGCGGTCTGCTTGCCGCCGGTCAACCGGTACTCGCCCATGTGGAAGCCGTTGTCGGAGCTGAACACGACATAGGTGTTGTCGGCGATTCCGCTGGTCGTGAGCTGGGCGCGCAGGTTGCCGATCAGCCGATCGACCGCCTGCACGGACTGGGCACGTTTGCGGAAGTTCGTGTCCAGGGTGCTCTTCTCCTGCGCGGTGAGTGGTCCGTTGCCGGCCAGCCAGGAGGGCGGGTTGGTGGGCAGCCGGTCGTACGCCGCGGTGCGCGGGGCGGTCAGCCCGGGGAAGTCGTCGAGGTCCTGGTTGGCCGGGGTGAACGGGCTGTGCGGGGCGAAGGTCGACACCTCCAGCAGGAAGGGCGTGTTGGCGGCCGCCGAGCGCTGGATGAAGTCCTTGCCCTTGCGGGACAGCACGTTGGTCAGGTAGTCGGCCGGTTGGCTGCCGTAGTGGACGACCGTGTGGTTCTCGTTGAGGTCGTAGTTGTACTCGGGGTACCCGTTGCCGGCCCCGTACCACTCCGACCAGCCCGGCGGGACGTACGGCAGCGCACCTCCCTGCGTGTCCGCCGGCAGGTAGCCGTTGAGGTACTTGCCCAGGAAGCCGGTCCGGTAGCCCTTGCCCTGCAACACCGTCGCGAAGGTGCGGTTCTCGTTGCCCCGGCCCTTGAAGACCGCGAAACCGCCGTCGGCCCCGCCGTTGGTGAACACACCCGTGTCGTGCGGGAACTGGCCGGTGAGGATCGACGAGCGGGACGGGCAGCACAGCGAGTCGGTGACCGTGTAGTTGGTGAAGGTGACCCCGTCGCTCTGCAGTTGTCGGACCTGCGGCAGGTACGGCACGAGGTTCCACGCGAGGTCGTCGACGAGGACGAAGATGATGTTGGGGGCGCTGGCGGTGGTCGCCGGGGCGGGCTCCGCGGCGCGTGCCGGTGCCCACGCGGCGAGCAGAGCCAGCCCGGCCACGACTGTGGTGGCGAGGAGGCGTCGCTGGGTGATAGCCATGTCGCCAAGACTGGTCGGAATTTGTCAGCATCTATTGAACAGGTGGTGATGATCCGATCAATGGCTCCTAGGCTCGTGCCCCGCCGTCGACGCGGAGCACGACGCCTGTCACGAACGACGAACGGTCGCTGAGAAGCCACGCGGCCGCCTCGGCGATCTCCTCGGGCTCGGCCTGGCGGGCCAGCGGTGTGGCCGCGATCAGGCGCTCCACCAGACCGGGCGAGTTCTCCTGCCAACTGTCGATCATCTCGGTACGGGTGTTGCCCGGAGCGATCGCGTTGACCCGGATGCCCTCCGGGGCGAAGGTGATGGCCGCCGACTCGGTCAGGCTGTTCACCGCACGCTTCATCGCCCCGTACGCGGGCAGCGCCGGATTGCCCGTGAGGCTGCCGACGCTGGAGTTGTTGACGATCGCACCCTGGCCGGCGGTGGCCCGGATCGCCGCGACCTGGGCGATCATGGCCAGCCACACGCCCCGCAGGTTGACCTGGTAGAGCCGGTCGAAGTCGGCCAGGCTCACCCGGTCGACGGGCCCCGGTGGAGTGATGGTCGCGCCGTTGTTGAAGGCCACGTCGAGCCGTCCGTGCAGGGCGACGGCCCGGTCGACCGCAGCCCGAACGCTGTCCGGGTCGGCCAAGTCGCACAGCACGTGATCAGCCGTGCCGCCCGCCGCCCGGATCTCGTCGGTGACGGCTCGGAGCTGGGATTCCGTCCGGGCCGCCAGCAGCACGCGCGCCCCCTCGCGGGCGAAGAGCCGGGCGGCCGCGGCGCCGATGCCCCGTCCCGCCCCGCTGACGAACGCGACCTTGTCCTTGAGCAGTGGTGTCATGCGGCCAGCCTGCGTCCGGCGTCCGGGTCGTAGCCAGGCATCGTCGATACCTGGCTGAGCCCGTTCGGCGGCGCACACTTGAGGGGTGAACCGACAGGAGTTGGCCCTCTTCCTGCGCAGCCGGCGCGAGCGGATCACCCCGGCCGAGGTGGGCCTGCCGGCCGGCACCAGGCGTCGCACGCCCGGGCTGCGCCGCGAGGAGGTGTCCCGGCTGGCGTTCATCTCCATCGAGTACTACACCCGTCTCGAACAGGCCCGCGCCCCGCACCCCTCGCCCGAGGTGCTGGCCGGCCTGGCCCGCGCGCTGCGCCTCTCCGACGCCGAGCGCGACCACCTGCACCACCTGGCCGGCAGGCCACCGGCCCCGCCGGCCGGGCCGCCGCGCGAGGTACGGCAGAGCATCCTCGACCTGATCGAGCGACTACCCCAGGCGGCCGCCCACGTGACGTCGGCCAGCTACGAGGTGATCGCCTGGAACGATCTCGCGGCGGCGTTGATGGAGGACTTCTCGGCGCTGCCCCGGCGTGACCGCAACCTGGTCCGCCGCGCCTTCCTCGGCCCGCACCCGGACGGTCGGGTGCTGTACGGGGTGTCCGACGTCGACGAGTTCGGTCGCGCTTCGGCTCGGCGACTCCGGGCCACCGCCGCCCGCTATCCGGACGACCCCGAGGTGGCGGCGCTGGTCCGCGACCTGCTCGCGGGCAGCCAGCGGTTCCGGGACCTGTGGGGGTCGCACGACGTCGGCGACGAGCACACCCTGATCAAGACCTTCCAGCATCCACTGGTCGGGCCGGTGACCGTGAACTGCGACGTCCTCGACATCGCCGACCGCGACCAGCGGCTCGTCATCTACACCGCGGTGCCGGGCTCACCCTCCGCGGAGGCGCTGCGTCTGCTCTCGGTGCTCGGCACCCAGCGCATGACTGTCAGCGCCACCGGGCACTGACCGTCCGGACGCCCGCTACCCGGTCCAGTGCTGCTGTTCGGGTGGCCGCGCCGGGTTGGTGGACCCGGGTGAATGAGCGTTCAAATTCGCCCGGAAATTGATCGCCGAGCGTGTTCTGTCCGTGCGGATCCATGGGGGCGTGGGCACGCCCGCCCCTGGACGGAGGAATCGCATGATCAGCATGTCCCGCTCCCGGGTCCGGGCGCTTGCGCTCGTCGGAACGGCTGGTGTGGTCGCGGCGCTCGGTCTGGTGGCCAGCCCGGCGTCGGCCGCCGAGGTGGCCGAGGGCGCGACCCTGGGCGCCGACGCCCGCCGGATCGACGTCCCCCGCATCGCCTCGGCGATCAGGCCTCCGGCCGGATCCCGCCCCGTCGGCGCGTACGTCGTCGCGCGGGGAACGCAGACCTACACGTGCACGGGTGGGGTGTTCACCGGCGCGTCCGTACCGGAGGCTCAGCTGATCGGCACGGGTGGCCGGGTCCACCACTTCAGGGGCCCGAGCTGGCAGTCCGAGCGCGACGGCTCGTCGGTCACGGCGAAGAAGACCGCGGAGAGCCCGCGCGCGGGGACGATCCCCGAGCTGTTGTTGACGGTGGACACCCGTTCCGGCAGCGGCAGTCTCGGCACCGTCGAGTACGTCAGCCGTCTGCTGACCTCGGGTGGTGTCGCGCCTAGCGGCGCCTGCACCGACGGCGCGACCGCGTCCGTGCCGTACGGCGCCCTCTACGTCTTCTGGACGGCGAAGCGGTGACCGCGCCGTCCCGTCGCGGGGTCCCCGCCACGGGACGCGCGTTGCCGGGTCACCGGTTGCGGCGGTGGTGGACGATCAGCGCCGCACCGCAGAGCAGCGCGACCAGGCCGAACACCGAGCCGATCCACGGGTTGTCCAGGGCGTTCGATAGCACGGCGTTGATCGCCGCGCTGACGAAGAGCGCCAGCCACAGCAGCGGACGTAGCAGGCCACCGGGCCGTTCCGGCGCGGTGGCGGGGGCCTGGGTGATGCGGTACGGGTCGGTCATGACTGTCTCCCTCGGTGAGCTTCGACGACACCATCGACGCTAGGTGGGCGACCCCGGCGGAGACGATCCCGCCAGCGCGACGACAGGCGTACAGCAGGCTGTACTTTCCGCCGCGGACGCTGCCGGCCGTGCTCGCGGTGGCCTATGTTGGCCCGGGAGGTGGGCGGCGATGGCGTACGTGCGGGGCCGGGTGCGTGCCTCGGTCGACGCCCTCGAACACCTCGTCGGCGGGCTGGGCACCGCGCTGCTGGCGCTGGGCGCGCTGTTCTGGGTGGTGGTCGTGGCACTTACCTGCCTGGTCGGGGTGGGTCTGCGGCTGGCGCCTGGCGCGTTGCGGACGGTGCGCGCGGTGGCCGATCGGGAGCGCGCCCGGCTGTCCCGTCGGGGCACGACGATCCCGGTTCCCGGGCCGGTGCCGGAGGAGTTGCGGGAGGCAATGCGCGACCCGTTCGTCCGCCGGGAGCTCGGCTGGGTCACGCTCCACTCGATCACCGGCCTGGTGTCCGGCCTGGTCGGCCTCACCCTGCCGATCAACGCGTTGCAGGACATCACGTTTCCGCTGTGGTATCGACTGGTTCCGCCCGAGACCGGCGCTCCGGGGATCGGCTGGTGGCGCATCGACGGGCTGTCCGAGGCGCTCCTGGTCGGGTTGCTCGGGGTGGGCTGGCTGGTCGCCGCGGTCGCGTTCGGCCCGGCGCTGGCCCGCTTCCAGTCCTGGCCCGGCCGGTGGCTGCTGCCCCCGCCGCCGGGGGTCGACCTGTCGCTGCGGGTCGCCGCGCTGACCGCCACCCGGGCCGCGGCGCTGGACGCCCACGCCCTGGAGCTGCGCCGCATCGAGCGGTCGCTGCACGACGGCACCCAGAATCGGCTGGTCGCGGTCAACGTGCTGCTGGGCGCCGCGCGCCGGGCGGTACGGCGTGACCCGGACCGGGCCGACGAGATCCTCGGGCAGGCGCAGGACGCGGCGGAACAGGCGCTCGGCGAACTGCGTACGGTGGTGCGCGGCATCCTGCCGCCCGTGCTGGACGATCGGGGTCTCGCCGGGGCGCTGGCGGGCCTGGCCGGCAGTTGCGCGGTTCCGTGCCGGCTCGCCGTGGACGTGGCCGTCCGCTGCGCGGCGTCGGTCGAGGCCACCGCGTACTTCGTGGTGGCCGAGGCGCTGACGAACGTGGTCCGGCACAGCGGGGCGAGCCAGGTGGACGTCGCGGTGCGCCGCGAGCAGGGTCGGCTGCTGGTCACCATCGAGGACGACGGCCGCGGCGACGCCGACGAGGCACGCGGCTCCGGGCTCACCGGCATCCGCCGGCGGGTCGAGGCGTACGACGGGCGAATGACGCTGACCAGCCCATCGGGAGGGCCGACGAGGATGCACGTGGAGCTGCCATGCGGATCGTGATCGCCGAGGACGACCCGCTGTTGCGGGAGGGGTTGGCGCTGCTGTTGCGGGCTGAGGAACTGGACGTGGTCGCCACGGCGGGCACTCCGGGAGAGTTCCTGGTCGCTGTCGACGAGCACGCGCCCGACGTGGCGATCGTGGACGTACGGATGCCGCCGACCCACACCGACGAGGGCATCGTGGCCGCGGTGGAGGCCCGGCGGCGCCAGCCCGGCCTCGCGGTGCTGGTCCTGTCGGCGTACGTGGAGCAGGCGTTCGCCACCGAACTGTTCTCGGTCGGCGCCGTCGGGCTCGGCTATCTGTTGAAGGAACGGGTGGGCCGGGTCGAGGAGTTCCTCGCCGCGCTGCGCCGCGTCGCGGCCGGCGGCAGCGTGATCGACCCGGAGGTGGTGGCGCAGTTGCTCGCCCGCAACCGCCGGCCGGACACGGCGTTGGCCGAGTTGTCGCCCCGCGAACGTGAGGTGCTGGGGCTGATGGCCGAAGGGCTCGGCAACACGGCGATCGCCGAGCGGCTGTTCGTCACCGACGGCGCGGTGCACAAGCACATCCGCAGCATCTTCGCGAAACTCCAGCTCCCACCCGACGACCGTGCCGACCGCCGGGTCACCGCGGTGCTGCGCTACCTGGACGGCGACCAGCGGTAGCGCCTGCTGTACCCGGACTGGGCAGCCCGTTGGATGGCCCACGTTCTCCCAGCTCAATAGCGTTTCTGGTGCGCGCGAATCCTGTCGCCGACTCGAAGAGAGGCCACCAGAATGCCCGAGTATCCGGGACCTACCAACGACGCCGTACGCGTCGAACACCTCACCCGGGTGTACGCGGCCGGCGGTAACCCGGTGACCGCGCTGGCCGGAATCGACGTCGGCTTCGGTCGCGGCACCTTCACGGCCGTGATGGGGCCCTCCGGCTCCGGCAAGAGCACGCTGTTGCAGACCGCCGCCGGACTCGACCGGCCCAGCTCCGGTCGGGTCCTGATCGGTGACACCGACCTGTCCGGGTTGTCGGAGACCCGTCTCACCGAGCTGCGGCGTACCCGCATCGGGTTCGTCTTCCAGGCGTTCAACCTGATCGGTGCCCTCACCGTCGAGGAGAACATCGTCCTGCCGCTGCGGCTGGCCGCCGTCCGTCCGGACCGCGCCTGGCTGGCCCGCGTGGTCGAGCGGGTCGGGCTCACCGACCGGCTGCGTCACCGGCCGGCCGCGCTCTCCGGCGGCCAGCAGCAGCGGGTGGCGATCGCCCGGGCGCTGGCCACCCGCCCCGAGGTGATCTTCTGTGACGAGCCCACCGGGGCCCTCGACACGCGGGCCGCGGCCGAGGTGCTGACGCTGTTGCGCGCGGTCGTCGACGACCACGGGCTGACCGTGGTGATGGTGACCCACGACCCCGTGGCCGCCTCGTACGCGGACCGGGTTCTCGTGCTGGCCGACGGTCGGATCGTCGCCGACCTGCCGCAGCTGGGGGCCGCCGGCATCGCCGAGCAGCTGGCGTCGCTGGATCGGCGGGTCGCCCGATGACCGCGCTCGCCGCCCGGCTGCTGCGGCACCGCGCCGGCCCGGCAGCCGCCACGCTGCTCGCCCTGATCGCGGGGGTGCTGATCCTGGTCGCCATGGGCACGCTCGTCGAGTCGGGCCTGCGCTTCCGTCCGGAGCCCCGGCTGTGGGCGGCGGCCGATCTGGTCGTCGCCGACCGCACGGTCAGCCACACGTTCAGGGAGTTCGACGGGGAGACCACCACGAGCACCGTCGCGTTGCCCGAGGGCGGCACCGTGGACGCCGCCCTGGTGGACCGGATCCGGCGGCTGCCCGGCGTCACGGCGGTGGCCGGCGACGAACGGGTGGAGATCGGCGTGCCGGCCGCCACGGGGCACGGCTGGGCCACGTACGCCTTCTCCGGTCGTCCGATCATCGCGGGCGCCGCGCCCCGTGCCGACGACGAGGTGCTGGCCGACTCCCGGCTCGGCGCGGCCCCGGGCGAGCGCGTCGACCTGGTCGTCAACGGGGTCAGCCGGTCGTACCGGGTGAGCGCGGTCGCCGACACCGGTACGACCGCTGTGTACTTCACCGACGCGCAGGCCGCGCGGTTGTCCGCACACCCGGGTCGGCTGGACGCGATCGGCGTACGACTCGCGCCCGGCGCCGATCGGGACGCGGTCCGCCAGCTCGCCTCGGCGGCCGGTGCCACGACGTACGTCGGGCCGGAGCGCGGCGCGGTCGAGCAGTCCGCGAACCTGGCCGCCCGCGAGCTGCTGATCGAGGCGGGATCGGCGTTCGGCGGGTACGTCGTCCTGCTGATCGTCTTCGTGGTGGCCGGCACGATCGGTCTGTCCGTGCGGCACCGTCGCCGTGACCTGGCGTTGCTGCGTGCGGTCGCGGCCACGCCGGGCCAGATCCGCCGCCTGCTGATCGGCGAGGCCGCGCTGCTCGCCCTGGTCGCCTCCGTGGTGGGAGTGCCGGCAGGTGTGCTGGCGGCGCACTGGGTGCAGGGCGAGCTGGTGGACCGCGGGTTCATCCCGGCCGGCTTCCCGATGACCGGCGGCCTGTTCGCCGTGCCGGCCGCCGTGGGTACGGCGGTGCTGGTGGCCGTGCTCGCCGCGCTGATCGCCGGCCGGCGGGTGGCCGGGATCAGACCTGTCGAGGCGCTCGGCGAGATCGCGGTGGAGCCTCGGCGCGGCGGCCGGGTGCGGCTGGTCGCCGGTGTGCTGACCCTCGCCGCGGCCGTCACCTCCGGTGCGTTCACGATCGGCGGCACCGGACCGACCGCCGCGCTGGCCGGCGCGGTAGGCATGCTCTACCTGTTCGTCATTGCGGTGGCGCTGCTCGCGCCCAGGATCAACGCGTACGCGGCCCGGCTGCTCACCCCCGTGCTGTCGCGGGTCTGGCGGGTCAGTGGCTACCTGGCCGCGGCCAACCTGCGGGCGAACGCACAGGGGATGGCGACCGTGCTGACCGCTCTCGTGCTCGCGGTCGGGTTCGGCGGTTCGGTCTGGTTCCTGCAGACGAATCAGGAACGGCAGACCATTGCGCAGAGCGCTGCGGGCACGCTCGCCGAGCGGCTGCTGGTCGCGCAGGGTGGGCTGTCGCCCGACGCGGCGCGGGAGGTCCGAGAGTTGACCGGCGTGCGGGCGGCCACCGGGGTACGCCGTACGCAGGTGGTGGTGCGGTCGTTCGACGGGATCGCGCCGGTCGCCGCGCAGGCGGTCGACCCGACGGGGATCACCTCCACAATGGACCTAGCGGTGCACGAGGGTGACCTGGCCGACCTGCGCGCGGGCACTGTCGCGCTGTCCGCGACGCAGGCGTCGGCGTCCGGTTGGCACGTCGGCGACCAGGCGGACCTGTGGCTGGGCGATGGCACACCGAGCAGGTTGACCGTCGTCGCGATCTACGGCCGTGGCCTCGGCTTCGGTGACGTCACGCTGGCCGCGCAGACGGTCGCCGGGCACACCGCCGGGGTCACCGACGACGAGATCCTGGTCCGCGCCGGCCCGGACGCCGATGCCGCGCTGGCCGCCTGGTCGGCCCGGCACCCGGGCAGTGCTGTGCTCGACGCCGCGACCCGTACGCGTCTGATCGGCACCGATCTGGCGCTGAGCGCCTGGCTGAACCGGCTGCTGATCGGAGTGATGGTGGGGTACGCGGCGCTGGCGGCGGCCACCACGATGGTGCTGGCCGCGCTGGCCCGGCGTCGCGAGTTGGCGCTGCTGCGGCTGGTCGGGGTCACCCGCCGGCAGATCCGGAGGATGGTCCACGCCGAACAGGCCGGGCTGCTCGGTACGGCGGTGCTGATCGGCGCGACGATAGCGGCGCTGACCCTGGGTGCGCTCGTCAACGCGCTGACCGGCAGCCCGATCCCGTACGTGCCGCCGCTCGGCGGGGCGGCGGTGCTCGGCGGCGCGACGGTGCTGGCCCTGGCGACCACTGTGTGGCCGGTCCGGCGACTGCTCCGGGTCCCGCCGATCGACGACATCGGCACGCGGGAGTAGGGCCGCGTGACTCCGGGGCGGGTTCGGCGTGATGCCGAACCCGCCCCGGAGTCGTCAGGCGGTGGAGGTCAGCGGCGCAGGGTGAGCAGGCCCGGTCGGTACGGCAGCAGGCCGTAGTCGACACCGCCGGAGGACGGGGATCGGCCCTGGTAGAGCAGTTGCAGGTTGCAGGGGTCGACGGTGAAGGTCTGGTCGGCGCTGGTGCGGATCAGCTCGCCGTGGCTGATGTCGTTGGTCCAGGTGGCGCCGCTGTTGGCTTTGCCGGCGAAGGGGTTGCTCTCGGTGGCGGCCTGGGGGGTCCAGGTGCCGCCGAGGCTGGTGGCGGTGAAGGAGCGGAAGTAGCGGCCCTGCGAGCCGATGGCCTCGACGAGCATGAGGTAGCGGTTCTGGTTTTGGAGCTTGTAGACCTGCACGGCTTCGAACAGGTTGTTCGTGGAGTCGCTCATGATGGTGGTGTAGGTGCTGCCGAAGTTGCCGGGGAAGTTACCGATCGGCATGCTGGCGCGGTAGATCTTGCCGTTGTCGCCGGCGAAGAACAGGTACATGGTGGTGCTGTCGGCGATGAGGGTCTGGTCGATGGGGCCGGTGCCGGAGCCGGAGATGCTGCCGGTGAACAGGGTCTGCGCCGCGGACCAGCCGTTGGGGTTGGTCGGGTCGGTGGAGGTGCGGTAGGAGAACGCGGTACCGCCCCACTGGTACGCCAGGATCCAGATGTTGCGGGGCGCGAAGTAGAACAGGGTCGGTGCGACGGTGGCGTTGTTCATCGTGTTCTGACTGGCCGAGGCCATGTCGGACCAGTTGGTGAACAGGCCGAAGTTCATCGAGCCCCAGCGGGTGCCGGTGTCGTGGGTGGTCGCGTAGACCAACTGCCGGCCGTTGTACGGGGCGACGGTGAAGTCCTTGAGTGACACCCAGCCCGACTTGGGCTGCGCCAACGCGCCGGTCGACGACCACCGGTACGACGACGGCAGATCACACGTGGTCGGCGGCGGCGTCGTGGGTGGCGGTGTCGTCGGCGGTGGGGTGGTGGGCGGTGGGGTGGTGGGCGGTGGGGTCGTCGGCGGTGCGGGCGTGTCGGTCACCGGTGGCGTCGGCGTGGTCCCGCCGGTGCAGGTCACGCCGTTCAGGGCGAAGCTCGTCGGAGCCGGGTTGCTGCTCGTCCACGACCCGTTGAAGCCGAACGACACCGTGCCGTTGGTCGCGACCGATCCGTTGTAGCTCACGTTGCGCGCGGTCACCGCCGCACCGCTCTGCGTCAACTCCGTGTTCCACGACTGCGTCACCGTCTGGCCGGCCCCGTACGACCACGTCAACGTCCAACCGCTCAACGGATCACCGAGGTTCGTGATCGTCACGTTGGCGCCGAACCCGCCCTGCCACTGCGACGACACGGCATAGTTCACCGAGCAGCCCGCTGCGGCGGCGCCGGCCGGCATCGCCACGACGACCGTGGCCGACGCCAGCAATGCGACACCTGCCGAGACGAGGCCGACATTGGTCGGTCTAAATATGGTCATCTAGCACCCTCCTGACGGGATGGCGGCCTCCACATTCGTGGGAGTCATTGTTAGGTGAGCGTTAACAGCCGCGTCGCGTATGTTACGGGAGCGCTCCCAAACCATCAACCTCGATGCCTTGAAGGCGTCTGGTCGTCATCGCGAGCCCTCCGAGCAGGCCGACATGGCCGTCCCGGTGCGCTGCACCCGGGGGACGGCGAGGCTCCACAACGATCGCGATGTTATCGATAACAGAGCCGGTCACCGGTTGAGGACGCGTTCTGCCCGGGGGCCCGTCACTCCAATTCGTACTCCAGCATGAGGACACCGGTGCTGGTCGGCGTGCAGTCGACGAGCCGCAGACGTCGCGGCCGGTCGGCCTGGCGGAAGAGCCGCTTGCCGGTGCCGAGCAGGAGCGGGTGCAGGAACAGGCGATACCCGTCAACCAGGTCGTGCGCGATGAGTTCCTGCACGAGCACCCCGCTGCCCAGCACGACGATGACGCCGTCGCCCCGCGACTTCAGGTCCGTGACCGCCGACACGAGATCTCCGTCGAGGCGTCGGGCGTTCGACCAGGTGAGTTCGGTCAGCGTACGGGTGGCGACGTACTTGGGAGTCGCGTTGAGGTGGGCGGCCATCGGGTTGTCGTCGGGCTGGCTCGGCCAGTAACCGGTCATCTTCTCGTACGTCCGGCGACCGAAGAGGTACGCCGTGGTCGACCGGAGCCCCTGCACGGCGGCGGTCGCCTGGGCCTCGTCGAAGAACGGCGCCGCCCAGCCGCCGTGCTCGAACCCGCCGTCACGATCCTCGTCGGGTGATCCCAGCCCTTGCATGACCCCGTCGAGCGTCACGAACTCGACGACAACCAGTTTCCGCATGACCGCACCCTTCGACCTGGCGGGCGACCCGGCGTCCCGCTGCCGTTCCCAACGAGCGGGCCCGGCCGGATCGAGCGGGTCCACCTCGCGATCCGGGCGAGCGTACTCGCGAACGGTCCGGGCGAGGGCCCGTCATCCGACGGCGACCGGCCGTGCGTCAGAGCCAGACCACGATCCCGGTCAGGTCGTTGAGCACGGCGGCCACGCCCGCCCTGATGGCTGCCGCGCAGCGCTCGGCCGTGAACGAGCCCGCGTCGTACGACGAGGACATGCCGAGCCCTTCGCCCCGGTACGACGCTCCGTCCCAGTCGACGGCCGTGACGTTGTGGGTCGGCTCGGCCAGTTCGGCGCCCACCACCAGGAACTTCTCGTCCAGGTGGTTCGGGGTGACAAGCGCGAGGGCGTCGATGAGCTCGTTGCCGGCGCTGACGATGAGGTCGGGGCCCATCGCCATGGCCCTGGTGATGCTGGGGACGGCGTCGTGCGTGTTGCTGACGACGACAGTCCTCAGATCGACGTGCTCGTCGTCGGCCCAGTCCCGCACCGCCGTCACCAGGGCCTTGGTCGGCGCGTCCGTGCCGGCGGTCAGCAGCACCACCCGGTAGTCCTTCGACGGGTGCACGTCGGCCCACGATCCGGGCCGTGGCGTGATGGTCGCCTCCGGCGCTGGCGTCGTGGCGGGGTCGACGAATCCCGGACTGAGCGAGCCGACGGCGCTGGGCGCGGGGTGCGGCTGGGACCAGTCGTCGCCGGAGTCGCAGGCGGAAAGGAGCGCGGCGGTCGCGGCCAGCAGGGCGACGGCCCGAAGCGGGGGGCGCAAGGTGGTCGTCCTTTCGGGTGGGGGCGGGAAGTGCGCGTACGCCTCGTATTCCTATCCCAGATCCGGCCGCCGACAATCCGTGGCCGGTCGCCGCGGTCGTTTGTTCTCCATCGGTTCGTCGGTGGGCGGGTTGGTGTTCACCCACGAGGTGCAGCGTGCACTGGCCAACCGAGGGAGTCGCATGCTGGGGCACATTCGCCGTACCGTTGTCGTCGCCGTTGTCGCATTTGCTGCGGCCGTGTTCCCGTTCCTGGGTGGCGGAACGGCCTTCGCGCACGGCTTCTCATCGACGGTGTACGCGAAAATTACCGCCGGAGACGAGGGTCACATTCGCTCCGAGGTGGAGCTCGAATATGACCTTCTGGTCGTGTCGGCAGCCGATTCCGGTGACGATGATCCGCTGTTCCGGGTGGGGAACGCCGCCTTCGAGGCGGGGGACTCCGCGGCGCAGGCCGCAGCGTTGAAGGCCCACGCCCCGACGGTCCTGCGCTATGTCGCCGACCGTTTCTCGGTGAGCGCGCGAGGTGCGGCCTGTCAGCCGACAGTGGTACGCGACGCCACGATCGGCGCTCGTGACGGGGTGCCGTACGCGGACCTGCTGCTGGACTGGACCTGTCCCGAGCGGGTCGACGAGCACGAGGTGCGCAGCGGTCTCTTCCCGGACGACGAGGCGTACGTCAAGGACACCAAGACGATCGTCACCTACGAGATCGACGGCCGTTCGGGCAGCGCCGCGCTGGACGCCGCCAACCCGTCCTTCTCGACGGCGCAGACCGCCTACCAGCGGTTCGGCGAGTTCTTCCTGCTGGGGGCCGAGCACCTGCTGTCCGGCATCGACCACATCCTCTTCCTGGTGGCGCTCATCGCCGGGTCGCGACGTCTGCGGGAGATCGTGCTCGCGGCCACCAGTTTCACCCTGGCGCACTCGGTGACGTTCCTGCTCGCCGCCCTCGGCCTGGTCGACGTGCCGGCGCGGGTCGTGGAGCCGGTCATCGCGCTGTCGATCGCGGTCGTGGCCGGCTGGCACCTGTGGGGGATCTGGCGGCGCGGTGACCACGCAGGCGATCTGGAGACGGCCGGGCGCGGTCACTTCAGCCTGGACCGTCGGGGCTGGATCCGCCTCGGGGTCGTCTTCTGCTTCGGCCTCGTGCACGGGCTGGGCTTCGCGGGCGCGTTGGGCATCGACGAGGCGTGGTCGTGGACGCTGCTGTGGTCGCTGCTGGTGTTCAACGTCGGTATCGAGGTCGTTCAGTTGACGATTATCGCCGCCGTCTTCCCGCTGCTGTTCGTGCTGCGCCGGCGTGCGCCGAAAGCCGGTCTGTGGGTGACCGGTGCTGTTTCGGCGACAGTGTCCATCATGGGGCTGATCTGGTTTGTTCAGCGTGTGACCGGATCGTGAGTACGGCTAACCAGTCCGCGAAGTGCAGCCATTCGCAAGATCACGTTCATGGCGGGTTCATCGGCCAACGAAAGTTTGGATCTGCTTCCCCGGTGTCGGGTGAAGAACAATCCATTTCTCTATTCGAAAAGGGAACAATGTCGATGACATTGAGCACCTCGACACGGGCCCCCGGGCTCGTGCGGCGGCGCGTTGTCGCCGGGGTCGTAGCCGGATTCCTGGGAATGGGCGCGGCCCTCGGTAGCGGTCTGCTGACCGCCGCCAGCGCCGCCGACCCCACCACGGTGTCCGGCATCGTCCTCGGCGTCGGCGCCAACGAGACCCAGCGCATCGTGTCCTGGTACTCCTCCGCCGACACCGCCCAGAAGATCCAGCTCGCCCCGACCGCCGAGCTCGTCAACGGCGAGTTCCCGGCCAGCGCCGTCAGCTTCGACGCCGTCGGCGCGGCGAACACCTCCACGACCGGCTTCAACCGCCACGCCACCATCAGCAACCTGCGCGAGAACACCGCGTACTCGTACCGGGTCGGCGCCGAGGGCAGCTGGTCCCCGGCGTACGCCTTCCGGACGCAGGACTTCGAGGGCGACTACGACTTCCTGTTCTTCGGTGACCCGCAGATCGGCTCCTCCGGCGACCGGCTCAAGGACCAGGCCGGCTGGGAGGAGACCCTGAAGGTCGCCACCGCCGCCAACCCGAACGCCGAGCTGCTGGTCTCCGCCGGTGACCACGTGGAGAGCGCCAACGACGAGGGTCAGTGGACCTCGTTCCTGGCCCCCGACCAGCTGCGTCAGGTCCCCCTCGTCGCCACCATCGGCAACCACGACGTCGGCGGCAAGTCCTACGAGCAGCACCACTTCACCCCGAACACCGACCGCTCGGCCCAGTACTACAGCGGGGACCAGGCGACCCGGTCCGGTGGCGACTACTGGTTCATCCACAAGGACGTGCTGTTCATCGACCTGAACAGCAACAGCTACGTCAACCCGGCGGACGGCTCGGCCGGCGGCGACGCCGCGCACGTCGCGTACGTCACCGACGTCATCAAGAAGCACGGCTCCGAGGCCAAGTGGAAGGTGCTGGTCTACCACCACTCGATCTACTCCCCGGCCAGCCACGCGACCGACAGCGACAACAAGCAGCGGCGGGAAGACTTCACCACTGCCTTCTCCAACCTCGGCGTCGACATGGTGCTGCAGGGCCACGACCACAGCTACTCGCGCAGCTACTCGATCAAGAACGGCCAGAAGGAGAACCCGGCTGAGAAGCCCGGTGCTCCCGAGGTCTACCCCGGCCCGGGCGGCGTCATCTACGTGACCGCCAACTCGGCGTCCGGCTCGAAGTACTACGACATCAAGAAGCCGGACGACAGTGGCACCGGCATCCGGGGCAACGGCCCGGACCCGCTGGACCCGGCCAAGTACTGGTACAACTCGTCGCAGAACCAGGAGCATGTCCGCAGCTACGTCAAGGTGCAGGTGCGCGGCGACAAGCTGGTCCTGGCGAACGTCCGCAGCGGCACCTGCGCGGCCCCGAACGCGGCAGTGGAGAAGGGCCTCTCCTGCGTCAACACCCCGGACGGGCAGCCGGTCGGCTCGGTCACCGACAAGGTGACGGTGCACCCGTACCACGGTGACGGTCAGGCCATCCAGGTCAACGTTCCCAACCCGGCCCCGGGCGAGTTCGGCTGGACGATCGACGGCTACAACGGTCTGGTCGACCTGGGCACCGCGCAGGAGCGCGACGGCACCTACTTCGAGGCGACCGGCAAGATCAACCCGATCCTCGTGTCGGACAGCCGCCGCTCGCTCGCCCCGTGGTCGATCTCGGCCAGCGTCGGCGACTTCTCCGACGCCGACAAGACGTTCTCCGGCTCGTACCTGGGCTGGACCCCGTACGTCCTGGACGCCGGCGCGGGCGCCGAGGCCGGCGCTTCAGTCCTGTCGTCCCTCGACGACCAGGGCAAGGGCCTCTCGGTCTCCAGCGGGCTGGGCGCTGCGGTTCAGGGTCACCCCCGGGGCGGCGCCAAGCTCGGTGCCGACCTGGACCTGAAGATCCCGGACAGCATCGCGAAGGGCAGCTACCGCACCACCCTCACGATCACTGCGCTGAGCAGCTGAAAAGAACCTGTTCCACCGGGCGGGGTAGGCACCTTCGGGTGCCTGCCCCGCCACCGGTTCGCCCACTCCCAAGATCACCTCAAGGATCCGACATGCAACCGTCCGTACCGCGCTGGAAGACACTCGTTCGCACCACCGCGCTGTCCCTGCTAGCCGTCGTCGCGGCGGCCGGCGTCGGCGCCGGCCCCGCCGTGGCGGCCGACGGCAACGTCGCCTGGACGGTCCGGACGGCCTCCAACAGCTACGGCGAAGCCCGGTCCAGCTACAGCTACAACGTCAACCCCGGTGGGACCGTCGAGGACGCCATGGTGGTGGCCAACCGCGGCCCGGCGCCGCTGACCCTGGCCGTGTACGCCGCCGACGGCTTCACCACCGCCGCCGGACAGCTCGACCTGCTCACCGGGGACAAGAAGTCCGTGGCGGTCGGCGCCTGGGTCAAGGCCAGCGCCGGCAGCGTCGTGATCCAGCCCGGAAAGACCGCACAGGTCCCCTTCACGATCACCGTTCCCGCCAACGCCACGCCCGGTGACCACGTGGGCGGCATCCTCACCGCGCTGACGCAGGCCGACCAGGCCGAGGGCATCAACGTGGACCGCCGCCTCGGCATCCGCATCACGCTGCGGGTCGGTGGCGAGCTGAAGCCGAACCTCGCGATCGAGAACCTCCACGTGACGTACGACGGGACGTCCAACCCGTTCGCCAAGGGTGCCGCCACCGTCGCTTACACGATCCACAACACCGGCAACGCCGCCCTGTCCGGCCAGCAGGCCGTCTCGGTCTCGGGCCCGTTCGGCGTACTGCGGGCGCGGGCCGGTGACATCGCCGCGCCGCCGCAGCTGCTGCCGGGCGAGAGCTGGGACGTGCGCGTGCCCGTCCGCGGTGTCGCTCCCGCCGTCCGGCTCGCGGCGACCGCCACCGTCACGCCGCTGCTCACCGACGCGTCGGGCTCCACCACCTCGCTCAAGCCGGTCGAGGCCACCGCGCACGGTTGGGCCCTGCCGTGGATGGTCGTTTTGGCGCTCGTCGTGCTGATCGCCGTGGTCGTCGGGGCGTCCCTGTACCGCCGCCGCAACCGGGCGCGGCGCAAGGCTCGCGAGGACGCCCGGGTGCGCGACGCGGTCGCGCAGGCCCTCGGCGGTCGGGAGCCGCAGACGTCCTGAACGCGTCGCCGGTGTCGCCTGACTCCGGCCACGCCCCGGGCCACACCGACGGCCGTCGCCCTTGTGGGTGAACGGCACCCGGCACCGGGCCGGGCCCGCCCCCGAGACGGCATGCTGCGACGGTGACGCCGGCCCGGAGAGGAAGCCCACATGGTTGACGCGGACGTGCCAGAGCGGATGCAGGCTGCGGCGCTGGACGAGTTCGGCGGACCGGAGGTGATCACCCTGCGGAAACTGCCGGTGCCCGAGGCCGCCGCCGACGAGGTGCTGATCAAGGTCCTGAGCGCCGGCGTGGGCGTGTGGGACGCGTACGAGCGGCAGGGCGTGCTGGTGCCCGAGGGCACCGAGTTTCCGATCGTGCCCGGCTCGGACGGCGCCGGAACCGTCATCGCGGCCGGCAGCCGGGTGACCGATCTCGCGGTGGGTGACCTGGTCTACGTCTCCGCCACCACCCGGCCGAAGGGCGGCTTCTACGCCGAGTACGCGGCCGTCAAGGCCGAGTACGCCGCGAAGCTGCCCGACGGTGTGCCGGCCGAGCACGCCGGTGCGATGCCGACCGACGCGTTGACCGCGCTGGCCGGGCTGGACGCGCTCAGCCTGCCGGCGGGCGCCTGGCTGTTGATCTTCGGTGCGAGCGGTGGGCAGGGCCACCTGGCCGTGCAGTTGGCCAAGCGACAGGGCCTCAACGTGATCGCGGTGGCCTCCGGCAGCGACGGGGTCGCGCTGGTGACCCGCCTCGGCGCCGACGTGTCTCTCGACGGCCACGCCGACCCCGCCGAGGTGCTCGCGACGATCCGGGACGCGGCTCCGGGGGGAGTGGGCGGCATCCTGGCGATGGCCGGCGGGAAGACACTGGACCGGCTCACCGAGACGCTGTCCGACGGAGGGGTCGTCGCGTACGCCCACGGGGTGCGGCCGGAACCGCGCGAACGGTCCGGCGTGTCGGTCCGGGCGTACGACGGTGTGGCCAACCGCGGACAGTTGCAGCGCCTCAACGACCTCATCGAGGCCGGGCCGTTCGTGGTGCACGTCGCCGAGACGTTCCCACTGGGCAAGGTGCGGGAGGCGCACAAGCGCCTGGAGACCTCCTACCTGGGCAAGCTGCTGCTGACGATCGCCTGAGGCGTCAGCCGACGCGCTGTTGCGGCACGCGTACCGAAGCCATGCCGGCCGCCGTCGCGGCCTGGATGCCCAGGTCGGTGTCCTCGAAGACCAGGCAGGAGCCCGGGGGTACGCCGAGCTGCCGTGCCGCGAGCAGGAACGCCTCCGGGTCGGGCTTGGCCCGCGTGTAGTCCTCGGCGCACACCAGCACGTCGAAGCGGTCCAGCAGACCGAGCGCGTCGAGGGAGGCGGTGACCGTGGCGCGGGTGCTGCCGGAGACGACGGCGAACGGCACGCGGCGGTGCGCGTCGTGGATGTGCGCCACCACCTCGGGCACGGCGGTGACCTGCGGCAGCAACTCCTGGAAGATGCGCTCGCGGTTCTCGACGACTGTCGCCACCGGCATCGCCAGGCCGTGCCGCTCGTTCAGTGCGACGACGATGTCGGCGGTGGGCCGGCCGCCCCAGGCGTAGAAGAGGTCCTCCGGGAACTCACAGCCCCACTCGTCGAGCGCCCGCTGCCACGCCACGTAGTGCAGCGGCATCGAGTCGACGATGGTGCCGTCGCAGTCGAACAGGTACGCGGCGAACTCACCGGGCGGCAGAGGCAGGGTCATCGGGGCAGGTTACAGCGGGAGCCCGCTCAGTCCTCGCTGACGGATGCCAACCGGCGCAGCAGGTGCGCCCGTTCCGGCTCGGTGCCGACCAGCGCCAACGCGTCCCGGTACGCCGCCGCGGCCTCATCGCGGCGACCCAGCCGGCGCAGCAGGTCCGCCCTGGTCGCGGGGTACAGGTGATAGCCCCGCAGACGTGGATCGCCGGCCAACCCGTCCAGCAGCGCGAGCCCGGCGTCCGGCCCGTCCCGCATGGCCACGGCGGCGGCCCGGTTCAGCGCCACGACGGGGGAGGGGACCATGCCGAGCAGCACGTCGTAGAGCGCCACCACCTGGGGCCAGTCGGTGCCGGCCACGTCGGCGGCCTCGTCGTGCAGGGCGGCGATGGCGGCCTGCACGCCGTACGGTCCGGGCGCCGGGCCGGTCAACGCGACCACCACCAGCGCGCGGCCCTCGTCGATCATCGCGTGGTCCCACCGTGCGCGGTCCTGGTCGTCGAGGAGGACCACCGCGCCGTCCGGCCCGCTCCGGGCCGCGCGCCGGGCGTGGATCAGCAGCAGCAACCCGAGCAGGCCGGCGACCTCCCGCTCGCCGGGCAGCAGCCGGCGCAGGATCCGGGCCAGCCGGATGGCCTCCTCGGCGAGGTCGGTCCGCTGGAGATCAGGTCCGGAACTGGCGGCGTACCCCTCGGTGAAGACCGAGTAGACGGCCTGGAGCACCGTGGGTAGGCGCGCGGGCAACTCGTCGACGCCGGGCACCCGGAACGGGATGCGGGCGTCGCGGATCTTCCGTTTGGCCCGGACGAGTCGCTGGGCCATTGTCGCGTGCGGCACCAGGAAGGCCCGCGCGACCTCCGCCGTGGTGAGCCCGGCGAGGAAGCGCAGGGTGAGCGCGCCGCGGTCCTGCGCGGGCAGGGCGGGGTGGGCACAGGTGAAGAAGAGCGCCAACCGGTCGTCGGGCAGATCCGGGTCCGCGTCGGCGGGCGGCGCGGGGTCGGCCCGCTCGGCCTCCGCCTGGAGTACGGCCAGCCGGGTGGCCAGCACGCGGTCGCGGCGCAGCCGGTCGACGGCGCGACGGCGGGCCGTGGTGAGCAGCCAGGCGCCGGGCCGGCTCGGGACGCCGTCGACCGGCCAGTGCACCAGCGCCGCCTCGATCGCCTCGGAGGCGACCTCCTCGGCCAGGTCGAGGTCGCCGAAGCGGTGTACGAGCGAGGCGAGCAGCCGGCCGTGCTCCTCCCGGAACACCGCCTCCACCGAACCGGCTGCCGCCTCCGCGCCCGCCACCGTCAGACCTCGACCTCGATCTCGGCGACCGGCCGCACCTGCACCGAGCCGGCTCCGGTGGCCCCGGGGCTGCGGGCCGCCCAGTCCAGCGCGACGTCGAGGTTCGGCACGTCGATGATGTCGTAGCCGCCGAGCACCTCGCGGGTCTCGGCGAACGGCCCGTCGGTGATCGCGCGTTCGCCGTCCGGGCCGACCCGTACGGTCGTGCAGGTGGTCAGGTCCTGCAAGGGATGCCCGGAGACCCAGATACCGGCGTCCTTCATCTCCCGGTCGTAGCGCACCCAGTCCTCGAAGGTGCACCCGTTGCCGGCCTCCCCGTCGGTCGGGGTGCTCATGAACAGCAGCATGTACTTCACGTCTCGACTCCTCTCGGTGCGGCGGGATCGCCGTACAGCATGACGACGAACGAGTGCCCGGGATGTCGACACGGGTCTGGAACTTTTCCGCGGCTCAGGGGCGCACGTGTCGCGCCGGTTCGACAGGTTCGCCACGTCGGTCGATCCGCCGCTCGTACCAGGTTACGGCGATCAGAAGCAGGGTGAGCAGGGCCAACTCGGCCAGCGCGGGCAGCGGCCGCGCGATCGGCAGCAGGAGCAGCGGCAGCAGCGCGGCGACACCCTGCCCCGGGTGTACGGCATGAAGGGTGAGCCGGCGGAAGACCAGCCGTCCGAGCAGGTAGAGGGTGGCGCCCCCGTATAGGGCGGTGGCCGAGGGCCAGCTCAACCGGGCGGTGTGCGACGGCTCCTCGGCGAGTTGGCCGAGCACCTGCTCGATGCCGAGCGCGACGTAGATGGCACCGATGATCATGGGTGCGTGCGCGAGGCCGTACGCGTCGCCGGCCACGTGGGAGCGCCGTTCGTCGGGAACGCGCAGGACGGACTGCCGGGCGGCGGGCGCCAATCGGTCGAAGTACAGCCACCAGAGGCAGATGGTGACGACGAGGCCGAGCAGCGCCGCGATCAGGCTGGCCCCGGTCGGCGCCGTCATCCTCGGTCCGGTGCCGGCGGCGATCAACGCCTCGCCCAGGGCGATGATGAGCACCAGTCCGAACCGTTCGGTGAAGTGGTCCAGGCTGCGCAGCGGCCACGGGCCGTAGATGGAGGCGACGCGGGAACCGCCGATGTCCACCAGGAGCGCGACAGTCCAGAGCACGGTCTGGGCGACGCCACCGAGCAGCGCGCCGACGATGAGCGGGAGCCAGGCAGCCGTCACCGGCACGACGAAGAACCGCAGGGTCGAGCGCAGCGGCGGATCGTCGACGCTCGCCCAGAACAGCACCACGAGCTGCACCGCCCGGGTGACCAGGTAGGCGAGCGCGAGGGTGAGCGGCGGGTCGGCGGATCCCGGTCCCTGCCGCCAGGCGTCGGGCAGCACCAGAGCGGCCACGAATATCGCGGCCATCGCCAGCAGGGTGGCCGCGCGGGCCGGGCCGACGTCCGCCCGGACCAGGTTCCCCAACCAGAGGTACGGACCCCAGGAGTAGATCAACAACAGCAGGAGGAGCAGCCCCTGGCCCAGGGTGAGCGCGCTCGGCGGCTGCGCCATGAACGCGATGACCCGGGTGAGCGCGAAGACGAAGACCAGGTCGAAGAAGATCTCGAACATCGTCGTCCGGTGCGCGTCACCGGCGGGGATCGGACGAATCCTCTTCATCCAGGCATTCTGCGCCCTCCGCGCAGCACGCCGGGTCTCCCCGTCGCAACGAGGAGACCCGAGCGCCGCGTCAGGCCGGGGCGTCCGTCCGGCGCCGGGTCCGCTCGGCCCGCCGCCGCATCTGCTGGTACGCCCCGGTCAGCCCCATCGCCCGGCGTACCTCCGTCAGGGTCTGGCGTACCTCCTGCCGGGTCCGCTCGGTGCCCTCGACGATCAGCCGGTCGACAAGCCCCCGGTCGGCCTCGATCGCGGCCCGGCGCTCCCGGATCGGCGCCAGGAACGTCTCCAGCGCGACGACCAGCCGCTCCTTGACCTCCACGTCACCCACCTGCCCGGCCCGGTAACGGTCGGCCAGGTCGGCCACCTCGGCACGGTCCGGGTTGAACACCTCGTGGTACGCGAAGACCGGGTTGCCCTCCACGGTCCCCGGCACGTCGGCCCGCACCCGGTTCGGGTCGGTGTACATCCCGCGCACCTTGCGGCGCACCGTGGCCGCGTCGTCGGACAGGGCGATCGTGTTGCCCCGGCTCTTGCTCATCTTTGCCGTGCCGTCGGTGCCCACCAGGCTGGGCGTGTCCGCGGGGATCAGCTCGGGCACCGGGAACACCGGACCGTACAGGTGGTTGAAGCGGCGGGCGATCTCCCGGGTCACCTCGACGTGCGCGGCGTTGTCCCGGCCGACCGGGACCACCTCCCCCTTCACGCACAGGATGTCCGCGGCCTGGAGCACCGGATAACCGAGCAGCCCGTACGGCATCTCCTCCTTGCCCGCGTCGCGGGCCATGTCCTTCAACGAGGGCACCCGTTCCAGCCGGGGCACGGTCACCAGGTTCTGCAGCAGGGTGTTGAGGTCGCCGACCTCAGCAATGGCCGACTGGAGGTAGAACGTGGCCCGCGCCGGGTCGACGCCGGCGGCGAGGATGTCGGTCACCATCTCGCGGGCATTGGCGGAGACCTGGTCGATGTCCTCCCGCCGGTTGCGGGTGGTCAACATGTGCAGGTCAGCGATGATGAAGAAGCTCTCGTAGCGCTGGTGCAGGCGCACCCGGTTGGCGATGCTGCCGACGTAGTGGCCGAGGTGCAGGCGACCGGTGGGCCGATCGCCGGTGAGCATGCGTGCGATGGACATGGCGAGGTGCCTCTCGTGCGGGTGGGTGGATCACGCGTGGGCGCGCGCCGAGCGGGCCGGGCAGGCCCCTCGGTCAGCGGAAACAGGGCTCAGCGAGCCGTCCGCCATCGCGCGCCGGCGCGGTACCGCAGACCACCGGCACGAAGTACGTCCAGGAAGTGCTCACGGCCGTCGCCGGAGCTGGTCGGGGCAGTGGGCACGACACCGCGCGGCAGGCCGTCGACCACATCGACCGCCTCCGACACGCAACTGCCCGTCCGGACCACTGCCTCACCTTACCCGGGGTGTTGCTACCGGGGCGGCAGGTGACGGTCCGTGTAGTACCTGCCGACGCGGTCCCGGTACTCCGGGTTGGCCGACTCGGGGTCGTACGGCGGAGCGTCCTTGATCTCCTGCCGCGTCCGGTCGACGTGTACGACACGGTCCAGGTGATCGACCCGTTCCACCGTGCCGGCCGGCAGCAGCACCTTCTGGCCGAGGATCCACGGGCCGGTGTCCACCACCAGGTATCCGGCGTCCGCGTCGTCGCTCGCCTCGTCGATCGTGCCGATGCGCCCGTCGCTGGCCTGGACGTGGTAGCCGACGAGGTCCACCGGAGTGCCGGGGCCGGGGGCGTCCGGGCCGTCGTGCGCAGCGGCCGGACCGCCCGGCCCCGCAGCCGAGGGGGTGGTCTGCGTGTATCCGCCGGCCAGGGCGGACGGATCGCGCCAGGCCCAGGGATTGAAGATCGACTGTCGCACGGGGCACCTCCGGGGGACTGTCCTTCGCTGTCCTCCTTCGCAGTGCCCGGCACGGCCTGGCCGGAAACGGATCGCCTGAGGCGCCGATCCCGGCCGGCGGCGCGGTCCGGAGGTCGCGCCCGTCGCGTCCGTGGCCAGCTCGCGGATCGACTGCGCTGGCATACTCGGCTGCCATGGTGCTGTCGCGAGGGTGGGCTCTCTTCCTGGTCGGGGTCGGGATCTGGACCTGGGTGATCTGGCCGAGGTTCGCCGTCGCCATCTGGCAGGACCCGCGATCCTGGGCCTCCGGCACGGTGGCCGACGGTGCCGCCACCGGCTTCCTGTGGGTGCACGCCCTGTTGATCGCGGCTTCCCTGGCCATCGGGACCACCGTCGGCGTGCTCGGCATCCGTGCCTGGTTCGCCGCCCGCCGACGCCGGGTGTCCTGACCCGCCGGCCGCTGCTCGGCCGGCACTCGGTGGGTTGATCCGACCCGGAGGGGATCAGTGTGACGCGCGACGCTACCCGCCGATTTGACGATCAAACCCACGGACGCGTAACTTTCTCTCTGCCAGCGCGGAACGGGGCAAACAGGGCGAAAGACCTGGAGCACCGGATCGGGCAGGTAACCGGGTCAGGCAGGGGTTCGCCTCTGCGGGACACGGTTCGGGCGGGGCTCACCGGATCAGCCGCGAGGCGGATTTGGTGCAGCGGAACCGACCGGGTAAGGTTCACGACCGGCAGGGAACCGGGCGAGACTGCGGGACACCGCAGCGGCCGGCCTGCCAAATCCGACGACCTGACGCAGCGGTTCGCTGCTGTGTGAGTGCGCCGGGACCAACCCGTACGAAGCATGACAGACCGGGACACACGGTTTGACACGGCGAAGACGGTGAGGTAACGTAGTAAAAGTGCCCGGCGCGAGAGCGCCGGGGACGCGGAACGAAAAGCCCCGGGATGGTGGCCCACTGGTTGGGTCTTCGGATCGGTGTGTGGTTGTTCTTTGAGAACTCAACAGGGTGCTTGTAAAGCCAGTGCCAATTATGATTTATACCCCGGACTGGTCGAATCTTTGTGG
>NZ_JBEZFG010000003.1:0-633995 GCF_040649315.1 Micromonospora sp. NPDC049004
GGCGGCCAGCCGGGGCCGCCCGGCCGCGCCGGCGCCGGCCCGGGTTGCGACGGTACGGTCGGCGCGCTCGACGCCGCAGCCGGCGCAGGCGGACCCGCGAAGGCCGGCGCGGCCGGGGCTGGCGGGCCGGCCGGTGGCGGTACAGGCAGCGCGGGCGCAGCTGCCTGCGGTCCCGCGTACGCCGGCAGCGCTCGGCGCAGCGGCAGGTCCGTCAGCGCGCCCTCGGCCACCGGCAGCTCCGGCTGGTCCAGCACCGTCGGCGCCACCCCCAGCTCGGCGTGCAGCATCCGGGCGACGAGCGGAATCCGCGACGAGCCGCCCACCAGGAACAACCCGGCGAGCTGGTCGGGGCGCAGGCCGGCCGCGGCGATGACCTCCCGGGCCCGATGCACCGCCCGGTGCAGCAGCGGCGCGGCCACCCGCTCGACGTCCTCCCGCGTCAACCGCACCGCCTCGGCCACCCCCGGCACCGCGACCGGGGCCACTGCCGAACGCGACAGCGTCTCCTTCGCACCGCGCACCTCGTCCCACAGCCGGACCTGGTCGCGGCGCTGCGCCGCATCCGACGGCCGGACCAGCCGGGCCCACCGTCGGGCGTGCCGCTCGCCGAGCAGCTCGCCCACCCGCCGCACCAGCGCCGCGTCCAGATCGAGTCCACCCAGGTCGGGCAGGCCGCCGTCGGCGACCACGCGGAAGCCGGAGTCACCCCACGGGTCGGCGCCCTCGTTGCGCAGCACCGCGACGTCGAGCGTGCCGCCGCCGAAGTCGAACACCGCGATCGCGCCGCCGACCGGCACCGGCCGGTGCAGCACCTGCGTGTAGTAGCGGGCGGCGGCCACCGGCTCGCGCAGCAGCCGGGTGCCCGGCGGCGTCGGCCCGGCGAGGGTGTGCTCGGCAGCCTGCGGCCAACCCGCCCGCAGCAGCGCGTCGGCCAGCACCTGCCGGCGCGTGTCGTCCCAGGCAGCGGGGCAGGTGAGCACGGCCGGAGGCAGGAAGCCGACGGCGTCCACCGCGGCCCGACCGACAGCCGTCAGCACCGCGGCGAGCAGCTCCGCCGGCGCGTACGCGCGGTCACCGAGCTGCACGGTCGGCTCGTCCACCCGCCGCTTCGGGTTCGCCTCGAACCGGGCCGGGTCGGCCTGCGCCAACCGCCGGGCGTCCATCCCGACGTGCAGGGTGCCGTCCGGGTCGGCGTACACGGCGGACGGGCTGACCGGCTGACCGTCCATCAGCAGCGGACGGGTCCGCCCGTCCGGCCACCGCAGCACGGCGACCGTGTTGGACGTACCGAGGTCGACACCGAGGGCGTAACCCTCGTGCTGGCCTGCCATCTGCCGATACCTCCGCCGCGACGAGGGAAACTCAGCCCCGCATCGTACGCAGTCCATGCCGCCGGCCCGATCGGTCGGTGCGGTCGCCGCGTCGCACCGACAGATCGGCCGTGGTGGGGCGGCCGGGACGTAAGCGAACCGCAAGATCTCCCGGCTCGGGGCCGTCCGCTCCGCTGGCTAGGCTGGCCCGGGGAGGTGGCCGGTGGCGCAGCGGGTGCTCGTGGTCGACGACGATCGCACCGTCAGCGACGTGGTGTGCCGCTACCTGGAACACGCCGGGTACGAGGTGAGCCACGTCGGGGACGGTCTGGCCGCCCTGGAGGCCGTCCAGGACCGGCCGCCGCACCTGGTCGTGCTGGACCTGATGCTCCCCGGGCTGGACGGGTTGCAGGTGTGCCGGCGGCTGCGGGAGCGGCCGGACGGCGTACCCATCATCATGTTGACCGCGCGCGGCGACGAGGCGGACCGGGTGCTCGGCCTGCAACTGGGCGCCGACGACTACCTGGGCAAGCCGTTCTCGCCGCGGGAGCTGGTGCTGCGGGTCGGTTCGGTGCTGCGCCGCGCCGGTGAGCCGGCCGCGCCGGCGGCCGAACTGCTGGCCGACGCGGGGCTGGAGGTGGCCACCGGGCCACGGATCGCCCGGCTGCACGGCCGCGAGCTGGCCCTGACTCTGCGCGAGTTCGACCTGCTGGCACACCTGATGCGGCACCCGACGCGAGCGTTCAAACGCACCGAGCTGCTGGAACGGGTGTGGGGGTGGAACTTCGGCGACCAGTCCACGGTGACCGTGCACGTGCGGCGGCTGCGGGAGAAGATCGAGGACGACCCAGCCGAACCCCGACGGATCGTCACGGTCTGGGGCGTCGGCTACCGGTACGAGCCGGCCGATGCGTGACCTGGCGCTGATCTTCGGGGCGGCGCTCACGGCCGCGCTCGGCGTGGGCCTGCTGGGCGCGGCAGCCCTGCGGATGCTGCGCCACAGGTCGATCACCGTGCACGTCTGTGTCCTGCTCACCGTCACCGTGGCCGCCGTGGTGGCCGGGGTGGTGGTGGTCGCCCAGGCGATGTTCCTGTCTCCGCACGACCTCCAGGTGGTGCTGCTCACGGTCGCCGCGGCGGCGGTCGTGAGCCTCGGCGTGGGCTGGTACTTCGGGCGTCGACTGGCCGTGGCCGCGGTCTGGGCGGCCCAGGCCCGGGAGCGGGAACGGCGGGTCGAGAAGGGCCGCCGGGACCTGGTGGCCTGGGTGTCACACGACCTGCGGACGCCGCTGGCCGGCCTGCGGGCGATGGCCGAGGCGCTGGAGGACCGGGTGGTCGACGACCCGGCGACGGTCGCCGAGTACCACCGGCGGATCCGCCTGCAGACCGACCGGATGACCCGCCTCGTCGACGACCTGTTCGAGCTGTCCCGGATCAACGCCGGGGCGCTGCGCCTGACCCTGTCGGCGGTGCCGCTCGGTGAGGTGGTCTCCGACGCGTTGGCCGGCACCGCGCCGCTGGCAAAGGCCCGCCGCATCCGGCTGGTGGCCGCCGAGTCGGGTTGGCCCACGGTGCTGGCCAGCGAGCCCGAGCTGGCCCGGGTCGTGGGCAACCTGCTGCTCAACGCGGTGCACTACACGCCGAGCGACGGCACGGTGCGGGTGGACGCCGGGTGTGAGAGCGACGCCGCCTGGCTGGCGATCGCCGACACCTGCGGTGGCATTCCGGAGGACGACCTGCCCCGGCTGTTCGACGTGGCGTTCCGGGGTGAGCCGGCCCGTACGCCGCGCTCCGGTGGGGAGGGCTCCGGCGGGCTGGGGCTGGCGATCGTGCGCGGGCTGGTCGAGGCCCACGGCGGCCGGGTGGACGTGCAGAACGTCGTCGGCGGCTGCCGATTCGTGGTCCGCCTCCCGGCGGCCTGACGCCCGCGGCGTCAGCGGCCCGTTGCCAGTTCACCGAACCAGCGTCGCCCCCGCCGGAACACGTCCCGCACCGCCAGCCCGGCGGCGTCGGCGACCGGGTGCACGGCGCGCGCGTCCAGCCGGGCCCAGCGGAAGGCCGGGCCGAGCAGCATCCGGCCGGCGCGCTGCTCGGCGGCCACCCGGGCCAGGCCCTGCCACAGCCCCGCGCCGGGCGGCTCCAGCTCGACCAGCACCGTGCCGCCTGGAGCGAGCAGTTCCCGGCAGCGGCGCAGCAGCGCCACCGGCTCGCCGCCGATGCCGACGTTCCCGTCGATCAGCACCGCGTGTGCCCACCGGCCCTCGCCGGGCAGCCGCTCGAACAGGTCACCGTGCACCGCCACCGCGCCCCGGGCCCGCGTCAGCCGTACCGCCGTCGCGGAGACGTCCACACCGACCGCCGTCCGGCCGGCCCTGGTCAGCGCCACGGTCAGCCGCCCGGGCCCGCAACCGAGGTCGAGGGTCGGCCCGGCACACCGCTCGACCAGCCCGACGACCGCCGGCTCGGCAGGTCCGTGCCAGCGGTCCACCGGTAGCCGGCTGCGGACACCGTCGCCGTGCACCAGCCACCGTCCTCGGGCCGCACGGTCGGCGAGGGCGGCAGCGAACGGATCCGCCACCGTGCCCGCCGCCGACCCGTCGTGCCCCCGCGCCGGCGACCTCGTCGACGTCGCCTCGATCGGGGCGGTGTCGACGGGGTTCACCGACGACCTCCCGGCAGCAGGGCGAAGCGGACCGCCGCGACCTGTCGGGCGAACCGGCCCTCGGGCGCCTCGACGGCCACCGCGAGGGCGTCGGACCACTCGTCGACGTCGCGCAGCACCGGCAGCGGCGCGGTACGCAGGCCGCGTGCGGTCAGGGCCGCCCACGTGTCGTGGCCGGTGTCCGGCGTCGACATCGGCACGTCGCGCAACACCCGGGCGTGCCGGGGATCGCGCAGCCCGAGCGACCACCAGCCGCCGTCGCGCGCCCGGCCGAGCACCGCGTCGGTGGCACCCAGCCGCACGACCGCCGCGGCCAGCCCGGTCGGCGTCACCTGCGGGGTGTCCATCCCGATCTGGAGTACCTGCCGTCCCGGGTACGCCGCCGCGACCTCGGCGTACGCGTTGGCGAGCCGCTCGCCCAGGCCGACGCCGCGCTGGTCGAGGACCGACCAGCCGGCCAGCGCGGCGGTCAACGCGTCGGCGTCCTCCGCCTCGGTCAGCCGGCCCGTCCAGGCCAGCACCGGCGTGACACCGGGGGTGGCGCGGACGGCGTCGAGGGTGTCGCGCAGCGCGGCGGCGGCGATCCGGGCCGCCTGCGCCGGGGTGGCCGGCGGGCAGAGCCGCGTCTTCACCGCCCCCGCGACGGGCGCCTTGGCGACCACCAGCAGAACGGTCACCGGGGGCCCTCCACGGTGCGCAGCACGCCGGCGAAGTCACGGGTCGCTCGCAGGGTGCCCCGCACCGAACCGGACACCTTGGAGCGGGTGCCGACGGCCCGGGGCGCGTAGGTGACGTCCAGCTCGTGGATCCGCCAGCCGGCGGCGGCGGCCCGGATCAGCAGTTCGAGGGGGTAGCCGAAGGCCCGGTCGGTGACGCCGAGGTCGAGCAGCGCCTCGCGGCGGGCCACCCGGATCGGGCTGAGGTCCCGCAGCGGTACGCCCCGACGGCGCAGCAGCGCGGCGACCAGCGCCGTACCGGCGCGGGCGTGCCACGGCCACACCCCGGCCCCGACCGGGCGTCGCCGGCCCACGCTGAGGTCGGCGGTGCCCGCCAGCACCGGCGCGACCAGGGCCGGCAGCTCGGTGGGGTCGAACGATCCGTCGGCGTCGAGGACGCACACCACCTCGGCATCGGCGGCCTCCAGGCCGGCGTGCACCGCTGCGCCGTAGCCGCGCCGGGGCTCGTGCACCACCCGGGCGCCGTGCCGGGCGGCCACCTCGGGCGAGCCGTCGCGCGAGCCGTTGTCCACCACGATGGCCCGGTAGCCGGGCGGCAGCGCGGTGAGCACGCCGGGCAGGGCGGCCGCCTCGTCCAGGCAGGGCAGCACCACGTCGATCTCAGTCGGCATACCGCCGACGCTAGGGCGACAAGCCAGCGGTGGAGGCGCAAATGTGCTTACCGAACCCTTACCACCTGGGCATTTCTTACCGTCCGGTGACGGGCCGCCGATTGGCGAGCGCGGAGGCGGGCTGTCGCCGTACCGTCCGGTGGTCATGGCCTCGACCACCGCTCTCGCCGCCGCCCCTGGGCGGACCCCGCCCCGCCGCCGGGCCGGGGACCTTCTGGTGCTGGGCGTGGAGGCGGCGCTGCTCGCCGCCGCCGTGCTGGTGGGTGCCGTGCTCAACGCGCGTGGCGCCGGGCTGCACGCCGACGCCGCTCCGCTGTACGCGACGTGGCGGCCGCACGTCGGCTGGGGCAGCCCCGCCGCACTGGCCGTGGCCGTCGCGGTGGTGGGCTGGGGAGCCCGGTGGGCGCGCACCGCCCGGTGGGGTGTCCTGCTGGCTGCCGCGTGGTCGACCGCTGTCGCCTGGACGTTGTCGTTGGCCCTGGTGGACGGCTGGACGGCGGGGCTGACCCGGCGGCTCACCCCGCAGGCCGAGTACCTGCACGAGGTCCCCGGGGTGACCGACATCCCGGCGATGCTGGCCGGCTTCGCCGGCCGGATCGTCGACTTCCAACCCGACGCGTGGTCCACCCACACCGCCGGGCACCCTCCGGGCGCGCTGCTCATCTTCGTCTGGCTGGACCGCATCGGTCTCGGCGGAGGTGCCGCCGCCGCGCTGGCCTGCGTGCTCGTCGGCGCGACGGTAGCGGTGTCGGTGCCGGTGACCCTGCGGGCGCTCGGCGCACCCGACGCGGCCCGCGCGGTGCTCCCGTTCCTGGTGCTGCTGCCGGGGGCGGTCTGGGTGGGCGCGTCCGCCGACGGCATCTTCGCCGCCGTGGTCGCGGCCGGCCTGGCGCTGCTGGCGGTCCGTGGCCGCGTCGCCGCTCTGGCCGGCGGGGTGCTGCTCGGGTTCGCGCTGTACCTGTCGTACGGGTTTCTCCTGGTCGGTGTGCTCGCGCTGGCCGTGGTGACGCTGCGCCGTACGCACCGTCGGGGCGCGCTGCTCGCCGCCGCCGTCGGGGTCGCGGCGGTGATCGCGACCTTCAGCGCGGCGGGCTTTCACTGGTGGGTCGGCTACCGCCTGGTCGTCGAGCGGTACTACCAGGGCTGGGCCGCCGACCGTCCGTACGCCTACTGGGTGTGGGCCAACCTGGCCGCGCTGCTGCTCAGCGCCGGGCCCGTGCTCGGGCCGGCGCTGCGCCGCGTGCTGTCGGGCGCACGGTCGCCGTGGCCGGGGCTGCGCGCGGCGCTGCCGGCGGCCGCCCCCACCCCGGCGGGCGGCCCGGCGCCGGGTGGGCCGCGATTCGGGCCGGGCGCGGCCGCGAGCGGGTGGCGGGCCGTCGGCCGGCTGGCCACGCCTGCGGCAGCAGCGGTACGCGCAGCCGGGCCCACTGTGCTGCTACCGCTGGCCGCCCTGGTGGCGGTGCTCGGTGCGGACCTGTCCGGGCTGAGCAAGGCCGAGGTGGAGCGGATCTGGCTGCCGTTCGTGGTGTGGCTGCTGGTGGCCACCGCCCACCTGCCGACGGGGTCCCGGCGCTGGTGGCTGGCCGCGCAGGCGCTCACCGCGCTGGCCGTCAACCACCTGGTCTGGACGGTCTCCTGACCAACGGCCGCGCCGAGGCGCCGTCGCACCGCCCGGCCGCACCGCCGCACCACCCGGCCGCCTGGTCCCGCCGCCGCATGGCCTGGCCGCCCCGCCGCAGCCCCATCGGCCACCCCGCCACTCCGTTGAGCGGTATGACTCTGAGGAATATTTATGACTCACCGTCATACCGCTCAACGGCAGTACCGGCTCGTCACCGCGCGCGCCAACCGGAGCGAGCACCACCGCCCGAGCCAGCACCACCGCCCGTCAAGCACCGCGCGGCGCGAGCATCCCCAGCGCGCGCACCACTCGGCGTGGACGGGCGGCAGGCGGCGGTCGGTCAGCCTGCGACGGCGGCTGGTTCCCGGAGCGGGTCGGTGGCGAAGCCGGCCACACCCTCGGCGAAGCCGACGCGCGCCGTGTAGCCGAGCAGTTCCACGGCCCGGCGGGGGTCGGCCACCACGTGCCGCACGTCGGCCGCGCGGGCCCCGCCCACCACCTGCGGGGCGGGCCCGCCCATCGCCTCGGCCAGGGTGACGGCCAACTCCCCGACCGTGTGCGGCTCGCCCGAGCAGACGTTCACCGGCACCAGCGTGGCGGGCGGCGCGCTGCTGTCCAGGGCCAGCAGGTTGGCCCGCGCCACGTCGGTGACGTGCACGAAGTCCCGCCGTTGCCGGCCGTCCTCCAACACGCGGGGCGCCACGCCGGCCGCCAGCGCCGACCGGAAGATCGATGCCACCCCGGCGTATGGGGTGTCGCGGGGCATCCGGGGGCCGTACACGTTGTGGTACCGCAGCGCCCACACCGCGCCGCCGGTCTGCCGGGCCCAGGCTGCGGCCAGGTGCTCCTGGGCGAGCTTGCTGGCGGCGTACGTGCTGCGGGGTTCCAGCGGCGCGTCCTCCGGCACGAGCACCGGATCGAGTCCTCGGCCGCAGTGTGGGCAGGTCGGGTCGTACCGGCCGGCTGTCACGTCCTCGGACCGGCGGGGCGCGGGGCGCACCGTGGCGTGCTCGGGGCAGGCGTAGCGCCCCTCGCCGTAGACCACCATCGAGCTGGCCAGCACCAACCGGCCGATGCCCGCCCGGTGCAGCGCCGCCAACAGCACCGCCGTGCCGTAGTCGTTGTGCGTGACGTAGTCGGGGCCGTCCGACGGGTCGAGGCCGTGGCCGACCATCGCCGCCTGGTGACAGACCGCGTCCACGCCGACGAGCAGCCGGTCCAGCAGGGGGCCGTCGCGGACGTCGCCGTGGACCACGTGGTGCCCGCGTGACCAGGTAGGCAGTTCACCGCCGTGCGCCTGGGGCAGCAGCGCGTCCAGCGCCACCACCTCGTGGCCCTGCTCGACAAGCAGGTCGACGACCTGCGACCCGATGAACCCGGCCGCGCCGGTGACCAGTACGCGCATGCCGGTCACGCTAGGGCGGACGGGACGCCCGGCGGGCCGGTTCGGCGGACCCGTAAGGAGTTCGCAACAGCTCGGCGGGTGCCCGCGCCCCGGTAAGCGTTCGGTAATGCGGTAAACCCGGCCCGGCCGTACCCCCGCGGTCTAACCTGCCGGCAGTGCCCGCCGCCGCCCCACGCGCCCGGCCGGGCCGACCGGTGTGGACGACAAGGCGTGTGACGGCGAGGAAGGGGCAGCGGGTGCCGGTTAGCAGACCCGGCCCGAGCGGCAGCGGGACCCGGGCAACGGACGCGGACGGCTACGGCGCTCCGCGCGGGTTCTGGCGAGGGGTGGCGCAGCACGCCCCACCGGGTGTGGACGCCGTCGAACGAAGCTGGCGCAGCCCGTTGCGCGGCCCCTGGCTCACCGCCGTCTACGGCTCGGTGCTGCTGGTGGCGCTGCCGCTGGTGATCATCACCGGCCTGCTCGACTACGCCGCCTACGGCCCGCAGTTCGACCAGGCGTTCCCGACGAACGTGGGCTGGCTGCGGCTGCCCGCGTTCGACTGGCCGACGCGGCCGTCGTGGCTGTTCCGGGTCACCCAGGGGCTGCACGTGACGCTCGGCATCGTGCTCGTCCCGGTGGTGCTGGGCAAGCTGTGGTCGGTGCTGCCGAAGCTGTTCGACTGGCCGCCGGCCCGCTCCCTGGCCCAGGTGTTGGAACGGCTGACGCTGCTGTTGCTGGTCGGCGGGATCCTGTTCCAGATCGCCACCGGCCTGCTCAACATCCAGTACTCGTACGTGTTCGGTTTCGACTTCTACACCGCCCACTACTTCGGAGCGTGGATCTTCACGGGCGCCTTCGTGGCGCACGTGATCATCAAGTTTCCCCGGCTGGTGACCGCGCTGCGGTCCCGCCCGCTGGGCACGGAGCTGCGCACCCCGCGCGCCGCGACCCGACCCGAACCGCCCGACCCGGACGGCCTGGTCGCCGCCGAACCCGCGCCGGCGACGGTCAGCCGGCGCGGCGCGGTCGGACTGGTCGGCGGCGGGGCGCTGCTGCTCGCCGTCGTCACCATCGGGCAGAGCCTGGACGGCCCGCTGCGGCGCACGGCGCTGCTGCTGCCCCGCGGACGACAGCCCGGCACCGGGCCGAACGGCTTCCCGGTCAACCGCACCGTCGCCGCCGCTGGCGTACGCCCCGAGCAGACCGACGCGTCCTGGCGGCTGACGCTGCGGGGCGGCGGCCGGACCGTGACCCTGGACCGGCCCGGCCTGCTCGCCATGGCGCAGCACACCGCCGACCTACCCATCTCCTGCGTGGAGGGTTGGTCGACCCGGCAGACCTGGATCGGCGTCCGTCTTCGTGACCTGGCCGCGCTCGCCGGTGTCGCGGACCCGGCCTCGGCGCGCGTGTCGTCGCTGGAGAAGGCCGGGCTGTTCCGCACGGCGGTGCTCGCCCCCAACCAGATCCTCGATCCGGATTCGTTGCTCGCCCTGCGGGTCAACGGCGTCGACCTCGCCCCCGACCACGGCTACCCGGCTCGGGTCATCGTGCCGGCCCTGCCCGGGGTGCACTGCACGAAGTGGGTCGCCGAGATCGACTTCCGGGGTCAGGCCGATGGCTGAGCGGGACGGGCCGACCGCGGGACGAGACAGGCCAACCGCGGGACGGGCCGGCCGACTGCGCGCCGCCTACGGCGCCGCGCCGTGGCACTTCGTCCTGGTCACGGCGGTCATCGTGCTCGCCGGCTGGGTGGCGCTGCGGCTGGCGCAGGAGGCGACGTTCGGCCGGATGCTGCTCTGGTTCGTCGGCGCGGTCATCGCCCACGACCTGGTGCTGTTTCCGGTGTACGCGAGCGTCGACCGGGTGCTGCGCGCGGTGGTACGCGACCGGGTCACGCTGCTCAACCACCTGCGGGTGCCGGCGCTCGGCACGGCGCTGCTGTTCGTCGTCTACTCCCCCGGCATCCTGCGCTGGGGCGAGACGACCCACGAGGCGGCCACCGGCCAGACCCAGCGCCCGTACCTCGTGCGCTGGTTGGTGCTCAGCGCGACGCTCTTCCTGCTCAGCGCGATCGTGTACCTGCTGCGCCGCCGTCAGGCATCGCGGCACCGGTCGGAGAGCGCGTAGCGCAGCAGCACCACGTCGCCGATCTGGCGGGCCTCGGCCAGTCGGGCGCGGCGTCCCGGGTGCCAGGGGAAGCTCCCCTCCCCGACGAACCGGGGCGCCCGGCGGTCGCCGACGAAGAACGGGGCGACCACCAGGTGCAGCTCGTCGGCGAGACCGGCGGTGAGGAACTGGGCGTGCACCGTCCCGCCCCCCTCGACCATCAGCCGGCGTATGCCCCGCGCCGCCAGGTCGGCGAGGATCCAGGCGAGGTCGACCGGGTCGCCTCCGTCGACGACGGTGGCCAGCCGGCCGACCCGCTCGCGGGTCTTGTCCAGCACTCCGCTGGCGCAGTAGACCAGTCGGTCGGGATCGCCGGCGGTGAAGAACCGGGCGGTCGGGTCGAGGTCTCCCCGAGCGGTCAGGGTCACCTTCGTGGGCGAGGCGGGCCGCCCGCACGTCACCCGCTCGGCCCGGCGGGACGCGGACCGCACCAGCAGGCGGGGATCGTCCCGGCGGACCGTGGCGGCGCCGACCAGGATCGCGTCGCAACTGGCCCGGACCGCGTCGACGCGGTCGAGATCATCGTCGTTGGACAGCAGCAACCGCTGCTCGGAGGCGTCGTCGATGTACCCGTCGATACTGGTGGCGCAGCTCAGCAGCACGTACGGCCGTGGCGACGCCGGCCGGCAGCTCATCGGGAGACGGGCCCGTCAGGGGTACGACCCGCCGGCGCCGGCGCCTGCGCCGCCTCGACCTGCGCCGCCTCGGCCTCCGCCGCCTCAGCCTCCGCCGCCTCGACCTGCGCCGCCTTGGCGGCCTTCGCCGCGAGGTACTCGGCGTTGGCCGGGGACAGGAAGATGCTGGTGGGGACGCGTTCGACGACGTCCACGCCGAGCCGGGTCAACTGCTCGGCCTTGTCCGGGTTGCTGCTGAGCAGGCGCACGCGCGGCACGCCGAGGGTGGCCAGCATCTGCGCGGCGGCGCTGTAGTCACGCTCGTCCTCGCCCCGGCCCAGCGCCACGTTGGCCTGGTAGGTGTCCAGCCCGGCGTCCTGCAGGGCGTACGCGTCGAGCTTGGCGTACAGGCCGATGCCCCGGCCCTCCTGACGCAGGTAGAGCAGGAACCCGCCGGTCTCGGCGATCCGCTGCACCGCCTCGCGCAGCTGCGGCCCGCAGTCGCAGCGCTGGCTGCCGAACACGTCGCCGGTGAGGCATTCGCTGTGCGGGCGGACCAGCGGCGGCTCGCCACCGGCGGCGAGCCGGTCCAGCGCCCCGGCCCAGTCGCCCAGGCCGAGGGCGAGGTGTTCCCGACCGTCGATGAGGCCCTTGAACGTGAACACCCGGACGGTGGTGGTGTAGCCGTCGGGAAACGCCAACGGCACCGTGACCTGCGTACGGACCGTGGCGACCGGCAGTGCTTCGGGCATGGGACTCCTTTGTCCGGCGCCGTCGGGGGACGGCGACGCGTACCGTCTCACCACGACTCAACAGCCACCGCGCAAGGCGGCTTCCCGAGTGGTGGTGGGATTGCGGGCCCGGCGGGCGAGCAGCACGGCCGCGCCGGGCAGGCTGGCCACCAGCACGAGTGCGCCGTAGACGGTGGCGGTGGCGACACCTTCGGCCGCGCTGAGTCCGGCCGCGCCGAACACCCACGCGGCCACGCCCTCGCGGGGGCCGAACCCGGCGACGTTCAGGGGCAGGCCCATGGCGAGCAGGGCGAGCAGGGTCAGGGGCAGGAGCCTAGTCAGCGGAGCGTCCGAACCGGCGGTCCGTGCCGCGAGCAGGAACGTGGCCAGGTGCCCGGCGACCATCACTGCGGAGGCGACCAGCACGCCGAGCCAGGTCCGCCGGGCCAGCAGCCCGGACCGCACGTCCGCCACCGCGGTGCGGACGCCGCGGGCCCACCGGGACCTACCGGCGTCGGGCAGGCACCGCGCCAGCAGCACGACGGCCAGCCCGAGCGCGAGCAGCAGGCCGGCGGCGGCCGGCAGGTACGGCCGCACCGGCGACGGGAACGCCGCCAGCACCACCAGCGCGACAGCCACCAGGACCACCTGACCGGCGGTACGCTCCCAGACCACCGCGCGGATGCCCCGGCTGACGTCGCCGGCGTCGCGGCCGTGGCGTACCGCCCGGTGCACGTCCCCGAGCACCCCGCCGGGCAACGTGGCGTTGAGGAACACCGCCCGGTAGCAGTGCGCCACCGCTGTCGCCAGCGGCAGTCGTACGCCGAGGCCGCCGGCGACGAGACTCCACCGCCAGGCCGCGCAGACAGTGGTGAGCACACCGATGAGCAGGGCCGCGGCCAGCGCCGGCGCGTTGATCAGCCGTACGCCCGCGAGGAACGGGCCGCCGCCCACCTGCCACAGCAGGGCGGCGAGCAGGCCCACCCCGCCGACCACTCGTGCCCAGGCCCACACCATCGACGCCGGTCCTCCCTGAAGATCGTCCACTCTCTCTAGTGCACGTACCCAGGGCGTCGACGGTTCATCCGCCGGCCAGAAGGTCCCGATGCTCGACCAGCACGCCGAGCCGGCCGGCGGCGGCGTCGGCGAGCCGGCGCTGGGCGTACGCCCGGGTTGCGCCGGTCAGTTCCGGGCGGTGCTCGCAGCCCGCGTCCAGCCAGCCGCGGAACCACTCGGCGGCCAGGTCGGCCTGCTCCGGGCCGAGCCGCCACGGGCTGGGCCGCTCCCGCACCGGCACGCCCCGGCGGGCGAACGCGGCGGCGGTGGCGTCGGCCGCGTCCGGGCCGAGCAGCCGGCGGCCGTCGACGGTACGCCGCTGGTGCGCGTTGAACGCCTCCTCGACGATGGCGTCGAGCGGGTCGGGCGGGGTGAGCCGGACCCGGCCCGTCACCGAGACCGCGAACAGGGCGGGACGGCCGGCGTCGACGCAGGCGGCGACCACCCGTTCGACCTCCTCGGCGGTCAGCATGTCCAGCAGCGCGGACGCGGTGACCAGCGCGCCGTCGGACAGGTCGGCGGCGCTGAGCCGGGTGAGGTCGCCGCAGCGGGTGTCGACGGTGACCGGCGCTCCGTCGGCGGCGGTCACCCCGGCCATGCCGTCGGCGGCCCGGGACAGCAGGTCGGCGTCCCGGTCGTGCAGCACCCAGTGCTGCGGCCCGGTCAATCGGGCCGCGAGCCAGCGGCTCATCGAGCCGGTGCCGCTGCCCAGGTCGTGGATCACGATCGGATCGCCGCCGGCCAGTCGGGGCCGCACGGCGTCCACCAGGTCCTCGGCGCGGGCCGCCGCGTCGGCCGGCTCGCGCAGACGCAGCCAGTCGGCGAACGGCAGGGTCTCCTCGACGGTCATCCCGCCACCTCCTCCAGCACAGCGGCCAGGCGCGCGGTCGTCACCGGCCAGTCGGTCAGGGTGTCGCGCCGGGCGAGCGCGGCCCGGCGCAGCCGCGCCCGCAGCTCGTCGTCGCCCCACCACCAGCTCAGCGCCCCGGCCAGGGCGGCCGGGTCGTCCGGCGGCACGAGCAGCCCGGGCAGGTCACCGTCGGGGGCGCGGCCCAGCGCCTCGGGCAGGCCCCCCACCTCGGTGGCCAGCACCGGCACGCCGCGGGCCAGCGCCTCGGTGACGACCATCCCGTACGTCTCGCCCCGCGACGGCAGCACCAGCAGGTCGGCGGCGGCGTACGCGGCGTCGAGCGCCGGGCCGGTCAGCGGGCCGGCCAGCCGGACCCGTTCCGACAGGCCGGCGCCGGCGAGCCGGTCGCGCAGCCGCTGCACCAGTTCGGGTTCCCGGGCCAGCGTGCCGGCGCAGACCAGCGTCCAGGGCATCCCGGCCAGCACGCACAGGGCGTCGACGAGCACGTCGTGACCCTTGTGGTGGGTGACCGCGGCGACGCAGAGCAGCCGGTGGCCGGCTGCCGAGCCGGGCGGCGTCGGCGGTGCGGGCGTCACCCCCGGCGGCGCGACCCGGACCCGGTCGGCCGGCAACCGGTGGCGGGCCAGCAGGCGACGGCGGGTCCACTCGCTCGTGGTGACGACGGCTCGCGCGGTGGCCAGCGCCCGGCCCTCGGCCTCGTCGTCCAGCGGCATGTGCACCAGAAGGACGAGGCGCAGCCGTGTCGCGTGCGGGGCGAGCAGCTCCGGCACGGCCGAGGCGATCAGGCCGTCGACGAGCACCACGGCGTCGTCCGGCGCGGCGGCGAGCAGCCGGGCCAGCGCGGCGAGCGCGGCCGGGTCGGGGTGCGGCCACGCTCCGGGCACCTGGTGCTCGTGCACCAGCCAACCGCGCTCGCCGAGCCCGGCGCAGACCCGCCGGTCGTACGTGTTGCCGCCGCTGGGCGCCGCCGGGTCGTCGATGTCGCCGGGCAGGACGACGTGCACCGTACGGCGGTGCGGGCCGACGACCCTGGCGGCGTGGGCCGGCGTCGGCCGGCCCGTATCGATCACAGCGACCGCTCGTAGCTGGCCCAGGCGACGTGTGACTCGTGCAGGGTGACGGTGATGCCGGCCAGCTCACGCGCCCCGGGGCCCAGCTCACCGGCGTGCACCCGATCGGCCAGGCGGTCGGCGACGGTACGGGCCAGCACCTCGGTGGTGGTGTTGATCCCGGCGAACGCGGGCTCGTCGTCGAGGTTGCGGTAGGACAGCTCACCGACCACGGCCCGCAGCTGCTCGGTGGCCAGACCGATGTCGACGACGATGCCGTCGGCGTCCAGGTCGGGCCGGCGGAACGTCGCGTCCACCACGAACGTCGCCCCGTGCAGGCGCTGGGCCGGGCCGAACACCTCGCCCCGGAAACTGTGGGCGATCATCATGTGATCCCGAACTGTCACGCTGAACACTGTCACTCCCCGTCGTCGTAGGTGATGAGGTGGCAGAGCGCGGGCAGGTCACCCGTGCTCAGTCGGGCGAGTACGTCGGGCAGCTCGGCGAACCGGGACGCGCCGGTGATCAGCGCGTCGAACGCCGGGTCGTCGAGCAGGTCCAGGGCCAGCGCCAGTCGGTCGGCGTAGCTGCGGCGGCCCCGCCGCGCGGGCGCGACCATGCCGACCTGGCTGCTGCGCACGGTGAGCCGTCGGGAGTGGAACGCCCCGCCCAGCGACACCTGCACCGGGCGGTCGCCGTACCAGCTCAACTCGATCACCGTGCCCTCGGGCGCGAGCAGGTCCAGCGCCTGTTGCAGCCCGGCGGACGTGGCGCTGGCGTGCACGACCAGGTCCCGGTCGCCGGTCGCGTCGCCCGGCCGGGCGAACCGGACACCGAGCGCCCCGGCCACCCCCGCCCGGCGTACGTCGGTGTCGATCAGCTCGACGTCCACGCCGGGGAAACGCGCCAGCAGCGCCGCGACGCAGCAGCCCACCATGCCCGCGCCGACCACGCTGACCCGGTCGCCGACCAGGGGCGCGGCGTCCCACAGGGCGTTCACGGCGGTCTCGACGGTGCCGGCGAGCACCGCGCGGGCGGGCGGCACGTCGTCCGGCACCGGGACGACGGCGGTCGCCGGCACGACGTACGCGCTCTGGTGCGGGTGCAGGCAGAACACCGTACGCCCGAGCAGCTCCGGCGGACCCTCTTCGACCACGCCGACGCTGAGGTAGCCGTACTTCACCGGGCCGGGGAAGTCACCCTCCTGGAACGGGGCGCGCATCGACGCGTACTGGTCCACTGGCACCCGGCCGGCGAACACCAGCGTCTCGGTGCCCCGGCTGACGCCGGAGTAGCGGGCCCGCACCAGCACCTCGTCCGGCCCCGGCACGGGCAGCGACACCGGCCGGATCTCCGCCGCGCCGGGCTCGCGCACCCAGCAGGCGTACGCCTCGCGGATCACCCTCGCACACCTCACCTTTTGTCCCGGTCGAACCGAACGGCCCTGATTTCCGTGTTCCCTGTCGGGGTCGTCGATCATAAACACGGAGGTACGGTGCCCACAGTTCGAAGCGGTCCGGTGATCGGGCTGAGCGCCCAGTTGGTCGTGCTGGCGGCACTGGCCGCCACCGTGGGTCTGAGCACGGCGGGCTGGCTGGCCGGCGCCGGCTACGCCGCGCTCACCTGCCTCGCGTTGAGCCGGGGCCTGCACCTGTCCGGCGCGTCGCGGCTCGGCCCCGCCGACCGGGTGACGCTGACCCGGGCCGTTCTGGTCGGCGCGGTCACCGCGCTGGTGGTGGACTCGTTCGGCCACCCGACGCCGGTGGGGCTGCTGGTCGCGCTGAGCGCGGTGGCCCTGCTGCTGGACGCGGTGGACGGTCAGGTCGCCCGGCGCACCGGCACGGTCAGCGCGCTCGGGGCCCGCTTCGACATGGAGGTCGACGCGTTCCTCATCCTGGTCCTGAGCGTGTACGTCGCCCCGACGGCGGGGAGCTGGGTGCTGGCCATCGGCGCGATGCGGTACGCCTTCGTCGCGGCCAGCGCCGTGCTGCCCTGGCTGCGCGGTACGTTGCCGCCGCGCTACTGGCGCAAGGTGGTGGCCGCCGCGCAGGGCGTGTTGTTGGCGGTCGCCGCCGCGCGGGTGCTGCCGGAGCCGTGGACCACAGTGGTCCTGGTGACGGCGTTGACGCTGCTTGTCGAGTCGTTCGGCCGGGACGTGGCCTGGCTGTGGCGTCGCCGCCCGGCCCCTCGGCGGTCCCACCCGCTGCCGGTCGTGGCGATCACCACCGCGCCCGCCCCACCGCCGAGCACCCCGCCCGCGGTCCCGATCGCCGCGCCGGTGGCGGTGCCCCTGCTGCCGCTGGGCGGGCACGCACCGGTCGTCGTACCGCCGCTGCTGCCGGTGCCCACGCCCGCGCTGGCGGCCCGCTCGGGCGGTACGGTCCACTCCGACTGGAGGCAGTGATGACCCTTCCCGCCCGGCTGCGCCGGCTGACCGGCCGGCGCCGCCCGAGCCCCGCGTCGAGCGGTGACGCGTCGGCGCGTACGCCCGTGGTGTCGTCGGTGCCGCGCGGCCGTGCGCGGCGGGCGCTGGGGTGGGTGGGCACGGTGCTGGCGGTTCTGCTGGTGTACGCCGTCCTGGTCGGCCCGGACCGGCTCGGCGAGCTGACGCCCGGCGCGTTCGTGCGGATCCCGCTGGAGGGTCTGCTGGTCGCGGCGCTGCTGCTGGCGCTGCCGCCGCGACCACGGCGGGTGGTGGTGGCCGTGCTCGGGCCGCTGCTGGGTCTGCTGGCCATCGTGAAGCTCGCCGACCTGGGTTTTCGCACGGCCCTCGACCGGCCGTTCGATCTGGTGCTGGACTGGCTGCTGCTGGACGACGCGTTCGGTTTCGTGCGGGATTCGGCGGGGCGGGCCGGCGCGATCGGCGCGGTGGTCGGCGTCGTCCTGCTGGTCGGTGTGCTGCTGCTCGTGACGACCGCGGCGGTGCGGCGGCTGGCGGCGCTGCTGGTCGGCCACGAGCGGGTGGCGACCCGGGCGGTGGCCGCCCTGACCGTGGCCTGGGTCCTCTGCGCCGTCGTCGGCGTGCGGATCGTCCCGGGCGTGCCGGTTGCCGACGCCGGGACCACCGCGCTGGTCGGCGCGCACGCCGAGCAGGTGGACGCGCGGCTGCACGACCGGGAACGGTTCACCGCCCAGATCGACGCCGACCCGTTCCAGGACGTCCCGGGTGACCAGCTGCTGACCGGGCTGCGCGGCAAGGACGTCGTCCTCGCCTTCGTGGAGAGCTACGGGCGCGACGCCGTCGAGGATCCGCAGCTGGCGCCGCAGGTCAACGCGGTGCTGGACACCGGCACCGAGCGGCTGCGCGCGGCCGGGTACGGCGCGCGCAGCGGCTTTCTCACCTCCCCCACCTTCGGCGGGGGCAGTTGGTTGGCGCACGACACGCTGCTGTCCGGTCTGTGGACGGACAACGAGCAGCGGCACCGGAGCCTGCTGGCCAGCGACCGGCTCACCCTCAACGGCGCGTTCCGCCGGGCGGGCTGGCAGACCGTCGGGGTGCTGCCGGCGGCCACCCAGCCGTGGCCGGAGCAGGGATTCTTCTCGTACGACAGGTACTACGACGCCGAGGCGCTGGGCTACCGGGGCCCGAAGTTCAGCTACGCGCCGATGCCCGACCAGTACACGCTGTCGTTCTTCCAGCGGCGGGTGCGCGCCGGCGCCGACCGTCCGATCATGGCGGAGATTCCGCTGATCTCCAGCCACTCACCGTGGACGGCGGTGCCCCGCATGATCGGCTGGGACGAGGTGGGCGACGGTTCGATCTACCACGGCGACTCCGGCGCGAAGGACGACGGCGACGCCGACGACCGGGACACCGGCCGGATCCGGGCCGGCTACCGCCAGGCCGTCGCCTACTCGCTCCAGGCCCTGATCTCCTACGTCCAGACCTACGGTGACGACGATCTGGTGCTGGTCTTCCTCGGCGATCACCAGCCGGCCCCGGTGGTGACCGGCGAGGGCGCCAGTCGGGACGTGCCGATCACCATCGTGGCCCGCGACCCGGCGGTGCTGGACCGGGTTAGCGGCTGGGGTTGGCAGGACGGCCTGCGCCCGGGCCCGCAGGCTCCGGTGTGGCCCATGGACACCTTCCGGGACCGGTTCCTGACCACCTTCGGGCCGTCGACGCCACCGATCGCCGCCCCACGCTGACCCACTACCAGCGGTTGCGTGCCTCCTCGGCCCAGCCGACGAGCCCGTCGAGGCGCACAGTCGTACCGTCGTCCGTCGTCGCCCAGCCGGAGAAGTGCCCGAAACACTGGTGCGTCTCGTTCGCGACGACACCCAGGTTGGTGCGGGCCACCTTCTCGTGGAACGGCTGAAACTCGGCCTCGACCCGTTCCCCGCTGATCCGCCAGGGGCGGAGCCAGTCGGACCTGTCGTACGTCCAGCGCAATTCCTCGCCGATCTTGTGCAGGCGGCCGTCGACGAACAGGCAGTTCTCGGTGACCCCGGTGCCGTCGGTCCACTGACCGCCGAGTTGGATCGCCCGTCCCGGCGCGGCGCCGGCGGCCCAGTTCCACGCGATCGAGTACGGCCACCTGCCGCGACCGTGGTCCAGCACGGCGAACGCGTCGGGTCCACCGATCTCATACGTCCGGCCGTGCAGGTCCAGCGTGCCGAGGACCGGGCGGCCGACGTCCTTGACCGTGTACTGGAATCGCGTGGGGCTCCACGGCACGACCACGCCGAGCGACTCGTGACCGGCCGGCAACGGCACGTCCACCGCCAGCCGTACGCCGGGGGCACTCGCCGAGATGGCGGTGCCGTCCGGGCGCTGGGTGATCCGGATCGCCAGGTCACCGCCCTGCGCTCCCGCTTCGCCCACGCCGCACCGTGGCGGGAGCGTCGTCCCCCGCGCCAGCGGCACCACCACGTCGGCCTTCGTCTCGGTGCCACTGTCCCGGTCGAGCACGTAGACGCTGTGCACACCGGCGTAGTCCAGCGACGAGGCGACCAGCCCGACGATGTGCCGTGGGGTCACGATGCCCCAGTACTCCCATCGCTTGGTCCGGCCCCAGCCGCGCAGGTTCGCGGTGTGCAGGGGGCGGCGGGTCCAGCCCACCGCCGCGGGATTGAGCCGCCCGTTCCGTTGGCACAGATCGACAGGTGAGAGCAGCTCACGTTCGTGCGTCACGACGTGCACGATATCCCCCGCCGCTCTCGGCGAGCACTTGACGAAGATATTGATGCGCCCTACGGTCATACGACATCAGACATTGGATGTCCGATTAACTGACTCTCCCTGGTACTTCAAAGTGGATATCCAGGCGAAGCGACAGTGTCACGGACGTCGGCGTCCCTGGCGCCCTGCATCCCCTCGAAGGAACCGGACCCCATGAAGCTGTCTGCCCTCGGCCGCATCGCTCTGGCCACAGGCATCGCCGTGCTGACCACCGCCATGCTCCCCGGCACCCCTGCGTCCGCCGCACCGGTGAAGAGAAAGATCCTCCCCGTCCTGGTGGAGTTCAGCGACGCCTCCTTCCAGTTCCCGGACAAGGTGAAGGCGTCCACGCCGGACACCTACTTCGGGGCGAAGAGCGACTCGGCCGCGTCGTTCCTGTCCGAGGTCTCGCGCGGGCAGTACACAGTGGTACCCGCCATCAAGGAGCAGTTCCTCGGCCCGATCAAGCTGGACCTGAGCGCCGCCGGCTGCCCGCAGGGCAAGATCAACCAGATGACCCGGGACGAACTCGCCAAACGAGGACTGGTCGCGGGCAAGGACTACGAAAGCCTCTCGATCGTCTTTCCGGCACAGAAGACCGAATGCCCCTGGGCCGGCCTCGCGACCCTGCCCGGCCCGACCACCTGGATCAACCTGTACGGCACCGCCAGTGGCATCGACGTCGTCGGCCACGAACTCGGGCACAACCTGGGCTTCGGTCACCAGGGTCGCGTCCAGTGCACGGGCGGCAACCTGGGCGCGTGCAAGGAGGCGGGCGCCAGCCACACGAGCATCATGGCCGGCGGGTACCGGCCGGCCGGCTTCTCCGCGCCGGAGATGATCCGTGCCGGATGGCTCGGCGGCGGGGCATCAGTCAAGGTCACCAAGTCCGGCGTCTACACGCTGCGCTCACTGCACGGCAAGGGCAGCGGCGTCCGCGCCCTGGACATCGCCCTGGGCGGCGACCGGCTCGTCATCGAGTACCGCCATGCGGCCGGCAACTTCGACGCGAAGCTCGAGGGCGTGCACGCCTACCGCGTCCCCAAGGGCTCCTACGGCTCCTCGTCCCTCATCGACACCACGACGGCGAACAAGACCGCCGCCAACAACGCACCGCCCAACACGGACGCCATCACGAAACTGACGGACAAGGCGAACAAGGTGTCCATCGCCGTCGTCTCCTCGGGGGGCGGCCAGGCCAAGGTCAAGGTCGCGCTCAACGGCGACTCGCTGGCCTCCCTCGACCCGTCCCCCTCGAAGTCCGCTACCCCGACCCCCAGCGCCGTCACCCCCACCCCCAGCGCGAGCGCCGCCACCGAGGCCATGGGCGACAGCTCCGAACCGGTGACCGAGACCGGCCCGGAGGAGCTCACCGCCGCCGCCGAGGACAGCTCGACGACCCTGCCGCTCGCCGCCGCCGGAGGCGGTGCCGCGCTGCTGGCTGTCGGCCTGGCATTCCTGTTCACCAAGCGCCGTCACCGCAGGCGCCACTGACCAGCCGGTTGGGCCCCGGACGTCCACGCGGGCGTCCGGGGCCCGACGCGCTGCCGCCGCCGTCCTGGCACCGACGTCGTGCGCAGGCACGCCGCGCGACCGGCGCGCTGACCACCGGCCGACGGTCAGTCGAACTCCTCGACGTACTCCTCGGTGGGGCCCAGCTCGGGCCGGTCGCGCAACTCCAGGACCGAGCCGAGCCGGTCGGTCTCCAGGACGACAACCGTGTTCTCGCCGCTGCGCAGCAGCGGTGCCGGACAGTAGAGGGTGACCTGCGGGCCGATGTCCCAGTAGCGGCCGAGCAGGAACCCGTTGACCCAGACCAGGCCGTGCACGGAGCCGGGCAGGGCCAGGAAGGTGTCGGCGGGCTCGTCGAGGCGCACCGTCGCGACCGCGAAGCCGGCGCCGGTGCTGGCCGGTCCGGCACCCGCCGCACGACGCAGGTCGTCAGGTGTCCACTCGGTCAGGGCGACAGCCGAGCTCGTCCAGCCGTGCACCATCCGGCGATCGACGAGCACGGGGCCGAGCAGGCCCTTGTGCTGTCCGACCAACGGGCCGTAATTGACGCGGCCCAGGTTCTCCACCAGGACCTCCAGGCGCACGGCCGCCCCGGTGCCGTGGATCGGTATCTCCGGATGCGCACCGTCGGCCACCCCGATCGGCACGCCGTCGGCGAGGACGACGGCCCGGTCGCGTACGTCGGTCAGGATGATCGTGTGCTCGCCCGGGGGGATCTTCGGGTGGGCCGTGAGCAGCACCATCCCGGCGTCCAGGCCGAGCTGTTCGAAGGTGGCCGGCCGGGGCCCGGTCGACTCCGGCGCCGGCACCGCACGCAGGCCGGCGATCAGGTCGGCGTGGTGGGTCAACGGCACCCGCGCCGGCGCGAGGACCGGCATCCGCTCGGGTACCCGCAGCGGCCCGGTGGCGCCGAGCGCCCGGCGCATGGCGTGGAACTTCGCGGTGAGTGTCCCGTCCTCGGCGATCGGCGCGTCGGAGTCGTAGCTGGTGATGGTGGGCTGGAGCCGGCCTCGTTCCGCGTTCGCGCCGGCCCAGAGCCCGAAGTTGGTGCCGCCGTGCGCCATGTAGAGGCTGACGCTTCCGCTCTCGGCGATGATGGCGTCCAGAGTGCGGACCGCGCTGTCCACTGCGCGGACGTGGTGCCGCTCGCCCCAGTGGTCGAACCAGCCGTTCCAGTACTCGGCGACCACGAACGGTTCGTCGGGTCGGCGCTGGGCGAACAGGGCACGGGCGGCCTCGGGCTTCGAGCCGAGGGTGGCGGCGGCGAGCGTGCCCGGCACCGTACCCGCGTCGTGCATCAGCTCGGTGGGGCCGTCGGCGGTGAACAGCAGCTCGGTGATACCGCGGTCGAGCAGGGCGGCGCGGTTCCACAGCAGGTACGCCTCGTCGTCGCCGTAGCTGCCGTACTCGTTCTCGACCTGCACGGCCACGACCGGCCCACCGGCGTGTGCCTGGTGCCGCGCGATGCGGGGTATGAGTTCGTCGAACCACCGCCCGACCGGCCCGGTGAACGCCGGGTCGGAGGTGCGCAGGGCCACGTCGCGGGCGGTGAGCCAGGCCGGCAGTCCACCGTTGGACCACTCCGCGCAGATGTACGGGCCGGGCCGCAGGACGACGTCGAGACCCTCCTCGCCGGCGAGCGCGATGAACGCCTCGAGGTCGCGCCACCCGTCGAAGCGCGGCGCGCGATCGGCGTACGGCTGGTGGAAGTTCCAGGGCACGTACGTGTCGAGGGTGTTCAGACCCAGGTCGGCGAGCCGCCGGATCCGGTCGCGCCACAACTCGGGGTGGACCCGGAAGTAGTGCAGGGCGCCGGACAGGATGCGGTGCGGGACTCCGTGCCGGTAGAGCTGGCGGTCGTGCCAGCCGAGTGCGGGAGAGGGTCTCGTCGGCGGCGCTACCGCGCTGCCCCGCCGGGTGGTCTCGATCATGGTGGCAGCCTATGTTACCCGTGCCATTCGTAACAATGCCGGTAGGATGCGCCCGTAGCACGTTCCGGGAGGGCGACGGGGATGACCGAGGCGACAATGAGTGGCAAGCAGCCGAGCATGGCTGACGTGGCACGGGCCGCCGGCGTGTCGGCACAGACGGTCTCGCGCACCCTGCGCGACTCACCGAACGTCAACGCCGAGACCCGTCGGCGCGTGCTCACCGCCGTCGAGCAGCTCCGATACCGGTACAACGGCGCCCCCCGGCTGCTGTCGTCCGGGCGCAGCTTCACCCTCGGCCTGGTCCTGCTCCAGGCCGGCGGCTACTACTCGCGCTCCGCGGTGACCGCCGGGGTGGAGGCCGCGGCCGGGCAGGCGGGCTACTCGGTGAGCATCGCGACCCTCGCCGAGCTGGACACCGCCATGATGGAAAAGTCCCTGCTCAAGCTGTCCGACCAGGGCGTCGACGGCATCATCATCGCGGTCCCGCTGATCTCCGTGACCCAGCGGATGGAGGACATCACCCGGGACATCCCCACCGTCACTGTCGACGGCTCGCGCACCACAGGTGCGCGGGTGCTGGGCATCGACCAGCACGAGGCCGGGCGCATCGCCACCCAGCACCTGCTCGACGCCGGGCACCGCCAGGTGTGGCACGTGGCCGGGCCGGACGAGTGGATCGAGGCACGGCAGCGCCGGCAGGGCTGGCAGGAGTGCCTGACCACCGCCGGGATCGACGCGCCGCCAGCGCTCGAGGGCGACTGGTCGCCCGAATCCGGTTACCGCCAGGGGCAGATCCTCGCGATGATTCCCGAGGTCACGGCCATTTTCGTGGCCAGTGACGAGATGGCGTTCGGCGTGATCAGGGCGTTGCGCGAGCGCGGCCGGTCGGTGCCTGCGGACGTGTCGATAGTGAGCGTGGACGACATCGAGCTGGCGGCGTACTGCCACCCGCCGCTCACCACTGTCCGCCAGGACTTCTACCGCTCGGGGGCGGCCGCAGTCGCGCTCCTTCTGGGCAGCGAGGGTGCCGGCGAATCGGTGGCGCAGCCGAGCCTCATCGTCCGGGAGTCGACCGCCGCACCGCGGTCCCGCTGACCCCTGAGCGCCTCCGCGCTGTTGGCACATCGTTCTTGACGACTCATGTTACGGGTGCCACAGTAACAACGCGAGGCCCGCCCGCGATCTTGTGGGCCGATGCCGTGCCTCGTCCACGCCGCTCAATTCCGCACCGCCGTGTGCACCGCCCTTGGAGGCCCCCCACCATGTTGAGACGACCAATCGTCCTTGCGGTCGCCGCGGCGACAGCGCTGAGCCTGCTCGCCGGCTGTTCCGGAGGGAACGACGACGCCGACGGCAAGAAGACGCTGAAGATCGCGGCTTTCGAGGGCGGTTACGGCCGGGACATGTACGTCCAGGTCGTCGATGCCTACAGGGCGAAGCACCCCGACGTGGATGTGCAGCTGCAGCTCTCGAAGACCCTTGAGGACGAGATCAGCCCCAACATGAAGGCTGGCAAGTTCCCCGACGTCGTGGTGCTGCCCCAGGGCCGCAAGGCCGCGCTCGCCGAGACTCTGGTCAAGGACAAGGCGCTGGAGGACCTCACCGGCGTTCTGGACATGACAGTGCCGGGCGAGCAGTCCACAGTGCGGTCCAAGCTCGCCGACGGGATCGTCGGCAATCTCAGCACCAACCCGTACAACGACGACAAGACCTACCTGATGCCGATGTACTACGCGCCGACCGGCCTGGTCTACAACAAGGGTCTCTTCGCGCAGAAGGGTTGGCAGGTCCCGACCATCTGGGACGACATGTTCAAGCTCGGCGACGCCGCCAAGGCCGAGGGCATCGCGCTGTTCACGTACCCGACCGCGGGTTACCTGGACTCGTTCTTCTTCGCCCTGCTCGCCGATGTCGGCGGTGAGCAGTTCTACAAGGAGGCGATGACCTACTCCGAGGGTGTCTGGAAGACCGCCCAGGCACGCCAGGTCCTGGACATCACCGCCAAGCTGCTGACCTACGCGGCGAAGACCACCGTCGGGTACGCGAACGAGCAGGACTTCACCAAGAACCAGCAGTCCCTGCTCGACAACAAGACGCTGTTCATGCCGAACGGCACGTGGGTCGTCGGCGAGATGAAGGACGCGCCGCGTGCCACGGGCTTCGAGTGGGCGATGGCCCCGCTGCCGGCGGTCACCGCCGGTGGCAAGCGCTACCTGACCACCATCGTCGAGTCGGCCTGGGTGCCGAGCGGCGCCCAGAACAAGGACGCCGCGAAGGACTTCGTCGCGTACCTCTACTCCGACGAGGCCGCCGGCATCTTCGCCAAGGCCAACGCGATCCAGCCGATCAAGGGCATCGCCTCGACGCTGCCCGCCGAGATCGCGCCGTTCTACCAGCTCTACGAGGACCCGAGCATCACCGCCCTGGTCGGTGGCTTCGCCAGCACGGCCCCCGTCGAGGGCGTGAACATCAAGGGCACGCTCTTCGACACCGCGAACAGCATCATCAGCGGCGACAAGACCGTCGACCAGTGGCAGACCGCCCTGAACGACGCCAGCGAGAAGTTGCGGCAGGCGGGCAAGTGACGCCCGGCGGCAGCCCGGGATCCGGGCTGCCGCCGTTCCCTTCCCCCTGCGAGAGCCAAGGACTGGTCACGGTGACGACGACCCTCACTCCACCAACCCCGGGCGCCAGCAAACGTGCGCCCGGTCGATCCCCGACGTCGACGCGCGGTGGCGCCGCGCGTGGCCGGCGCGGCGACGGCCGGTTCGTCGCCGTCTGCCTGCTGCCGGCGCTGGCACTGTTCGCGCTGTTCATGATCTGGCCGACGGTGAGCGTGTTCCGGATGTCGCTCTACACCTGGAGCGGCTTCTCGACGCAGATGCGGTTCGTCGGCCTGGACAACTTCAGCAAGCTGCTCGACGACGAGCAGTTCCTGCGCGCGTTCCAGAACACCGTCGCGCTGCTCGTCGTCGTGACAGTGGTGACGATGGGGATGGGCCTGTTCCTCGCGGCCGTCATGACCCGGCAGAAGCTGCGCGGCCACACCTTCTACCGGTTCGTGCTCTACGTCCCGAACGTGCTCTCGGTAGTGGTCATCGCGGCCATTTTCTCGGCCGTCTACGACCAGGAGAACGGCCTGCTCAACGGCACCCTCCGGCTGCTCTCGCTGGACGGCCTGCAACAGGTGTGGCTGGGTGACCAGAAGCTGGTGCTCTACTCGGTCGCGACAGCGATGCTGTGGCAGTCGCTGGGCTACTACATGGTCATCTACATGTCGAGCATGGCGAGCATTCCGGAGGAGCTGTACGAGGCCTCGGCGCTCGACGGCGCGTCGGCCGCCCGGCAGTTCTTCGCCGTCACGCTGCCGCTGATCTGGCAGAACCTGCGCACGACACTGACCTTCTTCATCCTCAGCGCCGTCAACCTCAGTTTCGTGCTGGTACGGGCGATGACCGGCGGCGGTCCGGACGGCGCCTCAGAGGTGCTGCTCAGTTACATGTACAAGCAGGCGTACACCAACTCGGCCTACGGCTACGGCATGGCCATCGGCGTGGTGATCTTCGCTTTCTCGTTCCTCGTGTCGCTCCTGGTGAGCCGCGCGACCCGGCGTGAGCCCCTCCAGTTCTAGAGGACACTTCCATGACCACGATCAACAAATCCGGTCCGCGCCCCGGCCGTGGGCTCACCCACCTGCTCGTCGGCGGGATCACCCTGCTCATCGTGATCCCCGTCGCCTGGGTGCTGGTGGCCTCGCTCAAGCGCAAGAGCGAGTTCTTCGGCAGCCCCTGGACCCTGCCCGAAGGCCTGCACCTGCGCAACTACGTCGACGCGTTCGGCGGCGCGCACATGGGCCGCTACTTCGCCACCTCGGTGCTTGTCACAATGCTCGGCCTGGTCTTCGTGCTGGCGGTCTCGGTGCCGGCGGCGTACGTCGTCGCCAGGTACGAGTTCCGCGGCAAGAGCATCGTCGAGGTGGCGCTGCTCGCCGGGCTCTTCGTCAACGTCAACTACATCGTGGTGCCGATCTTCCTGATGCTCGTCGACTGGGACCGCGCGCTCGTCGACGTGTTCCCGGACGGGTTCTTCCTCGACAACCCGGCGATGCTCGCGCTGGTCTACGCGGCCACCTCGATCCCGTTCACGATCTACCTGCTGAGCGCGTACTTCCGGTCGATTCCGGGGGACTTCGAGGAGGCGGCGCTGCTGGACGGGGCATCCCGCTTTCGGATCATGACGCGGGTGATGCTGCCGATGGCCCGCCCGGCGGTCACCACGGTGATCCTGTTCAACTTCCTGGCGTACTGGAACGACTTCGTCATCGCGCTGACGCTGCTGCCCGGCGAGGGCAAGACGTTGCAGGTCGGCCTGCTCAACCTGATGGCCGCCCAGAAGGCGGCCGCGGACCCCGGGCGGCTCTACGCCGGCATGGTCATCGTCATCGTGCCGGTGCTGCTCCTGTACGCGCTGATCCAGCGCCGCCTGATCCAGGGCATGGCCGCCGGCGGCGTCAAGGGCTGAGGCCCGAGAAAGGGATGTCATGAAGGAACCGACGTCTGTCGTACTGCTCGTCGTTGCCCGGATTCTGGTCGCGCTGGCCTGCGTCGTCACGGTGGTGGTCGTCCGGCCCACTGTCGGCTGGGGAAGCCTCGCGATCATGCTCGTGGCGCTCGCCGTTCTGATCGGTCTTCTCGCGGACTACAACCGCAAGTTCCGGTGACTCGGACCCCCGTCGGCGGACGGGCCCGCAGTCCACCGGTTCCGTCGCCGGCGTCATCTCCCGGTCGTGCGCGCCGGACATCTCCCAGGAAGTGAACGACTCCCCCAACCACCCCCACGGTTAGGACTCTCGATGCACCTGTTCAGGTCCTCGTTGGTGGCTTTGACCACGCTAGCCACCGCAGTACTTGTCGCCGCGCCCCCCGCCGCGGCAGCCGCAACGAACTACTACGTCGACTGTTCCGCGAGCACGTCGGGCAGCGGCACCCAGGCCAGCCCCTGGAACAGCTTCACGCCGGTGAACGCCAGGACGTTCGCCGCCGGCGACCAGATCCTGATCCGGCGGGGTACGACCTGCGCCGGTCAGCAGCTCTTCCCCAAGGGTTCCGGCGCTTCCGGGGCACCGATCATCGTCGACGCGTACGGCAGCGGCGCCAAGCCGGTGCTGGCTGGTAACGGTGCGGTCGTCGACGTCGTGAAGCTCTACAACCAGCAGTACTGGGAGATCCGCAACCTGGACATCTCCAACAAGGGTTCGGCGGTCGCCACCCGTCGCGGCGTGCACATCATCCGCGAGAACTCCGGCACCGGCACCTACTACCGGGTGACCGGGCTCAGCGTCCACGACGTCAACGGCAACCAGACCAAGAAGGACGACGACGCCAGCGCCGGCATCTTCTTCGAGGTTCTGGGCTACACCACGCAGACGAAGTTCGACGACGTGCTGATCAACAACAACACGATCGCCACCGTCGACCGCTACGGCATCCACTTCTGGACCCGCTGGATGGTCCGGCCCGAACTGGCCAACCCCAACTGCGGCTCCACCTGCGGCACCTGGCTTCCGCAGACCCGGGTCGTCGTACGCGGCAACACGGTCACCGACATCGGCGGCGACGCCATCGACGTGCACCACACCCAGAGCGCCCTGGTGGAGAACAACCGGGTCGACGGCTTCCGGGTCCGCGAGCCCGCGCAGTGCGCCGCAGGCATCTGGGGCTGGAACATCAACGACGCCCTGTTCCAGTTCAACGAGGTGAGCGGCGGCCGGAGCACCTGTGACGGGCAGGGCCTCGACCTGGACGAGGGCAACATCCGCACCATTTACCAGTACAACTACAGCCACGACAACGAGGGTGGCTTCATCCTGCTGTGCAACGGCGGGGGTTCCACCACCGCGGACAACATCGTGCGCTACAACATCAGCCAGAACGACCGTGGCCAGATCTTCGACCTGGTCTGCGGCAAGCTCACCAACACGAAGATCTACAACAACGTCTTCTACGTCGGCCAGGCGGCCCAGATCATCAACAACGGCAACGGCTCGGCCGGCGCCAACGTGGAGTTCTACAACAACATCTTCTACGTGACCACGACCCAGGCCACCTACAACGCCGGTGCTCTGCTGTTCGACTCCAACGTGTTCTACGGCCAGCACCCGGCCGGCGAGCCCACCGACTCGAACAAGATCACCGCCGACCCGCTGTTCGTCGCGCCGGGCACCGCCACCTCGATCAGTGACGCCGGTGGCTACCGGCTGCGCGCCGGCTCCCCGGCCCTGGCCAGTGGTCAAGCCATGACCAACCCGGGCAGCCGAGACTACTTCGGTGGCGCCGTCACCCAGGGGTGCCGTCCCGACCGGGGCGCCCACCAGCTGAGCACCGTCTGCGTGCCCAGCGCCGGCGTCATCCCGCGTACCGGCTGGTCGCTGAAGTACGTGGACAGCCAGGAGACGACCGCCGAGAACGGCGCCGCGACCAACGCCTTCGACGGGAACCTCAGCACGATCTGGCACACGAAGTACACCGGGGGCAACGCCCCGATGCCCCACGAGATCCAGATCAACCTGGGTGCCAGCTACTCCGTCTCCGGAATCCGCTACCTGCCCCGGCAGGACAGCGGCTCCGGCGCCGCCAACGGGCGCATCGGCCAGTACGAGGTCTACGTCAGCACCGACGGCGCCAACTGGGGTACGGCCGTGGCCACCGGCACCTTCGCCAACAACGCCAGCCAGAAGGAGGTCCGGTTCACCGCCAAGACCGGGCAGTACCTGCGCCTGCGCGCCCTGAGCGAGGTCAACGGCAACCCGTGGACCACCGCCGCGGAGATCTACGCCCTCAACTGACCGGGGCAGACCAGGGAGCCTCCGGCATCGCGCCGGAGGCTCCCTGCGTGCACGCCGCCGGTGACGTTCGCGGGTTTCGGCCCGTTATGTTGCGGACCGCGTTCCACCGGCCCACGGCCGCCCGAGCCAGCGCCTACCCCTCCTCGGCCTTCGCGGGGCGGGCGCGGACGTGCAGCCGCTCCCCCTGCGGCCCGAAGAGGCTGAGCGCCTCGGCGGTGCCGGGGCCGGGATTGAAGAAGAGGTGCGGGACCCGGGTGTCGAACTCGGCCACCTCTCCCGGCGTCAGGATGAGGTCGCGGTCACCGAGCAGCAGGCGCAGCCGGCCCGAGAGCACGTAGAGCCACTCGTACCCCTCGTGGGCCTGTGGGGTCCGCCCCCCGGCGGACGGGTCCGGCGGGAAGATCTGCTTGAACGCCTGGAGGCCGCCCGGTCGGCGGGTCAGCGGCAGGTACGTCACGCCGTGCATGACGATCGGCTTGGGGCGTACGCGGGGGTCGCCGGTGGCCGGGGCGTCCACCAGCTCGTCGAGCGCCACCTGGTACGCCCGCGCGAGCGGAAGCAGCAGTTCCAGGGTGGGTCGGCGGGTGCCGGACTCCAGCCGGGACAGGGTGCTCACCGAGATGCCGGTCAGCTCGGCGAGCTGGGTGAGCGTGGTGCCGCGCTGGTGGCGCAGGGCACGCAGCCGGGGGCCGACGGCCGCCAGCGCGGCGCTGTCCTCGTTTGCCATAACGGCAAGGATACTTGCCACCCGAACGGCTACGACGGATGGTGGGCTCAGCCGACAAGTAGGGGGACATTCCGGTGGACGAGACATATGACGTGGTGGTCGTGGGCGGCGGCGCGGCCGGGCTCAGCGGAGCCCTGGCGCTGAGCCGGGCCCGACGGTCGGTGCTGGTGATCGACTCCGGCGAGCCGCGCAACGCGCCGGCCGACCACGTGCACAACTACCTGGGCCGGGAGGGGACGCCGCCGGGCGAGCTGCTCGCGGCCGGACGCGCCGAGGTGGCCGGGTACGGCGGACAGTTCCGCGCCGGCCGGGTCCAGGCCGCGACCCGCGACGACGGTGGCTTCCGGCTCGCCCTCGACGACGGGGCCTCGGTGCGGGCCCGCCGCCTGCTGGTGGCCACCGGGCTCACCGACGAGCTGCCCGACGTGCCCGGCCTGGCGCAGCGGTGGGGCCGCGACGTGCTGCACTGCCCGTACTGCCACGGCTGGGAGGTGCGGGACCAGCGGGTCGGCGTGCTGGCGACCGGGCCGATGTCCGTGCACCAGGCCGAGATGTGGCGGCAGTGGACCTCCGACGTGCTGCTCCTGCTGCACGACGCCCCGACCCCGGACGAGGAGACGGCCGAGCGGCTGGCCGCCCGGGGCATCGCGGTGGTGCCCGGCCCGGTCGCCGCACTGGAGGTCAGCGGGGACGCGCTCAGCGGAGTCCGCCTCGCCGACGGCCGGGTGGTGGCGCTCGACGTGGTGGTGGTCGCGACCCGTACGGCGCCCCGCGCCGACCTGCTGGTGGGGCTCGGCCTGGCCCCGGAGGAGGTGACGATGGGTGGGCACGTGGTCGGCACCCAGATCCCGGCCGACGCGACCGGGGCGACGACAGTTCCTGGGGTGTGGGTGGCCGGTAACGTGGCCGACCTGCGCGGTCAGGTCATCACCTCGGCCGCCGCCGGGCTCATGGCCGGGGCGGCGATCAACGCCGACCTGATCGCCGAGGACACCCGCGACGCGGTGGCCGCGTACCGGCAGTTGGTGGCCACCACCTTCGAGGAGCCGGCGTGGGAGGAGCGCTACCAGTCCAAGCCGGCCGTCTGGAGTGGACGCCCAAATCCGCAACTTGTCGCCGAGGCCGCGGACCTGGCCCCGGGGCGGGCGCTGGAGGTGGGCAGCGGCGAGGGCGCCGACGCGGTCTGGCTGGCCGAGCGCGGCTGGCGGGTGACCGCGGTGGACATCTCGACCACCGCGCTGACCCGGGCCGCCGAGCACGCCGAGACCGCAGGGGTGGCCGACCGGATCGAGTTCACGCACACCGACCTGCGCGACAAGCCGCCCGCCGAGGAGGCGTACGACCTGGTGTCGGCGCAGTTCATGCACCTGCCCCCGACGCAGCGGCGGGAGTTGTTCGCCAGGCTGGCCGACGCGGTGGCCCCGGGCGGCGTGCTGCTGATCGTCGGGCACCACCCGTCGGACCTGTGGACGTCGGGGCACCGGATGCACATGCCCGACATGATGTACACCGCCGAGGACGTGGCCGCCTCGCTGGACCCGACGCGGTGGGACGTGCTCGTCACCGACACCCGCCCCCGTCCCGGACCGCACGACGTCGTCCACCACGACGCGGTCCTGCTGGCCCGCCGCCGCTGAGCCCGCGTCGATCATGGAGTCGTGGTGGACGACAAGAGCCGCGGATCAGGGCTTTCCGGGCACCACGGCTCCATGATCGACCAAGGAGCGGGGCGGAGGCGGGGCGGGCCTTCGCACGGGGGTGGGCTCGGCGGTAGCGTTGCGCCACACTCACGGCCCGCAGGGGCGGTTGACCGCCGACCCTGACGCCCCGATCGTACGGAGGATGGTGCATGTCCATCGGCGCTGAGCCGCTCGCAGCACGCGACGACGCGGCCTCGCGGCCGAGCTTCGAGCTCACCCTGCGCGGCTACGACAAACGCCAGGTGGACCGACACCTGGAGCAGCTCGACGGCCAGATCGCGATGCTCAGCGGCGAGCACGGACGCTCCGCGGTGCGGGTTCGTGAGCTGACCGCCGAGGTGCAGCGGCTGCGCGCCGAGCTGGCCGAGCTGCACGAGCAGCCGGTGCAGGTGGACCGCGCCTCGTTCCAGGATCTGGGCCCGATGGTCGGCGAGATTCTGACCCTCGCCGAGAAGCAGGCCGCCCTCATCACCGAGTCGGCCAGCGACCGGGCCAACGAGCTGCGCACCGAGGCCGAGCAGATCCTCGCCGACACCCGCGAGCGGGCCGCGCAGGCACGCCACGACCTGTCGGAGGAGCTGGCCGCGCGACGCGCCGAGCAGGAGCAGGCGTACGAGGAGCGGCGTGCCGTGGCCGAGGCCGAGCTGACCGCGATCCGGGAGCGCGCCGAGCAGTTGCGGGCCGACGGCGAGGCCGCGCACGAGCGCGCCCAGCACGAGGCGAAGCGCACCACCGAACAGAGCGCTCAGCAGCTCAACCAGACCCGGGTCGCCGCCGATGCCCTGATGAAGTCGGCCCGCACCCAGATCCAGCAGGAGGTCCAGGCCGCCCGGGCCAAGAACCAGCAGGAGATGGCCCAGTGGCAGGCCGGGGTGGAGCGCGAGGTCGCCGAGCGACGCAGCGCCGCCGAGCAGGAGATCGCCGAGTTGCAGGCCGCGGCCCAGGAGGAGCTGGCCGAGCAGCGCAGCTCCACCGAGCAGCAGATCGCCGCGCTGCTGGCCGAGGCGCAGCAGCACGTGACCGAGCTGCGTAACCGGGCCGACGAGCAGGCGGCCAGCCACCAGGAGCAGCTGACCGCGCTCCAGCAGGAGATCGAGGAGCGCCGGCAGGAGTCGGACCAGCTGCACGCCGAGCTGGAGACCGCCCAGCAGCAGCTCGCGGAGGTCCGCCACGAGGGCGAGACCCTGGAGAACGAGCTGTCCCGCCTCCAGCAGCGGTTGAGCGAGGTGCGTCGGGACCTGACCGCCGAGGCGACCCGGCTGGACGAGGCGCGACGGGCCGGAGATTCCGCCGAGCGGCACGCCAAGGAGGTCCGCGCCCGGGTGCAGCGCGAGGCGAAGCGGGTGGCCGACCTGGCCGCCGCCGCCGTGATGGCCGCCGCGGCCGGCGGCACGGAGACCGCCGAGTACCCGATGGTCGGCTCCCGGTCGAACCCGTCCCGCACGAATGTGGAGCTGCTCCCCGTGGACCGGCCCGCGAACGATCGCGCCGAGGCCGACCGCGTGGACGCCGACCGCGCCGACACCGACCGGACCGACACCGACCGGACCGACGCGGACGACACCCGGGCCGAGGTCGAGCACGCCGACGCCGAGCACGGCAACGGTCGGCACGCCGACGCCGAACACGCCAACGGTCAGCACGCCGACGCCGAGCACGCCAACGGTCAGCACGTCGGTGTCGACCACGCCGACGGCGAGCGGCCCGGTCGGCCGCCCCTGCGGTACCCGGTGGAGCCGGCCGATCAGACGGCCACGTCGGGGTCGCCCACCAACGACGCCGAGCGGATCTTCACGCGGCCCGAGCCGCCGACGCCCGTACCGTTCCTGGCCTTCGGGCAACCGGTCAGCGACAACGGCACCGCCCGGCACTGACCGCGCCTTTTGTCGACCCGGGCCCCGCGCAGCGGCGCGTGGGGCCCGAGCTCGCGGTTCGGCGCGACCGGGCCGGCCCGTCGACGGCGGCGGCCTACACCGGATCTGCGCGCCGTGTTCGCGATACGCCCACAATCCGCTGTTTGGATGGGCCGATGAGCCACCACCCGAGCGCGACGCCCACCGCCGCCGATCAGATCGCGTACCTCGACACGGCCGCGGCCACCGCTGTCGGACGCGACTACAAGAGGCGTGCCCTCGACGCCCTCGATCTGCGGCCGGGGCACACGGTGGTGGACGTCGGCTGCGGCCCGGGGACCGACCTCGGACGGCTTGCCGACGCCGTCCAGGCCGGCGGCCGGGTTGTCGGAGTCGACAGTGACGCGCGGATGCTCGCCGAGGCCGGTCGGCGGCTGGCCGACCGGCCGACGATCGGCCTGCGCGCGGGCGACGCGCACGCGCTTCCGCTGGACGACACCAGCATGGACCGGGCCCGGATCGACCGGGTCCTCATGCACGTCGCGGATCCCGCGATGGTGCTGAGGGAGGTTCGTCGGGTGCTGCGCCCGGGTGGTGTGCTCGCGCTGACCGAGCCGGACTGGGACACCCTCGCGGTCGCCGACGAGGACGTGCGGACGAGCCGCGGCTTCGCCCGCTTCGTCGCGGGGCGGGTGCGGAACGCTACTGTCGGACGGGAGCTGGTCCGGCTGTCGGCGCGGGCTGGCCTGCGGGTGAGATCGGTCGAGGCGATCGCCGTCGTCTTTCGGGACTTCGACACGGCGGACCGGATCCTGGGGCTGCGGCGCAATTCGGCCCGCGCCGTCGCGGCCGGCGAGCTGACCGACGCGGACGTTCAGCCGTGGCTGCGACGTCTCACGGACGGTCCCCTGCTGGCGGGGTTCACCCTGTACCTGGTCACGGCCGAAGCCTGACGCCGCGCGGCGGGCCGGTCCCGACTCGGCGCCGCCCCGTCGTCGGGCACGACGCACCGGGGACGATTCTGCACCGAACCATCCCGAACGTGGCGCCGGAGCTGGCAGGCTGGGTTGGCCGACACGCACCGACCGCCGCTGGCCCGACTGGCGACCCAGGAGCGCCTCGTGGCCGGAAGGAGCGCCAGTGACCGACCAACCGGAGGACTTCGACCTGCTCGTCGTGGGCGGCGGCAAGGCCGGCAAGACGCTGAGCATGGACGTTGCCCGGTCCGGCCGTCGGGTGGCGATGGTGGAGCGCGGCATGATCGGCGGTAGCTGCATCAACGTCGCGTGCATCCCCACGAAGGCCCTGGTGACGAGCGCGCGGGCGGCCCGCCAGCTGCGCCACGCCGCCGCGCTCGGCGTCGTGGTCGAGGGCGGGCACGTCGACGTGGACCTGCTGCGGGCGCACAAGCAGGACGTCGTCGAGGGCATGGTCGCCGCCAACCGGCAGCAGTTCCTCGACTCGGGCCTGCACCTGGTGATCGGTCAGGCCCGCTTCGTGGCCGCGCGGACCGTGCGGGTGTCACTGGCCGACGGCGACGAACGACTGCTGCGCGGCGACGACGTGGTCGTCAACACGGGCACCCGGCCGTACCTGCCGTCCGTACCCGGAATGGCCGAGGCCGGGGTGCTGACCAGCGACGACCTGCTGCGCCTGGACCGGCTCCCGGCACGACTTGTGGTGCTCGGCGGTGGCACCGTCGGGGTGGAGTTCGCGCAGATGTTCGCGTCGTTCGGCAGCGCGGTGACGGTGATCGAGGGAGGTCCCCAGCTGCTGACCCGGGAGGACCCCGACATCGGCGACGCGATGATGCGGGTCTTCCTCGACGACGGCATCGACGTACGCGTCGGGGTGACTGTCGCCCGGGTCGACCGCGACGCCGACGGTACGGCCCGGATCACGCTCGACGACGGCAGCGTGGTGACCGGTGACGACGTGCTGGTGGCGGCCGGCCGGGCGCCGGTCACCGACGGGCTCGGGCTGGACGCGGCAGGTGTCCGACTCAATGACAGTGGCTTCGTGCTGGTCGACGAGTACCTGCGCACCAGCGCCGAGCGGACGTGGGCGGCCGGGGACGTCGCGGGCAGCCCGCAGTTCACCCACGCCTCTCTCGACGACTATCGGATCATCCGGGCGAACCTGGCCGGTGCGCAGCGCAGCACGGCGGGAAGGCTCATCCCGTACACCGTCTTCACCACCCCGGAGCTGGCGCGGGTCGGTCTCAGCGAGAGCGACGCGCGCCGCGCCGGGTACGACGTCCAGGTGGCCCACCTGCCCGTCGCCGCGATCCCCCGGGCCCGCACCCTGCGCCAGACGCAGGGCATGTGGAAGGCGGTGATCGACGCCCGGACCGACCAGATCCTGGGCGCGGCGCTGCTCGGCGCGGAGGCGGGCGAGGTGATCACGTCGGTGCAGCTGGCAATGCTCGCCGGCATGCCGTGGACCGCGCTGCGGGACGCGGTCATCACGCATCCGACAATGGCCGAGGGCCTCAACCTGCTCTTCGCGTCGCTGACGTCCCGCCCGGTGCGCTGAGCACGTCCCGCCCGGTGCGCTGAGCACGTCCCGCCGGGCGAGGTCAGCCGGCGATCTCGGCGCGTACCCGTTGCTGGAAGGCACGCGCCTGGGCACCCGTGGGCGGTGGCCCACCGTGTCGCGCGGCGATCGCCCGGCGGATCACCTCATCCGGGTCGCCGGTGTCGACGAGCCGCCGGCCGGCGTCCACCTTGGACAACCACGCACCGTCGCGGTGGCGCACCAGCGAGCGGCAGGCGCCGAGCACCGCGTCCTCCGCGCCGGGCGCGGGCCGGTCGCCCGGTGGCGTCGGCAGGGCCAGCCACCAGGTCAGCGCCTCGATCAGCAGGCGGCGCAGGTCGGCCGGGTCGAGGTCGGCGAAGGCCTCCGCCGCCGGCGGTCCGTGCAGCGCCATCCCGCTCTGGTGCAGGATGCTGCGGTCCAGCCCGTACCAGAACCGGCCGTCGGCGCTCGGGCGGTCCGCCGGGTCGAGGGTGCGGCGGAACGGCATCGCGCGCCCGGTGTTCAGCTCGACCTCGAAGCCGGGCTCGGGGCTGCCGGCCGCGGCCACGGCCCGCTGGTACACGACCAGTTCCAGCCCGCGCGCCGGGCAGGGCAGCGCCTCGTGCCGCAGCCGTGCCACGAGGGTCCGCTTGGCCGCCTCGGTCAGCGGGTCGGCGCAGACCAGCGCCACGTCCACGTCGCTCCGGCCGGGCTGGTACGCGCCGAGTCCCACCGACCCGGCCGCGTACGCCCCGACGAGATCGCCGCCGAGCACGTCCCGGGCGGTGTCAACGAGGTCGTCGAGGTAGCGCCGAAGGGCAGAGTCCACGCCCCATCCTCACCCGTGGGCGCGGGCGCGTCGGCACCGGGCCGGCGGCCCTAACCGGCGTAGAGCAGCAGCAGGCCGGCGACGGTGTACGCGACCATCAGCGCGAGCAGCGGGAGCTGACCGGCCACCGCCCGCGCCCGGGGGAACAGGTACAGGGCGCGGTCGTGAGCGAGCAGCGTCCCGAGCAGGTGCCCGACGATGATGACGGTGATCTGGAGGTTGGCCACCCCGGACGGGGTGACCAGCCCGGTGTGCGGTTGCCAGCCCGCCGTGCCGAACCAGTCCGCCCCGGTGTCACGCGGGTCGGACAGCAGGGCGACGGTGCGTTGACCCTCCAGGATCAGCAGCGAGTAGTAGTGCGCCACCACGTAGCCCACCGCGATCGGCACGATCGAGTGCGCGAGTTCGCGCGGCACCCGCGGCGACTCCGCAGGGTTCGGCGGCCCCGCGGCGTCTGGCGGTCGGGGACCGCCGACGCGGGCGGCGGCGCCGGTGGCGAGCAGGTACGCCACGGCGACGACCCCGATGACCACGATCAGTCCGGCGCTGCCGGTGACCGCCGGGGGCAGGCCGTTCTCCTGGGAGAAGCGCAGCCACGCCGGCGCGTTGGAGAGGCTGTCGAACATGGTCGAGCCGAGTAGCACGATCACCACGGCGACGAGCCCGGGACGGGGCCGCAGTCCGGCGATCCCGTCGAGCGGGTTGCGCCACACCAGCACTCCGTCGGCGGCCCTGCCGATCGGGGCGAGCTGGCCGACGAGCGCGCTGTAGACCTCGAACGGGTCGGCCCGGTCGAACCAGCCCGCGCCGAACAGCGCGGCGCCGCCGAGCATGACCACTGCGTACCCGGCCAGCCACGCGGTGATGACCGGCAGGGTGGCCCGGTCCGGCGCGACCAGTTCCAGCCAGACGAACCCGAACAGGGTGAGCGCGGCCGGCCAGAGGCCCACGCCGGTGGGCAGCTCCCGGACGCCGCGTGCGGGCTCGCGCCGCGCCGCCAGGGCGACGAGCAGGTGCACGGTCCGCAGCGGGTTGACGGCCCGCCAGAGCGGGCCGAACAGCAGCGAGGCGGGTACCAGCCCGACCCAGAGGAGCACGTAGAGCGCGCCGGCCGTCGGATTGTCCGGGGTGTCCGGCCCGCCGAGCAGGCCGACGCAGAACCAGCCGACGGCGAGCAGTCCCAGTGCGCGCAGCGCCCACCGGAACGCGGGGGCGTCGACGAGGCCGGCCAGCCGGTCGGGCAGCGGCCGGCCACCGGCGGCGTCCCGGTCGAGGCGTGGCTCGCGCCAGAGCAGGCCCAGGGCGAGGAACGTGACGACCAGGGTCAGCGCGGCGGCGACGACGAGTTCGGCAAGCGTGATGGGCAGGTCCTGGCGGCCGCCGACGCCGTGCGCCAGCAGCGCGGGAGCGGCGGGCATCCCGCTCAGCGGACGACGAGCTGGAACAGCACCAGCTCGGTCTCGTGCGTCTCCACCTCGAACAGCCCGGTCTTCTCGGCCCGGAACTCCACCGAGCCGGGCGTACCGGCCGGCAGTCGGGCCCCCAGGTCGTAGCCGTGCACGTGCAGTTCGTCGGCGACGTCCGAGGTGACGGTGATCCGGACCAGTTGCCCCTTGGTCACGGTCACCCGGCCGGTGGGCGGGCTGATCCGTCGTTTGGCGATGGTCACGGTGATCTCCCGGTCGGCCCCGGGCGTGCTGGCGGCGGGAGTCGGGCTGTCCGCCGAGGCCGGCGCGGAGGCGCTCGGTGCGGCGGTCGACGTGGCCGGCGTCGAGGGGGCGGCGACGGACGGGTCGTCGTCCTGCCCGCAGCCGGCGGTGAGCAGGGCGCTGAGCAGGCCGGTGACGAAAAGGGCGGTGGGGACGGCGGTGCGGTGGCCACCGGGGGTACGGACGAGCACGGGCGGACTCCGAACGACGCGGGGGGACGGGGTGTCGAGCTGATCGTCGGAGGGTGAACTCTACGTCTTGTTCGGCGGTGGGGAAATGACCATGATGAACGAATGCGATCGAGGCTGGTCACTGTCTGTCACGTTGTGTGCCGTACCGTCGCGGTGCTGGCGGCGCTGCTGGTGGTGTCCCTGGCGCTGCCCGCCGCCCCGGCGTCGGCGCACGGGCAGTTGGCGACCTCCACGCCGCTGACCGGCACCGTCGTCCGTAAGCCCCTGGCCCAGATCGGGTTGTACTTCACCGAGAAGCCGGCCGCCAACGCGCACTTCACCCTCACCGGGCCGAACGGGTCACGGGTGGACAGCGGCTGGTCGCACGGCGAGCCGAAGCGGCTGGACAAGCCGGTCCAGGAGTACTTCATGGTCAACGGGGTCTTCGAGCCGCGGCTGTACCACACCGGCTTTCCCGCGATGGTTACCGTCGCGCACTGGCCGGCGAAGGGCCGCTACACCGCCAGCTATCTCACTGTCGCGTCGGACGGCGAAGCGGTGCGGGGCACCGTCACCTTCGACTACCAGGGCCCGAGCACGCCCGCCCCGGCCGGCTGGACGGCACCGACGAACGGCCCCGAGCCCGCCCTCCTCGCCCAGGCCGAGGGCACCCCCTCGGCCTCCGCCGTGCCGGCGGCGACACTCCCGGCGGACGCCACCCCCGCGGCCGCGCCGCCGGCGTCCCCACCGGCGGGAGGTCTTCCGCCCTGGGTGGTGCCCGCCGCCGTCGTCGTGGTCGTCGGCACGATCATCGTCGTGGCAGCCCGTCGCCGGCCGGCGCAACGCGCGTCCGGCGGCACCGCCCGTCCGCGCGGCGCAGCGCCGCGTCCACGGGGTGCGGCGTCGCGTCCGCGCGGTGGAACGGACCGCCGGCCGGCTCGTCGCGGCCGCCGCTGACCCGGACGGGCATCTCCGGGCATTCGGGGACAAGCACCGCGACCTTTCGCACGGACATCGGGAACTTTTGATGTATTGATGCAAAGGCATGGACAGTCAGATCGAAAGCCCTTAATGTCTCGACCCATCAACCCGGTGTTTCCGGATCGTCACTCGTCGGCGTCGAGGACGTTACGGACCGGGCCGGCGGCCACCGCCTCACATCGCTGCACACCGGCCGTCGGTCACTCCTATCCTCTGTGGAGGAACGATGGGCACACCGCTGCTGCGCCGATTCCGCAGTCCCGTCCTGGGCGCGCTCGCGCTCGTCCTCGCCGTCGGCTTCTGGGCCGACCCGGCCGACGCCGCCCCCGAGCAGGAACCGGGCGTCACTCTGCGCGTCTACGACGTCCAGGTGCCGCTCTCCGAGATCTGCACTCTCAAGCCCGCGCAGACCCCGAACGTGGACAAGCTGATGTCCACGATCAACTGGACGTCGCCGGCCGACTTCGGCTTCGACGACAACTTCGTCTCGCAGGTGCTCGGCAACATCACCATCACCCAGGCCGGGAGCTACACCTTCCGGCTCAGCAGCGACGACGGTTCCAAGCTGACGATCGACAACACCGTCGTGATCAACCATGACGGGCTGCACGGCGCCACCCCGCCCAAGGAGGGCGCGGTCACCCTCGCGGCCGGGCTGCACCCCCTGCGCATCGACCACTTCGAGCGCACCGGCGGCCAGCAGATCACCCTGGAGTGGCGGACGCCCGGCTCGTCGTCCTTCGTGGTCGTGCCCACCTCGGCGCTGAGCACCGACGCCGGAGTCGTGCGGGTCACCGCACCGGGGCGCAAGGAGTGCGAGGGGGTCACCGACTCCCCCGGCGACGGGCTGCCGCTGACCGGCGTGCACCCCGGCTACACGCTCACGAACCTGCGGCCCTCGGGCTTCCAGCCGAAGGTCACCGGGATGGACTGGCTGGCCGACGGCCGGCTCGTCATCAGCACCTGGGGTGGCAGCGACCAGTCCGGCACCTCCCAGGACGGCGAGGTGTACATCATGGGCAACACCGGCGGCGCGACCGGCCCCGGGTCGGTCACCACCAAGAAGATCGCCGGCGGGCTCAAGGAGCCGATGGGGCTCAAGGTCGTCGACGGCGTGGTCTACGTGTCGGAGAAGCAGCGGCTGACCCGGCTCGTGGACACCACCGGAGACGAGGTGGCCGACCGCCTGGACACCGTCGCCACCTGGCCGTACGGCGGCAAGTTCCACGAGTTCGCGTTCGGTCTGCTCTACCAGGACGGCTCGTTCTACGTGAACCTGTCGGTGTCGATCGACTACGGCGGCGCGACAACGGTGCCGCAGCCCGCCGCCAACCGGGGCACCACCATCAGGGTCAACAAGGACACCGGCGCGGTCAGCTACATCGCCGGCGGTCTGCGGACGCCGCACGGCATCGGCTGGGGTCCGGAGGGCGGCATCTTCGTCACCGACAACCAGGGTGGCTGGCTGCCGTCGTCGAAGCTGGTGCACATCAAGCAGGGGCGCTTCTTCAACCACTACATGACCCCGGCGGGCCCGTTCGACGCCAACCCGGTCACCCCGCCGGTGCTCTGGATGCCGCAGAACGAGATCGCCAACTCCCCCAGCACGCCGCTCTACCTCACCACCGGGCGGTACGCCGGGCAGTTCGTCATCGGCGACGTCACCTACGGCGGCCTCCAGCGCGCCTCGGTGGAGAAGGTCAACGGCGAGTACCAGGGCGCGCTGTTCCGGCTCACCCAGGGCCTGGAGGCGGGCGTCTCCGAGGTCAACCTCGGCCCGGACGGCGCGATCTACGTCGGCGGGCTCGGCGCGGGCGGCAACTGGGGGCAGACCGGCAAGCTGACGTACGGGTTGCAGAAGCTCACCCCGAACAGCGCCAGCACCTTCGAGATGCTGGCCATGCGGGCCACCACCGCCGGTTTCGAGGTGGAGTACACCCAGCCGGTCTCGGCGGAGACCGCCGCCAACCTGGCCGCCCACTACAAGGTCAAGCAGTGGCGGTACGAGGCGACATCCAACTACGGCGGCCCGAAGATCGACGAGGAGACGTTGACAGTCAGTGGGGCCACCCTCTCGGCGGACGGCCGGAAGGTCACCCTGACCGTCGACGGCCGCAAGGCCGGCCGGGTGGTGTACCTGCGCTCACCCCGCCCGTTCACCTCCACCAGCGGGCAGTCGCTGTGGAGCACCGAGGCGTGGTACACGCTCAACGCCATCCCGGGCGTCACCCCGCCCGGTGGCGGGACCAACCTGGCGCTCAACAAGCCGGCCACCGCGGACAGCTCCTGCTCGACGACCGAGGGGCCGGCCAAGGCCGTCAACGGCAGCGTCACCGGCGGCAACGGCGACAAGTGGTGTTCCAAGGGCACGTCGAAGTACCTCCAGGTGGACCTGGGCGGCAGCTACGCGGTGAACCGGGTGGTGGTGAAGCACGCCGGCGCCGGTGGTGAGGACGCCGCCTGGAACACCCGGGACTTCACCATCGCGTCCAGTCTCGACGGCACGAACTGGACCACCCGGGCCACGGTGACCGGCAACACGGCGAGCACCACGACGCACGACGTCACCGCGCCCGGCGCCCGCTACGTCCGGCTGGCCGTCACCGCGCCGACCAGCACCAGCGACACCGCCGCGCGCATCTACGAGCTGGAGGTGTACGGCAGCGCCGCCAGCGGCGCGGGCAGCATCACCGGCATCGGCGGCAAGTGCCTGGACGTGGACAACGCCGGCACCGCGGACGGTACGAAGGTGCAGTTGTGGACCTGCAACGGCACCGGCGCGCAGTCGTGGAGCCGGTCCGGTGACACGTACCGGGCGCTGGGCAAGTGTCTCGACGTGGACAACGCCGGCACCGCCGACGGCACCAAGGTGCAGTTGTGGACCTGCAACGGCACCGGCTCGCAGGTGTGGCAGCCGCAGTCCGACGGGTCGATCCGCAACCCGCAGTCGGGCAAGGTGTTGCAGGCCGCCGGGGGCGCCAGCGCCGACGGCACCCAGATCCAGATCGGCACGTACGCCGGTGGCGCGCACCAGAAGTGGGTGGTCACCGCGGGCTGACGCCCGGGGCGCGGTCTGGCCGCCGGCCGGTCAGACCGCGCTGTGCGCCGACAGTTGGACGGCCAGGCCGGACACGGCGTCGGTCAGGGGCCGTGCGGCAGGGGTTGGGCCAGTGCCCGCAGGTCCGCCGGGAGTTGGGACAGGGCGTCGGTGAACTCGCGGTGCCCGACCACCCGGTGCATGGTCTGCAGAACCGCCCGTACGCCCCGTTCGGCTCCGGGCCGGTCCGTCCCGGCGCGGTCGGCCACGCGGCGCAGGAACTCGTCGTGCCCGAACGCTTCCGGCGGCTCGGCGGCCTTGACCAGCAGTGGGCTCAACTCGGCGGCCAGGTGCGGAGCGAGCGCGGCGGCCTCGCCGCCGCTGAGGCGCTCGGTGAGCGTCCGCAGCACGGCCTCGGTCAGCGGGCGTGCCTGCGCGGGCGGGATGCCCGCCCGTGCCGCGACCTTGTCGACGAACCCCAGATCGGCCATGGTCCCGCCCTTTCCGTTGCCGAGACGCGTGGCTACCCGGGCCGACCGGCGGCAAACCCGAGGGCGTGGGCGTCCGCTTTGCGCATCGAAGGGCTGTGCGAACATGGTTGTCCTTCGTGTCTTGCCCACCCCCGAGCGGAAGGACGCCCCATGGCGGAAATCGCCCCCCTGCCGGCCGCCGACCAGCCCAAGATCGACACCAGCGTGCCGCACTCGGCCCGGATCTGGAACTACTGGTTGGGCGGCAAGGACAACTTCGAGATCGACCGGCTGGCCGGCGAGCAGGTACGCGAGCTGTTCCCCGCGATGATCGAGACCGCCCGCGAGTCACGGGCGTTCCTGTCCCGCGCGGTGCGCTTCCTCGCCGGTGAGGCGGGGATCCGCCAGTTCCTCGACGTCGGCACCGGTCTGCCGACCGCCGACAACACCCACCAGGTGGCCCAGCGGGTCAACCCGCGGAGCCGGGTCGTCTACGTCGACAACGACCCGATGGTGCTGGCCCACGCGCGGGCGCTGCTGGTCGGCAGCCCGGACGGGCTGACCCGCTACATCCACGCCGACCTGCGCGAGCCGGAGGCGGTGCTCCGGCAGGCCGCCGAGCACCTCGACTTCACCGAACCCGTCGCCGTCCTGCTGTTCGGGGTGATGGGCCACGTCGGCGACGACGACGAGGCGGTCGCCATCATCCGCGCCCTGCTCGACGCGGTGCCGTCCGGCAGCTACCTGGCGCTCTCCGACGGCACCGACACCAGCGAGGCCGTCGTCGAGTCGCACCGCCAGTACAACGAGAGCGGCGCGCTGCCGTACCACCTGCGCAGTCCGCAGCGGATCGCCCGGTTCTTCGACGGCCTGGAGCTGGTCGAGCCCGGTCTGGTGCCGTTCACCCACTGGCGGCCCGAGCACGACGGCACCCCGGCACCCCTGGACGGCTACTGCGCCGTCGGCCGCAAGCCCTGACCCGCGCCGCGTGGCGCCGGTGGCGGATCCCGCCGCCGGCGCCACGCGCGCCGAGGTCGGTTCTGTCGGTTGCTCCGCGCCCGGTCAGCCCCGTCTCGTACGGTGGGGTCGGACCGGGTTCACGCCAGCCGCCCGAGGGCGGCCCGTGCCGCAGGAGGAGCAGATGGCTGTCGACCTGCCCGACGTGATCGACAGGTACTTCCGAGCCGTCGGCGACAACGACCTCGACGCCCTCGTCGCCTGCTTCGCGGACACCGCGAGCGTGGCCGACGAGGACCGGCTGTACGACGGCCGACCGTCGATCCGCTCCTGGGCACAGCGGACGGCGGCGGCCTCCTCGTACACTGCCGAACCGTTGCGGGTGACGCCCCAGGCGGGCGACTCGTACCTGGTCAGCACACGGGTGTCGGGTGACTTTCCGGGCAGCCCGATCGAGCTGCGGTACCGGTTCACCCTGCGCGACGGCCTGATCGGTGCCCTGGACATCCGCCCGTAGCGACCACGCGGGTCGCCCGTCAGGAGGAGACGTCGTGGCACGAGTCTGGCTCGTCACCGGTTGCTCGCGAGGGCTCGGCCGGGCGCTCGCCGAAGCTGTGCTGGCCGACGGCGACCGGCTCGTCGCCACCGCCCGCAACCCGGCGCAGCTCGCCGACCTCACCGACCGGTACGGCGACCAGGTCCGGGCGCTCGCGCTCGACGTCACCGATCCCGCCGCCGCCCGGACGGCCGTACAGGGCACGGTGGACGCGTTCGGGAGCCTGGACGTCCTGGTCAACAACGCCGGGTACGCCGACGTGGCCGCGATCGAGGACGTGTCCGAGGAGGCATTCCGGGCGCAGATCGAGGCCAACTTCTTCGGGGTGGTCAACCTGACCCGCGCCGCCCTGCCGGTGCTGCGGGGGCAGGGGCGCGGGCACATCGTGCAGATCTCCAGTGTCGGCGACCGGGTGGCCAGCACCGGGCTGGGCGCCTACCAGTCCGCCAAGTGGGCGGTCGCCGGCTTCTCGGCGGTGCTCGCCACGGAGGTCGCGTCGTTCGGGATCCGGATCACCACGGTCGAGCCGGGCGCGCTGCGCACCGACTGGGCAGGCGCCTCGATGAGCATGTTGCCGGTCAGCGAGCCGTACCGGCCGGTCATCGAGCCGGTCGTGGAGCGGATGCGTCGCACCAGCGGGAACCAGCCCGGCGACCCCACCCGGGCCGCCCAGGCGATCATCCGGATCACCCGCGTCGACGACCCGCCCGCCCGGTTGCTCCTCGGCGCCGACGCCGTGGCGGCCGCCTCGACGGTCGCCGAGGCGCTCGCCGCGTCCGACGCGCGGTGGCGCGAGTTGAGCGAGTCCGTCGCGTTCGACGCGACGCCCTGACCCCCTGCAAGGGCGAATCGGCGACCCGCGCCGGACGTTCCGCGTCCCGTCGTCGGGCCCCGGAGCGGACCGGAACGGGTTTTCGTGATCACCCGCCGAACGGACGACGTGGTCAGTCGGCCGGCGGATGACATGATGTGCCGACAACAGCTGACGCTACGAGGAAGGGTGCTGCTGTCTGATGGCGCACTTCGAGGCCCGCACGTCCACGGCACCCGGGCGAATCGTGGTCACGCTGACCGGTGAGTGTGACCTGGCCGCCCAGGCTGAGCTGACGGGCGTGCTGTCCGCGGCGGTGCGCGCCGCGCCGGTGGTGGTGGTCGACGTCGGCGGGCTGCGGTTCCTCGACTCCACCGGCCTGCACGGCCTGGTGACCGCCCATCAGGAGGCACGCGCGAGCGGCCGGCATCTGTACGCCGTGAACGCCGCCGGCCCGGTAGCGGCCGTCCTCGACATCACCGGCATCGGCAACCTGCTGCGCCCGCCCGCCGACGACTCGCGGCTGGCGGGCTGATGGCGGCCGACCGGCGAGAGACCCGTGCCGTGGCCGAGCAGCCCTCGCCCGCCCGGCGCACCGACACCATGACGTACGAGGTGGCGAACGACCTGCGGGCGCTGCGCGCGTTCGTCTGCGCCGGCGCGATCGCCCGGGGCCTGCCGGCCGAGCGGGTGGAGCTGCTGGCGCTGGCGGTCAGCGAGCTGGCCACGAACACGCTGCAGCACACCTCCCACGGTGGCCGGGTCCGGCTCTGGGCCGAGGGTGACCAGTTGTTCTGCGACGTCGTCGATCGGGGCCCGGCGCGGGCGTTCGGCCGGGCCATGCCGGCCGCCGACGCGGTACGGGGTCGCGGGCTGGCCATCGTCGAGCAGATCTGTGACGAGGTGGCCGTGCTGACCGCCAGTGAGGGCACCGTGGTCCGGATCCGACTGGCGCTCTGAGCGCGGCGGCTCACGGCAGCACGCGCACGGCCAGGGTGCACGTGTCGTCGTCCGGGCTGGGATGGTTGAGCAGGTCACGCAGGCGGGCGAGGGGCTGCTCCCCCGGCGTCGCGGTGAGCGCCGAGAGGGTTTCGCGCACCTGCGGCAGCAGGTCCTGCTCGGGCGCGCGTCTCTCGACCAGGCCGTCGGTGTAGAACAGCACGACGTCGCCGGGGTTCAGGCGCGGGGCGAGCACCGGGTACGCGTCGTCGTCGCCGGCGCCCAGCAGCAGACCCGGGGGGCGGTCGAGCGGGGCGGTCGCGCCGGCGCGGGACAGCAGCGGCACCATGTGCCCGGCGCGGCCCCAGCAGAGCACCCGGGTGGCCGGGTCGTACACCGCGACCACTGCGGTTGCGGTGATCGAGAGCTGCCCGCAGAGCTGGTTGAGGTGCCCCAGCAGCACCGACGGGTCCCGGATGCCGATCGAGAGCCAGGCGACCAGGGCGAAGCGCAGGTGCGCCATTCCGCTCGCCGCGTCCAATCCGTGACCGGCGACGTCGCCGACGGCGAGCACCACCTTTCCGTCCGGCAGGGACTGCGCGTGGTACCAGTCCCCGCCGACCCGCGCGGTGCTCTCGGCCGGCAGGTAGTTGACCACCGCCTCCAGGCCGGCCAGCGGAAACGGGTCGCGGGGCACCGGCTGGATGAGGTTCTGCAACTGCCCGGCCAGCCGGTGCTCGGCGAGGGCTGTCATCTCCCGCGTCCGCAACTGGTCGCTGAGTCGCTCGATGGCGGTCCGGGAGTCCACCCGGGCGGTCACGTCCTGCACCACGGCGTGGATCTTCAGCGGTGCGCCGTCCGCGTCGCGGGAGACGTCGGACAGGATGCGCAGATACCGCACCGCGCCCGCCGTCTGGAACCGGACCGTCACGTCCGAGGACGCGCCGCTGTCCAGCGTCTGCCACGCCGTCTCGCTGAGCATGTAGTCGTCGGGGAGCAGGGCGGCTGCCTGCTCGGTGCGCGACAGCGGGCCGAGCGCCGGATCGCGCTCGAAGATCCGGTACATCCCGGGTGACCACTGGCTGACCCCGCTGGCCAGGTCGTACTCCGCCCAGCCGAGGCTGCCCAGCAGCTCGGTGTGGTCCATGCGCCGGCGGTCCTCGTCGAGACGCTGCCAGGACACCAGCAGACCGCCGAGGACGCGGTGCACGTGGATGTCGAACAGCGAGTCGGCGACGACGCCGGTGCGCTTCTCCACGTACCGGAAGTCGGCCAGGCGACCGGACGAACCGGTGGCGAGGACCTGCTGGTAGAGCTGCCAGAGAGGGCCGCCGACCATGCTGGGGTACAGCTCGCTCAGGCGGGCGCCCACCCGGTCGACGCCCCGCCCGTAGATGTCGTGGCTCTGGCCGCTGGTGGCCGCGATCCGGAAGTCGGCGGCCGCCCGGTGGTCGTCGGGCACGGGCACCAGCCACGTGCACCCGGCCGGGACGACCGCGAGGATCTCCCGGACGACCGCCTCGACCGGCCGCGTCGCTTCGGCGGCGTACGCGCCGGGACCACCGTGGTCCGCCATGGCACGAGCCTAGTCACCGACAGGCGTACGGCACACGGCCGGCGCATCGAGGTGGCGCTCGGACCAGATGGAGGCCACGGTGGGACGAGACGCGCCGCCGATGCGCCCACGACGAGGCGTGCCGGCTGCCACAATGCGGTCAGTCCGGACGGTGGCGTCGGACGACGGAGACCAGGAGGACGGCCATGCCGGACAGCGCACGCGAGGCGGAGCTGCTCGACGCCGAACGCACCCTGCAGGCCGCGCAGCGGGCCGGTGACGTCGCGGCCCTCGATCAGTTGCTGGTCGACCAGCTCATCGCGATCGGCCCCGACGGCCGCCAGCACGGCAAGGCCGAGGACCTGGCGGCGCACCGGGACCGGACCTCGATCATCGAGGAGCTGGTCGAGGAGGAACTGGACCTGCTCGTCGTCGGGCGGACCGGCGTGACGTTCTTCCTGGGCCGGGTCGCCGGGGTGTTCAACGGTGAGCCGTTCGCCGCGCGTCTGCGCTACACCCGGACCTGGATCCACGACGACCCGCACGGCTGGCGGATCCTCGCCGCACACATCAGCCCGGTCTGACCGCCGGACGGGCTGTTCCGCCCAGCTCACGGTGGCGGCCGGCGTGTGCCGCTTCAGCTCACTGTGGCGTCGATCGGGCCGACGCGCAGCAGACCGTCGTTGAGCGGGGTGCAGCGGATGCCGCCCGTGGTGCGCAGCGCCTTCCAGGCGCCCGGACCGACAGTGACGTCCATCCAGGCGCACGGTCGGGCGGCCCGGTTCACCCGCAGGCTTACCGGGCCGTCGCCGGAATCCAGGATCAGGACCCGGCCGATCAGCTCGTCCACGGCGATGCCGGCGGTGAGGATGTTGCGTCGCACCTGCGCGAGGCCGATGCCGGCCGGCAGGGACTCCTGGGCGATCACTGTCACGCTGGCGTCGCGGTGCGCGGGCTTGCCGAAGTAGCGGTCGCCGACGATGCCGAGGCCGGCGCGGAGCGCGACGGTGTCGACCAGTTCGCCGGGAGGGGCCGGCGCCGGGCCGTCGGAGGGCCGGCCCAGGAAGCGGTGCACGGGCGAGGCCAGCAACTCGACGATCTGCGCCATGGCACGGATTCTACGAACGCGACGGTGCCCTCCGGGCGGGTTGCGCGCCCGAGGGGGACGGCGGCACGGTGACCGCCGCCCCCGGCGGGTCTCAGGCCGGTGTGCCGGTGACGGTGAGGTTGCGCAGCCGGCCGACGTTGTCGAACGAGCCGAAGCCCACCCGCCCCGAGCCGAAGGTGGTGTCCTTCGCGCTGAGCAGCGGGTCGCGGTGCCCGTCGACGTAGACGGCGATCTCGCCGGTGGCCGGCAGGTGCACGACGCGTACGCGGTGCCACTCGGCGTCGGTGATCGCCGGGTTGGCGCCACGGGAGCGGCCGTTCCACTGGTGGTCGATGCGCTCCCGGTCGGCGTTGTTGACCTTGAAGATGCCGTTGTGCGGATAGATCGTGTTGTCGGTGGAGAGGTGGGCGTAGTAGAACTCCGTGTCCGAGCGCCAGCCGAAGACGATGATCACGTCGCGGTTGCTGATCTCCACAGGTGTGTCGAGTCGTACCCGGGCGTCGATCTGCACCGACGACCACGCCGGGCCGGCGGTCAGCACGGCGTACTCGAATGGCCGGCGCGGGCCCGGCCGGCTCTCCCCGGCCTCGGCGAGGATGACCTGGTCGCGGGTGAACTGCCACTTCGCGGGCGTCACCGGCGCCCAGTTCGCGGCGCCCGCGGTGCGGCGCAGCGTGGTGTCGCCGATGTCGCCGCTGGCGAACTCCCTCATGCCGGTCACCTTCCAGATCGTGCCGTTGGCCTTGGCGACGAGGTACAGCTCGCCGGCGGCGTCGGTGCCGAAGCGCAGGTCGACCCGGTTGGGGTCGCCGGGGGCGCCCGGCGCGGAGAGGTCCCGCATCCGCACCGGGCCACCCGCGGCGTCGAAGAGCGCGAGCTGGTGGATCGGGGCGAGGCCGTGACCGCGGCGCATCTCGTTCGCCTCGGTGTAGAGCACCCGGCCGTCGACCAGGTCGCCGAAGACGTACTTGCCGCGCAGCGCGGGCACCGCGCGTCCCCGGTAGACGAACCCGCCGGCCACCGCGACGCCGACGTCCGCGGTGCAGTTCCAGTCCGCGGCGGGGTCGTGGTCGTACGCGGCGACGGGGTACGTGTAGCCGTAGCGCTCGTCGTCGGCGGGCAGCGGGAACAGCCGGTCGCAGGGGTTGGTGGCCGCCTTGTCGAAGACGAAGGAGCCCTCGCGCTCGCTCCAGCCGAAGTTGTCGCCGGCGCGGACCTCGTAGATCGCCTCGATGGCGTGCTCACCGATGTGCCCGAGGTACATCCGGCCGGTCGCCCGGTCCCAGCTGAACCGGTGCGGGTCGCGAAAGCCCACGGCGTAGATCTCGCCGAGCGCGCCGGCCTGCCCGACGAACGGGTTGTCGGCGGGAATGCCGTACCGGCCGTTGGCCGAGTTGACGCCGCGCGGGTCGATGCGCAGCAGCTTGCCGTGCGGCAGGCCCAGGTTCTGCGGGTCGGTGGTGCGTACGCCCAGGCCGCCGTCGCCGACGGCGAGGTACAGCAGGCCGTAGTCGCGGTCGTGGCGCTTCGCCGTCGGGTTGAAGTTGATCTCCTGGATGCCGTGCACCTGCCCGCCGAAGCCGATGCGGAGCACCTCCCGGCGGGTGCCGGCGAAGGTGTCGGCGGCCGGGTCGGTGGCCGTCCACTCGGTGATGACACCGTGGTAGATCGTGCCGGCCTGGGCGTGGTCCGGTGGCGTGGTCGTCGCCGAGGCCAGCTCGGTGTGGATGGTGTAGAACCGGCCGTTGACGCCGAACTCGGGGTGGAAGGCGACGTACCCGAAGCCCTGACCGAGCCCCCGGCCGGAGAAGAACTGGGGCGCGAAGGTGGCCGCCATGTCGAGGTAGACGTGCGGCACGCCGTTCTCGACCAGGTAGAGGTTGCCGTTCAGGTCGGGCACCGCGCGCCGGCCGGAGCCGTCGGGCAACTCCATGATCGTGTTGATCCGGGCGGTCCGCATGAGCCGCTGGTCCGTCGGCGCGGGGGTCGGGTACGACTGCGGGAAGCGCGCGTACTCGCTCAGGACCAGCCCGAGGCGGGACTGGGTCGGCATCTCGGGGATCGGGTCGTAGACCGCGTCGGCGGCTCGGGCGGGGGCCGCGACCAGTGTGGACAGCACCACCACGAGGGCGGTGAGGCCGGCCCTCAGGGTGGGTCGGCGGTGGAGGGTGCGCACGCGTGTCTCCTTCTCGGTGGGACGGTGCCGAGGGTGGTCAGCGGGCCAGGTGGTGGTACTGCCTGCGCACGTCGCGCGCGGAGACCACGCTGTCGAGGAACAGCAGGCCGTCCATGCGGCAGTCGCAGGGGTTGCGTTCGAGCGTGTCCTGCGGGAAGCTCCCGCCGATCTTGATGCCCCGCGGGTCGGAGGCGGTGGTCACGTGCAGGCCGGGCCCCGACACGAGCCACGGGTCGTCGGCGCGGGTGTAGAAACCGTCGACGGGTTCGCCGTTGCGGTAGAGGGCCAGCGCGCCGGTGCCGAAGTCGAAGGTGGCCGCGAGGTGCACCCACTCCCCCACCGGCAGCAGGTCCCGCCAGTCCGGCCGCGCGGCGAACGTCTGCGAGTTGCCGCCGTCGAGGCGGCGGCCGAGCGCGACGAGGCGCAGTTCGCCGTCGACGTCGATCAGCTCCAGCAGAGCCCGGACGCCGTGCCCGTCGGAGTCGCCGGTGAGCAGGCCGGCCAGCCCTATCGCGTTGTACCTGTCGTCCGGGTCGGCGGTGGTGGAGTTGAGCGCCGGGCTGTCCATGTTCAGCTTGAACCAGCCCATGATGGTGGTGCCGCCGGTGGCGCTGAAGGCGCGCAACGTCCGCACCCCGCTGGCCGACCACGTCCCGGCCTTCCAGTCGTCGTTGCCGGTGGTCGCCGGGTCGACCTGCCGGGTCTGCACCGCGTTGCCGCTGCCCCGGTAGGCGCGATCGGGCACCCGCATCGCCGCGCCGCCGTTGATCAGCTCGATCTCGGTGCCCGAGCGGCCCTGGTCACGCTCCAGGGCCGGGTCGCCCGGCACCGGGTGGTCGAAGTCGTACGCGGCGACCAGGTGCGCCCGCAAGGCCGGATGGACGTCGCGGGCGGTGCTCCGGTCCGCCTGGGCCGGCGGTACGCCCGCGCCGGTCAGCACGCCGACCACCAGGAGCGAGACGGCGACGATTCGGGCTCTGGACATCGTTCACCTCGTTTCGCGGCACGCCGGTGCCCGCTACGTAAGCGCTTACGTAAGCGCTTACGTACCCTAGGCTTCGACGAACGTCACTGGCAATAGATCGGGTGACATGGATGTTTCCGGGGAGTTGCGGATGCCCAGGGCTGGCCAGCGGCCCCGCCTCGTGGAGGTGGCCGAACGCGCGGGCGTCTCGCTGGCCACCGCCTCCCGGGCCCTCGCCGGCCGCGAGGGGGTCAGCACCGAGGTGGCCGACCGGATCCGGCGGGTCGCCCACGAGCTGGGCTACGTCGCCAACCCGTACGCCCGCACCCTGGCCGGCGGCGCCCGCTCCACCGTCGGGCTGATCGTCCACCAGGTCGACGACCCCTACTTCTCCGAGATCGCCGCCGGAGTCATCCAACTCGCCGCCGAGCAGGGGCTGCTGGTGCAGATCTGCCAGTCCGGCCGCGACCCGGGCTACGAGCTGCAACAGCTGCGCCACCTCATCGCCCAACGGGTCGGCATCATCCTGATCAGCGGCTCCGGGTACGACGACCCGCGGGTCGAGACCGAGGCCCGCGCCGAGCTGGCGGCGTTCCAGGACCACGGCGGTCGGGTCGCCGCCATCGGCCGGCACGCGCTCGGCGTCGACGCCGTCCTGCCGGACAACGAGGCCGGTGGCCACGCGCTCGCCACGCACCTCATGGACATCGGCCACCGCCGCATCGCGGTCGCCGCCGGCAGCGCCGGCCTCACCACTGTCGCCGACCGGCTCGCCGGCGTCACGTCCGCGCTGCGGCAGCGCGGGCTGCGCCCCGACGACCTGACTGTCGTACACGGGGACTTCACCCGCGGTGGTGGACGCGCCGCCACCGAGCAGATCCTCAACGAGCACCCGGAGACCACGGCGATCATCGCGCTGAACGACGCCATGGCGATCGGCGTGCTCTCGACGCTGCGGTCGCGCCGCGTGCCGGTGCCCGCGCGGGTCTCCGTCGTCGGCTTCGACGACGTGTCCGTCGCCGCCGACCTCGCGCCCAGCCTCACCACCATCCGACTGCCGATGGCCGAGATGGGCCGCACCGCGCTCACCCTCGCCCTCAAGCCCCGCTCGGCGCGGCCCCGCCGCCGCGCCACCGGCCACCTGCTGGTCGTCCGCGACTCGACAGGGCCCGCGCCGAGGACCTGACCGGCGGCGGGGGTGCGGTCAGACCGCCAGGGCCGCCCGGACCTCCCGCTCCGCGGTGACGCCGCCGTCGCCGTCCGAGGTGACCCGGCCGGACTCCAGCACGTGGTAGCGGTTCGCCACCCGCAGCGCGAAACCCAGGTGCTGCTCCACGAGCAGCACGCTGAAGCCGGGCTGCCGGGTCAGCTCGACGATCCGCTCCTGGATCTCCGCGACCACCGACGGCTGGATGCCCTCGGTCGGCTCGTCGAGCATCAGCAGCCGGGGCCGGGTGATCAGCGCGCGGGCGATGGCCAGTTGCTGGCGCTGGCCGCCGGAGAGCAGCCCGGCCCGCCGGCGCAGCAGCGGGCGCAGCGCCGGGAACAGGTCCAGCACCTCCGCCGTGGCCACCGCGCCGTCACGCCGACCGTCGGCGACCAGGCGCAGGTTCTCCCCGGCCGTCAGGTGCCCGAAGCACTGCTGGCCCTGCGGGACGTACGCCATCCCACGCTGCACCCGCTCGTGCGGTGCGAGACGGGTGACGTCCTCGCCGTCCAGCTCGACGGTGCCGGCGCTGGGGCGCAGCAGGCCCGCCGCGACCCGCAGCAGGGTGCTCTTGCCGGCGCCGTTGTGCCCGAGCACCGCGGCCACCCCGTCGGGCGGGACGGCGAGATCCACCCCGTGCAGCACCCTCGAACGCCCGTATCCGGCGTGCACCCCGCGCAGGGTCAGCATCATGCCTCCAGACCGCTGGGAACCGCCCCGGCGTCGACCGGGTGGCCAAGGTAGACCTCCTGCACACGCGGATCCGCCTGGACCTGCGCCACAGTGCCCTCGCTGAGCACCTTGCCGGCGTGCAGCACCGTGACGCTGCGCGCGAACCGGCGCAGGAAGTCCATGTCGTGCTCGATCACCACCACCGTGCGGTCCCGGCTCACCGTCTCCAGCAGCGCGCCGGTGGCGTCGCGTTCCTCGTGGCTCATCCCGGCGACCGGCTCGTCGAGCAGCAGCAGCCGCGCGTCCTGCACCAGCAGCATGCCGATCTCCAGCCACTGCTTCTGACCGTGCGCGAGCGTCCCGGCGAGCTGGTCGGCCCGCCCGGTCAGACCGATGGTTTCCAGCGCGGCGGCCACCTCGTCGGGTATCCCCCGCCGGCGCCGCGCCAGCGTCACCCAGCTCCGCCGGGCGCCGGCCGCGATGTCGAGGTTCTGCACGACCGACAGCTCCTCGAACACCGTGGACGTCTGGAACGTCCGCCCGATGCCCAGCCGGCTGATCCGGTGCACCGGGCGGCCGAGCAGCTCCTGGTCGCCGAACCGTACCGAGCCGGTGGCCCGCACCAGGCCGGTGACCGCGTCGACGAGGGTGGTCTTGCCGGCGCCGTTCGGCCCGATCAGGAACCGGATGTCGCCGGCCGGCACCTCCAGCGAGACGCCGTCGACTGCGGTGAAGCCGTCGAAGCTGACCCGCACGTCACGGACGGACAGGCCGTCCAGCCGATCGCCGCTCATGCCGCCGGCACCTCCGCTCGATCGCCGCGTCGCCGGCCCAGCGGCGACCATCCACGCCGGTCCGACGCCGGCCCGGGGGCCCGATGGCGGGCCAGCGCCCACAGCGACGCCAGGCCGCCGGGAAGGAACGCCACCACGACCACGAAGAGCAGACCCTGCAGGTACGTCCAGGTCCCCGGGAAACGCTCCGACAGGGCGGTACGCGCCCAGGCCACCGCCACCGCGCCGAGCACCGGGCCCAGCAGCGTCGCCCGGCCACCCACCGCCACCCCGATGACGAACTCGATCGACGGGACGATCCCGATCAGCGCGGGCGAGATGATGCCCACCGCCGGCACGAACAGCGCCCCGGCCAGCCCCGCCATACCGGCCGCGACCACGTACGCGACGAGCTTGACCGACGCCGGGTCGTAGCCGAGGAAGCGGACCCGCTCCTCGCCGTCGCGGACCGCCACCAGCAGCTCGCCGTAGCGGCTGTGGATGAGCTGGCGGGCCAGCGCGAGCAACGCCAGCAGGACTGCGGCGATGATGAAGTAGACCATCCGCTGGTTGACCGGGTCGTCGAGGTCGTAGCCGAAGAAGCCCTGGATGTCGGTGAGCCCGTTGGTGCCGCCCGTGGTGCCCTGCTGCCCGATCAGGAGGATCACCATGGCGGCGGCGAGGGCCTGACTGAGGATGGCGAAGTACGCGCCCCGCACGCGGCGGCGGAACACCAGCGAACCGAGCCCGAAGGCGACCGCCATCGGCAGCAGCACCGTGGCGGGCAGCGCGAACCACGGGCTGGCGAACGGCCGCCACCACAGGGGCAGTTCGTCGAGCTGCCCGTACAGCTGCATGAAGTCGGGCATCCCACCCGGGCCCGCGTCGGCGAGCTTGAGGTGCATGGCCATCGCGTAGCCGCCCAGGCCGAAGAAGACGCCCTGGCCGAGGGTGAGCATGCCGCCCCGGCCCCAGGCGATCCCGATGCCCACCGCGACCATGGCGACGCAGAGGTACTTGGCCAGCAGGGCCAACCGGAAGTCCGACAGGACCAGCGGCGCCACGGCGAAGAGCAACGCCGCGCCGAACGCGAAGCCCGCCACCGCGCGCAGCCGCGACCGCCCCCCCGGCGGGTTCGGCGGTACGGCACCGGCCGGCGCCTGTCGCACGGCGGTGTCCGGTGGGGCGGGTGTCACGGCGGTCATGCGAGGCTCCTGGTCCGCAGGGTGAACAGGCCCTGTGGTCGCCACTGGAGGAACGCGACGATCGCCACGAACACGATCACCTTGGCGACGCTGAGGGTGGTCAGGTATTCCCCGGTGGCCTGCAGCACGCCGAGGGCGAAGGCGACGATCACGCTGCCCTTGAGCTGGCCGATCCCGCCGACCACGACGACCAGGAAGGCGTCGATGATCAGGTTGGTGCCCATTGTCGGGCCGATCGGGCCGAGCAGGGTGAGCGCCACCCCGGCGAGCCCGGCCAGGCCGGAGCCGAGGAAGAACGTCGTCCGGTCGATTCGAGCGGTGGGAATGCCGGACACCGCGGCGAGGTCGCGGTTCTGCACCACCGCGCGGATCCGACGCCCGAGCGGGGTGAGCCGCAGCGCCAGGGTGAGCGCCGCGACGGCGGCCAGGGCCAGGGCCAGGATGAACAGCCGGTTGTTGGCGATGGTCAGCCCGCCGGGCAACGCCACGTTGCCGGTCAGCAGGTCCGGCGCGCGGGTCTGCACGTTCGGGCTGCCGAAGACGTCGCGGGCGAGCTGTTGCAGCATCAGCGACACACCCCAGGTGACCAGCAGGGTGTCCAACGGGCGGGCGTAGAGCCGGCGGATCAGCAGGATCTCCAGCAGCACACCCATCGTGCCGGCGACCACGAACGCCACCGGCAGCGCGACCACCAGCGACAGGCCGGCGGAGGTGATGCTCTGCTGCAGGACGTACGTGGTGTACGCGCCGGCCATGATGAACTCGCCGTGCGCCATGTTGATGACGTTCATCTGCCCGAAGGTCAGCGCCAGCCCGAGCGCGATGAGCAGCAGCACCGCGCCGATGCTGATGCCGGTGAAGAGTTGACCGAAAAGGACTGTCACGGTGGGTACTCCGTACTGCTGGTCGGGTGGCCCGGGCGGGCCGCGCGGCAACACGGCCGCCCGGGCCGGCGTCGTCAGCTCAGGCCGCTCGCCCATGGGTAGGTCTTGAGGAACGGGTCCGGCGCGACAGGCTTGCCGGAGTTCCACACCTCGGTGATCAGACCGTCGGCGCCGATCTTGCCGATCCGGGCGGTCTTGGCGATGTGCTGGGTCTTCCCGTCGACGGTGACCAGGCCCTCCGGCGCGTCGAAGGTGATCCCGTCGGAGGCGGTGCGGACCTTCTCGACGTCGAACGCGCCGGCCTTGGTGACCATCGCCTTCCACAGGTAGACGCTGACGTAGGCGGCCTCCATCGGGTCGCTCGTCGGCTTGTCCGCGCCGTACTTCGCCTTGTACGCGGCCACGAACTTGCTGTTCGCCGCGCCGGGCGTGGTCTGGTAATAGTTCCAGGCGGTCAGCTGGCCCTGAAGGTATTGCGTGCCGATGCCCTTGACCTCCTCCTCGGCGATCGACACCGACACCACAGGCATCGCCGCGGCGGTCAGACCGGCCGACTTGTACTCCTTGAAGAAGGCCACGTTGCTGTCGCCGTTGAGGGTGTTGAACACGGCATCCGCGCCGGAGGACTTGACCTTGTTGACGATCGTGCCGAATTCGGTGGACCCGAGCGGTGCGTAGTCCTCGCCGGCCACCGTCATCCCGTTGGCGGCCGCGTACGCCTTGATGATTTTGTTGGCGGTGCGGGGAAAGACGTAGTCACTGCCGACCAGATAGACCGACTTCACCCCCTGGGCCTTGAGGTAGTCGAGCCCGGGAACGATCTGCTGGTTGGTCGTCGCTCCGGTGTAGAAGATGTAGGGCGACTGTTCCAGCCCCTCGTACTGCACCGGATAGAACAGCAGCGCCTTGTTCTTCTCGAACACCGGCTTGACCGCCTTGCGGCTCGCCGACGTCCAGCAACCGAAGACGGCGGCGACGCGGTCTTCGGAGATCAGCTTCTCGGCCTTCTCCGCGAAGGTCGGCCAGTCCGAGGCGCCGTCCTCACCAACCGGTTGGATCTTCTTGCCGAGCACGCCGCCGGCCGCGTTGATCTCCTCGACGGCGAGCATGATGGAGTCGCGGACGGTGACCTCGCTGATCGCCATGGTGCCGGAGAGCGAGTTGAGCAGGCCCACCTTGACGGTGTCGCCGGAGACGTCGGCGGTGACGCCGGCCGCGCCGCCCTCGTCACTGGTCTTGCTGCCGCATGCGCTCAGCGCGGCCGCGGCGACGAGGGTCATGGCGCCCGCCAGGATGCGGCGGCTCCAAAGAAGTGACATCTATTCTCCCTGCGGTGCACTCTTGTGACGAATGGACGGTCGGTGCGGTCCGGTGGAGCTCAAGTGCGCGATGCCGAGGTCGACGGGTGGACGTCGCCGGTGGCCATCGCATCGGGTACGGGCACGCAAAGCGTCGACCGACTTGATTGCGTGAGTGTTTCCCAGCCCTTAATTGACTGTTTCCCGCGCACGGTCGAAGGCGCACACCACAATGGCCGACGCCGTCAGTCGGAGACGGCGCCGGCCATGAGGAATTCGAAGAATAATGGCCACCACAATGGTCGGCGAACAGATTGCGCCGACGGTGGACACACAATCGCGGCATCCGGCCCTCGGCCAGATACTTCACGCAGGAAGCATCTTAGGGTCGAGCCAGGTGGGCCTGTCAAGGCCGGACCCGACGGTCAGAGCTGGGCGAGCACCGTGAAGTCGAGCCCGTCGGCCTCGGCGAGGTAGATCCGCTGGCGCACGTGTCGCCGCCGCAGCCGCAGTCGACCGCGCGGCCCGTGGTACGCCACGGTGTCGGCGGCCGTCTCGATCGCCCGCACGTCGAGGGTGCGGGCTTGCCCGATCAGCGCGGCGAGCAGCATCACGCCCTCGTAGCAGGACTCCCCCAGGCTGCCCAGCGGCGGCGCCTCCACCCCGAACCGGCGGGCGAACTCGCCGTGGAAGTCGAGATTCTCCTGCGTCACCAGTCCGGCGAAGAAGCCCGCCGTGCTGTAGAGCCGCCGCGTCGCCCCGGCACCGCTGGCCAGCAGCATGTTCTCGTCCATGAGGGTGCTCAGTCGCAGGCAGCGCTGATCCATCCCGGCGCGGGCGAAGGCCCGGTTGAACCGCACCGCGTCGGCGCCGACGAGCAGCATCACCACCGCGTCGGCCTCGCTGCGCTCGATGTGGCGCAGCACGTCGCCGAAGTCGTGCGTCTCCAACGGCAGGAACGACTGCCCCACCACCCGTCCACCGCCGCGCACCGCGTACCGCTGGGCGGCCCGCGCGGTGCGCCGTGGCCACACGTAGTCGTTGCCGACCACGAACCAGCGGCGTACGCCCTGCTCCCCGGCGAGCAGCCGCATCGCCGGCCACAGCTGGGCGTCCGGCGTCTCGCTGGTCAGGAACACCCCCTCGGTACGCTCACCGCCCTCGTACAGGGCGGTGTAGACGTACGGCACCCGGTGTGCGACCCGGGGCGCCAGCGCCTGCCGCACCGACGAGATGTGCCAACCGGTCACGCCCTGCACGGCGCCCACCGACACCAGCGCCTCGACCTCGGCGGCCACCTCGGCCGGCGGGGCGCCGCCGTCGACCGGCACCAGCCGCACCTCGCGGCCCAGCACACCGCCACAGGCGTTGATCTCCTCGACCGCGAGCTGGGCGCAGAGTTCGCAGGTCGGGCCGAACATTCCCGCCGGCCCGCGCATCGGATAGACCAGCGCGATGCTGACCACGGCCCGATCGACGGTGAGCCACGGCGGTGCCGGCGCGGACATGAGCACATGATTGCCCGGCCCACCTCGGAAGACCAGGGCTCACCACGGACCGGGACGACTCGGTACCATGGCAGGGCCACCGGCCCAGGGAGATCCATGTCAGACGTGCCCGGGGCGCCAGCCGACCTGCTGCGCTCGCTCACCCGCGCCGAACGGCTGCTCTCCCGCCGGCTGGGCGCCGTCCTGGCCGAGGATGATCTGACCACCGAGGCGTGGCGGGTGCTCTGCCTGCTCGCCGACGGTCAGGGCCACCCGATGAGCGAGGTGTCAGTTGAGGCGTCCCTCCCGCCGGGCACCCTCACCAAGCTGGTCGACCAGCTCGTCGACCGCAATCTCGTCTTCCGGCGGATCGACCCCCTGGACCGCCGACGCATCCGCGCCTACCTGACGGCCCGGGGTCTTCGCGAACACGCCCGCCTCGACGAGCTGATCCGGGCCAGCCTCGCCGACCTCGGCGTACTGGCCGACCCTGCCCTGCTCGACCACCTCGGCGACCTGATCGCCCGCCTCGACCCGGCCCGTCGCCGCGACCACGCCGACGCGGCCGGCCCGCGCCACTGACCCGACGCCCGGCGGGTCACTCCACCTTGGTGAGAAGCGGCTTACCCTTCTCGACGACGTAGGTGGCCAGTTCGACGGCGACGCCGTCGCCGACGTTGCGGGCCTGATGGTGGACGCCGTACGGCACGGTGAGAGCGTCACCGACGGTGCACACCACAGGTGGCTGGCCTTCGAGCGTGTACTCCAGCGATCCCTGTAGCACGCAGATGATCTCTTCGCCGGGATGGAAGTGCTTGAACGGCGGAGAGTCCGGTGTGAACTCCACCCGGCTCTGGATGACCTCGCGGCCCTCGATGCTGAGATCGTGTCTCTGGAGATCGACACGCCACAGACCGGGTGCGCCCTCCACCGCTGTCGGACTGATGCCCTCGGGCCGATCTTTCCCACTCATCACGGCCTCCTGTGCGCCGTCATCCGAACGGCGGTCGCTCCGGTTGGCACATCCTCTCGAGGATAGGAGGCTCCCCAGCCCGCCGGAGCCGAGATGCCGAACATCGGGCCGGGGAGGGCTCACCTACCCACGAAGGTGGGCGCGCAGGGTGTGCGCGTCCGGGGCGGTCGCGGTCCACAGTGTCGCCGGGCCCCCGGCCAGCGGCAGTCGGGCGACGGTCCCGTCGACCGCCGCCGGTTCGACGGGCCGCGACGGGTCCACCACCAGCAGCGAGCCGGTGGCCGGCGCCCCGCCGAGCACGGCTGGGCCGGCCCAGCCGGGCGCCTGCGGTCCCACGGCCAGTGACTGGCGCAGCAGCGGCCGGCCGTCGTAGTCGACCCGGGTGTGCACGACGGCACCGCCCGGCGACTCGCCGTACCGGCCGCAGATCAACTCGTCCCGCCAGGTCAGCCGCGCCCCGGCGGCCAGCTCGATCCGGGATTCGGCCAGGTGGGCGCAGCCGGCCGCCGCGACGAGTTGCTCGGGCAGCCAGTGCAGCGCGCCGCCGTCGTGCACGACCGCCCGCACCGCCATCCGCGACACCGCGCCGGGCCGGCCGGGCAGGGCCACCGACGCGGCGACACTGTGCACCCGTACCGCCGCTCCCGGCCCCACGTCGATCTCCAGGCGCAGGTCGTCGCCGGCGAGCGGGCCGGCGGCCCCGCCCACGACGTGCACGGTCGCGACGCCGGCATCGCCCGGCGTCTGCCGCAACAGCAGCGGCGTCTCGCCGTGCACCTCGGTCAGGACCGTGCCGCCCCGGCTGGTGGCCCGGGCCACCAGCCGGGCGAACGCTCGCATCAGGCCGGGCCGGCCGGCGCGGCGACGGGGTGCAGGACCGCGTGGTGGGCCAACTCGTGGCGGATCCAGTCGGCGACCCGAGCCGCCGTCGGGTCGCCGACGATCGACAGGAAGACGGTCGGGAGGTCGCCGCGCCGGGCCCGCGCGTCCCGGTCCATCACCGCGAGGTCGGCGCCCACCATGGGCGCCAGGTCGGTCTTGTTGATCACGAGGAGGTCGGCGGACGTGACCCCGGGCCCGCCCTTGCGCGGCACCTTGTCCCCGCCGGCCACGTCGACCACGAAGATCTGCCGGTCGACCAGGCCCCGGCTGAACGTGGCGGTCAGGTTGTCCCCGCCGCTCTCCACCAGCACCAGGTCCAGCGGGCCGAGCGCCTCGGCCAGTTCGTCCACGGCGTCGAGGTTGGCGCCGATGTCGTCACGGATGGCGGTGTGCGGGCAGCACCCCGTCTCCACGGCGCGGATCCGGGCCGGGTCCAGGACGCCGGCCCGCTTGAGGAAGTCGGCGTCCTCGGTGGTGTAGATGTCGTTGGTCACCACCCCGAGCCGCAACTCGTCGGCGAACGCCCGGCACAGGGCGGCCACCAGGGCGGTCTTACCGGACCCGACCGGCCCGCCGATGCCGACCCGCAGCGCCCGGCCCGACCGTGCCAGCGGCGGGTGCGGGTCCACCCCCGGTTCGGGGTGGGTGTGCAGAACTGTCTCGTCGTGCGGCGGGACCGGCCCGGCGGCGGATGCAGCGGCGGGTACAGCGGTCGGCTCAACAGTGTCAGGACGCAAAGAGACGCACCTCCCAGGTGGCGTGGACTTCGGCGGATATGTCGGCGAGCGGGGCGGCGGCGGCCGGCAGCCGCTCGGGTGGATCGTCGGCGGCCCGGGCCGCGTCGGCGGCGGTGCCGTCGCAGAGGTCGGCGAGACCGACCAGCAGGGCCTGGACGTGGTACGGGTCGAGGCCGAGCAGACGTACGCCGGCGCTGGCCGCACCGGTCACCGTCCCGTACGCGGCGACCGTGGCGGTCTCGGTGCGGCTCAGCCCGGCGGCGGCGCAGAGCAGGCCGAGCACCAGCGGCTGGTGCGCTCCTTGAGGTGTGGCGGGCAGGTCACCGAACGGCGCCCGTGGCCAGATGGCCCGTCCGGCGCGCAGCAGCGCCCGCCCCTGGCGGCGGGACACCGCGCGCAGCGCCGGAGCGGCGGTCCGCGCGTCCAGCTCCGCGTCGAGCCGGGCCAGCGCAACCGCCCGTTCCGCGGAATCGGCAGGCGCACCCGACCCCCCGGTGTGATCGGCAGGCGTACCCGCCCGCCCGGCGGGATGGCCGCGGCCGACCGGCCGGGCGGTGGCCGGGGCCGGCTCGGCGGCGCTGCCGCCGACCGGCGACGCCACCCGGTGTGCCGCCGCCGCGAACGCCGCGCCGACCAGCCCGGCCGTGGTCAACCGGCCGACCAGGAACGACTCCAACGACGCCAGGTCGTTCACCCGGCCGGCGGCGACGGCCGCCTCCAGGCCGCCGGAGTGCGCGTGCGCGCCGGCCGGGAAGCGCCCGTCGGCCAGCAACAGGAGCAGGCTCGACGTCGCCATCAGAACAGGAAGTACCGCTGTGCCATCGGCAGCTGGGGCACCGGGTCCGGCTCCACCACCTCGCCGTCGATCCGCACCGTGAAGGTGTCCGGGTCCACCTCGATGTGCGGCATCGCGTTGTTCTCCGGCAGGTCGGCCTTGCCCCGGGACCGCACGTCGGCGACCGGCACGACCCGCCGTCGTACGTCCAGGCGCAGTCCGGCGTCCAGGGCGGCCGGCGCGACGAACGTGAGACTGGTGGCCGCCGCAGCGGCCCCGTACGCCCCGAACATCGGGCGCGGCAGCATCGGCTGCGGGGTGGGGATGGAGGCGTTGGCGTCACCCATCTGGGCGTACGCGATCATGCCGCCCTTGAGCACGAGGTGCGGCCGTACGCCGAAGAACGCCGGGTCCCAGAGCACCAGGTCGGCGAGCTTGCCCGGTTCGACCGAGCCGATCTCCCGTTCCAGTCCGTTGGCCATCGCCGCGCAGATCGTGTACTTCGCCACGTACCGGCGGGCGCGGTGGTTGTCGGCCGCGCCGTCGCCCGGCAGCGCGCCCACCCGCTCCTTCATGACGTGGGCGCTCTGCCAGGTTCGCAGGATCACCTCGCCCACCCGGCCCATCGCCTGCGCGTCGGAGCCGATGATGGAGATCGCGCCGAGGTCGTGCAGCAGGTCCTCGGCGGCCATGGTGGACGGTCGGATCCGGCTCTCGGCGAACGCCAGGTCCTCCGGCACGGACGGGTTGAGGTGGTGGCAGACCATCAGCATGTCCAGGTGCTCGGCGAGGGTGTTGCGGGTGTACGGGCGGGTCGGGTTGGTCGACGACGGCAGCACGTTCGGCTCGCTGGCCACCGTGATGATGTCCGGCGCGTGCCCGCCTCCCGCTCCCTCGGTGTGGTACGAGTGGATCGCCCGCCCGCCGATGGCGCGCAGCGTGTCGGCCACGAATCCGGCCTCGTTGAGGGTGTCGGTGTGGATCGACACCTGGACCCCGGAGGCGTCCGCCACCCGCAGGCAGGCGTCGATCGCCGCCGGGGTGGTGCCCCAGTCCTCGTGCAGTTTGAAACCGCCCGCGCCGGCGCGCAGTTGCTCCCACAGCGCCTCCGGCGAGACGGTGTTGCCCTTGCCGAGCAGCAGCACGTTGACCGGCAGCGTGTCCAGCGCCTCGTGCATCCGGGCCAGGTGCCAGGCGTTGGGCGTGACGGTCGTGGCCCGGGTGCCCTCGGCGGGGCCCGTACCGCCGCCGACGAGCGTGGTGATGCCGCTGGCCAGCGCCTCGGTGACGATCTGCGGGCAGATGAAGTGCACGTGGGTGTCGACGGCACCGGCGGTGAGGATCCGGCCGTTGCCGGCGATCACCTCGGTCGCCGGGCCGATGACCAGGTCGGGGTGGACGCCGGGCATGGTGTCCGGGTTGCCGGCCCGACCGAGGGCGACGATCCGCCCGTCACGCAGCCCCACGTCGGCCTTGACCACACCCCAGTGGTCCAGCACGACGGCGCCGGTGATGACGGTGTCGAGGGCACCGTCGGCGCGGGTGGCCCGCGACTGCCCCATCGACTCGCGGATCACCTTCCCGCCGCCGAAGACGGCCTCGTCGCCGCCGACGCAGTGGTCGGTCTCCACCTCGATCAGCAGGCTCGTGTCGGCAAGTCGGATGCGGTCGCCGGTGGTGGGCCCGTACAGGTCGATGTAGCGGTCCCGCCGCACGGCGCTCATCGCGCCGGCCCGTCGCTGGTCGGCCCGGTCGGGGACGCCTCGTCCAGCGGCCCGGCGCACTCCCCGCGCAGGCCCGGCACGATGCGCGCGCCGCCGAGCGGGACCAGGTCGACGCTGCGGCTCACGCCCGGCTCGAAACGGACCGAGGTGCCCGCCGGTACGGCCAGGCGCTGCCCCCAGGCCGCGACCCGGTCGAAGGTGAGGGCCGGGTTGGTCTCGGCGAAGTGGTAGTGCGAGCCCACCTGCACCGGCCGGTCGGCGGTGTTGACCACGACCACCGTGGTCACCGGCCGACCCGCGTTGATCTCGACCGGGCCGGCCGCCGGCAGGATCTCCCCCGGGATCACGGGATCGGGTGGTGCACCGTCACGAGCTTGGTGCCGTCCGGGAACGTCGCCTCCACCTGCACCTCCCTCAGCAGCTCGGGGATGCCGTCCTGGACGTCGTCGCGGTCGAGCACGGTCCGGCCGGCCGACATGAGGTCGACCACCGACCGACCGTCGCGGGCGCCTTCGAGCAGGAAGGCGGTAATCATCGCGACGGCTTCGGGATAGTTGAGGCGCAGGCCGCGTTCGCGGCGGCGGCGGGCGACATCGGCCGCGACGTGGACGAGCAGGCGGTCCTGCTCGTGGGGGCTGAGGAACACGGGACTCTCCGGTGGGGATCGGCGTGTCCGGCTCGCCGTCGGCTCCGTACGGAGCCGCGCCGGGCAGCAGCCACCCGGGGACGAGCTGGAGTCACACGACCGCCGGAACCACAGTCGACGGGGTGGCCCGGGACTCCACCATCCCGGCCCGCGCGACGGGCATCCGGCGGTGTCCGGTCGGATGCGGACCGCACCGCCCACCGCTTGAGCAGACCGTAGAGGATCGTCACCGGCCGGGGCAACAGTCCGTTCGGGATCGGCGGCGACGCCCCGGCTACGGCGGCAACCCCGCCCAGGCGTACGCGGGCTACGTCGCGTCGGCCACCGGGCGCCTGACGCCGTCGACGGGGTACGGGTACTCATTCCCGCCCGGGTCACGGCGGGAGATGATCGCCCGATGACGGCGACGAGGCGTACGCACGCACTGTTCGGTGCGCTGTTCCTGGCGGTGGCCACGGTCGGGGTGTGGCTGCTCTGGCTGGGCTGGGACACCGGTTACACGGTCGACGCGCGGACCGGCGCGACAAGCGGCCCGTACGAGCCGTGGCAGGTGATCGGCTGCGTGCTGACGCTCGTGCTGCTGGCCGCCCTGGCCGCGTGGCGACTCAGCCCGTGGCTGGTGGCCCCCGTGATGACTGTCGCCTTCACCGCCGCCTGGTCACGCCAGGCCGCGTCGCGCGACGACAGCGGGCTGTGGGTCGTCGGGGCGGTTCTGGTGCTGGTCGGGATGGCGGTGGGCAGTACGGCGGTGAGCCTCGCCGCACGCCGGATCGCCCGTGCCCGGGTCGGGCGTTCCGGCTAGGACGTGGCCTGTCGGGCACGCACCGGCCGGTCGGTTCAGCGCCGGTGGGTGAACGCGCGCCCGGCCACGGCGAACAACGACACGCTGATCGTGGCGACGAACACGCGCATCGTCGGGTCGAAGTTCAGCGCCGAGCCGAGGTCGCGGGAGATGTGCACGCCGACGAAGGTCGGCACGGCGCTCCACACCGTGACCGCGAGCAGCAGCAGGGCGACGCTGGCGAGAACGGCGGCCAGCAGGCATTGGCGCACGTACCGACCGGACCGCTTGCCGCGTACCCACAGCCGGGCGATCGCCGATGTCGGTGGCCGGCGCCAGCTGCCGTGCCGTACCCAGCCCTCCTCGTGGTCGTCGAGGGAGTAGCGGTTGACGATCGCCTGGATGAGCAGGTAGGTACGCAGGAGCAGGTAGACCTTCGACGGGGCGTCGAACGCGTACCACCGTTGCAGCTCCCGTGTCTCGGCGCGGATCCGGCCGGCCCAGGCCCGCAGCTGCCGGTCGGTGGCGTCGACACCCGTCCGGTTGACGCGATGCCACGCGAACTCGAACGTGGTGGCGGCGCGGTCCAGTGCCTCCACGACACGACGCCGCTCCGGTGGTGCCGGATCCGACTCGACGTGGTCGGCGAACTCCAGGAGGGCGGCGATCAGGGCCACGTCGGGGCGGGTCCAGTGCTCCCGCTCGACGCGCCACGCCCGCACGAGCGGCCACAGCGCGACGAAGAGCAGGCCAGCGCCCGCGAAGGCGAGCCCCACCAGGACGTCGTACCAGCGGGTCGCCTGGATCGTGGGGACGGCCGACGCCGCGACGCACGCCGCGACCGCGGCACCGCCGCCGACGGCCGCCCCGCGATACGGGACGGCGAGGCGCGAGACGGCCAGGGCGAGGACGACCCCGACGGACAGGCTCGTGGCGGCGGCCACCAGCCGGTGAGCCAGCGGCCCGCCGACCATGGCGAACGCCGCGACGGCGGCCACCACCGCGCCGAACAGGAGCGGTAGCGGTCCCGGCGTCCGCAGGAACTGCAGCGAGACGTCCCGCCAAGCCAGCGCGATCTTCGCGTCCCGTACGGTGGGGACCACCGACTGCGGATCAACGTCGACGTGGTCCCAGAACGTGTCGTAGCCCGCGACGATGCCGTGCAGCCGGTTCCCATGCTCCCTGCGGTTGGACCGCGTCGTCGCGTCGATGTGCTCCCCATGGGTGACCCACCACGGGACGGCGTACGGTCCGTCGGCGGCCTCGGCCGCGTCGACCGGGTCGCCCTCGTCCGACCAGTCGACGTCGGCCCTCGTGCTGTCGGGCTCGTCGTCAACGAACAGCAGGTCATCGTCGGCGGGCGATGCGGACCACCGTTCCCGGGATACCGGACTGTCGTCCGCGACCTCGATCAGGTCTTCGCGGAACAGGACGACGCGCGGCGGACGGACTGCGCGTCGAGGCAGCTGCCTGTCGTCGGGTGCGGGCGCGTCGGCTGCCCATTCGTCCACGCGATCACCACCAGCTCGCGGATGTGCCTCCGTGATAGCACGGCACGACAAGTCCGACGGTCCCGGCGGTGGGCCGGTCAGCGGGCCGCCACGGGCTCCGGGGCCGGGCGCGGTGTCGACGTCCCGGCGAACGGGATGTCGACGTCGTCCGCCGGCCCCGGCTGGCCGTCGGGGTGCCGCCACAGTCCGCGCTCGCGCAGGATCGGCAGCACGCCCTCGCCGAACCAGTACGCCTCCTCCAGGTGCGGATAGCCGGAGAGGATGAACTCGTCGATGCCGAGCGCGTGGTATTCGGCGATCCGGTCGGCGATCTCGCGGTGGCTGCCGACGAGCGCGGTGCCCGCGCCGCCCCGGACCAGTCCGACGCCGGCCCACAGGTTGGGCGAGACCTCCAGGCTGTCGCGGGAGCCGCCGTGCAGGTCGAGCATCCGGCGCTGCCCCTCGGACTCGCTGCGGCGCAGCCCGTCCTGCACGGCCCGGATGTCGGCCTCGGCGATGCCGTTGAGCAGGCGGCGGGCCTGTGCCCACGCCTCGTCGGCGGTGTCGCGCGCGATGACGTGCAGCCGGATGCCGAAGCGCAGGTCCCGACCGGCGTCGGCGGCCAGCACCCGCACCCGGTCCAGCTTCTCGGCCACCTGGGCCGGCGGCTCGCCCCAGGTGAGGTAGACGTCGCTGTGGCGTACCGCCACCGGCAGGGCGGCGGCGGACGAGCCGCCGAAGTAGACCGGCGGCGCCGGGTCGGGCAGCCGGTGCAGCCGCGCCTGCTCGACGCGCAGGTGGGCGCCGTGGTGGTCGACCGTCTCACCCCGCCACAGCGCGCGGACGATGTGCAGGAACTCGTCGGCCCGCGCGTACCTGGCGTCCTTGTCCAGGAAGTCGCCGTACGCCCGCTGCTCCTGCGACTCGCCGCCGGTGACCACATTGAGCAGCAGGCGGCCCCGGGACAGCCGCTGGAACGTCGAGGCCATCTGGGCGGCGAGGGTGGGTGAGGTCAGGCCGGGCCGGAAGGCCACCAGGAACTTCAGGCGTTCGGTGACCTCGGTGAGCATCGCCGTGGACAGCCAGGCGTCCTCGCACCACGCACCGGTCGGGGTGAGCGCCCCGACGAACCCGAGCTGCTCGGCGGTGCGGGCGATCTGCCCGAGGTAGGCCACGCTGGCCGGGCGGGCGCCTCCGGCGGCCCCGGTCGGCACGCCGTGGCCGCCGCCGACGATGTCGCGGCTGTCGCCGTTGGTGGGCAGGAACCAGTGGAAGGTGAGGGTCATCGGGGCTCTTTCCTCCAGTGCGCGGCGGAGCGGGTGCGGACGGCGCGCGCGGTTGAGGCGGGCACCTCCTGAGGGGTGGGACGATCCCGCCGACAGCCTACCCATAAAACCTATCGGGTTAGTAGGCTACCGCCCACGCCACCCCACGCCGGTCGATGCGGCCCGGCACACCTGCCCGACCCAAGGAGCCGCCATGCGCACCCCCTCGCCGAGTCATCCCCCGCGTCGCCGCCTGCTGACAGCCGCGTTCACCGCAGTGGTCCTGCTTGCCGCAGTCGCCCTGAGCGCCTGCGGCGGGTCCGCCGACGCCGGAGGCAGCGCGGGCAAGCTGCGGATCGGCTATCAGCGCTTCGGAGGGCTGAGTCTGGTCAAGGCGCGCGGCGAGACACCGGGCGTCGAGTGGTCGCTGTTCGAGAGCGGGCCGGCGCTCACCGAAGCGCTCAAGGCCGGGTCGATCGACATCGGACAGGTCGGCGAGGCGCCACCCGTCTTCGCCGCTGCCGGGAAGATCCCGTTCTCCATCATCGGCACCTCGGCGCCGATCCCGCAGGGTGAGGCGGTGCTGGTCAAGGCCGACAGCGGCTACCGCAGCTTCGCCGACCTCAAGGGGAAGACGGTCGCCCTCAACAAGGGCTCCAACGTGCACTGGCTGCTGGTCCGGCTGCTGGAGGCCAACAAGATGACGTTGCAGGACATCAAGGTCAAGTACCTCAAGCCGGCCGAGGGGCGACCCGCGTTCGACAGCGGGCAGGTCGACGCCTGGGTGATCTGGGACCCGTACTTCGCGCTTGCCGAGCAGCCGGGCGTGCGGGTGCTCGCGGACGCGACAGGCCTGGCCAGCAACCGCGAGTACGTGCTGGCCGCCCCCGACGCGGTCGCCAAGCGCTCGGACGACATCCGGGCCTTCCTGCAGCGCTACCGCGAGGTGACCGACTGGGGCATCGCCAACCCGCAGGAGCGGGCCCGCACGCTCGCGCCGGAGCTGAAGATTCCGGAGGACGTCACGAGTCGCGCCCTGGACCGCAGTGCCAAGCCGCTCGCCCCGGTCACCCCGGCCATCGGCGACGAGCTCCAGGCGATCACCGACAGCTTCATCGCGCTGGACCTCATACCGGGCCCTGTCGACATCAGGAGCCGGGTGGACGACCGCTTCAGCGCGGTGTTCCAGTGAGTCGTACACAGCTGTTGGAAACGCCGCCGGAGGCCGCTGCCGCCGCTCCGCCCGACCCCCGGCGGCCCCGGCCGGCGCGGCGGTGGCGACGGCTGGTCAGCCCGGTCGTGCTGGTGCTGGGCTGGGAGCTGGCCGCCCGGACCGGCGTGCTGGCGCCGGAGAAGCTGCCCGCGCCGAGCGACGTGCTCGCCACCGGCTGGCGGCTGTCCCGCGACGGCACGCTCGCCGTCCACCTCGTGGACTCCCTCACCCGGGCCGGGGCGGGGCTGCTCATCGGCGGCGTCCTGGCGCTGGTCCTGGGCACGGTGGCCGGGCTGTTGCGCCTCGGCGACGACCTGGTCGACCCGCCGGTGCAGATGGCCCGGATGCTGCCGCACCTGGGCCTCGTTCCCCTGCTGATCATCTGGGTCGGCATCGGCGAGTCGCTGAAGATCAGCCTGGTGGCCCTGGGCGCGTTCTTCCCCATCTACTTCAACACCTACGCCGGCATCCGGGACATCGACGAACGGTTGGTGGAGGCGGCCCGCGCCTGCGGGCTCGGGCCGGCCGCCCGGCTGCGGCACGTGGTGCTGCCCGGCGCGCTGCCGTCGCTCTTTCTCGGCCTGCGCCTCGCGATCGGGGCCGCCTGGCTCAGCCTCGTCGTCGGCGAGCAGGTCAACGCCCAGACCGGCATCGGCTTTCTGATGATGGAGGCGCGGGAGTTCAGCCAGACCGACGTCGTGGTCCTCGGCCTGCTCGTCTACGCGCTGCTCGGGCTGATATCCGACCTTGCCCTGCGCGTTGCGGAGAGGAGGATGTTGACATGGCGACGCGGACTGCGGGCCACCTGATCGGCACGACGCCGGTGCTGACCGCCCACGCGATCCACCGGGCGTTCGGGCCGACGGTCGTGCTGGCCGGGGTCGACCTCACCATCGCGCGGGGCGAGGTGGTGGCCCTGCTGGGCTCCAGCGGTTCCGGCAAGAGCACCCTCCTGCGGGTTCTCGCCGGCCTGGACGGTGACGCCAGCGGCGAGACAGTCGTGCACGGCACCGCCGCAGTGGTCTTCCAGGAACACCGGCTCCTGCCCTGGAAGCGGGTGGCGGCCAACGTCGGGCTCGGCCTGTCCGGCCCGGACACCGCCGGGCGCATCGACCGGGCGTTGCGCGAGGTCGGCCTGGCCGAGCGGCACCGGGCCTGGCCGGCCGAGCTGTCCGGCGGGCAGGCGCAGCGGGTGGCCGTCGCGCGCGCCCTGGTCCGCGAACCGGACCTGCTGCTGCTCGACGAGCCGTTCGGCGCCCTGGACGCGCTCACCCGGCTCAGGATGCAGGTGCTGCTGCGCCGGCTGCGCGCCGAGCACGGCTTCGCGGCCCTGCTGGTCACCCACGACGTGGACGAGGCACTGCTGCTCGCCGACCGGATTCTGCTCCTCGACGACTGCCGCATCGCCGCGGAGTTGCCCGTCGACCTCGCACCCACCCGTACGCCGGACGACCCGGGTTTCGGCGCACTGCGGCGCCACCTGCTCGACCGACTCGGCGTTCCCACCACCTGAGGAAGCGGAGACACGATGACCCGCTGGACGCCCGACCCCACCTTCTACCCGTCACCGTCGCAGGCCGCGACCGCCCCGGCGGAGAAGCTCGCCTACGTGGCGGCCTTCGACCGTACGGCCAGCCGCCCGGACGCCATCGCGGTGCTGGACACCGACCCCGACTCCCCCGACTACGGCCGGGTCGTCGGCTGGACCGACCTGCCACACCTCGGCGACGAGGTGCACCACTTCGGGTGGAACGCGTGCAGCAGCGCACTCTGCCCGACCGCACCGCACCCGCACGTCGAGCGGCGCTACCTGATCGTGCCCGGCCTGCGCTCGTCGCGGATCCACGTCATCGACACGCAGCCCGACCCGCGCCAGCCGCAGGTCGTCAAGGTGATCGGGCCGGAGGAGCTGGCGAAGCGTGCCGGCTACTCCCGGCCGCACACCGTGCACTGCGGCCCGGACGGCATCTACCTCTCCGCCCTCGGTGGCGCGGACGGCGCCGAGGGCCCGGGCGGCATCGCGATCCTGGACCACACCACGTTCGACGTGCGCGGGGCGTGGGAGGCCGACCGGGGCCCGCAGTTCCTGGCGTACGACGTGTGGTGGCACCTCACCCAGGACGTGCTGGTCACCAGCGAGTGGGGCACGCCGTCGATGATCGAGGACGGGATCATCGGCGAGCTGTTGCTGGGCCGGCGCTACGGTCACGCCATCCACTTCTGGGACCTCGCGAAACGCCGGCACGTGCAGCGGGTCGACCTGGGTGATCAGTACCAGATGCCGCTGGAGCTGCGCCCGGCGCACGATCCGACGAAGTCGTACGGGTTCGTCGGGGTGGTGATCAGCGTCGAGGACCTGTCCGCCTCGATCTGGCTGTGGCACCGCGACGGGGATGCCTGGGCGGTCACCAAGGTGATCGACATTCCGGCCGAGCCGGCCGACCCGGCGAACCTGCCCGACCTGCTCAAGCCGTTCGGCGCGGTGCCGCCGCTGGTGACCGACATCGACCTGTCGGTGGACGACCGATTCCTCTACGTCTCCTGCTGGGGTACGGGTGAGCTGCGCCAGTACGACGTCAGCGACCCGCTGCACCCGGTGCAGACGGGCTCGGTGCACCTCGGCGGGATCGTCCGGCGCGCGGCGCACCCGTCCGCGCCCGACGAGGCCCTCGCCGGTGGGCCGCAGATGGTGGAGGTGAGCCGGGACGGGCGGCGGGTCTACGTCAGCAACTCTCTCTACGGCTCGTGGGACGACCAGTTCTATCCCGACGGGGTGGGCGCCTGGCTGGCCAAGCTCGACGTGGATGTCGACGCCGGTGGCCTCACCCCCGACGTGCGGTTCTTCCCGCACGGCGACGAGTTCCGGGGGCTGCGCGTGCACCAGACGCGATTGCAGGGTGGGGACGCGTCCTCCGACTCGTACTGCTTCCCGTGACCCTCGGGACGCTCGCGACGCTGGCGGCGCTCGGCGCGTTCCACGGTCTGAACCCGGCGATGGGGTGGTTGTTCGCGGTGGCCCGGGGCCTGCAGGAGCGCAGCCGGATGGCGCTGCTGCGCGCCCTGCCGCCGATCGCGGCGGGGCATCTCGCCTCGGTGGCGATCGTCGCGGCCCTGGTCACCGCTACCAGGTCGGTGACGGCGAGCACCGCCCTGGCAGTGGTCGGCGGCCTGCTGCTGGTCGGCTTCGGGTTGTGGCGGCTGCTCTCCGAGCGGCACTTCCGCTGGGCGGGGATGCGGCTGTCGGCGGCTCAGCTCACCGGATGGTCGTTCCTCATGTCGTCCGCGCACGGCGCCGGACTGATGCTGCTGCCGGTGCTGGTCGCCGAGCCCGTGCCCGGAGGTCACTCCGGGCATCTGGCCGCCGCGCCGCTCGGTGCGCTGCCCGGGCTGGCCGCGGCGGGCGTGCACACAGTGGCGATGCTGGGCACCGCTCTGGTCGTGGCGGTGCTGGTTAACCAGGTGCTCGGGGTCGGGGTGCTGCGTCGGGCGTGGTTCAACGTCGACCGGCTCTGGGCGGGCGTGCTGGTGGCCGCGGGGTTGGTGACGCTGATCCGGGCGTGACAGTCCATCGTGGAAACGTGTGATGTGTGATCTCATGTCGCCATGGTCACCCCGACTCCCCTCATGCAGCTGGTGGCCGGCGTGTGGGGGTTCAAGACCCTCGCGGCCGGCGTCGACCTCGGTCTGTTCACCCGGCTCGCCGGTGGACGGACGATGACAGTCGAGCAGGCTTCGGCCGAGTTCGGGCTGCCGGACCGGCCGGCGGACCTGCTGCTCGCCGCGTGCGCCTCGCTCGGCCTGTTGGAGAAGGCCGGCGACGGCTACCGCAACTCCGAGTTGGCCGAGCAGTTCCTGGTCGAGGGTCGGCCCTACTACTTCGGTGCCCAGATCCGCTACTCCGACCTGCGCACCTACCTGCCGTGGCACCGCATCGGCGAGGCGCTGCGCACCGATCGGCCGTTGACCTGGGACCCGGAGTCCCAGCAGTCCATGTTCGATACCGAAGATCCGGAGATGCTCACGCAGTTCTGGGACGCCATGTTCTCGACGTCGAGTTTCACGGCGAGCGCGCTGGCCGAGGCGTACGACTTCTCCGGGCACCGCCGGCTGCTCGACGTGGGCGGCGGGGCCGGCGCGTTCCCGATCGAGTTCTGCCGCCGGCTGCCCGAGCTGCGGGCGACAGTCCTGGACCTGCCGCACGTCTGCGTACGGGCGCGGGAGCGGATCGCGGAGGCCGGTCTGACCGATCGGATCGACGCGGTGCCCGGCGACTTCCTCGCCGATCCGGCGTTGCCGGACGGGCACGACGTCATCCTGCTCAGCATGATCCTGCACGACTGGGACGAGCCGACGAACCGCGCGCTGCTGGCCCGCTGTCACGCGGCGCTGCCGCCCGGTGGTGCCATCGTCGTCTGCGAGCTGCTGCTCAACGATGAGCGCACCGGGCCACCGGAGGCCGCTCTGATGGGCATGAACATGCTTGTCGAGACCGAGGGCGGCCGGAACTACTCGGCGGCCGAGTACGGCGCGTGGCTCACCGACGCCGGGTTCGTCGACGTCCGTACCGTGCCATTCGACGCCCCCGGCGCCAACGGCGCTGTCGTGGCCCGCCGGCCCTGAACGCCGACGGCACCCGACCCGGAGAGGGTCGGGTGCCGCAGCGTCATCGTGACGCTGGCGTCCGATCGGCTACCGGTACCCCTCAGGCGCGAGCCTTGGCCGGCTGCTTCATGAAGTCCATGATCGCCTTGTTGACCTCGTCGGCGTGCGTCCACGGGATGCCGTGCGGCGCCCCCTTGAGCGTGATGAGCGTGCCGGTCGGCATCATCGGGCCGAGCCGCTGGCCGGTCACCGGGTAGGGCAGCACCCGGTCCTGGTCACCCTGCACGATCAACACCGGAATATTGATCTTCGGCAGGTCCTGCCGGAAGTCCTCCTGCCAGGCGTCCACACTGTCGTGGGTGGCCTTGCCGGAGGCCATCGCGCCGATCTGCCAGTGCGCCCGGTACGCCTCTTCGCTGACCCGCTTGCCCATGTTCTGGTCCGGGTTGAAGAACGCGTCGCAGAACGACGTCAGATAGGCGAAGCGGTCCTTGATGATGGCGTCCTGGAAGCCCTTGAAGAGCTTGCGGTCGACGCCCTCGGGGTTGTCGTCGGCCTTGGCCAACATCGGTTGCAGCGGGCTGAGCAGCACGGCTCGGCTGACCCGCTGGGAGCCGTAGTTGGCCAGGTAGCGGACGACTTCGCCGGTGCCCATCGAGTGACCGATCAGGGTGGCGTCGTTGAGGTCCAGCTCGGTCATCAGCACGTCGAGGTCCGCGGCGAACGTGTTGTAGTCGTAGCCGAAGGCCGGCTGCGCCGAGTTGCCGTTACCGCGTCGATCGTAGGTGATCGTCCGGTATCCGGCGTTCTGCAGCACGCTGGTTTCCTTCTCCCACGTTGCCCCGTTGAACGGGAAGCCGTGGATGAGCACCACGGGCTTACCGGATCCGTGGTCCTCGTAGTACAGGTCGATGGGTGCGGAGTTTTCCGTCCCCACGGTAATGAAAGGCATGTTTTTCTCCTGCTCCGGTATGGGCTGTCGGACGCCCCGCGCTTTCCCGTCGGGTCGCCGGATATGCGGCCGAGCGCCGTCGCCCAGGCCCGCCGGCCCGCTCCGGACGGCCGGTCCCGGCATCGACATTTATCAACCTCGTCGGTAGGGTCGCCGGTAGGAAAGTTTCGGCGTACGGGAGGTGGGCATGCTTCGAAAAGTCCCCGCGGCGCTGGCCGTCGGAGCGGCGGTGGCCGCCCTGGGCGGCACGCCGGCGCAGGCCGACCCGGTGGTGCCACGGCACGCCATAGTCATCTGCCAGAGCGCCAGCTTCTACGCCAACTACGACTCCGCCGGCGGCCCCACCGGCCTGAAGCGCACGCTCGTCTACGGCAACAAGATCGGCCACACCCCGGGCGCGCATCCGGTCTACAACGGGTGGGCGGCCACCTTCGACTTCGGCCCGAACGACTGGGGTTACCTTCGCTCCGAGTGCATCGGCGGGTACGACTCATGGTGAGGGCCCGGGTGACGGCTGGCGTGCTGGCCGGGATCGTCGCCGCGACCCTCGCCGCGCCGGCACCGGCGCAGGCCGCCAACGGCACCATCGGTCAGCGCGAGACGGTGTGCGCGAGCGACCTGTTCGTCCGCACGCAGCCCAACGGCGCCTGGATGGGCACCCTCTACGCGGGTCAGACGTTCCTGGTCGAAGGTCCCCGCAGCGGCGGCTACGTCTACGGCTTCGCCTACGGGTACATCAACCGACGCGGCTGGGTGCAGGACGGCTGGTTCTGCTGAGCGGTCGGCCGGCGACGCGACCCGATCGGAGTGCCCCGATCCGGCCGCGGCGGCCTAGCCTCGATGCGTGAGCCCTTCGCCCCGGCTGCGAGCCGTCAGCGACCTGCACATCAGCTACGCGGAGAACCGCGCGTTCGTCCAGGAGCTCCGGCCGGACCACCCCGGCGACTGGCTGCTCGTCGCCGGTGACGTGGCCGAGCGGTTCGCCGACATCGAGTGGGCTCTCGGCCTGCTGAGCAACCGCTTCGCCCGGGTGGTCTGGGCGCCCGGCAACCACGAGCTGTGGACGCCACCCGGCGACCCGGAGCACCTGCGCGGCGAGACCCGCTACCGCGAGCTGGTCGAGCTGTGCCGGCGCCTGAGAGTCGTCACCCCGGAGGATCCGTACCCGGTGTGGGACGGCGAGGGCGGGCCCGCCACGATCGCCCCGCTCTTCGTGCTCTACGACTACACGTTCCGGGTCCCCCAGGCGGGAACCAAAGAGGAGTCGCTGGCCCTGGCGTACGCGGCCGGGGTGGTCTGCACGGACGAGGCGCTGCTGCACCCCGACCCGTACCCGAGCCGGGAGGCGTGGTGCGACGCCCGCATCACCGAGACCGAACGCCGGCTGGCCGAGCGCGACCCGGCGCTGCCGACCGTGCTGGTCAACCACTACCCGCTGGTGCGCGAACCCACCGACGTCCTGTGGTTCCCCGAGTTCGCCCAGTGGTGCGGCACCGTCCGCACCCGCGACTGGCACCTACGCTTCGGCGCGTCCACGATGGTCTACGGGCACCTGCACATCCCCCGCACCACGTTCTACGACGGCGTCCGGTTCGAGGAGGTCTCGCTGGGCTACCCGCGTGAGTGGCGGCGACGCGGCCCGGTCCCAGACCCCGTCCGCACCATCAACCCCGCCGAGGACCTGCGCCGACGCGAGTCCGTCAGCGGGTGAGGCCGACCACCGACGCCAGCCGCGCCACGCCGGCCGGCGCCGGCTACGCGCGGGCGACATCGGCGATGAGGGTACGCGCCAACGGCCGCCACCGAACCTCAAGTTCAACACCCCTCTGAGCTGAGCGCAGCGACTACGGTGACCGGATGCCGATCAGTCGACGCCGAATCCTCCAGTTGGTGGCCGCCGGCGGCGGCGTCACCGCGCTCGGCGCGGCCGGCATCGCCCTGGTCGACGCCGAGGTGCTGCCCGGCCGGTCGGTGCTCGACCACGCGCTGGGCCGCTGCGACGCCGCACCGCCGACCGCGCCGCAGGGCACACCCCAACCGCCGGTCACCGGCAGCTTCCGCTCGGCGGCACGCCGCCGGGAGGTGGCCTTCGCCATCTCCTACCCACCCGGGTACGCCCCGGGCGCCCGGCTACCCGTCTGCCTGGCCCTGCACGGGTACGCGGCCGACGCCCGCTCCGCCGTCACCGCCGCCCGGTATCCGGAGTTCCTGGCCGGCGCGCTCGCGGCAGGGGTGCCCCCGTTCGCGCTGGCCGCACCGGACGGCGGGGACGGCTACTGGCATCCGCACGCCACCGACGACCCGCTCGGCATGCTCGTCGACGAGTTCCTGCCGCTGCTGGCCGGGCGCGGCCTGCGTACCGACCGGGTCGCGGTGGCCGGCTGGTCGATGGGCGGATACGGCGCGTTGCTCGCCGCGCTGACCCATCCGGACCGGTTCCGGACGGTGGTTGCCACATCACCGGCGATCTTCCGCTCGTACGCCGACGCGGAGCGGGTCAACGCCGGCGCGTTCGACGGTCCCGACGAGTGGGCCCGGTACGACGTGACGGCCCGCGCCGCGCAGTTCGCCGGCCTGCCGGTGCGGATCGCGATCGGCGCGGCCGACCCGTTCGCGGGCGCGGTCGAGACACTGCGGGACCGGCTGCCCGACCCGGAGGTGGTGACCATCGGGGTGGGCTGCCACGACGGCGACTACTGGGCGTCGGTCGCCCCGGCGCAGGTGCGGGCGATCGGCGCCGCGCTAGCCGGCTGACCCGCAGCACCATCCGCCAGCCCTCGGGGCGATGTATACGGTGCATCGGTGCATGAGCCATCCGTGCTGGACGGTCTGACGGAGATGACCGGCGTGCAGATGCTGTGGTTCGCCGACTATTACGACGGACCGTTGGATGGTCTCGCGCTGCTCGACGGCCGGGAGTACTGGTTCATCGCCGTTGCGGACGAGCGCGACTGTCCCGTTGATCAGGAACGGCGCTGCTACGTGCTCCATGCGATCTCCGAGGAGCAGGCACGAGCGGAGTGGGCGGAGCACCGCGATTTTGTGGCAGTGGTGGGTGGGCCTGGGTGCGTGCACACGCCCGCTTGTGCCCATGGTCCGGTTGATGCCGACGCGGCTGCTGCCTGGCACCGCGATCATCCTTGGGAGCTGCGGCCGGACCATGCCAGCGCGCCGGCGATCGGGTGGTTCCGCGGGTAGTGAGCTGACTAGTCCGGGTAGGAGTCGCGGATGACCAGCTCTCGGGTTTCGATGATGCCGGGCCAGTGCCGGGAGACCGGGTCGGTGCCCCGGCGCAGCCAGAGGGTCGTGCCGTCGGTGGCCGTCGCGGTCTCGATGACGTGCTCGGCGTCCGCCTCGATGCGGCCGGTCTCGACCGGGCCCATGCCCAGCCTCTCCGCCTCGGTGCGCAGGTCGGCGCGGGCGAGGTAGAGCAGGGCCGCACGGCCCGGGTCCACGCTGACGGCGGCCGGCTCGACGCGGGTCAGCCACGGCCCCAGCGCCTGCACGCTCCCGGCGATCGTGTCCGCCGGAACGGTGACGAAGAGCCGGGCGACAACCTCGGCCTCGGTCGGCCCGATGTCCAGGGTGCGGTCGGGGGTGAGGCCGGAGCCGTGGGTCGCGCCCTCCCAGCCCAGCTCCTGGTCGGCCCGATCGATCACCAGGCGGGTGGCGGGCGGCCCGGACGTGGGTACCAGAGTCTCGGCGTAGCGGACGTTGCGCGAGTAGCGGAAATCCTGATCGCGCCAGCCGAAGCGGTGCAGCAGCGGCTGCGCCAGGGCGTGCATGGCGCGTTCCTCGTTCCTGGCGACCCGGTAGCCCGACAGCAGCAGGTCCGCGCGGTCGACGTCGATGTCGATCCCGTCAGCGCCGAGCTCGTCGGCGAGCGGAGCGTAGCGGCGCAAAGTGTCGGCGGCGGTCGCGGTGCCGCGTTCCAGCCTGAGCATCGCCTTCATCCTGAACGGCGGCTTGTTCGTCGCCACTCGCCTCACCGCCAATCCGCGCCAGGCACGCGAGGCACCGTAACCAGCGGCTACCGAGTGAACAACCGATTTGGACCAGGCAGGCTGGGCGCCCGCGCCGACATCACGGTCGGTCAGTCGATGCCCTCGACGATGCGGAAGTCGCGCTCGACGGCGTCGGAGAGGACGACAAGCGCCTCCTGGTAGGCCGCACTCTCGTGCGCCGCGACGGCCTGCGCGAAGCTGTCGAACTCGATCAGGATGGTGCGCTCGGCGATGCCGGCGTCATGCGCCACGACCCGACCGCCACGGACGAGGACCCGACCGCCCCCGGCCGCGACGGCCGGAGCGGCCAGCGCGTTGTAGGCAGCCAGCTTCTCCGGGTCTGAGATGGTGCGGTAGGCGCTGACCCAGTAGCCCTTGGGCATGGAACCTCCAGTGTGGGGATGAGTGCATCAGGCTTACGGGTTGGTCTCGGACGAGCGTCGGCGGGCGAGAGCGAGGCTTGCCAGGGTCGTGATCGCCATGGCGCCGATGCCGACCACCGCCGCTGTGGTGTAGGCGCTGTCGTCGGGGAAGCGGTGGCCGGGGCCGGTGCCCGCGGCGAGGATCAGGCCGCCGATGGCGCTGCCCAGGGAGTACCCGACGCTGCGGACGACGTAGTTGAAGCTCATGGCGCTCGACGTCTCGCTCTTGGGGGTGACGGCCAGGATGACGCCGGGCATCGCGGCCGAGAAGCCGCCGACGCCGAAGCCGAGCACGCCCATCGCCACGAACAGTTCGGCCAGGTCCGACCGGGCCGCCGCGAACAGGGCGAACCCGCCGCCGACCACGACGGCGCTGCCAGCCAGGAGCAGGGGGTCGGCGATCCGCGTCCGGACCCGTGGCGTGAGCTTGCCGGCGACGAACCCCAGCACCGAGAACGGAATGAGGACAAGCCCGGCGACGAAGGTCGTCAGCCCGAAGCCGTAGCCGGCGCCGTGCGGCGTCTGCGCGTACCGGGTGATGAGCGTAAGCAGGAGGTACATGCCGATCCCGCCGACGAACATGGCGAGGTTCGCCCCGGCGACCGCCGGGTGCCGCACCGCCCGCACATCGACCAGAGGCGTCGTGCTGCGCAGCTCGATGACGGCCCAGACGCAGAGCAGCACCACCGCGACGACGGCGAGGCCCGCCGCCACGGCGAGGTGCCGGCTCCACAGATTGCGTTCGCCGGCGAGGAACAGCACCAGGAGCAACGCAGCGGCCAGGACGACAGCGCCTGCCACGTCCACGTGGGCGGAGCGGCCTTCGGGGGCTTCGGGCATGGAGCGCCACGCGGTCAGGAGGGCGGCGGCGGTGACGACCAGGCCGAGGCCGTAGGCGGCCCGTACCCCGCCGAGCTCGGCGAGCAGTGCGGCCAGCGGGTAGCCGACGCCGGCCCCGATGATCGAGACCACCGAGATCAGGGCGATCACGGCCGCGCCGCGCTCCTCGGGGAGGTGGTCCCGGGCCACGCCCATCATCAGCGCCGTCAGCCCGAGCCCGACGCCCTGGGCCGCTCTGCCGACCAGCAGCCACGCGAACGGCAACGGCAGCACGGTGAGCGCGCTGCCCGCGACGACGACAGCCAGCGTGGCGAGGATGGTGGCCCGCCGGTGCGGGCCGGCTCCGAGCCGGCCCAGGACCGGTGTGGCGACGGCGCCGCTGAGCAGCGCGATGGTCAGCGTCCACTGCGCACTGCCGAGCGAGACGTGGAACGAGGTCGCCACGCTGGTGATGAGCGGCGTCCCGAGGCTGGCGACCGCCGCCACGACCAGAGCGATGAACACCAGGGCGGGGACCAGCAGCGGCGTTTCGGAACGTGCCACCGGGACCGCCTGCACCGCGCCCCCACCGACGGGCTGCCCGGTCACTGCTTCGGCCCTTCGCGGTCCTGGCTTTCGAGCTCTGCCAGATGCTTCAGCGCCGGAAGGGCCGCCACCAGGGCCTCGACCTCGTCGCCGGTCAGCTCGCCGATCAATCGCTCGAACGCGTGGACGCCCGCCTGGCGGCGCGTCCGGACATAGGAGGCGCCGGCCTCGGTGAGGCACACCAGCGTGACCCGCTTGTCGGACGGGTCGCTGCGCCGCTCGACGAGGCCGGACTCCTCCATCACCCGGACCAGGGTGGTCATCGCGGGCTGGGTGACGCCCTCGACCGCGGCCAGGTCGGTGATGCGCCGCGGGCCGGTCCTGTCCAGGGTGGCCAGGGTGGCGGCGGACGTCAGGCTCATGTCCCGGGGCAGGCGTCTCGCGGCCCTTGTGGCCAGGGCGTAGAGGGCTGTCCCGATGGCGGCGGACGCGCCAGGAGTGGTGTCGTGATGACTCACACTCGAAGCATAGCAGTTTTATATTCAGTCTTTATGGAAGTGCCGGGGCACCGGTCGCGCGCACCGCCCACGGTGCTCACGCCATCGCGCTTGACACTCGACGTCAAGTACTTGACGATGGGCGTCAAGTAGCGGAGGAGGCAGCATGGCGCCAACCGACGAGGAACTGACCGAGCATCTGATCCGGTTGATCGACATCCGCCTGCTCGACCCCCTCGAAATCCTTGTCGACGGCCATGACGCCATCGACCCGCTGCGCGCCGTCATCCGGGAGCGGGCCCGATCCTGGGCCACCACGATCGTCAGCGGCGACGACCGGGCCGCCGTCGGCGTGGTCGTGCGCGCGATTTCCACCCTCTACCCGGGGGACGGGCCGTTCGACCCGCCCATCGATTGGTGGCGCAGTCCTTTCGGCCAGGCCGTCGCGCGACGGGTCGGCCACCCGAGCGCCGAATCCGTGTCGTACGCGGTGGCCGGCGCCATGCTCGGTATCACCCGCCAGGGCGTCCACGACCTGGTCTCCCGCGACAAGCTCGCGCGCCACCCCGAAGGCGGCGTGCGCTCCGCCTCCGTGCGCGACCGACTGCTCAACGAAGGAACCAGACGTGCCTGAGACCTTTGTCGACTCCGGGTCCGTGCCCATCGCGATCCGCGACTTCGGTGGACCCGGACAACCGCTGCTGCTCCTTCACAGCGCCGGCGGCAACCTCGCCCAGATGGCCACCCTCGCCGAGCACCTGCGCCCGACCCACCGGGTGGTCACCGTCGATCTGCGTGGTCACGGCCGGTCTGGAGACGGCCCGTGGCGCTGGGACGACGTACTGGCCGACCTGGCCGCCGTCACCGACCACCTCGGCCTCGCCTCCCCAGCAGTGGTCGGCGTCTCCCTCGGCGGCATGCTCGCCACCCTCTGGGCGCAGCGTCACCCGGAGTGCCCCGGCGTCGTCAGCTTCGACGGCAATCCGCCGCTGAACCGTCCGGACCAACTCGCCGGGCTGGATCCGGAGCAGGCCGAGACCGAGCTGGCCAAGCTGCGGGCCGTCTTCGACGGGATGGCCGCGATGCTGGCCGAACCGCTGACCGCTGAACAGGTGGCCGCCATGCGTGCGGGGCAGCGGGCCATGGCCCAGCGTTACGGCGCCGCACCCGACGAGTGGGTGGCGGCCTTCGAACGCAACCTCGTAACCGGCGACGACGGCAGCAGTCAGCTGCGGCCCGCCCCGGACCTCACCCGGCAGCTCCGGGACGCCATGGACTCCCTCGACCTGATGCCCGCCTACCGCGACGCCCGCTGCCCGCTGCTGCTCGTCCTCGCCACCGAGGACCTGCCCGAACAACAGCCGTTTCACAACCTGTACGAGGCGTACCGCAAGGTCACCGCCGAACGGCTTGCCACTGTGGACAATCCGTCTTTGCGGGTGCGGCACCTCGCCGGCGCCAGCCACGCGATGGTCGCCGAACGCCCACAGGAGCTCGCCACTCTCATCACCGACTTCCTCAGCCCTCGCGGCTGAGGGCGACCCGCAGGAGCCCGCCTCCTGGCGAAGGCGCGAGTGGCGGTGACGCGGACCGGTCCCCGACCCGTCCGCACCATCAACCCCGCCGACGACGTACACCGACGCACGTCCGTCGCCGGGTAAGCCCAACGAGCGTCGCCAGTCGCGCCACACCGGCCGGCGCCGGCTTCGCACGAGCAAGATCAGCGATGAGAGTACGCGCCAGAGGCCGCCCCCGAACCTCACCCGGCGCGACGCTGTCCGCGTCGCCCAACGCCCGCGCCGTCCCACGCAGGCCCGAGCGCTTCTCACTCAAGCTTCAGGCTTCCGTCTTTGGTGCCAGGGTGGTGTTGGCGATGAGTTTCTGCAGCACTGTCAGCGCCGCAACGTAGTCCGCGTCATCGATACCTCGATGGATCAGCGACCGGATCTCGGGAGCGGACTGCTTCATCTGCAGTCGAGCTGCCTCGCCGGCGTCTGTGATTCGTAGGTTGCCGTCGTGATCTGCGTGGATCCATCCGCGGCTGAGGAGCACCTCGGCTTCGCTCGCGAGGTCGTCGTCGGGGCGGATGTACTCGGTCATGGCGTGCTCAAGCTGGGGAATGGTCCTAGCTGCGCCGTCATGAGGCGCGAGGTCGTGAGGAGAGAGGTGGCGCAGGATCCAGAACTGCGGCTGCGTGAAGCCGCGCTTGGCCTGCTCGGCGCGGGTGAACCGGATGATGGACTCGTACGCCAACCGCGTCCAGTACGCGGCCACCTGGTTGGCGTCGGCCGTCGGGGCACCGTTGTTTCCTGGGAGCTGCATACAACTGATGCTTGACGTTCAAGGACGGTTGAAGTCAAGAGCGTGCTGCAGCATGTTGGGGACATGACCATCACTACGCAGGCCCCGCCATCTTTCGTGTTCACCGTCAAAGACGTTGCACACGCGAGCCACGTCGCTCCGTCCGCGGTGCGCTTCTACGAAGAACAAGGCCTGATCCAAGCGCGCCGAACCACTGGGAACCAGCGTCGGTTCGACGAAAACGCGGCCTGTCGCATCGGGTTCGCCCGACTCGCTCAGCGAGTAGGGCTGACAGTTCGGGAGATCGTCACCATCTTCCAGGCTCTACCCGGGAAGCCGTCGGCGCAGGACTGGGCGCGGGTCTCCGACTCGCTGGTTGCTGAGGCCGAAGCCCGTGTGGCGCACCTGCGCCACGACCTCGACGCCCTCCAGACCGTCACCACCAGGTGCACTGCCGGAGTCGTACGGTGAGGAATGGGACGGCCCTCCTGCTACCAACAGCGGCACGCCATCGTCCGCTTCCAGGAGGTCTCGCTCGGCTACCCGCGCGAGTGGCGGCGACGCGGCCCGGTCCCCGACCCCGTCCGCACCATCAACCCCGCCGACGACCTGCGCCGCCGCGAGTCCGTCACCGGGTAATCCCAACGAGCGTCGCCAGTCGCGCCACACCGGCCGGCGCCGGCTTCGCACGAGCAAGATCAGCGATGAGAGTACGCGCCAGAGGCCGCCCCCGAACCTCACCCGGCGCGACACTGTCCGCGTCGACCAGCGCCCTCGCCGCCCCGCGCAGGTCATCGGCGTGCAGATAGATCCGCGCGGCGTCGAGCAGGTAGGCACCCCGATACTCGACCGGCAACCGCCGCCACACCTCCCGCCGCACGACGCTCACAAGCCGTGCCAGTGCGCCATCGGCGTCACCCCGCTGCGCCGCGAGGAGCACCCGCGCCATCTCCACAGTGACCGGCCCGAAGCTGGTGCCATGCGGTTCGTCGTACCCCCGCAGGTCGACGGCGACGCCCGCGGCCCGGTCGATCAGCTCGGCGGCGCGGCGGTGCTCGCCGCAGCCGGCGGCGGCGAGGGCGGCCTGGACCAGCAACGTCCCACCCACCGCCCACGCTCTGCGATCACCCCGGCGCTCTCCCCTGCCTCGTTGATCGCCCTCGCCCCGGTGATCAAGAGGTTTGCGTCGACTTTGATCTCCAAAAGTGCCGCAAACCTCTTGGTCACCGACGTGGAGTGCCGGTGGAAGGGTTCGGTTGGCCGCTGTGAGGGTCGCCGACAGGGCCAGGCGGTCCCGGCCCGACGCGCGTAGCGCCTGCGCCACCGCGATTGCCGCTGTCGCCGCGAGGATTGGGTCGTCTTGGGCACCTCCCACGGCGCGGTCGGCGGCCAACCAGGCGAGGTCGGCCTCGCCGAGCTTGACCAGTAACAGCGCGGTGATCCGGTACGCCTGCACCAGCACCTCCGGCGACCGTGCACCCTGGGCAGCGTCGAGCAAGCTCGGCACCGCCCGCACCAACTGCGGGTAGTGCGCGTGCTGGTAAGCCAACCAGGCGTGCCCGATCTGACGCCTCAGCTCGTGCATGTGTGGTGGGGTCGGCGGGGTGTCGTAGCGGGCGAGCGCCGCCCTGATGTCGTCCACTCCGGCCGGGGTGCTCGCCGGGGCGCTGGGCGGCTGACCGAGCAGCACCTCCGGATCGACCCTCAGGACGCGGGACAGCTCCTGGATCACCGAGTACCGGTCCAGGGGACGAACGCCGCGTTCGATCTTGTCCACCCAACTCTTCGATCTGCGCAACCGATCGGCAAGCATCTGCTGCGTCATCGACCGTCGCACCCGCCAACCGGCGACGCGTCGTCCGATAGGGAGGTCATCGCTGCTCACGCCGCCACCGCCGGTCCGGGACCGCACGGGTCGTGTCGTCCACGGGTACACGCTCCGCCTCGGCCTGATCCAGGAGGCGCTGCTTGGCAGCCTCCCGCTCGGCCGCCTCAGCCTGCTCACCCTTACTCGCCGTCTCGTCGCCGCGCACGCTCACCTCCGTCAACTGGGCGCGACGGCGTTTCCCCCGTCGCCGCCTATGAACTCCTGTGATCAGCAAAGTCAGCCGCCGAGGGACGGACCAGATGGCAAGCGATGCGTGCCATTGCGCTGCTCAGGACGTGGGTTGCGCAGGGTTGCGTGGGTCCCCATAGGACCAGGTCTACCCATAGGCTCGTCACTGGTTGTAGTTGGCTTGATGCGTGGAGGCGAACCCATGGCGCGACCGGTGACGAACGCCGCTTTCGAAGGGCTGTTGCTTGCCGCTGGCTATGGCAACGCTCACGCTGCCTTCGCTCGCCAGCTCAATCACGCCGGCCGCGACCAGGGCGTCTGGCGGTACGACGCCGCCAGCGTCTACTGGTGGTTACGCGGCCGCCGGCCGGGCGAGCACGTCCAGGCCGCGATGGCCGAAATTTTAGGCCGCAAGCTCGGCCGCCCTGTTGCCGTCACGGAACTGGGTTTCGGCGCGACAGACGGCATCGGAACCTGCGTCTACCCGGCGACCGTCGATGGGACGATCGATACTGCCGAGCGGATCTGGGCGACGCTCAGTAAGCACATCAACGAGCAAGCCAGCGGATCATTCGACAGCGGAAAAGCTGAACAAGCTGCGCTCGGGTGGCGGTATGACCCGCCCGACGGCACACTGAGCCGGAGCGGTCGGCAGCCAGTCAGCCTCACCGACGTCCAGTCGCTGTACGCCCTGGCGGATCACTTCACCGACCTCGACCGACGTCACGGCAGCGGCTCGCCGCGCATCCGGGTTCTATTGGCGGACTTCCTCGTGCGTCAGGTCACTCTCATGCTGCGCGGCACCTACACGGATGCCGTGGGTCGCGACCTCATGCGAGCGGCCGCGACGCTGTGCGGCCAGCTCGCTTTCATGTCGTATGACGCGGGCGACCAAGCCAACGCCCAACAGCACGTGACCATCGCCCTGCGGCTCGCCAAGGCCGCCGACGATCGCCTCTACGGCGCTCACCTGCTGGCCAATCTCGCCACCCAGGCCGTGCACCTGGGTCACACCCGGGAGGCGATCCGGCTCGCCGAAGCGGCCATCGACGGCGCAGGCGGTGCACCAGCCGCGGTGCTCACTCGACTACACGCCACCGCCGCCACCGCGTACGGGCAGTCAGGTGAGCGACGTGCCTGCCAGCTCGCGCTTGCCAGAGCCGAGCGGGCTCTCGACCGCATCGGCGCGGACACCGGCCCGCGCTGGGTCAGCTACTTCAGTCCGGCCCACCTCGCTGGCGCCGCACTCAGGTGCTTGGGCGACCTGCGCCTGTACTCGCAGGCCCTTCGACACGCTACCGACGCGCTAACTCTCGGCAGCCAGAACACTCGGACGCGGGCTCTGCACACCGCCCTGGTCGCAGTGACTCATGCCCGCGCCGGGAACACCGACGCCGCCTGTGATTGGGGTCGGAAGTTGGCGCAGCACACTGAGGGCGTTCATTCGCGGCGTGTACAGCAGCGCATCCACGAATTCGCTGTCACGCTCGGCCCTCAAGGAGGGTGCCCCCAGGTCAACGATGTCCTGCATACCCTTGCAGCCACGCCCGCCGCGACATAAGGCCGGAGCCACCATAGGCCTGTCCGCTAGCGTCACCGACGTGACCTGGACGGAGCCTGCCACCTGGTACGCCAACCTGGCGTCTTTCTACGCCGCCGCCGCAGCGTTCATTACCGACCCAGACGGCAACGTGCTGCTCGTCAAACCCACCTACCGCGACCACTGGGCCTTCCCCGGCGGCTATGTCGACGAAGGCGAATACCCCCACGACGCCTGCGCCCGCGAGATTCGAGAGGAGCTGGGGATTTTGGTGGCGGTAGGCGACTTGCTCGTAGTTGACTGGGCACCACCCGCCGGCCAGCGGCCACGCGCGATCATCAGCTTCACGTTCGACTGCGGGTCCATCGCCAACCTCGATGACCTCAACTTGCCAGGACAGGAGCTAGAGGACATTGCCTTTTTCCCACGCCAAGAGGCCGAACAGCGGCTTCCCAACAACGTTGCCGCAAGGGTCCATGCGGCTATGCACACCCGCGACCGGCGCGCTGCGGCTTACCTTGCCGGCGGCTCGTTCGTCCCGCCCGCCCTTTGAACCGAACACAGGGCAACACCTCGGGCGGATACGGCGTGAACAACATGCCGCCTACAGGTCGACTCGTCCGTCGCCTACTTGCTCAACACGTAACAGGTTTGGTGTGGCAGCTCGGATGACGTTCGGGGTGCAGTTGCAGAAGCACTTAGCCGTCAAGCGGGACGGAGCACGTATTGCCTTGAAGTGGCAGCATGTCGAGTATGAACTTCCAGGATGTCGACTTCGGCGATCTGCCAGGTTGGCTCAGCGCACTGAGCGCCTTGGCGGCTCTGGCCGCTGCTATCTGGGCTGGCCGCGCCGCCTGGCGGGTCGTTTTCGTAGAGCGTGAACGTGATGAAGGACGACTGCGCCTGGACACCCGAGCGCAGGCCGATCTCATTGCCGCCTGGCCCTCGCTCGTCTTGAGTGAACCGACGGACGAGGCCTCACCGATCAGGTGGGGTGTAGCCGTGCGTAACGGGAGCCCACTCCCCGTTCATCAGCTACAGCTGACGTACGTTCCGATCTCACATCACGCTCAGTCAGAGCAGACGGTGGTTTTCGAGCTTGTGCCGCCGGGCGACTTCCTGGTGACGGGGCATGAGTTGTATCGACGTCCCGATTCCGTCGTCCCGCGCCCTTTCCCTCCAGAGCTCCGAGGCAGGTGGTACGTCATCGAGATCCGCTTCACGGACATGTCCGGGAGGCGGTGGCACCGGGACCGACGCGGTAACTTGGTACGAGTTCAGGTCAAGCCCGAGCTGGCATAGCGCCGAAGCAGACTGTCGGACAACCGACAGATGATGGTCAGTTCTATGGATCGCGACGAACCTGACTGCGGCGATCCACGAGGCAGAGTGCGATGCCGAGCAGGCAGCCTTGATCTGTCAGCCAGTCAGCCGACTTGATCAATTCTGACATCCTGCGAACCAGCCAAGGCCGCGTTGGCGGCACCGGTCTATGGTCGTGGTGATGGCTTTTGATCTCACGAAGGTTCGTCGCGACCATAGCTGGCCGTGGCGTGGGCTCACGCTCGTAGCGATACTCGCAATCTCAGCCTGGTGGTGGGCTCCGCCTGTTGTCGATGCCATCGTTAGCTTTGCGCGCGCAGACCTACCCCAGAAGGACAGCATTAGTAGCGTCGTGAGCATGGCAGTCGGCCTACTGTCGCTCTTAACGTCAACCTTTCTAGGCTGGATTCAACTCCGCAAGCGACGGCAGGGGTTTCCTTCTGAGGAACTGGCGTCGACCGACGGACGCGGCCACAAAGCTTTCAATCGGCTGAAGAGTCACATCGGCAGGGTGCGCAGTCTGCCCCCAATGAGTGCTGCTGATGCGCTTGCATTGGGCGTGCATCCGGCTATCGATCTGCGATCGTTGGCACCTCGGCCGGGCGAATCAATGGTCGCAGTTGCGGCGGCAGTAGACCAAGCGAAGAAGAAGGGCACGACGAGGCAGCATATCGAAGCATATCCGGAGCTGCCACTTTTCGTTCCTCGGGAGAAGTTTCAGGCAGCTTGCCACGCCTTGTTGGAATTTAAAGCAGACGGCGGCTTCTTACTGCTGGTGGGAAACTCGAGTGTCGGGAAGACTCGCCTCCTTTATGAGGCGAGTCGCATGATGCTTCCCGATTTCACACTCCTGGCACCCGACTTGGGCGACGGAGAATTAATCAACGCGATTGCTGACGCCGACTTCGATTTGCCACCAATGATCATCTGGCTGGATGAATTGCAACGTTTCCTTGAGGGTCCATATCTCACGGCCGGTCACACCCCCATTGCCGCTACCGCCATCCGGAAGTTGCTAGAGGCACCAAGCCCTGTCGTGATCGTCTCGACCTTGTGGCCGGAGTATGCTCGCCAACTCCGGAGCACAGAATTCGATGCAACTCACGGATTTCATCGACCTCGATACCCTTCCGCACTCGACGTCCTAGAGAGTAGGCGCTTAACGGAGATATCGCTCGACAGCTTCACCTTGGCAGAACGCGGGGAGGCGGCACGCCTAGCGGTAGCTGACCCTCGACTCTTACTTGCGCTGGAGAACCCTGATTATAATGTCACGGAAGCACTCTCAGGCGCGTTGGAAATCGTTCGTCGATATGAGCGAGGAACGAAGGAGCAGCGTGCAATCGTAGATGCTGCTGTCGATGCCCGCCGCCTTGGAATTCAAGGACCATTAAGCGCAAAGCTGCTCTTGGATGCATCTCGAGCTTATCTACCAGGCCACTATCCTGACGATAGCTGGTTCCTAGTCAATCTCGATGACTTGACGTCAGCAGCTCGGCCCCAGGATCGAGCTACCGCGCCCATTAATGCCATCACCAGCCCTGACCGCCGAACAATGCTCGGTTATTCGGTAACTGATTTCCTACTGCAACGATTAAGTAGACAGAGAGCTGGCCAGGCTGTGCCTCGCCTGGCATGGGAGGCCCTGACGGCGAATATTGCCGGGCCGTACGATCAAATGCGGTTAGCTGATAGCGCCTACGAAAAGGGGATGGCATTTCACGCTGAGTCACTTTACCGAAAGCTGACCGATGCTGGCACCGACAACTGGCAGGCAGCAAGGAAGCTCTCCCTCCTGCTTGCAGCTCATGGCCAAATCGACGAATTAAGCACTCGAGCCGACAACGGTAATATATTCGCAGCCGAGGTACTTATAGGAACCCTGGTTTCCGAGAACCGGATTGACGATGCGCTCGCAAAGTTGCGGCTATATGCGCAATCTGGCGGTATTTATGAACTACGAAGGCTCGCCGTGTTCCTCGACCTCTGCGGCCGACGGCATGAAGCACGCGCCGTTCTTCGAGGGCTGGTCAGCAGAGGAGATGGTTACGCGGAACGGCGCTTACTTGAGTTGCTTGTCAGCGATGGACAGACGGATGAAGCTGCGGAAATCGTGGATCAGGGTAACAACTGGAGCTGGCTTGGGGCTTACGGTTTAGCGCACCTGAAGTCAACGCCTGACGGGTGAAGATCTCGGGTGTCGAAGCGGTGGAGCGCGCCACCCTCAGTCTACTCAGAGACGTATTTTCCAATCCATTAAACTGCGATAGGCGTCGGGGATCGGGTAGCGCGGGACCATATCTTACCGTAGCTTTCGAAGTGGAACTAGTCGTAAAGGTTAACTTGACGCTGCCGGCTGAAGCCAAGCCCGCGAGCAGCCAACGGCGCCCTCGGCCCCGAGACTGATCTGCCATCCACTTGTGACCCCGACATGGCCTGCCCGGTGGCCAGGGCGGTCGCGTCGGCTGGCTAGCATCCGCTGGTGGACATCCTCTCAGACGCACAGTACGAGGTGCTTGCCTTCGTTGGCGCCTGCAACCGGAACTTTTACAAGCCAACTGGGACGCAGGTGATGCTCTGGCGGAACAACCGCAACCCAACATTGGCTGTCTACCGGACCGTTCGTCGGGATGTTGGCCCGGCTGTTGAACGCGTGGTGCCGCCCTTCGAAGTGAGCACCGCGGGCAACCGAATGCTCGCGTCTCTCCTCGCGGAACGCCTGCGGCCGATGCAGGAGATCTTCAGCGCGTTCGCGATGCAGATAGGGCAGCTCGGCATAGGCAACCAGGCACGCTACGTCACCGAGCGGGAGCTTGTGAAGCCGGCCGAGTCGGTGGTCGAGCACCTCGTGCGTCTTACCTGGCTGGAGGAGGTCCCGGCACCTCAGGCGGAGGATCCCGGGCTTCGACTTACCGACCTAGGCCGCGCGCTGCTCCGTAACGCCGAAACCGACGAGGAGAGCGACGAGGACGTGAGCGTCGTTGTCCTCGGGCGAGAGGATCCACTCGCCTACCCGATCGTCGTCGGGCAGTTCGCCGCGGCCGGGAGCGGGTTACTAGTCGATCCGTACCTGAAGTTGGCGGATCTGCACACCATTGTGGTTAGCACCCAGCTCACGCGACTGATAGTAAATGGAAAGGCCAACAACCGTGGCGTAGTCGCGTCCATGGAGGCTTACCTTGACAGCCAGAGCCTTGCCCGGCCGGTCGAGGTCCGATCGTCGAAAGGGCTGCACGATCGGGTGCTCATCGCAGACGACGGGGACGTGCTCACGGTCGGCACCTCGCTCAACGGCATCGGTCGGACAACAACAGTCATGACCCCGATCCCATCTCCGGCTCGGGAGTCACTGCGGGACGAGTACGAGCGGCTCTGGTCGGAGGCGACGCTGGTCGGTCCGAGCACGGCGGAGGAAGAGGCCGACGAGGCTCCCAACAACGTCGGTGAGCCGGAAGCAGGGGAACCTCCGACTGGAGACGGTAAGGCCTGAGCCGCCCCGCAGAGCGGTGGGTACGCGGCGGGTGGTTGTACTTCGCGCCCGGCGCAGTGACGTGTCGTTGGGTATCGGAGGCCATGGTCCGGCAGATATTCCCGAGCGGGAAGCCGGTCACATCAAGGCGCGAGCTACCACGCCTCCGCCATCGGTGCGGCCATGATCAGACGCCTCGCTCGCCGCTACCTAGGGGAACGTTAGCCAATCGGGCAAGCGTCCCTCACTCCAGGCGATGCCTAACTCCAGCTCAAGTGTGTTGATCTGCTCGGTGGATGACCTGGGCCTTAGCGAGGTGCCGCTTGCGCCGGTTCGCCGGGTGGAGGCGGCCGCCGGTCGGCGTCCGGCGGCCGCCCCACGTCCGGTCAGCTGGCGTACACCTCCAGCGCCGCCAGTTGCCCGGCCGGCCAGCCGCTGTTACCGGTCACCGTGATCCGCACATAGCGAGCCTGCGCGGCACTGAACGTCAACGACACCTGGTTGCCCGTCGACGGGTCGAACGTCCGCCCCGCCGAGGAAACCAGCGTGCCGAAGCTGCCCCCGTCGGCGCTGCCCGCCACGGCGAGGGTCTGCGTGCGGGTCGCCCAGGCCGACGACGGCGGCAGCTTGAGCACCACCCGCCCGACCGTGCGCGTCGCGCCCAGGTCGACCTGCACCCACTGGGGGAAGGCGTTGTTGGCGCTCTCCCAGTAGCTGTTCGCGTCGCCGTCGACCACGTTGCCCGAGCCGTAGCTCTGCACGTGGCTGCTCTCGCTGGTGGACCGCCCCCGGGCCAGGTCGGCGTTGGCCGGGGCGTCGGTGGTGGCGGTGACAGCGTTCGACGCCGCCGAGGTGTTGCCGCCGGCGTCGCGTGCCACGACCGTGAAGGTGTACGCGGTGGACGCGGCGAGCCCGCTCACGGTCGCCGTGGTGCCCGTGACAGTGCTGACCACTGAGCCGCCCTGGCGCACCTGGTAGCCGGTCACGCCGTTGTCGTCGGTCGATGCCGTCCAGGCCAGGGACACGCTGCTCGCCGTCCGGCCGGTCACCGTGAGGCCGCTCGGGGCGGTCGGCGGGTTGTCCGTGGTGCCGCTGGCGGCGTACACCTCGACCTGGGAGAGCTGGCCCGCCGCCCAGCCGGTGTTGCCGGCGATGCTCAGCCGGACGTAGCGGGCCGTGGTGGTCGTCAGCGTGCGCGTGACGGTGTTGCCCGTCGCCGGGTCGAAGGCGAACGCGGAGGCCCCGGCGATGGTCGAGAAGGAGCTGCCGTCGACGCTGCCCAGCACGGTGATGGTCTGAGTCCGCGCGCCCCAGCCGGCGGGCAGCCGCACCACGAGCTTGTTGACCGGGTAGCTGGCGCCGAGGTCGACCTGCCACCAGTGCGGGAACGAGCCACCGCCGCTCTCCCAGTAGGTGCCGGCGTCGGAGTCCACCGCGTTCGACGCCGGGAACGGGCCGTTCTGGCTGCTCGCCGAGGTGGACCGGCCGGCGGCCAGGTTCCCGGTGGCCGGCGGCGGGGTGCCGAGCGTCGGCGGCGTCGGGCGTACGGCGGTGAGCGCGAGCTGACCCTTGAGCATCCGGCCGCCGTCGCCGGTGATGCGCAGGTAGTAGTCCGACGAGCAGGCGACGCCGTCCTCGTCCAGGGCGCGGATGTTCGCGCCGGCCGGGGTGGTGGCCTGGGTCTCGGACGTCTTGGCGATCTGGTTGCCCTCGTTGTACTCGTCGAACATGGACACGTACAGGCCCTGCGAGCCGAGCCGGACCATGTTGTAGATGTGCCGCCAGTAGAAGTCGCCGTGCTTGCGGTGCCCACCGGCCAGGTCGCCGGGCATCACGCAGGGCAGGTAGTCGATGCCGCGCGCCGCGCAGTCGGCCATGTCGCCGACGTTGACGTTGTTGTAGTACGAGTCGAGCTCCTCCACCGTCCTGGCCCGGTAGACCATCCACGGCGAGATCGCGTGGAACGCGTGGTAGACGTCGAGGAAGCCGGCGCGGGAGTCCTCGATGCCCTGCCGCCACCAGGTGGGCACGCCACCGATGACGTAGCAGCCCTGCGCCTTGAACCAGTTGACGACCTCCAGGCACGGCCCCGGGGTGAACGGCCGGCTGGGCTCGCTGAAGCCGAACCCCCAGATGCAGACGACGGGCTTGCCGTTCTGGCGGGCGTACGCACTCGACGACGTGTGCGCGGACATCTTCGTCGTCCAGTCGGTCTTGATGTCCGTCTGCATCGTCAGCCAGTCGGTGACGTCGTACATGATGTAGAACTTGCGGCCGTAGCGCTCGGCCGCCGAGCGGACCTTCTGCGTCATCGCGTCGCGCGTCGGCCCCTCGTCGCCGGTCGGGTTGAACCGTTGCAGCGCCGCTGTGTCGCAGCCGTACTCCTGCATCCAGCGGAAGTGGGTGTCCACCGTCTGCTGGTCGTAGGAGGAGAAGAGGGTGGCCGGCGAACCGTTGCCGAGGTTGGGGTACGCGGTGGGATAGCTGCGCGTGTACTCGCGCATGTCCGGCCACGACACGATCGTGGTGTTGGACGGCGACGGCGGCTGGAAGCGGTCGCGGCTCCAGTGCCACCAGCCGCCGATGGGCGCGGAGTCGCCGGGAGCGCTGAACCAGCCCTGGTAGCCGACCGTCACCTTGCCCACCACGTCCCCGACCGGGCTGGCGGCGGACGCGGGGCTGGCGAGGGTGGTGAGCAGCTCGGTGGTGGAGGCGGCGGCGAGGGCGGAGCCCGCCAACACGGACGTGACGAACCTGCGGCGGGAGACCGCCATGGGGACCACTCCTTCGGGACGGAAGGCATTGACGGCCATCGTGGCAGCAGTGGATGCCGTCCCGCAAGAGTGCGACTGATCGATGAAAATGTAAGTCAGGGGATCGGAAGGAACCGAGCGTCACGGTCGGGCACACGCGGAGGGCCGGCGCCGCACACCGGCGCCGGCCCTTTCGGTGGTACGCCCGGAAGCGTTACGACGCCGGGTACTGCGCGATGTAGACCGGCACGCCGACCTTCGTCGTGTCGGCCGCGTCGCCGACACCGTTGACCACGTGGTCGATGGTGCCCGCGCTGAGGTTGACGGTCATGATGTGGTGCAGCCGCACACCCGGCCGGTTCGGCACCTCGAACCCGTTCTCGGTGTGGATCGACGGGTTGTTCTGGTTGAAGACGTACACCCCGCCGCCGTAGAGGTCGTGGTGGCGCACCCGGTCCCCGACCTTGTAGCCGGCGTAGCCCTCGACCGGGCCGTTCATCCAGTCAGCCTGCGTCGGCGGGTCGTACGGCAGCTCGTTCTGGTAGAGGATCGTGGTGCCGTGCTCGCCGTTCCAGACGGTGTTGTAGCGCTGGAAGTGCTCGACGAACAGGCCGGTGGCCGTCACGTGGTCGCCGTTGATGACAGCGCCGTAGCGGCCGGTGTTGGTGCGCCAGCGGTCGGTGTCGCCGTTGACGCCCTCGGTGAAGCCCTCGACGCCGTGGTCGCCGCGCCACACCCAGGTGTGGTCGATGAGCACGTTGTCGCTGTTGACCTCCAGCGCCGTGTTGGTCCGGCCGATGTGCGGGCCGCCGACGCGGAAGTACACGTCGGACAGCGTCGTCGGGTTGGCCGGGCTGCTGGCGTCGCGGCCGTGCTGACGGCCCACCCGCAGCAGGACCGGCGACTCGACGGTGCCGGCGTCGATCGTGACGCCGGCGACGATCACGCCGGGCACTCCTGCGACGTCCAGCGGGACGGCGCCGTTGACCGCGGTAAGGGTGGCGTGGCCGATGCCGAGCACCACCGTGTTGGCCCGGCGGATCTCGATGCTGCGGGCGATGTCGTACACGCCGGGGGTGAGCAGCAGGTGCTTGCCGCGTGCGAGCTGACTGTTGATCACCTGCACCGGGTCGGACGGCTTGGCGATGAAGAAGTCGTCGATCCCGATGGTCCGCCCGGGGGTCAGGCCGTCGGCCCACGAGACGCCCCGGCTGTCGCGCTGCGCCGACGGCACCCGCACGTTGTAGCGGCCCTTGCCGTCGACGAACAGGTACGGCTTCTCCCGGCTCACCGGCGTGGTGTCGAGGGTGGTGTACGGCGGGTCCGGGAACGTGGCGTCGTCAGGTGCGCCCTCGACGCCCGCGAAGACCTGGTTCCACACCGCGTTGGACCACCCGGCGACCTCGCTGTTGCGGGTGAGCCACTGCTGCTGGGACCCGTTGGTGGTGGCCGGCAGCCGCGAGTCGGCGATGAAGCCGCCGCTGGCGAACTGCGGGCCGGCCGTGCAGTAGTCCATCAGGGACAGCCCGCCGCCGGTGATGTTCAGCCGGCGCATCGAGACCGCCTGGGACACCGCCCAGAAGTTCGCCGTCGACCGGCAGCCGTCCTGGCCGGCGGCGTTGACGGTGAGCGAGAGGTTGGACAGGGTGCGCCAGAAGTTGACAAGCGCGAGGCAGTTGCCGGTGCCGCCGTCGGCCAGGCAGCGGTTGTAGACCTCGATCTTGCCGTTGACGGCGACGTCGGTGGGCGACGCGCCCAGGCCGGCGACCTCGGTGTAGTAGCCGACCTTGGCCTGCAACGGCTGTTCGGCAGTGCCGTACGCGCCCGGCTTGAACAGGTAGGCGTGCCGCTCGGTGCCCATCTCGTTGTCGACCTGGCGGGCGTGCGCGGCGTCGAGGGTCTGCTGGATCTCGCCGACCGGCATGGTCGGGTCGAAGATCGTCACGTTCGGCCCGAAGTCGGGTGCGCCGTGCGTCGGGCGGCCGGCGGTGGCAGGGGTGCCGCTCGCCGCGAGGGCGGTGGTGACCAGAAGGGCGAGCAGGAGGGTACGTCGGGACGGGGTTGTCATGTGGTTCGTCCTCTCCGCGACCGGGTGGTACTCCCGGCGCAGCTGGGGCGTGAGAGCGCTCTCTGGTGTTTCTACCCGCTCCGGCGGCCCCACGCCATGACCACAGGGCGGCGAACTTCGGGCCGGGCCGGCGAGAATGGACGGTGGCTCTCAACCCGAGGAGGCGACGATCGTGGGTGGCACGTTGGCCGACGTCCTGGACGCGGCAGCACGCGGGCACTTCCCTCCCCCGGACGGCGGGACCACCATCGTGCCGCAGCACAGCCCCCGGGACGCCGGAGTCATCGCGTTCACCGCCCACTCCGTGGTGTTCACCGACGAGGACCCCGACTGGGTCCGCCGCACCCTGGCCGCCCTCGACTGCGACTCGCTGGCAGCCACGATGAATCCGCGCTTCCTGGCTGCGCTGCTCGACCGCACCGGACGGTCGACGGACACCATCGACCTGCTGACCGTCGCCGCCCCGCTCGCCGGAGCGCCCCCGCTGGCGCTGCGCGAGCTGACCGACACCGATCACCCCCGCGAGGCCAGGGCGCGCAGGCGTCGCGACGACGTGCGCGTCTGGGCGGCCGAGGGCGGCGTGGTAGTCCTCGGCCGTGGCGTGGCGGGTCGCTGGGAGGCGGCGATCGAGGTCGACGAGAACGTTCGCCACCGGGGCCTGGGCCGGGCGCTGGCGACGGCAGCCCGGCACCTGGTGCCCGACGGCCAGCCGGTCTGGGCGCAGCAGGCCGCCGGCAACGCGCGCAGCGTGCGTGCCTTCCAGGCGGCCGGCTTCCGACCGGTGGGCGCCGAAGCGCTGCTTCTCGAGAAGTAGCCACTCCGGCGCTGGTGTCACACGTCGCTCAGGAACTCGTCGATCATCGCGCCAGCCCGCCGAGCAGCCTGCCTATCGACTCATTGCCCCCGACCAGACCTGACCCGCCCACTCCCACGGTCTTGCGCTTCTGGGCGGGCCGGCACGCGGCTTTCGCCCCTGATGTCACGGCAGCAGCTAGTGGATGGCACCTGCCCATCGCGCCCTTTGCTCTGCTTCAACCCGCGCAACACCGGGAGACCCAAACTGTTGCGTGGGTTGAAGCAGAGCAAAGGGGCGCGACCCGAACGTCCGCCGTCCTCCACTCTCCATCCCCAGATACCCCCCGCCGCAGCTGGCTGCGACTCCGACGCTCCCCCGAAGAGCGATAGCCCTCCCCGACCCGTCGATCATGGAGTTGTGGTGGTGCACGAGACAGACATTTGCCGCCAGAATGGCCACCACAAGTCCATGATCGACCTTGTGGGGCGGGGTGCGGAAGTGAGCGCGCTCTAGCGTTGCGAGCTGGCCTCGGTCAGGAACTCGTCGATCATCGGCGCCAGCCACTCGGCGCGCTGCGGGATCGTGGTGTGGGTGGTGCCCGGCAGGATGGCCAGCCGGCAGGCCGGCAGACCGGTCAGGTCGCCGGGCACCCCGCCCCCGAGCAGCCGGAACATCAGCACCGCGTGCTCGGGCTGGACGATGTCCGAGTCGGCCAGCACGATCATGGCGGGCGCGGCCAGGGCCTTGATCTGCTCGGGCGTCCAGCGCGGCAGGTTCGCGTCCAGCACCTTCATCTTGGTGACCAGGTTGGCCCAGCCCGCCGGGTCCGGCGCGGTGCGCAGGTACTCCTCGTGGAACTCCGAGCCGTGCAGGTGCTCCGGCCGCAGATCCTGGATCCCGTCGAGCAGCCCGGGGTGCAGGCCGTCGTCCTCGAAGCTCACCGAGGCGAGGACCAGCCGCCCGACCCGCTCGGCGTGGTCGGTGCCCAGGCGCAGCGCCACCGCAGCGCCCATGCTCCAGCCGAACACGTCCGCCCGCTCGGCACCCAGCCGGTCCAGCAACTCGACCACGTCGGCGGCGAAGTGCTCCACCGTCAGCGGACGGTCGACGTCCGGGGTGTGGCCGTGCGCCTGCAACTCCACGGCGATCACCCGCCGCGACTTCGCCAGCAACGGCAGGATCGTGCCGAACGAGGTGCCGATACCCGAGAGCGCGCCGTGGATGAGCACCAGCGGCCGGCCCTCGTCACTGCCGTGTGTCTCGTGATAGATCTCCATGCCCACACGGTGCGCCGGCCCGCTTACGGTCTGCTTCAGGTCGCCTTACCGGCGATAGGATGTCCGCCGTGCAGTTCGGGGTGCTCGGGCCGCTCGCCGTCACCACGGACGCCGGCGAGCCGGTGGTGGTGCCCGGCGCCAAGGTGCGCGCCCTCCTGGCCGACCTGCTGACCAACCGCAACCAGGTCGTCTCCGCCGACCGGCTCATCGACGACCTGTGGGGTGACGACTTCCCCGCCAACCCCGCCGGCGCCCTCCAGGTGCGGGTGTCGCAACTGCGCAAGGCGCTCAACGACGCCGAGCCGGGCGCCCGCGACCTGGTCGAGTCCCGCGCTCCCGGCTACCTGCTGCGGGCCTACACGGTCGACGCCGACCGGTTCGCCGAGCTGGCCCGGCACACCGACGTCGACGTGTTGACCGAGGCGCTCGGGCTGTGGCGGGGCGAGGCGTACGCCGACGTGGCCGACGCCGAGTTCGTCCGCGCCGAGGCGACCCGACTCGCCGAGCAGCGCCTCGCCGTGCACGAGCGGCTCGCCGAGGCCCGGGTGGCCCGGGGTGAGCACGACCTCGTCGCGGCCGACCTGGCCGAACTGGTCGCCCGACACCCGCTGCGCGAGGGCCTGCGGGCTGTGCACCTGCGCGCGCTGTACGCCGCCGGTCGCCAGTCCGAAGCGCTGGACAGCTACGCCGACCTGCGGGACCGGCTCGCCGACGAGCTGGGCCTCGACCCCGGCCCCGAACTGGTCGCCCTGCACCGCAGGATCCTCGAACAGGACGCCGGCCTGAGCGCGCCACCCAAGGCCGCGATCATCCGCAACAGCCTGCCGGCCCAGCTCGACGAGCTGGTCGGCCGGGCCGAGGCGCTGACCGAGCTGCGGACCCTGCTACCCGCGCAGCGCCTGGTCACGCTGATCGGGCCGGGCGGCGTCGGCAAGACCCGACTGGCCACCGAGAGCGCCCGCGCCCAGTCCTTTCCGGACGGCGTTCTGCTGGTCGAGCTGGCACCACTGCCGGCCGGCGACCCGGGCGTCGCCGAGCAGGTGCTCGGCGCGCTGGACGTGCGCGAGGCCGCCGGCACGAGCCTGTCGGCCACCGACCGACTCCTCGCGGCGCTGCGGTCGCGGCACCTGCTCCTGGTGCTGGACAACTGCGAACACGTCATCGAGCCGGTCGCCGCGCTGGTGGCCCGGCTGCTGCGCGACGCGCCCGGGGTGCGCGTGCTGGCCACCAGCCGGGAGCCGCTCGGCCTGACCGGGGAGCTGCTCTGGGAGGTACCCCCGCTGTCGTTGCCCTCGGACAGCGACCCGGACGCGGTCCGGCGCTCGGCGGCGGCCCGGCTGTTCGCCGCCCGCGCCGCCGCCCAGCACCGCGGCTTTCGTCTCGACGAGCACACCGCGGCGGCGGTCGCGCAGCTCTGCCGTCGCCTGGACGGCCTGCCGCTGGCGTTGGAGCTGGCCGCGACCCGCGTCCGCGCGCTCGGCCTGCGGGGTGTGGTGGACCGGCTCGACGACCGGTTCCGGCTGCTCACCACGCAGCAGCGTGACGTGCCGGCGCGACAGCGGACGCTGACCGCGGTGATCGGCTGGAGCTGGGACCTGCTCGACGACGGCGACCGCGCGGTGCTGGCCCGGCTCGCGGTGTTCGGCGACGGCTGCACCCCGGAGGCGGCCGAGGTCGTCTGCCGGACCGACCTCGACACACTGGCCCGCCTGGTGGACCGGTCGCTGGTGGTGCTGGACGACACCGGCGCCGGCCCCCGTTACCGGCTGCTCGAGTCGGTCGCCGCGTTCTGCCTGGACCACCTGAACGACGCCGACGACACCCGGGCGCGGCACGCCGCGTACTACACCGACCTGGCTGAGCAGGCCGACCCGCAGCTGCGCGGCCCCGAGCAGCAGCGGTGGCTGGCGCTGCTCGACGCGGAGACGGTGAACCTGCGCGCGGCGCTGGCGCACGGCGGCGGGTTACGGCTGGCCGTCGCGCTGAGCTGGTACTGGTACCTGCGGGGCCGGCTCACCGAGGCGCGGCGGGCCCTCGCGACGCCGGGCGACCCGACGCAGGAGAGCCGCGCCGCAGCCTGGCGGACCGGTTTCGCGCTGTTGCAGGGCGAGCAGATCCCAGCGGCCGAGGTGCGCGCCACCCTCGCGGGTGTCACCGACGCCCGAGCCGTCTGGTTCGCCGCGAACGCGGTGCTCGAGCGCAGCGACCTGCCGCTGGCGTCGGAGCTGCTGCCCACCGCCGCCACCGATCCGTGGACCGAGGCCGCGGTGCTCAGCTCCCGGGCCATGATCGCGCACGCCGGCGGTGACCTGGCCGCGTTGGAGAGCGCGGCGACGCGCAGCACCGCGCTGTTCGCCGAGGTGGACGACCGGTGGGGCCGCCTGCAGGCGAGCGACTGGGTGGGTGGGCTGGCCGAGATCCGCGGTGAGTACGAACGCGCGGCGGCCCTGCACCGCGAAGGGCTGCGCTGGGCCGAGGAGCTGGGGCTGTGGCCGCACGTGGGCGGCAAGCTGTCCTGGCTGGCCTGGCTCGCGGTGCAGACCCGCGACTACGCGCAGGCCCGGGAGCTGGCCGAGCGCGCGTACCAGCTGGCGGTGGAACAGGGCTCGCCGAGCGCGATCGTCTTCGCCGAGCTCGGCCTGGGCTTCGCCGCCCGCCGCGACGGCAAGCTCGACCTGGCCACCACCCACCTCACCCGCCTCGCCGAGAAGGGGCGCAGCGAGGCCCAGCCGGCGCTCTACCTGCCGATGGTCCTCGTCGAGCTGGGTTACGCCCTCGAGCAGAGCGGCGACCCCGCCGCCGCGCTGGCCCTGCACCTCGAGGCGTTCGACGTCGCCGAGGCGATGGCCACCGCACGCGATGCTCTCGGCCCACTGGAAGGGATGGCGTCGGCGGTGCGTTCGCCCGAGGTCGCGGCCCGGCTGCTCGGCGCCGCGGCCGCCGCCCGGCAGGCCGCCGGCACTCCGGCCGCGCCCGCCGAGCGCGACGACACCGACCGGGTGACCGAACGGGTGCTCGCCGCGCTCGGCCGGGAACGGTTCGACGCGCTGGCCGCCGAGGGCGCGAAGCTGAGCCCGGGCGAGGCCCGGGCCCAGCTCTGAGCGCCGCTCAGCAGCTCAGCTCGCCGACTTCGGCCGGTACGAGGCGATGATCACGCCGCTCTTGTGCACCCGGGTGTCGATCAGCTCGAACGTCGCCTTCACGTCGGTGAGCGGGGTGCTCAGGCTGGCGCCGCCCTCCAGCACCGGGTGGATCCAGAACCGGACCTCGTCGATCAGGCCCGCCTTGACCAGCTGCGCGGTGACCGAGCCGTAGCCGTACTGGACGATGTCCTTGCCGTCCTGGGCCTTGAGCTTCGCGACCGCCTCGACCAGGTCCCCCTGGAGCACCTCCGTGTTGTTCCAGGTGGGGTTGGTGAGGGTGGTCGAGGCGACGTACTTCTTGACGTTGTTGAAGAACGCGGCGCCGGTGCTCGGGTCGCTCTCGTCCATCGTCGGCCAGGCCTGGGAGAAGCCGTCGTAGGTGGCCCGGCCCATCAGCAGCGCGTCGGCGTCCTCGGTCTGCGAGCCGGCGAAGGCGGCGGCCTCCTCGTCGAAGTAGGGCGCGGTCCACATCGGGTTCTCGATGACGCCGTCGAGGGTGAGGTAGGTCGAGTTGATGAGCTTGCGCATCGGAATCTCCTGGGTGTGTGTCGTGTGCTCCGGTGACACCCAGAACTCTGCCGAACCCCGCTTACGATTCGCTTCAGGTCCCCTTGCGAGGGGCCGAAAGCGGGGCCGGAAGCGGGGCCTTAAAGCGGGTCGGTCAGCGGGATCGGCAGCGCCTGCGGGGCCGCCGTGCCGCCGCCTGACGAGTGCGCCGGCGCGGGCCGGTCGCCGGTGCGGCTGTGCAGACGTCCGCGCCCGGCCGGCCCGGCGCGGCGGGTCACCTCGACGATCACCATCCGCACCGGCGGTGGCGGCGCGGTGAAGCGGCCCACGCCCCAGCGCACCCAGATCGGGATCCGGCCGGCGCCGGCCTCGGCGGCGAGTTTCTGCACCGTACGCGCCCGGTCGGTGTGGTCGACCTCGATCACCACCGGTGGGCCGTCCGGTCGGGCGCACGCCACGTCGAGGACGGAGTGCCGCTGGTGCATGGGCGGCGGCAGCGGCACGACGCTGGGTGCGCGCCGGTAGACCCGCCAGCGGTGCTCCTGCCCCCACCGCGCCACCGCGTCGATGATCAGCGCGGTCACCTCGTCGACGTCCAGGTCGACGAAGGTCACGTCGGCCAGCCACCGGCCCAGGTCGGCGGCCAGCCGCTCACCCTGCGCCGTGACGTCCACCGGCGCAGGATAACGCCTCAGCCGAGGGTGGCCGCCGTCACGGCGAGGTGCCGGGTGAGCCAGGCGGTGGTGGCCGTACGCGCCGCCTCGGCGTTGTCGCGGGCCAGGAAGTCGTGCCCCTCCCCGGTGAGCACGAGGTGCCCGTGCGGGACGTCCCGCGCGGCGAGGGCCTGCGCCACCTGGGCCGACTCGCCGGCCGGCACGTTGGTGTCGTTGGCGCCGTGGATGAGCAGCAGCGGCACGTCGAGCTGGTCGATGCGGGTCATCGGGGACAGGTCCCGCAGCAGGTCGGCGTCGCGCACCGGGTCGCCGTACTTGCTGACGGCGGCGGCGGCGATCCACGGCTCGGTGCCGGCGTAGAACGTGCGGAAATCGGAGATGCCGCACTCGGCCACACCCGCGGCGAACAGCCCCGGGAAGTTCACCAGCACCGCGAGGACCAGGTAGCCGCCGTAGGAGCGGCCCAGGCAGCCGAGCCGGCCCGGGATCGCGACACCGCTGTCGATCAGGTGGTCGGCGCACGCCGCCACGTCGGCGATGGCCCCGTAGCGGCCGGCGAGGTTGTCGGCGGCGACGAAGGTGCGGCCGAAGCCCGACGAGCCCCGCACGTTGGGCGCGAACACGGCGACGCCCTGCGCGACGAGGGCCTGGAACAGCGGGTTGTAGCCGGGACGCTCCTGCGCCTCCGGGCCACCGTGCAGGCTGATCGCCGTCGGCCAGGGACCCGGGCCGGGCGGGCGGTACAGCCAGCCGGACAGCGGCAACCCGTCGCGGGCGCGCAGGTCGACGAGCTGCGGGGCGACACCGCTGTCCCCCGTACGGGCGGCGCCGGTGTCCGGCCGCAGCGGACGGGGTGTGCCGGTCACCGGGTCGACCAGCCAGACCTCCCGCGGCTGCACCGGCCCCTGCGCGGTGACGCAGAGCAGGCCGCCGTCGGCGGCGAAGACCGCGCCGTCGAGCACCTCGCCCGGGGCGGCGACGGCCCGCTGCACGCCGCTGGCGAGATCCAGCAGACTCAACTCGCTGCGCCCGCCGTAGGTGTTCCACGACAGCGCGGCGCGGCGCCGGTCGGCGCTGAGCGCGACGTGTTCCAGCTCGGCGTCCGGACGCGCCGCGAGCCGCGTCGGGGCCCGATCCGGGCGCGCGAGGTCGACGCGCACCAGTGCGGCCAGCTCCGCGAACGCGTCGGTACGCGCCAGCACGCTCGTCCCGTCGGGGCCGAACCAGCCCTGGTCGGTGCTGCCCCGACCGGTGTCCGGCAGCAGGCGTACCCGGTCGCCGGTGGCCACGTCCAGCAGTTCGAGCCAGCGGGCGTTTCGCGGACCGCGTCGCAGCAGGGCCGACCCGCCGTCCGGGCTGACGTCCAGGAGGGTGAGCAGGTCGCCCTCGGCGAGCACCCGCCGGTGCCCGCTGTCGGCGTCGACGAGCACTGCGGCACCCCGCTCGGCGGTCTCGGTGACCGCCAGCAGCGCGCCGCCGGGCAGCCAACCGGCCAGGGCGGCGCTGCGGCGGCCGAACCCGGCGACCTGGCGGCGCTGCGTGCCGTCGGGGCTCAGCACCCACAGCTCGGTGCGGGGGGCGCCGCCGGGCGCGACGACGCACGCCAGCCATCGCCCGTCCGGGGACCAGCTCACCGCCAGGACCGGTTCGTCGCCGCTGGGCAGCGCGACGGCCTCGCCCGCGTCGACGTCGCGGACCCAGACGGCAGGGGTTCCGGCCCGGTCGGACAGGTACGCCACCCGTCGGCCGTCCGGTGACGGCGCGGGCGCGAAGTCCTCGCCGGGAGGCGGGGCCACCGCCGGCCGGTGCCGTACGGGACGGACCCGGCGCGGCACCTCCATCCGTACGCTCATCTAAACCCCGATCCGCTGCAACCAGAGCTCCAGCAGCCCGAGCTGCCAGAGCGCGTTGGAGCCCAGCGTGGTCCGCCGGGCGTTCGGCGCCTCCAGCAACTCCTCCAGGTAGTCCTTGCGGAACAGGCCGCGCTCGCGCGCCGGTCGTGCGGTCAGCGCGTCCCGGACGTCGTCGAGCAGCGGGCCGGACAGGTGCCGGATCGCGGGCACCGGGAAGTAGCCCTTCGGCCGGTCGATCACCTCGTCGGGCACGATGCCCCGGCTCGCGGCCTTCAGCACGCCCTTGCCGCCCTGGGCGAGCTTGAGCGCCGGTGGGCAGGCGGCGGCCAGCTCGACGACCTCGTGGTCGAGGAACGGCACCCGGGCCTCCAGCCCCCACGCCATCGTCATGTTGTCGACCCGCTTGACCGGGTCGTCGACGAGCATCACCAGGCTGTCCTGGCGCAGCGCCGCGTCGAGCGCGGTGTCCGCGCCCGGCGTGCCGAAGTGGGCGGTGACGAACTCCAGGCTCGCGTCGTGGTCGAGCATCCACTCCGGCGCCAGGTGCCCGGCGAGCGCGTCGTGGCGACGATCGAAGAACACCCGGGCGTACGCCTCGACGGCGTCTGCGCGGGCCGCGTTGGCCATCGGCGGGTACCAGTCGTAGCCGGCGAAGATCTCGTCGGCGCCCTGCCCGGACTGCACCACTGTGATGCGCTGCGAGACCTCCTCGGAGAGCAGGTGGAACGCCACGCAGTCGTGGCTGACCATCGGCTCGCTCATCGCCGCGATGGCCTCGTGCACGGCCGGCACGAACCGGGCCGCGCCGATGCGGATCTGGTGGTGGTCGGTGTCGTACTCGCGGGCCACCAGATCGGAGTAGTGGAACTCGTCGCCGCTCTCCCCCGCAGCCGCCTCGAAGCCGATGCTGAAGGTGGCGAGGCCGGTCTGGCCCTGCTCGGCGAGCAGGGCGACGATCAGGCTGGAGTCCAGGCCGCCGGAGAGCAGCACACCGACCGGCACGTCGGCGACCATCCGCCGGCGTACGGCGGTGCGCAGCGCCGCCATGATCCGTTCCTGCCATTCCCCGGCGGACATGACCGGGGCGGCGGCGCGGGTGAACTCCGGCCGCCAGTAGACGGTGTCGGTGCTGCGGCCGTCGCCGGTGATCACCCGCACGGTGGCCGGGGGCAGCTTGCGGACGCCGGCCAGGATGGTGCGCGGTGGTGGCACCACCGAGTGGAAGCTCATGTAGTGGTGCAGCGCCACCGGGTCGAGGTCGGTGTCCACGTCACCGGCGGCGAGCAGCGCCGGCAGGGTCGAGGCGAAGCGGATCCGGCCGGGCGTCTCGGCCAGGTAGAGGGGCTTGATGCCGAGCCGGTCGCGGGCCAGCACCAGCGTGTTCGTGGCCATGTCGACAAGGGCGAACGCGAACATCCCGTAGAACCGCTCGACGCAGGCCGTCCCCCACCTGTGGTACGCCTTGAGGATCACCTCGGTGTCCGAGGTGGACCGGAAGGAGTAGCCGGCGGTGGTCAGCTCGTCGCGCAGCTCCCGGTAGTTGTAGATACACCCGTTGAAGACCAGGGCGAGGCCCAACTCGGGATCGACCATCGGCTGGGCGCCGGCGTCGGACAGGTCGATGATGCGCAGCCGGCGGTGCACCAGCGCCGCCGGGCCGTGCTGCCACCGTCCCTCGCCGTCCGGGCCGCGGGAGGACAGGACGGGCAGCATCCGTTCCAGCGCCGCCAGATCCGGTGGCGCCCCGTCGAGGCGGAATTCGCCTCCGATACCGCACATGGCACACACCTCTCATCGGCTCGGTCCGCTCGGGCCGCTGACCGGTCCAGGCTTGGCGGACCGGGTTGCGTCCCGATGTCATCTTCATCAAGCGTGAGTTACGCCGGGGGCTGATCGGTTCCGCCGAGCAGCCAGGTGTCCTTCGACCCGCCGCCCCGCGAGGAGTTGACGATCATGCTGCCGGCCGGCGCGACCCGGGTCAGCGCCACCGGGGCCACCTCGGCCGTCTCACCGAGGAACACGAAGGCCCGCAGGTCGACGTGACGCGGCGCGAGCGCCGTACCGTCGAAGACCGGGTGGGTGGTGAGAGCGACCACCTCCTGGGCGATCCACCGGTGCGGCGCGGCGAGGATCTGCTCCCGGACGGCGTCCAGCTCCTCGGCCTCGGCGCGGGGGCCGATCACCACGCGGTCGCCGCCGTACCCGTCGACAGGCTTGAGCACCAGCTCGTCGAGCCGGCCCAGCACCTCGGCCCGCTGCTCGGGCAGCCCGCACAGGTACGTCGGCACGTCGCCGAGCAGCGCCTTCTCCCCCAGGTAGTACTCGACGAGCCGGGGCACGTACGCATACAACGCCTTGTCGTCGCCGACGCCGTTGCCCAGCGCGTTGGCAAGCGTGAGCCGCCCGGCGTGCACCGCCGCCAGCAGCGGCCAGCCCAGCGGCACGCCGTCGGCGCCCGGGGCGTGCAGCAACGCGTCCTCGTCCATCCGCAGGTAGAGCACGTCGACCTGGCTGCGGCGGCCCTCGGAGACCAGATGGACGCGGCCGTCGGACACCAGCAGGTCGCCGCTCTCGGCCAGCGGCACGCCCATCTCGTCGGCGAGCAGCCGGTGCTCGAACCAGGCCGGGTCGCCCGGGCCGCTGCTGAGCACCACCACTGCGGGGTCGTCGGCGGCGGCGGGGGCGGCGGCGAGCAGCGCCCGGCGCAGCATCGCGGGTGTCTCGTCGGCGGGCAGCAGGTCGTCGGGCACCGGCAGCTCGGGCAGCACCGCACGGGTGAGCCGCCGGTTCTGCACGGCGTAACCGATGCCCGAGGGCACCCGGAGGTTGTCCTCCAGCACGTACCAGCCGCCGTCCGGGTCACGGACGAGATCGGTTCCGGACACCTGGGCCCGCGCGCCGCGCCGGCTCATCAACGCGCCGGTCGGACGCAGACCCGGCGAGGACTCCACCACCCAGGCCGGGACGACCCCGTCGGCGACCACCGCCCGGTCGGCGTACACGTCGCGCAGGAACGCGTCCAGCGCGCGGGCGCGCTGCACCAGGCCGGCGCGCAGCGCCCGCCAGTCGTCGGCGGGCACGACCCGGGGCACCAGGTCGACCGGGAAGAGCCGGGTGCTGGCCTCACCGGCCACGCTGAAGGTCACGCCCCGGGCGCGCTGCTCCTCGTCCCGGTCGTGCTCACGTTGGCGCAGGCCGGCGGCGCCGAGGGTGCGCAGGGCGGCGAGCAGCGGCCGGAACGTCGGCTCCGGCCCGTCCGGGCCGAAGACCTCGTCGCCCGCGTCGGCGTACGCGGACAGCGCGGGCGGTGGCGGCACACCGGGCAGGGGCGTACGCGCCGCCCGGCCCCGCGTCTCGTCGAGCAGCAGGTCGACCACGTCGGCCAGCCGGCCCCGCCGCTCGTACGCCCGTCGCTGCCGCGCCGCGGAGCTGCCGCGCTCCAGCGCGTACCGGGTCAGCTCGCGGACCTGCTCGGCGTCGCCTGTCGCCTCCAACTGCGGGCGCAGGTCGGTCACCAGGCGGCCGACCGCCTCGGCGGCCGGCACCGGCCGCGCCGAGCGGGGCAGGTCGAGCAGGTCGCCCTCCAGCCCGGAGCGGGCGGCCCGCCACACGGCGGCGCGCAGCACCGGCGGGCGGACGGCGGTGCGTTCTACTCCGGCGCGCAGGGCGGCTACCTCCCGGCGCACCAGCGCCCGGAACAGCCCGGTGAGCAGGACGATCGTCTCCACGTCGGCGTTGGCGTCGGTGATGCGCAGCTCCACGGTGGGCACGTGCGCGGACGGCCGGACATCGAAGTAGATCATGGCGGGGTCGGTGATGGTCTCCGAGGAGATCAGCTCGGCTACGAGGGCCTCGTGGTCGGCCGCGCTGGTCACCTCGCCCGGGTCGCCGGCCGTGGGCCAGCGTTGCCAGACCAGCGACCGGACGCTGGCGTAGCCGCTGTCCTGACCCATCCAGTACGGCGAGCTGGTGGACAGGGCGAGCAGCACCGGCAGCCACGGCTGCACCCGCCGGGTGACGGCCACCGCCAGGTCCCGGTCCGAGACACCGACGTGCACCTGCGCGCCGCAGATCAGCTGTTCCCGGGCGAGCATCTGGTACTCGTCGAGCATCCGTCGGTAGCGCGAGGTGGGGGTGACGCTCGGGTCGCCGTCGGCGCGCAGCGGCACCGTGCCGGCCGCCACGATGCCCAGTCCGGCCCGGTCGGCGACCTGGACCGCCGACTGGCGCAGCCGGGTCAGCTCGGCGCGGATCTCGTCCAGGGTGCGACAGACTTCGGTGTTGGTCTCCACCACGCTGCGGTGCAGTTCGGCGGTGAACGACGTGGCCGGCAGCCGGTCGAGCAGTTCCCCGGCCCGGGGCACCAGCTCCCGGGTGTGCAGGTCGACGACGTGGAACTCCTCCTCCACGCCGATGGTGGCGAGGTCGGCCGGGTCGTCGTGCACCGCCGTCGCCGGGGCGGGCCGGGGCGTGGGCGCGGCCCGGCCGTTGCCGGACCGGCCCACCGGCCCGTCGTACGTCGCCGCGTTCGTGGTGTTGTCGACCATGGTCACCCCGGTTCGCGTGTCGGTGGTCTCGACTGTCCGACGAGCGTTCCCAGGCTTGGTACCGGGAGCGTTTCCGGCGCGTTAAGGTGACGCGCCGTTCTACCGGCAGAGGGTCGACCATGCGGGTGGCCGCTGATCCTCTTCGGACACCGCGCCGCAAGCCTCAGGCGCGGGCGTATTCGATGGCGGTAGCGACCCGGTTGGCGGTGGCGGCGCCGAGTTCCCGTTCGGTGAGCCACAGTCCCAGATCGAGCCCGGCCGTGAGCGCGCCCGCCGTGACACGGTCGCCGTCGTCGACGACGCGCTCGTCGAGGACCGTCACGTCGTAGCCGCGCAGTTCGTCGTACGCGTTGCGGTTGGTGGTCGCCCGGCGGCCGGTCAGCAGGCCGGCAGCCGCGAGCAGCAGCGCGCCGGTGCACACCGACGCCATCCACCGCGTCGACGGCGCCAGCGCGGACAGCTTCGCCGCAAGCTCACCGCGCTGCGCCTGCGCCCAGGAGCCCTCGGCGGCCCGGTTGAGCCACCCGCCGCCGGGAACGATCACGCCGTCGGTCGGACCGAGCACGTCGGGAACCCGGAGCTCGACCCCACGCATGCTGGTGACCGGGCCGGGCCGCTCGACGGCGACCAGTCGCACGTCCAACCCGGCGATCGAGAGCACCTCGAAAGGCCCGAAGACGTCCAGTTCGTCGAAGCCGTCGAACACCACGATGTCAATTCGCACCCGGTCAGGATCACTCGCCGGCCAGGGGCTGACGAGTGGCATCCTTGCCATCATGCGTAAGAGTTCCGCCACGCATCGGGTCGCCGTTCTCGCTCTCCCCAGGGTCGTGGCCTTCGACCTGACCATCGCGACGCATGTCTTCGGCCACGAGGGTCACGGCCGGTACGCGACGACTGTGTGTTCGCTGGACGACGGTCAGGTCGTCACCACCACCGAGGGCCTGAACCTGACAGTCGCGGCGACGCTCGACGCCCTCGGCGACGCCGACACGGTGATCGTGCCCGGATTCCGCCGCGGCCCGGCACCGGCGCGCGCTCTCCAGGCGCTGCGACTGGCACACCGTCGCGGGGCGCGCATCGCGTCGATCTGCACCGGCGCGTTCGCGCTGGCTCAGGCCGGCCTGCTCGACGGCCGCCGCGCGACGACCCACTGGGTGCACGCCGAGGCGCTCGCCCGCGAACACCCCGGGGTGCTCGTGGACGCCAACGCCCTCTACGTCGACGAGGGCCAGGTGCTCACCAGCGCCGGACTCGCCGCGGGCCTCGACATGTGCCTCTACCTTGTCGGCCGCGACCATGGGCAGGCGGTCGCCATCGAGCGGGCCCGTCACATGGTCACCCCGCCGCACCGAGCGGGCGGCCAGGCGCAGTTCATCCCGGTCGCGGTGACGGGTGAGGGCGACGAACTGGCCGGGGTCACCGCCTGGGCGAGCAGCAACCTGCGGCAGCCGATCACCGTCGCGGACCTCGCGAGACAGGCGGTGATGTCCACCCGCACACTGCACCGGGCGTTCCAGAGCCGGTTCGGCATGGGTCCGCGGGCCTGGCTGATCCAGCAAAGGCTGCGCGCCGCCTGCACCCTGCTGGAGGACAACGGAATCAGCGTCGACGAGGTCGCCCGCCGCACCGGGCTGGGCACGGCCACCAACCTGCGTGCGCATTTCCAGCGGGCCTTCGCCACCACCCCCACCGCGTACCGGCGAGCCTTCACACCCTGAACTGACGCTCCGGGGTTGATTCTGGTGACCGGTAGGGGCGCGTGGTGCGGGACAGCCGGCCCGCGGCCAGCGCGGCGAGCAGCCCGCCGCCTTACTCTGCGGTTTCCTGGCTCAGCTGGCTCAGGACGGACGGTCCCCACCCGGTCGGGTCGTCGCCCGGCGGCACCATCGCCAGGGCCTGCCAGAGCAGAAGGATGTCCAACCAGCCCGCCTCGGCCGGGGTCAGCGGACGCTCGGACTGGTAGCTGGTAAGGAATTCCGCGCGAATCTCGGCCGACACCGGCCCCCAGTTGTGGTAGCGGGTGCCGAGCAGGACCGCCGCGCGGGCCAGCTCGACGATTCGGTGATCATGCTGGGCCTCCTCGAAGTCGAGGATCGCAGCGACCTCGCCGTGGGCCCACAAGATGTTGGCGGAGCGGAAATCGAAATGGACGAGTTGGCGGGGAAGCCGGTCGGGCGGCGCGCTGATGACCAGCCCGCGCAGCGTGTCACGAGCGGCCATCGGCAGATGGTCCGCGTGGGAGTCCAGCCAGTCGGTGACCCGGGCCGTCAACGGCGTGAACGCAACGGCGGGGGCGAGAAGCTGATCAGCGTCCGGGTATGCGGCCAGCGCGTCCTGCAACTGGGCGAGGACGACTCCGGCCGCCCGCACCTGGTGGAGATCCGTGGTGTCGAGGAGGTCGCCCACGACCTCGCGCTGCAGGCCCATCGAGACACCGTCGACCTCGACCTGGAGGCGGCCTTCTCGTGCGGGAACCGGCGCCGACACCGGCAGCCCTCGACGGTGGAGCCAGCACGTGAGACGCGCCGTCTCCATCAAACGCGGAAATCGCTCGCGCACCACCGACCATTTCGCGAGCAGTCGGCCGGACGGCACGCCGACCCACGCTATCGCGTTGCCCCCGCTCATGACTATTCGCTCGCAGGAGTCGATGCGAACGCCCCAGTGCTCCTTCAGCATCGCGGCGACCCAGCGGCCGGCCGACTCTGCATCACCGAAGCCGAACCGTTCGTCGAGCGCGTGGCGAGGGTCGTGCGGCTCCCACAGCATCTCCACCATCGGCGCCTGCGATTCGATCATGTGGCGTATCCGGTCACCGGGCCGGCGGATGCCGCTCGCCCGGCACCGGCGAAGGAACGGTCCCGACGACTGCATCGGATGACCCGCCACGGTTCGAGAGCTGTGTACCGCACAGGTATGAATATGACTGACAGGCATATCGCCCGCCAGAGCGACCGCCCCTGCGAGGGCCGCGCGTGGGTGATCGACACGTGATCGCCGATGTCGGGGCGTCCCGCTGGCTCGGACACCCCGACATCGGCGATCTGGAGTTGATCAAAAGCGCGGCCAGGTCACCTCATGTTGGCGACCACGAACGGCGCGTGGCCGTGCAGGTAGTTGTTCCACCCGCCGGTCACCGGTGCCCCGGGGCTGAGCAGGTTCGTGGTGTCGGTGCCGACGTCCAGCTTCCAGGCGGTCCAGGAGATGCCGTTCGCCTTCATCCAGTCGATCCAGGACTGCGCCTCCGGCAGGCAGGCCCGGCCGTCGAGGCCGCCGTCGGCGTTGCTGGCACCCCACTCGGTGACGAACAACGCGAGCCCCGCCCGGATCGCCGCGTCGCCCTTGGCGCGCAGTGACCCGCCGTGCGTACACGAATAGAAGTGCAGCGTGTACATGAGGTTGGTGCCGGAGACCGGGCTGGCCGCCGCGGCGTCCACGTCCTGCGACCACGTCGGTGTGCCGAGCACGACGATGTTGTCCGGGTCGGCGGCGCGGATCGCGGACACGACCGCCTGGTGGTACGGCTTGATGACGCCGGTCCAGCTGAGCTGCAACGGCTCGTTCCACGTCTCCCAGATCACGTTGGGCAGGTGACCGTAGCGGCGGGCCAGGTCACCGAAGAACGCCACCGCCTGGGACTGGTTGTTCTGCGCCTCGTGCGCGTGCCAGTCGACGATCACGTACACCCCGGCGGTGACCGCGTTGTTGATGATCGTCTCCACCTGCGCCCGCGCCCGGCCCGGGTCACTCAGGTACGCCCCGGCCGGTTCCACGCCCATCGCCGCCCGGATCACCTGGAGGTTCCAGTTGTCGCGCATCCAGGTCAGCGCGGACAGGTTCTCGGCGTACGGGGCGGTCTCCCAGTTGAGCCACATGCTGCTGACGCCACGCAGCTGCACCCGCGCGCCGTTCTTGTCGCACATCGTCGTGCCGCAGACCCGCAGTTGCCCGTACCGCTGCACCGGCGTGCCGGTCGTCGGCGGCGGAGTGGTCGGGGGCGGGGTCGTCGGGGGCGGGGTCGTCGGCGGCGGGGTCGTCGGCGGCGGAGTGGTCGGGGGCGGAGTCGTCGGCGGCGCGGTGGTGGGCGGCGGCGGCGTCGTGGGCGGCGTGCCGCCGGTGCAGGACACGCCGTTGCCGTTGACGGTGCAGTTCACCGGAGTTCCGGAGCCGTTGACGAGAAAGCCGAACGACGTCGAGGCGCCGGCCCCGAGAGTGCCGTTCCACGACACGTTGCTGAAGGTGTAGTGGTTGCCCGAGGTCACCTGCTGGGCGTTCCACGACTGGCTGATGCTCGTGCCGGCCGGCAGGTCGAACTCGACCCGCCAACTGCTGATCGGCGCGGAGGTGTCGTTGGTGACCGTGACCTGGCCCTGATAGCCACTGCCCCAGCTGTTGGTCACGGAGAACACGACAGTCGCCGCGCTGGCCGGCGTGGCGATCATCGCCACCGCGCCGGCGAGCAGGCCGGCGACGGCCAGCGACGTGACAAGTCTCAGTGTGCGCATGCGGAACCCGCTTCTCTTCGACGGTGATGGTCCGAGGCGGGGCGGCGCCTTCACGCAGGGTATCGATCAACGACGATGCCGTGCAAGCCGGGGCGCGCGGATGCCCGGTACGTCAACCCCGCCGCCAGCCCCACCGCCGCGCACCGGTAGCTCCTCCCGACCCACCCTTCTCCCGGGCCAGCATCTCGGCCGCGACCCGCAGCTTCTGGGCGGGCTCCGCGGCGGCCGGGCCCAGCGTCTCCACGAAGCGGTTGCCCATCGCCAGCACCATTGCCGCCCGGTCGAGGTCGCCGATCAGCACGAGGCACTGGGCGTACACCCCGTAGGTGTTGGCCATCTCCCAGAAGGTCAGCGGACGCGCCAGGTCGAGCAGCCCCTGGCGCAGCTCGCAGGCCCGCGACGCCGCCAGCGCCGCCTCCTGGGCGCCGGCGCCCGACGACGGCCGGGTGAGATGCCGGTGCAGCAGCGCCGTCGCCTGGTTGTGGTAGGCGGTGCCCATCGCCTCGCGGGTGCGGGGCCCGGCGGACGGCGGATTCCCAGCGCAGGTCAGACCCACGGTCACGGCCCGTTCCAGCAGGTCCCGGCGCGTGGCGGGCTGACCGGCGGCGAACGAGACCTCGGCCAGGTCCACCAGCGCGGTGATCAGCTCGGCGAGGGCGTCGTCCCGGGGTGCGGCAGCCACGTTCCCGCCCTCGGCCGCCACGGCGTCGTACACCCGCTCGAAGACGACCACCGCCTCACCGCCGGGGGCCATCCCGTCGGCGGCCCTGCCGCGCGCCGAGAGCAGCATGCCGTGCCGCCACAGCGCCCGCGCCAACTGCTGCTGGTCCTCGCGGACCCCACCGGGACCGCGCACCGCCTCCCGGTACGCATCGATCACCCGGACCCACAACCGGTCCGCCTCCGCCCAGGTCTCCTGTCGCGCCGAACGCTCCCGCGCCTGCTCGAACAACCGTCGCCGCTCGTCCGGTCCCATCGCGCGCACCGCCTTTCGTGGTCGCCCCCAGCCCACACCGCCAAAAGCAGTGAGACTCGTCGATTCTAGGTCGCCCCGACGGTCACCACCCGCGCCCACTGCGGCGGCGCGTTCGGTACGCGGTCCACCTCCTCGCTCCACGACGCCCGGCGACGAGGGAACAGGCCGACCACCGTCCGCGACGTCGGGCGGGCCGACGGCCAGGGCGTCTGCCCGTCGGTCAACGCCACGATGACGTCCGGTCGAGGGCGTGCCCGCAGCGCCCGGGCGAAGCCGCTGCGCAGGTCGGTGCCGCCGCCACCGATCAGCGGGATCTCCTGCGCGCGGCACAGCGGGTGCACGACCCGGGCCGCGGCGTCGCACGGCAGGACGCTCACCAGGTCGCGCCGGCCGCCCAGGGCCCGGGCGATGGCCGCCACCTCCAGCAACGCACTGCCCAGTTCGGCGTCGCTGACCGACCCGGACGTGTCGACGATGACGCAGACCGTCGGAGGTCGACGACGCAGGCTGGGCAGGATCACACCGGGCAGGCTGGCGGACCGCCGGGACGGCCGCCCGTACGTGTGGTCCGCGCCGACCCCGGCGGCCACCGCCGCGGAGCGGATCGCCGCGCCCAGCAGGTCCCGCCACGGCTGCGGCGGGTGAAACGCCTGCTCCGCCCACCGCCGCCACCCTCCGGGAACGGAACCGGGGTGTCCGTTGATGCCTTCGGCCACCCGGTGCCGCACCGCGTCCCGCTCCTGCTCGCTGAGGCTGTGCGCGCCGTCCGGCCCCAGATCCCACCGCCGGTCCAGGCCGTCCGCGCCGCTGCCGCAGTCCAACCAGACCAGATCCTGCGTACGCGGCCCCAGCCCGAACTGGCGCAGGTAGTCCTCCATCAGCTCCCCCGGGTTGAGCCCGAGCGACGCCGGCTCGACGGCGCCCTCGGGCATGGTCAGCCCGTCACCGAACGCGTCGTCGTTGATCTCGCAGTCCGCGGCGATGTTCATCCGCAGCCGCTCCCCCGGGCCGGTCAGCCCCCGGGCCCGGGCGACCCGGTCACCCCGGCCGTGGTGGTCGCGCAGCAGATGCGACACCTCGTGCACCCACACCCCGGCCAGCTCCTCCAGGGGAGTGCGGTCCACGAACGCGGGCGAGACGTAGCAGCGCCAGTACCGGTCCACCGCCATCGTCGGCACCTGCGAGGACGCCACCGGGTGCAGGGCGAACAACGCCGTCGCCAGGTAGGGCCGCGCGCGGGCGGCGTGCAGCCGGGCCGCGTACAGCTTGTCGACGTCCAGCCCCAACGTGCTCGGGGCGCTCACCGTCGCACCCCGGCGGCCGCCGCGACGCGCGCTGCTGCCTGGTCGGCCCGCCGGGACAGCGACACCGCCCCGCCGAGGCGTTCGATCGTGTCCGGGACGTCCCAGTCCTCGCGGCGCAGCGTGGCGAGGGTGGTCGCGGGAACCACGACCAGATCCGGCGCACCGGTCTCCACAGCCCGGGCCAACAGCGCCCAAGCCGCGTCCCAGCGCGACCGTTCCGGGCGGTTGCGGACCACCGCCACGACGGCGTCCAGCACCGCCTGGCGCAGATCACCCCGTTCGGGCAGTACGGCCACCGCCGGGTCGGCCAGCAGGTCCTCCGGATCGGGAAGGTCCATCCGGTCCATGCTGGCCAGCAGCTCCAGCCCCGGACCGTCGCCGACCGTGCCCCGCACCAGCGTGGACAGCACCTCGCGGGACACGCCGGCCGCGCTCGCGAACGCGGTCAGCCGCAGCGCCATCTCCCAACTGCGCGGCGACGGCCACGGCCCACCCCGGGCGACGTCGGTGGTGGGCAGCCGGTGCACGAGATCCGGGCGGACCGCCAGCAGTCCGCACACCGCGCGGCGGGCGAAGGCGACGGCCTCGGGCAGCAGCGCCGGGTCGAGCCGGGGCAACGCCGCGCGGGGCCACGTGCCGCCGAGTCCGCGTACGACGACCTCGTGGTCATGCCTCCACTGGAGGTGGACGAAGCGGTTGGCCAGCGGCGGGCTCAGTTCCCATCCGTCGGCCGCCGACGAGCGGGGATTTGCGGCGGCGACGATCCGTACGCCGGGCGGCAGCCGCAGGGCACCGACGCGGCGTTCCAGCACGAGGCGCAGTAGGGCGGCCTGAACGGCGGGCGGGGCGGTGGACAGTTCGTCGAGGAACAGGAGCCCTCGACCGGCCCGCACCAGGCGCACGGCCCAGTCCGGTGGGGCCATCGGGACGCCCTGGGTCGCCGGGTCGGCGCCGATGATCGGCAGTCCCGAGAAGTCGGACGGTTCGTGGACGCTCGCGACGACGGTGGTCAGGGGCAGGTCCAGGGTGGTGGCGAGGTGGGTGAGCGCCGCCGTCTTGCCGATACCGGGCTCACCCCACAGGAGTACGGGCAGGTCGGCGGCCACGGTCAGGGTCAGGGCCGCCAACTGGTCGTCGGAACGGGGTTCGGTGGTGGTCGCGCCGAGCAGGGAGAGCAGATCTCCGGCGACGTCGAGCTGAGGACTGGTTGCAGACATGGTCATCACCTGTGAGTTCGTGGTGGGTGAAGTGCTGGCGTACCGCGGTCAGCGGGGTGTCGCGTGCCGCGCGCGCCGGCGGCGCGCGCCGACGCGGCGGGGTTCCGCGGCGGTGGGGCCCGGCTCGGCCCCGATCAGGCCGGCCCGGAACAGGCCGTGGGTGATCCGCCGCTGTGCGGCGGTCTCGAGTTCGTCGCGCAGGGCGCCGTCCCGCAACAGCGCCCGGGGGCCTAGCAGCGCCTCCACGGTGGCCAGCGCCCCGGCGGTGTCCCCGTGGTCCAGGCGAGCCCGCACGTCGGGCAGGCACTCCGGCTGTCGATGCGCGTCGTCGATCGCCCGAAGGCAGGGCAGCGGCGACCCGGTGAGCGCCGCCAGCAACTCCTCCCGGCGGATCTCCGCCGCGTCGTGATCCAGCGCGGTGAGCACGCCGTCGACCAGGCCGATGCGATGGTGGGCGCCCCGGCACAGCACCACGCGCGGCAGCGCGGCGCGGTCCGGCGTGGCCGGGGCGCTCGGGGCGCTCAGCACCTGATGCTCGGGCACCAGGGCCGATGCGATCAGCGGATGCAGCCGATCCGCCTCGATCAGCCCGGCACGCAGCAGCGCCAGGTCGGGCAGCACCCACGTCGCCGCGTCGGGCAGCACCGGCAGGCGCCCGTCGCCCGATCTGAAGGCCCGGGCCGAAGGCGGCCCGTCGTGCCCGCCCGGTGTCACCTCAAGGACCAGCCGACGTCCGCCGCCGAGCCGCACCGCGACAGCTCCGCCGGTACGCTCCTCGGCGCGCAGCAGGAGCGCGGCCTCGGCCGCCCATCGGTCCGTCGCGTGCCCGGACGCCTGCGCCGCGTCTGCCCACTCGGGGACGACGGAGGGTGGGGTGTCCCACGGCAGCAGGTCCGCACCGGATCGGGTCCGCAACTCGCCCGCCCGACGCGCGTCCCACAGGTGGCGGTGCAGGTCGAGCCGGAATCGCCGGTCGGGGTGGGGATGGGCGCCGGGCCCGTCGCGCGTCCCGTCCCACAGCCCGAGGCTGATCCGCTGCCCGGCGTCGGCCCACGCCGGTGGTGTCCGGGCCACCAGGTGTACCGCGCCGCCGTCGGGCAGCTCCTGGCCGTACCGGGCCAGCGGGACGATCAGGCTCGGGCGCAGCAGACCGTCGGGAGCGGTCCTCGGCAGATGCCAGCGCAGCAGATCCGGGGCCAGCTGACGAAGGTCGGCCCGGACTCGGGCCGCCAACTCCCGCCCGTGGCGGCCGGCCACGGCACGCAGGTTGATGTCGGGGTCGACGCGGGCGGCGGCGCATGCCCCGGCCCAGTCACCGACCAGACGCCGAGCGGTCGCACGCTCGATCATGGACGGCGGTACGGCGAACTCGCGCACGCACCGCCAGAAGGACAGTCGAGAATCCGCATTCGCGGTCCGGGAGCGCATCAGCACTCACCGTTCGCGGATCGGACCCCCAATCTGACGAGAGAGGAAGTGATCATCACGCCGGAGCATACCGCCGGGACGCCGGCTCCGCCATGGCCGCACCGCCATCGTCACTGGGTGGCGACGCCCCAGCACGCCACACCAATTCCGGTCACGCTCGACGCCGGCGTACGGTGCGGGGCCGGCCCAGGCCGGCCGGCCCCGAGGTGGTCAGGCCGCCGGGCGTACGCGGTAGGCCAGGTGCGTGACGCCGTCGCCCTCGACGACGCGGAAGGGGCCGTCGAGTTGCAGTGGCGCGATCGTCAGGCCGGCGAAGAACGGTATGCCGGCGCCGAGCACGACCGGGACGAGGTCGACGTGCACCTCGTCGAGCAGGCCAGCCTCGACGACCTGGGCCGCGATGGTGCCGCCGTTGACGCCGACCTCCTTGGCACCGGCGAGCGCCTTCGCACGGTCGATGGCGCTGACGATGCCGTCGGTGACGAAGACGAAGGAGTCGTTCTCCGGCTCCCAGCCCTGCGGCACGGTGTGCGTGACGACCACGACGGGCACATCCATCGGGTGCCGGCCGCCCCACCCGCCGGTCATGTCGAACAGCCGACGGCCGACGACCAACGCGCCGGTACGTGCGGTGAGGTCCCGCAGGTGGCGGGCGCTCGCGGCGGACGTCCGGAACGTCATCTCGGGGTTGGCCGTGGGCGTCTCGACGGCGCCGCTGCCGTACCACTGGAAGAGGTGCTCGAAGCCGCCGTGGGAGGCGTCCGCGATGTAGCCGTCCAACGACATCGTCGCCCCGGTCGTCACCTTCGTCATCGGTCCACTCCTTGGTCTGTGCGGTGTCAGCCTGCCGGTCGTGCCCGGCCCTCACCCCGTGGTCGAAGCAGGCGCTGCCGTCCTCGACATGCCCGCCGAACTCTTTCCGACCGGGTTGGACGGCCGCCGGATGCCGCCGGGCGGCAGCGGTCGTAGCGTGGTGCCCATGAGAACCACCACGCTGGGCAGCGCAGGGCCCGAGGTCGGCGTCATCGGTCTCGGGTGCATGGGCATGAGCCACGGATACGACATCACCGGCCCCCGCGACGACGACACCTCGATCTCGGTGATCCGCCAGGCGCTGGACCTGGGCGCCACGCTGATCGACACGTCCGACGTGTACGGGCCGTACACCAACGAGGAACTGGTCGGCCGGGCGCTGGCCGACGGCCACCGGGAGCGGGCCGTCCTGGCGACCAAGGTCGGGCTGGTGGCCACGTCCCTGACCGGAGGCCCCGGCAACTCACCGAAGATCGGCAACAACGGCCGGCCGGAGCACATCCGCACGGCGATCGACGACAGCCTGCGCCGCCTCGACACCGACCATGTCGACCTCTACCAGCTGCACCGCGTCGACCCCGAGGTGCCGATCGAGGAGTCCTGGGGCGCGATGGCGGAGGTCGTCGCGGCGGGCAAGGCGCGGCAGATCGGCCTGTCCGAGGTAACCGTGGACCAGATCGCGCGGGCCCAGGCCGTGCACCCGGTGGCGTCGGTGCAGTCCGAGTTGTCGCTGTGGACCCGGGACCCGCTTGCCGAGGTTCTGCCGTACTGCGTCGCGCACGGCATCGCCTTCCTGCCGTTCTCCCCGCTGGGCCGGGGCTTTCTGACCGGCCGGTTCTCGTCGTTCGACGACCTGCCGGCCGACGACTTCCGACGCGGCCTGCCGCGCTTCCAACAGGACGCGCTGCGGGCCAACCTGGCCATCGTCGCCCGGGTCCGGGAGATCGCCGACCGGGCCGGCGTCACTCCCGCGCAGGTCGCGCTGGCGTGGGTGGTCGCCCAGGGCGACCGGGTCATCCCGATCCCCGGCACCAAGACACCGAAGTACCTGGTGGACAACTGCGCGGCCGGCGACGTGCGGCTCGGCGCCGAGGACCTGGCCGACCTCGACGCGCTGCCCGCACCCGAGGGCGGGCGCTACTGAGCATCCGGCGGCCCGGCGCTCCAACCGGGCCGCCGGGCCGTCACGGGCGGGCCGAACCGCACCCCGACACCTGGCGAGTAGAGCACGCTGACCGGCGGTCCGACAGGTGCCGGCAGCCCGGCGGCGGCGACCAACCCGTCGTCCAGATGCAGCAGCTCGGCCCGGTGCAGCGGCCAGCGGGGATGCCAGTTCGGCAGGTGCAGCGTGCGACCGTACGCCCGGGTGTGCAGCCCCCACCGGGCGGTGAGGAAGTGGTCCAGGGGGGTGGGGTCGGCGATCGGCTCCCCCACCCGGACCGCCATCCGGCTCGTCGTACCCGCAGGACCGGGCCAGCGACGCCGGCAGCGGTAGGTGAGTCGGTCGCCGTCGCGGTCCAACCGCATCGACGACCAGAGGTACGGCAGACGCAGCGTCGCCTGTGCCACCAGCACCGGCACCAGGCGGGACGCGTCGAGCGAGCGGAACACGACCGCCCGTCGGCCGGTGTCGTCGACCGAGTAGAGCCGGACGTTCGTCTCGGCGAACGTGCCGAAGTACGGCACCCCCGGGCCGCGACCGAAGCCCAGCCCGACCATCCGGAAGCCGATCAGCCCGACGAAGCTCACGCCGTCCAGCGTGTCCGGACGAGTGCCGGGGGGCAGCAGCGGCGCGACGAGTTCCGGAGCGACAGCCCAGTGCAGGAAGGTGAGGTCCTCCCAGCGCTGCCGCAGGACCGTCGGGACGAACGTTCGGCGGGGCGCGTCGTCGACCGGTTCGATGTCCACCCCCTCATCCTGACTCAGGCGTGCGGACCGACACGCACCGTCCCGACGGTCAGTGCGGCGTCCCCCTCCAGGATGTGGCCGACCCGCTCGATCTCCACGGCCAACTCTCGCCGCCGACGGGCGTCGAGGGCCCGCAGCGGCTCGACCGTGACGCGGGTGGTGCGGCCGGAGCGGCGTTGGTGCCACACTCCGGCGACTATCCCGTCCACCAGGAGCACGGGATAGTTACCCGCCTGTCCACCGGCCAACGCCCGCTCGGCGGCCGCACCGGGATAGAGCCGGTCGCGCGGATGACAGCCGACCACGTACGCGTCGAAGTAGGGCAGTAACCGCAACCCGGACGGCGGGTCGTCCGGAAAGTCGGTGTCGTCGGCGGCCACCCACGCGGGCGTGCCCTCGACCGTCACCTCGGTCAGGTCCAGCAGGGTGAACAGCCATGTCGCCCAGGGCCGGGGCGCCGACAGCCACTGGGCGAACTGGGCCGGCGTGGCCGGACCGTACGCGTACAGGTAGCGACGCACGAGGTCGGCCAGCGCGGCCCGGCCGGCCATCGGGGCGAACCCGGGTAGCCAGCGGTTCGGGCTGGTGTACGTGGCGGCGCGGCCCCGGTTCGGGCCGAAGCAGACGATTCCGCTGCGGGTTGCCTGCCCCATCGCCGCGAACCATCGGGGCCACCTGTCCTGGAATGCCTCCATGACCCGTTCGCCCGCCCACTCGCCGGTGCGGGCGACGACCTCCTCGGTCAGCTCGGCGGTGGTCAGCTCGGCCTCGGCCAGCGCCTCGGCGATGGCCGCGAGGACCCGCTCGGTCTGCCGGGGAGTCAACAGGGCCACACTCCGCTCCCGGGGCGCAATGGGCATCGCGCTCAGCGCGCCGGTCCACATCGGCAGGTCCGCGGCGGCGAGCAGGTGCACGGTCCCGCGTGGTCCACGGGTCTTGACCACTGTGCGGTCCCGCCAGAGCGCCTGGCGCACCAGGGCCCGGGTGGCGCCGGGGGCGCGGAGCCCGACGGACAGTTCGGCGGCGGAGGCGACCTGGGCGTGCGCGCCACACATCACGGACACCACGTCGGCGACGCGGTCGACGTCCGGCGTGGTGTCCGGTGTCGGAGTCGTGAGCCGGTGCCGCGCCAGACGCCGGGCGGCCACCTGCGCCCAGCTCAGGTCGGTCATCGCAGGCTCGCGAAGAAGGCGCGGATGTCCGCCGCGTGCGCCGACGGCTCGTCCATCGCCACGAAGTGGCTGCCCGGGTTGCCCTGCGGCCAGTGCACGATGGTGTTGTCCCGTGCGGCGAGGCGGCGCATCAGCGCGGTCCCGCCGCCGTAGACGCCCGACGGCACCCGCCGTTGACCCCGGGGCCAGGCGAAACCGCCGTCGTCGGCGAGGGTGAGCCGCTCGTACATCGGCCACGAGGAGGTTCCCGAGGTGCCGGTGAACCAGTAGAGGCTCACGTTGGTGAGCAGATGGTCCCGGTCGATGGCCTGCTCGGGTGTCGGTACCGTCATGGTGAACTCCTTGAACTTCTGCATCATCCAGGCCAGCAGCCCGACCGGCGAATCGGTCCAGGCGTACGCGACGGTCTGTGGCGCGGCCCGCAGCAGGGCGTGGTGGTCCACCCCACCGCTCATCCACCGCTGCATCTGTTCCCACTCGGCGCGTTCCGCCTCGCTCAGGTCGGGCTCGTCGGCGGCGGTCGGAAAGCCGAATCCGCCGTCGATGTGCACGCCCACCACGCGCTCCGGCGCCACCGCCGCCACCCGGGGCGCGACGTACGCGCCGAGGTCGCCGCCCTGGGTGCCGTAGCGGTCGTAGCCGAGGCGGGCCATCAGCTCGGCCCACATCGAGGCGAGCCGGTCGATCGTGAACCCGGCCGGTGGCGCCTGCGAGAAACCGAAGCCGGGCACCGACGGCACCACCACGTGGAACGCCTGCGCGGGGTCACCGCCGTGGGCACGCGGGTCGGTCAACGGGCCGATCAGCTCGGTGAACTCGACCACCGAGTTGGGCCAGCCGTGCGTCAGCAGCAGCGGCAGCGCGTCGGGTTCCGGCGAGCGTACGTGCAGCAGGTGCACGTCCAGGCCGTCGATCTCGGTGACGAACTGGGGAAAGTCGTTCAGGCGCGCTTCGTGCGCCCGCCAGTCGTAACCGTGTGCCCAGTGCCCGGTCAGCTCGCGGAGGTAGTCCACCGGCACCCCTCGGTCCCAGCCGGCGCCGGGCAGCGGGCGGGGCCACCGAGTGCGGGCGAGCCGCTCGCGCAGGTCGTCGAGGTCGGACTCGGGAATGTCGATGCGAAACGGCGTCATGCCGGGAAACGCTAGGGCCGATATAGGTCAGGATCTGGCACACATCGCTGGCATGGTGGAGGCCGTGTCCGACACCCCCGCCCGACTGCTGGGCCTGCTGTCGCTGTTGCAGACGTCCCGGGAGTGGCCCGGCAGCGAACTGGCCGCCCGGCTCGGCGTCAGCCTGCGCACCATTCGCCGCGATGTCCAGCGGCTGCGCGACCTCGGCTACCCGGTGCAGGCGACGATGGGCGTGATCGGCGGCTACCGCCTGGTCGCGGGCAAGGCGATGCCACCACTGTTGCTCGACGACGAGGAGGCGGTGGCGATCGCGGTCGGTCTGCGGACCGCCGCCGGTCACGCGGTGGCCGGTATCGAGGAGGCCTCGGTACGGGCGCTGGCGAAGCTCGAACAGGTGCTGCCGTCCCGGCTGCGACAGCGCGTCAGGGCGCTGGGGGCGGCCACCGAACCGCTGCTCACCTGGGGTCCGCCGCCCGTCGACCCCGAACACCTGAACGCCCTGGCAGCCGCCGTCGACAGCCGCGCGCAACTGCGGTTCACCTACCGCCGTCGCGACGGCGTGGACGGCGTACGGCTCGTCGAGCCGTACAAGCTGGTGTCGGCGGGCCGGCGCTGGTATCTGGTGGGCTACGACAACGATCGCGCCGACTGGCGGATCTTCCGGGTGGACCGGATCACCGACCCGCGGCTCACCCGGACCCGGGTCGCCGCCCGTCGGCTGCCGGCCACCGACGCGGCGTCGTTCATGGCGGAGAAGCTGCTCGAGCTGACGCCCGTCCACCGGGCGGTGGTGACGCTGCACGCACCGGTAGAGCGGGTCGCCGGCCCGCTCGGCGGCGCCGGGGTCGACCTGGAGCCGATCGACGCCACCTCGTGCCGGTTGCGCAGCGACGCGGACACCCTGGAGTGGCTGGCCTGGCGCCTGCTGACCCTGGGTTGCGATATCGAGGTGCACGAGCCGCCGGAGTTGATCGCGTACCTGCGGCAGATCGGGGTCCGGGCCACCCGCGCCGCCGGCCCGCAGGCTGCGGAGACGGGCCGCCCCGGGGGCACGCCGGTCCGCCGTACGCTTGAATGAGCAGAAGCGTTCAGAACGGGCGGTTCGGAGAGGAACTGGACGTGACGCAGGGTGATGCGGAGCTGGTCGCGCTCGCGCAGGCGGGAGACCCGGCGGCGCTCGGTGCGCTGCTGACCCGTCACGAGGCCGGAATGCGGGCCGTGGCGCTGGGCATCCTGGGCTACGGGCCGGACGCCGAGGACGCGGTGCAGGACGCGATGGTGACGGCACTGCGGCGCATCGGCGAGGTCCGCAACCCGGCCGCCGTCGGCCCGTGGCTGCGCACGATCGTGCGCAACAACGCCCGGACGACCCGGCGCGGGCCGCGCACCCTCCCGGTCGCCGAGCCGGAGTGGTTCGCCCAGCCCGCTACCAGCCCCACCCCCGAGGAGGCCCTGGACTCCGGCGCGCTGCGCGACTGGGTGTGGCACGCCATCGGCGAGCTGTCCGAGCCGGACCGGCTGGTCACGCTGCTGCGGTACTTCAGCGACGCCTCCTCGTACGAGCAGATCGCGACCGTGTGCGGCGTGCCGGTCGGTACCGTCCGCAGCCGCCTCAGCCACGCCCGTCGGGCCCTCGCCGGCGGCCTGCGGACGGCGGCGACCACCGCGCACGCCGATGTCAGCGCGGCCGGCGACGCCCGCTGGCGTGAGGGCCGCGACATGATCGCCACGGCGATGCGGGGCGACTTCGACCGGGTCGTGCACGAGAGCTGGTGGCCGCACGCCGAGATGGTCGTGCCGGGTGGGCCCCGCGGCGGCCGTGACCTGGCGATCCGCGGCATGACCACCGATCTGGAAGCCGGGGTACGCCAGCGGCTGCGCAACGTGGTCGCCAGCGGCGACGTGCTGATCTGGGAGACCGACCTGATCAGCCCGCCGGACGACCCGGAGCACTGCCCACCCGGCGCGCTGTGGTTGCAGCAACTGCACCGGGGCCGGGTCCGCCGGATCACCCTCTTTCACCCCGTCCCGGCGCTGGTCTGACAGAACGTTCGCCGACCGAGCGAACTTTCTCCTCGACCCGTGCATCTGGTCCGTGTCAGTCACCAGCCGCGCGGCGGGCACACGCCGCGCGGGTCACGGATCGGGAGATGATTCATGGGTTCCACAGGCCACGACGTCGACGCCCTCGCACCGGGCACGCACACCTTCACCGTTGACGGCGTCCGGCAGGTCTACCACGTCGCCGGCAGCGGCCCGGTGTGTGTGGCGCACTCCGGCGGCCCCGGGATCGAGTGGGCCTACCTGCGGACGCCGGGCCTCGAGGAGCACTTCACGATGGTGTACGTCGAGCCGGTCGGCACCGGCGCGTCGGGTCGGCTCGACACCGTCGACGACTATCGCCTCGTCACGTATGTCCGGTTCCTCGACGCCGTCATCGCGCACCTCGGCGAGCCCCGGGTGTACCTCCTCGGCCACTCGTACGGCGGATTCGTCATCCAGCGGTACGCCCTGGACCACCCGGACCGGGTCGCCGGCCTCGCCCTGTACGACACCTCACCCGTCACCGGCGCCGACTTCTGGGCCGAGGCGATGGCCAACCTCGCCGCGTACCCGCAGCGGCACCCGGACCGCCCGGAGGCGGCGGAGATCCCGGCCGCCTTCGCGCAGATCGGGGCCGCCACCGACGACGAGTCCCTGGGAAGCGCCCTGCGCGCCGCCCTTCCGGTGTACTTCGCGGACTTCTGGGGTCGGCAGGCCGAGTTCGTCCCGTTCCAGGCGGCCGTGCGGATCTCGGCGGCGCCGGCCGGCGCGCAGGACCCCACGCCCTTCGACGTGCGCGACCGGCTCGCTGAGATCACCGTGCCGGCCGTGGTGATCGTCGGCGCGTACGACTTCATCTGCGGCCCCCGGTACGCCGAGGAGCTGCACGCGGGCCTCAAGGACTCGCGCCTGGTCGTGCTGGAACGCAGCGGGCACTTCGCGCACGTCGAGCAGCCGACGGAGTTCACCGACGCCGTGGCGGAGTTGCTGAAGCGCTGACCTCGCGCCGCGCCCCGAGGTCCGTTCGTCACAGCGGGCAGGCCCCGGGGGGCGGCGGCGTTGGACGGTCATAGGCTTGGCACTTCGCTGCGCCGTGACGAAGGAGATACCGCCGTGAGCCAGACGGATTCCGTCGACGAGTGGAACGTGGCCGAGGACGACGGGGTGCTGGACGCCTCCGACACCCTGGACGACGACCGTGTCGGCGACCCCCTCGACACCGGCATCGTCGCCGCGGACCACTGGACGGCGGCGAACCGGTTCGGCACCACCCCCGCCGAGGAGCGGGCGGGCGAGTCGTTGGATCAGTACCTCGCCCAGGAGGAGCCGGACGTCGACCCGTACGCCGAGGGCGGCGACGACGAGGACGAGCTGACCCGCCGGGGGTACGAGACCGAGGCGCGCGCGGGCCGTCTCGTCGAGTACGACGAGGGCGTCCGCGAGGACGACGAGGCCGAGTCGGTGGCGTGGGACGCCGGGATCGACGCGGGTGCCGCCAGTGCCGAGGAGGCGGCGGTCCACGTAATCGAGGACCCCGACGGGCCGGGCGACGGTCCGCTGCGCTGATCGACACACCGCCGCGCTCGACACCACGATGGGTGCCGAGCGCGGCGGGTGGTCGAGCGCGTCGGTCAGTGGATGACGACCGGCGCCTTGGCCAGCTCGGCCTGCTCGTCGCCGAGCGGCTGCGCGGGCGTGCGCCGGCGCGGCAGCAGGGCGGCCGGGATGAACGTGGCCAGCACCAGCGCGAACGCCACCCAGAACGTGTGGGCGAACGACCGCGCGGCGAAGTCGAGACCACGTTCGATGATCGACGGATCCACCGGCATCTGCTGGAGCAGCTCCGGCCGCTGCTGGGCGGCGATGGCCAGCCCGGCCTCGGTGATCGGCTTGCCGCTCGGGTCCACCGCGCCGGGGATCGGCCGGGAGCCGTTCAGCTCGTTGGTGAGGATCACCGACATCACCGCGGCGCCGACCGAACCGCCGATCTGCTGGAGGATGTTGACGAGCGTCGAGCCGCGCGCCACCTCCTGTGCCTGCAACGTCCGCAGCGCCGAGGTCATGATCGGCATCATCGTGCCGCCCATGCCCAGGCCCATCACGAACAACGACCCACCGAGCAGCCAGTACGAGGTCTGCGCGTCGACCTGGGTGAAGCCGAAGAAACCGGCGACGATCAACGCCAGCGCGAACGGGACGGTGCGCCCGATGGGCACCCGGTCGGCGAGCGTGCCGGCGATCGGCATGGTGATCATGGCGCCGAGGCCCTGGGGCGCCATCAGCAGGCCGGCGGCCAGCGTCGACTCGCCGCGCACCTGCAGGAAGTAGCTCGGGAACAGCAGGCCGGCGCCCATGAACGCGATGATGAACACGAACAGCGTCACCGAGGCGATGGTCAGGTTGCGGTTGCGGAACAGCCGCAGGTCGAGCAGCGGGTGCCGGGGCTTGAACGAGTAGAGCACGAACGCCACCACCAGCGCGCCGCCGACCAGCATCGGGGCCCACACCTTGGTCGCGGAGAAGGTGCCCGCCTCCGGCAGCGACGAGACGCCGTAGAGGAAGAGCGCGAGGCCCGGGGAGAGCATCAGCATGCCGAGGAAGTCGAAGGACTCCGACGGCTCGGGGGCGTCCTTCGGGAGCGCCAGCTGCGCGTAGATGAGGGCGACGACACCGATCGGCAGGTTGATCAGGAAGATCCAGTGCCAGCTCGCCGTGTCGATCAGCCAGCCGCCGAGGATCGGGCCGCCGATCGGGCCGAGGAGCATCGGGATGCCGAGGACCGCCATCAGCCGGCCGATCCGGTGCGGCCCGGCCGCGCGCGTCATGATCGTCATGCCGAGCGGCATGAGCATGCCGCCGCCGAGGCCCTGAAGGACGCGGTAGCCGATCAGTTGGCCGATCGAGTCGGCGGTGGCGCAGAGGCCGGACCCGATCGTGAACAGGGCGAGCGCCACCATGTAGAGGCGCTTGGTGCCGAACCGGTCGGCCGCCCATCCGCTGAGGGGGATCACCGTGGCCAGGGCGAGCGTGTAGCCCGTCATCGTCCAGGCCACCCGGGCGTAGGACGCGTCGAACTCGGTCTGGAACGTGGGCAGCGCGACGCTGACCACCGTCACGTCGAGGATCGACATGATCGCGCCAAGGACGACGACGCCCGCCACCTTGAGCACCGCGGCGTCGAGTTTGTCCGATGTCGCGACGGATTGCTGTGTCACTGACTCTCCTGAGGTCGGTTGATCCGGCGGAAGGTGGGCGGTGGCGGCGTATGCCACGCCGACCAGGCGCGGGACGCGACGTGCCGGGGCGACGACGCGCGGAGGCAGACTATCCGGGGACTGTGACGGATTGCGGCCGGATTTCGTGACGACCACGTGGCGGAACCGATCGGCCGCCCGATTGGAACCGGTAGTCGGGGTGTCGATCAGCCGGCGGACCGACCCGGCACGGGAACGTCCGCGGAACAGCGCGGCCGGCCCCGGCTGTTGCACCCGACGTGCCGGTGCACCGCCGGCCCACACCGATCCACCCCGGGTGGCAGAAGGAGATGCCGTGGACCGCGCCCAGCTCGCCAGCTTCCTGCGCACCAGACGTGCGGCGCTGCAACCCGAGGACGTGGGTCTGCCCCGGGGTCAGCGCCGACGCACCGGTGGCCTGCGGCGCGAGGAGGTCGCCGCGTTGAGCGGTATGTCCACCGACTACTACAGCCGACTGGAGCAGCAGCGCGGGCCGCACCCCTCCGAGCAGATGCTGGCCGCCCTCGCCCGCGGTCTGCGGCTGTCGCTCGCCGAACGGGACCACCTGTTCCGACTCGCCGGTCACGCCGTTCCGCACCGCGCCGTCCGGGCCGACCACGTCAACCCCGGGATGATGCGCATCCTCGACCGGATGCACGACACTCCCGCCCAGGTGGTGAACCACCTCGGTGAGACGCTGGCGCAGACCGCGCCGGCCATCGCCCTGCTCGGCGACGAGACCCGGTACACCGGGCTGGCGCGCAGCGCGCACCACCGCTGGTTCACCGAACCGGCGGCGCGACGGCTGCACCCCAGCGAGGACCACGAGACGCAGAGCCGACTGTTCGTGGCGCACCTGCACGCGTCGTACACCCGCGACGGCCGGGGCTCGCGGGCGGCGACGCTCGTCGACGACCTGCTGGCTCGCAGCCCGGAGTTCGCCCGCCTGTGGCGGGAGCACCCGGTGCCCGGCGCCCCCTGCCCGACGAAGCGTCTCCGGCACCCCGAGGTGGGCCCGCTGGAGCTGCACTGTCAGACGCTCGTGGATCCCGACGGGTCCCAGACGCTGCTGGTCTTCACCGCCGCGCCCGGGTCGGAGAGCGACGAGAAGCTACGCCTGGTGTCCGTCACCGGCGAGCTCGTCTGATCGCGGCCGGCTCGCCAGGAGCACGCGCGGGGCCGCGTAGCGGGACGGGCTGACGCCCAGGTGCCGCCGGAAGTGGCGCGTCAGGTGCGCCTGGTCGAAGAACCCGGCCGCGACGGCGACCTCGGCGGGGCGCTGCCCCGCGAGGAGCAGACGACGGGCCAGTTCGACACGACGACCGGTCAGGTACGAGTGCGGCGGCAGCCCGTGCGTGTGGGTGAACGTCCGGACCAGGTGCGTCGGGTGGGCGTGCAGCAGCTCGGCGGCCTGGCGCAGCGTGAGGCCCTCGACGGTCCGGGCGTCCAGCAGCTCGCGTAGTCGTACGGCGAGGCCGGGCGCGGCCGGCGGGTCGCCGGCCGGGGAGCGCGGGCGCAGCCGCTGGCGCAGCCGTTCCAGGATGAGCGCGAGCCGGCTGTCGGCCTCGAACTCGTCCCCCGGCGCGGCGAGCACCCGGTGCAGGTGGTGGATGCGGTCCCGTAGGCGCGGATCGGCCAGGTCCGGCCGGTCGACCGCCGGACCGACGAGCGCGGCGTCGAGCGCCGTGGTGTCGAGGTACAGGACCCGTTTGCGAAAGCCGTTCGGCGTGGCGGCCCGGCCGTCGTGCGGCACGTACGGCGGCAGCAGCGTGACCGACGTGCGCAGCGCGCCGTGGCGGTGCCGGTCCAGGTCGAAGCGGACCGCGCCGTCGTCGACGATCAGCAGCGTCCACACGTCGTGGGTGTGCAGGGGGTACGCGTGATCCGGGAAGTGGGCGTGGAACACCTCGGCGACCCCGGCGACAGCGGGTCGCCACGCGCTGACCTGTGCGCCGGTCGGTCGGGTGACCACGCTAAGAACGTACAAGAACGGCCGGGCGCCGGGCGGGCAGGCTCGACGGCATGACCGAACCGATCCGTTTCCCCACCAAGATCGCCGTGCTGCTCCGCAACGACCTGGCGGGCTGGCAGCGGCTGAACGTCACCGCCTTCCTGGTCAGTGGTGTCGCGAGCACCGAGCCGGAGTTGCTCGGTGAGGAGTACCGCGACGCGGACGGCACCTCGTACCTGCCGATGTTCCGTCAGCCGGTGCTGGTCTTCGCCGGTGACCGGGCCACCCTCACCGCCGCGCACTCGCGGGCGCTCACCCGCGGGCTGCGCCTGGCGATCTTCACGTCCGAGCTGTTCGCCACCGGCAACGACCGGGACAACCGGGCGGCGGTGCAGGCGGTCGGCCGGGAAGAGCTGGACCTGGTGGGGCTGGCCCTGCACGCGCCGCGCGCCGTGGTCGACAAGGTCCTCAAGGGCGCGGCCATGCATCCGTGAGCGCACCGTCGCGGCGAAGACATTGATATCAATGGGTACGACTGTAATGATTAACACACTTTACAGTTGTCTTCGCCGCCCGGAAGGACCCCGACATGGCGCGACGATTGGCCGGGCTCGCGCCCCGCCACCCCCGTACCAGGTTCGCCGCCGCGCTCGCCGCGGCCCTGCTCGCCGTGCCGACCGGGCTGTTCGTCGGCGCCTCCCCCGCGACGGCCGCCACCACGGGCGCCATCACGGGTTACGGCGGCAAGTGCGTCGACGTGGCCGCAGCGAACCCGGCCAACTCCACAGCCGTGCAGCTCTACACGTGCAACGGCTCCACCGCACAGCAGTGGACGGTGGCCGACGACGGCACGATCAGAGCCCTGGGCAAGTGCCTCGACATCGCCGCCGCCAGCACCACCAACGGCGCCCGGGTGCAGATCTACGACTGCAACGGCACCGGCGCGCAGCAGTGGTCGTCCAGCGCCGGACAGGTGGTCAACCCGACCTCGGGCAAGTGCCTCGACGCGACCGGCCCCAGTTCGGCCGACGGCACGCCGTTGCAGATCTGGAGCTGCACCGGCAGCGCCAACCAGCTCTGGACCCTGCCCAGCGGTGGCACCACTGGACCGCCGTCGAGCGGCTTCACCCACCCCGGGGTGCTGGTCAGCCGCGGCCAGCTCGACTTCGTCCGGGGGCGGGTGCAGGCGGGCGCGCAGCCGTGGGCGGCGGCGTACAACCAGATGATGAGCAGCCGGTACGCCTCGCTCTCGCGCACCCCGGCGCCCCGCGCCGTCGTCGAGTGCGGCTCCTACTCCAACCCGAACAACGGCTGCACCGACGAGCGCGAGGACGCCATCGCGGCGTACACCGACGCGCTCGCCTGGTACCTCACCGGTGACTCCCGGTACGCGCAGAAGGCGATCCAGATCATGGACGCCTGGTCGGCGACGATCACCTCGCACACCGGCAGCAACGGACCCCTGCAGACCGGCTGGGCGGCCTCGACCTGGCCCCGCGCCGCCGAGATCATCAAGTACACCTACGGGAGCTGGCCCAACGCCAACCGGTTCGCCACCATGCTGCGCACCGTCTACCTGCCGGTCGTCCGCAACGGGTCGAACAGCAACGGCAACTGGGAACTGACGATGATGGAGGCCGCCGTCGGCATCGCCGTCTTCCTGGAGGACCGCACCGCCTACGACGCGGCGGTCACCCGCTTCCTCAACCGCGCCCGCGCCTTCATCTACCTGCCCAGCGACGGCGCGCTGCCGTACACCGTGCCCGGCAGCGGCCTGGACACCAGCAGCGAGATCATCGGCTACTGGCAGGGCCAGTCCACCTTCGTCGCCGGCCTCGCGCAGGAGACCTGCCGGGACTTCGTCCACACCGGGTACGGGATCTCCGCCATCTCGCACGTCGCGGAGACCTCGCGCATCCAGGGCCGCGACCTGTACCCGCAGGTCGGTGAGCGGCTGCGGCAGGCGCTCGGCCTGCACTCGCGCTACCAACTCGGCGAGGCGGCACCCTCCTGGCTCTGCGGCGGCACCCTCACCCGGGGCCTCGGCCCCGTCACCGAGGTCGGCTTCAACGCGCTGAGCAACCGGCTGGGCAATGTCATGACCAACACGCAGACCCTCACGCTGCAACAGCGACCCGCCGGCACCAACAACCTCTTCGTCGCCTGGGAGACGCTGACCCACGCGAGCAACCCCAACTGACCGCGCCGCGACGGGCCGGCGCCGAGACCCTCTCGACGCCGGCCCGCCCCGCACCTGGGCGCGCTCAGCCCTCGACGCCCAGCGCCACCACCGGGCTGACCCGCGACGCCCGCCGCGCCGGCAGCACGCCGGCCAGCGCGGTCAGCCCGACCAGCGCCGCGAAGAGCCCGACCAGCGACAGCACCGGCAGCGACAGCGGCGCGTTGAGCCCGAGCGCCCGCACCGCCAACCAGGCGTACGGGACGCCGAGCAGCAGACCGAAGCTCGCCCCGATCACCCCGTAGAGACCGGACTCGACGGTCAGCATCGTGCGCAGCCCCGCCCGGGACAGGCCGACGGCGCGCAGCAGCCCGGATTCGCGGACCCGCTCGACGACCGACAGCGCGGTCGTGGAGCCCACGCCGACCACAGCGATCAGCACGGTCAGGCTGACCAGGCCGGCAGTGATCCAGACCAGGGCGTTCAGCACCGCGTCGTTGCGGTCCCGCTCGTCGGCGAGCACCCCGATGCCCAGGCCGGCGCCGTTCCCGATCGCCTGCCGCAGCGCCCGTACCCCGGCGGTACGACCGTCCTCACCCGCCCGCGCCGCGTCGGCCAGCAGACCGGTGTACGCCGTCGGCCCGCCGATCCGGTCCAGGTCGGCACGGTCGACGACGATGCCCGCGTACAGGGGGCCACGGTCGGGCAGGACCGCCGACACCCGTACGTCGACAGTCCGCCCTTCGCGGGCCAGTGTGACGGTGTCACCGGCCCGCAGCCCGGCGTCGCGGGCGACCCAGTCACCGAGCACGACCCGGCCGGGTCCCCGGTCGGCGAGGGTGCCCTGCGCCACGTCCAGGGCCGCGGTGGTCGGCAGCGCCGACATGTCGAGGTCGGTCGTCGAGTACCCGGACTCGCCGTCGCCGAGCCGATCGGCGCCCCGCATCAGCGCGACGTCGTGGACCATCCGGTACGGCACCACCCGGGTCAGCGCGCCGCTCGCCGCCCGCGCCCTCGTCACCACGGCGACCGGCAGGGTGGCACCCTCACCGGAGGACACCTCGAAGTCGGCCGGCGCGGACAGCGCCATGTCCCGATCGGCGACGACCCGCATCGACGCTCCGCCGATGACCACCCCGGAGATCAGGGTCACGCCGAGCGCGACCACGACGGAGACGGCGGCGGCCCGCCGGGGCGTGCCACCGATCCCGCCGACCGCCAGCCGCCCCAGCGGCCCGACCTGGCGCAGCGGCCAACCCGCCACGGCCAGCACCGGGCGCACCAGCAGCGGCCCGAGGGCGACCAGGGCGAAGAACGCCAGCGCTCCCGAGGTGACCAGCAGCAACAGCGGCGTGCTCGGGTCGTAGGACTCCTGGCCCGGCGTCGGCAACCGCCGCACCGCGACGACGCCGGCCAGCAGCGCGCCGAGGACCAGCAGCCCGCCGGACACCAGACGCGGCGCTGAAATGCCGCGCCGCCCGGCGGTCACGCTCGCCGCCCGCAGCGCCTCCAGGGGCGAGACCCGGGCGGCGGAGAACGCCGGCGCCAGGACCGCCACCACGGTGAGGACCACCGCGCCGAGCACCACGGCGACCGCCGCCCCCGGCGACAGGCCGGGCGACGAGACCGCCATGCCCGAGGCGCGCAGGACCACGGGGAGGACCTGCCCGGCGGCGAGGGCGCCGACGACCCCCACGACACCCGCTACCAGCCCGGTCAGGGCGCCCTCGGCGGTCAGCGCGACCACCAGTCCGCTGCGGCCCGCGCCCACCGCCCGCAGCAGCGCGAGATGCTGCATCCGCTGGGCGAAGACGATGCGGAACGTCGAGGTGACCACCAGCGCCGCGGCGACCACAGCGACCGCGACGAACATTCCGACAAGCGCGAACAGTCTCCCCACCTGCTCGGCCGCCGCGTCGGCCTCGGCGTCACGCACCTCGGCGCCGGAGCGCACCGGCTGATCGGCCGGGACCACCGCTGTCACCCGGTCACGAACCGCCTGCGCCGTGCCGGCAGTCGCACGCAGGTCGATCCGCTCCACGGTGCTCAGGTGACCCCAGGCGACGACCGCGTCGTCCGGGGCGTACGCGTTGTAGCCGTCGTCGTCGGGGGTGTCGACCAGGCCGGTGACGGTGAGCGGGGCGCCGGTGGTGAGGTCACCGCCCGTGCCGGTGGTCACGGTCCCGACCGCCAACCCCAGCCGCTCGACCGTACGGCGGGTCACCGCGATCTCGCCGGGCCGGTCCGGGTAGCTGCCCTGGACCAGGCGGACCGTGGCCAGCGGGCCGGCGCCCGGGTCGCTGCGCAGGTTGAGGTAGCCCCCGGCGAGGGAGACACCGAGCGTCGTCCGGCCCACCGCCTCGGTGACACCCGCCACGGCGCGGACGGCACGCAGCGCCGCCACGGTGGGCGGGGGTTGCTGCGGGTCGCCGATGACCAGGTCGGTGGCGGCCGGCGTGCCACTGAGGTTGTCCCGCGCGGTCCGTTCGGTGATGTCCTGCGCCAGGACGGTGCCGAAGACGACGAACGACGCGACGAGGATCGCCAGGCCGGTCAGGATCAGTCGCCCCGGGCGTCGGGCCGCGGCGCTCACCTGGGTACGCAGCACCGTGGCCCTCACGCGGGAACCGCCAGCTCGCGCAGCGCGTCGGTGACCGAGCCCTGGTCCGGTTCGTCGATCTCGCCGGCGACCCGGCCGTCGGCGAGCAGCACCACCCGGTCGGCGTACGCGGCCGCGATCGGATCGTGGGTGACCATGACGACCGTCTGCCCCAGGTCGCGTACCGAGTCGCGCAGGATGCCCAGGACCTCCGCCCCGGAGCGGGAGTCGAGGTTGCCGGTCGGCTCGTCGGCGAAGACGACCTCGGGCCGCGACACCAGGGCCCGGGCCAGCGCCACCCGCTGCTGCTGGCCGCCGGAGAGTTCGCTGGGCCGGTGCCCGAGCCGCTGCCCGAGGCCCAGCACGTCGACGAGGCGCGCGAGCAGGTCACGGTCGGGTTCGCGACCGGCGAGGTCCAGCGGCAGGGTGATGTTCTGCGCGGCGGTCAGCTGCGGCAGCAGGTTGAACGACTGGAAGACGAAGCCGATCCGGTCGCGGCGCGCGCGGGTCAGCGTGCGGTCGGACTGACCGGTCAACTCCGTGCCGCCGAGCAGGACCCGGCCGGACGTGGCCGTGTCCAGGCCGGCGAGGCAGTGCATCAGCGTCGACTTGCCCGACCCGGACGAGCCCATGATCGCGGTGAACTCGGCCCGGCCGAAGCCGACCGAGACGCCGTCCAGGGCGCGGACCGCGGTGTCGCCGCTGCCGTACACCTTGACCAGGTCGACCGCGGCGACGGCGGCCTGCCCGGTCGGCGGCGGGGCGTGGGTTGTCATGGGTTCCTCCAGGGGCTGCGATGTGACAGGGGAAGCCTCGCCCGCGCCGGGTGGGAGCCGCATCGGCCCGCGGTCGGGGAACGCCCGCGCCGGGTCTGTCTTTCGGCCGATCTGCCCGCGCCGGTCGTCTGGCTACGCTGGGTCACGATGAACGCGCCGGGATTCTCGACATGGTGGGTACGCCTGGGTCAGCTCGCCGGTCTGGCGGCGCTGGCCCTGCTCGGTGCCTTCGACCTGCGGTACGGCCTCTACAGCGGGGCGAGCGCTGCCGACGCCCTGCGCGCCCTCCTGCAGGTGGGGTTGGCGTTGCTGACCGCCGTGGTCTGGCTGCCCGTGCACCGGCAGGGGTCCCGAACCCTGCCGCTCGCGGCGCTCGCGCTCGGCACCGTCTCACTCGCTGTCACCTTCGGCTTCCTGGTGCTCAGCGCGAGCGGCAGTTATCTGCTGGGCGGCAGCTGGGGGCTGGCCGAGTCCGCCGGGATGATCGCTGTGGTGTTCGTGGTGACCCGGTGGGCCGCCGCGCGGCTCGCGCCGTGGGCGGCGGTGCTCGTCGCGCTCGCCGCCGCCGCGCTGCCGCTGCGCGCCGGCGCCGACTACGTCTACGTGATCTTCGGGCTGCTCCAGGCGCTCGCCGCGGTTGGCGCCGCCGCCGTCGGGATCTACCTGCGCGTCGTCGCCGCCGGGCGGGAGCGGGCCATCGCGCTGGTACGGGCCGAGCAGCGCGCCGAGTTCGCCCGCGACCTGCACGACTTCATCGCCCACCACGTGACCGGCATCGTGGTCCAGGCGCAGGGTGCCCGGTTCGTCGCCGAGCAGGACCCGCAACGGGTGATCGTCGCCCTGGAGCAGATCGAGCGGGCCGGCGCCGAGACGATGGCCTCCATGCGACGGATGGTCGGCGTCCTGCGCAATCCGGACGCCCCGCCGGACGCGCCGCTGGCCCCGCTGGCCGGCGTGGCCGATCTCGCACCCCTGGTGGAGGGCCACAACGACACCACCAACGCGCCGGCCCGGCTGTACGTCGACGGCCCGCTCGACGAGCTGCCGGTGGAGGTGTCGACCTCGGCGTACCGGGTGGTGATGGAGGGGCTCACCAACGCCCGCCAGCACGCCCCGGACGCCCGGTCGGTGGCCGTGTCCGTGCGTCGTACGCCGGACTGGCTCCTGGTCCGGGTCGCCGACGACGGCGCGACCCCGCGTACCGCTCCCGCCCGGGGGCACGGCTTCGGCCTGCTGGGCCTCACCGAGCGGGTACGCGCCCTCGGCGGCACGATCACCGCCGGGCCGGGGATCTCCGGCGGCTGGGTGCTCGACGCCGCGTTCCCGCTGCGGTCGGCGGTGACCCGATGATCCGGGTGCTGATCGCGGATGACCAGGCGATGGTCCGCACCGGCTTCGGCATGATCATTTCAGCGCAGCCGGACATGGCGGTGGTCGGTGAGGCCGCCGACGGGGTCGCCGCCGTCGAGATGGTCCGGCGGCTACGCCCGGACGTGGTGCTGCTGGACATCCGGATGCCCCGCCTGGACGGCCTGGAGGCGTTGCGGCTGCTCGCCGGGCCGGGCGTCGCCGACCCGGTGCGGGTGGTCGTGGTGACGACCTTCGACCTCGACGAGTACGTGCACACCGCGCTGTCCAACGGCGCCTGCGGGTTTCTCCTGAAGGACTCCGGCCCGGCGCTGCTCGTCGAGGCGGTCCGCGCTGCCGTCTCGGGCGACGCGCTGATCAGCCCGTCCATCACCGTACGACTGCTGGAGCACCTCAGCCCGCCCACCGCGCCGCGCGACGACGCCGGCCTGTCCCCGCGCGAACTCGACGTCGTGAAGCTCGTCGCCCGGGGCCTGACCAACGCGGAGATCGCCGGTCGGCTCTTCATCGCCGTCGGCACCGTCAAGACCCACCTCGCCAGCGTGCAGACCAAGCTCCCGGCCCGCAACCGTGTCGAGATCGCCGCCTGGGCCTGGGAACGCCGCCTCGTCGGCTAGGCCTGTTTCACAAGAGCTGGCCGGCCTGCGGCGAACGGCGGTGTCCGCGTGGTGGCAGACAAGTAACGCTCGCGTCCGGACTCTGGCGTCGACGGCGACATCTTGCGACGCTAGCGATCGTGTATGACTACGACCTGTTGGTGCTGGGCTCCGGACCCAGCGGTCAGAAGGCCGCGATCGCCGCCGCCAAGCTCGGCAGGCGGGTCGGCATCGTGGACCGCCGCGACATGATCGGCGGGGTGTGCATCAACACCGGCACCGTCCCGTCCAAGACGCTGCGCGAGGCCGTGCTCTATCTGACCGGCCTGAGCCAGCGCGACCTGTACGGCAGCAGCTACCGGGTCAAGGAGGAGATCACGGTCAGCGACCTGGCCGCCCGCACCCAGCATGTGATCACCCGACAGACCGACGTCATCCGCAACCAGCTCGCCCGCAACCGGGTCGCGATGATCACCGGGACCGGACGCTTCGCGGACGCGCACTCCATCTGGGTCGACGCCGGCTCCGGGCGCGAGTCGAAGGTGACGTTCGACAAGGCCATCATCGCGGCCGGCACCCGCCCGGCCCGCCCGGACAGCGTCGACTTCGACGACCGGACCATCGTGGACTCCGACGGCGTCATCAACCTGCAGGCTGTCCCCCGCAGCATGGTCGTGGTCGGCGCCGGTGTGATCGGCATGGAGTACGCGTCGATGTTCGCCGCCCTCGGCACCAAGGTGACAGTCGTGGAGCGCCGCGAGCGGATGCTGGAATTCTGCGACGAGGAGATCGTCGAGTCGCTGAAGTACCACCTGCGCGACCTGTCGGTGGCGTTCCGCTTCGGCGAGGAGGTCGCCGCGGTGGAGAAGCACCAGACGGCGGCGCTGTGCATTCTCAAGAGCGGCAAGAAGATCGTCGCGGACACCGTCATGTACTCGGCCGGCCGGCAGGGCCAGACCGACGACCTGGCGTTGGAGGCGGCCGGGTTGCAGGCCGACCGGCGCGGCCGGATCGCTGTCGACGCCAACTACCGCACCCCGGTCGACAACATCTACGCCGTCGGCGACGTGATCGGCTTCCCGGCGTTGGCGTCCACCTCGATGGAGCAGGGCCGGCTGGCCGCGCAGCACGCCTGCGGCGAGCCGATCCGGGAGATGCACGGCCTGCAGCCGATCGGCATCTACACCATCCCGGAGATCAGTTTCGTCGGCCAGACCGAGGCCGAGTTGACCGACGCGTCGACGCCCTTCGAGGTGGGCGTCGCGCGCTACCGCGAGCTGGCGCGCGGGCAGATCGTGGGCGACTCGTACGGGATGCTGAAGCTGCTCGTCTCCCCCGAGGACGGCCGGCTGCTCGGGGTGCACGTGTTCGGCACCGCGGCGACCGAGATCGTCCACATCGGTCAGGCGGTCATCGGCTGCGGCGGCACGATCGACTACCTGGTCGACGCCGTGTTCAACTATCCGACCCTGGCCGAGGCGTACAAGGTGGCCGCGTTGGACGCGTCCAACAAGATCCGCAACATCACCCGCATCGACGGTTAACCCGGGACGCCGACGTCCACCAGCTCCGTGAGGTGGGCGCGGTAGTTCGGGCAGGTCGCGATGTCCTCGTGCGTGCAGTTCAACCCGGCCTCCAGCAGATCGAGCGCCGACCGCAGCGCCGCCATCCTGGTGTGCAGCGCGCTGTGGTTGCGGTGCAGCACGTCCTTGCGGGCGGCCGGGTCGTGTGCGGCGAGGAACGCGCGGATGTCCGGCGGTGCCAGGCCGGCCTGCGTCGCGCGCAGGATCGAGGCCACCTGCTCGACGACCCGGCGCGAGCCGTCGACGAGGCCCGCCGGGTCCTCGCACCGGGCGGGCGGGCCGTGCTGCTCGGCCAGGACTGGGACCTGATCGCCATCGACTCGGACGAGTCGGACACGACCCGCCGGCTCGTGCACGCCAAGGCCGACTCGCTCCCGTCGCCGCCCGGAGATAGCGGACTCGACCGGGACGTGCCGGCCGGTGCGGAGGGTCCGGGCCGACCTCCGCACCGGCCGGGGCTCCGTCAGCCCGCCGCGCAGGTCGGGCTGAGGCTGCCGGCGGTGCCGTTGCCCTGGAACCCGAACTCGGTGGACTGTCCCGCGCCGACCTGACCGTTGTACGACACGTTTCTCCAGGTCGTCGTGCCGGTGCTACCGCTGTTGGTGGCGCTCCAGGCGTTGGTGACCGTCGCGCCGGACGGCAACGCGATCGTCACGGTCCAACCGTTGAGCGCCGACGAGCCGGCCGTCACCCGTACGTTCGCCACGAAGCCACCGGTCCACTGGTTCACCGTCACCGTCGCGGTGCAGCCGCCCTGCCCCGGAGGCGGGGTCGTGGGCGGAGGAGTGGTGGGCGGCGGGGTCGTGGGCGGCGGAGTGGTGGGTGGAGGGGTCGTGGGCGGGGGCGTGGTGGGTGGCGGGGTGCCGTTGTTCAGCGCCGCGAGGACCGCGTCGTACGCGGCCTTCTTCGAGCCGTCGTTGTTGAACAGCAGCGGGGTCTGCGAGGACCGCCACGAGTCGCTGTCGCGGATGCCCCACACCGTGATCCCGTTGCAGCGGGCCACCGCGAGGCAGTCCTCCGTCACGCTGCGGTAGGTGTTCGCGGGAGCGCCCTGGATGTCCAGCTCGGTGATCTGCACGTCCACGCCCAGCGCCGCGAAACTCGACAGCGTGGTGCGGTAGTTGCTGACGTACGGCGAGTCGCTGTTGAAGTGCGACTGGAAGCCCACGCAGTCGATCGGCACACCACGGGACTTGAAGTCCCGCACCATGTTGTAGACGCCCTGGGTCTTGGCCCAGGTCCAGTTGTCGATGTTGTAGTCGTTGTAACAGAGCTTCGCGCCCGGGTCGGCGGCGCGGGCAGCGCGGAACGCGGCCTCGATCCAGTCGTTGCCGGTGCGCTGCAGGTTCGAGTCGCGGCGTCCTCCGGAGTTGCCGTCGGCGAACGCCTCGTTCACCACGTCCCAGGAATAGATCTGTCCCCGGTAGTGGGTCACCACCTGCGTCACGTGGTTGAGCATCGCGTTACGCAGCGCGGTGCCCTCCATGCCCTGCATCCACCCCGGCTGCTGGCCGTGCCAGGCCAGGGTGTGACCGCGTACCTGCATGCCGTGGCTGCGCGCGTGGTTGACGATCGGGTCCGCCTGGGAGTAGCGGAACTGGCCCTGCTGCGGCTCCGTCGCGTCGATCTTCATCTCGTTCTCGGCCGTCACCATGGTGAACTCGCGGTTCAAGATCGTGGTGTACGTGCTGTCCGAGAGCTTGTTCGCGGCCACCGCCGTACCGAAGTAGCGGCCCTTCTCCGCCGCGGACGCGCCCAGGGTGGTCCCGGCGGACGCGGGCGTCACCAGGACCATTGCCATGCCGGCGGCGAGAGCGCCCGCGCCGGTCAGCGCGATCGCGGCTCTCGATGCCGCCTTCCATTTCGTTCTGCTCATCGTGCGACTCCGTTTGTCGATGGTGGTGGGTGGTCAGGAGACGGCGCAGGTGGCCCCGTTGAGCGCGAACGACGACGGTTTGCCGGTGCCGCCGGTGTGGGTGGCCTGGAACCCGATCTCGACCGACGCGTTCGGCGCGAGGGTGCCGTTGTAGGAGACGTTGCGGGCGGTGACCGCTCCGCTCGTCGGGGAGTAGGTGGCGTTCCAGCCGTTGGTGATGGCCTGGCCGCTGGGCAGCGTGAAGGTCAGCGCCCACCCGTTGACGGCGGCGGTGCCGGTGTTGGTGATGGTCACGCTCGCGGTGAGGCCCGAGTTCCAGGCGTTGACCGTGTATCCGACCCGGCAGGCACCCGCGGTGGGCGGAGGCGTGGTCGGCGGAGGCGTGGTCGGCGGCGGCGTCGTCGGCGGAGGCGTGGTCGGGGGCGGCGTGGTCGGGGGCGGCGTGGTCGGGGGCGGCGTCGTCGGGGGCGGCGTCGTGGGCGGCGGCGTCGTCGGGGGCGTCGTGCCGTCCAGCCCGAAGAAGCGGATCACCTGGGCCGCGTCGACAGGGATGTTGTGTGTGACGCCCTGCATGCTGATCGCCTCGACCGGTGCCATCGGGCCGCTGCTGCCGTACCGGGTGCGGGTGTATCCGGACTGCGGGGAGTCGGTGTACGTCGGGGTCTGGCTCAGACCGTGCACGTTCGTCCACTGCTTGATCTGCTCGCCGAAGTTCGGGTAGCGCAGCGTCTCGTCGCTGGTGCCATGCCAGATCTGCATCCGCGGTCGCCGGCCCGTGTAGCCGGGGTACGCCCCGCGGACCAGGTCACCCCACTGCTGGGCGGTCTTGATGGACTGCCCGTTCGCGCACTCGCTGTTCCACTCCGAGGTGCCCCCGGTGGCGAAGCAGGCGAACGGCACCCCGGCGAAGGACGCGCCCGCCGCGAACACGTCCGGGTAGTCGCCGAGCATGACGTTGGTCATCATCGCGCCCGACGAGGTGCCGGTGGCGAAGACGCGGTCCGGGTCGGCGGAGTACCGCTGCTTCACGTAGTCGATCATCGAGATGAGCCCGACAGGGTCGCTGCCGCCACCTCGGCGCAGCGCCTGCGGCGAGGCCACGTCCCAGCACTTGCTGCTGCGGGTCGCGGACGGGTAGATGACGATGAATCCGTACCGGTCGGCGAGCGACGCGTACTGCGTGCCGGAGTAGAAGGCGGGGCCCGTCCCGGTGCAGTAGTGCAGGGCGAGCAGGATTCCTGGCCGGGATGCGACCCGGTCCGGGACGTACAGGTGCATCTGGAGGTTTGTGGGGTTGTTGCCGAAGCCGGTCACCTGGGTGAGCGTCGCGGCCGACGCGGGGCTGGCGAACGTCAGCGCCGCGGCGGCGACTGTCGCGACCGCCGCGAGGACGCCGAGCAGCCTTGTCTTCAGTGTCATGGTTCGCGATTCCTCGGGAGAATGGCGCATGGAAGGGGGGTGAGTCGAGGACTGCCCTTCGCCCGACCGTGACCGCGGCTCGCGTGACCGATGTCAGCTTCGATCGAGCGCACTCGATTGTCAAGGTTCCCGGAAACCTTTCGGTGCAAGGGATTGGGCCGTCACCTGCACGCACTCCCCGCTCAGCAACACCATTCACCACCGGCAGCCGGCGGGATATTATCGGCACGTTCCCGATAGGCAGACCGCCCTCGCACGCACCCCCTGCGAGCGTCCTCACGCGACTCCCGCGGGCACGAAGGAGATCGAGTGAAGATCGTCGACGCCCGGGTCATCGTGACCTGTCCGGGCCGCAACTTCGTCACCCTCAAGATCGTCACTGACGAGGGCGTCACAGGCGTCGGGGACGCCACCCTCAACGGCCGGGAGCTGGCCGTCGCGTCGTACCTGCGCGACCACGTGGCGCCGCTGCTGATCGGCCGGGACCCGGCCCGGATCGAGGACACCTGGCAGTACCTGTACCAGGGCGCGTACTGGCGGCGCGGGCCGGTCACGATGAGCGCGATCGCCGCGGTGGACACCGCGCTGTGGGACATCAAGGGCAAGGTGGCGGGCCTGCCGGTCTACCAGCTGCTCGGCGGCCGGTCCCGCGAGGGCGTCACGGTGTACGGCCACGCCAACGGCGAAACCGTCGAGGAGGTCCTGGTCGAGGTCGCCCGCTACGTCGACCTCGGCTACCGGGCGGTCCGGGTGCAGTGCGGCGTGCCGGGCCTGCCCAAGACGTACGGGGTCAGCGCCGACAAGCTCTTCTACGAGCCGGCCGACGCGGCGCTGCCCAGCGAGGCCACCTGGTCGACGCCGCGCTACCTGGCCCACGTGCCCACCGTGTTCGCCCGGGTCCGCGACGAGTTCGGCCCCACCCTGCGGCTGCTGCACGACGTGCACCACCGGCTCACGCCCATCGAGGCGGCCCGGCTCGGCCAGAGCCTGGAGCCCTACGCGCTGACCTGGATGGAGGATCCGGTCCCCGCCGACCTGCAGGAGGGCTTCCGGCTGATCCGGCAGCACACCACCACCCCGATCGCCGTGGGCGAGGTCTTCAACAGCGTCTTCGACGCGGCGCAGCTCATCCGGGAACAGCTCATCGACTACATCCGGGCCACGGTGGTGCACGCCGGCGGCATCACCCACCTGCGTCGCATCTTCGACCTCGCCGCGCTGCACCACGTCCGCAGCGGCTCACACGGCGCCACCGACCTGTCGCCCGTGTGTATGGCCGCCGCGCTCCAGCTCGACATCTCGATCCCCAACTTCGGCCTGCAGGAGTACATGCGGCACACCGCGCAGACCGACGAGGTGTTCCCGCACGGCTACCACTACGCCGACGGCTACCTGCACCCCGCCGAGACCCCCGGCCTCGGCGTCGACATCGACGAGGAGGCGGCGGCCCGCTACCCGTACGCGCCCGCGTACCTGCCGGTGAACCGGCTGGAGGACGGGACCGTGCACCCCTGGTGAGCGCGCCGGCGCCGATGCTCCGGCCGGCCCGGCCGGGCCGGCCGGGTCAGTGGATGCGCCGCCCCCGCTCGTCGGGCACCCCGGACTTGCGGAAGAAGTACGTGTTGATCTGATCCCGCCACTCGGTGGCGCAGCGCAGCTGCTCGTCGAGGCGCTCGGCCACCCGTTCGTACACGGCCGGATCGATCATCCCGTTCAGGGTCTGCCACCGCCGCCGCATCACCGCCACCTCCTCGACGCCCGCGAAGTGGGTGTCGTAGATGTGCTGGATGACCGTGGAGCCGCTGTGCAGGACGTGCGTGTACGGGACGTGGTGAAAGAAGAGCAGCAGCTCGTCCGGGCAGGTGCGGGGCGACTCGTACACCTGCGCCCAGTGGGGCGGGTACTGGCCGGCGAAGCCGGTGCCCGAGGCGCGACTGCGGTCCACGCCGACGCCGTCCCGGTCGGCGAAGTGGTAGGTGCCCCACCGCGAGTACTCGTACCCGTCGACGTCGGGGCCGTAGTGGTCGCCGGGGTGGACCATGAAGCCGACGCCCAACGGGGCGGTGTACCGCTCGTACGTCCGCCACGAGTCGTCCATGATCTCGTGCAGTGTCCGTCGTACCAGCTCCGGCTCGGCCGTCGCCGACGGCGGGAACGTCAACGTCATCCACTCGTCGAGGACCGCCGTCGGGTCGAGCAGCGGATCCCAGGCGAGCCGGCCGACCGTGTACAGGTTGGCCTGGGCCAGCGGGTGCCCCGTCCAGAAGGGGTCGTCGCCGGTGTTGGCGACGGCGACCAGGCCACCGCCCTTGCCGGCCTCCCCGGTGACCAGGTCGGCGATCGTCCGCCCGCCCGGGCCCCAGGGCTCGAAGCGCAGCACGTCGCTCCAGCAGGGCCCGAGGTGGCAGACGTGCCGCTGCTGACCCGTGTACTCCTGGGTGACCTGCAACTCGACAGCGATCCGGGTGGCCGGCATGGCGGCGAGCACCGGCGAGACCGGCTCACGCGTCTGGAAGTCCACCGGGCCGAACTTCACCTGCAGGACCACGTTGGTGCGGAACCGCCCGTCGAGCGGGGCGAAATGGTCGTACGCCGCCCGCGCCCGGTCGGTGGAGCGGTCCCGCCAGTCCTGGTGGTGGTTGTAGACGAACGCCCGCCAGTGCACCACTCCCCCGTACGGGGCGAGGGCCTCGGCGAGCAGGTTCGCCCCGTCGGCGTGGTCGCGCCCGTAGGTGAACGGGCCGGGTTGCCCCTCCGAGTCGGCCTTCACCACGTAGCCGCCGAAGTCGTCGATGCGCTCGTACACCCGCCGGGTGGTGGCCGCCCACCAGGCGCGTACCTCCTCGTCGAACGGATCGGCGCTCGACAGTCCACCGAGGACCACAGGCGCGGCGAAGGTGACCGACAGGTGTACCCGGATGCCGTACGGGCGCAGCACGTCCGCGATCCGCGCCACGTCGCCGAGCCGGTCGGTGAGCAGCAGCGCCTCGGCGTGACCCACGTTGACGTTGTTCACCGAGATCGCGTTGATCCCGCTGGCGGCCAGCAGCCGCCCGTACTCCCGGATCCGGGCCAGGTCCCCGCGCGGACGGCCATCGGCCCAGAAGATCGAGCCGCCCGCGTACCCCCGTTCGACCTGACCCATCACCGGGTGCACGGCCACGTTGTCCCAGTGGTTCAACATCCGGCGGCGCAGCGCGGGCCGGTGCAGCTCGGGTGGGCGGGCCGGGTCGAAGGCCGCCGCGCAGAGCCGTACGACGTGGAAGAGCCCGTACAGCAGGCCGGCGGGCGCGTCGGCGAGCACCACTGTCGTCTCGCCGGCGCGGGCCAGCAGGAACCCCTCGTCGCCGAGCGTCGCACCGTCGCCCAGGTCGACGAGCGCCGCCTCCCCCGCCGACCGCGCCGCCTCGACCGCGGCGCTGGGCAGCTCGTCGGCGTCGCGCAGGGTGAGCACCAGGTCGACGTCGACGTCCCAGGAGGGCGAATGCCAGACCCGCCCGCCGTAGCGCGCGCAGGCACGGGTCACCTCGTCGAGGACGGTGTCGACGAGCAGCCCGTCGCCGTGCACGAGGACGCGGCGCGCGCCGAGCGCGCGGAACGCCTCCGGTGGGAGCCAGGCGGGGTGTACGCGCGGGTCCTCGATGTCGCCCGGCTCCGCCACGAACACCGGCTCCTCCAGGTGCATCGACTCGTGCGCGTTCACGCGTCCTCCCGGCCGAAGCGCACCTCGGCGGTCGCGGGCAGGCTCATGCGGTGAACTCCTTCCGGATCAGGTGGATCATCGGGTCGCCGACGCGCAGGACCGCCAGCACCACGACCGAGGCGAGCAGCACCAGGACGGCCTCGGAGAAGACCGCGGTGACCCCGGCCGCCGCGGCGAGCAGCAGGGCGTTGCCGACGGTGACCCCGGGCGTACGGACGAGAAAGTGCACGGCCAGGCGCAGGACGTCGCGGGTGCGGAACTCGAACAGCGAGGTGATCACCAGCGCGTTGGCGGCGCAGAGGGTCACCCCGACCGCGATCAGGACCAGCGGCACCACCCACCACCTCCCGAGGCCTACCGCATCTCGATAGGCGAGGTTCAGCGCGAGCACGGTTAGCCACAGCAACGTCGGCGCCCAGACCCGCAGCGCGCCCGTGGCGTTGCTCCGGTAGCCCCGCCAGAACAGGGCGGCGGGCCGCAGGTCCGTCAGGTCGGGCCGCTGGTGGCGCAGGGCGTACAGGGCCGCGCAGACCGCCGGACCGACCGGCAGCAGCAGGAGCGCGACAAGCGGCAGGTTGCTGGGGTCGCGGCCGAGCAGCAGCAGCGGGAGCAGGCCGGGCAGTGTGGTGACCAGGAGCAGCACCTCGACCACGAGCAGCGTGTAGACGCGGGACGCGAACCGGGACAGCGGCCCGTCGCCGAACTGCCGCCAGGCGTGCGCGGTGCTCATCGGTCGTCCCCCGGCTCGGCGCCCAGCAGGCCGTCGGCGTCCCACCACGGCGGGGTCTCGTCCACGACCGGGGTCAGTTCGAGGAGGGTGACCTCGTGCCGGCTGAGGGTGAGGTCCACCTCGACCCGGCCGGCGGCGACCGGCAGGGCACGGTGCGTCCGCGACGGTTCCGCCGCCTCCCGCAGCGCGTCGAGCTGCCGGACGCCCGGCGAGCGGGGGCGGCCCATCTCGGCCCACGCCGCCCAGGCGTTGCCGGCCTCCTCGCTGACCGACGAGCGGAGCAGGAACGCCGAGGTCGTCGCGGGCGAGCCGAGCGGAATCGACAGCGCCAGGGGGTGTCGGTCGGGTGCCGGTGACCGTCCGGTGACGTCCACCGGCGCCCACGCCAGCACGGCCACCCGTCCGTCGGGATGGCGGGTGACCAGGTGGTCGTCGCCGCGCGCCAGCACCTCGGGGCCGAGGCGGGCCATGAAGGCGTACAGGTGGTAGGTGGGTTTCTTGATCTGGCGGTGGGTGAGCAGGCCGAACCCGCCGTGGAACAGCGCGGTCGGGATCCCCGCCTCCTCGAACATGTCGCTGAAGGTCCAGTACGCGAAGGAGTCCACGAGGTCGCCGCCGGCGGCCAGCACGGGTGCGAGGTAGGCGGCGTGGAACGCCGTGTCGTGGATCGGGTTGTCCGGCCGGTAGGAGGAGTTGAACTCGGTGATGTGCACCGGCAGGTCCGCCAGCGCGGTGCCGGCCAGGTGCCGGCGCGGCGCGGCGAACTGGGTGAGCAGATCCGTGGCCGGGGCGAGGGACTGGTGGGTGCCGAACGGCACGTGCCGCGCCGGGCCGGAGGTGTACGCGTGCCGGCTGACGAAGTCGACGGGCACCTGCCGCTCGGTGACGAACTCGGCGAACGGCGCCAGCCACCCGTCCGCCCCGGGCGAGATCGCCGGGCCGCCGACCTGCAACGACGCGTCCACCTCCTTGACGGCGTGCGCGCTCACCTCGTACAGGTGGTGGTACGCGTCGCGGTCGGCGCCCGCCCAGAAGTCGGCGAGGTTCGGCTCGTTCCACACCTCGATCGGCCAGCCACGGACCTCGTCGATCCCGTACCTGTCGACCAGGTGGGCGACCGTGGCGCGGACCAGGTCGCCCCACTCCTTGTGGGACTCCGGTGGCGTGACGTTGCCCCGCCACCAGAACACCGTCTGGTCGCCCGACGCGAGGCCGCTGGGCATGAACCCCAGCTCCACGAAGGGGCGGATGCCCAGATCGAGGTACGCGTCGACGACCTGGTCGACGTAGGTGAACGAGTGGTGCACCCGGCGCTCGCCGGCGTACTCGTACGGGCGGTGCACACCGACACCGTCGCTGAGCAGCCCGTGCCCGCGAATGTGCCGAAACCCGATGTCGCGTTGGATGAGCGCCAGCGAGTCCTGGTAGTCGCGGCGCAGGGCCAACTCGAAACGGCCGGTGCCGACGGCGAAGCGCCAGGCATCGGACAGGCGGCCCTGCGGATCCGCCGACACGGTCATGCGCGTCATCTCGTCCTCTTCGGTGCGGTGCGCGGCCGGTGCGGTGCGCGGCTGACGGTGCGCGGCCGGTCCGGTCGTGACGGGCACGACCGGACCGGCCGACGGTCAGCCGTGGTCCTTCTGGTACCTGTCGTACGCCTTGTTGACCATGGTCAGGTAGGCGTCCATGTTCTTGCCCTTCAACTCGGCCAGATAGGCGTCCCACTGGGAGAGGTCGCGCTGGCCGAGCGCGAACTGCAGGGTCGCCTGGTAGACGGCGTCCTTCAGCGGTGTCTCCCACAGTGACGCCTGCTCGCGCTCCTCGTCGCTGAGGGGGTGCGGCGGGGGCACCGCGACCGGCGGACGGGCGTTCAGCACCTTCTGGAACTCCTGCTCCTCCGGGGAGAAGAAGCCCTGCACCAGCTCCGGCTTGCCACCGTAGGCGAACACGCCGTTGTAGAAGCCGAAGTCCTTCTGCAGATGCTTGGGCGCCTTCGGGTTCAGGCCGATGACGTTGACGTCGGGCGCGAGCTTGGGCTGGCCGGCGGCGTCCCGGACGAACGTCGTTCCCTCGACGCCCCACTTGGCGAACTCCTGACCGGCGTCGGAATACCAGAGCCAGTCGATGAACTGCATCATCGCCACGAAGTTCTTGCTCTCGCGGGCCTTCGAGGAGATCATCACGCCGTTCTCCAACCGGCTGGCGGGGTTGACCTCACCCGCCGGACCGATCGGCAGCGGGATCTTGGCGATCTTCGCCTTGGGGTTGGTCTTGGCGAGGTCGGGCCGGTAGTCGTTCACGACCGCCTGCGCGTTGGCGCTGATCACGAAGGACTTGCTGTTGGCGAGCTTCTGCCGGGCCTGTTCGTCGGTCTGGGTGAAGCTCTCCGGGTCGAGCAGCTTCTCCGACACCAGCTTGTTGAGGTACTGGAGCATCTGCTTGTACTGCTCCGTTGCGCCGGTGTAGACGAACTTCTTGGCGTTCGCGTCCCAGGAGGTGTGCTGGAAGTTCCAGCCCGCCCCCTGCAGTCCGTACGACACGGCCAGGATGTTGAGCAGGTTGCCGGCCGGGTTGGGCTTGCTCCACCGGTCGGAGAACGGATACACGTTCGGGTACTTGGCCTTCATGGCCTTGAGCACCGTGTACAGCTCGTCCCAGGTCTTCGGCGGGCTCAGCTTCAGCTCGTCGAGGATGTCGGTGCGGATCGCCAGCGAGTAGTCCTGCCACGGCTTCTCGTGCAGGCCGGGCAGCAGGTAGAACTTGCCGTCCTCCTGACGCCGCGTGTCGATCTCGGGCTTGAGGTTCCACCGCGAGATCTTGTCCTGGAGGTTCGGCATGAGGTCCAGGTAGTCGCTGACCGGCAGGACCGCCCCGGAGGAGACGTAGGCGTCCTCCTGGCCGGGGTACGTCTTCGGGATGATCATCGGAGCGTCGCCGGCGCCGATCAGCAGGCTGCGCTTCTGTTCGTAGTCGCTCAGCGGCACGGCGACCGGCGAGAGCGTGACGTTGGCCCGCGACTTCAGCTCGTTCCAGAAGAGCCAGTCCTCGCGCAGCGGGTAGTTCGGATGGTTGTTGTAGAGGATGGAGAAGGAAACCGGCTCGCTCGCCTTGAACTGCTTGCCGATGCCGTAGTCGGCCATCGCACCGGCCCGGTTCTCCGACAGGTCCTTGGCGTCGGACGAGTCCTCGCTACAGGCGGCGATACTGCTGGCCGCGAGCAGCGCGGCTACTGCCGCTGTCGCGGCGCGGCGCCACGATCGGTGGAGCATGGCGGTCCTTTCGGGTTCGGTGAAGGGAAATGGTGGACGTGCCGGTCAGCCCTTGACGGCGCCGAGCATCACGCCGCGGACGAAGTACCGCTGGACGAAGGGGTAGACAGCGAGGATCGGCAGGGTCGTGAGCACGATCGTCACGGCCTTGAGCGTCGCGTCGGCCTGCACCTCGTCGGCCTCGGCGATGACGCCGACGTTCTCCGCGCCGGTGGCCCCCGCGATCAGGTTGCGCAGATAGACGGTCACCGGCCACAGCTCCTGCTGGTCCATGTAGAGGAAGGCGGCGAACCAGGAGTTCCAGAAGGCAACGGCGTAGAACAGCACCATCGTGGCGACGATCGCCTTCGACAACGGCAGCACGATGCGCAGCAGGATGCCGTACGTGTTGAGCCCGTCGACGGCCGCGGCCTCCTCCAGGTCCGTGGGCAGACTCTCGAAGAACGCCTTCATCACCAGCAGGTTGAACACGTTTATCGCGTTGGGCACCGCGATGGCCCAGACGGTGTTCTTCATGCCCAGGCTGGTGACCAGCACGTAGTTGGGGATCAGGCCGCCGGTGAAGAACATGGTGAACACCGCGATACCGATCAGAGCCGTACGGCCGCGCAGGTGCTTCTTGGACAGCACGTAGGCGTAACAGGTGGTCAGCACGATCGAGATGACAGTGGCGACGACCGTGTAGAAGACGGTGTTGCGGTAGTTCGTCCAGAACAGCGAGTCGTTCAGCACCAGCCGGTAGGTGTCCAGGTTGAAGCCGCGCGGCACGAGGTTGACCTTGCCGGCGATGATGTACTGCTCGTCGCTGAGCGAGCGGGCCACGACGTTGACGAACGGGAACAGCGTCACCACCACGACGATGGTGAGCACTACCGCGTTGCACGCCTGGAACACGCGGTAGCCCCGGGTCGGGCGGATTCCGCGCGGCCGCGCACGCGCGGGCAGGTCGCTGCCGCTGGCCGTGTCGGCCGCGTCGACGGTCACCACAGGCTCGTCCCCACGGTGCGGCGGGCGATCAGGTTCGCCGTCAGGACCAGCGTGAGCCCGATGACCGCCTCGAACAGCCCGATGGCGGCGGCGTAGCTGAAGTTGCTGGACCCGAAGCCCATCCGGAACAGGTACGTGGAGAGAACGTCGGCGGTCGGATAGGTCAGCGGGTTGTAGAGCAGCAGGATCTTCTCGAACCCGACGGCCATGAAGCTGCCGATGTTGAGGATCAGCAACGTCACCATTGTCGGGCGGATGCCCGGCAGCGTCACGTGCCAGGTCTGCCGCCACCGGTTGGCGCCGTCGATCCGGGCCGCCTCGTACAGGTCGTCGTCGACCGTGGTGAGCGCGGCGAGGTAGAGAATGGTGCCCCAGCCGACCGTCTGCCAGACCTCGGACGACACGTAGATGGTCCGGAACCACTCGGCCCGTTGCAGGAACGGCACCGCGTCGCCGCCGGTGGCCTGCACGATCTGGTTGATGGTGCCGTCGACCGAGGTCAACTGCATGACCATGGCCGCCACGATCACGATCGACAGGAAGTGCGGCAGGTAGGACACGGACTGGACGAACCGCCGCAGGCGACGGGCGCGCACCTCGTTGAGCAGCAGCGCCAGGACGATCGGCAGCGGGAAGCAGAACAGCAGGGTCAGCGTCCCGAGCACCAGCGTGTTGGTGAAGACGTCCCAGAACGTCGGGTCGGCGAGGAACATCCGGAAGTACCGCAGCCCCACCCAGTACTCACCGAAGATGCTGCCGCCGGGCTTGAACCGGCGGAACGCGATGATGTTGCCGATCATCGGGAGGTACCGGAAGACGAGGAAGAACAGCAGAGGCCCGATGGCGAGCGAGTAGAGCTGCCAGTCCCGGCGCAGCGCCTGCCGCCAGGTGCGGCGACGGCGCGGCGCGCGGGGCGCCCCGACGGCGGCCTCCGCCGGAGCGCCGGGTGGCGCCGGTGGCGGTGGCCGTAACGTTCCGGATGTCATCCTCGCCTCCTATGCGGAGTGCGGTACGGCCACCAGGGGCTCGACCCGCACCGACGTGAGTAGTGCCCGCTGGTGGCCGACCTGGCGCTCGGGCCCGGTCAGCAGCAGCGCCACGGCCGCCGCCATCTCCCCGCTCGACCGCCCGAACCGCAGCTCCACCGCGCCGGGCTCGACGATGCGCCGGCCGGACCGACCGGTGAACGACGCGATGTCGGCAGGTACGCCGAACGTCACGTGCGCCTCCGCCCCGGGCTCCAGGGGCACCCGGGCGAAGCCGACGAGCCGGTTCACCGGGCGGGTGGTCTGCGCCACCGGGTCGTGCAGATAGAGCTGCACCACCTCGGTGCCGGCCCGGTCACCCGTGTTGCGGACGGTGATCCGCACCCGTACCTCGCCGTCGACCGGCCAGGCGGTCGTCCCGCCCTCGGTCCCGTCCGCCGGCGACACGACCGTGGCGTCGGACCACTCGAAGCTGGTGTAGCTCAGGCCGTGGCCGAACGGGTACGCCGCTGTCGTGTCGATCGAGGACACCTTGCTGCGGTGCCCGAGCGGCGGCGACAGGTAGGTGCCCGGCAGGCCGCCGGCGTCGCGCGGGACGCTGACCGGCAACCGCCCGGACGGGTTCACCGCGCCGATGAGCACCTCGGCGAGCGCCTGAGCGCCGAGTTGGCCGAGGAAGAACGCCTGCACCACGGCCGCTGCGGTGTCGAACTCCGGGCCGAGCGCGTACGGCCGGCCGGTCATCAGCACCAGCACGACGGGAGTGCCGGTGGCGAGGACGGCCCGGACGAGGTCGGCCTGCACCCCGGGCAGGCGCAGGTCGGCGGCGTCGCAGCCCTCACCGGAGGTGCCCCGGCCGAACATTCCCGCCCGGTCGCCGACGGCGAGCACACACACGTCGGCCGCGCTGGCCGCGGCGACCGCGGCCGGGATGCCCGAGGTGTCCTCGCCGGTGATGGTGCAACCCGGCTCGTGGGTGAGCAGGGGGACGCGGCGGGCCAGTTCCTCGCGCAGCGACGCGATGTCCAGGCCCATGCCGTGGTCGCTGTGGTTGACGCCGACGTGGTTGGGAAAGGAGTAACAGCCCAGCATGGCCATCGGATCGTCGGCGACCGGACCCACCAGGGCGACCCGGCTCGCGATGGGCAACGGCAGGACACCGTCGTTGCGCAGCAGGACGACGGACTCGCGAGCCAGGCGTACGGCGACGTCCCGGCTGGCCTCGTCGTCGAGGCGCAGGTCCGCGACGTCCTCGGGCAACTCGCGCCAATCCTCGTCGAGCAGGCCGAGCTCGATCTTCTGGATCAGCACCCGACGCAACGCCCGGTCGATCAGCGCCTCGTCGACCTCGCCGGCGCGGACGGCCTCCACCAGCGCGCCGCCGAAGGCGTCCACGGTGGGCAGCTCGACGTCGATCCCGGCGCGCAGGGCCAGGTGGGCGGCGTCGGCCGCGCCCTCGGCGACACCGTGCAGGGTCTGCAGGAACCGTACGGCGAAGTAGTCGGCCACGACGGTGCCGGTGAAACCCCACTCGTCGCGCAGCAGCCCGGTCAGCAGCTGCTCGTCGGCGGCGGCCGGCATGCCGTCGATCTCGGCGTAGGAGTTCATCACCGACCGCGCGCCGCCGAGGCGCAGGGCCATCTCGAACGGCGGCAGGATGACGTCGGCCAGTTCGCGGCGTCCCATCGACACCGGGGCGAGGTTGCGGCCACCCCGGGAGGCCGAGTAGCCGGCGAAGTGCTTGAGGGTGGCCACCACGCCGGCGTTCTCCAGGCCCCGCACGTACGCCGCGCCGGTCGTTCCCACCAGGTACGGGTCCTCCCCGATCGTCTCCTCGGTGCGGCCCCAGCGGTAGTCGCGGGTGACGTCGACGACTGGCGCGAGCCCCTGATGCACGCCCGCGGCGCGCATGGACCTGCCGATCCGGCCGGCCATCTCCTGGACCAGGTCGGGGTCGAAGGACGCGCCCCAGCCCAGCGGGGTCGGGTAGACGGTGGCCTGCCAGGCCGCGAACCCGGTGAGGCACTCCTCGTGCACCTGGGCGGGAATGCCGAACCGGCTGGCGGCGACGATCTGTGCCTGGGACGCCGCCAGCGACCGGGCGCCGAGCACCGGGTCGACAGGCGCGGTGCCGAACGGCCGGGTGAGCTGGCCCAGCCCGTGGGAGATGACGTCGTCCCAGGCCGGCGTCTCGGCGACCATGTCGGACTGGTGGGGAGCGACGCCCTCGCCGGAGGCGTCGGCGCCGACCCAGACGCCGACGAGCTGGGCGATCTTCTCCTGCACCGACATCAGCGGGAGCAGCGCCTCGGCCCGCTCGGCCGGTGACAGCCGCGCGTCCCGCCAGGGTGTGGCGTCGCGCGACGCCGGTTCGCCGTCGGCGGGCAGCTGACTTCTCATGCCGAGACCCCTTAGCTCCGGCCACGTTCCCGCACCCTCGTGGGACCGGTCCGTGGCGGACGGTGTGCGATCCGAAACTTTCCGGAAACCCAAGCAACCTTTTCGGCAACCTAAGTCCACCGCCGGGATGTAGTCAAGGGGCTCGATTGGTTGCGAGGCGGCTCCTTCGTACGGCCAGTGGCACCGCCCATAGCGCTCAGTCATGACCGGGCCCCAGAACCGCTGCGGCCGCGCCCGACCTGCGGCCACATCGACCGTCATGACCGGCTGGTCGTGTTAAGGTCTTCCGAAAATTTCGACGCTGCATGAGGCTGCGATGACAGAGCACCGCCCGCTCGACCCACCCGCCTCCACCACCATCGCGACGATCGCCCACGACGTCGGCGTGTCGGTGGCAACGGTGTCCAAGGTCCTCAACGGCCACGAGGATGTCGCCGCCGGCACCAGGGCACGGGTCGAGGAGAGTCTCGACCGGCACCGGTACCAGCGCCGTGCGCGGCGGTCGTCCGGCGCGGGGCGGATCGATCTGGTGTTCCACGAGTTCGACACCGGCTGGGCGATGGAGGTCCTGCGCGGCGCCGAGGCGGTGACCAGCATCGCCGGCATCGGCCTCGCGGTGTCCCAACTCGACGGCGCGCACCGGCCACCGCAACGGTGGCTCGACACGCTGCTCAGCCAACGCCCGCTGGGCGTGCTGCTCGTCCTGTGCCACCTGGCCGAGACGCAGCAACAGCAGCTGCGCCGCCAGGGCGTCCCGTTCGTCGTGATCGACACCGACAGCGCGACCTCGGCCTCCGTGCCCACCGTCGGGTCGAACAACTGGAACGGCGGCCTGCTCGCCGCTCGCCACCTGCTGGAGCTGGGTCACCGACGAAACGCCGTCATCTCCGGGCCGCCCGACGTGCTGTGCAGCCGGGCCCGCGCCGCGGGCTTCCAGCACGCGCACGAGGAGATCGGGTTGACCGTCGACCGCGAGCTGGTCCGCTACGGCAGCTTCTCGGCCGGCGCCGGGCACGCCCACGGGCTCGAGTTGCTGAGACGGCCGGACCGGCCGACGGCGATATTCGCCGGCTCGGACACCCAGGCCATGGGGGTGCTCCGGGCCGCCCGGCAGTGCGGCCTGCGGGTCCCCGAGGACCTCTCCGTGATCGGGTACGACAACCTGCCCGTCGCCACCTGGACCTATCCGGCGCTGACCACCATCAACCAGCCGCTGCGCGACATGGCGGGCATCGCCACCCAGATGTTGCTCGACCTGATCGCCGGCAATGGCCCGGCGACCAGCCGGATCGACCTGGTGACCGAGCTGGTCGTCCGGGAGAGCACCGCACCCCCCGCCCAGCAGCCCTGACCCTGCGAGGACCCGTGCCGTACTCCGACCCCGCCCTCGACGAGCTTGCGCGATACGTGCCGACCGTCGCCGAGCCCGCGGACTTCGACAGGTTCTGGCGGAACACCCTCGCCGAGGCGGCCGCCCGTCCGGTGCTGGTGGACGTCCGCCCCGAGCCCACCGACCTGCGCCTGCTCGACTCCTGGGACGTCACGTTCGCGGGCTTCGGCGGTGACCCGGTGCGCGCCTGGTACACCCGCCCCGCGGGCGTACCCGGACCGCTGCCGGCCGTGGTGGAGTACGCCGGCTACGGGCGCGGACGCGGCCTGCCGCACGAGCGGCTGACCTGGCCGGTCGCCGGGTACGCGCACCTGCTGATGGACAACCGGGGCCAGGCGGGGCAGCACGGCGCCGGTGACACGGCCGATCCGCACGGCAGACCCGGCGGCCCCTGGCCGGCCACCTCGGGAATCCTCGACCCGCACGACTACCACTACCGACGTCTGATCACCGACGCGGTCCGGGCCGTCGACGCCGTACGCGCCCTGCCCGGGGTCGACGCGGACCGGATCGCCGTGGTCGGCAACAGCCAGGGCGGCGGCCTGGCCCTGGCGGTGGCCGGCCTCGTCGACGACCTCGCGGCGGTGCTGGCGACGGCACCGTTCCTGTGCGACGTCCAGCGCGCCATCACGCTCAGCGACGTCTCGCCGTACGGTGAGATCGGCCGTTACCTGGCGGTGCACCGGGAGGCCGAGGACGCGGTCCGGCACACGCTGTCCTACGTCGACGGGGTGACCTTCGCCCGGCGGGCGACCGCGCCGGCGCACTTCGGGATCGGCCTGCGCGACACCGTCTGCCCGCCGAGCACCGGCTTCGCCGCCTACAACCAGTACGGCGCCGCGGCCGGACAGCCCGTCCCGCCCGAGCGGGAGATGCACGTCTACCCGTTCAACGGCCACGAGGGCGGCGAGGCCGTGCACGTCCGGCGGCAGCTGCGCTGGCTCGCCGCGCGGCTCGCGCCGACCGACACGACCGGCCGGGACTGACCGCCTCGTCCACTCCCGAGCATCGTCGACGTTCGATCCATTGCCGGTGTTAGCGATAACAAGCTATGGTGCGTCCAGGCGGGGTGCAGGGCACATCCCGGCCGGGGCTCATCGATCCGTCGCCTCCGACCGTCGATGACCAGAGCGTTCGACCAGCGGTGTGATGACGTCCGGGTTCCTGGTCCTCGCGCAGCTCACTCTCGCGTACCGCGCGGTTCCGCCTCGTCGGTGGGCCGCCGCTGTCGTGCTCCCACCACCTGAGGAAGCCCCATGAGCAGACCGACCCTTGGCAACCCCGTCCCCCCACCGCCCGCCACCACCGCGCCGACGTCGAGGCCCCGCCGGGCCCGACTGTGGTGGGCGGCCCTGGCCGCCGTCGCGGCCATGACCGCCGCCGTCCCGGTGGCGACGACGCCCGCGAACGCCGAGTCCAACGGCGGGGTACGTGTCATGCCCCTCGGCGACTCGATCACCGACGGCTTCAACGTCGCCGGTGGCTACCGCATCGAACTCTGGAACCGGTTCGTCTCCGGCGGATACCGGATCGACTTCGTCGGTTCCGGGTTCAACGGCCCGGCGAGTCTCGGTGACCACGACCACGAGGGCCACTCCGGCTGGACCATCGCCCAGATCGACGCCAACATCGTCAACTGGCTGCGCGCCACGAACCCGCGGACCGTGCTGCTGCACATCGGCACCAACGACATGTACGGGGACACGTCCGGCGCTCCGGCCCGCCTGGCCACCCTGGTCGATCGCATCACCAACACCGCACCGAACGCGGACGTGTTCGTCGCGACGATCATCCCGAAGTCCGGCGCGGACACCCAGGTCCGCGGCTACAACGCGGCGATCCCGGGGATCGTGCAGACCCGGGCCGCCGCCGGCAAGCGCGTCCACCTGGTCGACATGTACCGCGCGCTGACGCTCAGCGACCTGGCCGACGGCGTACACCCCAACGCCACTGGTTACCGCAAGATGGCCGTCGCCTGGTACGACGCGCTGCGCACGGTGCCCGGCAGCATCGGCGGCGACACGCCGCCGACCACCGCGCCACCCACCACTGCACCGCCGACCACGGCACCGCCCACGACCGCGCCGCCGACCACGGCACCGCCCACGACCGCGCCGCCGACCACGGCACCGCCCACGACCGCGCCGCCGACCACGCCCCCGCCGTCCGGGGGATGCCGGGTCACGTACACGGTCAACGCCTGGAACAACGGGCTCACCGCTGCCGTGTCGGTGACCAACACCGGTAGCAGCGCGGTCAACGGCTGGGCGCTGACGTTCACCCTGCCCAGCGGCCAGACCATCACCGGCGGCTGGAACGCCAGCTACTCCCCGTCGAGCGGGGCGGTGACCGCGAGCAACGTCTCGTACAACGGCACCATCGCCCCGAACACGTCTGTCGACATCGGCTTCCAGGCCACCCACACCGGCAACACCGGCCGGCCGTCCGCCTTCGCGCTCAACGGCACCGCCTGCGCGGTCGCCTGACCTTCGTACCGGCAGCGGGACGCGGGGGCGGGCACACCTTCCCCACACCCTTTGCTCTGCTTCAACCCACGCAACACAAACGGGCTGTCACTGTTGCGTCGGTTGAAGCAGAGCAAAGGGCCCGCTGGTGGTCCTTGACCCCGCGCCGGTAACGCCAGGCAGCGCAGCGCAAGCAGCGGCGGCGCAACCAACGCGGCGCCGCTCGGGGCCGGACAGACGACGGGCTGCGGGGGCGGCGACAGAAGTCGCCCGCCCCCGCACCGGTCAGCGGCTCGCCTCGCCGTAGAGGCGGCTCACCGTCTCGGCGACGCACACGGGCTTGCCCCCGGCGTCACTCTCCACCGTCACCGCCGTGACCATCTGCACCCCACCGCTGACCGGTGACACCTCAGCGATGACGGCGGTGGCCCGCACGGCGGCGCCGACCCGCAGCGGCGCGGGGAAGCGCACCCGGTTCAGCCCGTAGTTGACTCCCATCGCGACCCCCTCGACGCGGTACAGCCGACCGGCCAACGCCGGCAACAGCGACAGGGTCAGGTAGCCGTGCGCGATCGTGGCGCCGAACGGTCCGGCCGCCGCGCGCACCGGGTCGATGTGGATCCACTGGTGGTCGTCGGTGGCGTCGGCGAAGAGGTTCACGCGGTCCTGCTCGATCCGCTGCCAGGGGCCGGGCCCGAGGGTCTCGCCGACCGCGGTGGTCAGCTCGTCGACAGAGGTGAAGACTCGCATCCGGATGTCCTTTGAGCTAGAAGGCGTTGACGCCGGTGAGCGCGCGTCCGATCAGGAGCTGTTGGATCTGGCTGGTGCCCTCGTAGAGGGTGGCGACCCGCGCGTCGCGCAGGTACTTGCCGACCGGGTACTCGTCGATGTAGCCGTACCCGCCGAAGACCTGGACCGCGTTGTTGGCCGCGCGGACGGCGGCCTCGCTGGCGAAGAGCTTCGCCATCGACGCCTCGGTGGCGAACGGCTGGTCGCGGTCGATCAGGTCGGCGACCTGCCAGACCAGCAGGCGGGCGGCCGCCGTGTCGACGGCGATGGCCGCGAGCAGCTGCTGGACGAGCTGGTGACCGGCGATCGGCTTGCCGAACTGGGTCCGCTGCCCGGCGTAGCCGACCGCCGCGTCGAGGCACCCCTGGGCGATGCCGACGCAGCCGGCCGCCACCGACATCCGTCCCTTGGCGAGGGTGGCCAGGGCCAGCCGGAAGCCGGCGCCCTCGGCCCCGAGGCGGGCGGCGTCGGGCACCCGTACGTCGTCGAGACGCAGCTCGCCGGTGGCCTGCCCGCGCAGGCCGAGCTTGCCGTGGATCTCGCGGCGGGTCAGGCCCGGACTGTCGGTGGGCACCAGGAACGCGGTGATCCCCCGGTGGCCGGGACCGCCGGTGCGGGCGAAGATCAGGGCGACGTCGGCGGTCGTGCCGTTGGTGATGAACGTCTTCGTGCCGGTGAGCAGCCAGTCGTCGCCGCTGCGGACCGCGCGGGTGCGCAGCGCGGCCGCGTCGGATCCGCTGTCCGGCTCGGTGAGCCCGAAACAGCCGAGCGCGGCCCCGGAGCAGAGCCGGGGCAACCACTCGGCCCGCTGCGCGGCCGACCCGTGGGCGGCGATCGACTTGGCGACCAGGCCGAGTGAGACGGAGACGATGCCACGCACGGCCGAGTCGCCCCGGCCCAGCTCCTCAAGGACCAGGCAGTACGCGAGGTGGTCGCCGCCGGAGCCACCGTCGGACTCGGGGATGGTCAGCCCGAGGAAGCCGAGGTCGCCGAGCTTGCCGACGATGGCCGGGTCGACCGACTCGCGCCGATCCCACGCGGCGGCGTGCGGCGTCAACTCCCGGTCGGCGAACTCGGCGGCGAGCTGACGGACCGCCGTCTGCTCGGCGGACAGGGTGAGCTCCATGACGGATAAACTAGCGGTGATAGTTTACGCCGTCCAGACCGGACCGTCCCCGTTGCGCGCTCACCTGTCGGAGGCCAGACCGGCGTGCGGCTCGGCGGCGAAGGTACGGGCCAGCTCGGTACGGGAGCGGATGCCCAGCCGGTGAAAGACGTTGCGCAGGTGGTGGTCGACAGTGCGGGTGGACAGGAACATCCGGGCGGCGATCTCCCGGTTGGTCGCGCCCTCGGCGACCAGTTGCGCGATCCGCAGCTGCTGACCGGTCAGCAACCGCGCCGCCGGCAGGTCCGGCGGACCGACCGACTCCCCGGCGGCACGCAGCTCGGCCGTGGCCTGCTCGGCCCAGCGATCCGCGCCGAGCAACGTGAACGTCTCCCGGGCCTGGTGCAGGTGCCCCCGGGCGTCCCGCGGACGCCGGCTGCGCCGCAGCTCCTGACCGAAGAGCAGCTCCGTGCGCGCCCGTTCGAACGCGCCGTCCTCCGTCGGGTGCAGTCGCAGCGCGGTCCGGAACTCCTGCTCCGCCTCGACACCGCCCCGGGGCGCGAGCAGCGCGTGACACCGGGCCGAGAGCGCCCGCCGCAGCGGGCTCGCGGTGCTGCTCGCCCACCTGTCGAAGGCGGCGAGCGCGGCCGTCGCCGCCGGCCGGTGCGGCAGGTGGGCCGCCGCCTCCACCAGGTACGGGGTGGCCATCACCTGGACGAGCACCTGACCCCGGCCGGTGCCGAGCCGGGCCAGCGACGCCAGTCGGGCCGCCGCCTCGGCGTGCCGACCGTCGACGAGGTCGAGCACGGCCAGCGCCCACCCGGCGAGCGCGTGTGGTCGGCTGCCCGGCGTCGGCGTCGGGCCGATCTCGCGGATCCACCGCAGGCTGGCGTCCCGGTCGGCCCGGACGGCGGCCAGCACGGCGAGCATGCCCAGGTGGACGTTGGCGCAGTTGAACTGCCCGGTGGCGCGGGCGACCCGCAGCCCGTCACGGGAGGTCTCCGCCGCCGCCTCGTGCCGCCCCAGCCAGTACTCGGCGACCGCGCGCAGCTCCAACGCCCGGGACAGCATGGACAGCTCGCCCCGCTCCCGCGCCAACCCGACGGCGCGCTCGGCGAGCCGGTGCGCAGCGCCGTCCACGGCCACCACCAGCCCGGCCGCCGCCGCGCAGCTGAGCGCGGTCGGGGTCAGCGCCGGCCCGGCCAACCGGCCGCCCAGCACGACGGCTCGGCGTAGCGCGGGCCCGGCCCGCTCGTGGTCACCCCGCAGCGTGGCGGCCACCCCGGTGACGAGGCAGCCCGTCAGCTCCACGGCCGGCGGGTCGTTCGGGTGCCGCAGAGCCGCCGCCCGGCGGCCGACCTCCGCGTACCGGTACTGGTCACCGGCGAAGCACACGGCCTCGCCGGCCCGCGCCAGCGCCTCCATGGCCACGGCACGGTCGGTCCCGGCCACCGCACGCGCGGCGGACACCAGCGTGGCCGCCGCGCCGGCGGCGTCGTCACAGCGCAGTTGCAGCTCGCCGCGCAGCAGCCCGGCGTGCCCGGTGACGGTCGGGTCCGCGCAGGTCGCGCGGAGGCGGTCGAGCAGGAGTCGGGCCTGGCCGGGTTGCCCGGCGGTCCAGGCGTAGCGGGCGGCGGCGAGCAGGCGCGCGGCGGCGTCGCGCGGGTGGTCGCTGAGCGCGGCGGCCCGGCACAGCGCGGCCGACGCCACGACCCAACTGTCGCGACCACCGGCCGCCGCCCGCTCCAACTCGTCGGCGAGGGCCGGGTCGGTGCCCGCCGTCGCGGCGGCGAGGTGCATCGCCCGCAGCAGCCGCTGCCCGTCCGGGTCGAGAACCTCCGCGAGCAACCGGTGCGCCGCGCGCCGCTGGGCCAGCGGCGCACCGGCCGCGACCATCGTGCGGGCCAGCGGCTGCGCGAACGTGACTCCCCCGGGCTCGACCCGGACCAGCCCGGCGGCCTCGGCCGGTGCGAGCACCTCGACGGCCAGGCCGGCGGCGTCGGCCGCGCGCACGAAGGTCGCCGGTTCGTCCGAGTCGTCGAGCGCCGCGAGCAGCAGCATCCGGCGGGTGTCCGGCGGCAACCGGTCGAGCCGGGCCCGGTAGGCGCGGGCGAGGGCACCGTCGGCCGGCGGCGCGGCCGGCAGGGGCTCCTCCCCCCGCCACTGCCCCGGACTCAGCGCCTCGGTGAGGTCCACGAGAGCCTGCGGGTTGCCACCGCCGACCGCGGCGAGCGTGGCCGCGACCGGCGCGGCGGGTCGCTCGGGTAGCCGGTCGGCCAGGACGGCGATGCTGTCCCGCTCGCCCAGCGGCGGCAGCCGGTGCGCCGCGATGCCGTCGACGGTGGCGGTGACGTCCGCGGTGAGCAGGACGGCCGCCGGCAGGTGCCGGAGCCGGCGGGCGACGAACGCCAGCACCTGCGCGGTCTGCGGGTCACCCCGGTCGACGTCGTCCATTGTGGCGAGCAGCGGGCGCTCCCGGGCGGCCGCGGCGAGCAGACCGAGGACGGCCACCGACAGGGCCAGCCGGCGCTCGGGCGGGCAGCCCTCGCCGTCCAACGCCCGGCGCAGCAGGTGCCGGCGCGGCTCGGGCAGGGCGGCGGCCCGGTCGAGCACCGGATCGAGCAGGCGTTGCAGGCCGGCGTACGGCAGCGTGGCCTCCTCGGGCAGCCCGGCCCCGGCGAGGACTGTGCAGTCCTTCGCGTACCGGTGGGCGTAGGAGAGCAGCGCCGTCCGGCCCGAGCCCGGCTCGCCGTGCAGCAGCAGAGCCCCGCCGCCGCCGGGCACGCCGTCGAGCAGAGCCCGGATGGCCCGGCACTGGTCGTCCCGGCCGCGCAACACGGTTATTTGCACTGAGTATGCAGTAACCATGCGTCCCAGTGTTACCCATCGGTCACCGGATGGAAAGAGGGGACGAGCCGGGATCAGTCGGTCGTGACCTCGGCCAGCAGCGCGCCCACCGTCCGGGACATCACCGCGCGGGCCTGGTCCACGCCGAGCCCGAGGCCGTAGCGCAGCATCGACCAGGCCGGCCACATGCTCGCCGCCACCAACGCGTTGAGCAGTTGCTCGCGCCCCCGCCCGGCCTGCGCCAGCTCGGCGGCGAAGAGGTGCTCGACCTCGTCGCGCACCCGGTCGATGTGCTTGAGGCGGTTGCGGTGCAGCTGGTCGGAGACCGGCTCGCGCATCTGCGCGGCCCGCGCCGACGGCGCGATGAGCTGGAGCAGCCGCGCCCGCTGCCGGCAGTACGCGTCGACCCGCTTGGCCAGCGGCAACGCGGGCGAGATCGGCCGGTAGGCGGCATCCTGCTGGCGCAGCACCTCGGCGCCGCTGGCCTCGAAGAGCGTCTCCATGTCCTTGAAGTTGGTCCAGAGTGTGCGCAGCGAGATGCCGGCCCGTTCGGCGATGCGCTCCCCGGTCGGCCGCAGGTCGCCCTCGGCGATGAGCGCCAGGTGCGCTTCGACGATGGCTGCCCGGGTGCGCTCGGCCCGGGCCGTCCGCCCGTCCACCCGCCCCGGGGCCTCGACCCTGTTCATCCGCCCCCGCCCCTTCACCGCCACGACGTCGCCCGGCTCCCCGCCGAGTCTAGACAGGCGATGATCAGGCACCGGCGAGCGTGCACGGACGGTGTCATCCGGCCCGGCCGGCCAGCGTGACGCCACCGTCGCAGACGATCGTCTGCCCGGTGATCCAGGCGGCGTCGGGGCCGGCCAGGAAGGCGACCGCGCCCGCCACGTCCGGGGCGACGCCGAGCCGGCCGAGGGGGTACCGCGCGGCGACCTCGTCCTCACGACCCTCGTAGAGCGCCGCGGCGAAGCGGGTCTTGACCACACCGGGGGCGACGGCGTTGACCCGGATCGTCGGCCCCAGCTCGACGGCGAGACCTGCGGTGAGGTGGATGAGCGCCGCCTTGCTCACGCCGTAGAAGGCGATGCCCGGCGACGGCGCGAGGCCGGCGATCGAGGAGACGTTGACCACGCAGCCGCCCCGCTCGGTCATGCCTGCGGCGCAGACCTCCTGCACCCAGCCCAGCGCGGCGACGAGGTTGACGTCGAGGATCTTGCGGGCGGCGGCCAGGTCCAGCTCGACCAGCGGGCCGTGCACGGGGTTGATGCCGGTGTTGTTGACCAGCAGGTCCACCGGCCCGAACGCCGCGCCGACCTGCCGCACCGCCTCGGCCCGGTGCTCGGGGTCGTCGGCCCGGCCGGGCACGGCCACGGCGTACGCGGGGCCGCCGAGGGCGACGACCGCGTCGGCGAGCGCCTCGGGGCGGCGGGCGGTCAGACCCACCCGGACGCCCTCGGCGACGAGGCGTTGGGCGATGGCCAGGCCGATCCCGCGACTGGCGCCGGTGACGATGGCGACCCGACCGGCGAGTCGACCTGAAGTTGCATCCACAGTGCAGATAGTAGGAGGACTGATCGGTGTCGGTCAACGGCCGGCATCCGGCACGGCGCACCGGGTCCGGGCACTGTCGTACGACCCGGAGGCGGTGACCCCCGGGTCGTACGACAGCGATGGCGGGCCCGTCAGGAGACGGTGGGCACCCCGTTCGCCGGCGGCGCGACCGGCGCGGCGGTGTACTCGGTGACCGGGCCGTCCCCCTCGTCGGTCTCGTACGTCGGCCCGAAGTAGCTCTGCACTCCCCCGCTCACCCGGCTCAACCGCTGCCCGCCGTAGCCGGAGTGGTCGTCGGCGGAGAAGCGCAGCGGCGCGAGCCCGGGGCCGGTGAAGCCGCCCTTCTGGACCGCGTCGAGCACCTTCTCGCGGGTGAGGTCCTTGCCGGCGGCGAGCAGCACCTGCACGAAGAGGTAGCCGACCGACATGCCGTAGACGGTGTTGCCGTCGAAGGGCGCGTCACCGTTGTGCGTCTTGTTGATCTTCGTGAAGAGCTGGATCCACGGGTTCGCGGTGTCGTTCTGCATCGGCAGGTAGTTGGTGCCGACCATGCCCTCCAGCAGCGGTGCGGCGGCGCCGAGCTGCTTGGCCAGGGTCGGGTGGTCGGCGCCGACGTTGGAGACCAGCCACTGCGGCTTGAAGCCCAGCCGTGCGGCGGTGCCGACGGACAGCGCGGTGAAGCCGGGCACCGTCGCCAGCATGACGACCTGACAGTTGGCCGCCTTGAACGCGCCGATCTGCGGCGCGACGTTGGTGTTGCTGGTGACGTACGTCTGCTTGACGGCCACCGCCCCCGCGCCGAGCACCTTCTCCACGCCGGCCAGGCTGTCGCGGCCGAAGTCGTCGTCCTGACCGAGGAAGCAGACCTTGCGGCCGGCCAGGTTCGTCTTCGCGTAGTTGGCCAGGATCTTGCCCTCGATCGTGTAGTCCGGGTTGAAGCCGAACGTGCCGGGATACTTGTCGGGCTGATCCCAGCTGCGGCTGCCGGATGCGACGAAGAGATCGGGCACCCGGTTGCTCTTGAGGAAGTCGAGCACACCTGTGTGCGTCGGCGTGCCCAGGCCGTTGAGGACGGCGAAGACCTTGTCCTGCAGGACGAGCTGGCGTACCACCTGCTGGGTGTTCGCCGGGTTGTAGCCGTCGTCCATGATCTTGTAGGTGATCTTGCGGCCGTGCACGCCGCCGTTGGCGTTGACGTAGTCGAAGTACGCCTTCGTCGCCGGGGCGATCTTGGAGTAGCCGGCCGAGGCCGGCCCGGTGAGCGGCATGTGGGTGCCGACGACGATCTCGGTGTCGGTGACCCCCGGCACCGACCCCCCGCCGGAGGTGGGGCCGTCGTCGCCGCTGCAGCCCGCGGCGGTGACGAGCAGGGCGATGGTGCTGGCGATCGCGAGACCGCGTCGTGCCGTACGGTGCATGGGAAACACCGACCTTTCTCGGTCCGGTTCTTCTGGGAACGGTGTGGTGGTGAGGCGCCCGGCCGAGGCCGGGCCGGGGACAGCTCAGGAACGCCGCGCCGACCAGCGGGCCAGCAGCCCTCGGCCGAGACGGGACAGCAGACCCTGCACACCGCCGGGCGCGGCGATCATCACGACGATCAGCGTGACGCCGAAGATCGCCAACGGGAGGTTGCCCTCCAGCCGCTGCGCCACCGCCGGCGAGAGGGTGAGCAGCTCGGTCACGGAATGGGTGAGATCGGGCAGGGCGACCAGCAGCACCGCCCCCCACAGCGCGCCGGCGAGGCGACCGAGGCCACCGATCACCACAGCCATCAGCAGGAAGAGCGACAGGGTCAACGAGAACGCCCCGGGCGAGACGCTCTGCGCGAGCATCGCGAGCAGACCGCCGCCGAGCCCGGCGGTGGCGGCACTGACGACGAAGGCGAGAACCTGCGTGCGGGCCACGTGGATGCCCGCGAGCCGGGCCGCCACCTCGTCGTCGCGGACCGCCCGGAAGGTCCGCCCGTACCGGCTGCGGACCAGGTTCGCCACCAGCAGCAGGGCCAGCAGGGTGGCAGCGCCCGAGAGCCAGAGCTGCCACCGCTCGTACGGGAAGTACGCGCCGAGCGCCAGCGGCGGCGGCTCCACCGGCACCGACAGCCCCTGCTCGCCGTTGAAGACGCCGTCGAAGGTGACGGCCAACGCCGGCACCACGACGGCCACGGCGAGCGTCACCCCGGCGAGGTAGGGCCCGCGCAGCCGGGCCGCCGCCACACCTACCACCGCGCCTACCGCGACAGTGCCCAGGACGGCCGCGACCAGCGACAGCGGCAACAGCCAGCCGCCGGTCAACCCCCGGTCGGCGAACGCGTTCTGGCACAGGGCCACGGTGTACGCGCCGGTCGCCATCAACGCCCCGTGCCCCAGCGACAGCTGACCGTTGAGCCCGGTGAGGACTGTCAACCCGGCGGTGGCGCAGAGATACGCCGCCACGGTGGCGAGCTGGAAGTTGCGGAACGGCTCGACGGCGTAGCTGACCGCCACCAGCACCAGCCCCACGACGAGCAGCACGGCGAGGTGCCGCAGCAGCGTGGAACCGCGACGCCCGCGGTCGAGGGGACGATCGCCGGTCTCGGCGGCCCGCTGCCTCGGCGGCAGGGCCGCCCGGGTGGCGCTCACACCCGCCTCGCCGCGACCGGGGCGAACAACCCGCCGGGCCGGACCAGCAGCACCGCCAGCAGCAGGACGAGCACGGCGAGGGGGGTGAGGTCGCTGCCGGCGTACCCGCTGACGTAGGAGAGCAGCAGACCCACCACCAGGCCACCGACCACCGCGCCCGGTGGACTGTCCAACCCGCCGACCACCGCCGCGGTGAACGCCGAGACGAACACCAGGTCCATGGCGTGCGGGTGCAGGCCCAACTCGGTCGGGATGACAAGCATCGCGGCGAGCGCGCCCACCCCGGAGGCGAGCGCCCAGCCGAGCGTCAACATCCCGCCGACGTTGACACCGAGCAGACGGGAGACCTCCGGTGCGAAGGCCGCCGCGCGCATCCGCAACCCGACAGCGGTACGCGCGAACATCCAGGCCAACGCGCTGACCACCACCCCGATCGTGGCGAAGACGAACAGGTCGTACGGCGACAGCACGGCGACCCCGCCGACGGTGAGGGCGGACCGACTGAACGGGACGTCGGCGGGTCGGAACTCGTTGCCGTACACCATGCCCAGCACGGCCTGGAGCACCAGCACCAGCCCGAGCGCGACGATCACCGGGTTGAGCGGCGACGCGTGGTCGACGTGCCGCATCACGACCCGGTCCACCAGCGCGCCGAGCAGCAGGCCGGCGACGATCGCGACCAGGAAGCCGAGCCAGTAGGAGCCGGTCGCGGCGGACACCGAGTACGCGACGTACGCGGCGGCGACGGCCATCGCCCCCTGGGCGAAGTTGACGACCCGCGCCGCCCGCCAGATGAGCACCAGCGCCAGCGCGAACGCGGCATACACCGCGCCCCGCGACAGACCGTCGACGGTGAGGAAGACGAAGCGGTCCAACAGTCCTCCCTCCAGGGGACGAGGTGGGTCAGAAACCGAGGTACGCGTGGCGCAGGTCGTCGTCGTCCCGCAGCGTCGCCGCCGGGGCGGCGATCACCACCTGGCCCAGTGACATCACGACGCCCTGGTCGGCCACGGCGAGCGCGCTGCGCACGTTCTGCTCGACGAGCAGCACGGTCAGGCCCGTGCGGTCGCGCAGGTGGCGCAGCAGCGCCATGGTCCGGGCGACCACCCGGGGCGCCAGGCCGAGCGACGGCTCGTCGAGCAGCAGCAGGCGCGGCCGGCCGACCAGCGCCCGGCCCAGCGCGAGCATCTGCCGCTCACCACCGGAGAGCTGGTGGCCGAGGTGCCGGCGGCGCCTGGCGAGTGGCTCGAAGAGCTGGTAGACCTCGTCGAGGGCACGGCCGGCGTCCGCCCGGTCCCGCCGCCACAGCCCGCCGAGCCGCAGGTTCTCGTCGACGGTCAACTCGCTGATCACGCCCCGCCCCTCCGGCACGTGCGCCATGCCGCGCCGGACGAGCTGCTCCACAGGCGTACCCCCCAGGTCCTCCCCCGCGAGGACGACCTGGCCGGCGGACGGGCGGATCATGCCGGAGAGCGCGCGCAGCAGCGTCGTCTTGCCGGCGCCGTTGGCGCCGACGACGGCGGCGATCGTGCCGGCGGGCACGGTGAGGTCGACGGCCCGCAACACCGGCGCGGCACCGTAACCGGCCACCAGCCCCCGCACCACGAGCAGATCGGCCGCGCTCACGCTGAGCCACCTTTCGTTCGCGACTGCGGGGCTCGCAAACCCGGCTCACTCCTCGCGCTCACGGTGAGCCACCTTTCGTTCGCGACTGCGGGGCTCGCAAACCCGGCTCACTCCTCGCGCTCACGGTGCGGCCTCCTCGACGAGGGCGCCGAGGTAGGCGTCGGCGACAGTCGTGTCGTCGCGGATCTCGTCCGGCGTGCCGGCGGCGATCACCCGACCGAAGTCGAGCACCACGAGCTCGTCGCAGACGGCCATCACCAGGTCCATGTGGTGCTCGACGAGCAGCACCGCGCACGGGTCGGCGTCACGCCGGGGAAGCTGCCGCACCAGCTCGGCGAGCTCGGCGATGTCGTCGGCGCCGAGGCCGCCCGCGGGTTCGTCGAGCAGCAGCAGCCGGGGCCGCGCGGCGAGCGCGCGGGCCAGGGCGACCCGCTGGCGTACGGCGAAGGGCAGCGTGCCCGGCGCGGCGTCGGCGTGCCGGGCGATCCCCAGGTCGTCGAGGACGTCCAGGGCGTGCTCGCGCAGCCGGCGCTCGTCGCGGTCGCTGCGGGGCAGCCCGAACAGCGCCGACGCGAAGCCGGCGCGGGCGGTGTGCGACGCGCCGGTCATCACGTTCTCCAGGACGCTGAGGCCGGCGAAGAGCCCGGTCCCCTGCAGGGTCCGGGCGATGCCCAGTCTGGTCAGCCGGTGCGGCCGTGGTCGCAGCGGACGACCGTCCAGCGTGAGCGAACCCGACTCGGGCGTCACGAAGCCGCAGATCACGTTGAACAACGTGGTCTTGCCGGCGCCGTTGGGCCCGATCACGCCCACCACCCGGTTGGGTGGCACCCGCAGCGAGACGTCGTCGAGGGCGGTGAGGCCGCCGAAACGGACGCCGATGCCGTGCAGTTCGAGCCCGCGCTCCATCACCCATCCCTCTGCCGTGGCGGGTGTTATTTACACTCGCAGTGTACGTTTCTCGGTTGCGGCGTCAAGACCTTCAATGCGCCGACGCGACCGGGGCGGCCGCCACCGGCGACCGCCCCGAACCGACCCGCTCAGTAGCTGGGGCAGGTGTTGCGGTACTCCTCGATCGCCGACCCGCTCGGGCCCGGGCAGAGGAACTGCTCGTAGCGGGTGTCGTCGTCGACGAACCGCTTCAACCAGGCCACCATCTGCCGGGCCGTCGGCGTGTTGACCGTCTGGGGGAAGAAGTGGCTCGCGCCGTTCAACTCCAGGTACGCCTTCTCGGCCGAGGCCGGGATGCTGGTGTAGAACGGCACCGAGTGCGACGCGACAGGCGCGACAGTGTCGCTCTCGCCTCCGATGATCAGCGTGGGCACCCGCAACTCGGACCAGCTCTTGTCCAGGTTCCACGGCGCCAGCGGCACGGCGGCCTGGAGCGACGGCCGAGCCGACGCGGCCTCCAGGGTGCCGCCGCCACCCATCGAGTGGCCGGCGACCGCGAGGCGGCTGCTGTCGATCCGGCTACGCACCGAGCTGCGCTCGGTGAGGTAGTCGAGCGCGGCGAGCAGCTGCCGGCCGCGGCTGTCCGGCTGGTCGAGCCGGGTGTTGGTCTCGATCCCGATCACCACGAAGCCGTGCGAGGCGATGCGCGGTCCGAGCCAGCTGATGCTGGACCAGGCGGCCGTGTAGCCGGGCGAGATGGCGATGGCGCCGAACGTGCCCTCGCTGGTGCTGGTCGGGTAGTAGATGACCCCGCCGCCGAAGCCGGTGACGCTCAGCGAGGACACGCTCTGCGAGGCGGTGGCGAAGGGGCCGCGGCTGGCCTCCAGGATCGCGGCGGTCGGGGCGGGGCCCCGCTCGTACGGGCTCGCCGCCTGCGCGGGGGCGGGACCGGCGAGGACGCCGGCGGCGAGCAGTGTGGCGGCCAGCGCGAGCCGGACGGCCCGAGCGGGCCCGGAACGGGGACGGGTGGTGGTTGGTGACGACACGTCGGGCACTCCCTAGAGTCGAGCGATATCGACGTTCGTCAGTCTTCGCCGCTTCGCTCGACCCCCGCATCGGTGAAATCACCAGTCCCACCCGCAGATCGGATCTACCGCGCGTTTCGACCCTCCGACCAGGGGTAGGGGTGCAGGGGCCTGCCCAAACGCTCCATGGAGAGGTTCACCCAGTGGATTCCAGCAAGCCCGCCGAGGCGGTCAAGAACGTCGTGAAGACCGCCTCCGAGAAGATCGCCGACGCTCTGACGCCCGAGGTGCCCGGCGCCCCGGGCAGCGCACCCCCACCGGTCGAGGAACCGACCACGCCCCACGACCCGCTGCCGCCGAAGCCGGAGCAGGGCCAACCGCAGACCCGTACGCCGACCGGCGCCGAGACCGGCGTGCCTTCGACCGCGAAGGGCCAGCAGGGCGCGTACCTCACCACGGCCAACGGGGCCCGACTGCGCGACACCGACCACTCGCTCAAGGCCGGACCCCGGGGGCCGGTGCTGCTCCAGGACCACCACCTGCGCGAGAAGATCACGCACTTCGACCACGAGCGCATTCCGGAGCGTGTGGTGCACGCCCGGGGCGCCGGCGCGCACGGGGTGTTCACGGCCTACGGCACCGCCGAGGCGGTCACCCGGGCCGGCTTCCTCGCCAAGGGGCGCGAGACGGACGTCTTCGTCCGGTTCTCCACCGTGCTCGGATCGCGCGGCTCGGCCGACACCGTCCGGGACACCCGTGGCTTCGCGACGAAGTTCTACACCGACGAGGGCACCTTCGACCTGGTCGGCAACAACATGCCGGTCTTCTTCATCCAGGACGCCATCAAGTTCCCCGACATCATCCACGCCGCGAAGCCGCATCCCGACCGGGAGATCCCGCAGGCGCAGAGCGCGCACGACACCTTCTGGGACTTCGTCTCGCTGCACACCGAGGCGCAGCACCACACCATGTGGAACATGTCCGACCGGGGCATCCCGCGCTCGTACCGGACGATGGAGGGCTTCGGTGTGCACACCTTCCGCCTCGTCAACGAGGCCGGGGAGACGGTGCTGGCGAAGTTCCACTGGAAGCCGAAGCTCGGCGTGCACTCCCTGACCTGGGAGGAGGCGCAGATGCTCGGCGGCATCGACCCCGACTTCCACCGTCGGGACCTCTACGACGCGATCGAGGCCGGCGCGTTCCCCGAGTGGGAACTCGGCATCCAGGTCTTCCCCGACACCCCCGAGGAGACCTTCGCCGGGATCGACCTGCTGGACGCCACCAAGATCGTCCCGGAGGAACTGGCCGAGGTGCAGCCGATCGGCAGGCTCGTCCTCAACCGGACGCCGACGAACTTCTTCGCCGAGACCGAGCAGGTCGCCTTCCACCTCGGCCACCTGCCGCCGGGCATCGACGTCACGAACGACCCGCTGTTGCAGGGCCGGCTCTTCTCGTACGTCGACACGCAGCTCACCCGCCTCGGCGGGCCGAACTTCGCGCAGATCCCGATCAACCGCCCGCACGCCGCCGTCAACGACATGCTGCGCGACGGCTTCCACCAGCACGCCGTACACGCCGGAGTGGCGCCGTACCGGCCGAACTCGCTCGACGGTGGCAACCCCTTCCCGGCCGGCGACGCCCAGCACGCGTTCCTGGACGTGCCGGTGACCGTGGCGCAGGCGCCCAAGGTCCGCGCCAACCCGGCCTCGTTCGACGACCACTACAGCCAGGTCCGCCTGTTCTGGCTGAGCATGTCGCCGGTCGAGAAGGAGCACATCATCCGGGCGTACACCTTCGAGCTGGGCAAGTGCTACCACCAGGCGATCAAGGAGCGCCAGCTCCAGTGCCTCGCCAACATCGACCCGGTGCTGTGCGAGCAGGTCGCCACCGGCCTGGGGCTGCCCGCGCCGCAGCCGACGGTGCCGCTGGCCGACGTCGCGCCGAGCCCGGCCCTGTCGCAGGTCGGCAAGGCATGGCCCGCCGACGGTCGCATGGTCGGGATCGTCGTGGACCCCGACGGTGACCTGGACGGCGTCCACGAGGTCCGCCGGGCCGTGTTCGAGGCCGGCATGGTGCCGCTGCTGATCGCCCCGCACGGCGGGATGGTGGGCGACATGCCCGTCCAGCGGACCTTCGCCACCGGCCGGTCGGTCGAGCTGGACGCGCTCCTGCTGGCCGGGGCGCCGGTGCCCGCGCCGGACGCGCTGCCCGCCCGCGACGCCAAGGCCGGCCGGCCGGACGCGTCGACAGTCGATCCCCGCGTGCTGCTCCTGGTCGAGGAGTGCTGGCGGCACGCCAAGGCGATCGGCGCCTGGGGCGCCGGCGTCACCGTGCTGGAGCAGGCCGGGGTGGCCGGCACCCCGGGCATCGTGTCCGCCGGCTCGGGCGCCGAGGCGCTGACCGGAGTGCAGCAGTTGATGGCCGCGCACCGGGTGTGGGAGAGGTTCCCCGCCTCGGTCCGCTGACCGGTCACCGACGAGGGCCGTCCCCCCGCTCCGGCGGGAGGGCGGCCCTCGTCGTCGTGGGCGAGCAGCCGGCTCCTCGTCAGCAATTCGCCCTGGATCGGGCGACTCCAGATCGGTGGCGGTCGGCGAGGCTGCCCGACCCGCCGGAAAAACAATTTCCGACGGGCGGAGCAGCCATTTGTTTGAACCTTGTCATTGCGACTCGGCGGGTGCCGCACCAGCAATCCACCGCGAATTGGCCTTGCGTTCACAATGCTCGGCCACGCCCGCGTCAGCCGATGTCGGCCAGCCGCGGCAGCACCTCGTCGCCGAGCCGCCGGGCGAACTCCACGGGGTGCCGGTCCGGCGTGACCTGCACCTCGCTGACGCCGAGCGCGGCGTAGTCGGACACCTCGGCGAGGAACGCGTCGAGATCCTCCAGCGGCGGCTTGCTGGCCAGCACGGTCTTCTCGATGCTGTCGTAGTCGCGGCCCTCGGCGGCGCAGTGCCCGCGCAGCACGTCCAGCTTGTGCGCGATCCCCTCGGCGCCCGTGCCGAACAGGTTGCAGGCGTCGGCGTACCGGGCGACCAGCAGCAGCGTCTTCTTCTCGCCGCTGCCGCCGATCATGATCGGCGGGTGCGGACGGCGCAACGGCTGGGGCGAGTTGATCGTCTCCGTAAGCTGGTAGTGCCGCCCGTCGAACGGCCCGTTGTCGTCGCTCCACATCTGCCGGCAGATCCGCAGCGTCTCCTCCAGCCGCTCGAACCGCTCGGCGACCGGCACCACGGGCACGCCGAGCCCGCGCTGCTCCCGCTCGTACCAGGACGCCCCGATGCCGAGCCGGGCCCGGCCGCCGGAGAGCACGTCGAGGGTCGTCACGGTCTTGGCCAGCAGCCCCGGATAGCGGTACATCACACCGGTGACCAGCACACCGAGCGTCATGCGGCGGGTCTGCGCCGCGACGTAGCCCAGCGTCGTGTACGCCTCCAGCATCGGCTCCTCGGCCGGGGCCAGCGCCTCCATCTGGAAGAAGTGGTCCATGACCGTGAACGAGGCCACGCCGGCCTGTTCGGCGACGGTCGCCGCCTCGGTGAGGGTCGGCGCGATGGCGGCCGGATCGGCCGGAGTCGAGAAATTCCAGTAGTGCAGCCCGAGCTTCATGTTCGGCACCTCCGCGATCGAGCCTAGTAGCGCTCCCCCCGGTTCCCAACGCGTCGCCGGCTCGATGGTCGTGGTTCCCGCACGACGATCCGGCCGAGTCCATTACCGGTTCATGACAATTCGTGGATCGGGCGCGGATATCCGGCTGGCACCTTCTGCTGAGTGATCCAAGAGCTGTCTTTCACCGAATCGCGGCCAGAGGGGTACGACGCCGACACGCGCGTCCGGTTCCGCCACCGACGGCGGCCCGAGGCCGGCGTCGCCTCGGGCCGGTCACCGCGCGTGCAGTGGGCCGACGCCGCGAAGGGCGTGTGCATCATCCTCGTCGTCGCGTGGCACGTCGTCGTCAAGGACTACCTCCAGATCGACTGGCACGTCGGCCTGCCGGTGCCCGGCCTGTGGGGCACGCTCGGCGAGCAGTTCCTGCCGCTGCGGATGCCGCTCTTCTTCACCATCTCCGGCGTCTTCGCGGCCAACGCCGTGCAGCGGCCCTGGCGCACCGTCGGCCGCAGCCGCATCGCCGGGTTCCTCTACCTGTACGCGGTGTGGTTGCTGATCCACACGGCGGTCCTCGCCCTGGCACCGGACTTCCCGACCGACCGGGCCACGTCCGTCCTCGGTCTGCTGGCGCAGCTCACGGTCACGCCCTCCAACCTCTGGTACCTGTACGCCCTGGCGCTCTACTTCACGCTCGCCAAGGCGACCCGCCGGCTGCCCCGGTTGCTGGTGGGCGTACCCGCGGCAGTGTTGTCCGCCGTCGCGGCCGCCGGCCTGCTGGCCACCCCGGGCAACCGCGCGGGTCTCTATCAGAACCTGGTCTTCTTCCTCGCCGGCCTCTACCTGCGGCCGTGGATCGAGCGGTGGGCGGCCACGGCCACCCGGCGGCGACTCGTGCTGACGTCCGGGGCGTACGCCGTCGCACTCGTCGCGATGGCGGCGGCCGGCGCCCAGCGGTGGTTCGGCGTGTGGCCGGTGGTCTCCGTCGTGGCGGTGGCGTTCGGCGTCACCGCCGCCGCCCGGCTGGCGCGGCGGCCCGCCCTCAGCGACCGGCTGGCCGCGCTCGGGCGCATCACGCTGCCCATCTACGTCATCCACATGCCGCTCCTCGCGCTGCTGCACCGGCTGCTGTCCGCCCCGGTCTCGGGGCTGGACCCGGTCGCCCAGAGCCTGCTCGTGCTCGGCTACCCGATCCTGCTGACCGCGCTCGTGATCGGCCTGAGCCTGGCCGTGCACCGCGGCGTGCTGCGGCTGCACGGCCATTGGCTGTTCGCGCTCCCCGGCACGCGTCGCGCGGCGGTGGCCGGATGAGCGCGCTGGCCGAGGCGGTGATCGACCTCGGGGCGATCGCCGACAACGTGCGCACGGTCGCCGCGGTCACCGACACCGAACTGATGGCAGTGGTGAAGGCGGACGGGTTCGGCCACGGGGCGGTGCCGGTCGCCCGGGCCGCGCTGCGCGCCGGCGCCACCTGGCTGGGGGTGACCTCGGCGTCCGAGGCGCTGGCCCTGCGGGACGCGGGCATCACCGCGCCCACCTTGAGCTGGCTGCACCGACCGGACGACGACTTCGACAGGTTGATCGACGCGGGCGTCGACGTCGGCGTCTCGACGATCACCCACCTGCACGCCGTGGCCGACGCGGCAGTGCGCCTCGGCGTGCCCGCGACGGTGCAGCTCAAGGCCGACACCGGCCTGACCCGCAACGGCGCCGGCCGCGACGACTGGCCCGACCTGGTCACCTGGGCCCGCAAGTACGAGGTGGAGGGCACCGTCCGGGTGCGCGGCGTGTGGTCGCACCTGGCCGACGCGGACGTGCCCGGCACCCCCGGGCTGGCCCGTCAGGTGCGGACGTTCGCCGAGGCGCTGCACATCGCCCGCGGCGCCGGCCTCGATCCCGACCTCGTGCACCTGGCCAACTCGGCGGCGGCGCTGTCGGCGCCCCGGACCCGCTTCGACCTCTGCCGGATCGGGCTGGCCCTCTACGGCGTCGACCCGTTCGGCGCGCTCGGCCCCGGCGCGTTCGGGCTGCGTGCGGCCCTGACGCTGCGGACGACAGTGGTCAACGTGAAGCGGGTGGCCGCCGGCACGGGTGTCTCCTACGGGCCGGAGCACGTGACCTCCGCGCCGACGACGCTGGCGCTGCTGCCACTCGGTTACGCCGACGGGCTGCCCCGGGCCACCGAGGGCCGCGCCGAGGTGTGGCTCGGCGGCCGGCGCTGCCCGATCGTCGGGCGCATCGCCATGGACCAGTGCGTGGTCGACGCCGGTGACCTGCCGGTGACCATCGGCGATCCGGTCGTCGTGCTCGGCCCCGCCGGCGACGACGCCACCCCGCCGACCGCCACCGAGTGGGCGCGCTGGGCCGGCACCAACCCAAACGAGATCTTGACCGGCATCGGGGCCCGGGTGGGCCGCGATCATCTCCACGAAAGGGCGGACGTCGCATGACAACGCGACTGGCAGTGCTGTACGGCGGACAGAGCGGCGAGCACGAGGTGTCGCGGCGCTCGGGAGAGAGCATTCTGGCCGGGCTGGACCACGAGCGGTACCAGGTCACCGAGGTGCTCATCGACACCGACGGCGGGTGGCACGTCGACGGCCGTCCCACTCCCCTGCCGCAGGCGCTTCGGGTGCTGCGCGCCCAGGACGTGGTGTTCCCGGCCCTGCACGGTCCGTACGGCGAGGACGGCACCGTCGCGTCGCTGCTGGAATGGCTCGGCGTGCCGTACGTCGGCAACGGCGTCTTCGCCAGCGCGGCGGGCATGGACAAGGGCGTCACCAAGCGGCTCCTCGCCGCGGACGGCCTGCGGGTGAGCCCGGGTGTGACCCTGCGACCCGGGGAGCACCTGTCGCCGGCCGAGCGGCAGCGACTGGACCTGCCGGTCTTCGTCAAGCCGGCGCGGGCCGGCTCCAGCCTGGGCGTGGTCCGGGTGACGGACTGGGCGGCGCTGCCCGCCGCCGTCGAGCAGGCCCGCGAGGTCGATCCGAAGGTGCTCGTCGAGCAGGGGGCACGCGGACGGGAGATCGACGTCGCCGTCCTGCAGTACCCCGACGGCCGGGTGCAGGCCGGGCCGCCCCTGGAGATCCGGGTGAACGGCGCGGGCTTCTTCGACTACGACGCGAAGTACGACGGCGGGGCCGTCTTTGAGATCCCCGCCCCGCTCGATCCGGCCACCACCGAGGTGCTCCAGGACCGGGCGATCCGCGCCTTCCACGCCCTCGACTGCCGAGGCCTGCTGCGGGTCGACTTCTTCCTCTCCGGCGAGGGCGCGGAGCCCATCGTGAACGAGGTCAACACCTTCCCGGGATTCACCGCCGCGTCGCAGTTCCCGCAGATCTGGCAGCGGGCCGGGATCGAGTTTCCCGCCCTGCTCGACATCCTGATCTCCGGCGCGCTCGTCGACGGTCCCCGGGTCGCCTCGTTCGGGCTGCCCCGGCCGGCACGGGCTGTCGATCTGGTGTGAGCGGCGTTCGCCCCGGTCACTCGAGCCAGCAGGGCCACGCTGGCCGGGTGCCGTCCGGCCCGACGAGGGTGACCGGGGTGGCACCGTTTCCCGACATGGAGAACACCACGGTGCAGATGATCTGGTTGGCCGCGACTGTCGACAGCGGCAGCACGGCACCCGACATCGTCACCGTGATGCCGGGCTCGTCGACGCTCGGCGCCACCTTGGCCGGCGCGGCGTCGGATGGCACCTCGCTGCTGAGCCCCGCCTCCCGCTCGGTCGGGGTGGGACCGGCCGCGAGCAGCGCGAGCGCGTCGGCCGGCGACGAGGGACCGGGGCCGGGTTTCGTCGCGCGCAGGACGAGCGCCAGCTCGCCGTGCGAGATGAGGTAGAGACCCGCGCCCGCGGACGGCCCGCTCACCGCGGCGCGGCCGGTGATGACGTCGCTGGGCCGGACTCCGCAGCCGGCAGTGAGCAGGGTGAGCAGAAGCCCGACCGCGAGCAGCGTCCGCGTCACACGTCGGCGCGGCGCCGGACGTGTCCGCCACGCGCCGATCACCGTACGCCTCCGGCGTCCACGGTCTCCGACGCCACCCGGGGCAGGCGCAGCGTGAACACCGCTCCGCAGTCGGGGGTGTTGCCCGCCACCAGACTTCCCGGCTGACCGGCGTGCCGGTGCAGTCGCGCGTTCTCCCACGCGATGGCGAGGCCCAGGCCGCTGCCCTCGGAGCGGGTCCGCGCGGTGTCGGCCTTGTAGAAGCGGTCGAAGACGTGCGGCAGCACCTCCGGGTCCAGCCCCGGCCCGTGGTCGGCGACCTCGATGGTGATCCAGTCCGGTTCGGCGCGCAGGCGTACGGACACCGGCTCGTGGCCGTGCCGGAAGGCGTTGCCGACCAGGTTGGCGACGATGACGTCCAGCCGGCGGGGATCGAGCCGGGCGATGACACCGGACGGCAGATCCGCCTCCACCCGATCGGCCCACCGGCGCAGCCGCAGGGTCGCGTTGACCGCCGCCGCGACGTCGACGTCGTCGAGGGCGAGCCGGGCGGTGCCGGAGTCGAACCTGCTGACCTCGATGAGGTCGTTGACCAGCTGGGTGAGGTTCTGGGTCTCCTGACTGACGAGCCGGGCGGCCTGGCCGGCGTCCCCCGGCAGCCGGTCCGCCTCCTCGTCCAGCACGTCGGTGACCGCCGTCATCGCGGCCAGGGGCGTACGGAGTTCGTGCGACACGTCGGCCACGAAGCGCCGCGCGTCGGCCTCCATCCGCCGCAGCTCCCCGACCTGACGCTCCAGGGTCCCAGCGGTGTCGTTGAAGGTGCGGGCCACGTCGGCCAGTTCGTCGACACCCCGAACGGTCAACCGCGTGGACAGGTCGCCCTCGCCGAGCCGGCGTGCCGCGCGGCCCAGCTCCCGTACCGGCCGCAACACGCCCCGCGCGGCCAGCAGGGCCAGCAGGACGGCGAGGATCAGGGAGAGACCGCCGGTCACCCACGCCAGCATGGCGAGCCGGTCGATGCTCTGCTGTTCGGAGTCGAGGCTGCGCACCGAGTAGACCTCCACGCCCGACGGCACGGACGTTCCGTCGGACCTGTCGAACCTGAGCTGCGTGCCGATGAGCAGCAGGTGCTTGCCGTGGCGATCGACGCGCTGCCAGGCGATGCGACCGCCCGCCACCTCCTGCCGCAGCTCCGGGGTGAGCACGTCGGACTCGTCGACGACGCTCTGCGCCCACAGATCCCCGTAGCGGACCACGGCGTCCCCCTCCCGGTCGGAGAGGCGCTGGGCCAGCATGTCGAGTTCCTCCTGGTTCGGCGGCAGACTGACGATCGGATACACCTTCGACAGCTCGTCGGTCAGCGACGCCACAGCCGCGTCCTGCGCCTGCTGGAGGATGACCGTCCGGGCCTGGAAGTAGCTTCCGCTGGCCACCACCGCCGTGGTGGTCACGCCCAGCAGGGCGAAGGCCAGGAGCAGGCGGACGCGCAGGCCCAGTGCCATGGCCCAGGCCCAGTGCCAGGGGGTCACAGCGGCCCGAACCGGTATCCGAAGCCACGTACCGTCTGGATGTAGACCGGCGCCGACGGCTCGTCCTCGATCTTGGCGCGCAGCCGCTGGACGCAGGCGTCCACCAGCCGTGAGTCGCCGAGGTACCCGTGCTCCCACACGGCCTCCAGCAGTTGCTGGCGGCTGAGCACCTGGCCTGGCGTGTGCGAGAGTTCGAGCAGCAGCCGCAGCTCCGTCGGGGCCAGGCTGACCGGCGCCCCGTCCTTGCTGACCACCAGCGCGGCCCGGTCGATGGTCAGGGCGCCGTGCTGGTGCAGCCCGGGCCGCTCGGGGCCGGGGCGCCGCGAGTCGCCGCCGGTGCGTCGCAGCACCGCCCGGATGCGCGCTTCGAGCACCCGGGCCTGCACCGGCTTGACCACGTAGTCGTCGGCGCCTGCCTCCAGGCCGGCAACCACGTCCATGTCGTCGTTGCGGGCGGTGAGCATGATGATGGGCAGGTCGCCCTGCTGCCGGATCCGGCGGCAAACCTCGAACCCGTCCATACCGGGCAGCATGAGATCGAGGACCACCACGTCGGACGCCGCCGTCTGCAGTCGTTCCAAGCCTTGTTCGCCGGTCGCCACGGCGACGACCGAGTGGCCCTGCCGGGTGAGCGCCAGCTGCAGTCCGTCGCGGACCGTCTGGTGATCTTCGATCAGCAGGACCTGTGGCATGCCGTCCAGTATCCCATCATGAGATTTATTCGCCTTTGGTCGATGTCTCGCGGGTCGGGTATCGACCCGTCAGCGCCCTGCCGTCCTGCTGTCCGTCGCCAGCAGGCGCTCCATGGACCCCGGGTGGGCCGCCTCCCGCTGCGGCCGATCCACCGGTCCCGTGAACTCCACCGACGCCACCAGGAAGACCGCCACGCCCACCGCCAGCGCCGTCAGCACGGCCGCCGCCGAAATGGCCACGAGCGGCCCCCACGGCAGTCCGGCGGCCGGACCGGGCAGCAGCACCCGAACCACCCAGCCGAGCACGATCAACCCCACCGCCCCCTCGGCGAACGCGCGCCAGGCGCGACCGGCGACCGGCATGGCACCTGGGCGCGGCGCGTCGCCGCCACGTCGGAGCGTCAGCGCCGCCGCGGCCAGGCAGAACAGCGCCGCACTCAGCAGGACGCCACCGAGCACGTCACTGAACCGGTGCCAGCCCGCGATCATCGTGGCCGCGCCGATCACCGAGACAGCCGCCGCGCCCGGCACGACCGACCACCGTCGGGCCCAGCCCGGCAGGACCAGCAGGTAGGCCAGCACCAGAGCCGTCGCGACCGCGACGTGGCCACTGGGAAAACTGTTGTGGGTGGTCGAGCCCTCGATCGCGAAGTCCGGACGGGGCAGTGCCGACTTCACCGCACCGGCCGTCACGACCGCGCACAGCACCAGGCCCACACCCGTGAGGCCGGCCAGAAGTCGACGACCGAGCAGACCCACCACCAGCACCCCGCCGAGCAGGGCGGCGAGCGTCGAGGGCCGGCCGAAGTGCCGCAGGACGACAGTCGCCGGCCCGAACAGATCGCCGGGCTGCTCGTATCCGCCACCCCGTTCGGCACGCGGCAGGAGCAGCCCGTCGATCAACTGACCCCGGTCGGTCCACACGAACAACAGGCCGGTGAGGCCCAGGGCGAACAGGAAACAGACAGCCGCTGCGAGCAGCCGCAGGCCCGGCGCAACGGCGGCGCCGCCGGACGGCAGCGCCCGCGCGGGTCGAGGCGAGGACCGACTGACGGGGTACGACGATCCGTGAGGCATGTCGACCATGTTCGGCCGGCCAGGTCCGGACGCCGTCCGTGGATTGTCTTCGTTCTGTCACAACCGCCGGTCACCACCGGAGAAAACCGGGCGATCCCGCTTCCCGAACCCCCGCCCACCCTTCGTTGTCGCCAAGCCGTCCGCACGGCCGTGACGTCGACAGTCATTCACATGCTTACATGCAACTATGTTTTACCCAGCCGAGACGAGCCACCACTAGGGTCAGGACGCCGATCGATGGTCGTCCTCGGCGGTGCGAAAACCATCCGGAGTGATTGTGGGGAACCGGAAGGGGTTGGGCAATGCAGGGAATTCCGGTCGCCTCGCTGGTCATCGGCATCGCGTCCTCGCCGGCTGAGCGCCGGCAGTTGGCCCGCCTGCTCGGCGGGACCGACGCCTTCCTGATCGTCTCGAACGTGGACCAGGCGCGGGAGTTCCTCGGGGTGGTCGAGATGCCCCCCGTCGCACCTCCCCCCGCCCAGACCGTGCTCGCGGAGGTGGCGCCGAGCCCGCAGCCGCCGCCGGATCTGAGCGTCGACTCCGACCGCCGGGTGCTGCGCTGGCGCGACCAGGAGATCGACCTGACCCGACTGGAGCACGACGTGCTGCTCTGCCTGGTCGACGCTCCCGGGCAGGTCTGGACCTACGAGCGACTGCACCTTGAGGTCTGGGGCAACCGACACCTCGGCCGCGGGTCCGACATGCACTCCGTGGTTCGTCGGGTGCGTCGCAAGCTGGCCCGGCTCGACGCCGCCACCACCATCCACGCGGTCCGCGGCGTCGGCTTCCGGCTCGCGCCCGTCTGAGCGCGCGCCCGGCCGTCGCGAAGGCCGGTCCGGCCCGCCTGGTCGAGGACCAGGCGGGCCGGATGGTGCGCTACCGCTTACCGCAGGGTGTCAGCACCGGATGGGTGCCAGCGCGAAGTTCTCCACCGCGGGAGTGGTGGTGTCGATCCTCGTCTGACGGGTCTGGGGCTTCCAGCCGTCCTTGGCGACGATCATCGTGAGCGGGTTGTTCCGGCGGTCCACCCAGTAGGCGTACCTGCCGGCGCTGTCGGTCGCGAACGTCCACGACATCGCCCACGAGTCCACCTGGACCACCGCGCCGGCGATCGGCGAGGTCGCGCCCTGGCAACTGGTCCCGGTCACCGTGCCCATCAGCTTGCCCCAGGTCTTCGGGGGCGTCGCCGTCATGGTCACCGCCACCGGCGCCACCGAGTACGGCGTGTTCTCCTTGATCGTGACCGCACCCGAGTAGGTGCCCGGCTGGTCCACGTTCGCCGTCATCCCGACGGTGACAGTGACCTTCTCCCCCGGCGCGAGGGTGACAGTCGACTTGTCGATCGTCATCCAGCTCACGTCGGCCGCCGCCTCGACACACCCCTCGAAGCCCGGCAGCACCTCACTGTCCGGTGCCGCGTTGAAGCTGCCCGACGAGCCACCGATCTTGTAGAAGCCACACGCCGCGCCACCCCGGTACCGGGCGGTGTTGGCGTTCGGCAGGTTCGACCACGAGCTGGTGGCCGGGTCGTAGGCGAAGCCGGCGTTGCTGATGGCGCCGCCCTGCGAACCACCCACGACGAGGAGCTTGCCGCTGGCCACCGCGTACGAGCTGGCCCAGTTGTCCGTCGGCGCGTCGGCGATGGCGGTCCACGTGTTGGCACCCGGGTCGTAGGCGTAGCTGGCCTTCTGCGCCGCGGTGCCGTCGTTGCCACCGGTGCAGTAGAGAACACCGTCGATCCCGCCGCAGGAGGCGAAGGCCACCGACTTCGGGTAGTTCGCCAGCGTCTCCCAGGCGTCGGTGCCCGGGTCGTAGCGGACCACGGTGTTCGACATCGGCACACATTCCGCGGTGGTGCAGCCGCCGACGGCGTAGAGCTTGCCGCCGACGACGGCCTGCCCGGCCGCGGAACGCGGCGCCGGGTTGTCGGCCAGTTCGGTCCAGCTGTTGGCCCCCGGGTCGTACGACCAGGTGGCGGCGTCGGGGCCCTCGGCGCCCCAGCCACCCGTTGCGATGATCTTCCCGCCGACCACGCCAACGGTCAGCGCGTTACGGGCGCCCGGCAGGTCGGCCGCCGCCGTCCAGGTCTGCGCGACCGGGTCGTAGGCGTAGGTCTTCGCGGTGGAGGCGCTTCCGTCGCCACCGCCGATCGAGTACACCTTGCCGTCCAGGGTGACGACCCGGTTGTCCATGATGTTGGTCGGGAAGTCGGTGATGTCCGTCCACGGGGCGGCCTGCAGGCCGGCCGCGGCGGTGGTCGCCGACGTCGCCTTGCCGGACGCCCTGGCCGCGAACGACGTCGGGACGCTCAGCCGCTGCTCCGGTGCGCCGGCCGCGCCGAGCACCTGCTGCCGGGTCACCCGGGAACCGTCCGCCCGCAGCAACTCGAAGCCGTTGTCCCGCTCGCCGAAGCCGACCTCGACCGGTGCTCCGCCGGTGTTGGTCACGGTGAACGTCCTGGTGGCCTTGCCGCTGGGCATCTGGACCGTCGCGCTCAACTGGGTGGGTGTCACCGACAACCGGCCGGCCGCGAGGACGAAGTTCGCGGCGGTGGCCCAGTCGGGTTCGACGTCGACCTGCTTGCTCTGGCTGACGTAGTTGCCGGCCGTCGCGGTGAACTTGTGGGTGCCGGTCAGCGTCGAGTAGATCCAGTAGAACCCGTCGGGCAGTCCCGGGTCGTCCGGGGTCGCCACGGTGACCGCCTTCTCGGCGGGCCGGTCGTTGCTGGTGACGGTGGCGCCGTTGACGTAGCTGTTGTCGTTCTTGTCGCGGACGTTGCCCACGACCAGACCGCCGTCGACCGGCACGCAGGTGACCTGACTGCCGATGAGAACGTTGTCGACCTCCCACCACCACTCGTACGAGGCGTCGTAGTAGTGGAACCGCACCTGGACCTGCGCCTTGCCGGCCGCCTGCGGAATCGGGATCTCGGTGAGCTTCGGGCCCCGGACGTCGGTCTCCTGTCGGAGCACGTTCGTCCAGGTCGCGCCATTGTCGATGCTCAGGTCGACGTCTGCGGTGTCGTCGTTGAGCTGGTTGAAGTCCTGGTTGAACCGGATGACCGGGGCCGTGACGCCGGTCAGGTCGACCACCGGGCTGACCAGGGAGGTGTCCTGGCTGGTGCCCGCGCCGTAGTCGTCGCTGTCGATCATCGCGAAGTTGCCGGTGCCACCGGTCAGGTTGCCCCGACCGCCGTCGTCGGTGAACTTCCAGACCTGACCGCTGCCCGCGTTGTCCACCACCGTCCAACCGGCCGGGGTGGTCGTCGCGTCGAAGGTCTCGTACTCGCCGTCGGAGCCGAACGTGTAGCCGGGCGCCGTCGTGCACCTGGTGGTGTCGACCGGCACCGCGACGTTGGCGGTCACGTTCCGGGTGCCGACCACGACCTCCTTGGTGACCCTCTGGTAGCCCGGGTACTGCACCTCGTACGTCAGGGTGTACGTCTGCCCGGCCGGCAGCGTGATGCTGTATCGGCCGTTCGAGGGCGTCGTGTAGTCGTACACGCCGGACGGGCCGCTCACGGTCACCTTCGCGTACAACGGCCAGCCGTGGCCGGAGCCGTCGGTGACCGAGCCGGTGATGTTGACGCGCGGCACCGCCGTCAGGGCGACGTCGAGCGTCGTGGTCGCGCGGTTGGCAACAGTCGCGGACTTCGTGGTGCTGCCGTAGCCGAACGCCGACACGACGACCTGGTAGTCGCCGGTCGGGACCTGGGTCGAGTAGGTGCCGTCGGCGCCGGTGGTGATCTCACGCGACGCCGGACCGGTGAGGGTCACTGTCGCGCCGGCGATCGGTGCGCCGGTGGCCGCGTCGGTGACCGTGCCGGCCAGGGTGCCGACGTCGCCGGTCGGGGCGGCGTTGAGCAGCGCGAGGGCGTCCAGCCGGCCCTCACCCCAGACGTTGTTGTCCGCGGCGGTACCGCCGCACTGGTCGTCGGCCTTGTCGACAGCGGTGCCGTTGAGCAGCGCGCGGGTTCCGTCGACGTCACCGATCAGCGACGGCGCCGCCGAGTACAGGAGGGCGATCGCGCCCACCAGGTGCGGGGCGGCCATCGACGTGCCGCTGGCGGCGGCGTACCCGTTGCCGGGAACGCTCGACCGGACGTTCACGCCGGGCGCGGAGATGTTGGGCTTGATCTCGCCGTTCTGCCCGACGCCGCGCGCCGAGAAGCTCGCGATGGTGTTGTTGACGTCGTACGCGCCGGCTGAGTAGTTGCTGGCGAGGCTTCCCGGTGAGCCGCTGGTCTGGCACGCCGGCCCGCTGTTGCCGTTGGAGAAGACCCCGAAGATGCCGGACGCGGCCCAGGCCAGCGTCACGTCCTCCATGAAGGGCTCGTTCGACGGGTTCCGGGTGCCCCAGGAGTTGTTGATGATGTTCGGCCGCTTGCTGGCGTCCGGGTTCTGACCGCGCAGGTCGGTCGGTTCGAGCATCCACTGGCCGGATTCGATCAGCGCCGCGTCGGTCGGGCAGCAGCCGTTCGCGGCGATCCACTTGACGCCGGGCGCGACACCGATCTGGTTCGCGCCGGCGGAGCCGGCCATGGTGCCCATGGTGTGCGTACCGTGGCCGTCGTCGTCGCAGGGCGCGTCGGCGCACGTCCCGGCGGCGTTGAACCAGTTGTAGTTGTGGTCGAACGTGCCGTCGCCGTTGTTGCCGCGGTAGGAGTTCACCAACGCCGGGTGGTCGTACTGCACGCCGCTGTCGATGCTGGCGATGGTGACGCCCTCGCCGGTGACGCCGTACTGGGACCAGACGTCGTCGGCGTTGATGTTGGCAACGCCCCACTCGACGGAGTTGACGGTCTTCTCGTCGGTGCCCTTGGTGAGTTCGGGCAGCTTGTAGGCGACCGGGGCGTAGAGGCCCTCGACCTCGGCGTGGGCGGCGAACTTCTGCGCCATCGCCAGGGAGCCGCTGTTCACCTTGATGGCGTTGGTGGCCCAGAAGGTCTGGTACTTCGTACCCGAGCTGTCGAGTTCGGCGCGGATCTTGCCCTGGCTCCCGGCGGCGGTCTCCCGCAGCGTCTGCGCGACTGCCGCGCCGCGCTTCGTCCAGTCCTTGATGGCACTGGCCTTGCTCAGGTCGGCCCGGTCCTTGAACCGAATCCAGAAGTCCCCTGCGGTCTTGGCCTCAAGCTGGCGGGCCAGCTCCGGGCGGATCTTGTCCCCGGCGGCGGTGCCCGCTCCCAGCGAACCGGGCGCGGCCTGCGCGCCGGAGCTGACGCTGACCAGGCATGTGGCGGCGAGGATCGTCGCCGCGCTGGCGCTGACCAGCGATCTGGCCGTGCGTCTCCATTGTGGACGTCTGAACATCGGTGCTGCCTCCCTCAGAACGACCCAGGGGTGTAGTGGGCCATGGTGAGAGTGCGCGAGATCCAGCTCGGTGGAGCCGAGCGAACGGACCCCCTCATGCCTCCCCATGCACCGCGCGGGTCACGCCGGTTGCCCGAGTGGACACTATGATCGAGAGGAAAGGACGATCAAGAACTTGCTGTGAGCAACTTGTCGCTAACGGTTGCCCTGCTGGCGGCGCGCTTGCCAATCATTGTCAGGACCATGACGACAGCTGGGCAGGGATGCCCATCGATCCCGGGCGGTGTGGTGGCCGAGGACGACGAGACGGCGGCGGACGGGTCCGACCCGACCGACGAGCCGTTTCCGTTGCTGATCGCGGTGACGCCGTCCCCTACCGAGCGCATCCGGCTCGCGGAGCGTCTCGACGGAATCGCGCCGCTGCTGCTGGTGGCCGACCTCGACGAGCTGCGCCGGCTGATCGCGGTGCCGCAGCAACGAGCCGGCCCCCTCGGCGAGCCACAGTCGAGCCCGACGCCCACCGTCGAGCCCGAGCCCGCCCTGGTCATCGACTCGGCCCGGTCCACCGCCCGGTACGCGGGTCGCGAGGTCGACCTGACCCGGCTGGAGCACGACCTGCTGACCTGCCTGATCACCGAACCGGTCCGGATCTGGAGCTACGCCGAGCTGCACCGGTCGGTCTGGCACGACGAGGGACGCGAGCGCAGAGCGGACGTGCAGTCTGTGGTGAAGCGGCTGCGCCCCAAGTTGCGGGCCCTCGGCGCCGGTGCCACGATCGAGGCCGTACGCGGTGTCGGATTGCGCCTCACCGGCCGGCACGAGCCGCGGATCGGGCGTGCCTGACGGCTGCCTGATGTGGGCAGTTCATCGCCACCGTCCCGCCGCCGGCAGAACCCGTCGACGCCGCGCCCGCCCGGACGACGGCCGTCAGATCAGCCCGGCCCGGGCCCACAACCGCCGCCCCGGCCCGCCCACCAGCCCGACGCCCGCGAGGTGGTCGTGCACCCGGGCCGCCGACCACCGCAGCGTGGCCTGCCAGTGCGGGTTGGCGCGGGCGGCGGCCCGGCCCACCGCCGGCGGGATCCCCACCGCCGCGTACGCGTCGGGGTGCACGAGACGGTTGGCGATCGAGTGTGCGGCACGACCGACCAGCAGGCGGGCGTACGCCATGCCCACCGGTCCGGCAGCCGCGACCTGGCGGGCCAGCTCGTCGCGGGCGAACCGCACGTGTCGCGCCTCCTCGACGACGTGGATGCGCGAGACCATCCGGATGAGCGGCTGCAGCGACTCGTCCACCATGATCTCGCGCTGGAACGCGTCGAGGATCTCCTCGGCGACGAGGATCGCGGCGTACATCCGGGGGCCGCTGGCGGTCGCCTTGAGGAACCGGCCGAGCAGGTGGTCGAGCGGGTCCGCCCGGTAGACGGGACAGCCCATCGCCTCGATCAGCCGACCGAACATGATCGAGTGCCGGCACTCGTCGGCGACCTCGGTCAGCGCGTACTGGGCGCGCGGGCTGGTCGGGTCGGCGTCGTAGTAGTGCCGGATCAGCATCTGCATGAGGATCGTCTCGAACCACAGACCGGCGCTGGCCGCGCTGGCCACCTCGTGCTTGGTGAGTTCGATCCGCTGCTCCTCGCTCAACCCGGACCAGAGCGGGGTGCCGTAGAGGCTGCTGCGGTGCGGCGGAAGCCAGTAGGCGCCCGGGGTGTGCGGCGCGTCCCAGTCGATCTCGACCACCGGGTCGTAGCTGGTCCGCAGCGACGACGTGAGCAGCCGTTCGGCGACCGCAGCGCCCTGGGGTTCCGCCGTCTCCATGGTTCCTCCATATTGACGTGACGACCGGTAACTGTTACGAGTAGTAGCATGCAATCGCCGCGTAAGGATGTCAATGGATCCGACCCGCCGGGCGCATCCGACGCCGACGCCCCGAGAGTGAAGGGCAACGGTCGCCGGGACCGCTGGGCAGGCCATCGCGAGCAGCGCAGACAGGCGCTCGTCGGCGCCGCCGTACAGGCCCTGCTGCGGCACGGACCCGAGGTCGACATGGACCAGGTGGCGGCCATCGCCGGCGTCAGCAAGCCGGTGCTCTACCGCTACTTCACCGACAAGTCGCAGCTCTGGATCGCGGTGAGCGAGGTGGTGGCGGCCCGGGTCGTGGACGCCATCGCGCCCGCGATCGAGCAGGTCCGAGAGGAACGCGCCCTGGTCGAGGCGACGATCGACGCGTACCTCGGCGTGATCGAGTCACAGCCCGCGCTCTACCGGTTCCTCATGAGCCAGTCCGGGCAACCCGGCATCCACCAGGTCGTCGCCGGGACCAGTCGGCAGGTGGCCGCCGGGCTGGCCCGGGTGATCGGCGACCGGCTGCGCGCGCTCGGCCTGGACGCCGGCCCGGCCGAACCCTGGGCGTACGGCCTGGTGGGGTTCGTGCAGGCGGTCGGCGACTGGTGGACCACACACGGACAGCCGCTCAGCCGCAGCGCCCTCACCGGCTACCTGACCACCCTGCTCTGGAGCGGGATCGAGGGCGTCCGGGCCAGCGCCGACCTGCCACCCGAGCTGACCCGCGCCCACGAACGGATCGTGCCGTGAGCTATCACGGTCCGGCGAGTATCGCGGGCAACGCGGTACGGGCACACCTCAGCGGACGGTGGGAACCCGTCGACGGCCGCTTCCACTGGGGTGGGCGCATCGAGCCGGACCCGACCGTCGCACGACTGCTGCGCTCCGGTCGCCGCGACGTCGAGCTGCGCATCGCCGACCGGGCCCGGCCCGCCCGACTGGCCGAGGTCGACCCGTGGGGCGGCGTACGGATCACCGGCGTGGGTGATCCGCCCTGGCCCTCGCCGGCCGGACCGGACGTCGCGTCCGAGCATCTGGAGGACTGATGGACACGGACGTTGCCATCGTCGGGGCCGGTTTTGGCGGCCTGGGCGCGGCCATCGCCCTGCAACGGGCCGGCTTCAACGACTACCTCGTCTTCGACCGGGGCGACGACGTCGGCGGCACCTGGCGGGACAACACCTACCCCGGCTGCGCCTGCGACGTCCCGTCGCACCTCTACTCCTTCTCCTTCGCCCCCAATCCCCGCTGGTCCACCACCTTCTCCAGCCAGCCGGAGATCAGGGACTACCTACGCGGCTGCGTCGACCGCTTCGGGATCGGCCCGAAGCTGCGGCTGCGCCACGAGGTGCACGAGGCACGCTGGGACGACAAGCGCCAACGCTGGCTGCTGCGCACCTCCGGCGGGGATCACACGGCCCGGGTGCTGATCTGCGCGGCCGGCCCCCTGAGCGAGCCCGCCATCCCCGATCTGCCGGGAATCGACGAGTTCGCCGGCACGGTCTTCCACTCCGCCCGCTGGCGGCACGACCACGACCTGACCGGCCGCCGTGTCGCGGTCATCGGCACCGGCGCGTCGGCGGTCCAGTTCGTGCCGCGGATCCAGCCGGCCGTCGAGAGACTGACGCTGTTCCAGCGCTCCCCCGCCTGGATCATGCCGAGGCGCTCGCGCCGCATCAGCCGGGTCGAGCAGGCCGCGTTCCGCACCGTCCCCGGCGTGCAGCGGGCCGCCAGGGCCGGGCTGTACCTGCTCCGCGAGACCATGGGTCTGGGCTTCCTGCACCCGACGGTCAACCGCCTCGCCTCCCGGCTGTCCCTGCGGACGCTGCGGCGTCAGGTCACCGACCCGGCCCTGCAGGACAAGCTCACCCCCCGGTACGCCATGGGCTGCAAACGGGTCCTGATCTCGAACGACTACTGGCCGTCGCTCACCCGGCCGAACGTCGACGTGGTCACCGAGGGCATCGCCCGGGTCGTGCCGGACGGCCTGGTCACCGCCGACGGCGTGCACCACCCGGCGGACACGATCATCCTCGGCACCGGCTTCCACGTCACCGACTCCCCCGTGGTGCGGCGCATCCACGGCCGCGGCGGGTGCAGCCTGGGTACGGCCTGGGCGCCCAGCATGCACGCGTACCGGGGCACGACCATCGCCGGCTTCCCCAACCTGTTCTTCCTGCTCGGCCCGAACACCGGGCTCGGGCACACCTCGGTGGTGCTGATGATCGAGGCGCAGTTGCGCCTGGTGCTCGCGGCTCTGCGCCACCTGCGGGCCACCGGCGCGCAGGCCATCGAGCCGACCACGGAGGCCCAACGACGCTGGACCGAACAGATCGACAGGAAGATGGCCGGGACCGTCTGGCAGACCGGCTGTTCGAGCTGGTATCTCGACGCCACCGGCCGCAACACCACCATCTGGCCGGGCTTCGCCACCAGCTTCCGGATGCGTCTGCGCCGGTTCCACCCCGCCGACCACCGGCTGATCACGGCCGGCCACAGCCCCAACGAACCGGAACGGGAGCACGCCGATGCGGTATGACCTGGCGGGCCGGACCATCTTCATCACTGGCGCGGCACGCGGCATCGGCGCCGAACTGGCCCGCGCGGTCGTCGCCCGGGGCGCCCGGGTCGCGCTGGCGGGTCTGGAGGGCGAGCGGCTCCGGCAGCTCGGCGACGAGCTCGGCGCGCACTGGTACGAGTGCGACGTCACCGACCAGGCGGCGCTGGACGCCGCGGTGGCTTCCACAGTGGAGCGGTTCGGTGGTCTCGACGTGGTGGTGGCGAACGCCGGCATCGCCAACCTCGGCACCGTTGCCGTAGGGCCGGTCGACGCGTTGGTGCGTACCGTCGAGGTGAACCTCTGCGGCGCGATCCGCACCGTCAGCGCGGCGCTGCCGCACGTCACCGCCGCGCGGGGTCACGTCCTGATCGTCTCGTCGGCCGCGGCCTTCACGGCGATGCCCGGCATGGCTGCCTACTGCGCGTCCAAGGCGGGCGTGGAGCAGTTCGCCAACGTGCTACGCCTGGAGACGCGCTCGGCTGGCGTCACCGTCGGCACCGCGCATCCGATCTGGATCGACACCGACCTGGTCCGCGACATCCGTGCCGACCTGGCGTCGTTCAACGCCACGCTGCGCCGGCTGCCGTGGCCGCTGTCCACAGTCGTCCCTGTCGAGCAGTGCGCCGACGCACTGCTGAGCGGCATCGAACGCCGCAGACGCAAGGTGTACGTGCCACGGTCGCTGGCCTTGGTGCAGGCGCTGCGGCCGGTGGTGCTCAGCGGCCTCTCGGACGCGCTGATCACCAGGTTGGGCGGCCGCACGATGGTCGGTCAGATGGAGGACGAGGTACGCCAGCTCGGCCGGTCCTTCGGCAGGTCGTCGGTGGAGGGGCGCAGATGAGCATCCACTTCCGTCGCGCGGGCAGCGGTGAACCGCTCGTGCTCATCCACGGCATCGGTCACCGCCACCAGGCGTGGGAGCCCGTGTTCGACAGGCTCACCGCCCACCACGAGGTGATCGCCCTCGACCTGCCCGGCTTCGGGAACTCACCGGTGCCCGACACCGGGATGCCCGCCGACATGGCCGCCACCGTCGCCGCGATGCTGCCCGTCCTGACCGAGTGGGGGCTGGAGCGTCCGCATGTGGCCGGTTACAGCCTCGGTGGGGCGATCGGTCTGGAGCTGGCCGCGACCGGGGCGGTCGCGTCGGCCACCGCCTTCTCCCCCGCTGGCTTCTTCACACCGGCGGAGCGGCGCCGGGCACTGGCCATCCTCAGGATGCTGCGGGCCAACTCGCGCCTGCCCACCCCGATCATGCGGGTGGCGTTGCGCTCGGCGTACCTGCGGGCGTTGTGCTTCGCGCCGCTGATGGCCCGCCCGACGTTGTTGGACGTCGACCGCGCGGTGGGCGACGCGCTCGCCCTGCGGCGAGCGGTGGGCTTCAACGCCGTGGCCCGAGCCTCCCGCGACTACCGCTTCGACTGCCTCCGGCTGGCCGACGCGGCGGTGCCGGTGACCATCGGCTGGGGCGACCATGACCGCATCTTCGCCGTCCACCAGGCCGAGCGCGCCCGGGCCGGGCTGCCGGCGGCCCGCGTGGTGACGCTTGCCGGTTGCGGGCACGTGCCGATGAGCGACGACCCGGATCTGGTCGCCACGCTCATCCTGGAGACCACCGGCGCCGTTCCCCGCACACCGGGACCGGACCCGTCGGTGGCCGCCTAGCGAGGCCGGTTGGCACGGAGCAGGAGCGCGAGCCCGCCACCAGCACTTCCGCGTTTCGGAGTTATGACGAAGTGCGAACCTGCCGCCACGTAACGTGAGAATGCAGCCGGTCAGCGGCTGACGCAGGCGTGCACCGGGCCGCCACCGGGGGCGGCACCGCTCTGTCGGCTACCGGCACGGGCAGCTCTGCCCCGCCGTCTGCCCGTTCAGTCGCAGGAGGTGCGGACCCCATGCTGTCGGTATTCAACCCTCGGCACACCGTCGCTCCCCCGGGATACAGCCGCTGGCTCATCCCGACCGCGGCTTTGGCCGTGCACGTCTGCATCGGCCAGGTCTACGCGACGAGCGTCTACAAGAACTCCCTCATCGCGCACTTCGACACCAGCCAGACGGCGATCGGGGCGATCTTCAGCATCGCCATCGTCATGCTGGGTTCGTCGGCGGCGGTGGGCGGCCGGTGGGTGGAGCGAAACGGCCCTCGCCGGGCCATGTTCGTCTCCGCCTGTTTCTGGGCCACCGGGTTCCTGGTGGGCGCGATCGGCATCGCGACCCAGCAACTCTGGCTGCTCTACCTCGGCTACGGCGTCATCGGCGGCATCGGGCTGGGCATCGGCTACATCTCGCCCGTCTCCACGCTGATCAAGTGGTTCCCGGACCGGCCGGGTCTCGCCACCGGCCTCGCCATCATGGGGTTCGGCGGCGGCGCCCTGGTCGCCGGCCCGCTCGCACGCCAACTGCTCTCGCTGTACGACTCCAACTACAACCCGGACAATCCGGGAGCCGTCGCGTCGGGCCACGCCCTCGTGGCGCTCTTCGTCACGTTCGGCCTCGGCTACTTCGTGATCATGATGTTCGGCCCGTTCAACGTCCGGGTTCCGGCACCGGACTGGCGGCCCGCCGGGTTCGATCCCGCCAGCGTCGCCAGCCGCCCCCTCGTGACACGGGCGAGCGTGTCCGCGACGAACGCGGTACGTACCCGGTCGTTCTGGCTGCTGTGGATCGTGCTGTTCTGCAACGTCACGGCCGGCATCGGCATCCTGGAGCAGGCCAGCCCGATGATCCAGGACTTCTTCCGGGACAACGGCTCCACCGCGGTGTCGGTGTCGGCGGCGGCCGGTTTCGTGGGTGTGCTGTCGTTGTTCAACATGGCCGGCCGGTTCGTCTGGTCGACGACGTCCGACCTCATCGGCCGCAAGCCCATCTACATGGTCTACCTCGGCGTCGGCATGGTGCTGTACGTGCTGCTCGCCGTCGCCGGCCACGCCGCGACGGCGGTCTTCGTGCTGGTCGCCGCCGCGATCATCTCCTTCTACGGCGGCGGCTTCGCCACCATGCCCGCGTACCTGCGGGACCTGTTCGGCACCTTCCAGGTCGGCGCCATCCACGGCCGGATCCTGACCGCGTGGTCGGCCGCGGGTGTCGCCGGGCCGCTGATCGTCAACGGGATCCTCGACACGCAGGGCAAGCCCGGCACCCTGACCGCCTCGGCGTACCGGCCCGCGCTGTTCACCATGGTCGGCATCCTGGCCATCGGTTTCATCGCCAACCTGCTGGTGCGTCCCGTGCCCGACCGGTTCCACGAGCCGGACCGGGGACCGACGTCGCCGGTGGCCAAGGCCACGGTCACCGAGCCGGTCGCCCTCGGCCCGCAGAGCACCCCTGCGGTGCCCGAGCACGTCGGCACCCAGACCGGTCGACTCTGGGTGTCCTGGCTGCTGGTCGCGGCGCTGCTCGGATACGGCATCGTCCAGACCGCCATCACCGCGGCGAAACTGTTCACCGGCTGACGCGTCGCGCCAGTTCAGGGCCGGAGCGCGGGGCCGTTCTTCTCGTCGAGTCTCTCCCGCTGGGGCACGACTGTGTACTTCGGATCGCGCGCCGAGACCCGGCCCGCCTCGAAGACGCCGAACCGGGTGGCGACCGACGAGGCCACGAGGGCCGCGCCGGAGATCGCCGCCAGAAGCCGGCTGCGGCGGCTGACCAGTGCCGCGGCGGTGCCCACGGCGAGCAGCGCCCGCCCCGCGGTGACCAGTCGTCCGCTGCGGCCGTGCCGGTACGGCTCACCGGTCAGACCCAGCCGCTCCAGCCGCCGTCCGCCGACCAGCTCGACCGTTGCGGCGGCGAGGGCGAGTCGCCGCAGCGGGGCGGTCTGCGTGGCCGGCGCCGCGATCAGGCCGACCCCGGACGCGGCGGCGAGCGCGCTCCCGGCGAAGACGAAGGGCAGCGACGGGTAGGCGTCGTGCCAGGACGGCACGGCCGTGTCGGCGAGGAGCACCCCGGTGTACGTGGCCAGCGCCGGCGCGACAGCGGCGGCGGCCAGACCGGCGGCGTTGCCGACCGGGGGCGCCAGCCGGCGGGCGAGGCCGAGCACGCCGTGCTGTGGGATCAGCGGCGCGAGTTCGGCGACCGCCGCCACGCCGGCCAGTGGCCCGAACGCGGCGAGGATCCAGGTGCCGACGGACATGGGTGAGGTCACCTTGGCGACCCGGAGCATGTGGTGGAACCGGCCCGGCCGCCCGAGGTCGTGAATGAGCAGGTACGTGCTGGCGGTGACACCGCCGAGGGCCGTCCACCGGCCGATCGTGCGCAACTCGGGGCGGCCGGTCACCTGGGCGCCCGCGGCGATCAGCGAGCCGCCGGCGGCGAGGCCGCCGGTGAACAGGTAACCCGCTATGTCGTACTTCCAGACCGGTGGTTTGAGCACCGGCCGGCCGTAGTAGGAGCTGAAGTCGGCAGGCGGCACGGTGAGCTGTTCGCCGTCCCCGCCGCGTCTCCGCCGCCGGTGCCCGTCGAGCGGTGTCGTGTCGGTCATGGCCGCCGCCCCAGGAACGCGAGCGCCGTGACGGCAGCCATCGTGAGCGCGGCGAGGCCGGCGCGTTTCCACATCGCCGGCAGATCCCGCGTCGTCACCACCGGATCCGGCGGCAACCCGTACACCTCCGGCTCATCCAACAACAAGAAGAACGCACCATCACCACCGACACCGTCGTTCGGATCCTCGCCATACAACCGCGCCTCAGGCACACCCCGCTCATGCAACGTCGCCACCCGCGCCGCCGCCCGCTCCCGCAACTCGTCCAGAGGCCCGTACTGAATCGACTCCGTCGGACACGCCTGCGCACACGCCGGCGTCATCCCCGCACCCAACCGGTCATAACACAACGTGCACTTCCACGCCCGACCATCACCCTGACGCTGATCAATCACCCCGTACGGACACGCCGAAATGCAGTACCCACACCCATTACAGATGTCCTCCTGCACCACCACCGTCCCGAACTCCGTCCGGAACAACGAACCCGTCGGACACACATCCAAACAAGCCGCATGCGTGCAGTGCTTACACACATCCGACATCATCAACCACCGAAAATCCGACCGCTGCTCCACACCGGTACCCCGCCCCGGCGGCTGCCCACCCGGCATCCCCAGAAACTCGGGCCCACCTGACATGCGGGCCGCCGCGACCGGCGAACCGGGTGGCAGGCCCGGATCCGTGCCGGTGTCGGCGCTGGTCCGCGCGCCCACAGCCGCCGTCGCCGGGCTGACCGTCGGCCCGTCCGGGTAACCCTCGAACGCCGGTATCTCCGGCCCGACCGAACGCGGCTGCTCGACGAACGCGACGTGCCGCCACGAGTTCGCGGTCAACGCCCCCGTGTTGTCGTACGACATGCCCAACAGATCCAGGCCACTCTCCGGAACACCGTTCCACTCCTTGCAGGCCACCTCGCACGCCTTGCACCCGATACACACACTCGTGTCGGTGAAGAACCCCATCCGCGGCGGCGCGTCCACGTAACCGGCGTCCGGCGCCGGATCGAGCGGCCCGTACAGGGCGTTGGCGTGCGGCATCGGTCAGTCCTCCCGGTCACTGCTGCTGTCGGCGACGTCGGTCGTGATCAGCGGCGGGTAGCGGTGGCTCAGGTCTCCCGACCGTCGCCGGTAGTCGACGACGAGTTCCAGCAGCCGCTGGCCCCTCGGACGCCGACCGGGCCGCACGTCGCAGGTGCCGACCTTGCTCTCCTGGATGAGGACGTTGGGGTCGAGGGTGATGCCGAACAGGTCGTTGGCCGAGTCGCCGGTGACCAGGCCCTCGTAACCGAAGTGGTACGGCAGCCACACCTGGTGGATGATCCGACCGTCCACCCGCAGCGGAGTGACCCGGTCGGTGACCAGGACCTTCGCCTCGATGGCCGCGCGGGTGCTGACCAGGTGCGCCCATCCCAGGTGCGTCAGGCCGCGGTGGGCGGCCAGTTCCGGTGACACCTCGACGAACATCTCCGGTTGCAGCTCGGCGAGGTGCGCGACGGTCCGGCTCATGCCACCGGCCGTGTGGTGCTCGGTGAGCCGGCTGACCGTGAAGACGTACGGGAAGACGTCGCTGTGCTGCTCCGGCGGGCTCGGGTTGAGGTAGTTGATCGGATGGGTGTAGACCTTGCGGGCCGGGTTGGCCTGCTGGCGGTAGAGGGGGTTGCGCACCGGCGACTCCACCGGCTCGTAGTGCGTCGGCAGCGGCCCGTCCAGCACGCCGCTGGGCGCGTAGAGCCAGCCCTTGCCGTCGCCCTGAAGGATGAACGGGTCGTCCCCCGCGATGCCCGCCACGCCTGACGAGTTCGGCTCGGGCCGGTACGAGGGCGCCTTGGTCTTCTCGAAGTCCGGCACGTCGTAGCCGGTCCACTCGGCCTTCTCCGCGTCCCACCACACGTACTTCTTGCGCTCGCTCCACGGCCTACCGTCCGGGTCGGCCGAGGCACGGTTGTAGAGGATGCGGCGGTTGGACGGCCACGCCCAGCCCCACTCGAGCGCCACCAGGGACTGCTCCGAGCCGGGCTTGCGGCGCGCGGCCTGGTTGACGCCGTCGGCGTACACGCCGGTGTAGATCCAGCAGCCGCCGGCGGTGGAACCGTCGTCAGTCATCTCCGTGTAGCTCGACAGCGGTCGACCGCTGGCCACCTCGTACCCGTTGATCTCGTAGAGCACCGACTCGGCGCTCGGCTCGGCGTGCGGACCGTGCGTGGGGTAGTCCCAGGTGAGGTGAAGCAGCGCGCGGTCGCGGGCCCGGGTCGAGCCGGCCAGCCGTTCCCTGATGATGCGGCCGAGGTGGTAGAAGAACCACAGCTCGGAGCGGGCGTCGCCCGGCGGCTCGACGGCCTTCTCGCGCCACTGCAACAACCGCTGCGTCTGGGTGAACGAGCCCTCCTTCTCCACGTGCGAGGCGGCGGGCAGGAAGAACACCTCGGTACGACACTGCTCCGGAACGATCTCACCCGTCTCGATCTCCGGGGCACGCTGCCAGAACGTGGCGCTCTCGATCATGAACAGGTCGCGGACGACCAGCCAGTCCAGGTTGGCCATGCCCAGGCGCTGCGCCCGGCCGTGGGCCGAGCCGACCGCCGGGTTCTGCCCGAGCAGGAAGTACCCCTTGATCTTCCCGTCGATCATGTTCAACACCTGCTGGTAGGTGCCGTGGTCGCCGGTCATCCGGGGCATGTGGTCGTAGCAGTAGTCGTTGTCCGCGGTCGCGGCGTCCCCCCAGTACGCCTTGAGCAGGTTCACGGCGTAGGCGCGCGCGTTGCCCCAGAAGCCCTTCTGGCCGGGGTGCCGGATGCTGTCCACCCACTCGTCGAAGGTCGGGTGGTCGGCGTGGTGCGGCATCGGCAGGTAGCCGGGCAGCAGGTTGAACAGCGTCGGAACGTCGGTGGAGCCCTGGATGCTGGCGTGGCCCCGCAGGGCCATGACGCCGCCACCGGGCCGGCCCATGTTGCCCAGCAGCAGCTGGATGATCGCGCCGGCGCGGATGTACTGCACGCCCACGCTGTGCTGCGTCCACCCCACCGAGTAGACGAGCATGCTGGTCCGGTCCCGGCCGGAGTTGGCGGTCCATGCCTGGGCCAGTTCGAGGAACTTCTCCTGCGGAATACCGCACACCCGCTCCACCATCTCCGGGGTGTAGCGGGAGAAGTGCCGCTTGAGGATCTGGTAGACGCAGCGGGGGTGTTGCAACGTCTCGTCCCGCTGGGTGTCGCCGCTCACCGGGGCGCCGTGCGACTCGTGCTCCAGCCCGGCCGCCGTCTCCCGCTGCGTCTCGGTGTCCTGGGGGGAGATGTTCTCCTCGGCGCCCTCGTACTGCCAGCTGCTCTGGTCGTAGCTGGCGTTCTCCTCGGCGAAGCCCGAGAAGAGCCCGTGCATGTCCTCGGTGTCCCGGAACTCCTCGGTCACGATGGTGGCGGCGTTGGTGTACGCCACGACGTACTCGCGGAAGTCCAGCTCGTTGTCGAGGATGTAGTGGATCACACCGCCGAGCAGTGCGATGTCCGTGCCGGCCCGGATCGGCAGGTACGCGTCCGCCACCGCGCTGGTCCGGGTGAACCGCGGGTCGACGTGGAAGACCTTCGCCCCGCGACGCTTGGCCTCCATCACCCACTGGAAACCCACCGGGTGCGCCTCGGCCATGTTCGAACCTTGGATGACGATCATGTCGGAGTTCGACAGGTCCTGCTGGAACTGGGTGGCGCCGCCGCGACCGAAGCTGGTCCCCAGACCGGGGACGGTGGCGGAGTGTCAAATACGGGCCTGGTTCTCGATCTGGAGCGCCCCCATCGCGGTGAACAACTTCTTGATGAGGTAGTTCTCCTCGTTGTCCAGCGTCGCCCCGCCCAGACTGGAGATCCCCAACGTCCGGTTGAGCGGCCGGCCCTCGTCGTCACGGTCTTCCCAGGTCTCGTCCCGGGCAGCCAGGACCCGGTCGGCGATCATGTTCATCGCCGTGTCGAGGTCGAGGTCCTCCCACTCGGTGCCGTACGGCCGCCGGTAGCGGACCGTCGTCTGCCGCAGCGGACTGGTCACCAGGCTCTTGCTCGCCGAACCCTTCGGACAGAGCCGGCCCCGCGAGATCGGGCTGTCCGGATCGCCCTCGATCTGCGTGACCTGCCCGTCCTTGACGAACACCCGCTGGCCACAACCCACCGCACAGTACGGGCACACCGAACGGGCCACGCTGTCGGCGGTGTCGGTGCGGGCGGTCAGCGACAGTGACTGGGCGGACTTGGCCGCCGCGCCCCGCCCGAGCGGGTCGGTGCCGGTGAGCTGGCGGTAGAGGGGCCAGCTCTCGACCCAGCGGCGCACCCCCATCGCTGCACCTTCCCGACGAAAGCTACTAAATGTGAACAGTCCGACAGTAGTTGAGGTGCCGGCCCGGCCGCAGCGGGATCAGCAGAGCGATGCCTCCCCCGGCCAATTCGCACTGGCCGGGGGAGGCATGGTGTAGAAGGGTCGCGATCAGCTCGACGGACGCTGGACCACCAGGCGGTCACCGAAGGTGCGGTAGCGGTGCAGCTCCCAGAACAGCCAGCCGATGCTGACGATCGCCAGCACGACGAAGACCAGCCAACCGGAGAACGTGTCCCAGAGGGTGTGCAGGACGACGACACCTCCGAAGGTGCCGAGGAACCCGAACAGCCGGCCGACGCTCGGGCTGGCCAGCAGCGCCCACAGCGCTCCGGCGGTGAGCCCGGTCCACGCGGTGTGCCCGGCGGGCGCGGTCAGACCACGGATGAACAGGGTCTGCTCCACCGCACCGATGTTGCCCTGCGAACTCAGCAGCGCGGTGAAGGCGTACCCCATCGTCTCCAGCGCGGCGAAACCCATGCCGGCGGCCACACCGATGACCAGACCGTCGGACGGCAGGCGACGACGGTGCTGCGCCAGCGCCGTGAACAGCAGCACCACGGGGACGATCAGCTTCGCCGACTCCTCGATCAGCGCCACGAACAGCATGGGCAGGGCACCGAGGCCGCGCAGGGTGTCGTACTCCAGGGTGCCGGCGACCACCGTGCCGATCACCCCGCCGAAGAACGCCGACGTCACCAGCACCGACGCCGGCACCTGCCAGCGCCCGGTACGGGCCTGGGCGAACGTGAGGAACGTCAGCGGCGCCACTGTCGCGCCGAGCAGGATCAGTGCCGGCACGAAGTTCGGGTTCTGGGTGCGAACGAGGGTCCGCAGCACCGCGAGGTACAGGATCAGCCCGACGACGAGCACTCCGGCCCACGCCCACCGACGAGAACGATCACCCATACGGGGAGTCTCGCGGATCCAGGTTACAAAGACCAGCCATGCTCCGGAGAAGAGGCCCCGGAGGGTACGCCCGACGATCGGTGCCGGGGACCGCTCAGCGTGGCAGGGTCTCCCGCATGGCCACCTACGACGTCGCCCTCGTACTTCTCGTCGACCCTTTTGGGGCGGTGCTGATGCAGCATCGCGACGATCACGCGCCCGTCTCGCCGAACCAGTGGAGCCTTCCCGGCGGCCACATTGAGCCCGGCGAGTCGCCCGAGCAGGCGGCCCGCCGCGAGCTGCTGGAGGAGACCGGCCTGACAGCCGGTGAGCTGCACCTGCTGTGGAGCGGCCCGCGCCCGTACGAGGCGGGCTTCGAGCACACGGTGACGGTGCATGTCTTCCGTGGCACCACCACCGCGCGACAGGAGGACGTCGTGCTCGGCGAGGGCCAGGCCATGGTGTTCGTCCCGCGCGAGGAGGTGTTCGACCGGGAACTGGCCGCCTCGTCCGCGCTGGTCCTGTCCATGATCTGAGGTCCCGGCTCCTCGGCAGTTCGGCCGCCCGGAGTCCCCGGAGGGCGGACACGTATTGGGGTTGTCCGCGCGGCAAGGCGGCCCTACTGTCGTGGGGCACCTCCCGGTGCGCAGGCAACGGCTACTTCCGCATCCAATCGGGGAGACGGGGGTTCGAATCCCACCGCCACTTCGGGTGGCGTCGACCAGCGGCCCAGGTCACCTTGGCCCGCGAGGGCCGGTCGCCGTCGCCGCTTCGATCTCGGGAGGTGCGCTCTCGCCGCACGCCCGGTGCGACCGATACGGCTACTTCTGGTAAAGGTCCGGCAAGGACCTGCGGTTCGAGCCCGCTAACGCCGTGTCCACTTTTGATCTCGGGCGTGCGGTGCGATCACACCGCTCTTGATCACAAGATCACAAAAGCTGTTGCCCGTCCGCGACAGCTGCCGCTACGGTCGTGACCGCACTTCCCGGTGCGGAGGCGACGGCTACATCTGGAGGGGTTCCGGCCCCGGTGAAGGACATCCGTCGCCAACCTCGATCTCGGGAAGCGTCATCACACGCACACCCGGTGCGCAGGCAACGGTTACTTCCCGGCTCCGCAGATGGGGGTTCGAATCCCCCCGACGCCTTCGGGTGGGTGGTTCAACGGACAGAACGGCGGACTAGTCCGCGGCCGACTCTGATCTCGGGTGTGCGCTGTGGTGGCGTCTTCTCGGCCGACTGACGTGGGGGACGTCATGGCCAAGTTCAACCTCAAGCTGCGCACGGGCCGGCATCGGCCGGTGACCGGCGAGGGCGCACCCGGTTTCGTCCGTGAGCCGCGCCTCGAACTGTTCCTGCTCGCTGTCTCGAACATGGTGGGCGAGGCCAGCTTCTACGAGCGCGCCACCGACCGCGACGGCCGATTCCGGGACCTGGTCGCCACCGTCGCCGTCACTGATCCCGACTGGTTCGCGCGCTTCGTACCGTGGCTGCGCACCGGAGCGATGATGCGCTCAGCGTCAGTGGTGGCCGCCCTTGAGGGTGCCCGCGCCCAGGTAGCGGCGGGAATTCCGGGTTCGCGCGCGGTAGTGGACGCGGCATTGCAGCGTGCGGACGAGCCGGGCGAGGCGCTCGCGTACTGGCTGGCTCGTCGTGGCCGGGCACTGCCCAAGCCGGTGAAGCGGGGCATCGCCGACGCGGCGGTCCGCCTCTACACCGAGCGGAGTCTGCTCAAGTACGACTCCGTCGCCAGCCAGGTCCGCTTTGGTGACGTCATCGAGCTGACCCACCCCACCGCCCGGGACGAGCGGCAGGGCGACCTGTTCCGGCACGCGCTGGATCGGCGGCACCGGCGGGACAATCCGGTCCCCCCGTCCCTGCAGATACTCAGGGCGCGGGAAACGCTCATGGCGATGCCTCTCGAGCAGCGCCGGGAATTCACCGATCCGGCGATGCTTGACGCTGCCGCCATGACGTGGGAGGCGCTGGCCGGCTGGCGACAGAGCGCGATGGACGCGGTGGCATGGGAGTCGGTCATCCCGACGATGGGCTACCTGGCGCTGCTGCGTAACCTGCGCAACTTCGACCGGGCCGGGGTCAGTGACACCGTCGCGGAGACCGTGGCCGCCAAGCTCGCCGACCCCGCGCAGGTGGCGAGGTCGCGAGTGCTGCCGATGCGCTTCCTGTCGGCGTACAACGCCGCGCCGAGCCTGCGCTGGTCGTACCCGCTGGAGAGGGCGTTGCAGCACGCCCTGGCGAACGTGCCCGCCCTGGACGGGCGGACGCTGATCCTCATCGACACGTCCGGCTCGATGCAGAGCCCGTTCAGCAAGGACGGCACGCTGCTCTGCTGGGACGCCGCAGCGGTGTTCGGTCTCGCGCTGGCCGCCCGCGCGCAGTCGCCCACTGTGGTGTCGTTCTCCCACGACAGCCTGGTGTTTCCCGAGGTCGCGGGCGAGTCGGTCCTCGCGGCGGTGCGGCGGTTCAAGGACGGCGGCTACTTCCTCGGCAGGGGAACCGACACCGAGAAGGCGGTCCGCGAGCACTACGACCGACACGACCGTCTGATCATCCTCACCGACGAGCAGGCCCAGTGGCACGGTTCGACGAATGTCCTAGCGGCGGTACCGGCGGAGGTGCCCGTCTACACCTGGAACCTGGCCGGATACCGGATCGGGCACACGCCGACCAGCACGAACCGGCACACCTTCGGCGGGTTGTCCGACGCCGCGTTCGCGATGATCCCGCTGATCGAGGCCGGGTCCGACGACCGGTGGCCCTTCTGAACCGAGGGCTGCGGGGCTCGCCCGCCCCGCAGCCCGGGTCAGGGGTGAATGTGAATTCAATGGCGCACTCACACACTCGTTCGGGTGACCACTTATGAGGATTGAGTCGGAATTTCATACGTCTGAGATCGTCGATCCCGGGTTGGCGAACGCAGCGCAACCGCTGCAACCTGCACAACGGGGATACGAGAATGCTTTTCGAGCGACGCCGATGGTTCACATCGGCGCTAGCGGCGGTTGGCGCATTGCTGGCGTCGTCGACGCTTGTCGTTGTGGCATCGGGACAGCCCGCATCGGCGACGGTTCCGGGTCTGCCCGGAGACCCCCAGCCCGGCACACCCGTGTTCACTGAGGATTTCTCCAACGAGAGCGCGGTCGCGGCGCCTATTCGCATTGGCTCCTACACCGGCTCGCCGGGTTCGGTCTACGTGCCTGGGCCGGGTGGCAGCGGCGCGGACAGCGAAACCTACACGGCGGACCCCGCGTGGAGTCCCGGCGCGGGCGCGTGCAACGGCTGGATCATGCGTTCGGACTCGCCGCTGCCGCCCAACGGTGGCAACCCGCCGGTCACCAACAACGACCAGTGCGGGCGTTCGGCCGCATGGAGCCGGCTGCAGGAAATGGCACGCGACATGGGGCTGTTTCAGGGGCAGAGCCCGGAGGTGGCAGCCACCAACCAGGTACTGACCGAGTACAGCAATAGTCCGACAGGCGCACAGGCCGCCGGATTCCAACTGGAGACCGACAGCAATACCATTCCGGCGATCGGCGGTCACTTCTATGCGGTTTCGGCGATCTTCGCCGAGCGGAACTGCACGGTTCCCTCCGCGCAGCGGGCACGCCTTCGCTTCGATCTGCTTCTCAACGGGGCACCGACCGTACTCGCCCAGAATCTGAGCCCGTGCACCGATCCCACCGCCGTGATCATCAACAACACCTGGGTAGCCAAGCTGCAATCGACGGCGTTGCAATTGTCAGTCGCTGACACACCGACGCTTGGCGTACGCCTCTACAACGCGACCGCGACGGGCATCGGCAACGACGTCGCGTTCGACCTTCCACAGATCGTCGACGTGACCCCGCAGCTGGACAAGGCCTTCAGCCCGACCACGATAGGGCAGGGCCAGACTTCCACGCTCACCTTTACCGTCACCAACACCGACGATCTGCAAGCCAAGAACGGGATGAGTTTCACCGACAACCTTCCCGGCAATGTGACCGCCACCGGCGTCAACAGCACGACGTGCTCGGGAGCCGCCGTGACCGCGCCCGCCGGCGCCACGTCCGTCGACTTCACCGGCGATATCGGACTCGGTGTCGCCTCGTGCACGATCTCCGTCCAGGTGACCAGCAACGTGGTCGGCTCGTACACCGACACCGGATGCGTCGCCCCGGACGGCTCGACGATCCCTGGCTGTGAGAGCAACTTCCCCACCATCGTCGGAATCAACCCGCCCGGCGCCACCACCCTCACCGTCATCCCCACGGTGGATCTGGCGGTGACCAAGACCGGAACTCTGAATCCGTACGTGCCGGGTGCACCCCTGACCTACACCGTTGCCGTTACCAACGCCGGCCCGTCCGATGCTGTCGGGGCGACGGTGACCGATCCGCTGCCCGCGCCGCTGGCCGGGTTCACCTGGACCTGTGAGGCGTCCGCCGGCAGCACCTGCGCCGCGTCCGGCACCGGCAGCATCGACGACACCGTGACCGTGGCGACCGGGGGGACGCTGACCTACACGATCACCGGGACTGTGCCGTCGGGCACGACCGGCGACCTGACCAACACCGCCACCCTGACTCCACCGGCAGGCGTCTCGGACCCGGACTGCACGCCGAGCTGCCAGTCCACGGTCGTCATCCCCGCGACGCTGGCAGTTGATCTGGCGATCGTGAAGACCGCGACCCCCAACCCGTACGTGCCAGGGGCGCCCTTCTCCTACACGGTGACGGTCACCAACGGCGGCCCGTCCGACGCGGTCGGCGCGACGGTGACCGACCCACTGCCCGCGCCGCTGTCCGGGTTCACCTGGACCTGCGAGGCATCCGCCGGCAGCGCGTGCACCGCCTCGGGCACCGGGACCATCACCGACACCGTTACGGTCCTGGCCAGCGGAACGCTCACCTACACGATCACCGGCACCGTGCCCTCGGGCACGACCGGCGACCTCACGAACACCGCCACCCTCACCCCACCGGACGGCGTCACCGATCCGGACTGCACCCCCAGCTGCCAATCCACGGTCATCACGCCCGCCGCGCTGACAGTTGATCTCGCCATCGTGAAGACCGCGACCCCCAACCCGTACGTGCCAGGGGCGCCCTTCTCCTACACCGTGACGGTCACCAACGGCGGCCCCTCCGACGCCGTCGGCGCGACAGTCAGCGACCCACTGCCCGCGCCCCTGGCCGGGTTCACCTGGACCTGCGAGGCATCTGCCGGCAGCACGTGCGCCGCCTCGGGCACCGGCAGCATCACCGACACGGTCACCGTCCTGGCCGGCGGAACACTCACCTACACGATCACCGGAACCGTGCCGTCGGGAACCAGCGGCGACCTGAGCAACACCGCCACCCTCACCCCACCAAGCGGGGTCACCGATCCGGACTGCACGCCGAGCTGCCAATCCACGGTCGTCACCCCCGCCGGACCAGTCGTGGACCTGGCTGTGACCAAGACCGCGACCCCCAACCCGTACGTGCCGGGGGCGCCCTTCTCGTACACGGTGACGGTCACCAACGGTGGCCCGTCCGACGCCGTCGGCGCGACAGTTTCCGACCCGCTGCCCGCACCACTGGGCGGGTTCGCCTGGACCTGCGAGGCGTCCGCGGGTAGCACCTGCACCGCCTCGGGCACCGGAACCATCACCGACACCGTCACGGTCCTCGCCGGGGGGACGCTCACCTACACGATCAGCGGAACCGTGCCCTCGGGAACCACGGGTGACCTGACGAACACCGCCACCCTCACCCCACCCGCCGGTGCCACCGACCCGGACTGCACGCCGAGCTGCCAATCCACAGTCGTCACCCCCGCCACGCCGACAGTTGACCTCGCCGTCGTGAAAACACCGACTCCCAACCCGTACGTGCCGGGTGCACCTCTGACCTACACGGTCACCGTCACCAACGGCGGCCCCTCCGATGCCGTCGGCGCGACAGTGGCCGATCCACTGCCCGCGCCCCTTTCAGCGTTCACCTGGACCTGCGAAGCATCTGCCGGCAGCACCTGCACCGCCTCGGGCACCGGCAACATCACCGACACGGTCACCGTCCTGGCCGGCGGAACCCTCACCTACACGATCACCGGCACCGTGCCCTCCGGCACCACCGGCGACCTGACCAACACCGCCACCCTGACTCCGCCAGAGGGCGCCTCAGATCCGGACTGCACCCCCAGCTGCCAATCCACGGTCGTCACCCCCGCCGCACCCACTGTGGATCTCGCCGTCGTGAAAACGGCAAGCCCGAACCCGTACGCGCCCGGTACAACCCTGACCTACACGGTGACGGTCACCAACGGCGGGCCGTCTGACGCCGTCGGCGCGACTCTTTCCGACCCGCTGCCCGCACCACTGGGCGGGTTCACCTGGACCTGCGAGGCATCCGCGGGCAGCGCGTGCGCCGCCTCCGGCACCGGGACCATCACCGACACCGTCACGGTCCTGGCCGGCGGAACGCTCACCTATACGATCACCGGCACCGTCCCCTCGGGCACGACCGGCGACCTCACGAACACCGCCACCCTCACCCCACCGGACGGCGTCACCGATCCGGACTGCACCCCCAGCTGCCAATCCACGGTCATCACGCCCGCCGCGCCGACAGTTGATCTCGCCATCGTGAAGACCGCGACCCCCAACCCGTACGTGCCGGGGGCGCCCTTCTCCTACACGGTGACGGTCACCAACGGCGGCCCGTCCGACGCCGTCGGCGCGACAGTTTCCGACCCGCTGCCCGCGCCGCTGTCAGCGTTCACCTGGACCTGCGAGGCGTCCGCCGGCAGCACCTGCGCCGCCTCGGGCACCGGGACCGTCACCGACACCGTCACGGTCCTGGCCGGCGGAACGCTCACCTACACGATCACCGGAACTGTCCCGTCGGGAACCACCGGCGACCTGAGCAACACCGCCACCCTCACCCCACCCGCCGGCGTCCTCGATCCCGACTGCACACCGAGCTGCCAGTCCACGATCGTCACCCCTGCCGCACCCACTGTGGATCTCGCCGTCGTCAAGACCGCGACACCCAACCCCTACGTGCCAGGGACGCCCTTCTCGTACACCGTGCGCGTCACCAACGGCGGCCCCTCCGACGCGGTCGGTGCGACACTTTCGGACCCGCTGCCCGGACCGCTGTCAGCGTTCACCTGGACCTGCGAGGCGTCCGCCGGCAGCACCTGCGCCGCCTCCGGCACCGGCAACATCACCGACACCGTCACCATCCTGGCCGGCGGAACACTCACCTACACGATCACCGGAACCGTGCCCTCCGGAACCACCGGCGACCTCACCAACACCGCCATCCTCACCCCACCAGCCGGCGCCAGCGACCCGGACTGCACGCCCAGCTGCCAATCCACAGTCGTCACCCCGGCCGGACCAGTCGTGGACCTGGCGATCGTGAAGACGGCAACTCCGAGCCCGTACGTGCCGGGTGCATCCCTGACCTACACGGTCACCGTCACCAACCGCGGGCCATCCGACGCCACCGGCGCGACTGTGACAGACCCGCTCCCCGGACCGCTGTCAGCGTTCACCTGGACCTGTGAAGCATCCGCCGGCAGCACCTGCGCCGCCTCCGGCACCGGCAACATCACCGACACCGTCACCATCCTGGCCGGCGGAACACTCACCTACACGATCACCGGAACCGTGCCCTCGGGCACCACCGGCGACCTCACCAACACCGCCATCCTCACCCCACCTGCCGGCGCCAGCGACCCGGACTGCACGCCCAGCTGCCAATCCACGGTCGTCACCCCCGCCGGACCGGTCGTGGACCTTACTGTCGTGAAAACGGCGACACCGGACCACTACGCGCCGGGCGCACAGGTGACCTTCACGGTGACCGTCACCAACGGCGGCCCGTCCGACGCCGTCGGCGCGACCCTGACGGATCCGCTGCCCGCGCCCCTGGCCGCGTTCACCTGGACCTGCGAGGCATCCCCGGGCAGCACGTGCACCGCCTCCGGCACCGGCAGCATCACCGACACCGTCACCGTCCTGGCCGGCGGAACACTCACCTACACCATCAGCGGAACTGTGCCATCGGGAACGACCGGCGAACTGACCAACACGGCCACCCTGACCCCACCGGCGGGCGTCTCAGATCCCGACTGCACGCCGAGCTGCTCGACGACCGTGGTCCTCGCTGGGCCTGTTCCGCCCATGCCGGTCACGGGCAGCCGTCTGACAGCCCTCGCGACACTCGGGGCAAGCGCCGCTGCTCTCGGTGTCCTGCTGGTTGCCGGGCTGGCCCTGGTACGCCGACGCACCCGCCGCGAGTCCTGACCACGGCCGACGGGACGCGCAGGACGGAGATCGCCCGCTCAGACGGCGTGCACCAGCCGGAAGCGCTGGGCCACCACCAGAGTGTCGTCGTCGACGGTGAAGTCGGGGTCGCCCAGCTCGGCGCGGACCTCGGCGCTGTGCCAGAACGCCTCGTGCCCGGCCCTCCACTGCGCCACCGACTCGTCCCCCTCGCCCTCGTCGAGGGCGTGCCGCAGATCGATGTCGCCGAGTCGGACGACCCGCACGTCGGTCAGTTCGATCACGGCGACCCGCTGGCCCGCGGAGTTCACCACTGCCGACTGCTGGCCGACCTCGGGCAGTGGCTCGTTCGCTCGCTCGTAGCCGACCAGAAGGGCGGACGTGGAGGTTTTCGCTCCGGTGAGGATCGCCGCCACGAGCCGGTCCCGCAGGGGACCCGGAAACGCGAACTCGACAGGTGGAAGATCGTCGAGTTTCATGAGCGGAGCATACCCACGGACACTGAACATCAGGCCTCCTGAGGTCGCCACCACGGTTCGAGCAGAGCCGGGTCGGCGACGAAGCTCCTGACCTGCGCGCGCTCCGGCTCGGTCAACGTGAGCGCGCGCAGCTGGGCACCCCATTCGGGCACCCGGTCGGTCTTGCCCAGCGCCACCGACAGTTCGATCAGCCCGGCGAGCGCCGTCGCCTGCTCGACCGTCGGAGCGTGCTCGGCACGGCGGCGCATCCCTGAGTCCAGCGCCCGGTAGGCGGCCCGGTCGTCCATCTTGAACTCGCGCAGGATCCGCGCGTTGTCGAGCACCCGGGCCAGCCCCTCAAGCTCGGACGACCCGCCGTACTCCATATCCTGCGGCTCGTCGCGCTGGATGAAGACGACGGTGTTGCCCGACGGGTCGACGACGCTGAACCGCGACGCCCCGGCACGGTAGCGGGTGATCCGGGGCACCCCCTTGGCCAGCACCTTGCCGTACGCGCCGCGCATCGCGTCGACGAACGCCGCGTGGTACGGCGCTACCGCGTCGACCATCACCAGGCAGCCACCGGTCTGCTCCTTTGCCGGGTCGAGGCCCTTCGGTGCTGGCCCGTAGTGCAGGGCGAACCCGCTCCACTGGACGACGAGATAGACGTACGGCCGCATCTGCTCGTAGGTCACCTCGAAGCCGAGCGCACGCCAGAAGGCCAGGGTCTCCTCCGGCGCCGGGCAGGGCAGCAACGGCACTGTGGTCTCGTTCGGCTGGACACGGTCCTCATTGGTCGTCATCGTCACTCCGGTCCGCTCGGCAGGCCGGCCATTGTGCCAGCACCGGCGGCGCTGCGGGCGGATCCCGCCTCCTACCCGGGGAGGAGGCGCGCTCCGACCCGGGGCCGCAACCGGGGCCCGCGGTCGGACGCGACAGGCGGGATCGGTCACGAGCATCTACAGGCATGACAACCGTTCTGCGTCGGGCGACACACTGGAACCGCCCCCTCATGATTCTCGTCTGCGCGATGGCGGTGCTCGCCGTCGTCGCCATGGTCGGCATCCTCGTCGACCCACGCGTCCTCACCGGGGCGCCGATCTGGCTCAAGCCGTTCAAGTTCGCGGTGTCGTTCGTGCTGTACGGCGCTACGCTCGCCTGGATGCTCACCCTGCTGCCCCGGCGCAGCCGGATCGCCGAAGGAGCGGTCACGGTCATCGTCGCGGTCGCGGTCCTGGAGAATGTCTTGATCGTCGGCCAGGTGCTGCGCGGGCAGACCAGCCACTTCAACGACAGCACCCCGCTGAACGCCGCCCTGTTCGCGGCGATGGGTGCGGCGATCATGGTGCTTTTCCTCGCGCACCTCGTCCTCGGCATCGTCGTACTGATCCGGCGGATCCCCGACCGGGTCGCCGCGACCGCCGTCGGGTGGGGACTCGGCCTGTCCCTGCTGGGGATGCTCGCGGCGGTACCGATGGCGCTGCCGATGCAGGACCCGGGCATCGAGGGCATCTCCGGGGCGCACAGCGTGGGCGTTGCCGACGGTGGGCCGGGGCTGCCCGTGGTCGGCTGGAGCACCACGGGCGGCGACCTGCGGATCGGGCACTTCGTGGGCCTGCACGCCCTGCAGGCCCTGCCGATCCTGGCGATCCTGCTGACCCGGTTCGCTACCCGGCTCGACGCGCGCACCCGCGTCCGGCTGCTGGTCATCGCGGGCGGCGCGTACGGCGTACTCACGATGCTGTTGACCTGGCAGGCCCTGCGCGGGCAGCCGCTGCTGCGCCCGGACGCCCGCACGCTGGTCGCCGTCGCGGCCCTGGTGGTCGCGACGGCGACCGCCGGCGGCCTGGTCCTGGCCCGTCGGCGCCGCCCGGAACTGGCGCTCGCGGCATGACCGCGACGCTGTTCTCCCTGACGTTCGCGGTGGCCGCGCCGTTCTGGGCGCTGATGATCCTGGCGCCGCGGTGGTCCTGGACCGCCCGGATCATCGGCTCACCGCTGATCGTGCTGCCCGTCGTGGTGATCTACGCGCTGCTGGTGGTCCCGGCGTTCGGCGAGGTGCTGCCGGCCGTCGCGTCGCCGACCCTGGCCGGGGTACGCGAACTGCTCGGGACGCCCGACGGCGCGGCGGCGGGCTGGGCGCACCTGATCGCGTTCGATCTGTTCGTGGGCCGCTGGGCGTGGTTGGACAGCCGGGAACGGGGGGTGCCGGCGCTGGTCATGGCTCCGGTGCTGGTGCTGACCATCCTGCTCGGGCCGCTCGGCCTGGCCGCCTACCTGGGCGTACGGACGCGGTGGCGGCAGCCGGCGGTCGCAGCCGCCGACCGTGAGCACCTAGGCTGACGACCGTGGGGTGGCGGGGACGACTGTTCGACACGTGGGACGCACGCGTGCGGATGGTGCTGCTCGACCTGAGCGGGTTGAGCTATCTGCTTCTGGTGCCCCACTCCGGCCCCGGGCCGACGCCGACGCAGTGGACCCTCGCGCTGGCCGCGTTCGCCGTGGCGCTCCTGGCGTACCGCCGGCCGGTGGTCAACCTCGTGGCGCAGGCCGCGCTGCTGGTGGCTGCGATCTGCCTGATCGACGACATCACGATCAACCAGGTCGGGGCGAGCTGGGCCCTGCTCGAGGTCACCATGCGAGCAGGTCGCGCCCGCACCATCTGGTTGAGCGCCGGGCTGCTGGCCGTGGTCGACCTGACCGACTCGATAGGCGACCCGCTGCGCCAGGTCGCTTCCGGCGTCGTCGGACTGGCCCTGGAGGTCGGCGTGCCGGTGCTGCTCGGCCTGGTCATCCGGACCAACCGGGAGCTGGGCCGGCAGGCCGTCGAGCGGGCGCTTGCCGAGCAGCGGCGGCGCGAGTCGGAGAGCCGCGCGGCGCGCGCCGACGAACGCAGCGCCATCGCCCGCGAGCTGCACGACGTCGTCGCCCACCACGTGGCGTCGATGGTGCTGCGGGTCGGTGTGGCCCGGCACGTCCTCACCGACCTGGACCCCCGGGTGGACGAGGTGTTCGACGACGTGCACGGCACGGGCACCGCGGCCCTGGCGGAGCTGCGCCGGCTGGTCGCGGTGCTGCGCAACCCCGACGGGGTACGCGGTGACGCCGCGCTGACCGCGATCGAGCCCTCGGCGCTCCCCTCGGCGCTCGGCGCTGCCGTCGACCGGGCCCGCCAGGCCGGCATCACCGTCGAGGCCGACATCGACGCGGCGATCGGTTCCCTCGACGCGGTACGTGGCCTGGCGGTGCTGCGGTTGACCCAGGAGGCGCTGACCAACGTGGCACGCCACGCCGGGCCGGCCGCGCGGGCGCACCTGGTGGTGGCCCTGCGCGACGGGGCGGTGCACTGGGAGGTCACCGACGACGGGGGCGGCGTCGACGGCGACAGCGCGCCGACGCCCGTGCCGGCCGGCGGCGGCCACGGCATCACCGGCATGTCCGAACGCGTCGAGGTGCTCGGCGGCCGGCTGGAGGCGGGCCCGACGGGCACGGGCTGGCGGGTGCGGACCGTCCTGCCGAACACGCTCCCCGAGACCGCCGCCGATGCGGCGCCCCGGGCCCGCGCGGCCCCGGCCGGAACACCCACCCGGAGGCCGGCGTGATCCGCGTCCTGCTGGTCGACGACCAGCACCTCATCCGCGCGGGTCTGCGCATGCTGTGCGACGCGCAGCCCGACATCGAGGTCGTCGGCGAGGCCGACAACGGCCGCGAGGCGGTGGTCCTCGCCGCGCGGCTCCTCCCCGACGTCGTCGTCATGGACCTGCGCATGCCCGGCGTCGACGGAATCACCGCGACGTCGCGGATCCTCGCCGAGCGTCCCGCCACCCGGGTGCTGGTGCTGACCACGTTCGGCGACGACGACCACCTCTATCCCGCGCTGAGCGCCGGGGCCTGCGGCTTCCTACTCAAGGACGCGCCCCCGACCGAGCTGCTGGACGGCATCCGCCGGTCCGCCGCGGGCGACAGCCCGTTCACCCCGGAGGTGCTGCACCGCCTCGTGCAACGCGCGGTGCACGCCCGCGCCGAGCCGCCCCGACCCGTGCAGGGGCTTACCGCCCGCGAGCAGGACGTGCTGACCCTGGTCGCCGAGGGTCTGTCCAACAGCGAGATCGCCGAACGCCTCCACATCGGCGTCACCACCGTCAAGACCCACATCACGAGCCTCATGACCAAGACCGACAGCCCCAATCGCGTACGCCTGGCGCTGTTCGCGCGCGGCGCCTGACCGCTACCGGCCGCAGGCGTAGCCCTGCATACCTCTCGGGTTCGCGCCTGCGGCCAGCACGCCCGTGCCCGGGTCCCGGCTGACGGCGCAGAGCCGGCCCAGACTCCACGCGTCGACGAGCCGCACCTCGTGCCCGTACGCCCGCAGGGCCGTCACCACGTCGGCGTCGAACCGGTCCTCCATGAGCAGGACGCCGGGCTCCGAGTCGCGGGGATAGAACGACGCCGGCAGGCTGACGGTGTGCCACGCGGGCGCGTCGATGGCCTCCTGGAGGTGTTGACCGCCGACGAGGTGGCGCAGCAGGAAGGGCACCTGCCACTGGTCCTGCTGGTCACCGCCGGGCGTGCCGCACGCCAGGACCGGCTCGCCGTCACGGTGCACCATCGTCGGGCTCAATGTGGTACGCGGTCGGCGGCCCGGTACGAGCGACGACGGCAGCCCCTCCTCCAGCCAGAACATCTGCAGCCGACTGCCCAGCGGAAAGCCGAGTTCCGGGATCGTGGGCGAACTCTGCAACCAGCCACCACTGGGCGTCGCCGAGATCATGTTGCCCCAGCGGTCGACGACGTCCACGTGGCAGGTGTCGCCCCGGGTCACCCCGTCGGAGCGCACCGTCGGCTCCCCCGTGGTCGGGTCCGGCGCGTCGACGCGGCTGCCGGCGCCGCGTCGGACGTGGGCCGGCAGGCGCGGTTGCGCCCCGGCGGGACGCCCGGGTCGCAGCTCGGTCGACGCGCGGTCACCGATCAACCCCGCGCGCTCCCGCGCGTACGCCGGGGAGAGCAGCGCGGTGGCGGGCACGTCGGCGCTGTCGCCGTACCAGGCCTCGCGGTCGGCGAAGGCGAGCTTGAGCGCCTCGACCTGGGCGTGGACGCCGGCCGCGGTGGCCGTGTCGTACGCGCCGTCGTCGTTGCGCGCGTCGAGGACGGCCAGCGTCTGGAGCAGCACCGGGCCCTGGCCCCAGAACCCGGTCTTCGCCACCGAGTAGCCCTGCCAGTCGAGGGTGGTCGGGGCCTCCCAGGTCGCCGAGTACGCGGCCAGGTCGTCGCCCGTGACCAGCCCCGCATGTGCGCGGCCGCTGGAGTCACGGAACGGCCGCCGGCTGAACTCGTCGATCGCCTCGGCCACGAAGCCCGTACCCCAGGCTCGGCGCGCGGCCTCGATCTGGGCCTCCCGGTCGCCGCCGGCCGCCTGCCCGGCCTCGACGAGTCGGCGCAGCGTGCGCGCGTACGCCGGGTTGGTGAACCTCTCCCCCGCCGCCGGTGGCCGGCCGTCGCGCAGCCAGAGCTGGGCGGACGTCGGCCAGTGCTCCTCGAACAGCGACCGCACGGCCGCCACAGTGTCACCAACCCTGCCCACCAGGGGGTGGCCTGCGGCGGCGTAGCCGATCGCCGGCTCCAGCACGTCGGCGAGGGTGAGCGTGCCGTGCTCGCGCAGCAGCAGGAGCCACGCGTCCACCGCGCCGGGCACGGCTGCCGCGAGCGGGCCGGCCCCCGGGATGAGATCCATGCCGAGGGACCGGAAGTGGGCGATGGTCGCGGCGGCCGGCGCCGGGCCCTGCCCGCACAGCACCTTCGGGCGAGGATCCGCAGCGGTCGCCACGATGGCCGGCACCTCGCCGCCCGGGCCGTTGAGGTGGGGCTCGACGACGTGCAGGACGAACCCGGCGGTCACCGCGGCGTCGAAGGCGTTCCCGCCGCGTTCCAGGACCCCCATCGCGGACTGGCTGGCGAGCCAGTGCGTCGACGACACCATGCCGAAGGTTCCCTGCAGGGTCGGTCTGGTGGTGAACGTCATGACAACACCTCACTGGGGGTCCGGTGGCGCTGGGAAGCGGCTCCGGGCAGCCGCTCCCCAGCGCGCAATGCTAGGGCGTGCCGTACGCCTGGGCGGTGACGGTGGCCTGGCGGGCGAGGCCCGGCCGCGCCGGCCAGGAGATCCCCACCTGACGTGTCTCTCCCGGCAACAGCCAGAAGTAGTTGTCGTCGTAGCGGGCCGGGAGGATCCGGTCGCCCCGCTGGTCGCGGACGGCGAGCCGGATCATCGCGGCGACCGTACGGCCCTGGTTGCGGACCGTCGTGGTGACGGTGTTGCGGCCGTCCACGACGCGTACGGAGCTGGTCGACGTCACCAGACGAGGGCTCGCCAGGGTGTTGAGCGCCCGCATCTGCTCGGCCTTGTCGTAGCGCCAGTAGGTGTTCTCCGCGACCAGCCGGTCACTGCCGTCGCGCAGCTCCAACCGGACCAGGTGCAGTCCACCGCCGTCCGGCGCGGCGACGGCGAACACGGGAGTCGTCGACGAGCGGGCCACGTCCACCCGCTGGCGCTGGGCGGCACCCAGCGAGCGGCCGTTGAGGTCGTACCGGCGGGCGGTGACCGTCACGCCGGTGAGGGCGGCAGTGGTGTGGTTGACCACCCGTGCCTGCCAGGTGCCCGGGTCGGCCTGGACGTGCACCGGCTCGCACCCCTTGCGGGCGCCGTAGTAGGCGCCGTTGACGTCGAGGTCGTAGTCGTAGGTCTGCCAGACCGTGCTGTGCCACGCCGGGTGCGACATCCACAGCAGCAGGCCGGTCGCGTCCTGCCACAGGTTGGCGTTCCACGCCTCGAACATGGCGCGGTGGCTCTCGTAGTTGACGAACTGCGCCCGGGCGGCGAACTCGTCGAGCGAGCCGGACGCGCCGAGCCGGGCGTCGATCGCCGCCTGGTACGTGCCGACGCGCTGGTTACCGATCGTCGACCAGTCGTGGTAGTTCCACACCTCGCCGATCGGCCACTCCGGTGCGTCGCCGACCAGGTTGCGCATGCTCTCCGCGACCGACACCACAGGCATGCCGATCTCGGTGTGGAAGCCGAACGAGTCGGCCTCGTAGATCGTCTCGTCGGTGTAGGTAGTCGGGTCGACCCAGCCGTACGGCCCGCGCCCGCTCACGATGCCGCTGGCGGAGTTGGGGATGTAGAGGATCTCCGGGTGTTCGGTGGCGACGGCCTGCTTGAGGCCGGCGTCGACGATCGGCGGCGGGTCGCCCTCGTTGGCGCCGCACCAGATGACGATGCTCGGGTGGTGACGGAAGCGCCGGATCGTGTCGGCGGCGATGTCGACGTAGCCGGGCGGGTTGGGCAGGAAGCCGCCGGCCTGCCAGAAGTCGTTCCACACGAGGATGCCCTGCTCGTCGCAGGCCCGGTACAACTCCTCGCGGTTGCTGCTGCCCAGCCAGTTACGGATCATCGTGAAGTTCATGTCGCGGTGCATCTCGACCGTGTCGGCCAGCCGGTCGGGCAGCACCCGGCGCAGCAGCTCGTCCCAACCCCAGTTGCCGCCCCGGGCGAACACCGGCACGCCGTTGACGCTGATCTTCAACTCGGTGATCTTGTTGCTGACCGCCTTGACGTCGGTCCACCGCTGCCCGTCGTCGGACACCTGGATGACGAAGTCGCGGGCGTACGCCTGCTCCCAGACGATCGTCACCTGGTCGAAGGCGACCGGAGCACCGAGGTCGACAGCGATCCACTGGTTGTCCTCGAACGCCGACGACCACCGGGTACGCGGGTTGCCGTCGACGGCCCGCTCCGGCCCGTTGGAGTCGCCGTCGGACGACGACGCGGTGGCCGTCCCGTGCAGGGCCAGGTCGACGCCCGGCTCGGCCTGGCGCTGCACCGAGAGCGCCCACATGGACACGCCCCACGACGTCACCCGCGCGCCGGTCTGGATGCGCAGGTGCCGGGCGGTCTGACTGGCGAACGTCTCGACCTGGGTGGCGCGGCTGCCCAGCGGGGTGTCGTTGCTGACGGCCTTCACGTCGGTCCAGGCGTTCCCGTCGGCGGAGACCTGGACGCGGTAGTCCAGGGCGTACGCCTGCTCCCAGACGATGGTGACCCGGTCGAAGTCGGCGGCCGCGCCGAGGTCGACCTGGATCCACTGGTCGTCCTCGGCCCGCGAGGCCCAGCGGGTCGCGGGGTCACCGTCCACGGCCCTGGCGGGCACGTTGGTGTCGTTCTCGGACGACGACGCGGTCGCGTCGCGCCCCCGGGCGAGGTCCGGGCCGGCGCCGTCGGCCACCGACAGCGCGTACATCGAGATGCCCCAGCCGGTGGCGCGCTGGCCGGCCTGGATGCGCACGTGTCGGGCGTGCTGCCGATCGAAGGTGACGGTCTGCGTGGCGGCGCCGTCGACGAAGTCGAGCGGGGGCTGGCCGGGCGGGGAGATCACGATCGGCTGGTGCCAGTCGTAGCCGAACTCGCGGACACCGAAGCGCAGCTCGCGCCGGTCGCTGACCGCGCGCTTGACGGTGGCGGTGAGCGTCAGGTCGTACAGGTGGGGCTCGCCGTAGCCGTTGGGCCACCAGAGGCGGGGCTTGGCGAGGCGCAGGGCCCCGAAACGCTCCGGGGTGAAGGTGACCGTCGCGGATCCGTGCCCGGCGAGGGTCACTGTGGACTCGACGCGTACCTTGTCGAACTCCGCGCGCACGGTGACGGTGGTCGCGGTGGCCGTGGCGTTGCGCACGGGCACCCGGATGGTGACCTCGGCCGTGCCGGTGTCCGGCAGCTTCGGCAGCGTGGTCTCGACGTGCGGGTCGCCGACGACCACCGCGCCGGTGCTGCGCAGCCGCACGTGGTCCCACAGGCCGGTGACCCGGTCACGGACGGCGGGCATCCAGTCCCAACCGGACACCGCCAGGTAGGTGGGCGCGTCGAGGTAGTGGTGGGCCGACTGCAGGAAGGTACGGCCGTCGGCGCCCTTGTCGCCGGGGGTGCCGGGGTGGGGCATCGGGGTGACCCGCACGGCCAGCACGTGGTCGCGGTGGCCCGCGAGAGCGTCAGTGATGTCGAAGGCGGCCCGCGCGAACGGGTGCTTGACGCTGCCGACCCGCACGCCGTTGACCCAGACGGTGGCCTCGTGGTTGATGCCGTCGAACTCCAGCCAGATCCGGCGGCCGGCGGAGGTGTCCAGGCCGCGTGGCAGCCGCAGAGCCCGCCGGTACCACCAGGTGTGCCGCGACAGCGCCTCCGGGATGCGCAGGTTGTTGAAGCCGGCGACCGGGTCGGGCAGGTGTCCCTGCTCGACCAGGGTGCCCAGCACGGTGCCGGGCACTGTCGCCGGCAGCCAGGAGCTGACGTCGACGCCCGCGCGGGACAGCTCGGCGCCGTCGGTGGTGCCCGCGAAGTCGTCCATCGTCAGCGACCAGCCCGATTCCAGCGCGACAGTGCCGTCCGGGGCCACCGTGAGCTCGGGGGTCCGGCCGGTGTTGCCTCCCTCCCAGCTCGTCCAGCCCGCGGCCCTCGGGCGAGGGGACAGGGCGACGCCGTAGACCTGCAAGCCGTTCAGGCCGACCGGGTTGCTGTTCGACCGTGCGGTGACGGTCATCCGGACCCAGCGCGCGGTGACGGGCTGCGCGAGCTTGATCGCCTGCACACCACCCGGACCGTCGCTGGTCTCGTACACCGACCGCCAGTCCTGGCCGTCGATGGAGACGTCGATGCGGTACGCCTTCGCGGCGCTGGAGAGGATCTCGTCACCGTCGGTGTCGGTGTAGTTGCCGTCGAACGGTCCGTCGGCGAGGGTCGCTTCGAAGACCAGGGTGACGGCCTCGACGCGGCACTGCGCCTGAAGGTCCACCGAGATCCACTGCGGATCGCCGTTCGCCGCGCGCCATCCGCTGCCCCGTACGCCGACCTGGGGCAGACCGTCCACGGCGAACGCGGCGGGCGTCGGCGCGTAGTCGGTCGAGGAGACCGACACCGGGCGGTACCTGGCGAGATCGGTGGGCGACGGGCCGCCGGTCTGCGGCGCGGCGGCGCTGGCGGCCACGTCCGGCAGGACGGCACCCACCCCGACCGACGCCAGCAGCGTCGCTCCGGCGGAAAGGAAGGTACGCCGCGAAACGGGCGATGGCTCGGACATTGCGCCTCCAGGGATGGCAACGTTGTCAGATGGCGGGGAAGTCGGTGACAACGTTGTCAGATGGTGGCCTGATGTTCCTCGGGAGTCAAGAGCCCGCGTCCTGTCCACTCGGGAGCGGGCTAGCTGTCCTGGCGCTGGCCACGCTCGCGACGGTGGTACTCGGGCTGGAGGCGCACGCTCGCGAACGCCGACTTCACCGCCGCCGAGAGCGCGGCGATGTCGTACGCGCCGTGGTGGCGCCGGCCGTTGATGAAGAACGTCGGGGTGCCGGTGACGCCGCTGAGGTCGGCGGAGTCGACGTCCTCGGCGATCCGGTCGACGCCCATCCGCTTCGCCATGTGCTCCCGGAACCCGTCGAGGTCCAGGTTGAGCTGCTCGGCATAACCGAGCAGCTCGGCGGGACCGAGCGCGTCCTGATGGGCGAGAAGCAGATCGTGCATCCCCCAGAACGCGCCCTGTTCACCCGCCGCCTCGGCGGCCTCGGCGGCGAGCTGCGCGTGCGGGTGCACGTCGGTGAGCGGCAGGTGCCGCCAGACGTACCTGATGTTGGCGAAGTCGGCAAGCAGTTCCCGGACCACCGGCTCGGCCTGCCCGCAGTAGGGGCACTCGAAGTCGCCGTACTCGACGACAGTCACCGGCGCGTCGAGCGATCCGCGCATGTGGTCGCGCTCCGGATCGACAGGCAGCTTCAGGTCGACGATGGCCTCGGCGACGCCCAGCAGCCCGCGCGCACGCCGTGCCGGCGAGAGCCGGGCGATCCAGCGGAACACCAGCCAGGTGACAACTGACGCACCGACGGTCGCCACGAGGATGCCGAGCTTCGCCTCATCCAGGGCGGGGCCGCTCAGGGCGTGGGTGGCGATCAGGAGCGCGACGGTGAACCCGATGCCGGACACCGTGCCGACCCCCGCGACGGCGAGCCAGCCGACCGGAGGCCGGAACCGGTTGCCGCTCAACCGGGCCACCAACCACGAGGTGGCCACGATCCCGGCCGGCTTCCCCACGACGTACGCGACCACGACGCCGAGCGTGACCGGGGAGGTAACGGCCCTGGTCAGCAGCTCCCCGTCGATCACGATCCCGGCGTTCGCCAGGGCGAAGAGCGGCACGATCACGTAGCTCGCCCACGGGTGGTAGAGCGTCTGCAACCGCTCGTTCGGCGACAGCGCCGAGGTGAGCCCGGCCTGGGCCATGCGGGCGAGCTGCGGGGTGGGCTGTTCCCGGAAGAGGCGGAACTGGTCACTGGCCCGCTGCAGGTCGCCGCGACCGGGAGCGTAGGCGTAGCTCAGCAACCCCATCACCAGGCCCACCGCGACCGGGTCGACACCGGACTCCGAGACGGCGACCCAGGCCGCCACCCCCAGCAGCGCGTAGACCGGCCCGAACCGCACGCCGACGCCCCGGACGAGCAGAACGACACCGAAGATCGCCGCCGCGACGAGCAGCGCCGTCGGCGAGGGGTGTTCGGGGTACGCGATCGCCAGCACCGCGATCGCCACCACGTCGTCGACGACAGCGACGGTCAGCAGGAAACCCCGCAGCCGATCCGAGAAGCGCGGCCCGAAGACGGCCAGCGCGCCGAGCGCGAGCGCGGTGTCCGTTGCCATCACCGCGCCCCAACCCGCCGCGGTGGGACGCCCGGCGTTGATCGCCAGATAGATCCCGATCGGCAGGAGCATGCCGCCGAACCCGGCCAGCATCGGCAACGCCAGTCGCCGCCGTTCCCGCAGCTCGCCGATGTCGAACTCGCGTCGCAACTCCAGCCCCGCGACCAGGAAGAAGAACGTCATGAGACCGCTGTTGACCCAGGTGCGCAGGTCGTGTGTCAGGTGCCACTCGCCGAGCTGGACGGAGAGGGAGGTGCCCCAGAGCGACTCGTACGACGACACGTCCAGGTTGGCCCACACCAGGGCCACCACCACCGCGACGAGCACCACCCGTGCTCCGCCGGTCTCGGTGCGCAGGAACGCGCGCAGCGGAGCGTTGACCCGTCCCTGCCAGGCAGTTCGGGCGGACCACCCCCGCAGCGGATTGTTGCTCGTCACGGAGGCAATCTTCCTGGACGTGACCGTCTCCTGGCCCGGATTCGGGTACGAGGCGAACGTCTCTCCTGGCTGGTCCGGCAACCGGGGCATACACGGAACGCCACCGGTTGGTAGCGTACCGGTGATCTCGCTGGCGGTGGCCGGCGGTGGTCCCCTGGGGAGGGTCAGCATGTGGGCGGACGACGCTGCGCTCGACGCGGCGGGGCGCCGGCTCGACGAGTGGGAGTCGTCGCTCGCCGAACGGGCGGAACGGGCGAAGACGTTGTCGACGCGGATGCGGGAGCTGACCGGCACCGCCCACACCCCCGATCGGTCGGTCCAGGTCACCGTCGACTCGGCTGGCCTGCTGATCGACCTGCAGCTCGACGAGCGCACCCGGCAGCAACCCGCGGCGCGCACCGCCCAGCAGATCCTGGACACCACGAGAGCCGCGCGCGCCGACCTGCTGCGGCAGGTCGCCGACGTGACCGCGGAGTCCCTCGGCGACGACGCGAGCACCCGGGCCATCATCGACTCCTACCGCAGCCGGCTGAGCCACGATCAGGGGTCCAGCGATGCCCGGCGGTGACGGCATCCAGGTCGACCCGGACGACCTGACTGCCCACGCGGCCCGCCTCGACCGCTGCGCCGGCAGCCTCGACACCGCCCAACAGGCCGGCCAGCACGTCCGGTTGGGCACCGACGCGTACGGTCAGCTCTGCGCCCTGATGCCGACGCTGCTCGACGGCCTCCAGCGGACCCTGGTCGACGGCATCGGCGCCGCCGCCGCGTCGGCACGGGACACCGCCGGCAAGCTGCGGGCCGGGGCAGACCACTACCGAAGCTCCGACGCCCACGCCAAGCACCTGCTCGACGAGGTGCGGCAGCGCCCGTGACGTCCAACCCGCTCGTCGCCGCCGCAGCGGACACCCCGCCCAGCGCCTGGGCGGGTGTGTGGATCTGCGAGGACATCGAACTCATCGCGCAGGGCGTCCGCACCGGCAGTTGGATCGACGGCAGCCTCGGCGTGGTGAGCGCGGGCCTCGACGCCCTCGCCTTCGTCTCCGACCCGGTCGGCGCCCTGCTCCAGTACGGGATCGCCTGGCTCATCGAGCACGTCAGGCCGCTCAGCGAGGCGCTCGACTGGCTCGCCGGCGACCCCGCCGCGATCACCGCACACGCCCAGACCTGGCGCAACGTCGCCGCCTCGCTCCACGAGGAGGCAGCCGAACTGACCCGCTCCGTCCGCGACGACGTCGCCGGCTGGGGCGGCAGCGCCGGCCCCGCCTACCGCGCCTGGGCCGCCGAACAACAACAGGCCATCACCGGCCTCGCCCAGGGCGCCGACACCATGGCCGCGATCACCGAAGGCGCCGCCGGCCTGGTGGCCGCCGTCCGGCTCCTGGTCCGCGACGCCATCGCCACCTGCGTGGCCCGCCTCATCACGTACGCGGGCGAACTCGTCGTCACCGGCGGACTTGCCGCACCACTGGTCGTGGAACAGGTCTCGACGCTGGTCGCGTCCTGGGGTGCGCGGATCGCGCGGCTGCTGCGGGGACTGCTGGCCAGCCTGCGCCGGTTGATCCCGGAGGTACGCCGGCTCGGCGACCTCATCGAAAAACTCAAGCAAGCCCTCGGACGACTCACTCGACTCGGGCCGGCCGACCGGATGGGACAGCGCCGCGACTGGGCCGACCCGAGGGCTCGGCCGCTACCGCCCGAAAGGATGCCCGATTCCTACCTCTCCGCTGGGGATCCGGTTTACTACTCCGATCGCTCCACGGGAGTTGGCTACGACGAATTGACGATGCGGAACTTTGACAAGGCGCGGCCGCTGGATGGACACCATGACGTCGTCGTACACGGCACCGACCAGGGATACTTCGTCCCGGGCAAGGTCTCAGCAGACGGAGCGCACATGGACGGCAACGCCACCAACGCGGCTCAGATCGCCGCCGCGGTTCGGGACAATCCCGCCTACGATGGTGGCCCCCTCCGTCTGGTTTCCTGCTATGCCGGCACGGTCAAGCCCGGATCCGACGCGACGCCACTCGCTCAACAGGTCGCCGACGAACTCGGGGTCAGCGTGCTCGCGCCAACGGCCCGAGTGGGAACCCAGCGATGGGCCGCAGAGCCCCAACCGCCAGTCGTCGAGAGCGGCGGCTCCTGGGAGGTCTTCGTACCGCGAGCGAAAGGTCAACGATGAAGACTGTGGGGTTCTTTCGAGAACTAGGACCAAACCAGACCGAGGTGTACGCGGAGAGCATCCACGCGCACGTCCACGCGGAGTCACTGCCCGACGCCGCACAGGTCGAAGACTATCTACGTCATGGACATGGCCTCATCGACGTCATGGGCGCGGAGATCGACGTCCTCGGCAGTGGCCGACACCTTGTCGGAGGCGCATCGGTGCTGACGGACGGCGAGTGGTTGTGGCGCGACGACCTCCGCTACTACCTGGCCACATACCGCGTGCAGCTGCCCACGGAATTTCTGCAAACAGTGCGTGGCAATCACTACCGCGTGCCCGATCTCCGGGAAGATCAGCTTCGGCTGGCCGGCGAGGAAGCGACACGAATCCTTGGATACCACTGACAGACCGACCAGGGCTTGGCCCCAGAACCTGACCAAGAAACGCCTACACGTTTCGCAGTTCACCCGCCTAGTTGACCGAGAGCGCACGGTTCATCAGGACCGACCGTCGGTCCGCGAGTATTCATCGTGGGGAGATGATGGCTGGCCTCATCGTGCTAAAGCCCGGCGTCGACTGGATCTCGTCGGGAGGGTTGTTCGACTGGACGCTGGAGTTCCTGATCTCTCGTCTCTCTGACAGACAGACCGCTAAACACTTGCAGGAGATCGTCGACAACAACCTCGGCTCGTTACCGGTCGGCGACCTGTCCGCTGCAGCACAGCTGGAGATCGTGAGTCATTGGCGAAACGACCTGGTGACAACTGGCGAACTGCAACTGCCGGAGACCGAGCACAAGGTCGACGTCATCCACCATCTTCAGGAACTGGTGGACGCAACCTACTCAGCCGGGTTCCCCGACTCGAGCACTCCTGGTAGTCGATGACGCTGTGCGGTCCCCTCACCGCAGGAGCATCTGGGCCGGGTACGAGCTCTTCGACCTCATCGAAGTGGCTGCGGTCGTGGATGGGAACTGCCCCGAGGAGCGCTCGCTAACGCGATGACGACCCCGGCCAGGCACGGTGCACCAGCAGGTTAGCGTCGATCCGCGCCCGTTAGCTGGAACTCGTACCGGTCGGCCTCGCGCGCAACGGCGCGGACAAGAGTTCGGAAGGTGCCCGCGGTGATTCCGTCCTTCGGCGTCCACCCGTGGGCGATCATTCGACCGTCCGCGTCGACCCGGAAGCCCACCAGCTTGCTGTGGCGGTTCTTCTCCCATGCCTCGCGGTAGAGGCGCTCCCACTGCCCGACGATGTCAGCTCCGGCGACCACAGCAGTGAGGAGATACCCCTCCGCGCCGTCGTGTACGTGTACGGAATGTGATCGGCCATTGGCGAAGGAAACTCTCACCTGCTTTCCCTTTGGCCGCATGTCATCGGTCTCGCAGAGCCGACGCCAGTCATCGCGCATGCCGAACATCCCGCTCCAACTCCGCCCTAAACTCCTTGAGCAGTCGATCGCGTTCGGGAAGATGCTCCCGCTCGATCCCATCAGCGAGCGTCGTGACCCGCCGGATCAGCGCCGCGACCCGAGGCAGGTCGTACGTCGGCGTGGTGAGCAGGACATCTTCCTCCACGGTGACGTCGTAGCTGCCGCCGCGGGCCTCGACGGTACCGAGCCGGGCCGATATGCTGGCCGACCGCCTCGCCAGGTCATCCCACTGGTCCGCGGTGCTGATCCGTCCGATGGGGCTGACACACCGGACAACGAGGTACGAGCCTTCCCGTTCCAGTTGCAGACTGAACGGCTGCTGTCGCCCGCCGGCGAAGACGACCGTGCCGAGGAGCCCGCTGTCGCCGGGCTGGTTCCGCTCCCACTCGACCGCGAGGTCGGGCAGGACCCCGCGCGCCAGCGCCTTGAAGCGCTCGAACTGCTCCATGGCGCTCGTCTCGTCCACCGCCAGCGGCCGGGCCTGCCCGTCGAGGTGCTCCGGTCGTACCGGAAAGGAGGTCCTGAGCGGTTCGGCCGGCGGCGGTGGGACGTCCTCGTCGGCCAATGCCTCCCGGCTGACGTCGAGGTGGCCGTCGCCCGTGGTCGGCAGAATCAAGCCTTCGTGCATCAGCCGGAGGAAATCGTTAATCCTGCGCAGTACTCGACGGACCTGCAGGCGTTCCACAGTGTCGGTGAGATGCGGGTAGTACACCTGCAGCCGATCGTCGCCGTCCGCACGGTCCAGGGCGGTTAGCCGACGCTCGCTCTCGGACCGCACCCTGTCGATCCGTCCGATCCGCTGCTCGATCGCCGACGGTGTCCAGGCCAGACCGTAGTGGTAGACGCGGGAGCAGAAGGTGTGCAGATCCTCCCCTTCCTGAAGGAGGTCGGTGCAGATCAGCACGAGCGGATAACCGGGGAGACGGAACTGCTGCACGTGGCGCCTGTTGACCCGGCCGGACATCCCGGCGACGGGCTCCTGCGCGGCGAAGAGTCGGCTGACAAGAGTGCGTGCTTCTCGCAGATCGACCTGCCTCGCATCGGGCAGGTTGGTGTCGAGGATGAGCTCGTAGTGCTCGGCCAGGGCGGCAAGCTCATCCAACCCTGCCCACTGTCGGGTGCCGGGCGAGGCGGCTGCCTGGCTTTCGAGTTCATCGAGGTAGGCGGTGATCGCCACGTCCGGCCGATCGATCGCGGCGGAAGGCTCCAGCGTTGGCAGGTGGTCGGTGACCACGGCGTACAGGTCGAGGAAGGCGTGCCCGAGGCGGGCAGCGGCAGAGAGGAACTGCGCGCGGAGATACTGCTCGCGAAACGACTCGCCCGGGTCGCCGCCGGTGGGCTCCGGCCAGATCAGGCCACGCAGCTGCTCTCGCCCGCGAAGCTCCGTGAAGAAGGTCCTGGTCTCCAGCAGATCCGGGTCCGCCTCCGCCGAGACGGCGCTGCGCTTCTCCGGACGGTACATCTCGCGCCAGATCACCTCGGCACGTTCCCGATGTGGCCCCTCGTGATGGGCGAGCAGTTCGAGCGCGGCGGCCTGGACAGCGTCGAACCGCGCCGCGCGGGTCGCCTGCTTCGCCTCGGTCAGGTAGTGCCGCGAGTGCTCGCGGATGAGCCGGTCGACCTTGTCCCGCTCCTGGCCGAGCGCGCCTGCCAGCAGTTCCCCGACCTGTCCCGGACCGGCGCCGAGAAGCGTCATGACGTGGTTGTCGTCAAAGAAGGTGCCGAGGGCGCCGCCCTGGTTTCGGAACCGCCCCTGGACGGTCGCGCCGCTGACGATGCCGCCGGGTCCGGCACCCCGGAAGAACCATGCGAAGAACGTGTCCTGTCCGCCGGCGTCATCGTCCTCCCGGACCTGTTCCACCACCATGGGGGCGCCCGCGTCACGCAGAGACCGCTGTCGGCGGAACTCGTCGATGGCGTTCTCGAAGGCCGGCCGATGCCGCTCCTTCAACCGGTTGCGTAGACGGTCGACGAGCCAGTCACTGTACTCATCGTCGAGCTTGCGCTTGAGTTCGGTGACGGACGCGACCCGGCGGACGAAGACCAGCCCCTTGCGGCCGTCTCGCCAGGACGTGGCGAGGGTACCGATGAGAGCGTCCATCTTCGGGTGCGGCAGCTCGCGGCCGAACCGCCGGAAGTGGTCACGGGCCAGGTCGTTGAGCATCGGCACGTCGATGCCCTGCCGCTCGACCACGTCGGTGGCCTGCCCGGCGTCGTCGAAGTTACCCTCGACGGCTTCGTCTGGAATGTCGTCGGGGTCCTCCGTCGCGGTCGGCTTCTTCGCGACGCTGGTTTCGAGGAACGACTCGAACGACGCCAGCATGCCGACCTGGAATCGGGTGCCGAACCGCTCGTCGTCGAGCAGTTCGCTCACCTTCTTCTGCACCAGCGCGACGGTCAGTCGCTGGCGGTCGTCCGAGATCCGGATCGGCTCATCGTGCTCGGCGACGCCCCCGCCGCGCCACTCCCGCCGGTAGAGATTCTTGGTCAACTGCTGCCCGGAAACCTCCAGCGATGTCACCCGACGAATCAGGAACTCCCCTGCCGCCTCCCGCCGCTGCTGCTCCGTGGCGTCCTGGTCCCGTAGCGGCCGGAAGGGCTCAGCCAGCCCGAAGACATCGAGCTGATTCCACAGTTGCCGGTAGTCGTCGTCCACCGGCGTCGCGGACAGCAGCAGCACCTTGCCGGCCCGCCGGCCGTACTTCTCGCGCAGTCTCCGGTCGACGTCGGCACTGTCGCGGCCGAGCACGGTGGCGAGAACCCGGTTTCGGGAGGACGACTGCGGTCCCCAGCCGTGCTTGAGGTTGTGCGCCTCGTCAACGATCACGAGATCGAAGTGAGGCAAGGCGGCGTTTATCGCCTGCGCGAACCGGTCCTTGATGACGTCCGCCTTGGCCCGCAGGTCGACCAGGTCGTCGGGAAGCCACGGGACCTGCGCGCACAGCCGGTCACGCAGGTTGCGGCGCTGCTGGGCGTCGCGGCGCAGGGGCAGGCTGAAGCTGGGGAGACGGACGAAGAAGTCGCGGTCGGGGCCGACTGCGGTCTCCTCCAACAGTTCGATCAGATTCCGGCAGTGCACGAGCGGTCGCGCCGGCAGCCCACCCGGCATCCGCACCCGCAGGTCGTCCACGCGAGCGTTGTTCTTGGTGAAGACGCCCTGCTCCCGCTGCCACTTTTGCTGGATGTTCTCCCGCGGTGCGATGACGAGCACTCTTAGGTCCGGCGCGAAGTGACGCAGCAATGCGACGACGCCGAGCGCCACGTACGTCTTGCCCATGCCGACCTCGTCGGCCAGGTAGGCGACACGATGGCGCTGCAGGATGTTGTGCAGGGCGACGGCCCCGTGGAGCTGATCCCTCGCCCGCTGCGGATTGTGGATCATCCGGTCGAAGTCCAGCAGCTGCGCTGCGGTGTCGACAGTGATCATCATGCCGTCACCACCGCCGTCTCGCCCAGGAACCGGGGCTCGTACCAGTCGAGGAACTCCCCCATCTCGGCGTCGTTACGCGCAATGAGCTGCTCCCGCAGGACGGCCCGCACGCTGAGAGCCTCCTCCAGCCGGGAAGCCCCGGCCGGATCCGACGCCCAGAACGCGGGGAAGTTGCCGCGTACGTGATCGGCGAGCTGTTGCGCGCAGAGCACCATGAGGTAGCGATCCAGCGGATCCCCCGCCGTCTCGTTCGCCATTTGCTCGACCAGGACGGGCACCGAATCGTACTTGGCGCCGAACATCCGGAACCGAGCCTCCTCGACCCGTTCTTGGTCGAGGGCGTCGTGCACGGCGCGACCCAGCGAGGCGAACCCGTGGAATATTCCGGCAAACCGATCGAAGATGGTATCTGGAGGGGCCGCCACCGTCAGCCTTTCCCCAGGTCCGCGCAGCGCCTCGCCGTGCGCGGACAGGTAGGCGTTTCGCTGCTCCGCGGTGAGCATCGACCAGTAGCGGAGGATGTCGGCCGGGGTCAGATCGAGCAGAATCGACGGGCGATGCGCCATGCCGGTCTCGTGGACGAGGACGATTCCGCGCTGATCACCGGCGACCGCGGTGAGGAAGCTGGTCTCGCGGAGCCGCTCGCACAGGATCGCTGCCTCGTCGACGGGCAGCGCCGTCCAGACGGCTCGCTCCAGCTGACCGACGTCGAAGAGGTGAACACCGCGGTCGTACACCTGGATGGGCGGGCTCTCGCCCGCGCCGTCCCACAGGACCTCTGCCTGCCCGGATGCCCAGTCGTACCGCGCCAGCAGCGGCACGTAGCCCTGGTCGACGCCGTCGTCCTCGCCGACCGGTTGCGCGAACGGCGGTGGTTCCTCGATCGCCTCCAGCCAGAACCGCGGGCGCCGGTCGATGGCCACCTCCGACAGCACCCCGCTCTCGACGTTGCCGCTGCCCGAGTGCGCCGGGCTGGTCAGGTTGAACGACCCGACGAGCGTGATCTCCCAGTCCTTGGTGAAGAAGCGGTACACCTTCGCGTGTACGGTCCGGTGCGCCGCTAACGCCGCCTGCTTGCCGCCGCGTGCGAGGATTGCCTTGGGCAGCCGACCCCATTCGCCGCCTCGCTCGCGCACCCAGTCGTAGAGCTCCGGGCGGCACCGCGCTAGCCCGCCCTCCTCGGGCAGCAGCACCCGCCACTTCCTCGGTTGGAAACGGTCGATCAAGGTCTCGAGCGGCACCGACGCGTCCGCATCGTCGAGGTACGGGGAGAGCACCTCCAGGTCGGCGTGACGCAGCCACTGGCCGGCGACGGCGTCGAGCTGGTCGACCAGCGACTGGGCGCCGCGCCGCCCGTTGAAGAGAAAGTGCGGGTGCATAAGGCCGCTCGCCGTGCGGTGCACGATCGGTTGTACGGTACGAAGCGCACCGCGAATGTCGTCCAGAGCGGCGTGGGTGTCGAAGTTCTTCGCCATGGTCCGCAGGTGCCTGAGGAACCCTCCAATCTCCGGTGCGGTCCGCGACCGGCCGGACTCGGCGATCTCCTCCAGGTGGGCGCACTCCACGTTCTCCCACCAGCCCGCCTGGGTCAGGTTCGCCGATCCGGTGAGCACCACCAGCGACCGTTCCTGCGTCGACGTGTCCCGCACGAGAATGAACGCGTTCTTCGGATGGAAGTAGCCGGTGCGGGGCCGGACCGGAATACGACGTACGTCCAGGCAGGCCGATCCGTCACCCGTCACGAGCGCGCCAGGGTCGTAGTAGACGGCGACGCGACCAGCAGTTGGGCGTAGCGCCTCCTCGAGCTGGACGCGCCGGATCTGCGGGTCCTGGTGCAGTTGGAGGTCAAAGAGAGCCGGGAGGATCTCGCGCTCAAAGAAGCCGGGATCGAAGCGGAACGTGCAGAAAACCGCGGCCAGCACCTCACGGCCGTTGATCTTCTCGCGCAGCGCCTCGGTGAGTACCGCCCGGGGAATGCCCTCGCTCACGCCTCACCCTCCCCGATCGCCGCCAGCATGGACACAAGTGACGGGATGAAGTACGGGTACCACCACAGCTTCCGAATTTTGTCACCGGTGGGCAGATCGGCCGGCTCGTCGCGGAACCGCACCCGCACCTGGTCCTGGTCGGTCACCTCAAGCCAGGCGAGCGCCCCACCGCGCTCCCGCATCACCGCGGCGTTGCGCTCCGCCAACGCCCTGATGAGCTGCGGATAGTCGCCGTCGGCGAGAGCCTCGGCGATGTGTGGCCATTCCTGACCGGGCAGCGCGGAGACCGCAAGCGGGTCGACTGAGTCGAGGCGGTCACCCCAGGACGATCGAAGGTCAGCCACGACCTTGTCGAGGTGGACGCCGTTCCGCCCGAGCAGGTAGCTGAAGAGCAGGGACGCCGGCGCGAGCACGGATTCGCAGGCGATGACCCGGCGCACCAGGTCGGCGATATCGCTCCAACCGCGCGACTCGGCGTCGTCGGCGATCGCCATCAGGTACGGCCGTGAGGGCCAGACGGACTCGGATGGCCTGGCTTCGAGGAGAGTGGCGAACCTGGGCTGCCGCCCCTCGGTCGGGTCGCCCTGGCCGCCCTCGACCAGGTGGTGCCGGTAGAAGTCGACCTCCTGCTGCGACATCGCCGGGCTGAAGATGCTCGCCACCGACTTACGCTTCTCGTTCGCGCCGAGGTCGAACACCACCCGGTCCCGCCGCAGCTCTCGGACGAGGTAGTGGGCATCCGGCCCCCACCCGGATTCGAGTCGCGGAATGTAGACGGCGTCCACGAAGGCGGCTGCCTCCGGGGTGAGCCGCGCGGGGCTTCCCGACGCGACGAGCCCGGATGCCCGTGCAGGGGCCGTGTAGTTACCGAGCAGCCCGTCCGTTCGCTGATTGCTGAGAATTTGGTGCTCCGGCTGCGCCGACAGGTGCACCTTCCCGCCGTTTCCGCCCGCCTTCGCTGCGCGGGCAGCGATCCGCTGCAGCCCGAAGAAGCCCCGATGACCGCATGCGACGTGCCGCACGTAAGCCGCCATCTGTTCCCAGACCAGGAAGGCGTTCGTCGGGTTGTCCAACTCGTCCGCACTGGCGAGCTCGGCCAGTCGCAACCCGACGAGCAGGGTGGTGAAGCCCTCTAGCGAGTCCGTGACGGTGGTCAGATTGCCGATGAGCGGTCGTCCCGTTGCCGACCAGACAGCCTGCGCGCCGAGGCCGTCCCGTGATCCCTTTACGCGAGCACGAGGATCCAGGTCGGTCAGGAAGAGCGCCACAGGCGCAATCATCATCAACTGGAATTCGGCTGCCAATCCTCCGTACCGACACAGATCTCGGGCGGTCCGCTTGGGGTGGCGGCATGCACGGCTCGGCTGCCGTCGGTGAATTGACCGGTCGCGACCCGGAGCAGCGGACGATATGGATGTTCGCTCAACCCCACTAGGTTGGTCAAATGCTGACGGCGGGGATCGATCTTGCGGCGGAGGACACCAACACCGCAGTGGCCTGGATCCGGTGGACGCCAACCGGGGCGGTGCTGGAAGAGTTGGTCATCGGCGCTGGCGATGACGAGCTTCTGCGAGCCGCGTCGAGCGCGGACAAAGCCGGGATCGACTGTCCGCTGGGTTGGCCAGAGCCGTTCGTGGAATTCATCCTCGCCCACCACCGTGGCGAGCTGGCCGCCCCGACCGACCTGATCGGCCGCGATTGGCGCAGGACGCTGGCCTGGCGTCGCACCGACGTGGTGACCCACGCGCTGATTCGTCGCCCCTTGCTTAGCGTGGCCGCGGATCGGATCGCACACACGGCCATGCGGTGTGCCGCCCTGCTGGCGCGGCTCGCCGAGGAAGGGCAACCGGTGGACCGATGCGGCGGCGGAACGGTCGTCGAGGTCTACCCTGCGGCATCGCTGAAGCAGTGGGGGCTACCACATCAGGGATACAAGGGGCGGCAGAACAGCGGTGCTCTGAACGATCTGGTCGATCGACTGACCGCCGCCGCGCCATGGCTGCAACTCGGCGACTTCGAACCGGTGTGCCGGGACAGCGACCACGCCACCGACGCTGTCGTGGCAGCCCTGACTGCTCGTGCGGCTGCCGTCGGCCGAGCCACCCGCCCCAGTCCAGATGACCAGGGCGCTGCCGCCACCGAGGGTTGGATCGCACTACCGACCACACCACTGACCAGCCTCACCACCTCAGCGCGAAGGGCTGACGGCAGGCCTGGCGAAGACCGCGGGGGCGAAGTCCAGGCTAGCGGGGCCACCGCAGGTTCGTCCTGACCCGGCGTGCCCCGGTGAGCGCCGCTGGCCACGGACGTCCTGTATAGCAACAGCTCGCACCACTCGGCCAGGACAAGGTCACTCCAGTGGCGTCCACCGAGCGAAGCCGCGGGCCAGCACGATACGACGCAACTGCCTTACGCCAAGCTCGAAGTCGTCAACATCGTTTGGGTGAATATCGCGGGGTAGGGCCGCGAACGTGGCAGCAGCCTCGTCAAGAGCGTCCAGCACGGCGAATTCGTCGGACTCCTCGGAGACCTCTTGGGCGGTCACCTGCTGCGAGCCGTCGTCGGCGAACATCAAGTATTCCACCTCGTCCGGCCTCAGCTTGAGCTCCCGCGCCCACGTGGATACCAGACACAGGTACCGGCGGTAGTCTTCGACGTTCCAGTCCAGACTGACGTCGCAGTCGGCGTGCTGCCAGAGCCACCGCTGTACGCGCCGATCGAGCACTAGCGCTGGTGCTGCCTCCGCATCGCTGCAGAAAAACAGGTACTTGGTGGCGAAGGAAACGCCAAGGTAGCGAAGGCGGTGCCGCTTCAGCCATTCGAACGCCTCAGCCCCGCCATCGCGGCGCGTTTTCAACGCCACCTCGCGGAGAATCCGGGGCGCCTCGTCGTTCTCGCGCAGCACCCGGGCGGTTCGGAACGCGCCGTACCCAACCCGCCCGTACCCCCACACCATCGCTGTGACGAACGCCTGGACAGCCTTGTCCTCGCCGTCACCAGCGCGGCGGCCGCGTTCTGCCACATGGTCGCGGTCGAGCCGGTCCGGAAGTTCCCCGAGGAGGTTCTGATGCTCCATCAAGCTGGCGAGCCACGTTGACCGGTTCCAACGGATCCCGCCCTGGGGCCGTCGCCCCTTGGCGTCCCATCGACTAAGGAGTTCCCGCAAGCGGTTCGGAACAGGGACGCAGTCGTACGACATGAAGACATGCTCTCACCGGCCTGGATCCAGACGTAGGAACAGACAGGCGAGGGCGAACCACCTATCAGGCAGGACTGCGACCACCTTCCGACGGTCCACAATCCACGTCGCCGGTACTCAGCCGACCGACGCCTTCCCAAGATTTCTTCTGTCTGCAACACTGTCACCTCAGCAACCCTAGGCGCAGAGAGGCAGCCGATGGCACCAACCATCCGAGTGGACGACGAGGTGTACGCCCTACTGCAGTCCAAGGCCGAAGCGTTCGTCGACACGCCCAACACAGTGCTGCGGCGGCTCTTGAACCTGACCGGAAGTGTCGTCGCTGATCCCGCAGAAGGCCCAGCAAGGAGAGCGGATGTGAAGCCGGCATCGTCCACCAAACTCGCTCGGCTGCTTGCCGACGGCATCCTCGTTGTCGACGAGCGCCTCGTGTGGGATCGGCGAAATCAGGGGAAGCAACACGAGGCATTTCTCACGAACGACGGTCGGCTACGCCTGCGGGACGGTTCCCTTCACGACACTCCTTCGAGCGCTGCGCGTCATCTCGCTGGTTATGAGGTCAACGGTTGGAGGGCCTGGCAACGTCAGCGCGACGGGAAGTCTCTCAGCGACATCTGGGCGGAACATGGCCAGCCGGATACAGCAACGACCGGCACGGAAACTAACGGGCCGTCATTGAAGGTGCCGCCTCAGCGTCCTGCCGGACGAATGCGCGGTCAGACGCCGCAGAAGGCCTTCCGAAGGTACATCCTGGCGATTCTTCAGGAGGCCGGCGGTCGGCAGGAGGCCGACAAGTTGCTCGCGGAGCTCGAACGCCGCATCGAGCACACCTTCCTCGAGGGCGACTACCGGATCGTCGATGGGCCCGAAGTGCGGTGGCGAAACGCCGCTCGCTGGGAGCGCAAAGACATGGTCAACGATGGATTGATCAAGCGATCCGAGAATCGTGGCGTGTGGGAGCTGACATCGAAAGGAATGAACGCGCCGACGTGACGCGTCGAGGAACACGTCGGCAGCGCGACCAAGCATCAACACGTTAGCCGTCCACCTCGACGTCGACCGGGATCCCCGTCAGCTCCGGCGCAAACTTGCGGCGGAGCTCAGGGTCACCTGGGCTAGCTTCAACCGGCGAACGACAAGAACATGCTGGGCGCTCCGCTCCACGACACATGCAGCGCCTCCCGCGCCCGCGTGCTCGCCACGAACAGCAAGCACCGCTCCCGAAGCAGGTCACTCTCGTGCTGCAACGGATCCGCCTCGGCCGGCGTGACCTCCTTTGCGAACGGCACCGCCCGCGCGGTAACGCCGACCACCGCCACGCACCGAAACTCCAACCCCTTCATCGCATGCATGGTGGCGAGCCGTACCCCGTCGACGTCCGCCCCGGGCTGATCCCGCACCCGGACCGCCGGAATCCCGGCGGCAGTCAACTCCTCCTGCACGTCGCCCAACGTTGTGCTAAACCGAGCGCACACGGCGATCTCATTCGCCTGGACGCCCTGCTTCAGCCACTCCCCCACCCGCTCCACGAGCGCCGCAGTCTCGGCCTGGTTCGTCGGATACCCCGCAGCGTGGGGCCGCCTGCCGTGCAGCAGCGACCGGTAGCCGGCGAGGCTGTCGTCACCATCGCCGCCGAGGTCCTCGACCCGCGACCCGGAGAGCACCCCGGTTGCCCAGGAGAGGATCTCCTCGGTGCTGCGGTAGTTGACCCGCAGGCGGCTGCTGCGGCCGGTGACGGAGATGCCGAGAACGTTGAGCGAAACTCGAGAGTCGTAGATCCGCTGGTGAGGATCGCCGGTGATGAAGAGGTCGTCCGGACCGGGCGCTACCACGGCCCGCAGCACCCGCCACTGAGCAGGATGCAGGTCCTGCGCCTCATCCACGACAACATGGTCGTACCCGTGGACGGTGAGGTCTGCGGCACCGTGCAGCTGCGCCGCACGCGCGCAGATTTGCAGGTGGGTGTTGCTGCCGGCCGCCGACAACTCCTTCTGGAACATCTCGACGGCGTCCCACACCCGATCGCGCTGCCGCGACCCCAGCGCCGAGCCTCTCCCCCGCCGGTTCGCCGCGCGGTATTCCTCCCTGGTCTGCACGTTGTGCGCCAGGACCACGTGGCGGAACTCCTGGGCGAGGAACTGCTCGGTCCAGGGCAGCTTCAGCCTCCCGCTCACCCGCCGCCAGACCTGCCGCTCGTCCAGATCACCGATCGGGGTTGGCACCCGCCCGGCGAGGGCCCGCACGGTGCGGTGGGCGACGGCGTTCACCGTGGTCACCTCCACCCGCGCCAACTGCTCCTCGTCGTCGAGAAGCAGCGTCAGGTGCTCCCGCAGAGTCGAGGCCAGGGCATTGGTGTACGTGGTCAGCAGCACCCGGCTGTCGGGCGAACGGGAGAGCAGGTGCTTGACCCGGTGCAGCGCCACCACCGTCTTCCCCGTACCCGGGCCACCGGTTACCTGGGCCGGCCCGTTGTAGGAGACCCGGTACGCGACCCGCCGCTGCGACGGGTGGAGGAACACCCGCCAGGCGGCGAACGGCTTGTCGAGGATCTCGGCGAGTTCGTCCGGCCGGGTAACCAGGGTGATCCGGTTGACGGTGTTGGCGATCGCCACCGCCAGACTCTCGCTCGGCTCCGGCGTCGCGTCCGCCGGCCGGCGCTCGGCCACGACGTCGCGGTAGACCTCGTCCGGCGTAAAGCCCTCGGCGAGGTACTGCAGCACCTCGAACTGGTCTTCGGGCAGCAGCGTGCCGAAGGCATCCAGCTGGGGCTTGTCGATGATGGTGCGTACCGCGCGCAGCACCTGGTCGTCGATGCCGAGGTGGCGCAGCACTGTGTCGGAGTGCCGGGCGAAGAGCAGCGTGGGAGCTTGGGCGGCGGCCTTCTCCAGCGCCGGAGTCAGTTGCTCGATGGCGGCGACGTTGCGGACTTCCAGGGCTCGGGTGGCGGTGTTGACGGTGTAAAGGCGCTTGGCCGCCCAGTCGTACGCGTCGTCGTGTGACACGACGTTGAGCAGCAGGAAGGTGTCGCTGCCGTCGTCGGGCGCCAGCACCACGCCACGCCAGAAGTCGTTGATCCGGATAGTCCGCATCCGCGGGTCGCGGGCGTTTGTCACCGACTCCAGGTGCAGGCCCTTGTCGGCGCGCAGCTCGGCGATACTGAGCTGCTGGAACTTGTCCATCGCCTTGCGCACGCCGGCCTTGATCGGCTTTTCCAGGACGTCGTAGCTCTGCCAGAAGCTGTTGGCGAAGGCGAGCTGCGGCACGGGCGCTCTCCTCCATGGTTGGTCGGAAGGGTGGACGTGACCCTACCGGCGGACGGCGATTCTCGTGCCAGGCAGCACCATGTCAGGTCGGCGGGATGACGCGACCGACGGTATCCGTTCATGGTCACCACCAATTCGTCACGTTTGGTGATTGTCGATAACCCGACAGTAGTTCGCCTTCTCTGGATCTCGCGTCCGACAATATCCAGACTGATGTATGGCCAGCTCGGACGGTACGCCCAACGGAAGCCGAAGCCGCCACAAGCCAGTCGCGCCAGGGGTGGGTGCATCCGAAGGCTTCCCCGCCTCGTTGCAGCCGCTGCTGGCGCGCATCGCAGATCGCCGTGCTGCGCGTAGCGAGGCAACCCTCCAGGCCGACATTCGACAGCTCCTGCTGGCCGGTGACTTCGGCCTCGTCGACAGCCATCTCGACGTCGAGCTGGAGGCTCCGGCCGGCGGTGGTCAGCGCATCGACATCGACATCGGCTTCACCGTCATCGAGGTGAAAAAGCAACTGCGCGCCGGGCGGACACTCCATGAGGCCGAACGCCAACTCGCGGGGTACGTCAGATCGCGAAGCCAGGAGACCGGGCAGCGGTACGTCGGCATCCTCACCGACGGCGCCACCTGGCGTGCGTATCAGATGAGAAGCGGCTCGCTGACCCTGGTCGACAGCCACACCGTTGCTGCCGCCCGCCCCGACGGGCTGGCCCTGTTCTACTGGCTGGAAGGCGTCCTGGCGACGAGCCAGCGCGTCCCACCGACTCCGGGCGAGGTGGCTCGCCGCCTCGGCGCAGAGAGCACTTCCCACAAGCTCGACCTTGCGGCACTGGCCGCTCTCCACGAAGAGCACGCGCAGCTGCCGACCGTGGAGTTGAAGCGACAGCTGTGGGCGGAGCTACTAGGAAGCGCGCTGGGCACGCAGTTCGTAAACGATCCGGGCCTCTTCGTGGAGCACACGCTGCTCATGAACAGCGCGCACATCATCGCGCACCTGGTCGTCGGCATCGACGTCATGGAGTTGCAGCCGGAGGGCCTGATCACCGGGCAGCGGTTTGAGCAGGCCGGCATCCTCGGCGTGGTCGAGCACGACTTCTTCGGCTGGACCACGGAGGTGCCCGGCGGTCGGGAGTTCATCCACGGCCTCGCCCGCGGACTCGCGCGGTTCGAGTGGACAAGGGCTGACCACGACATCCTGAAGGTGCTGTACGAATCCATGATCGGCGCCGAGACGCGCAAGCGGATGGGCGAGTACTACACCCCGGACTGGCTCGCCGAACATCTCGTCGAGACGGTCGTCACCGATCCGCTGCGGCAACGGGTGCTGGATCCGGCCTGTGGCTCCGGCACGTTCCTCTTCCACGCCGTACGCCGCTATCTCGCAGCGGCCGAGGCGGCGGACGTACCGATGGACGCCGCCCTGACGCAGCTCTCCCACCACGTAGTCGGCGTCGACCTGCATCCTGTCGCCGTGGCGCTTGCGCGGGTGACCTACCTGCTCGCGATCGGGCATGACCGCCTCACCGATGACCGGCGAGGGCCCATCACCATCCCTGTGTACCTCGGCGACAGCATGCAGTGGCGGGAGCGACTGGACCTCTTCACGGATGACCACGTGCGGATCAGCGCCGGCCACAACGCGAGCCAGGTCGAAGACTGGTTACGCTTCCCTCAGCACCTGCTCGACGATCCCGGCCATTTCGACCGGATCGTCGCCACCCTCGCCAGCATGGCGGCGAAGCCGCGAGATCCGGACAACCCTCCCTCCCTGGAGGGGTTCTTCCATCGGATGGACATCGCGGCTGACGACCAGCCGATGATCCTCGACACCTTCGACGCGATGTGCCGGCTGCACGACGAGGGACGCGATCACATCTGGAGCTACTACCTGCGCAACCTGGCCCGACCGGTCTGGCTGGCCAGGAAGAAGAGTCGGGTGGACATCCTCATCGGCAACCCGCCGTGGCTGTCCTACCGCCACATGCCGCGGGAGATGCAGGCAAGTTTTAAGAAGTTCTCCCACGACCGCGGGCTGTGGCACGGCAGCAAGTTCGCAACGCACCAGGACCTCTCGACTCTCTTCGTCGCGAGAGCGGTCCAGCAGTACCTTCGAGACGGCGGTGCGTTCGCCTTCGTCCTGCCCAACTCGGTGCTCGACCGCGAATACTTCGAGGGCTTTCGCAGCGGGTGGTATGAGGATCCCGGCGAAATGACCGGCGTCGCCTTCACCGGCTCCTGGGACCTGCGGCGCCTTCGTCCCCATCCCTTTCCGCGGGGTGCCAGCGTCGTCTTCGGTGACCGGGCCACCCTGAGCACCTACCGACGGCTGCCGTCGGTGACCGAGCGGTGGACCGGACGTCTGCTGGCGAGTGCCAAAGCATGGAAGTTAATCGAACCCCTCATCACCCGAGAGCCAGCCCACCTGGTCCATGGCGAACCAGCCCTCGCCGAGTCACCGTACGGGCCGCGGTTCTCGCAAGGCGCCACGATCGTGCCGCGCATGCTGTTCTTCGTCGAAGCGGAGGCGGGAGGGCCACTCGGCCTCAGCGCCGGCCGTCGAGCGGTTCGCTCGGCGCGCAGCAGCCTCGAAAAGACGCCGTGGAAGGGCCTTCCCGCTCTCGCAGGCGTCGTGGAAACGGAGTTTATCCGCCCGGTCCTACTCGGCGAGTGCATCGTTCCGTACCGGATCCTGACCGCCCGACAGGCTGTGCTGCCGCTCGATGGGTCCTACCTGATGACCGGCACCAACCACCGGCTCGACTACCACCCCGGCCTCGCCAGTTGGTGGCGGCAGGCGGAAGCCGTCTGGGAGGCCAACCGCAGCAGCGACCGCCTCACCCTGGCCGAGCGACTCGACTTCCACCACGGGCTCACCGCCCAGTTCCCCGCGCCGCTACTCCGGTTGGCCTACGGCGCGTCCGGCATGCACGTCGCCGCCGCCATCGTCGACGATTCCGCCGCAATCATTGAACATAAGCTCTACTGGGGACCGATCGCGTCCCAGAACGAGGGCCTTTTCCTGTGCGCGATCCTTAACAGCTCCACGCTGACCGAACTCGTCCGGCCGATGCTGTCCTACGCCAAGGACGAGCGCGACGTCGACAAGCACCTGTGGAACCTACCCATCCCCCTGTACGACGCGGGCAACGCGATGCATCAACGTTTGGTCGAACTCGGCCGGGACCAGCACACGACCGTTGCCGAGGGGCGCTTCGACGAGGGCATGAGCTTCGTGACGATGCGCCGCCGGATCCGCGCTGAACTCGCCCGGCACCCGGCCGCCGCCGAGATCGAGGCCATCGTCAGGGAGATGCTCGGGTGACGGACCCGGGCGCCTCCTGCTGGCATTCCTTCGACCCCGGCAGCGCGGCGACCCTGGCCAGCACCTGTCGAAACGCACCGTCCTGGTTGTCCGGCCCGCTTTCGACGCCTTCGAGCCGGACCCACTGGCCGTTGTACCACTCGCTGATGTCGAGCCGGACCCGGACGATCCGGAGCCGGAGTGGACCGGCTGGGTACTGGTAGTCGGACTCGGCGAGCCGGACCACGTTCCCGGGGGTGACGGACACGCACGGGATGACCGGTGCGCGAGTCACCGCCGCCGCGGGCACCACCTCGACCTGACCGTGCGGGCGCACGCGCGGCTGTGGTCGGGGCCCGGCGTACAGCGCCGCCCGCCGCGCCCGCAGGATCAGCCGGTTGCGGATCTGCGCGGGCGACAGGTCAAAGGCGTTCATTTCCAGTACGTCCGCGGGCAGCGCGTGATGATCGAGTCGGCCCAGGCCGCCCGGGGACAGGTGCCGTCGGCCCGGCAGTCCTGGCACTTGGGGTTGCGCGGATTTTCCGTTGGGCGCCGCCAGTGCTGGTCAACCAGCCCGTTCGCCCGCGCGAGCTGGGTGGGAGTGACGAAGAAGTCGCCGCCCGCGTCCGGCAGCACGGGCTCGACTGGCTCGCCGCCGGCCGGCGCATCGCCGTCCGGCGTCGCAAACCTCCCCCGGTTCCGCTCGCCGTGCCGATCCGGGGCGTAACGACCCGCGCGCTGATTCCGCGCAGCAGACCCCGCCGCCCGTTCCTCGGGCCGCTCGTAGACGAACCCGCCGTCGCACCGCGAGGTCACCCGCGGCCCCGGTACGACGTGCTCGACCACCAGCCGCCGGGAGCGCCCCGGCACGTCGCCGTCCGGCACCGCCTGCCCGGTCAGATCGATCACGACCTCCCGAGGCCGCAAGAACCACTTCCACCGCCTGCCCATGCTTCCGCCACGCCTCCCCTGCTGACCGCCCCAACAACTTCCCCGAGGTGAACAGATGCACAGCCTACACGCTTAGGGCGCATGTGAAGAGAGCACTCGCACAGAGAGCGTGTGTTCAGTTCGTGTGCTCTTACCGTCAGCACGTGGGAGAACTTCGGCTGGTCGCGAGCCAGGAGATTCAGGAGATGCTGGGCGTCTCGCGCACGCGCGCCTACCAGATCACCAACTCGAAGTCCTTTCCCGATCCAGCGGCCGTCCTGTCCGTCGGGCGAATATGGCGGGCAGAGGACGTGGAGCGGTGGATCAAAGACCACCGGCGGGATCTGCAGGACACGGAAGAGTGAACACAGAGGGCACCCAGGTAGCGCTCCGCCCTGGATGCCCTCTCGTCAGTGCCGTCTAGCCAGATCAAACCTGGCTTGCTCGTTGAGCGTCGTGCTCCCTCGACCGCTGCCGAGGAATGGTTGGGGCTGCCGAGTGACGGGGACCGTGTCCGGGCGGCGGGGTGAGGGTTGACGTGTAGGTCTCGCCGTCGATCAGCGGGCTGGTCAGGCTGACACCGGCAGCGGCCATCCGGTCGTACTCGGCGAGGACCAAGCCCTTGGTCCGGTAAATGCCATACCTTGCGATTTCGTTGTACTTCAGGCCACCGTTGTCAGTCTGAAAGGTCTCGAGGATGTAATCCGCATCGGGACGAGAAATCCCGTAGAGATGGAAGAAGTATGCGTCCAACTCGGCGCGAAGCTGGGCACGGCGGCTTTCATCCCATCGAAACGGAGCGCCTGAGTCGCCGAGGTCGCGGGCGAGCCCCGCCATGTCGTAGGCCGTGTAGACGAGTTCCAGGACGCGTGGCGTGAAGAATGGTGTGTGCGGCTCCAACATTGTCGGAGTGGGCACCGGAAGCTGCTTCCAGATGAAGAGCGCCATGCTGACGCCGCCGATTTTTTGCCGGCTCACGTAGTCAAAAACCAGCGAACTCTGACCTGCCACGAGCGCTGCGGCCAGCGCGGCTGAAAGACGTGGATATATAAGAGGTAGCTTGTGGCCCACCGCTACACGGGGGACGAAAGCCGGAATTGCCGTTCTCGCATTGGTTGCGCTCGTGACATCGCGATAGCTGACAAGCCAGTCCCGATCCCATTGCAAGGCATTGAGTTTCTTCGCCACATCGGTTTCTGCAACCCAAAGGTTTGGCTGGGCAAGCCGGCCGGGGGAATCGTGCTCTTCGGCCACGAGATAATTGGGCTGATTCTGACGTTTCACAGCGGTTTGGCTCTTTACCACGTCCGCCGCTCGATGGTCGAAGAAGCTTACCATCTTTGCTTCGTACAGCGGGAGCATCTTTGCGGTGTCCTTCATAAAGGCGTTTCCGATGAGACCCCATCCCTCAGCCTCAAGCTCTTGCCGCGACTTGAACATGTTTGAGTCATGGGACATGTTGAATAGACCCTGCGACGATCTAAGCTGCCAAGGATTGCCGTTAGGATCCCCATCCTTAACCAAGACAGGCACCCGCCGGTAAATGTCCATCGTCAGCGTGGCATCGCGACGCGTTCGAAATACAGGGCAAGTGCCAGTATTCGGATTGAGGAGTCTGATCTCCGCAGGTGTCAGGGAAAACTTCTTCTCAAATATTTCGAGGTCCGCTGGGTCATACAGGAAGAACGCGAACTGCGCGGCTGACTCACTTAGCCCGGCGCCAGTCAGAGACAAGATACTGAACCTGGCACGAGAGTCAACGTCCGGAAACAAGCCGCGACGGTTCTCAAAATCATACAACGCCGCCAACGATCCAGTTCGCACAAGATCAGTGAAGAAGTACTGGGTCCTCGCATCCGTGGCGATACCGGTGGGGACTACAAGGGCCGCCCGGCCGCTGGCGCCCACAAGGTTCCGAACCGTTTCTGTGAAGACGGAGTAAGTGTTCAGATTGCCCTGCCCGGTCAAGGGTAGGTGACCAGAACGGCGCAAGAAATGACTCTGCTTGTAGCTCTCGTGTTTCGCCAACTCGAACTCCTCGAAGAGGTGCCGTGTGCCAGGGTCCTCTCGGAGAGAAGCAACTAGGCTCTTCCGGTCGGATGCCTTCGTAGCGGCGGCCACATCCGGTAAGAGTTGGGCAAAAAACTCTTGCTCCTTAATATCCACTGTGTCCCAAGGTGGGTTGCCGATGACGCAGTCGAAGCCTCCAGCCCACCCCAGATCCGTCTCGATTTCGGCCGCGGACTCAGGGACTCGGAAGACGTCGGGAAACTCAAGATGCCAATGAAAGAACAGGTGCTGGCGACGCAGTCGGATGACTTCGTCGTGAGTAGCTTGCGATACGGCAGCCGCGTTGGAACCCTCAATAGCACGGAACACACCATGGGTGACGGCTTGCGGCGATCCCTTAGTCTTCTTCCACATGAATGAAGCACACCAGGCGTCGGCGACCTGCTTCGCATGGGCATATTCAGCCGCGATTTCCCACTCATGATACGCGGACGCCTGCCTGCGAACATTACGAAGCGTGCCGGAGGGGGCCGCCGCGATGCGCCTAAGACCTTGTGCGAATGTCGTGTTGGCGACCATTACTTCACCATTCAGGTCGAAGAGACTCCCCTGTCCCACCCGCTCCGTAGCGTTTTGCATCTGCAGAGCCTTGGCGTATGCCCGATCGTCGCCCTCCGTTGCCTCGAAGGCAGCACTGGGAATGCCGTCCCGGAGGAGCTTCGGAGTGGCCCCGATCAAAGAATTGCCGCACTTGATGTGTGCGTCCAGGAAGCTCAGCGGCTTGCCCGGCTCCAGCGCCTCCATCCAGAGGGAAACCTTGGCCAGTTCGACGGCCATCGGGTTGAGGTCGACGCCGTAGATGCAGCCGGCGACGACCTCGTGCAGGGCGTGGCGTACGGCGTCGACCGTCGGCTCGGGGTTGCGTTCGCGGACCGCCGCGACCCGCTTGGCGATCCGGCGAGCCGCCGCGACCAGAAAGTGGCCGGAGCCGCAAGCCGGGTCGCAGACGGTGAGCGACAGCAACTCGGAGACGATCGCGTCGGACGGGTCGGGCTGCCCGGCCGCCGTGGCGGCCATCTCGCCGCGCTTCACCGCATCGTCGATCACCGGGTCGAGTGCCGAGTCGAGTAGGCAGTCGATCAGCGAGGACGGCGTGTAGTACGAGCCGGTGGTCTTGCGGGTGTTGCCGGCGAGTTCGACAAGTTCGAAGGTACGGTCCACCGCGCTGTGCTTCGGCACCAGCTCCAGCAGGGACTCGTAGATCGAGCCCAGCTCTTCGGCGTCCAGGTTGCGGTAGTCGACCGACCGCCAGCGCCGCGAGCTGCTGTCCCGCACCAGCGACAGGTGCCGGATGGCGGTCAGCAGGGAGTCGTTCGACAGGGCCAGGCCGTGCAGCGGGGCGTCGGCCTCGTTGTAGTCGAAGAGGCCACCGAGGCCGGGCAGGCCCAGCTCCGGGCGACCGTTCTCGTCGCCGAGCGCGTCGAGAACGATTCGCAGCGCCTGGTAGAGGTCGCTGTGCCCGGTGCCGCGGCGGCGCCGCGCCCGCGTCCGCAGCCGGGCGGACGAAAAGTAGCCGGCGTACCGCTCGCGGGCCTGCTCGTCGGCGTCGGGGTGGTGCAGCGCGTCGCGGTCCTCGGCGACGAAGAGGAAAAGCAGCCGGTAGACCAGGCGCAGCAGGGCGTTGTGCAGGGCCTGCGGGTCGACGTCCTCTCGCAGCGCGCCGTTGTTCGGGTGGCGCAGGAAGCCGGTGCCGAGCGCGGTGATCGCGTTCTGGACGCCCTTGCGGAGCTGGTCCAGGGCGCGGGTGCCGGCGGCGATCGCCTCCGTCCGCCATTTCTCCAGCCAGCAGCTCGACGGCGCCGCGCCGTCGGCCACGTCGAAGCGGGAGACGTGCAGCAGCCGGTACAGCAGCACGAACTCGCTGAACAGCTCGCCGTCGAAGATCGCCTCCAGGTCGAACTCGACGTACGCGGCGGTGGCCATCGCGCTGGAGTCGCGCAGCAGCCGCAGCTGCCGACCATTGGTGAGCACACCCCACAGGTGGGCCTCTGAGCGGTTCAGGCACTCCTGCACCAGCGACTGCGGCGGCACGGTGCCGGCGCCGCCGGGTCGCTTGTCCAGCGTGGCGTTCCACCCGGCCAGGTGGACCGGCACGTGGTTCCAGCGGTGGCTGATCGCGAAGGTCTTGCCGCCGTCATCGGCGGTGATGCCGGCGGCGCCCAGCGCGGTCAGCCGGCCGAAGCCGAGCTCGTCGAAGAGTGGTTCGAGCCACTGCGTGACCGCCAGGCCGGTGGGATCGGCGGGGGTCTCCGCCTCCGGGGCAACGGGGAGTTTGTCGCGCAGGTCCTTCCAGATGGACTTGAGGTAGTCCCAGTGCCGTTCGGCGTCGTCGCGCACCGACCGGGAGCCCACCACGCGGTAGTCGGCGGGCTTGGAGCCGGTGACGTCCTTACCCTCCGCGATTCGGAGCAGCATGTCGGCGGGGATCAGCCCGCCGATGGTGTGGACGGCGGAAAAGACCTGGTTGCGGGCGGTGGCGGACATCAGGCGACTCCTCCGGCGGCGGGGGTGGAAGCCGGCAGATAGACGTAGGCGCCGAGGATGTCGGCGGGCTTCTGCGCGGTGACGGTCAGGCCGCGGACGATCTCGCCGGCGGCGCTGCGCACCCGGCGGTGCGAGGCGAGGAGTTCGGCGGCAAGCTCCTCGCCGTACGCCTCAAGGTGGACGGTGGCTGCGGGCAGCTCGTCGAGGATCCGGCTCATCGTGCGCTCGCCGAAGTCGCGGTCGGTGTTCTCGTCGGCGGTCGCGTCGAGCAGCCTCAGCGCGTCCTCGGTGGGCAGCCAGGTGGCGTTGGTGGGTGCGCCGGCGAAGGCGAGCAGCCGGGCGTCCTCGGCGACGAGCTGCCGTACCCCGGCCCGGGACGGCAGGGTGAGGTGGAAGCGGTAGCGGACCAGCAGCAAAGTGGTGCGGCCGGTGACGGCCCGGGTCCGGATCACGCCGCAGCGGCGGGCCGGGCGGGGGCCGGCGGCCTTCTCGTCCAGGGCGGCGTTGAGGACGTAGCCGGCGAGTGCGACCACGGCCGGGTCGGTGCGTACCAGGGCGGCCTCGCCGCGCGCGACGGCCGCCGTACTGCGGAACGGGACCGGGCGGCCCAGCTCGACGACGTCGCCGCCCAGCGCCGGGGCGAGGCCGTCGCGGAGCCCGGCGGGAGTGCCGCTCAGCTCTGCGGTGAAGTCTCCGGAACCACCTGGGTCGTCGCGCAGCACGCCGTCGAGGGCGCGCAGTGACTGGCGTACGAAACCGCGGACCTCTGCCGCCCGGCCGAGCGTGTCGCGGACCGCGGCGACCTCGCGGGCTACCTCCTCCGGGCGGATGGAGTGCTGGGCGAACCGGGAGCGGGAGGTCTTCTCGCGCTCCGCCGCGGACTGCCAGTCCGCAGCCAGGGCGGCGGCCTTCTTGTCGATCGCCTTGTATTCGTCGACGTCGAAGAGGCTGCCCTGCTCACCGTCGCGGCCGCGCAGTAGCAGCCACTCGACGATCGCGTCGGTCACCCCGGAGGAGGCGGCGTCGGGGACGGAGACGGAGATGCCGAGGTCCTTGCGGATCTGCCGGTGCTTCTTGATGAGGACGTCGAGGACCTTGCCGTCGATGCCGTTGTCGCTGCCGTAGAGGGTGATGACCCGTACGACGGTGCGCTTCTGGCCGTACCGGTCGACCCGGCCTTCCCGCTGGTCGTGGCGGGTGGGGTTCCAGGCGAGGTCGTAGTGGACGACGGCGTCGAAGTGATGCTGGAGGTTGACGCCCTCGGAGAGGCAGTCCGTCGCGATCAGCACCCGGCGGGCGGCGGGATCGTCGCCGGCCGCCTCGGCGAGCTCCTCGATGCGCTGGATGCGCTGCTGCGGCGAGAGGGTACCGGTGACGGCCTGCACCACGGTCTTCTTGCCGAGTTTGCCGTCCAGGTGCTCGGCGACGTACTCGGCGGTGGGGATGTAGCGGCAGAAGACGATCGGGTGGTACCCCTCCTTGAGCAGGGCCTTGAGGTGGGTGACCAGGGCGGCCAGCTTCCGGTCCTCGGTCGGCCCCTCGAGCTGGGCGGCCTGGTCGGCCAGCTCGGCGAGCCGCGCGCCGGCGTCGGCCACGCCGCCGGTCTCCGCGCCGGGGGCCACGTCGAGACCTTCCAGGGCGTCGCTGTCGGAGAAGTCGCTGGTGAGCGGGGCGCCGAGGCGGTCGGCTTCCTCGGCGGTGCCGGCCGTCGCGGTCGCCGAGCGGGTACGCAGGGTCTGCGCGGCGGCGCGCGGCGAGGACACCAGCGAGCGCAGCAGGGCGATCGCCGACCACCAGGCGATCCGGGCCTCCCTCCGGCCCTGCTTGTCGGCGGCGCTCACCCGCTCGCTGGCGTACGCGATGGCGTCGTCCAGCAGGGCACGGTAGGCCGGCGACAGCCGGTAGGTCTCGTCCTTGAAGTGCCGGTCGGCGGGGAACGACGTCTCCTCGGCGAGGCTGTCGTCGGCCAGCCCGTCCTCCCGGGTCAGGTACTGGCGGACGTCGGCGCGCTTGCGGTGCACGAAGTACGGGGCAAGCATCCGGCGGCCTGCGTCCGAGCCGAGGTCGACCGTCGCGAGTTCCGGCTTGACCAGGCCCAGCAGGTTCCGGAAGGCGCTCTCCTTCCCGCTGTGCGGGGTGGCGGTCACCAGCAGCAGGTGCCGCTCGGGGTCGGCGGCCACGCGTTGCAGGAGCTCGAAGCGGAGCTGATTCTGCGACGAGGTGTTGTCGTCGGCGGCGACGCAGGTGTGCGCCTCGTCGACGATGACCAGGTCCGGGCAGTGCCGGACGAAGTCGTCACGGTGCCGGGTCGACTTGATGAAATCCGTGGAGACGATCACGTGTGGGTGCTTGTCGAACAGGGACTGACCCAGGTCCAGACCGCGCTCCAGCCGGGAAACCGTGGAGGCGAGGACCAGTTCGGCGTCGATGCCGAACTTGGTACGCAGCTCCGCCTGCCACTGCTCGGCCAGTGCCGGTGAGCAGAGCACGGCGAGCCCGCTCGCGCTGCCCTGCGCCAACAGCTCGCTGGCGATGAGGCCGGCCTCGACCGTCTTGCCGATGCCCACGTCGTCGGAGATCAGCATGCGGACGGTCTTCTGGCGCAGCGCCATCATCAGCGGCACCAGCTGGTACGCCCGCGGCTCCACGGCGATGCCGGCGAGGGATCGGAATGGTCCGGCGCCGGAGCGGAAGCCGATCCGCAGCGCGGACCGGAGCAGGCCCGCCGCCTGGGCGTCGCCGAGGTCGGCCGGCGACGGGTGCGCGAACTCGGCGCTGCTGACGGTTTCGAAGCTCGGGAAGACGGCCGCGATGTCGTCGTCCGCGCCGCCGAGGGGGCGCAGAACGAGCAGGTCGGGGGCGCTTTCCGGCAGTACGACCCAGTCACGGCCGCGGGCCGTGACGAGGGAGCCGGCGCTGAAGGGGGTGGTCATGAGGGGTTCCTTGCGCGTCGTGGTGTTCTGTTGTCAGTGCGGAGTGAGGGGTCAGCCGCTGGCTTTGGTTCCGAAATAGTTGGCGTGTTTCGCCGCGATGGCGGCCCAGTCGCCGTTGTGGGGAAAGCGGACGACGTCCCAGCCCCGGTCGTAGAGCCGTTCCTGCGCCTCGGTGTCGCGTTCGGCGACCGCGGCGTGGTCGTGGACCGGCCCGTCCACGAAGACGGCCACGTTGGCACCGGGCAGCCGGTAGACGTAGTCGGGCCGGGCCAGCGCCTCGGTGACGAAGGTCTGCGCCTCGTCCGGCAGGCGCAGGCCCCGCTGCTTGAGCCAGGTGATGAGCTTCGACTCCAGCGCGGTGTCCGACTGCGCGGTGAGACGCTCGAGCTGCTCGGTCCGCGACTCACCCTGACCGGTGGGTGCAGCCTTGGCTGCAGCGATGCGCAACAGCAGGTCGCGCACCAGGTGCCGGTTGATCGACCGGTGGTTGAGCTGGTTGCCGTAGGTCAGCAGGCACTCGTAGCAGCCCTGAGCGCAGGGACGATCGGGGTGCGGGCCGCCCGTGTCAGTGCCGTCGGGCTCGAAGTGGCAGATCGCCAGCGCCTCGGCGGCCGCCCGCGCCAGGGCGGTCGGGTCCGACTGCATGAGCCGCAGCACACCGGCGCCGCCCTCGGCCGCTTCGGTGAACAGCATCCGCTCGCGCGGCCCGTCGTTCGGTGGCAGGAGTTCCGTGGTCAACTCGGAGTCCTCCAGCTCGAAGGCCGCCTCGATGCCGCGCTCCAGCGCATACATCAGGGAGAGCGCGACCGCTTCGTCGAGCGGCTCGTCGAGCTTGAGGACCAGGATGTTGCGCCGGTCCTCCACGTACGGGATGACCCGCTTCTTACGGCGCTTCTCGTTGCCGTCGGTGTCGATGAGGGGCATCTCGCTGGAGTCGCCGGAGGCCTCGCCAGCGTCGCGCTCGTTCATCCACCGCCCGTCGGCCGGGTCGAGCCAGAAGCCGTCCGGCTCGTCCGTCTTGGACCGGACCCGGCCGATGTTGGTGATACGGACGGTGGCCGAGTCGCCGTAGGAGAGGACTGCCAGGCCGCCGACGGCATCCGAGACAATGGCGTCCCGGCGGCCGGGGCGTGCGCCGTGGTCGTGGAAGCGGTACGAGGTGACCAGCCGGAAGCCGGCCCGGCGTCGCTCCTCCTCGTCGGAGGAGATGCGCTCACGGCGCTTGGTGTAGACGGTGTGCAGATGCAGCAGGCCGGTGGTCCGCTCGCCCAGCACCTCACCGCACATCTGACAGCGGTCGGCGTTCTCCTTGATGTCGTGGTGGTAGCCGCAGTGGTGGCACCGACGCGCCTCGCCGGTCACCACGTCGCCGGCCGCGTCCGGGGGCAACTGGATCCGGGTGACTTGATAGCGCGCACCCTCGTGGTAGATCAGGGCGCCCGGGCCGAACTCGCGGATGGCGAGGAATCGTGGTCGCTGCAGATAGTCGCCGTCACCGAACTTGCGGCCGATGGTGGGTACGTAGGCGGCGAGCGGCAGCCGCGGGAACGAGTAGCCGGGGAGGAATCCCTCGCTGGCCAAGTAGCGGTACGGGTTGAAGTCCGACAGCACCGACTTGCTATCGACGCTCTCGTTCTTGAGCAGGTTGAGCTGGGTCTCGGCCTCCTTGCGGCGGCCGACGGCGATCCGGCGATCGCGTTCGGACAGGGTGTGGTCGAGGACCCGCCGGTTCTGCTCGGCCTGGTCGACGAGAGCGGCCTTGAACAGGTCCCGCCAGCGGTCGAAAGCCCGGTCGAACCGCTCGGACGTGGTCCGAACGGTGTCCTCGATCCACTGGTCGTCCCACCAACTCGACTGGGCGTACTCGGACAGCAGGCCGGCGAAAACCGTGCGTGCGGCGGCGGCCGCCCGCTCCTGCGACCGGCTGTCGTGCAGCGCGGCCGTCATGTGGTCGTGCAACGCCAGGGCCGGGTTCGGCCGGCGGGAATCCTCCGGGTAGCTGATGTCGATGGTCTCGGGTATGGCACGCCCCAGCTTGATCCCCGCCTCGGCGAGCCAGATGGCCTGCACGTGGGACCGGACGAGGTCCTCGTTGGCCAGATCCAGGCGCGGTGGCGCCACCGCGCCGGCGACCATCCGGGCCGAGCGGCGGAAGTAGTACTGGTCGTGGCTGTTTCCGGTGGCGCAGTAGGTGGTGACCAGCGCCGGCTGACCCGACCGGCCGGCGCGGCCGCTGCGCTGCGCGTAGTTCGCGGGCGTGGGCGGAACGTTGCGCATCATGACGGCGTTGAGCTCGGAGATGTCGACCCCGAGCTCCATCGTCGGCGAGCAGTAGAGCAGCTTGAGCTCCGCCTTGCGGAAGGCCTCCTCGCGCCTTTCCCGCTCGGCCGGGTCGACCTGGGCGGTGTGCTCGCGGGCGGTCAGGCCGGCGAGGGTCCCGGCGGCCTCTTGGTAGAGGTCGCGGAAGAAGGTGTTGACCCGGGGGCCGTCGCCGCTGGCGTAGGTGCGGGTCAGCGGGTCGTGGGTGCCAATCTCGCCGGAGCCGGCCCGCCAGATGAGGGAGGCAGCCGAGACGCGGTAGCCGGTGGCACTGGCGCCGGCCGGCCGACGGAAACGACCGGCCCGCTGCGGCGCGGCGTCGATCCTGGTGATCACGCTGGCGTTCGCCAACACCTCCAGGAGATCGACGATCACCTGCTGCGCGTCGTCGAAGCCGAGCTTCTTGCCGAAGTGCACCCGTCGCAGGTACTTGCCGAACTTGCCCCGGCCGGAGAGGAACAGCCCCGAGCGGTCCATGCCCGGCCGCGACGGCTGCGGGTACGCGGTGCCAACCTTGGGAGCGTCGCTCGCGGACAGCACCCACGGGTCGATCAGACGTTCCTCGCTCGCGCGCTGCAGCGAGTCGAAATCATCCCGGAAATACTGCACGTCGATGGCGAGCGACCGACGCATCTCGTTCAGCAACGCCCGAATGATCTCGACGCGCTGGCCAGGCTCCGCCTCGCGAAGGACGTTGTGGCTCTTCGACCAGCGCTCCTGGTTCTGCGCAAGCCAGTCGAGGTCCTGGTAGTCGATCTCCAGCAGGCCGGTCTGCTCCAGGTTGGGCATGGTGATGCGCCAACCCCGCTCAAGGTCCAGATAGAGGCGGAAGGCGACGACATCACGCAGCGTCTTCGCGGCATTGCGCGCCATCGAGGGCGGGAGGTCGTCACCCCGTGCGTAGTCCGCGACCTGGAGACACAGGGCCGTAGTCACGTCGGAAGCCAGGTCCTCGTGGTTGATGCCCTCCTCACCAGCGTCCAGCGCCGCCTTGTACAGCGCTCCCCGCAATTGGGTGATCTGCACGAAGTCGTTGAAGTGGCCGGCCTGCAGCGAGGCGTCCTGTCGGTTGTCGACGAAGGTCAGCAGCTTGCGGGCCTTCTTGTCGAGTGCCTCCGGCGGCGCGCTCATCAGGGAGCGCACGATCGAGGCGGAGACCAGCGAGGTCGCCGAGGAGCGCCCCTCCTGATCGAGGGTGGCGAGCTTGGCGAAGTCCTTGCCCCGAGTCTGCTCGTAGCTCACACCGCAGTGGGCACAAAAGAGGAACGGCGAGGGGATAAACGCCGCCTTCAGTGTTCCCCGACCCTCGTATCCGTACGGGTCGACGGTGACCGCGACCGGCAGCCGCTCCCGGTGGGAACTGCGGACGGCCTCCTGCCCGTTGTCGTCGATCTCGAGCCAGGACTCCGGGATGCGCCGGCCCTCAATGGCCTCCTCACGCGTGTTCGGCCACGGCCGGTCCGTGTCGATGTAGAGGTAGCCGTCGGTGGCCTTCCCGCCCGTGGCGACGATGTCCCGGCGCGGTTCGTAGACGACGTTGCCGTCCCGAGTGGTGCGCCAGACCGTCAGATACTCCTGGCCGCATTCGCGGCAGAAGGCGAGCGGCAGCAGGATCTTCCCGTCCGAGCCGGGTAGGACGAGCTGGTAGTCCCGGGTGAGGTGGCGGGTGAGCTCGTCCTCAAGGGTCACGTGGACCGTGTCGCCCTTGGAGAGGAACTGGTGCAACCGGAAGGCGAACAGCGGCCGCTCGGTGACCGGGTGTCGCGCCTCGGAGCCGGCCTTCAGGGTGCGCCGGATCGCCTGCGCGCACTCCGCAGCAGTCAGGCCGCTGGCCTCGGCCAGTTCGACCGCGGCATCCTCGATCTTGGCAGGCTTCTGGCGCACGAGATGCCCTACGGCGTCCACAGCGAGACCAAAACGCGTCTCGATCCAGCGGGCCAGCGGATCGTTGACCAGGTCTCGGTAGGCCCGTGGTGCGCCGGGTGCCCGCAACCGATCCACCGGCACCGTTTCGGGTGCGGCGGCCGTGGCGCGGACGAGCGTCTCGCCGATGACGTTCGCCGGCGTGACCTCGACGCCGAACAGGGTGCTGGCGACCCGCGCGACGACCACCCGCTGGTCGTCGATGGTGCCTTCGCTGGCGATGGTGGCGGAGGTTCCGATGCACTGCAGCTTTTCCGCCTGGCAGGCCTCACGTACTCGGCGGATGAGCAGGGCGACGTCGGCGCCCTGACGGCCCCGGTAGGTGTGGAGCTCGTCGAAGACGAGGAACTCCAGCCCCTTCGCCATCTTGATCAGCGACCGCCGGTCGTCGGGGCGGGTGAGCATCAGTTCCAGCATCACGTAGTTGGTGAGCAGGATGTCCGGCGGATTGTCGCGGATCTCCTTACGCCGCTCGTCGCTCTCTTGACCCGTGTACCGGGCGTAGGTAACCGGCTCCCGGCCAGGCCCGTACCCGTCCTGGAGGTACTTGTCGAGTTCTTTGAGCTGGCTGTTGGCGAGCGCGTTCATCGGGTAGACGATGACCGCCCGCACCCGCTTTGCGGGTTTGGGCCTCTCCTGCTGGCGCGCCTTGAGCACCTTGTCGACGATCGGCACGATGTACGACAGCGACTTGCCGGAGCCGGTGCCGGTGGTCAGGACGTAGGAGGCGCCGGACTGTGCTTTGGCGATCGCCTCGCGTTGGTGCTGGTGCAGGGTCAGCGAACGGCCGTCACAGGTCGTGCCGCCCTCGGTCTTCCTGGCCTGGAAGATCCGCGCGCACTCCTCGTGTAGCACACCCTGGCTGACGAGTTCCAGGATGGAGCCGCCCGAGGCGAAGAACGGGTTGAGCGACACCCACGGGTCGGGCCACTGCGATTTGGCGTCCAGGTCGTCCTCGACAAAGGCGGCGATCCGGTCGTCCCGGATGATCGTGCCGCCCTCGGTGAATGCACGGTAGTCCTTGATGAGTCGCTCGTGCACCCCGAAGACGTCCATGCCGACGCCGGTCGTGTCAACGCGCGCGTCCTCCTCGGCAGGGGCCGGCAGCACGGCGGCGTCGGTGCCGCCACGCACCTCCGTCAGGTACCGCACCGGGTTGAAGATCTCCCAGCCCGGCACCGTATCGGCGCCCTTGGCAAAGAGCAGAAGCGCCTCGCGGACGCTCACCGCGTCCGCCGGACGGTCTACAGGGTCCTTGGCCAGCAGGCGGCCGATCAGCCTCGCCATGTCGTCCGGCACATCCGAGCGCATCAGCCGGATCGATGGCACCGGCTCCTCGAGGTGCTTCTGGTACAGCTCGTGAGCGGACTCGCTCAAAAAGGGCGGCACTCCCGTCAGCAGCTCGAAGAGCACGCAACCCAGCGCGTACAAGTCGGCTGCCTGGGTGACGGCTGCGGCGAGGAACTGCTCGGGCGCCATGTAGCGAGCGGTGCCGACGGTGACGCCGGTGCTGGTCACCTTGCCGGCCTCGCCGTCTTCGAGAATCCGGCCCATGCCGAAGTCGAGAACCTTGATGGCGCCGGTCCGCAGCAGCATCACGTTTGAGGGTTTGAGGTCACGGTGGACGACGCCGGCGCCGTGCGCCGCCGACAGTCCGTCGGCGATCTGGGCACCTACCGCGGCAACCCACGCGATGGGCAGCTGTGGATGCTCAGACACCAGATCCCGCAGGGTCTCTCCGTCGAGGAGTTCCATCGCGATATACGGCAGTTCGTCGGCACCCGCCGCTCCGGCGATGATGCGCGGTAGGTGAGCGTGGCGGAGCTTGCGCATGATGCGCACCTCACGCTCAAACCGTTGCCTGGCCTTGTTGTCGGCAGACGTGTCGATGAGAGCCCCGGAGCGGCTACGGAGGATCAGCTTCAGCGCAACCATGCGGTCGGTGGAGCCCTCCGCTGCGGCCATGTCCTCAGCCCGGTGGACCTCGCCCATGTTGCCCTTACCGATGGCACTCAGCAGCCGGAACCGGCCGGCCACCCAGTCGTTCATCCCCGTCACCCTCAACGCCCCCCGACTTGTTGTCGACGGCGAACGCGCTGCCACCTTCTACCGAGACGTCGGCTGCCCACTCAGCCCACCACGGTCCCACCTGAAGGACTCGCCCCGATACGTGAATGCGAAGGTTCGTTGCGATGCCGTCCGTGGAGTATCGCTGGCCGTGGCCAGCGGAAAATCCTCCAGTCGGCGGAAATGATCAACCGATAGTTGAGGGCTTGACAACGCGCCCAAGCCGTCCACTTGGGCCGCATCTCACTCGATCTATGCTGCTATCGGTAGATCATCGACTGCCACGCCGAGGCGCAGATCTGGCCTGAGCAGCCATTTGTCGTTCGGAGTCGATACTGGCGGCTCATCGGATTCGGCCAGAAGCTGCGCCCGCGGCAGTAATGATCAGGGCTGCAGGAGCCCGCGGGCGAGTCCGTCCACCATGAGCTTCACCAACGCGTCCCCGATCTCTGCCGCTTGTCGGATAGCCGACTCCATGGCGTCCAAGCGGCGGAATGCGTCCCCGTGCGCGCGTTGCTCGTCGAGCGGCAGTCGCCGCACCTGCGCCCGTCGAATGTCGAACCGCATCGTCCCCGAGAGACTCGAAGACTGCTTCTCGTTCGCCGACGTGCGCAGCTGGCCAGCCAGAAACCACGGATCCAGCGCGGCCGGGTTGGGTCGCAACAGGTAGAGGTTGCGCCCCGACAACGCCCCCTCTTCGGTGATCACCCGAGGGATGAGCTGCCGCGCGATCACCGGCACCACCACGTCCCCCACAACGAGGGGGATCTCCTGCCCGAAGCGGTCGTCGACCCGCCCGGACGCCGCCACCCCTGCGAGCACGTCCTGAACGGTAAGCACTGGTGGCCCGTCGGGTGCGGGTGTGGACGTGCCGGCGCGAACCGGGCCGATGAGTTGCAGTGCCCCGCTCTTCGCTAGCTCCCCGACCGTGAGGAAAAGGCCCTCCGGCCCGTCGGGCGCCGGCGTGACCTGCGGTAGCAGCGCCGGCAGCTCTCCGACGATGGCGGCCAGCCGCTCTCTGGTGCGTAACAGATGCTCGCCGGAAGCCTCGCCCACGACGGCCGGTTGGCGACGCGCGGGGGTGAGGTCGACCTCCTCGTCGAGCAGCTCGATGACCGGGACCGCGCGGGCGAACCCGGCCTCCTCGACGTCGCCGTCGGGGGCGGCGGCGAAGGCCCGCCACGCGGCCAGCACGCGCGGCGCGGTGTCGGTCAGATCGCCGCCTGCGGCGTCGATCAGCAGCGCCCGCGCCGGTGGCGGCGCGTCCGTCGCGGCGCGTCGCAGCACCCACAGATGCAGGGGTACGCCATGCGGCGCCGCCACCCCCGGCGGGAGCGCGATGACGGCGCGGAGATGGCCGCGGCGCAGCAGTTCGCCGCGGATCCGTTTGCCGGCACGCCTGCTGGCGACGGTGGGTGGCATCAGCAGGACGGCGTGTCCGTCGGCCCGCAGGTGGGCTAGGGCGTGTTGTACCCAGGCCAGCTCAGGTTCGGTGCGGGGTGTGGTGCCGACGATCCAGCGGGGATCGTGTCCGAGTTCGTCGTCGCCCCAGTTCGTGGCACCGAACGGTGGGTGGCAGACGACGGCATCGACGGCGCGGCCGGCGAAGGCGTCGGTGCGCAGTGAGTCGCCGGCGCAGACCTCCCCGGGTACGTCGAGCAGGGCCAGCCACAGTCCGGCGAGTCGGGCCAGGTCCTGGTCGAGTTCCTGCCCGTAGACGGAGGTGCTGCCGGCGCGGATGGCGGCCCGGAGGATGGCGCCGGAGCCGGCGGCCGGGTCGAGCACTGAGCCGCCGCCGACGTTGGCGAGCCCGATCATCAGGTCGGCGAGGTCGTCAGGGGTGGCGAAAGGGCGGCCGGGCCCTGGTGCGGAAAACCGCTGCCACAGCTCGTCGAACGCACCCTGCGGGCCCAGCTCGTCGGCGAGTGCGTCGACATCGGGCAGTAGCGGTGCTAGCTGCGCGTCGGGGTGGCCGCTGCGGGAGCCGCGCTGTCGGGCCAGCAGGAAGGCGCCGACCGCCGCGAGACCGGCGGCCGGGGAGTCGCTGGCTGCGGCGAGGTGTCGCCAGAGCCGGTCGGCTGTGGCCAGCTCCGGGAGTTTGCCCTGGGTGCGTAGCCACTGCTCGACCTGGATCAGGTCGAACTCGGGGCTCGCCGTCGTCCCGCCCACCGGGGCGGGGAAGTCGGGATGCCGCTTACGCCAGTTGCTGACCGCAGCGCGACCGACGCCGGCGAGCCGGGCGATCTCCGCTGCCGTGATGGTCGGGTTCTCCTGCACCTCGAAAGTCTCGCACGCATGTCAAGTACGAGATTGTCTGTTGACACCGTTCTCGGACGATGCTCTTATTGACGCCGCAACGTTCACATCAGGAGGACAACGATGCGCAAGACCACGACTCTCGCTCTGATCGCCACCGGCCTCATCGCCCTGGGCTGCGGCTCCGGCGCCGCTGACAAGGCGGGCAACTCCAGCGGCGACGACAAGGCGAGCGGCTCCACCAGCGACGGAGGCGGCGCCAAGGCCGAGGAGAAGCCGGCGAAGACCGCGAAGATCGGCCAGCCGGCCCGCGACGGGAAGTTCGAGTTCACGGTCAAGTCGTCCAAGTGCGGCGTGGCCAAGATCGGCAGCGACGTGCTCGGCGCGAAGGCGCAGGGCCAGTTCTGCCTGGTCACGGTCAACGTGAAGAACATCGGCAAGGAAGCGCAGATGTTCGACGGAAGCAGCCAGAAGGCGTACGCGGCCGACGGCACCGAGTACTCCGCCGACACCGGTGCCGCGATCTACGCGAACAAGAACGCCGAGACGTTCCTCAACGACATCAACCCCGGCAACCAGGTGACCGGCGTCGTCGCCTTCGACATCCCCAAGAACGTCAAGCTCACCAAGCTCGAGCTGCACGACTCGATGTTCTCCGGCGGCGTCGACGTCACCCTCGGCTGACCTCTCCCCCACCCCGGGGCGGGCAACCACCGCCCGCCCCGGCTGTTCACGGCCTGCCTGTTCACAGAAGGAGCCTCGCCATGATCGATCCGACCACCCCCGAGCCGCCCGACCAGCCGGCTGCTCCGGCTTCCGCGGCATCGACGGCAGTACCGTCGGAGGACAGGATGACCGACGACACCACGCCGACCCGACACGCCCGGACTCGCGCCTACGTCGTCGGTGGGCTGGCTCTCGTCATCGCCCTCTGCGGCGGCGTCGGGATCGCTGCCCTGTCCGGGGATGATGCCGAGCCGGTCGCTCAGGCGAGCGCCTCGGCAGGAGCGCGTCCCAGCACGGCCGCGCCCGCGACCCTCGCGCCCTCCACCGTGGCCCCGACCACGGCCGCCGCCCCCACTACCGCTGCCTACGACTCGCCGACGAAGAAGGACTTCAAGCTCGGCGTCAAGATCCTCAAGAAGAAGTGCTTCGGCAGCGCCGGGTGCAATATCACCTACCGGATCGACGTCACCTACACCGGCGCCGGTCTGGATCCGTCGAAGACGTACGAGGTCACCTACGAGGTACGCGGCGGCGACGACCCGATGGTGAACACCTTTGAGGTCACCGGTGATACCGCCTCAATGCAGCAGGAGGAGGACGGCGGCACCAAGCGTTCCACCGACAAGCTCTCCGCCGTCGTGACCGATGTAGCCGAGCTGTAGAGGTCCGAAGCAGCAAGCGCTCCGCATTTCGCCGGCAGTCGCCGGCCCACTTCCACCGCTCACCCCGGGCGGGCCGACGAGTCGTCGGCCTGCGGACACCACACGCCTGGAGACGACCATGACCCAGCCGCAGCAGCCCACCACACCCCTGATCGAGCTGATCTTCGACCGGCTCGCCGCCGACGACGTGCCGACCGAGACCGCCGAGCTGGTCCTCGCCGCGCTCCAGGCCGAGGACGACCTGACCGCAGCCCTCGCCGGCACGCCCATCCGGCTCGACCCGCGCTCCCCCACCGGTGAGGGTCCACCGGAGCGCATCTGGCTGAAGTCGGTGACCGTCGCCGGGTTCCGCGGCGTCGGCCCGGAGCGGACCCTCCCGGTCGACCCGGGCCCGGGCCTCACTTTGGTCGTGGGCCGCAACGGCTCCGGCAAGTCCAGCTTCGCCGAGGCCGTCGAACTAGCCCTCACCGGTGACAGCGCCCGGTGGGCCGACAAGACCAGCGTCTGGCGTACGGGATGGCGCAACCTGCACAGCCCCGACCCGTGCTGGGTCGACGTCGAGCTGCGCGTCGACGGGGTGGCCACGCCGACGCGGGTGCACCGCGCCTGGCCGGTCAGGGCCGAGCTGGCCGACGCCGAGGTGACAGTCACCAGCGCCCAGGGTCGGCACGAGGGCCTGTCCGAGCTGGGCCTTGCCCGCCCACTGGAGCTGTACCGGCCGTTCCTCACCGCCGCCGAGCTGGGCAAGCTCGCCGCTGGCACGCAGAGCCAGCTCTTCGACGCGCTCTTCGCGATCCTCGGCCTGGACGCGCTCACCGACGCCGACCAGCGTCTGCTGCGCGCCGCCCGGCCGCACGACACCACTATCAAGGAGGTACGCGGACAGCGTGCCGCCCTGGCCAACGCGCTTACTGACATCGCCGACGACCGGGCCCGACGGACCGCGGCACTGCTGCGCGGGCGGGGAGCTGTCGACCTGGGCGCGGTGACGCCGATCCTCGACGAGCCGGACGAGGCGACCACCGACCGGGAGGTGCTGCTCTGCCGGGAACTCGCCGACCTCGCCCCGCCACCGGTCGACGAGGTGATTCGGCTGGCCGGTCAGCTGCGGGAGGCGGCGAATGAGGCTGTGCGGTATGACGGTGGCCGGTCGCGGGCCGCGCTGCGCACCGCCGAGCTGCTCCGCCTCGCCCTCGAACACCACGAGGACGAGGGCGACGGGTCGTGTCCGGTGTGCGCCACCGGCACCCTCGACGGTGGGTGGCGTGCCACCGCCGCGCAGTCGCTGACCGAGCTGCGGCAGCGCAGCGTCGCCGCCCAGGCGGCGTCAACTCGGCTCACCGCTCTGCTGCGGCAGGCGCACCACCTGATCGACGACCTCGCGGTGCCCGAGGGGCCGGGTTCGGAGGCGGCGGTCGGGGCGCTGCGGGACGCCGTGGCGGCGCTTCGGCGCGTACCCGGGAAGCCTGCTGACCTGGCCGACCAACTGGTCGCGCGGTACCCGGCGGTGGTGGCGGCGGCGGACGCGGCCCGCGCGTACGCCGAGGGGTTCCTGCGGCAGCGCGACACCGGATGGCGGGCCGCGGCGGCTGACGTGCGTGAGTGGGTGGCCGCCGCCGACGGGCTTACGGCGCGGGAGGCGGCCCTTGCCCGGTTGAAGGCCGCGCGCGCCTGGCTGAAGGACGCCGGTACGGCGATCCGCAACGAGCGGGTCGCGCCGTTCGCCGGGCACTCGCAGCGGATCTGGGCGCAGCTGCGGCAGGAGAGCAACGTCGAGTTGGGTGCGATGACGCTGGAAGGGGTGAACACCCGTCGGCGGGTGGTCTTCCCGGTCAGCGTGGACGGCGCCGACAACGGCACGGCGTTGGGCGTGATGAGTCAGGGTGAGATGCAGGCACTCGGGTTGGCGACGTTCCTGCCGCGTAGCTGTGCCCCGGAGAGCCCGTTCCGGTTCATCGTGGTCGACGATCCCGTGCAGAGCATGGACCCGTCGAAGGTGGACGGTCTCGCCCGGGTGCTCGCCGAGCTGGCCGAGCAGCGGCAGGTGGTGGTCTTCACTCACGACACCCGCCTGCCCGACGCGGTCACCCGACTCGGCCTCGGCGACGCCCGCATCGTCGAGGTGACTCGGGCGGAGAAATCGGTGGTGACGCTGCGGTCCGGCTCCGATCCGGTGACCCGATACCTGGACGACGCGCATGCGTTGGCGCGCAACGAGGAGATCAGCGCGGAGGTACGCGGTCCAGTGGTCGCGGAGCTGTGCCGCTCGGCGGTGGAGGCGGCGTGCCACCGGGCGGTCTGGCGGACCCGGGTCGCGCGGGGCGTCCGGCACGCCGATATCGAGGCGGCCATCGAGGACGCGTCCCGGCGGGTCGCCACCACCGTCGCCCTGGCGGCGTTCGACGACGCCGAGAAGGGTGGAGACGTGCTCGGCTGGCTCGGTCGCCGGCACGGACGACGGGCCGTGAACGCGTACCAGGCGTGTCGGGAAGGTGTGCACGGCGCGTACCTGGCGGACCTGCCCGGCCTGGTCGCGGACGCCCGCCTCCTCGCGGCGGCGTTGTCGTGACCGCGCCGACGCCACAGCGCTGCCTGGCGGCGGCCGACCAGTTGCTGCGCGGGTCCGGTCTGCTCGGTACTGCCGCGGTGGGCGCCGGTTGGTGGCCGCGGGCCTGTGCCTGCCTGATCCGGCTCGCCCTGGAAGGCGGCATCGACAGCTACTGGCAGCGGGTCGAGCCGGCCGTGGCGGTGTGCCGGCAGGGCCGTGCGAAGCAGTTGATGCTGCGTGGCCGGCTCGGCCCGGGTGCCGAAACCGCTCGCCGGGTGGCGTTCGCCTGGGCGACGTTATCTACCGCCACGCACCACCACTGCTATGAGCTGGCCCCGACGGCGGCGGAGCTGCGCCGCCTGCACACCGAGGTGAGCACCCTGCTCGCGCACCTCCAGCCGACCGCCAGCACCACGAACTGACCCCATGGGCACAGCACCCGCCTACCGCGACGTCCTGACCCGCTCGCACCGCACGCGTGATCTGTTCAGACATTTGCGTCTGGACGGTGCGCGCGATGAGATGCCGCTCCGGTTGAGCCGATGTGACCACGTTGACACCTACTGTGATGCTCCCGTCGTCGATCATGGAGGATGCCGAATGGCAGCACCCGAGGAAGCAGAGAGCGAACTCTCCATACCCGTTGACTACGTGCCCGGTGCGCGCGGTCACGCCGTCCTCGCCGTCGGCCCCGGCACGGACGGCGCCGAGTCCCTTGCTGTGTGGCGGCTCAGCCCGACCGGACGCGCCGGCGGGGCGTGGGTGGTACGCCTCGATGAAGTCACGCAGGACGAACAGCTCACTCGAATCATGCGGATGGTGCAGGGGCGTTGCCTGGTGGGGTGGGACCGGGAAACGCCGGTCGCGATCCTGGACCGGCTCGCCGACGTACTGCCACAGGAACTGATCAGCACGCTGCGGGGGTACGTGCTAGCGGTTCCTGAACTCCTCACGGAGATCACTGAGCACCGGTCCGCCTACGCCGAGGCGGTCGACCGGCAGCGTGCGGTGTCCACGTCGAAGCTCGCCCCACTCGCTTGGCACGCCGAAGTGCCGGATCACGAGGATCTGGCGGTCCGGCTCGCCGTGCAGCCCCGCGCCGCATCGCCGGTCGCGGGGACGGCGCTGGCCCTGACATCGGCTGTCGCCATGACCGCTCAGCTCTGGCAGGACACCGAGCAGGCGCGGTATCGCCGACGGTACCTGCGTGCTCTGGGCGAGCCGCAGCCGTTGCCTTCCCGGTGGCTGGCCTGGCTGCGCGCGGCCGCCGACAACTCCGCTCCGGCCACGATCTAAGGAGTCGACTCGACGTGTACGCAGTTATCGACCTGGAGACGACAGGCCTGCGCACCAGTTGGCACGACCGCGTGGTCGGGTCGCCGTCATCCATCTCGACGACGCCGGGCAGCTGACCCACGAGTGGTGCAGCCTGGTCAACCCCGACCGGGATCTCGGCCCGCAACTCATCCACGGCATCTCGGCCGCCGAGGCACGGCGCGCACCGCAGTTCAGCCGGCTCGCAGGTCACCTCGCCGGTCTCCTTCGCGGGAGGGTGCTGGTCGCCCACAACCTGCATTTCGACGCCGCTTTCCTCCTCGCCGAGTACCGCCGGCTGCAGATTGAACCGCCGATCAGCCCCGGCGAGGGCTTGTGCACGATGCGGCTGGCCGCGCACTTCCTCCCGTCGGCCGGCCGCAGCCTGCACGACTGCTGCCGTGCGGCGGGAATGCCACCGCACCAGGCACACTCCGCTCTGCACGACGCGCGCGCAGCCGCGCAGCTTCTGGCCCGCTACCTGCGGGACGCGGGCACGCCACCGCCGTGGACGTCCGTCATCGACGCCGCTGCGGCTGCCCCCTGGCCGCCCTTGGCTGCCGAAGCAGTGGTGCCGGTGCCGCGCCGAGAACTGGGGCACCGGGAAGAGCACTTCCTGGCCCGTCTGGTGGACCGGCTTCCGCGGCTCCGCGAACCGCAGGGTGATGCGTACCTGGACCTGCTCGACCGGGCACTGCTTGACCGGCACATCTCCGACAGTGAGGCGGACGCACTCGTCGCCACGGCCGAAGATCTCGGCCTCGCCCGAGTCGACGTCGACCACCTGCACCGCACCTACCTGGCGAGTCTGGCGGCCGTGGCGTTGGAGGACAACGTCCTGACGTCGGCCGAACGCCACGATCTGGACCAGGTTGCCTCGTTGCTCGGGCTGCAGGTCTCCGACGTCGACCATGCCCTCAAGACCGCTCGTGACGCCGACGTGGCCCGACCACACACCAACGGTTGGCGGCTCCAGCCCGGCGACGTAGTCGTCTTCACCGGGGCGATGGAGCCAGCACGCTCCTTTTGGGAAGAGGACGCTCGGACTGCGGGGCTGCAGGTTGGCGACAACGTCACCAAGAAGACCCGGCTCCTGGTGGCTGCCGACCCCGATTCGATGTCCGGCAAGGCCAAGAAGGCCCGGCAGTACGCCGTCCCGGTCGTGCACCCCATCGCCTACCAGCGCATGCTCGCCGACCTCAATCGGTAAGCGTATTCGCCCCATAAGACGTGACGAGGCAAGGAGTTCAAGGCATGGCAACAGACGCCGTCGACGAACCGGTTCCGGAGCAAGCCGTAAGTGGGCAGCGGGTCCTCGACCTCCTGGACAAGGCCATCGCCGTCCAGAACCCACTGGTGCAGAAGAACATCGCCCGTGCCCGCCAACGGAACCCCGAGGCGACACCAGCAGAGGTGATCCGGGGTCTGGAGCGAATGTACGTCAGCGCACTGACCGGAACGGGTGCCGCGGTGGGAGGAGCAGCGGCGGCGCCCGGCGTCGGCACAGGTATCGCACTGGCACTGTCCGCCGGCGAGGCGCTCTCGTCCCTGGAGATGAGCGCCCTCTTCGCGCTCTCGATCGCCGAAGTCCACGGCGTCCGCATCGACGAGATCGAGCGCCGTCGAACGATCGTGATGGGAATCATGCTCGGCGGGTCCGGCTCCGCCACCATCACCAAGGTCGCCGAGCGTACGGGGCAACACTGGGGACGTCAGATTGTCGCCAAGGTGCCCCTGGAAAGGCTGCGTCAGATCAACAAGATCCTGGGGAAAAACTTCATCACGAAGTACGGAACCAAGCAGGGCATCATCGTTCTCGGTCGAGTGGCGCCGTTCGGTATCGGCATGGTGATCGGTGGTGGCGCCAACGCTGCCCTCGCCACTCTGGCTGTGCGGGCCGGCCGTCGCGCGTTTGGCCCACCTCCGCCGTCCTGGCCGTGATCGACTATCCCGTCCGCCGAACTCGTCAAGGGACGTCTGGGCGAGCAGGTCAGCGCGGCACGTCCGGTGGCTTATGGTGAGAAACCGGGCACCCGGTGGGCGGGTGTCCGGTCCGGGCCGTGGGATTCACGCTGCTCAGCCGGAGGGTGGACCGATGACCGAGAACGCCCGCGACGTCGTCGACTGCTGAGATGGACTGGGCCGGATGGGCGTTGTTCGGGTTGGTGGCCACCGCGGCGCTCACCGCGGCGATGATCACGGCTCAGCTGGCCGGCCTGACCCGGCTCGACCTTCCTCTGGTGCTCGGGACCTTCGTCACCGAGGATCCCGACCGGGCGCGGGTCGTCGGGTTCTTCCTGCACCTCTGCGCCGGTCAGGGTTTCGCCCTCGGTTACGCGGCCGCATTCGCGCTGCTGCACCGGGCCACCTGGTGGATCGGCGCGCTGTTCGGGATTGTGCACGTCGGGATCGCGCTGACGGTGATTCTGCCGCTGCTTCCCGGTGTGCACCCGCGGATGGCCTCGCAGCGGGCGGGGCCGGCCAGCACGGCGGTGTTGGAGCCGCCCGGTCTGTTCGCCGTCAACTACGGCATCCAGACCCCCGTGGTCACTGCTGTCGTCCACGTCGTCTACGGGGTCTTCCTCGGGTTGCTCCTCCAAGCCCGGTGACCCTCACCCCGGAGCGATCTCCGTGACTGGTAAGCCGCCGATCAGCGACTACGGCCTGCTGGGTGACACGCGTACGGCCGCCCTGGTCGCGAGTGACGGCGGCATGGACTGGCTCTGTGTGCCCCGCTTCGACGGCGATCCCCTGTTCGGCAGGCTGGTCGGGGGCCCGGACGCGGGAACGTTCCGGGTCGGCCCGGCCGGGCCGGCCACTGTCGTCGAGCGGCGGTACCGGCAGCACACCGCCACCCTGGAGACGACCTGGGCGGTGGGCGGCGGCCGGCTCCGCCTCACGGAGGCGATGGTGGCCGAGGTCAGCGGTCGTCTGCTGCCCACGACACTGATCGTGCGACGGCTGTCGGCCGAGCAGTCGGCGGTCGACGCGGTGGTGGAGTTCGATCCCCGCCTTGGCGCACGGCGCCGCCGGCCCCGGGTCCACCACCGACGCCAGGGCCTCGTGTGTGAGTGGGGGGCGCTCGCGGTCGCGCTGGACAGCACGCCCAGGTTCCGGATCGAACCGGGTCGGCCCACCTCGATCACGGTCCGGCCCGGGCGGCCGGTCACCCTCGTGCTGGCCGTGGCGCACCGCGAACCGGTGATCCACGTCGAGCCAACTGTCGCCTGGGAACTGCTCGTCGCAGACGAAGCCCGGTGGCGATCCTGGACGGCGGAGATCGACGACCGGCTGCCGTTCCGCGAACACGTCGCACGAAGCCTGCTCACCTTGCGGCTGTTGACCTACTCGCCGTCGGGAGCGCCGGTGGCGGCGCCCACCACGTCACTGCCCGAGGACCCCGGTGGGGTACGCAACTGGGACTACCGCTACGTCTGGCCCCGTGACGCCAGCATCGGCGTGAGCGCCTTCCTCAGCGTCGGCAAGACCGACGAGGCCCGAGGTTTCCTCGCGTGGCTGTTGCACGCCAGCCGGTTGCAACGGCCACGCCTGCCGGCGCTGCTCACCCTGCACGGCCGGCACGTGCCGGCGGAACGGGAACTGGTGGGTTGGCCCGGCTACCTCGACAGCCGTCCGGTGCGGATCGGCAACGGCGCCGCCGGCCAACACCAGCTCGACGGCTACGGCTGGGTGATCGACGCCGCCTGGGCGTTCGCCCAGGCCGGGCACCGCCTCTATCCCGAGACGTGGCGGGCGGTGCGCGGTTTCGCCGACGTCGTCGCCGGTCGTTGGCAGGAGCCGGACGCCGGCATCTGGGAGGTACGCGAGCCCGCCCACCACGTCCATTCCAAGCTCATGGGCTGGCTCGCGCTGGACCGCGCCCTGGCCATCGCCGACACGCACCGCCTGCCGGACCGCCAACGTCGACGCTGGCAGGAGGCCCGAGACGCCATCGCCGCCGAGGTCCGCACGCGCGGCTTCGACCCGACGGCCGGCAGCTACGTCCGCAGCTACGGGTCGCAGGACCTCGACGCGGCGCTGCTCGTCCTGCCGCTGCTCGGCCTGGACGGGACCGGGTCACCCCGGGTACGGGGCACCATCGACGCCATCCGGGGTCGGCTGTCCGCCGGCGGTCCGCTGCTCTACCGCTATCCGCCCGGCCGGGACGGCCTCCCCGGCACCGAGGGCGCGTTCCTGCCCTGCTCGTTCTGGCTCGTTCAGGGACTTGCCCGCACCGGGCGTCGCGGCGAGGCCGTCGAGCTGTTCCAGGCCGTTGTTGATTACGCCAGCCCACTCGGCCTCTATCCCGAGGAGGTGGACCCCGCGACGGGCGCCCACCTCGGCAACTACCCCCAGACGCTGACCCACGCCGCCCTCATCCAGGCCGCGCTCGCCATCCGAGACTCCCCCACTGGTGACAGGTCGGCCTGAGGGATCGTCCGGGCGGGAGGCACGGCCCACGGGCGGCTCGCGCGGGTAGGGTTTCGATCATGACGATTCCGCACCTGACGGCCGCCGACGGCACCACACTGCCGGCGATCGGGCTCGGCACGTACCGGCTGAACGGCTCGGCGGGTGTCGACGCGATCGGGCAGGCGATCCGGGCGGGCTACCGGTTGCTCGACTCGGCGGTGAACTACGAGAACGAGGGCGCGGTGGGTCGGGCCGCTCGCGCGGCGGGCGACGTACGCGGTGAACTGGTGGTCACCTCGAAGCTGCCGGGGCGGCACCACGGCTTCGACGAGGCGCTGACGACGATCGAGGAGAGTGTGTTCCGCACCGGCCTCGACCGGATCGACCTGTACCTGATCCACTGGCCGAACCCCAGTGTCGACAGGTACGTGCAGGCGTGGCGCGCGCTCATCGAGGCACGGGAGCGCGGGCTGGTGAGACACATCGGTCTGTCGAACTTCCTGCCCGAGCACATCGACCGGCTGGTGGCCGAGACCGGGGTCGCTCCGGTGGTCAACCAGATCGAGGTGCATCCGTACTTCCCGCAGCGGGAGGCGCTCGCCTACCACCGGGAGCACGGGATCCTCGTGCAGGGTTGGAGCCCGCTCGGCCACGGCAACGACCTGCAGCGGCATCCCGTCATCACCGAGATCGCGAACGCCCACGGCGTCAGCCCGGCGCAGACCATCCTCGCCTGGCACGTGGCCCGCCAGGTGATCCCGCTGCCCAAGGCCGCGTCGCCGCAGCGGCAGATCGAGAACCTGGACGTCTTCGACATCACACTCAGCGACGCGCAGGTCGAGGCCATCACCGCGCTGGGCCGCCCGGACGGGCGGCTCGCGGACCAGGACCCGGCGGTGTACGAGGAGTTCTGAGCCTCCCAAGCGGGATCGTGGCCAGGGGGAATACTGGGCGGGTGGAGATTGACCGCCCGCGCCTGCTGCTGGTCGAGGACGACGGCGCGCTGAGCGCGCTGCTCACCGACCTGCTCACCGAGGAGGGGTACGAGGTCGAGGTGGCCGGAGACGGGCAGAGCGGCCTGCACCGCGCCCTGGCCCGCGACTACGACGTGCTGGTGGTCGACCGAGGGCTGCCCGTGCTGGACGGGCTGGGGTTGGTCACCCGGTTGCGGGCGCGGGGTGTGACGTGCCCGGTGTTGCTGCTCACCGCCCGGGGCACCCTGGACGACCGGGTGGAAGGGCTCGACGCGGGTGCCGAGGACTACCTCGTCAAGCCCTTCGAGGTTCCTGAACTGCTGGCCAGACTGCGGGCACTGCGCCGTCGACACCAGGACGCGGCGGGCCGGTTGCCGCTGGGGCGGCGACGGTGGCTGGACGTGGGAAACCGACAGGTGCTCGACGAGGACGAGGAGATTCCGCTCTCCGCCCGCGAGTTCGCCGTACTGCGCGCCCTCGCCGGCCGGCCGACGAAGGTCTTCACGCGTGCCGAGCTGCTGAGCAGCGCGTTCGACCACGCCGCCGCGCCGGGCAGCGTCGACGCCTGCGTGCACCACCTGCGTCGCAAACTGGGTCGGGGGGCGATCCGTACGGTGCACGGTCTCGGCTACCGGATCGGCGCGGTCTGACGGCGTGGACGAGGCCCGACTGGTTCAGGCCCGACGGCGCAGTGTGGCGCAGACCGCCGGGGCGATCGGCGTGGTGCTGCTGCTGGTCGGTGCGCTGATGTTCGTCCTCACCAGTCGGCAGGAATCGCGGGCGCTGAACACCGAACTGGCGCAGGTGCTCACGATGGCCGAGGACACCGACGACCCGCCGCCCGGCGAGTTCCTGGCCCAGCGGGCGGCCGGCTCCGGTGCCGTCGAGGTGACCGAGAGCGCCTCGCCGGAGCTGACCCGGGTCCTCGGCGATGCGCTGGAACGGCAGCCGGGGCGCTTCGACACGGATGCGGGAGACGACCAGCGGGTCCGGGTGTTGGTCGCCGACCGAGCGGACGGCAGCCGGTGGGCCGTCGCCGCCGACCTCGCGCCGCTGCGTCAACGCCAGGGGCAGCTCGGCATCGCGCTGCTGGTTGCCGAACTGGCCGGCCTGACAGGTGCGGTGGTGGCCGCGGCGCTGCTCGCCCGGCGGGCGGTCGCGCCCCTGGCCACCGCGCTGACTTTGCAACGGCGCTTTGTCGCCGACGCCTCGCACGAATTGCGCACTCCGCTCACCGTGTTGCACACCCGTGCGCAGGTGCTGGCCCGACGATCCCAGACGGAGCCGGCGGCGCGACTCACCGACCAGCTCGACCAGCTCGTGGCGGACACCCGGGCGCTCGGCGACGTGGTCGAGGACCTGCTGGTGTCCGCCGCTGCCGAGCATCAGCCACCACCGGCCGCGGTCGTCGATCTGAGCGAGGTGGCCCGCGAAGTGGTCGCGAGCATGCAGGAGTACGCCCGGGAGCGGACGGTCGAGCTGCGCGTGGAGGCCTCCGGCGAAACCCCGGTCCGCGGAGCGCGCACGGCGCTGCGCCGAGCGACGACCGCCCTGGTGGACAACGCGATCGGGCACGTGGCCGCTGGCGGGCACGTCGCCGTGACCGTGCGACGGCACGCCGGTCAGGTGTCCGTCGAGGTCACCGACGACGGTGTGGGCCTCGACCCGGCCGAGGCGGACCGGCTCTTCGAGCGCTTCGCGCACGGCACGGCCGGGGCGGGCCGCCGGTTCGGGCTGGGCCTGGCGCTGGTGCAGCAGGTCGCGCACGCGCACCAGGGGTCGATCACGGTGGCCGGCGCTCCAGGTGCGGGTGCCACGTTCACGCTGCTGCTGCCGGCAGCCTGAGCGACCCACCGACGCGGTCGCTGGGTCGGATGACGTTCGATACCGCAAGAACTTCGCAAGAAATCGGCAATATGGTGACGGGCAGTGACATCCCGAGCGCCGAGGAGACCCCGTGCCCGACACCGTCAACGGACTGCCGCTGCACCCACTCGTCGTGCACGCGGTGGTGGTCCTCCTGCCGCTGGCCGCGCTCGGTGTCGTCGCGCTGGCCGTCCGACCGTCGTGGCGGGGCCGCTACGGCGTTCTCGTCGTCCTGATCACCGCGCTGGCGACGGCCGCGATCCCGCTCGCCACCTCCAGCGGGGAGAGCCTGGAGCACCGGGTCGGCGACCCGGGCGAGCACGCCGAACTCGGTGACACGCTGCTCTGGTTCGCCCTGCCCCTGCTGATCGCCGCCGTCGCGCTGGTCTGGCTGCACCGCCGCGACACCCGCCCGGGCGGCTCCCGACGAACGCCGAGAGGGCTCGCGGTGGTGGTCGCGGTGCTGGCCGTGGTCGTGGCGGTCGCGAACCTGGTGCAGGTCTACCGGGTGGGTGACTCCGGGGCCAAGGCCGTGTGGGGCAACACCCCGGCCGCCTCCGCCGGGCACGGCGACGACGACTGAAACGCCGCGCCACCCGGGCCGGTAACGACCCGGGTGGCGCGGCGCCGGTCAGACGAGCCCGCCGAGGGCCGGGTCGCTGATGCTGTCCTTGCCGTTCTCGACGTGACCGGCGTACCGGCGCTCGAAGCCGGCGTCACCCGCGACGGTGAGCGCCAGGTCGTACCAGCCGTGGGTGCGGGTGAGCTCCCACGTCGCCCGCTCCGCCTGGCCGGGCCGCAGCGCCAGCGTCACCGGACGGGAGTGGTAGCCGTCCTGGACGGTCACCTCGACCCGCTTCGCGCCCCGGTTGCCCAGCGTGAGGACGATCTTGTGGTCGTGCTCGTCGTACGCGGCGGTGACGTCGAGCTGTGACCGGCCGCCGGTGAACCGGCGGTAGAAGCCGTTCGGCCCGTGCACCGACAGGTCGTAGGAGGACTCGATCGCCCAGGTGTCCGTGAGGCGCTTGCCCGGCTCGACGGTGTAGCTGCGCGGCGCCGCCGTGCTGCCCGCCTGGCGGACCTGGAAGACCGCGCCAGCCCCACCGGTGTTGCGGAAGTCGATCCGGAACGCGCCGTCGGTGACCTGGCCGTCGGCGTGCAGGGTGTACGGGATCGGCCGCGCCGGGCGCACGCCGCGCTCCTGCTTCGGCAGCCGCCCCTTCGCCGGGGGCACCGGCACCTCGTCGGGGTGCCGGACCAGGTCGTCGGGCTTGAAGTCGTCCGTGTCCGGCAGCTTGACCTCGCGCGACCGGTTCGGGTGCCGGAAGTCGAAGGCCGTGGTCAGGTCACCGACGACGGCCCGCCGCCACGGGGTGATGTTCTTCTCGACCAGGTCGGGCCGGCCGTGCCCGAACCGCGTCTCCAGGAACTTGATCAGCGAGGTGTGGTCGAAGACCTGGGAGTTGACGTAGCCACCGCGGGTCCACGGCGACACGATGATCATCGGGACGCGGATGCCCAGGCCGTACGGGCCCGCCGGGTGGTCGGCGTCGCCGGGGAAGATCTCGTTGGTGGTGGGCACTGTCGACTGCCCGTGCTCGCGCGTCTGCGCAGGCGTCGGCGGCACCACGTGGTCGAAGAAGCCACCCTCCTCGTCGTACGTGATGAAGAGCGCCATCTTGCTCCACACCTCGGGGTTCGCGGCGAGGATGTCGATGACCTGCGAGATGTACCAGGAGCCGTACGCCGGCTCCCAGTTCGGGTGCTCGGTGTACGCCTCGGGAGCGGTGATCCAGGAGACCTGCGGCAGGCGTCCCGCCTCCACGTCCGCCCGGAAGTCGGCGAGCAGCGCCTCCGGGTCGCGGCCCTGGGTGCGGATCTCGGTGCCCGTCTTGGCCTTGTCCGCGAGCGGCGTTCCGGGCTGCGCGTTCTGGTACTGGTGGAAGTAGAGCAGCGAGTTGTCGCCGTAGTTGCCGATGTACGGGTCGTTCGTCCAGCCCCAGGATCCGGCGGCGTTGAGGCCGGTGCCGACGTCCTGGTAGATCTTCCAGGAGATGCCGTTGCGCTCCAGCCGCTCCGGGTACGTCGACCAGTCGTAGCCGGCCTCCGCGTTGGTGATGACCGGGCCGCCGCCCTTGCCGTCGTTGCCGACCCAGCCGCTCCACATGTGGTAGCGGTTCGGGTCAGTCGGGCCGATCAGGGAGCAGTGGTAGCTGTCGCAGACGGTGAAGGCGTCGGCGAGCGCGTAGTGGTAGGGCAGATCCTGGCGGGTGTGGTACGTCATCGCCGTGACGCCCTTGTTGGGCACCCACCCGTCGAACCGACCGTCGTTCCAGGCGGCGTGCCCGTCGTTCCAGCCGTGCGGCGGGTCCGGCAGGAAGGTCTGGCCGAGGTCCTTCACCTCGGGGCGGAAGGGCAGCAGCTCGTCGGCGCCGTTGGGCTGGTGCCACACGTCCTTGCCGGACGGCAGTGTCGCCGGATGCGGGTCGCCGAAGCCGCGTACGCCGCGCATGGTGCCGAAGTAGTGGTCGAAGGACCGGTTCTCCTGCATCAGGATGATCACGTGCTCGACGTCGTTGATCGAGCCGGTCCGGTTGTTCGCCGGGATGGCGAGCGCCTTGCTGAGGTCCAGCGGGAGCGCCGCACCGATCGCGGGAACACCCATTGCCTTGAGGAACGTACGGCGATCCACCGTGCCCATAACTCCGCCTTTGCGCGATCTGGTCGAGAAACTGGCGACCGGACGCTATCGAGGTCTGGTTGACGGCAGATGGCCATAATTCGGCCGGGCGGAAGCACGCCGACGTACCGTGAGGTCGTGCCGACGAGAGACGTACTCACCAAGGCTGACCTCGCCGAACTCCGCCGTTCGGTGCTCGGGACGGCCGACCCGCTCGGTGTCGCCGCCGACGTCGCCGAGGCGGCCCGGCAGGGCCGGCTGGAGGATCCGGACGACGCCGGGGACGCGCTGACCCTGGCCGCCGAGATCGCCCAGATCCGGGCCCGGCCCGACGCCGCGATGCGGTACGCGGACGAGGCGCTCGCGGCGTACCCGTCCGCCGACGATCCCCGGGCCGGCGTCGTCCGCGCGCTGCGGGCCCGGGTGATGTTCCAGGCCGGCGACCGCGACGACGAGGCGATGGCGGAGCTGACCGCGCTGCGGCCGCTGCTGCTCACTCAGCCCGACGCGCCCGCCTACCTCAGCGCGGCGCTGGACGCGGCAGGCCGTTCGGCGATCGCCGAGACGTGGCTGAGCGAGGCGGTCGACAGTCTGCTGGGTGACCGGACCGGAGTGACGGCCGATCCGGAGGTCGGTCCGCCGGACGCGCCCGGGGTGCTCTTCCTCCTGCTGCAACAGCGCCACCGGGTACGCCGGAATCTCAACCTGACCCACGACCGGCAGGACGATCTGGCCGACCGCCTGGAGAACCAGCTCGTCCGCCGCGCGGCGGAGCGTCAGGGCGGTGATACCGATCTGCTGCTCTGGCCTCGGGACGAGTTCGACAGTCTGCTCGCCGCGCACCCCGAGCTGACCGACGTGTACGGGCCGGACTGGGACGCGCACCGGGCCCGACTGGAGAAGGAGCTGGTACGGCTGACGGCTGACGGCCGGACCGGGCTGGGCGTGTTCAGGGCGACGGTGGCCGGCCTGGACGCGTTCGCCGGTCGACACGACGGCGGCCCGACCAACGCGGCGATCCGCGCCGGTTACGCGGCCGAGGTGTCGGCGCGACCCAGCTCGCGGGTGCCCTGGCCACCGGAGCGCAACGATCCGTGCTGGTGCGGCTCCGGCCTGAAGTACAAGAAGGACTGTCTCCCGCGGTCGCGGAGCTGACAGTTGGCTCTGGGCACGCTCAGTCGGTACCGATAGCCTCCAAGCCTGGATCATCGAGATCCGCTCTGGCCGGAGGAGTCGCCGAATGTTCGAAGAGTTCCTGGGCATCCCCGCTCACCCTCTCGTGCTGCACGCCGCTGTCGTGTTCGTGCCGCTGCTGGCCCTTCTGACAATCGCGTACGCGCTGGTCGCGCCGATCCGGCCGCACACGCGCTGGGTGCTGGGCCTGCTCGCCGTGGGCGCACCGGTCGCCGCCCTGCTGGCGAAGCTCACCGGCGACGCGTTCTTCGCGCGGATGCGCTCCGCCAACCGCGTCACGCCCGAGTTCGTGCCGAAGCTGGAGGCGCACCAGGATTTCGGCGACCTCACCCTCTACGCCGCGATCGGGCTGGGGGTCGTGGCGCTGGCGCTGGTCTGGTTCGTCGCGCCGCGCGGCGCCGAAGGCGCGCGCGCCGGTCGGGCGCTGACGCTGGCGTTGCAGGTGCTGTCGGTGGTGGCCGCCGGCATCGCCGTGTACTACGTGGTCCGTACCGGCGACTCCGGCGCGAAGGCGGTCTGGGAGGGCCAGTGACGAGCGCGGGCGCGGCCCGGCCGGAGCCGGACCGCACCCGCGCGGTGACCGTCAGCCGGCGTGGTACGCCCGGATGATGGTCTGGTCGATGCCACTACCGCCGTTGGCGGCGGCCTTGACCCGCAGCGAGACGGCCTGCCCGGAGGCGACCTTCGGCAGGTCGACGCGGTAGGTGTCGCCGCTGCCGGTGACCCGGGCCGCCTTCCAGGTGGCGCCGTCGTCGGTCGACGTCCAGACCTGCATCGACGTGACCTTCTGCGCCCGCACGCCGTGCGCCTGGCGGACGGTCAGCTCGGCAGTTCCGCCGACCGGGTGGTTGTCGTGGTCCATGGGCAGGGCGTAGTCGACAGCGAGCAGCGGCAGCGGCACGCTCTGCGTCCCGTCCGGCCCGGCGGACCGGAACGTCCACGAGGTGGTGGCCCGGGTCGAGATCGGCAGGATCAGGCTCGTGTCGACGTCGAGGGTCACCCGGTAGTCGGCCATCGCCTGCGGCACCGTGAAGTCGCCGAACGGGCCCTGCCGCTGCTCGACAAGCTTGCCGTCGCGGTACAGCGACAGCGTGCGCTTCACACCGATCGCCTCGCCCCGCAGGCAGTCGGCCCGCTGGTGCTGGTCGGTCAACGACACGAGGTCGAGGTGCAGGTTGCCCCGCGTCCGGGCCGGTGCGGTGGCGCAGCTGGAGTCGACGCCCGCCGGGTCGTCGTACCAGTCCGAGTGCAGCGGCTGCCGCGCCCAGACCTTGCTCTGTCGACTGCCCGGCTGGTAGCTGCGGGGCGCCTCCTGGGCCGCCAACCCTCCGTAGACACCCTCGTCGGCCCAGACGATCTCGGGTGTCAGGTAGTCGGTGCGCGTCGGCGGCAGCGGCCCCTCGTAGGTCTGGGTCACCGGTACACCGTCGACCGTGGACCCGAGTCGCACCAGCTGGGTGTACATCTCCGGTGAGTCGGTCTGGTGGAACCGCTCGTCGATGCGGGCCAGCCTGGCCTGCTCCGCCCTGGTCACCCGGTACGTCGGGTCGGCCGGCACGCCGCCCGCGTACTCGTGCACGAGGTTGTAGCGGTACGGCTCGGCCGTGCCGGCGGGCGAGTCCAGGTTGACTGCCGCCCAGGTCCGCCGCGACCCGATCGAGGGCTGCGGCAGCGCGGTGCTGCGGACCGTCGTCAGCTTGCCGAAGCCGCTGATCTGGTGCCACCAGGACAGGCCGTTCGCCGCGGTCTGGAAATTGGTGAAGTCGACCCGGGTGGGCGTGGTGGGAACCCCGTCGACAGTGGCCGTCACCGGTTTGGCCTCCGCCGGATCGAGGGTGACGGTCCGGGCGGCCCGTACGTCCAGGTCGGCGTCGGCGGTGAGGGTCGTCTCCAGCACGTCACTGTCGACGTAGTAGGCGACGGAGGCACCGAGCACCGAGTACCGGCCGGCCGGAACCCGCAGGGTGAAGGTCTCCCCGGGAGTGCCGGACCCGCCGCCGTAGTAGATCTGGGGGTCGGTGAGGTTGGCGACCATGAGGTTGATCCAGGTCTCCGCGCCGTCCCGCAGACCCGGCAGCGGCTTCGTGTTGATCGTCAGGTCGTAGCTGGGAGGCTCGACGTAGAAGCTCACCGGGGTTACCGCGACGACGGTGCGCCCGGTGCGGGCGGTGACGGTGGCCAGGTAGAAGCCCGGCCGGCTGGCCAACGCCGCGCGGTTGATCCGCAGAGTCGCTTCCGCCGTCGCTCCGCGCCTGGGCGTCACCCGGCTCGTCGACAGCGACGCCGCGCCGCGCGGCACCGGCTGGCCGTCGTGGTTGACGACCGACACGTCGAGGTCGAGGACCGTCGTGGCCGGGGTGGCGCCGCCGGTCCAGCTCAGCGTCGTGGTGCTGCTGCCGGACTGCGGGTACGCGAAGGTGCCGAGGTTGACCACCGGCTGGTCGCTGGTCGGGCCGCCGAGGGCCCGGGCCGCGTTGAGCCGGCCGGCCCCCACGGCGTACGCGTCGACGCCGCTGAGCGGGTCGGCGGCACCGACGAGCGCCGCCTTGAGCTTCGCGCCGGTCCAGTCGGGGTGACGCTGGGCGAGCAGCGCGGCGGCACCGGCGACGTGCGGCGTGGCCATCGAGGTGCCGCTGAGGCCCTCGTAGTACCTGTCGATCGGGTCCTGGAGGTTGGTGCCGGCGGCACGGGCGGCGACGATGTCGACGCCGGGCGCGACCAGCTCCGGCTTGGCCGCGTGGCTGTTCACCAGCGGTCCGCGGCTGGAGAAGTCGGCGAGCTTGTCGTCGCGGTCGACGGCGCCGACGGTGAGCGCGCTGGTGGCGGACCCGGGCGAGGAGATCTGCGCGCCGCTGTTGCCCGCCGCGATGACGAAGAGGACGCCGGTGGACGTGCTGAGCCGGTCCACGGCCAGCGAGAGCGGGTCGCTGCCGTCGTCGGCCTCGCTGCCGCCGAGGCTCATGTTGATGACGTCGGCCCGGGTGGAGGCCCACTCCATGGCGGCGATGATGCCGGAGTCGGCGCCGGAGCCGTGGTCGTCGAGGACCTTGCCGATCACCAGCCCGGCGTCCGGCGCCACACCGCGACGCTGACCGTGGGCGGCCGCGCCGGTGCCGGCGATGGTCGACGCGACGTGCGTACCGTGGCCGTTGTGGTCGACCGCGTCACCGCCCTCGGCGGTGAAGTCGGCCCGCTCGACGACCCGGCCGGCGAGGTCGGGGTGGGTGAAGTCGGCGCCGGTGTCGAGGACCGCGACCCGCACGCCCTTGCCGGTGTAGCCGGCCTTCCACGCCTGCGGCGCGTCGATCTGGTCGAGGTTGCGGTCCAGACCGGCGGGCTTCGCGCCGCCGGTCAGCGCGGTGGCGCGGACCTTGCGGTCGAGCCAGACCTTCTTCGCGCCGGCGAGCAGCGAGTCGGTCGCGAGCTTCGCGGAGGCCGGGCTCTTCTTGGGTACGTGGCCGGCCACCGCGCCGATGCTGGGCAGGGAGCGCACGTCGCCGAGCGCGGCCACCCGCGCCGAGGCGGTGGCGGGCTGCACGATGACGGGCAGCGTGGAGGTGCTCTCGTCGTCGTACCCGTCGGCGATCAGCGCGGTGACGTCGAAGAGGTCGGGATCGAGGGTCGAGCCGATCTGGGACTCGACGCGGGCGGGCAGGACGTGCAGGTGGCCGTCCGGGCCGCAGGTCTGGCGGAGCACGGTGTTCGCGTCGACGGGCCGTACCGTGGCCTGCGGGCATCCCGAGCCGGTGCTTTGGACGGTCACCACGTCCCCGGTGAGCAGGGTGACGGTGTGGGTCTTCGAGTCGGCGGAGGCGCCGGGTGCGCCCGGCAGGACTCCTCCGCCGGGACCGGCTGTGGCGGTGCCGCCGGGCACGGCGGTCAGCGCCGTGGCCGTGACGGCGACGGCCAGCAGCCAGCGTGTTCTTCTGAGCATTTCGCTCCCTGTCTCATGTGGACAAATGCGCCTCTTGGGCGACTTTTGCAAGATCATATGTCTCGGTACGCGATCTTCGGCAGCCTGCGACGAGCACTTTTTCTTCCCACCGGGCAAGGGTTTCCGCCGTGTGTCGGCACCGTGCCCGGTTCGATGTCGGTTCGATTGCGGCCGCCTCCCCGGCCCGGAAAACGGCCGGCGGTGACCACCCGAGGGGATCGACGCGACGCCCACCCGCACCTAGCATGGCGACGAATGGATCTTCGCGATTGGTCCGTGCCGAGACCCGGCAGCCAGCCCGACCGAAGGGAGACGCGCATGCGTCGACCCCGCCATCTCGCACTTCTCAGCGTCGGCGTGTCCGGCGCCCTGGTGCTGAGCGCAGCCCCCACCGCGACGGCCGCGCCGCCCGCGCCTGCCACGCCCACCGGCATCGTGGTGGCCGACGGCATGACCCAACCGGTGTTCTCGCTCGCGGACGCCATCGAGGAGCGGGTGTACGTCCAGACCCCGGTGGACACCGACCACGACGGCCGCCCCGACCGGGTGGCGATCGACATCTCCCGCCCCCGGGAGACCGCCACCCAGGGCTTCAAGGTGCCGGTCATCTTCGAGCACAGCCCGTACCGCAAGGGCACCTGGGGTGACGTGCCGTACCCGAGCGTGCTGGTCGACGACCTGCCGCAGAACGGGGTGACCGACCGCTCCGGACGTCGGGCACTCGACATGGGCGTCCAGCGGGCCGAGGCGAAGGCCAACCTGCCCGGCTCACTCGACGACTACTACGTGCCCCGCGGGTACGCGGTGGTGCTCGGCCAGAGTGTCGGCACCGGCGACTCGGACGGCTGCCCGACCAGCGGCGACCAGGCCGAGACGCTCGGCACCAAGGCGGTCATCGACTGGCTCAACGGGCGGGCCAAGGCGTACGACGTGAACGGCGCACCGGTCACCGCCGGCTGGACCACCGGCGCGGTCGGCATGACCGGCGTCTCCTACAACGGGACGCTGCCCAACCAGGTGGCCACCACCGGGGTCAAGGGCCTCAAGACGATCGTGCCGGTCTCCGCGATCAGCAGCTGGTACGACTACTACCGGGCCAACGGCCTGGTGGTCGCGCCCGGGACGTTCCAGGGCGAGGACCTGGACATCCTGGCCCAGTACACGGCCGGGCAGGCGCGCGCCGAGGGGCAGTGCGCCGACGAACTCGCGACGATCACGAAGGAGCAGGACCGGGTCACCGGCGACTACTCGGCGTTCTGGAAGGACCGCGACTACCTGGACGCGCGCGACGTCAAGGCCAGCGTCTTCGTCGTGCACGGCCTCAACGACTGGAACGTCAAGACCGAGCACTTCGCCGGCTGGTGGGACGAGCTCGCGAAGCGCGACGTGCCGCGCAAGATCTGGCTGCACCAGGGTGGGCACGGCGGTCCGGGCAGCAACGCCTCGGTGACCCTGCCGGACGGCCACACCTGGACCTACAAGCAGACCGAGAACCGCTGGTTCGACTTCTGGCTGTGGAACGTGCGCAACGGCATCATGGACGAGCCGACCGCGGTGCTCCAGCGCGAGGACCGGGCCTACACCACGTACGCCAACTGGCCCGACCCCGCCGCGCGTGCGGTCGGGTTGCGGTTCGCGGCGACCGACGCCACCGCGCCGGGCGCTCTGACCACTGGCAAGCCGCCGAAGGCCAAGATCGAGCAGAGCTTCGTCGACGAGGGCCGGACCATCCACCCGGACACCCTGGTGGCCGATCCGGACACGGCCAGCCCCAACCGGCTCGCGTACCGCTCCCCCGAGCTGACCCAGAGCGTGCGCATCTCGGGCCGACCGGAGATGCGGCTGCGGATGGCCATCGACAACAAGCCCGACGCGAACCTGACCGCGTACCTGGTGGACTACGGCCCGGCCGGGTCGAGCGCCGCGCCGACCGTGGTGACCCGGGGTTGGATGGACCCGCAGAACCGCAAGAGCGCCGCGCGCACCGAGCCGGTCAAGCAGGGCAAGCTGTACGACTACCGGTGGACGATGGAGCCGAAGGACTACATCTTCCCGGCGGGGCACCGGATCGGCGTGGTCGTCTTCTCCAGCGACCAGGAGTACACGTTGCTGCCGTTGGGTGGCACCGAGCTGCGGGTCGCTCCGAACGACAGCGAGGTGCGGCTGCCCGTGGTCGGCGGGCGGAGCGTCCTCGGTTTCTGACGTCCTCGTCTCACGAAAGGGGCGGTCCGACACGTCGGGCCGCCCCTCCCGTCGCGTTTTCCACCAACCGCGCACGTATTGACAACCGTCGACGCGGAGCACAGTCTGATGTGGTGAGAGCGCTCTCTCGCCCCGGTTCCCGGGCCACCATCCCCTTTCGGCCAGGACACCCTCCGACGTCTTTCGGCGGCGGCGTCGGAGCTGTCCCTGACCCGTCCCCGACAGGAGTCACGAGATGGACAGGGCCGCACCCCTCTCCCACGTCCCCCGCCGGCTACGCCTCGCCACGGCGATCGGCGCCCTGCTGACGCTCCTCGGCACGTACCTGGCCTGGACCACCGACCGGGCCGACGCCGCCCCGGTCGCCAACGTCATCCGGGTCGCCGAATTCCCCGCCGACTGCGCGTACAGCCACCGGCTGCCCGACGACCCGATCGTCTTTCCCGGGCTGCCCGGGGCCTCACACATGCACAGCTTCTTCGGCAGCACGGTGACGAACGGCAACACCACGCTTCCCGACCTGGTGAAATCCACCAGCACCTGCAACCCGGCGGTGGACGTCTCGTCCTACTGGGTGCCGACCCTCTACCGCGACAACGTCGCGGTGGAACCGGCCATCGCCACCTTCTACTACCTCGGTGAAGGTGTCCGCGCCGACGTCGTCGCCAACACCCAACCGATCCCGCAGGGCCTGCGACTCGTCGCGGGCAACGCGAAGGCCACCGGGCCGAACGACAGCATCGCCCGCTGGTCCTGCCTGCACGCCGGGCAGGTGCCCCCGTCGAAGGACTTCGTCACCTGCCCCGCCGGCACGATGCTGGAGTCGTACCTGGACTTCCCGCAGTGCTGGAACGGTCGGGACCTGGACTCGCCGGACCACAAGAGCCACCTGGCGTACCCGGTGAACCAGGCCTGCCCGAGCACCCACCCGGTGCACGTGCCGAAGTTGCGGCAGGTGCTGCGGTACCCGGTCAACGGCGACCCGTCGCACTTCCGGCTGGCCTCCGGGCCGGGCTACACCATGCACGGCGACTTCTTCAACGCCTGGCCGACAGCCGAGATGGCCCGCCGGGTCCAGGACTGCATCCGGCCGGTCATCAAGTGCGGGCACGACGGCCGACCGATCTGAGCCGACACCGTCGCACCCGAAGGGGGCGGGTCCGGTCACGCCGGGCCCGCCCGCCGCGGGCGGAAGGAGGCCGTATGCGCGCCCGCGCCGCGCTGCTCACGACGGCGGTGCTCCTCGCCGGCTGCGCCGGCGGGACACCCGCGGACAGCGCCGGGCCACCTACTGTCGCGCCGGCCGCGTCCACACCGTCGAGCGTCGGATCGGCGGGCTCCTTCAGCCCCACCGACATCGCCTGGCTGCAACTGACCGCCGCGATGACGGACCGGCTGCTACCGGTGCTGGACCTGGTGCCGACCCGGACCACCGACCCCGCCTGGCGACGGCTGGCCGCCGACGTGCGGGCCAGCAACCGGGCCGACCTGAGCCGGTCCCGCCAACTGCTGCGCGAGGCGGGAGCGCCGACGACCAACCCGCACGAGGGCCACGACATGCCGGGCATGATCCCCACGGACGAGCTGACCGCGCTGCGGTCGGCCACCGGGGAGACGTTCCACCGCCTGCTCGCCGCGCACCTGCGCGCGTACCTCACGCAGACCGTCCGGGTCGCTACCGCCGAGCAGAAGAGCGGCGTCCACCCGGCCACCACCACACTGGCCACCACAGTGATCCGATCGAACACCACCCACCAGCAGAACCTGAACACTCTCGCCCCCACCCCGCCCCGGTGATCAAGAGGTTCGCGTCATCCCAGCGGCGTGTCGTGACGCGAACCTCTTGATCACCGGTGGATCGGTGGGCGTGCGGTGCGGGTGAGCTGCTCGTCTGCCCAGAGCTGGCGTTCGGCGCACCTCGGGGCGGTGACGACGGACGAGGTGATCGATGCCAGCCCTGGTGGCAGCGATGACCGCGATGAGGATTGCCAGTGGTAGCGGCTGACCGGCGACATGCGGCCTCCGCGACAGCCGGAGGTTCAGCTTCCGCCCATGCTCGACGAACTGTTGTCCGACGAGTTGCCCCGGCGTGAGGTGTAGCGACCCGCGAGTCGTCCCGCGCGTGCGCGACGGCCCAGCACCCCGATGATCGTCAGCAGGAGCGCCGCACCGAGCACGATTCCGCCGCCCAGCAGCGCCGCCATCGTTCCGATCGACATCCTCGACCTCCACACTCAGCAGACCGGCAGACGGGCGATCGTCCCACCCTCCCGTCAGGCGCGGGAAGGGCTGTCGCCGCCGGCCCGCAGGGAGTCGATGGTGAGGTCGAGGGCGGCCTCCAGGTGGTCGATCCTGCCGGTGGAGAGCAGCAGCAGGACGCCGCCCTGGATGCCGGCCAGCAACGCCGCCGAGGCGCGGTCGGCGTCCACGTCCGGGGCGATGTCACCTGTCGACTGCATGTGCCGGATGCCCACGGCGATCGCCTCCTGCCACCGCCACATGAGCCCGGTCACGATGGCCTGCGCGCCCGGCGCCCGTCGGCCGGTCTGGCCGAGCAGGCCGTTGAGCGGGCACTTCACGCCCTGCGCGAGGTAGCGCTCGATGAGCCGGTCGCGCCACGCCTGCCAGGCCGGCCAGGACGTCAGGTTGCTGAGCATCGGCTCCTGGTCGGTGAGCACCTGGTCGGCCTCGTGCTGGGCGACCGCGAGCAGCAACTCCTCCTTGCCGTCCGGGAAGTAGTGAAAGAGCTGGCCCTTGCTGGTGCCGGTGTGGGCCATCACGTCTTCGAGGCGTACCTCGTCGACGCCGCGCTCGCGGATCTCGGCTGCGGCGCCGGCGACGATCCGCGCCCGGGTCGCCGCACCCTTGCGGGTCAACGCGCGTGTCATGGCCCCCACCGTAGCGCGGGTTTTGGACTTGCAGGTCCATTTTTGGCGAGCAAAGGTCGGGTCCGCGCGGTCCGCTCCGCGCCCCCATCACGATCGAGAGGGCACCACGATGAACCACTACTACCTGCTCGGACGGTCGGGCCTGCGGGTGAGCCGACTGGCGCTGGGCACCATGAACTTCGGCGTCGACGGGTTCCACGCCGCGTACGGCAAGACCGAGGAGGAGGCCGAGCCGATCTTCCGGCGGTACCTGGAGGCGGGCGGGAACCTCATCGACACGGCGGACTTCTACACCGCTGGGGAGAGCGAGAAGATCCTCGGCCGTCTCATCGACAAGGCAGGCGTCCGCGAACGACTCGTGCTCACCAGCAAGGCCACCAACACCGTCGACCCGACCGACCCGAACGCCAGCGGCAACGGCCGCAAACACGTCATGCGGGCCGTGGAGGCGTCGCTGCGCCGGCTCGGCACCGACTACATCGACCTGTACCTGCTGCACACCTGGGACCGGATCACCCCGGTCGAGGAGGTCGTGCACACCCTCGACGACCTGGTGCGCTCCGGCAAGATCCGGTACGCCGGCCTCTCCGACGTGCCGGCCTGGTACGCGGCCCGCGCGCAGAGCTACGCCGAGGCGCACGGGCTCGCCCCGATGATCAACGTGCAGCTGCCGTACTCCCTGGTCATGCGGGACATCGAGGCGGAGTTCGTGTCCATGGCCCAGACCCTGGGGATGGGCATCACCGCGTTCAGCCCGATCGGCGGCGGCCTGCTCAGCGGCAAGTACCGGCGCACCAGCGAGGGCCTGAGCGGTACCGGACGGTTGACCACCCCCAACGCCGCGGGTCGGGAGATCAGCCCCAACGACTGGAAGGTCATCGACGCGCTGGAGAGCGTGGCCGCCGACCTGGGTCGCAGCATGGCGCAGGTCGCGATCAACTGGGTGGTCACCCAGCCCGCCGTCGGCTCGGTGATCATCGGAGCGAGCAGCCCGGAGCAGGTCGGCGGCAACTTCGGCGCGCTCGACTTCGAGATCCCGGCCGACGCCCGCCGCCGACTCGACGAGGCCAGCGCCCCGACCCTCGGGCCGCCCTACGGCATGTTCACCCCGCAGTACCAGTCCTGGGTGGTGAGCCCCGGCCTCGGCGTCGGCGACAAGCCCGCCGGTTACGCCCCGCCGGTGTTCAACGGTGCCCGGGAAGCGGGACAGGCGGCGGCGCGGTAGTCGCCGCGGACGGCGGTGCGCCGCGGAGGCAGGTGGACGACTCCGCGGTGCGCCGCCGGGCGACGATCGCGCTCAGCCGCCGACGCTGACGGTCCCGACGAGCCCGGACGTCGACGCCGGACCGCCCTCGTAGAGGTCGACGTACAGCCGGAGCAGTTCGTCGGCGTCGGTGCCGAGTGCGGTGAGGTCGAGGGTGTTGTGGCGGACACCCCACGCCTGCGGCAGCGCGCAGACCCGCAGCGCGACGCCGTTCGCCCGCGCGATGCGGCGCGGCACCCGCACCGCCGCGGCGGGGTCCACCACCGCGTCGAGCGGGCTGATCGCCACGGCCGCGCTCAGCAGGCCGGTGCGCCGTGGCGGACGCGGCAGCGTCCGTGCGATCGTCAGGTACTGGGTGACGGCGGAGAACGAGTATCCCCGCGAGTTGACGCGGTCGCGCAGGAGGCGACGCCCGTACAGCGTGATGAGTGGTCGGACCGCGAAGGCCGGGGCCTGGCGGGGATCCGGGCCGAAGAACGGCGACAGCAGCAACAGCCGCCGGACGACGTCACCACGGACCTGGGCCAGCCACGCGGCGAGCACCGCGCCGCCGGAGATGCCCACGACACCCACCTCGTCCCCCAGGCCCGCCGCGACGGTCACGGCCTGGGCGGCGTACGTCGTCAGCTCGGCGGCCTCGACCCGGTGGTGGGCCCGCGGGTCGACGGTGCCGTGGTGCGGGGCCCGCGGAATCCACACGTTGTAGCCCCGGGCGAAGAACACCTCGGCCAACGCGTCGTACTGCTCCGGCGCAAGGGTGTATCCGTGCAGCAGCAGCACGGCCCTGCCGGTACGGGAGCCGTGGCTCAGCAGGCGGCTGCGCGACTCCGGCCGGATCTCCGGATCGGCGGTCTCCGCCGCCCTGATGGTCTCGGCGATGCGGGTGGCGGCGGCGAAGTCCAGCGGATCGCCCGGTGCGGGCCGCAGCTCGCGGCGGCGCAGCGGCCAGAGGTAGAGCCCGGCGACCGCCGCCACGACCAGCGCCGATCCGCCGACGATGAGGGCGATGATCTCCGGCATGGGCACAGATCCTGGCAGGAGCCGGCGGTGCCGCCGGTGCGGGGTGCGCCCCGGGTGACGCGGGGCGCACCCCGGACGGGTTACGCCTTGTCGGCCGGCGGCGCGAACAGCACGCGCGTGCGGAGCTGCCGGAACCCGGTCCGCTCCAACTCGGCGAGCACCGCGACGCGGTGGGCGTCCACGTCGGCGATCACCTCCCGGGCGCCTCCGGCGGCGAGCACCCGAACTGCCTCGGCCAGCAGCTCACCGCGCGCCGCGTCGTCGAGCAGACCGAGGTACGCCAGCAGGGGGTAGCAGGCGTCGCCGGCCGTGCCGACCAGGCCGACCGGCTGCCCGCCCGCCACGCCGACGCGCCACTGGTCGGTCGACTCCCCCAGCCAGGCCAACGGATCGGTGGCCAGGTCGACGCCGCTGACGGCCCGCGCGATCTCCGCGCCGGTCAGCACGTCCGGTTGGGCGACCCGGGCGACCAGGGCGTTGATCTCCGCCACGTCGACTGGCGGTCGGAACGTGTACCGGCCGGAGGTCGTCGGCAGCGGCGTGCCCGTCCACGAGCACCGCAGCCGCTCACCCACCTCGACCAGGCCGGCGAGTCGGGCCGCCTCCATCGGCGCGGTGACCACGGCCAGCACCTCGGGTCGACGCCGCCAGTGCGCGGGCAGGGCCGCGTAGTACCGACCGGGACCTCCCAGCGCCTCGTGGGCGGCGTGCAGCAGCGCGGCCCCGACCTGCGGCTCGGCGGCCAGGTCGAACCGCTCCAGCCAGGGAGCGCCCACCGCTCCGGGCGGGAGGAGCCAGGCCGCCCGCCCGACCATCCGGCCGTCGCGCAGGGCGATCCAGGTGTTCTCGGGTCGGTAGCCGCCGCCGGTGATGCCGTCGGCGTACGCGATCTGCCGCAGTTGGGGCAGCGGGTCGGTCATGGAGTCGAACAGGTTCTCCTCGCCCGCGACGAGCGGGCGGATGACGAGACTGGTCATGGCGGACCTCCGGAAAGCGAGCGCCCCGGGTCAGATCCGCGTGGACGCCGGTGCGCGGAGGGGGCGCAGAACATCGGACATTGTTCTGACCTCCTCTCGGCTCGACGGCGTGCCCGCCAACCTACGCGAAGCGCCGGCAGTCCCACAACGTTGCGCGGGGCCCGGCTCACAACGTCGGGTTGGTCTCCGCGCCGCGTTGGTGGAGCCGCCCGTCGGCGAGGGCGATCCCGGCCAGGATCAGCGCCGCCGCGGCGGTCACGGCGACCGGCGGGAGAAGGACGCTGGGCAGGGCCGCCACGACCAGCGCCAGCGCGCCGACGAACAACATCCAGCAGCGCGGCGCGGAGCGGTGCGTCCGCTCCAGGTAGCTCCGCCCGATCAGGAACAGCACCGGGCCGCCGAAGATGATGGCCACCAGAGCCCAGTCGATGGGCGGGTGGGGATCCTCGATGACCTGCCCGAAGCCGACTGCGGTGCAGATGATGCCGCCGACGATGAGCAGCAGGCTGTAGCTCGCCCACCGGGACAGTTGCAGGCCCTCACCGCCGGCGCTGCCGGTGGCCTGGCGGCCCGGCCCCACGTGGTAGAAGTAGATCCGCCAGAACGAGACCACGGCCACGAAGGCGGCCACGAGGGTGATGGTCCGCTCGGTCGAGAAGCCCGGAAAGCTGACGGCGGCGCCGGTTTCGAGCACCACCTCGGCCAGCGCGATCATGAAGAACTGGTTGTACCGCTCCGCGAGGTGCACCTCGGAGACCGTGACCAGGTTGGCCAGCGGCACCCGGCCGATACGCGGCACCGGCCAGTCGGAGGCCGCGCCGACGAGCTCGATGGCGAGCGCGAGCGTCCAGAGAACGCCACGGCCGAGCCCGCCGTCGATGCCGCCACTGATCCAGAACACGCCGGAGACCGTGTGCCAGGCCAACACCCGGTACGAGAACATCTGGGCCGGGTGACCCCGCAGGGCGAACGCCAGGTAGAGCGGTCTGCCGAGCTGGATGACGACGTACGTGCAGGCGAAGATCATGCCGCGTTGGCCGAACGCCTGCGGCAGCGAGACCGCCAGCACCAGGGTGCCGAACATGGTGGCGAGAAGGACGACCTGGATTTCGACCCGGCGCGGGTCGTAGGTGCTTGCCAGCAACGCGTTCAGCGACCAGATCATCCACATCGCCGTGAAGAACAGCAGCGTCTGGCCCGCCTCGGACAGCAGCGTGTGCCGGACGATGGTCAGGTCGTCCGCGACCCGCCCGGCGAGGCGGGCGAGCGCGAAGACGTACACGATGTCGAAGAGCAGTTCCAGGACGGTCGCCGAGCGTGGGCTCCTGCTGTCGGCCAGCCCGCGCATCCAGGTGCGCGTCAGCATGGCCGCACCCCCTCGCCGACCGGTCCCGCCTCGTACCCGTTGAGGGGACTTTATCCCGGTCTGTCGGTACGCCCGGTGGTTATGCCGGATCGCCCGGAGGACTGTCGGCGCCGCGTCCCCAGCGCCTCGTTCGGGCGGTCCGCCGCCTCGTCCGGGTCCGCCGGGCCCGCCGGTCGGCGCGCAGGCCGGCGCGGCCGAGCAGCCGGATCAGCAGCCAGCAGAACAGCGCCAGCGTGCCGAACAGGGCGATGGTCACGATCCGCCAGCGCATGCTGTTGACCTGGAGCATCTCGGGCAGCAGCGCCGCGACGCCGGCGACCGCGGTGACCGAGAACAGCCACTGGAGGCGCTGCTGGAACAGCGCCGTCTGCAACCCGAAGAGCTGGCTCAGATTGCTGCGCAGCAGTTCGAGGCGCTGCCGGGCGGCCTGCAGGTGCCGGGGAACCCGCAGCCCGTCGATCAGGAACGTGGCCACCGCGATGCGCATGGGGTCGCGGTACATGAGGTCCACGTTGCCGACCTCGGCCAGCCCTCGACTCAGTTGCAACTGCACCCGGGCCAGCTGGGTGATGCGCGCGCCGAGCGAGTGACCCGGCCCGACGAGTTCGTCGCGGTCGTTCGGGTCCACACCCACCCACAGTTGGCAGAAGAACCACTGGGCGTGGATCTGGCCGTACATGTCCTGGACCATGCGGGCCGCCGCCGACGCTCCCCGTACCCCGTCGTGCAGGACCGCCACGGTGGACCAGCCGGTAGTGCGGACCAGCAGGCCGGGCAGGCGCAGCGGCCCGTCGTCGGCCGCCGCGCCCGCGGTCACCGGCAGGGCGGAGAGCCGCAGCAGCGACTCCACGAGCGGGTCGTTCTCGGACCGTTCGGGACCGCGCAGGACGAAGAACTGACGCATGTTCTGGAACGGGTAACGGCGCTCGCGGGGTTCGAAGCCGGCCGACTCGCCCAGGATGGCGCGCACCGCCTGGACGTGGGCGGACACCGTCAGCCCGCCGTGCTCCCGGGGCTCGGCCTCGATCATGCTCAGGTGCCCGGCCAGGTTCGGCGGGAAGGTGTCCAGGTCGCGCAGGTGCCGGAAGTAGTCGAGGGTGTTCTCGCGGACGAGGTCGTCGTAGAACCGGCAGATGTCCTCGGTGCTGACGGCGGGCTCCGGCGCGGCGAACCGCAGGTCCACCGAGATCACGCCGAGCGCCGGGTAGATGACGATCTGGGTGCTGGTCGCCCACGTCGTACGGCCGATGCGGACCGCCGACGTGCCGAGGGAGATCTGCAACACCGGCGGATGGGTGGCCAGGTAGGAGATGTTGTAGGCCCGGGTCTCCTCGTGCTGGACGACATCGACGGAGGTGGCACCCAGTCTGGCCAGCAGCGGGAGCGCTGGTTCCACGTCCTGCACCGTGCCGCCGAGGTCGAACTTGACCGGCACGTACACGTGATCGATATCGAGGCTCACGCATACATTCTGACCGTGCGGCACAACCGGGTTACGTGCTGAGACGGCCTACAACTGGTCGACGTGGTCGCGCCACGAGTGCCGGGGCTCGTAGCCCAGCAGCCGCCGCGCCTTGTCGATGCTGAGCAGGGTCTCGTGCTCGCCCAGCTCCTTGCGGATCTCGACACCCGGATACACCTCGGCCATCAGGCTGGCGCTCGAGGAGGTCATGACGGTGTCGGCGTTGGCGATGATGAACACCTCCGCGCCGGGCTGGTCGTACGCGAGGGCCCGCTCGACCGCCTGGGCGCCGTCGCGGGCGTCGATGTAGCCCCACAGGTTCCACCGCCGCGAGCGCGGATCGGCGTCGAAGGAGGGGAACTGCAGGTAGTCCTCGACGTCCATCACGTTGGAGAACCGCAGGCCCACCATGACCAGCTCCGGGTCCCACCGGCAGAAGTGCCGCGCCATCTCCTCCTCGAGGGCCTTGTTCAGCGAGTACGTCGACTCCGGCCGGGGCGCGTACTCCTCGTCGACAGGCGCGTACGGCGGCGGGGTGTCGAACGGCAGCCCGAGCACCGTCTCGCTGGACGCCCACACCACCCGCTTGATGCCGGCCGCGCGGGCGGCGGCGAAGACGTTGTACGTCGCGGCGGAGTTGTTGGCGAACGTGGCCGCGTTGGACAGCAGCCCGGGCGCCGGGACCGCGGCCAGGTGCACGACCGCCTCGACGCCACCGGCGTGCTCGTCGGTGCCCCCGGTGAACGCCTCGACCACCTGCCCGTAGTCGGTCAGGTCGCACAGGAGGAACTCGCCGTCGACGTCGCGGGGGTCGCGCCCGCCGACGCGGTCCATCGCCAGCACGTCCACGCCCAGGCCGCGCAGGTGGGCGACCACGGCCCGGCCGAGCTTGCCGGTGGCGCCGGTGACGACGACGCGTCCGGGCAGTACGGGATCGGTCATGGCCCCATCCTCTCCGGCCGGCTCGGGCACGCCGCAGGCGGGTGCATGCGCGCCCGGCACCGCCGCATCGATCAGGAATCGAGAAGTACGCGCCGACGGCCCTACCTAGCATGGCCAGCATGGACATCACCATTCACACGACAGTTCTTCCGCACGTCGACCCGGACGCCTCGGTGGCCTTCTACCGCGACGTCCTCGGCTTCGAGGTCCGCAGCGACGTCGGCAAGGGCACGATGCGGTGGATCACCGTCGGCCCCGTCGACCAGCCCGGCACGTCCATCCTGCTGGCCCCGCCGGCCGCCGACCCCGGCATCACCGAGGACGAGCGGCGCACCATCGCCGAGATGATGGCCAAGGGCACCTACGGGTGGATCCTGCTGGCGACCCGGGACCTGGACGGCACCTTCGAGAAGATCCAGTCCGGCGACGCCGAGGTCGTCCAGGAGCCGACCGAGCAGCCGTACGGCATCCGCGACTGCGCCTTTCGCGATCCCGCCGGCAACATGGTCCGCATCCAGGAGGTGCGCTGAGCCATGTGCCTCGCCGCCTGGGGGCGCGCACGCGCCGAGGAGCAGAGCCTGAACGACCTCGCACGGCTGCGTCACGTGCCGGACGTGCCGTTGGTCGCGGCGGGGGCGACCGAACCGATCGGGGAGCACGAGGTCGACGGGGGCAGACGTGGCGAGCGCGCCACCGCGGGGGCGTGAGGAACGCCTGAGGGACACGCGCAGGAGACTGGAGAACGACGTCGACCTCTGGGTCGCCACGTCGGGCTCCCCGGACGGCGTGCACCTCATCCCGCTCTCCTACCTCTGGGACGGGAGCGTGTTTCTCATCTCGACGCCGCGCGCCTCGGTCACCTGCCGCAACCTGCTCGGGGACGGTCGGGTGCGGCTCAGCCTGGGGACGACGCGCGACGTCGTCATCGTCGACGGTGCCGCCGAGCCGGTGGACACCGCCGAACTGGGCGACGAGAGGCGTACGGCGTTCGCCACCAGGACCGGTTTCGACCCGAGCGGAATCGCCGAGCCCTACCAGTACTTCGTGATCCGGCCGCGGCGCATCCTGGCCTGGCGGGAGGCCAACGAGCTGCGGGGACGCGTCCTCATGCGCGACGGCAGTTGGCTCGACTGAGCCCTTCGGCCTCCTGCCCGCCGCGATCCGCGTCCTGCCGTGCGCGGGCCGGGCGGGTGCGTACCGTGCAGGGGTAAACGCTCATGCGAGGAGGAGCCTTCATGTCCAAGCCACCGCTTCCCGAGGCCGCGGTCGAGATGCTGCGCAAGCCGAACCCGGCCGTCATGACCACGCTCCGCAACGGTGGTCAGCCGGTGTCCGCCGCGACCTGGTACCTGTGGGAAGACGGCCGGATCCTGGTCAACATGGACGAGAGCCGCCGCCGGTTGGAGCACGTCCGCAACGATCCTCGGGTGTCGCTCACGGTGCTGGACGAGGCCGGCTGGTACACCCACGTCAGCATCATCGGGCACGTCGCCGAGCTGCGCGCCGATGAGGATCTCGCCGACATCGACAGGCTGTCCCGGCACTACACGGGCAATGCCTACCCACGGCGGGAGCGGGGTCGGGTCAGCGCCCTCATCGAGATCGACCGCTGGCACGGTTGGGGCTCGCTCAAGGACAACAGCCAGGTCGGCTGACCGTCCGACGCGGGGACGGCGGCACAGCGGCGGCTCTTGACCGCAGAGCGTGATCGGCTTAACTTCATCAATCAGATAAGTGTCTTTACTAATTCTGCTTGATCCCTCGTGGGAGTGCCGATGCGACAATTGCGTCACCGCCGCCTCACCGCCGTCCTCGCCGTGGCGACCCTGCTGCTCACCGCCGCCCCGCCCACCGCGGCGAGCGCCGCCGCCCGGCCCGACCGCCAGCCCGGCTACCACCGGGTCGGCTACTTCACCCAGTGGGGCATCTACGGCCGGGCCTTCACGATCAAGAAGCTCGACGCCTCGGGGGCCGCGAGCCGCCTCACCCACCTCAACTACGCCTTCGGCAACGTCAGCGAGGACGGCCGCTGCTATGTGGACGGCGGGCCCGGCGAGGGCGACGCCTGGGCCGACTATCAACGGCCGGTTTCCGCCGACGAGAGCGTGGACGGCGTCGCCGACGCCCCCGGTCAGGCGCTCAACGGCAACTTCGGCCAGCTCGCCAAGCTCAAGGCCAGGCACCCCGGCCTGAAGGTGCTGATCTCGCTGGGCGGGTGGAGCTGGTCGACGTACTTCTCCAACGCCGCCCGCACCGACGCCTCCCGCAAGGCGTTCGTCGCGTCCTGCATCGACCTGTACCTCAAGGGCAACCTGCCCGGCGCACCCGGCGCGGCAGCGGGCGTCTTCGACGGCGTCGACCTCGACTGGGAGTGGCCGAACTGGGACGGCGAGCCCGGCAACGTCATCCGCCCGCAGGACCGGGAGAACTTCACCAAGCTGCTGGCCGAGTTCCGCCGGCAGCTCGACGCGTACGGGCGCACGACCCGCGCGCACCACCCGCTGACGGCCTTCCTTCCGGCCAACCCGGCCACGATGGACGCCGGCTACGAGGGCCGCAAGATCTTCAAGTACCTCGACTTCGCCACCGTGCAGGGGTACGACTTCCACGGCGGCTGGGAGGCCGTGGCCAACCAGCAGTCCGCGCTGCGCGTGCCGGCGGGCTCGCCGGACAACCCGGACTTCTCTGTCGAGGTGGCCATCGACGGCTGGATCGACCGTGGGGCGCCGCGCGGCAAGCTGGTCCTGGGCATCCCCTACTACGGTCGCGGCTGGACCGGCGTCACCGGCGGCGGCACCGGCCTGTTCCAGCCGGCCGCCGGGCCCGCGCCGGCGACCTTCGAGGCCGGCTACGAGGACTACAAGAACCTCAAGGCCCTGGCCGGCAACGGCTACACCGTGCACCGCGACCTGCGGGCCGGGCACGCCTGGCTCTTCGACGGTACGACCTTCTGGACGTACGACGACCCTGCCGTCGTGTTGCAGAAGATGCTCTACATCCGGCGGGCCGGCCTGGCCGGCGCGATGGTCTGGTCACTCGACGGCGACGACGACAACGCCACCCTGACCAGGACGATCGACCTCGGCCTGACGACCCGGTAGGCGTACCCGACGCCCGTGATCACATGCGGCCCGCGCCGCACGGGGTCACGGGCGTCGTGCCTCCGGCGTCACCGCGCGCACGGTGGCCTCGATGAGCGCGGTCACCTGGGTCATGTCCCGCGCGCGGGGCACGTCCAGGTCGGCCGACCAGCCGTCCCGCCGGCTGAACCCCACCGACACGTCGTCGCGGCGGTTAGTGAGCCACCCGACGACCGCCTGCACGAGCACCATGGCGGTGCCGGCGTCCTCGACCGCCACCCGCAGCACGTCCGCGCCGCCCTCGGATGTCCCCTCCGGTGGCGTCAGGGCGACCCCGTCCCGGAGGCGGTCGTCGGCGCGCAGCCAGGACGCCAACGAGCGCTGGACATCGGCGGTCGGAAGATCCGGACGAACCGCGATCGTGATCGCCTCCGGCACGTTCTGCTCCCTCCAGGACGACGCTGAGTCACACCACCATCCTGCCAGTCGCTCCCGGAGCCGGCATCCCGTGCAGTCATCGGTGTCGATCAGACCTTGACCGCCGTGTCGGCCGTTCATAGGCTCCGGCCACTGCGAGGCTTTCCCCCAAGAAGGGAACCCGAGACATGGCCCCATCATCGCGTCCGTTCTGGACGGTCCCGCCCAGGCGGCTGGCAGGCGTCGCCGCGATCGCGCTCCTGCTCGGCACGACTCCCCTGCTCGGCGGCACACCATCGGCGAGCGCCGCCCCACCGTCGCGCTGCAGCACCGACCCGGGCGCACGGCTGGGCGGCGTACCCACCCCGGAGGCCGTGCTCGGCTTCCCCCTCGGAACGGGACAGGATCGGGTCGTCACCAACGACGAGGTCCGCACGTACCTCGGGGCCGTGGACCGGGCCTCCGACCGCGTCGTCACGGGCGTGACGGCCACCAGCGTGCTCGGCCAGCCCCTGCCGTACGCGGTGGTGTCCAACGAGCGCCACGTGCGGCCCTCGGCCCTGCGAAAGATCGCCGACGACGTACGCGACCTGCGTGACCCCCGCCGGACGAGCGCACGGACCGCCGCGCGGACGGCGAAGGACAGCCCGGCCATCGTCTGGGTCACCGCTAACGTGCACGGCGGTGAGAAGAGCGGCACCGACGCGGCCCTCAAGACACTGTACGAGTTGGCCGCCGGCCTGTCCTGCGAGGTCGCGCGCCGCAACGACAACCTGGTCACCATCATCGTCCCGACCCAGAACCCGGACGGCCGCGACGCGACCCGGCGGCAGAACGAGTACGGCTTCGACCTGAACCGGGACTGGTTCGCCCGCACCCAGCAGGAGACGGACGGCAAACTCGAACTGCTGCGCCGCTACCCGCCGCAGGTCTTCATCGACGCGCACGAGATGGGCGGCCGGGAGTACTTCTTCCCGCCCAACGCCGACCCGATCCACCACGAGATCGCCGGCGTGGCGGTGGACTGGATCAACCGGATCGGCGAGGCCAACAAGGCCGGCTTCGGCTACAACGGCGCGTGCGACGACACCGTCACGACCGAGTGCTACTTCAACTACGACACGTACGACATGTTCTTCATGGGGTACGGCGACACCGTGCCGACCACCGGTTTCGGCGCGGCCGGCATGACGTACGAGAAGGGCAGCGCCTCGGCCGTCGCCGACCGGGTGCAGCAGCAGTTCCACACCCAGTGGTCGACGCTCGGCTGGGCCGCCGCCAACAAGCGGGAGGTGCTGGACGGCTACTTCGACATCTGGACCGACGCGCTCGCCGAGGGCCGGGCGGGCGCCCTTGAGCCGAACGAGGTGGTGCAGCCCACCAACGAGGTCCAGTTCCCGGTGCCCGACATCACGATCCGCTCGTACTTCCTGCTGCCGGACCGGCAGCTCGCCGACGTCCGCCGGCTCGTCGAGCGGCTACGCCGCATGGACGTCGAGGTGTACGAGGTGCGCAAGCCCACCCGCGTGCCCACCGCCCGGGTCTTCGGCGGCCGCAGCGCCACAAACGTGACGGTGCCCAAGGGGGCGTACTGGATCCCGATGGACCAGCCGCAGAAACACTGGATCCAGGCGATCATGGGCGAGGACCCGTACGTGCCGTTCCCGTACTTCTACGACGTGTCCTCCTGGAGCAACCCGCTGCTGATGGGCGTGTCCACGATCTACACGGGCGACGACGTCCGGCCGAACGCCCAGCTCGTCCGGGAGATCACCGGCGGCCGGAGCGGCCTGGCGTGGCCGTGGGGCTCCTACACGTACCCGCTGGACTCGGCAGCCGCCGCGGAGTTCACCTTCACCCTGCTCGGCCGCGGCGTGCCGCTCGTGCGCGACCTGGCCACCAGCCGCGTCGCGATCCCGGCGAGCCGGCTGAGCCGTACGGTCGACGACCTGGCCGAGGCCGCCGGGGTCACCCTCACCCCCGGTGGGCGCCCCACCGGGACGCGCCTCGACCTGCCCGACGTCGGGCTGTTCCAGGGCACCGGCATCTCCACCACGTCCGGCTCGCACGGCGAGGCCCGGTACGTCCTCGGCAAGCGGTGGGGACTTGACCTCACACCGGTCACCACTGCCGACATCAACGACAACACCGCGGCGTTCACCGGGCGTACGGTGCTGCTGGTCCCCGACGGCAGCAGCGCCACCGGCGGACTGACCGCCGCCGGGCAGGCCAACCTGCGCGACTGGATCACCCAGGGCCACACCTACGTCGGGCTGCGCAACGAGGGCACCCGGCTGGCCCGCGCCGCCGGGCTCACCTCCACCACGGAGAAGACCAAACCGGCCGACTACCTGGTGATCGGCTCCCACCTGCGGGTCGACGTCGACACCGACAACCCGGTCGCCCTCGGCCGCCCTGCCGAGGACTTCGAGTTCAACAACAGCGATCCGATCCTCAACCCCAGCACCACCGGGACGAACGTGCTCACCTACCCGGCCGGCGACACGTTCTGGGCCAACGGCTACACCGTCGGCGCGGACATCCTCAAGGGCACGGCGGCGGTCGTCGACGAGCCGACCGGCGCCGGCAGGTCGGTGCTGTTCGCGTTCAACCCGCTCTTCCGCGCGTACAACGAGAATGGTCTGCACCTGGTGGCCAACGCGCTGCTCTACCCGCCGGGCGCACCCGACGCCCGACGCACGCCCGGCACCGACGCGGCGCGCGCCAGCGCCGCCGCAGCGCCGGTCGCGGCGGACCTGGGCGGCGGATGGCGGCCGATCACCATCGAGGTCGCGGCGACGGACCTGGCCCGCACGCGGGCCATCGTCGAACGCTTCACCACCGACGCCCGGACGTCCGCGAAGGGCACCTCGGCGTACGTCGTGCTCCCCAACCCGCAGGGCCTCCAGGCCGACGAACACCCCTTCACGAACGATCTGGTACGCGCGCTGCGCGCCGCCGGAGTGCCACTGCGGTCGGTGGTCGCCTGACCAACCCGCACGACGATCCGCCGAGCGACGTCCTGTCCCGAACGACCTGTTCGGGACAGGACCGAACTCACCCCTGACCGGGGCGGACAGACGCGGCCCGTGCGGAACAGACGTCGACTCTGGAAACGTGCCAAAGCGCGCCAATACCGTGGGGTCGGGCCGGCGGATCCGTCGGCCAGACAGCACCACTCGTGGAGGTCGCACATGCAGGTCCAGCGTCTCGCGCTCACAATGTCGATGGCGATCGCGGCGGTCGCCGGTGCCCTGGTCGTCGGCGCCTCCCCGGCCTCCGCGGCCGGCAACGACGACCATGACGTGACCTATTGGGACGACTACGCGATGTGCGAGGGCGGTCGGCTCGACTTCGTCGACTACGGCGAGGGTGCGCCCGGCGGCGGCATGAACGACGACTATTTCGTCGTGCGGGACACCTGCGCCAACGGCGACGGAGTCCTGGGTCGGGTCTACGTCAACGGCGTCCTGAGGGGCACCAGGTACAACGGCGGCGGCTCCGGGAGTTCGGTCATCTGGGACCCGGCTCAGGTCTACGCGAACGACGTGGTCCGGATGGAGATCTGCGGGGCGAACGGTCCTGAGGACTACTCGGGTTACTCCTGCGCCTCCAACACCTTCCGCAGCATCGACGGCTGACGAAAGGCGCTCGCCAGCACCGAGGATGTCGACCACGTCGCCCCGCGTTCGCACCCGGGGCGGCAATGGAGGCTGTGGAGCTGATGTCGTCGACGAATCAGGCGCGACATCAGCTCCACGGCGTTCATTCGATGGCGCCGCCCTCCCGTACCGGGGCGGTCCTCCGCCCGCCGGCTACGACCGCCCGGCGACCTGGGTGACGAACGCTTGCCACGACGCCGGCCCGAAGACCAGGGCCGGCCCGTCGGGGTCCTTGGAGTCCCGCACACCGACGATGCCCGGCAGGTTGTCCGCAACCTCGACGCAGTCGCCGCCGCCGGAACCACTTCGGGTGGACTTACGCCACACAGCTCCGATCAGGTCCATGAAGTCACCACTTCTTTCATCAGATCGAGGGACTGGCGGCGGGGTAACGCCTCATTGCGAACCGTCTCCCACCTAGAGATCAGAGTATCCACGTCGTCGTCGCGGTCGATGACAACACCGCCGAGCTGGTTCTCCATCTGAGCCACCCATTTGTGGTCGGGAAGGCGTGCCAGGCTGAACGGCCCGGTCAGGCCGACGTGCATGCTGACCTCGTCCGGTAGCAGATGGACGCTGACGTTCGGTCGCTCCGCGAGGGTGGTCAATTGCTTGATCTGCCCGGCCATGGTGTCGCGGAAGTCTGTGCCGGCGCGGCGGAGCACCGCCTCGGCGATGACCGCGATGAACTGCGGGGCGTTCGCTCTCGTGAGGACCGCCTGCCGATCGATCCGGTGCGCCAGCCGCTTCTCGACCTCGTCATCGCTCAACGTGTCATCGCAGCGGATGACCGCGCGGGCGTAGGACTCGGTCTGAAGCAGACCCGGGACGAGGCTCGGTTGAAAGCACCGCAGCTGCGTCGCCGTGCGCTCCGCGTCGAGCCACGGCAGGAACCACGATGGGGCGCCGAGCTTGCCCACCATGCGTTCGAACAGGCCGCCGTTCTTGAAGGCGCGGTCGGCGCCCTTGATGAAGTCCATCGTGAGCGCCCGGGTCTCGCCCTCGACGGCACTGACATGCGAGGCACTGAAGCCGGCACCCCGACCGAACGCCTCCTGCGTCATCCCGGCGGCTCCTCGGGCGCGACGGATCTCGCCCACGATGAACGCGGCGAGCGGGTGCGGCAGATCAGCCATTCAAAGCTCCCCAAGCCGGAAGATCAATTACTCACGCCACTGCCCGGCGTGGAACGTTTCGCCAGCTCAGCCCGAGCCGGCGAACCACCTTCCGAGCGTAATGGACTCCACAGCAGAGTGTCACCAGCGGCGCGGCCGGTGGAGGACCCGAGACCCGGCGGACGCGTTCGTACCGGGGCCGTCCTCTGGGCGAGCACTCACGGGGCGGCCCCTCCCAACGCCTGCCAGGGGGATGACCATGCCCATCGACCAGCCACCGCAGGTGCGGTCCGGTGACCTTCTGTACCTGACCCGCGCCGCTAGCCCGCAGTTCGCCCGCCCCATCACCGTTCGCGTGATCCGCGCCCTCATAGACCGGCACACGTACCACGGTTGGTTGTGGATAGACGCCTACCAGCTCGGCCCAAACGGCGACGCCATCGCCCGCCGCGAGCTGTACCTGATGCTGGCTCACCTCCCCGCCCACCGCGCCCTCCCGGCCCTCCGCACCCACCCGGCCCACGTCCTCGGGACCCGCCGCGCCCTCCCCGCCCGGTGCTCGGCGACCGATCCGGCGCGGCCCGGTACGGGTCGGCTGATGCCCCGTCGCGCTCCCAACCACCAGCCGGCCCGTCCGACGTGGCGCTGCGGCACGTGCGGCATCGCGTGGCCCTGCTCGCCCGCCAAGCTCCGCCTCCTCGCGACATACCGGCTGGATCGCCCGGCCCGACTGGCCCACCTGGCGGCGCTTCAGGCCGAGGCCGCCGCCCACCTCGCCGCACTCAACCCGAGCACCCCACCCCCACCCGCCAAACTGACCGAACGCTTCACCGCCTGGGCCTCCCCTCACAGCGTCCGCGCAGATCTTGGACAGTTACCGTCCTCTGCGGACGGTAACTGTCCAAGATCTGGTGGCGCGGGGACCAACCAACCGCAACGCTCGACGACATGCTGCCCGCCGATGACGCTGACGCTCTCGAATGGCTCGCCTTCGAGCAGGCGGGCGTGCTGACGACCGCGCAAGCCGCGCGACTGCTCGGCGAGGGGGTGGTGCGGAGCCGGATCCGCACCGGCCGCTGGCGGTCGATGTGCCGAGGGGTCCTGTTGACCGGCAACGGCCGGCTGACCCGCGACCAGCAACTGTGGGTGGCCGTGCTGGCGGCGGGCGCGGGAGCAGTCCTGGCCGGGGCAACCGCCGCCGCCGAGGCCGGGGTACGGGGACTGCGGCGTGAACCCCTGCACGTGCTGGTGCCCGCCGACCGTCGCGCCGCGCGGACCAGCCTGCGGCGGCTTCCGATCGACATGCCCGCCGTGCTGGTCCATCGCACCACGGTCCTCCCCGACGCTCATCTCCAGCTCGCCCGCCCGCCGCGCACGACGACCGCACGCGCCCTCGTGGACGCCGCCGGATGGGCGGCCGGTGTGGACGAGGCGCAGGGGGTGCTGGCCGCCGGTTGCCAACAGCGCCGCGTGCTGCCCGCGGAGCTGGATGCCGTGCTCGACGTCCTGCCCCGGGCACCCCGCCGACGACTGATCCGGCAGACCGTCGGCGACATCAGCGGCGGCGCGCAGGCGCTGTCCGAGATCAACTTTGTGCGGCTGTGCCGACAGCATCGGCTGCCCGCACCGGACCTGCAACAACACCGGGTCGACGCGGCGGGCCGCAACCGCTGGCTGGACGCGTACTGGAAACAATGGCGGGTGCAGGTGGAGATCGACGGCGCGCACCACATGGACGCCCGGCAGTGGGCGGCCGACATGCGTCGGCAGAACGACGTCTGGACCAGCGGCGACCGGATCCTGCGCTTCCCGGCCTGGCTCGTCCGCGCCCGCCCCGAGGAGGTCGCCGAAGCCGTCCGCCGGGCTCTCGTCGCGGGCGGCTGGACCCCAACCTCAACGCACTCCGAGGTACGGCCGGCGCGACGTACCCGCTGATCCCGAACGGACCGGGCGACTACGCCCGCCCGCCGCTGCGGTCGACGCCAGATCGACACCACCCGGCCCGGCGCGGTCCGGCGCGGCTCAGGGTGCTGCCACCTGCACCAACACCGGGGTACGACCGGTGGAGAGGTAGCCGCGCCCGGGTGGGCCGGTGAGGTACTGGTCGGGTTCCAGGGTGATGTTGTGGGCCACTGCCGTCGTCCGGTTGCCCGGGGCCAGCACGAGGCGTGTCCCGGCCAGCATGACGGCGTTGACCAGGCGGGTGAGCGGGCTGGGGAAACCGGTCAACAGGGGCGCGGCGTCGGCGCTGACGATCAATGCCCGCCGGCCGCGAGCCGCCGGTTGGACGATGTCGTCGAGGAGCGTGGGGCTGCTCGCGAAGCCCTGTTCGGTGGGCAGCACGGTGACCCGGTCGACGTCGTCGACGACCACCGCGTACGGCCTGTCGCCGAAGGCCACGACGGCATCGCGGAGGTCGGTGTCCCTGATCGCGACGCCGGTGACCAGCCGGAGCCCGGGGTCGTCGGAGAGCAGCGCCGGCAGCGGGGACTGTGGCGGCGCGACGGCGAGTACGCCGATGCCGCGTCGGCGCAGCGCGTGGACCACAGTGGCGGCGGCCGTCGTACGGCCGGTCCCGCCGGTCCCGGAGATCAGCATCAGGTGCGGCCCGGCCTCGAACAGGTCGACGCCGATGGTGGTCGTGTCGGGCCCACCGACACCCAGCGGTATCCACGTCGACCGGCCCTGGGCCGCCGCGGTGGTGTCGAGCGCGGCGAGGTCGACGCGGGACGGCAGGGCGGGGAACCGCCGGGGCCGCCGGTGCGCAGGCGTGTCGTGCGGCTCGGCGGCGACGTCCGCTACCGACCGGGTCGGTAGGCAGATCTGCACGTGCCGCCCGCTGCCGGCGTCGATGGCCCTCCCGGGGAGGACGGGCGGACTGGTCATGCTGGTCAGCAGCTGCATCCGCCGGGTCTCCTCCTTGGGAAACGGCAGGAGCAGCCGACGGTTGTAGAGGGTCGGCAACCGGTGGGTGAGCATGTCCTGACCACCGATCGGCACGACGTGCACTCCGAGCGGCGTACCCGCGCTGATGACGCCGCGCAGGGTGGCGACCAGGGACGTCTCGACGAAGGTCGGGTCGCCGTGGTCCTCGAAGTGCTCCCAGCCGTCGATGACGACCACGATGTACGGTCGCGCCGCGTCCGGCGGGGACGCGCTGCCGGAGCGGCGCTGGATCTCCTCGTCGAGCCAGGTGACCAGGCGACGGATCCGGTCGGGCTCGGCGGGCGAGAAGACCCCGCCGCAGTGCGGCAACGCCGCGTACTCGGCCAGGCCCGCCGGGTGCCGTTCCACGACGTACAGGTGGGCCTGGTCGGGCTGGAAGCGGCCGACCAGGCCGGTGATCAGGGTCCGGGCGAAGGTCGTCCGCCCGGACTGCGGGCCACCGGCGACGAGGAGCCGGTCGACCCCGGCGAGGTCGAGGAAGTCGGCCGGCTGCGCCTGGCGTGCCGGGTCGTCGGCGAGGCCGAATGGTACGGCTGTCCTCGGCGCGGCGGAGGTCCACTGTGCGGGAAGCTCGTCCGCCGTCAGCGTGGCGGGCAGCGGGGGCAGCACCGGTCGGAAGGGGGCCGGTAGCCCGGACCGCTGTGCGGCCTCCTCGATCGCCGCGATGGCGAGTTCCTGGTCGGTGGGCCCGCTGCCGGCTCTCGGCGCGGCGGTGGGTCGCGCGGCGCCGAGGTCCGTCGGGCTCAGGACCCGGACCAGAGCCGGGGTGGCCCCGCCCGCCGGCGGCGGGTCGCCGAGATATCCGGACTGGAACGGTTGCGGGACGCGGCTTTCGGCGGTGGTGCACAGGATCATGCCGCGTCCGCGCAGCGCGCCCGGGATGCTGGCGGCGTCCGGCACGCCGAGGACCTCGGTGCTGTCGGCAGGTTCGTTCTGCCGCAGGCTGATCCGCAGGGACACGTTGTTCTTCAATTCCGGCGACAGCTTGCCCTGCAACGACTGCGTGGCCAGCACGAGGTGCATGCCGAGCGAGCGGCCCTTCGCGGCGACGTTCACCAGTTCCTTGACGAAGTCGGGAGAGGCGTCCAGCACCCGGCCGAACTCGTCGAAGATCAGCACCAGTCGGGGCAGCGGCGGCAGGGCCGTCCCGCCCAGGCGCTTCTGCCAGTACCTGTCGATCTCGCCGTCGTGGCGGGCCAGCAGGGACTCGCGCCGGCTCACCTCCGCCCGGAGCGAGGCGAGGACCCGGGCCGCCGCCGCGTCGTCGAACACGTCGGCGGGGGTCTCACCGGTGGACCGGATGAGGGCGACGACGTGCGGGCAGTGTTCGAACGGCAGGAAGGCGCTGCCGCCCTTGAAGTCGACGAGCACCAGGTTGAGCTCGTCCGGCCGGTTGGCCAGCAGCAACGACGTGACCAGGGTTTGCAGCAGGATGCTCTTTCCGGCGCCCGTCGCGCCGCCCAGCATGGTGTGTGGGCCCTGGCCGGCGAGGTCGACGGCCACCGGCCCGGTCGCGTCCGCGCCGAGCAGCACACGGGTCCGCGGACCCCGACCCCGCTCCCACAGCTCCAGCACGTCGGCGGCGGTGGGCGTGCCGAGGCCGAGGAGATCCAGCAGACGCACCGACCGTGGGATGGCGTTCTGGGCCGCCCCGCGGGTCGCCCGGTCCCGCATCGGCGCCAACGCCCGCGCCAGCCGCTCGGCGGTCGTCGCGTCGACCCCGTCGGCGTCGACAGTCACCGCCTGGCCGTCCGGGCTGGCGGTGAGGCGCGTCGGGTCGCCCGACGTCTCGATCAGCCCCCGGCACTCGTTCATGCTGTGCCGGTCGGCGCAGATCAGGTACACCCCGACCGCCGGCCCGTCCCGCAGGACCTCGTCCATCCCGGGCAGGTCGCGCAGCGCCAGCGCGCCGTCGAGGACGACGACCACGTCCACGAACCGCTGCGGGTCGCGTTCGGCACGCCGGGACGCGACGAGGGTACGCAGCTCCCGTACCCGCTCGGTGCGGGTGGCGGCGGTGTTGCCGATCCGGCACGAGTACGCCGCCGCGTCACCCGCGTCGACGTGCGGCAGCCAGCGCGCCCAGGTCAGGCCGCCGACCTCCGCGGCGCTGAGCAGCACCATCCGCAGATCGTCGGGGGCGCGCAGGGTGGCCAGTTGCAGCAGCAGCCAGCGCAGGACGTCGTGGACCGCCTCGTCCGCGCCGGTCACGCCGAGCACACCGACGACGCCCAGGTCCACGGTGATCGGGACCGCCGACAGTTTCGGGGTGCGGAACTCCGGCCAGGGCTCGCCGCGGACCGTCACCGACGCCGGCTCGTCGGCGACGCCAACCCGCAGCGCCAGCGCGTGCGGTGCCCCGGCGCGGCGGGTCCACAGGCCGGACCGCACACCGCCGGCGATCTCGACGATCTCGGCGGGGCTCGGCGCGAGCGTCCGGCGTACCCGCTGCTCGGCCTCGACCTGGGCGGCGACAGCCGATTCGACTGCCTTCTTCGCCTTGGTGAACTCGGCCTGGCGTTCGGCGTCCTGCTTCTCCTGCGCCGACTGGTTGAGCAGGAGAGCGCCGACGGAGATCGCCGCGCCGAGCAGCAGGATCGGCGTGTGGGTGAACAGGGCGGCCGCCACGGACCCCGCGCCGCCCAGCAGGATCCCGGCGGCCACCGGCCCCCGGGCGACGATCGGTCGCACCGGCATGGACACCTCGACGACTCCGATCACCGGTGCGCGGGCGAAGGCGCGGTCGAAGTCGACCCGACCATCCGCGGCCCGGACCGTCCGCCGCGCCTCGGCGGGCAGGGGTGTCCACCGCAGCTCGTTCCCGCCGATCTGGAGTGCGCTGGTCGGCGCCACGGCGGTCAGGTGCGTGATCCGGGCACCGTCGACGAACGTGCCGTTGCTCGATCCGCCATCGGTGAGGGTGGCCGTGCCGTCCGCCGACACCTCCAGCAGGGCGTGCGTGCGGCGCGAGACGTCCGGGTCGCGCAGCGGCAGCGCCGCCGAGGACGTGCGAGCAATCGGGTGGGTTCCGGGCCGCAACGCGACAGCCAGGCCCGCGTCCGGTCCGGCAACCACCTCGAGTACGCCCACCGCGCCGTCGGTGACGAGACGACCGGCCGGTCCGGGGCCACCCACACTGAGCACCGAGCCGGCCAGCAGCGGGGTGTCCGCCAGACGCGCGGCCGGATCCAGCGCGACGGCCCCGGCGAAGCAGCGCCGGCCGGTGGCCGCGATGGGCAGCGCGGCCAGCAGGGATCGCACGCTGGTGGCCGGTGCGGCGCTCACCTCGATGTCGTGCGTCGCCCCCGTGTCGGCGTCCCGCACGGTCATTCGCAGGATCATCGCCGAGTCCTCACCGGGACGGGCCGTACGTCCACAGCCGCAGCCCCTCGTCGCCGCCGAGGGCGACGACCTCGCCGCGCGGCGCCATCACCACCGCCTCGGACGGCAGGACGTCGGAGTCCAGGAAGCCCTCCTTGTACCTGTGGACCGTCCGGGCGGTGGTGGTGTGCCAGATCCGCACCTCGCCCCGCTCAGCCGTGACGAAGAGGTCGCCTGGCCCGAACGCGGCCGCGTCGGGAGGCGTCGTCCCGCCGTCCAGGGTCGCCACGACGGCGCCGGTGCCGGAGGCACGGATCACCGTGTCACCGTCGGACCTGAATTCCGCCCACGGCGCGATGGGCCCGGTGATCCGGGCGGCGCTGCGGCCGCTGGCCACCTCCCAGGCACGCACCCCGCCCTGCCCGTCGATGCCCACGAGAACACGTCCGTCCGGAGTGAAGCGAATCGTCTGCACCCCCATGTCCCCCGCCGACAGGTCGACCGGCTTGCCCAACGACGCCATCGGCCACACCTTGACGTCGCCGGAACCGACGGCCGCGATGCTGTCCCCACCGGGAGAGAACAGCAGCCGGGTCACCGTGTCGTACTCGCCGAAGACGAGTGTCGCCCGGACCTGCCGGCTGGCGACATCCCAGAGCTTGACGACACCGTCCCGCCCACCACTGGCGAGGGTCTTGCCGTCGGGGCTGAAGACGAGCACCTTGATCTCCTCGCGGTGCCCCGCGGCGACGGCTGCCGTCTTGCGCGTCGCCACATCCCAGAACGTGATCGCGAAGGTCCCGGCGTCCGCGCTGGCGAGCGTCACGCCGTCCGGGCTGAACGCCACCGCGCTGACCTCGGCGTCGTCGAGCGTCACCATCGTGACATTCCGCTGGTGCACAAGGAGATGACCGCACAGGATGAGGCTGGCGACCACCACGAACCGCAGCAGCAGCCCCGGCCGCCGGGGGCCGAGCGGTTGGAACGCCCGAGCCGACCAGACCGGCACCTCCCGGGACTGATCGATCCGGACGTCCTCAGGGACGAGGGTGCCCAGTCTGGCTGCCATCGATCTCGGGCCTATGCCGATGTCCCCGACGACCCACATCGGCCCTCGGCCGTCCCGCTGCGGGGGCCCCTGGAACACCCTCCCGTGCGCCGGCGCGGGCGTACGCGCCGACAGCTCGATCCCCAGCCGCGAGGTGCCGGTCGACGACCCGGCGCCGGGCCACACCGCGATGCTGGCGACATGCTCGAAAGGCAGGTCGGGCGGTGATCCGCGCGCGCCCTGGAAGCGGAGGGAGTCCGGGCCGAACCGCAGCGTGCCGTGCCAGGGCTCGACGATCGCCTCCGCCGCCGTCCAAAACGCCAGCACCCCGATGGTGAGGGCGGCGGGGATCGGCATCCACTCGGGGAGGACGCTTGCCGTCACCACCTCGACGAACAGGACAACCGCCCAGATCGTGAGGACGATCAGGGCCAGCTGAGCCAGGACGAGGGCGCCCCGGGTCTTCTCCGGCACCTCGACCGGGAATGTGGTCGCCACCGCCCCGGTCGACTGTGGTGGTGACGCCGCGCTCTCCCGCTGGCGAGGTGGCGTGGACCGGTCCGGGTGCACGGTCGTGGCCTGCCGCTCCCAGGACTCGCCCACCGGCTCACCGTCGGCCTCGGCATCGGCGTCGGCGTCGGCGTCGGCGTCGGCGTCGGCGTCGACCGAGGCGGGTGGGTCCGGGTCGGCGGCCGCCGTGGAGGCGGTGGTGTCCCGGCGGCCGGTCGCTCCGGCGTCGACCGGAACGGCGAGCAGATCGCGGGCTCGCTGGACGGTGAGCCGGTGCGCCACATCCCGCGTGAGCAGGCCACTGATCACCGTGGCCAGCGGATCCCCACACGTCATGGCCGGGATGTCGTCGTACAGGACGGCGTGCAGGGTGGCCGCGGTGGACGCCCGCTCGAACGGCAGCTCACCGGTGACAGCCTGGGCGAGCGTCACGCCCGCCGACCAGAGATCGGCCGCCGGCGTGGGATCGCTGCCGTGGAACAGCTCCGGTGCGAGGTACCCGGTCGAGCCCATCATGCCGTGCCGGGTCAGGCGCGCGTCCCCCACCGCCTGCGCGATGCCGAAGTCGAGCAACTTCACCGCGTCGCCGGGGAGCACCATGATGTTGCCCGGCTTGACGTCACGGTGCACGACACCTACCGAGTGCGCGGCGTCCAGCGCGTCCAGCATGCGTACGGCGATCGCCGTCACCCGGGCCGGCGGCAACGCCCCCTCCCGTTCCAGGAGGTCGGCCAGCGTGGGGGCGTCCACCAGCTCCGTCACGATGTAGACGGCCTCGTCGTCACCGCCGGCCGGCACCAGGTCGTGGATCGCCACGACCGCCGGATGGTTGATCTGCCCGGCGGTCCGCGCCTCCCGCAGCGCCCGCTCGCCGAACAGCAGGCGTTCCTCACCAGTCAGGCCGGCCGGTGCGCGGACCTCCTTGACCGCGACGACGCGCCCGATCAGCTCGTCGGTCGCGCGCCACACGACCCCCATGCCACCCCGGCCGAGCACGCTCTCCAACCGGTAGCGACCCGCGACGAGCCGCTGCGCCGGCTGGGGATCTGACACCCTCGCGCTCCTTGCCGTCGAGCACTACAGTCGGCGCGTACGATACTCCGCCCGGTCACGGGCCGGTGTCCGTCCACAACAGACCGACCCGCCCGGTGGGTCCGTCGCCAGTGGTCCGCGAGGCCGACTCCGATCGCCGGAGACACGGCTTCCCGAAAGGGTCACGGGGCGATGGCAACCGGGTTCGGTTTTGATCGGGACGCGGTCGTCGACGCCGCCCGACAGTTGACGCACGTACGCTCGGATCTGGAGTCGACCGGGCAGCAGACCCCGCGCCTCGCGGCCACCGGTTCGCGAGACGTCGACGTCGCCCTCACGGACTTCACGACGGCGGCGACGCGGCACCGGGCCGGCCTGCTGGCTGCCGTGGCGGCGGCCGCGGCCCGGCTCGACGGTGTGGTCGCGGGCCACGCCCAGCTCGACAGCGCACTCGGCAGTCAGTTGCCGACCAACCAACCTTCGAAGGGGAAGACTCATGAGTGACGTCAGCGTCGGCTACGAGGGTCTCCAGTCGGCGGCCCGGAGCCTGACCAGCGGGCAGGAGGAGATGACCCAGAAGCTGAACGCCCTGAAGGCGATGATCGACCAACTGGTCAACAGCGAGTTCCGCACCCAGCTGGCGTCGGGCCGTTTCCAGGACTCCTACCAGCAGTGGACCACCGGCGCCCAGAACATGATCGGTGGGCTGGAGGGCATGTCGTCGTTCCTGGTGGGGGTCGTCCGCGAGCACCAGGAGCTGGACGCCCGGCTGGCCGGGGGCATCAACGGCTGAGCACCTGCCGACATGGACGACTGGCAGGTCCTCGACCTCTACGACGGTGATCCGACCCCCGGCGAACCAGCCTCGATCCAGGCCATGGCGGCCGATCTCCAGCGCCGGGCCGCGGCGGCCGACGGGCACCACGTCCGACTGCGGTCCATCGCGGCGAGCAGCGGCGCGCTGGCCCTGCGGGGCGACTTCGCCGCGACCGTGGACCGCGAACTCGCGCAACTGCCCGACCAGGCGAAGGCCCTGGCCGACGCCTACCTCGCCGGCGCACAGGCCCTGTCCGCCTTCGCGAACGAGCTGGCGCGTGCCCAGGCACAGTCCCGGGCCGCGCTGCGCCTCGCGATGGCCGCGGACAGTCAGTACCGGAACCTGCTCGGTCAGTTCTGCGGCCTGACCGGTCGGCGCACCTACGGGCCGGGTGTCTGGCGCGGGCTCAACGAGTCGTACGCGGCGGGGCAACGAGAGCCGGTCTTCACGATGGTCGTCCGCATCGGGCAGGCCGCGCGGTTGTGCGAGGCGGAACGCGAGCAGGCTCGGGCTTCCGCGCTTGCAGCGAAGAGCCTCTATCAGGCCGCGGCGGCTCGCTGCGCCACCGCGATCCGCGCGGCGCTGGCGCCCCTCGGCCGTCCGCAGCCCGGAGGTTCGCCGATCTCCAGTGGCCCCCCGACGACGGTGCGGATGTCGCAGCAGCGGCCCCGGGCCGGGTCGAGCGGCTCGGGCGCCACCAACTCCGCCCCGACGCAGCGCAGCGCACCGCGCACGCCGCCCGCGTCGACGCAGCCCACCCAGCCAGCCAAGCCGACGCGGCCGCCGAACCCGGGCGACATCCGGTACACCGATGCGTCCAAGAAGCACATCATCGAGGGTGACGGCGGCCGGCAGGGCGGCCACCTCGCGGGCACCGGCTTGCGCGACAAGACGGAGTTCCCGAAGACCTGGGACGAGTCGAAGATTCGCGACGCCGCGATTCAGGTGACGCAGCAGGGCCCACCGGTGAAAGGGCCGTACCTGACCAAGGACGCGGACGGCAATCGGCGGTGGGCGTACGACTACGAAGGCGCTGTAGACGGCGTCAAGGTCAAGACGACGGTGCTCGCCGACGGCGAGATACGCACGTCCTACCCGGTGGACCCGAGCGACCCGGGCGTCATCAAGAACCCGAATGCGCCGACCCCCGCTCCCCGGGGAGTCCCGGGCAGCGTCGCGCCTCGTTACAGTAATCCCGCTGTCGGCGGCGACGGCAGTTGGACCTGGGAAGGCCCGAAGGGCAGAAGGATTGTCAGGGTTGTCCAGGACGCCCAGGGGAACGTCACGACGACCGATCTCGGCCCCTACAACAAGAGATGAACACCATGGATGTGAAGTCGTACGCGGCGGTCGCCGAGGTGTGCCGCCGCCTCGCGGGGCGGCTGGCCGACGACACCCTCGGCGCCGTGCGGGAGCACTATTCCGCAGGTGAACTGGACCTGGCCGACGACACGCTGCTGCTGAACCTCGCGTACCACGGGGTCGGCATCACCGCCGAGGAGCAGGCCCTGATGCGCTCCTTCCTCGGTGACCCGGACGGCAGCGACCTGGCCGAGGTGCCGATCATCGCCGAGGTGCCGGCCCCGCCCTACCGGTTCAGCCCCACCGGCCCGGCGGACGCCCCCGACCCGACACCGGCCGACGACCTTCTGTCCACCGATGCCCCGCGTCGGGGTGGCCGCAGCCTGCACCGCGTCTGGCGGGCGCCGCTCGACGGCGCACCGGACAACGCAGCCTGGCTGTACGTGTTGCAGGTGGCCGAGGGCGCCGACGAGCTGGCGACGTACTCGGGAGTGATGGCGCAGTTGTGGACGACGCTGCGGCAGAAGTGGCCGGTCGAGGTCATCGCCGACGGCTCAACGCGGACGCCGTACCACGAAGCCGCACTGGCCGGCGCGGCCGCGATCTGGCGCCCCTGACGGCCGCGCCCGGCCGTCGGGCGCGTCGGCTACTGGACATCCGCCGGGCCGGATGACGACAGCGCTCACCCGCACCTGCGGCGCAGGCTGGCCGGTATCGCCGACGACGGACGTCGGTCCGAGGAGGCGCGCGGCCCATGGGCGTACCCCGGGCAGGGTCGGCAGGGCGGGCGGCGCTCGCCGGCTGCCTCGCCGTGCTGCTACTGGCCACGACTGTCGGATGCCGCCGGTCGCGTCCCGCGCCGGCCCCCTCCGGCGGTACGGCGACTGTCGGCCTCACCGTCACGGCGTCGCAGCCCGCGTACCGGGTGGGTGAACAGGTCAACCTGCGGCTCAAGCTGGTCAACAACCGGGACGCCGAGTGCCGGCTGAGCCGGGTGCCGGACGGGGCGGTGACGGTGCTGTCGCTCACGCGCGACGGAGCGCCGGTCGCCCCCGCCATCGGTGCTGCCGCCTACTACCGGGACTTCACGGCGTACCTCATCGAGAACCTGGTCCCGGTGCCACCGCGCGGTTCGGTGGAGCTGACCCTCGGCAGTGACCCGCAGAGCCCCGTCGGGGCGGCGCTGACCACCTCCGCCTCCGACGGGCGCGGCGGCGCAACGGTGACGTGGTGGCCGGTGGACCAGCCGGGGGCGTACCGGCTGGTGGTGGGCTACCTGCGGGCACCCCTGCCGGATGTGCCGGCGGACGCCTGCGCCGCGACGGCCGAGCAGGGCCCTGTCGACTTCGAGGTGAGGGGCGGGTGACCGGCGTGCGCGCGATCCGTCTGGGCGTGGTCCTGGCCGGGGTGCTGGTGCTGCTGGCCCCCCAGTCGGCGTCCGCCGTGATCAGCGTCAACTCCGACGTGCAGACGGAGTACGCGGGCTGCGTCGGGCAGATCCGCGGCTCGGGCAACGGCGCGGTGCTCGACGCGTTGCAGGCCCACAAGAAGACGATCAAGGTGCGCCGGCCCATCGTCGGCAACGAGAGCGACACGACGACGTACGTCCCGGGCAGCGACGTGCAGATCAACTGGGTGCCGGAGAACGACGGGCGCGCGTTGCCGGGCGAGGGGAAGGACTTCACCGAGGACCAGTGCGCCACCCTCATCCACGAGATGAACCACGCCCTAGACCTCACCAACGACACCGATCGGGGTCAGTTCTGCACCCAGGGCGGCCAGTTCGCCAGCGGCGTGGATCCCGGCGAGGTGCACGCGGTCCTGGCGGAGAACGCGTACCGCGCAGGCGCCGGGTTGCCGCTTCGCACGACGTACAGCGGCATGAAGCTGCCGGCGAACGGCAAGGACTGCGATCCGCCCGCGCCGCGCCCGCCCTCGGGCGGGGGTTGTTCGATCTCCGTGATCGGCAAGGGTTACCGCTGCGCGAACAGCAACGGCGACCCGCACCTGCTGACCTACGACGGCCTCCGGTACGACTTCCAGGCCGCCGGCGAGTTCGTGCTCAGCCGCTCGACGACCGACGACTTCGAGGTCCAGACCCGACAGACGATGTTCCCGGCCAGCTCGACGGTGGCCGTCAACTCCGCGGTCGCGGCACGGGTGCGCGGCGACCGGGTCGCCGTGTACGCGACGCCCGGCGGCCCGGTCGTCCGGGTGAACGGCGCACCGGCGACCGTCGCGCCGACCGGGACGAAGCTGCCGCACGGCGGCACGGTCACCACCTGGTGGGACGGCACGGTGACGGTGGACTGGCCGGACGGTACCCGGCTCACCGCGCACCCCCTCGGCGTGTGGGGGCTGAGCGTGAGCGTCAGCGCGCCGGACGCCCGGGCCGGGACGCTGGAGGGTCTGCTCGGTGACCACGACGGTGACCCGGGCGACGATCTGACCGTCCGCGACGGTAAGCGGGTGGCCCAGCCGCCCACGTTCGAGGCGCTCTACCCCGGCTTCGCCGACAGTTGGCGCGTCGAGGCCCCCCGGTCGCTGTTCGACTACGAACCGGGTCAGGACACCGGCACGTTCACCGACCGGCGCTTCCCCGACCGGCTGCTCACCGTCGGCGACCTTCCCAACCGGGCCACCGCCGAACTCATCTGCCGGCGGGCCGGCGTCACCGACCCGCGGACCCTCGCCGACTGCACACTCGACGTCGCCCTCACCGGACAGGTCGCGTTCGCCACCGACGCCGCGCGGGCCCAGCGGGACGTTCCCGGCGTCGGCGACGTCACCCTGGAGGTCACCCGACCCGGTGCCACCGCCGCCCTGAAGGTGCCCGGCCGCGCCGGTCAGAAGATCTTCGTCGGGGTGCCGGCCGCCACCACGCCGGACCGGTGCGGCATCCTGCTGCTGCTCGACCCGCAGGGGCGTCAACTGGCGACCGGCTGCGTCATCTCCGGTGTCGGCTTCATCGACACCACCACGCTCACCGAGACCGGCGACCACCAGGTGGTGCTCGACCCGGCCGACGCCGACCTGGGCCGCGCGACGGTACGGGTCGTCACCGTCACCGACGAGGAGAAGACACTCACGCTGGACGGGCCGGCGGTGCGGGCGACGCTCGCCCAACCGGGGGCGGTGAGCCGCCTGGCGTTCGACGGGCGTGCCGGCCAGAAGGTCTTCCTCCAGGTCACCGCCGCGACCCTGCCGGACCGGTGCGGCGTGCTGGGCCTGCGCGACCCGGCGGGAGTGGAGGTGGCCACCGGCTGCGTGATCGGCGGCCAGGGCAACGTGGACGGGTTCGTCCTACCGGCCACGGGCCGCTACGTCCTGGAGGTCGACGGGACCTCCACCGACACCGGCTGGGCGGACGTGCGGCTGCGCGACGCGCACGACGAGCAGGCCGACACCGTGGCGGACGGGCGGGCCGTCACGTTGACCGTCGGCCGGCCGGGCGCGGTGAGCCGGCTGCGGTTCCCCGCCGACGCCGGTCGCCGCGTCACCGTCGAGGTGACCGGCGCCAGCCTGTCCGACAGGTGCGGAATCCTGCTGCTGAACGGTCCGGACGGTGCGACGGTGGCCACCGGTTGTGTGATCGGCGGCAGCGGCAGGTTCGAGGCGGGCCCGCTGCCGAAGAAGGGCACGTACACCCTGGTTCTCGACCCGTGGGCGGACGACACCGGGACGGCCACGGTGACCGTACGACAGGCGGGCTGACCACGGCGGGCAGTTCCTGTCCTGACGAGCGTGATGCCTGTGAGTCATCTAGATGACGCACAGGCATCACGCTCATCGCGGCGGTGTCAGCCGCTCGTGCAGACGGTGCCGTTGAGGGTGAACGCGGTGGGCAGCACGTTCGGCCCGCTGTAGGCGCCGACGAATCCGGCGCTCACGCTCGCGCCCGGAGCGATCTGCCGGTTGTCGTCGGTCGGCGTGACGCGCACTGCCGTGCCGACCTGCTCCCAGCCGGCGCTCCAGCCGCTGCTCACCTGCTGCCAGCCGGTCGGCCAGGTCCAGGTGAGCGTCCAGCCGGTGATCGGCTTCGTCCCGTTGTTGGTGATCTCGACGCCCCCGATGTAGCCGTTGCCCCAGTCGTTGGCGGCGGTGAAGCGGACCGTGCACGCGCTGGTCGCCGGGCTGCCGGTGGCGAACGTCAACGGCGGTGAGGCCCAGGACACCCGGCCGGCCGTGTCACGGGCCAGCACGTTGACGGTGTACCTGCTGCCCGGCACCAGGTTGCCGACCGTGAACGACGTCGTCGCCGTCTCGCCGAGCTGCTCGCTGACCGCGCCGTTCTGCCGGTACACCTCGTACTTGGCGATCGGGCTGCTGCCGGCGGTGGCCGCCGGCCAGGTGATCGTCGCGCCCCGGTCGGTGACGCCGCTGGCGGTGGGCTGGCCCGGGGCCGACGGCCGTCCGGCGGTCGTGCCGGCCGGGCGCAGCACGAGCGTCGTCAGCGAGTACGGCGGAAGCGTCCTGCTGGTCGCCGAGCCGGACTGGTCGGTGGCGATGCCCGTCGCGCCGTTGGTGAGGGTGGACACCGTCGGCGCGGCCGTCGACGGCGTGAACCCGGCGTAGTCGATGGCGACGTCGTGGGCCGCCTCCGGGTCCTTGTTGATCAGCAGCACGGCCAGGTCGCCGTTGCCCCGCCGAACGGCGTGCGCGCTGACCAGTGGCTCGTCGGTGCCGGCGCGCACGAACTGGTCGCCGGTCTTCGCGAAGAGCTTCATCATCGTCAGAGCGTGGTACGGCGCGAACGGCGTGTTCAACGGTGGCTCGCACACCGAGCCGTCCGCCGTGCAGCCGCCGCTGGACAGCATCCCGAAGTCGCCGTAGTCGGTCTGGCCCGCCACCTCGCTCACGGTGCCGATGCCGTTGTGCACGTTCCACCACTGGGCGGTGAAGACGCCGTTCTCCAGCAGCCCGCTGTACGCGTCGGCCAGGAACAGCGCCCCGGGCTGGGTGTTCTGGCCGGCGCCGACGTTCAGCTCGGTGAAGCTGATGCCGATCCGGTCGGCGTTCGGGCCCGCGTACCTGCTGAGCTGCTGCCGGAGCAGGTACGTCGCGTCCGGTAGCTGGTTGGTGCGGGTCAGCGACTCGGCGGCGGTGCCACCCGGGTACCAGTGCACGTCCACGAAGTCGATCTTCGGGCCGGCGATTGAGAGCACCGTCTGGTTCCAGGAGCCGGGGTCGCTGCCGGCGGTGATCCCGTCCGGCCAGTTCCCCGGCATCGTGAGCACCGCGCCCACCCTGATGCTCGGGTCGACCGCCTTCATCGCGTCGGCGTACTCGACGACCAGCCGCGCGTACTGGCTGGCGCTCTTGTCCGGGTGGTCGTCCGCCTCCCACGCCGACCCGTAGTGCCCGTTGCCGTAGTTCTCGTTGCCGATCGTCCAGTACTTCGCGCCGTAGCCCTTGGTCACGTTGGCGTAGCGCACCCAGTCGGCGGCCTCGGCCGGCGTACCGGTGCCGTAGTTCGCGATGATCATCGGTTGGGCGCCGACCCGCCTGACCGCCGCCATGAACGTGTCGAAGTCGGTGTCCGGGGCGACGTACCCACCGGGCGCGCTGTGGTCCTTCCAGTGGTAGATGTCGGCGTACGAGCCGCCGGGATAGCGCATCATCTGCACACCGGCGTCGCGCAGCAGGTCGGACGTCTCGGCGGTGCCCAGGTTCTGGTCCCAGATGGCGTGGTTGACGCCCAACGCGGTGTCGGACACCCGCGCCAGCCCGGCGCGGGCGTTCACGGTCACGGCGACGGTGTCGGGGTCGGCTGCCGCGCTGGCGTTGGGTGGGTCGATGCCGGGGAGTGCGGTCGCGGCGAGCAGCACGCCCGCCAGGAGCGCCGCACGGCGGATCGGTTTGCGCATGGTCGGGTTCCTTTGCGTGAACGACAGTGGGTCACCCGGCCGGCATGCAGCGACGCGGCGGCGGGCGGACTCGTGGACGGACAGGCCCCGGCGCCCCATCGCTCGTGCTCCGTCCCCCGGGATCCGTGGTCCGGTCCCGGCTGCCCAGTGGACGGGCGTCAGCCCCGCGCGCAGCGAGTTATCGACGGCCAAGAATGTCATGGCCGAATCGGGGATCTCAAGTGGACCCGCTCGCACGGGTGAATTGACGTCATACGGCACGCCTTGACGAACCGAATGTTATCGCTCACAGTCGATGCGTCCGGGCCTTCTTTCCGCACGCTTCACCGCCACCGCCGCACGCACACTGTGAAGGAACCGCCGATGAGAACAAGGCTCGCGCTGCTGGCCGCCGGGTTGGCGACGGCCCTGGCGACGATGACGGCAGTGGTCACGCCCGCCACGCCGGCGTCGGCCGCGACGCTCACCCAGGTGAGCAACTTCGGCACCAACCCGACGAACCTGCAGATGCACCTGTACGTGCCGGACCGGGTCGCGGCCCGCCCGGCGCTGCTGCTCGCCCTGCACTACTGCACGGGCAGCGGCCCGGCCGTGCACACCGGCTTCGGCCTCAGCGCCCTGGCCGACCGCTACGGCTTCATCGTGATCTACCCGTCGGTGACCCGCAGCAGCAAGTGCTGGGACGTCTCCTCCCCGCAGGCCCTGCGCCGCGACGGCGGCAGCGACCCCGTCGGCCTCAAGTCCATGCTCGACTACGTCCGCGCCCGCTACCCGGTCGACCCGACCCGGATCGCGGTGGGCGGCTTCTCCTCCGGCGCCATGATGACCAACGTCATGCTCGGCCTCTATCCGGACGTGTTCAGCGCCGGCTTCAGCTCCTCCGGAGTCCCGTTCGGCTGCTTCGCCACCACCAACGGCGCGGAATGGAACAGCGAATGCTCCGGCGGACGGATCACCCGCACCCCCCAGCAGTGGGGTGACCTGGTCCGCAACGCCTACCCCGGCTACACCGGCGCCCGCCCCCGCGTCCAGATCTGGCACGGCACCACGGACACCACGCTGAGCTACGTCAACTTCGGCGAACAGATCAAACAGTGGACCAACGTGCTGGGCATCTCGCAGACCCCCAGCTACACCGACTACCCGCAGACCAGCGCCACCCGCACCCGCTACGGAGGCACCGGCCCGACCGCCCCGGTCGAGGCGATCAGCTTCCAGGGCTACGGCCACTCGATCCCGTTCGACGCCGCCCAGGCCATCCGCTTCCTCGGCTTCGACACCACCACCCCCACCACCCCGCCGCCGGGCGGCACGGCCGCGCCCCTGCGCAACGTCAACGCCGGCCGGTGTCTGGACGTCCCGTCCCGCTCGCAGACGAACGGCACCCAGGTGGCGCTGTGGGACTGCAACGGCGGCACCAACCAGCAGTGGACGTCGACGGCCGGCCGGCAACTCCAGGTGTACGGCACCAAGTGCCTGGACGCCGAGGGCGCCGGGACGACCTCGGGCACCCGGGTGATCATCTGGGACTGCAACGGTGGCGCCAACCAGCAGTGGAACCTCGGATCCGACGGCACGGTCACCGGGGTCCAGTCGGGTCTGTGCCTCACCCCGAACTCCGCCGGCACCGCCAACGGCAGCCCGGTGGTCCTCTCCACCTGCAACGGCGGGACCAGCCAGCGGTGGACCAGAAGCTGACACGGTAGCCCGACCGCGCGGCCCGGCCCCGGGCTCCGTCCGGGGTCGGGCCCGCGGTCCCCCGGGATCCGTGGCCCGACCCGGCCGCACAGTGGACGGACGGCCATCCGCGGGACAAATGTCCTGGCCGACCGCGTACCGGTGGCTCTGCCCGCGTCGCCGGAGCGTGCATAGCGTGACGGGCATGGATGACACAGCCGTACGCCTCAGCGGCCTCACCCGGCGGTTCGGTCCCGTCCGGGCCGTCGACGGGCTCGACCTGAGCATCGCGCGGGGCAGCACGGTGGCCCTGCTCGGCCCCAACGGCGCCGGCAAGACCACCGCCCTCTCGCTCCTGCTGGGTCTGGACCGGCCCGACAGCGGCACCGTGACCCTGTTCGGTCGACCCCCCGCCGAGGCGGTGCGGGCGGGACAGGTCGGCGCGATGCTCCAGGACGCCGGCTGGGTGCCGAGCGCGACGATCCGGGAGGTCGTCGACCTCGCCCGGGCGCTCTACCCCCGAGCGGTGGCCACCGACCGCGTACTGGCCCTGGCCGGGCTGACCGAACGCGCCGACCGCCGCCTCGACAAGCTCTCCGGCGGTGAGGCGCAACGGGCGCGGTTCGCCTTCGCGCTGGCCGGCGACCCGGACCTGCTGGTCCTCGACGAACCCACGGCCGCGCTGGACGTCGCCGCCCGGCAGGCGTTCTGGGCGGCCATCCACAGGTACACCGCCGACGGGCACACCGTCCTGTTCAGCACCCACCACCTGCACGAGGCGGACGAGTTCGCCGACCGCGTCGTGGTGCTCGCCGCGGGGCGGGTGGTGGCCGACGGACCGCCGGCGCAGATCCGGGCGCTTGCCGGCGGCCGTACCGTCTCCTTCGACCTCGCCGGCGGGCCGGTCGACGGCCTCGACACGCTCCCCGGAGTCCGGTCGGTGCAGCTCCGGGGCGAGCGGGTCGTGCTCACCACCGACGACGCCGACGCCACGGTGCTCGCGCTGGCCGGCACCCGCGGCTTCCGGGGCCTGGAGGTCACCGCCGTCGCCCTGGAAGCCGCCTTCCTCACCCTCACCACCACCTCGACGGAGCACTGACATGCGCGCGTACCTGCGATTCGAGCTGCGCCGGCTGGCCCGCGACCCACGGCTGCTGCTGTTCACCGTCCTCTCACCGGTGGTCACGTACGTCATCTTCTCGTCGGTGGGCCCCGGCGACGACCGGCTGGAGGGCGTCGACGCCGCCGCCGCCCTCATGGTCGGCCTGGCCGGCTACGGCGCGGTGGCGGGTGTGCTCTCGGTGGGCGCGTCGGTCGCCCACGAGCGCGCGTCGGGTTGGCTGCGCCAGCTGCGTGTCACCCCGCTGCCCGCCTGGCAGGCGGTGACCGCGAAGGCCCTGGTCTGCACGCTCAGCGGCGTGCCGTCGGTGCTGGCGGTCGGCTGCGCCGGACGGATCCAGCACCACGTCGAGCTGGGCGCCGGCCGGTGGGCGGCGCTGCTGCTGCTGATGTGGGTGGGCACGGTGCCGTTCGCGCTGCTGGGGCTCGCCATCGGGTACGGCCTCACCCCGCAGTTCGCCCAGTCGGTCAACTTCCTCGTCTTTCTCGGCCTGTCGGTCCTCGGCGGCCTGCTCGTGCCGGTGGCGTACTTTCCCGCCGTGCTGCGTCACCTGGCACACGCCCTGCCGACGTACCGGTTCGCGGAACTCGGTTGGCGCTCGGCAGCAGGTCTGGCACCCACCCCGTCCGGGCTCGCCGTGCTCGCGGGGTGGACCGTGGCGTTCCTGGGCCTCTCGGCCTGGGCGTACCGGCGGTCCACCGCCCGCCGGTGACCCTCGATACGGTGTCCAGCATGTCGTCCGGGGCCGCCGCGCTCAGCCGGAACCCTCGTGGGTTCGTGCTCGTCGCGGCCCACACCCTCTGGCTGTGGCTGCTGCTGACGCCGGCCGCCGCGATCGTGCGCGGGCAGGTGCACCCCGCGACTCCGGCGGCGGTGGGGCTGGGCGCCTTCGCGCTGCTCTATCTCGCGCTGGTGGCCGTGCCCGTGGCCGACCTGGTCGTCCGACCGGCGGTGCACCACGCCGGGCTGGTCGCCTTCGCGCTGCTCGGGGTCGGGCTCGCCCTCGCGTACGCCGGCGGCCCGGAGGGCTGGCTGGTCCTGCTCCTGTACGTCGCCACGGCCGGCGCGGTCGGTTTCGTGCGGGTGGCCTGGGGGTTCGCCTGGGTGGGCGGATCTGCCGCCGCCGTCGTGATCATCGGTGTGGTGGACCGGGCGTCGGCCACCGACACCGCCCAGATGGCGCTGATCACGGTGCTCGCGGGCGCCCTGACGTTGGCGTTCGCCCGGACGGCCCGACTGGTCGAGGAGCTGCGCCGCACCCAACGGGAGCTGGCCCGCACGGCGGTGGAGCAGGAACGGCTGCGCTTCGCCCGGGACCTGCACGACCTGCTGGGCCACACGCTGTCCCTGGTGGTCGTGAAGGCGGAGGTCGTACGCCGGCTCGCGCCGACGGACCCGCAGCGGGCCGCGGCGGAGGCGGCGGACATCGAGCGGATCGGACGGACGGCACTCACCGAGGTCCGCGAGGCGGTCACCGGCTATCGGGAGCGCAGCTTCGCGCGGGAACTCGACGGCGTCCGGACGGCCCTGGCCGACGTCGGCATCACCGTCAGCGTGTCCGACATCGACCGCCCGCTGAGCGTGGAGGCGGACGACGCGTTCGGCTGGGTGCTGCGGGAAGGGGTGACGAACGTGGTGCGGCACAGCCGGGCATCGCGGTGCGATGTCGACGTCACCTCCGACGCCGACGAGGCGGTGCTGACCATCCGCGACGACGGGGTGGGCGGTCGTCCGCAGTTCGGCAACGGTCTGCGCGGCCTCGCCGAGCGGTTGGCGCAGGCCGGTGGGACGCTGCACGTCGGCCCGGCGCGCGGTGGGGGCCTGCTGCTCACCGCCCGGATCCCCCACTCCCCCACGGGACGGTGGGCGCGGTGATCCGACTGCTGCTCGCCGAGGACCAGGGCATGATGCGCGGGGCATTGGCCCTGCTGTTGAACCTCGAACCCGACATCGAGGTGGTCGCCGAGGCCGCGACCGGGGCCCAGGCGACGGAGGTGGCTCTGCGGGTACGTCCCGACGTGGCGCTCCTGGACATCGAGATGCCCGACGGCAGCGGCCTCGACACCGCCGCCGCGCTGCGCGACCAGCTGCCCTCCTGCCGGGTGCTGATCCTCACCACCTTCGGGCGGCCCGGCTACCTGCGCCGGGCGATGGAGGCCGGCGCCCACGGCTTCCTCGTCAAGGACGGGCCGGTGCAGGAGCTGGCGGTGGCCGTCCGACGGGTCCTGGCCGGCGAGCGGGTGATCGACCCGGCACTGGCCGCCGCGGCCCTCGCGGCCGGCCCGAACCCGCTCACCGACCGGGAACGCGACGTGCTCGCCGCCGCCGTCGACGGGGCAACCGTCGCGGACATGGCCGCCGGGCTGCACCTGTCCGAGAGCACCGTGCGCAACTACCTCTCCGCCGCGATCGGAAAGACCGGCACCCGCAACCGCATCGAGGCCGCCCGCACCGCGCGGGCCAACGGCTGGCTCTGAGCGGGCCGGACTAGTCTCGCCCGAATGCGGGGACGTTTCGGTGTGGCGCGGTGGTACGGGGAGCACCGGCGGCTCGTCCGTCGTACCCTCTTCGTTCTGGTGGTGGGTGCGGTGGTCCTGGCCGGCGGCACCGTGGCCAGCGTGTCGTGGGTCCGCGACGAGTCGGACGGCCACCTCTTCAGCGAAGCCGACGTGCCGGCGGCGCCGGTCGCCCTGGTGCTCGGCACCAAGGTGGACAGCGACGGTACGCCCTCGCCGGTCCTCGCCGCCCGGTTGGAGATCGCCCGGCGGTTGTTCGGCGCCGGCCGGGTGGACGCGATCCTGGTGTCCGGCGACAACATGAACGCCGACTACAACGAGCCGGAGGCGATGCTGCGCTGGCTGGTCGACCGGGGGGTGCCGGCGCGCAAGGTGGTCCTCGACTACGCCGGCTTCGACACGTACGACTCCTGCGCGCGGGCCCGGCAGATCTTCGGCGTGCAACGGGCGACGGTCGTGACCCAGTCGTTCCATCTGCCCCGGGCCGTGGCGTTGTGTCGGCGGCTCGGCATCGACGCCCAAGGGGTGGGCGACGACAGTGCGAAGCGGTACGCGACGACGTGGCGGTTCGGTTCGCTGCGCGAGACCGGCGCCTGCCTGAAGGCCGCGGTGGAGGTGTTGTCGGGCCGGGAGCCCGCTCACCTCGGTCGCCGCGAGACGGGCGTCGACGACGCCCTGCGCGACGCCTGAGCGCAGCAGGCGGGGTGCCGCGACGGTCGTGCGGTCAGCGGGGCGGGCCGGCGCTGTCGCGCACGACGAGTTCGGTGGCGAGTTCGATGCGCGGGCTCTCGGTCTTCTCGCCCCCGGCGAGACGCAGCACGGTCCGGGCGGCCAGCATGCCCATCTCGGCCAGGGGCTGGCGGACCGTGGTCAGCGGCGGGGAACACCAGCGGACCTCCGGCAGGTCGTCGAAACCGACCACGCTGACGTCGTCGGGCACCCGCAGGCCGCGTTTGCGGACGGCCTCGTAGACGCCGAGCGCCATCTGGTCGCTGGAGGCGAAGATGGCGGTCGGTGGGTCGGGCAGGGCCAGTAGTTGCGTACCCGAGGTGAAGCCGGCCTCGTGGTAGAAGTTGCCGGGCCTGATCAGGGCGTCGTCGACGGCGACGCCGGCGGCGCCGAGCGCCGCGCGGTACCCGTCCATCCGGGCCCGGCTGCACATCAGGTGTGGTGGTCCGGCGATGAAGCCGATGCGGCGGTGCCCGAGGCCGAGCAGGTACTGGTTGGCGCTCAGGCTGCCCGCCCAGTTGGTGGCGCCGATGGTGGGCGACTCCTGCGGGTCGACACCGGCGGGGTCGATGATGACCACCGGCAGGTGCAGCCGGCGCAGCTCCGCCTGCAGAGGTGGGTTCACCATCGAGGTCACGAAGATGACGCCCTCGGTGGAGCGGGTACGCATGTTGTCCAGCCACTGCTTGGCCGACGAGATCCGCCAGTGGATGGCGGAGACGACGGTCCCGACGCCACTGGCCCGGGCGACGTCCTCCACCCCGCGAATGATCTCCACGGCCCACGGGCTGTCCAGGTCGTTGAAGACCAGGTCGATCAGCGCGGCCTCGGTCCGCCGGGCCTGGGTGCGCCGGCGGTAACCATGGTGGTTGAGCAGCCGCTCGACGCGCTCCCGGGTCTCGGGAGCGACGTCGGAGCGACCGTTGATGACCCGGGAGACCGTGGGCACTGACACACCGGCCAGCCGCGCGATCATCGCGATGGTGACGTTTCGGCCGTTGTCGGAGCCCACGGTCCGCTCCTTTGTCTGGCGGGACGCTTCAGGTGGGTTGACGATCCGGTGTCGTCACCCCTTGACACTGCCGGTCAGGCCGCCGATGAGTTGGCGTTCGGCCACGGCGTAGAAGCCCAGGGCGGGAATCATGGACAGGACGACGTAGGCGAGCACCCGGGCGGTGTCGTCGGCGTACTGGCCCTGGAACGCCTGGACCCCGACGGGGAGCGTCCACCAACTCTGGTCGCTGAAGACGACAAGCGGGAGCATGAAGTTGTTCCAGCTCGTCACGACGGCCAGCACCGAGACGGTGGCCAGGGCGGGACGGGCCATCGGCAGCAGGACCCGCCAGAAGAACCCGAAGGAGCTGCAGCCGTCGAGGACGGCTGCCTCCTCCACCTCGGCGGGGATGGTCCGGAAGAACTGGCGCAGGATGATGATGGTGATCGGCAGCCCGAACGCGGCCTGGGGCAGGATGACACCGAGTGGGTTGTCCAGCAGGCCCAAGCCCCGGAGCAGGACGAACAGCGGCAGGATCGCCACCGCGAACGGGAACATCAGGCCGATCGCGAACAGGGTGACCAGAAACTCACGGCCCCGGAAGGCGTAGCGGGCGAAGACGAACGCCGCCATCGCCGCCGCGGCGACCACGATGAACGTGCTGCTGACGGCGATGAGCAGGCTGTTGCCGAGCTGCCGCCAGAACACACCGGAGGCGAAGAGGTCGGTGTAGTTCTCCGGCACCCACGGGTCGGGCAGGCCCAGTGGGTTGGTCGACAACTGGCCGTTGTCCTTGAAGCCGCCGATCACACCGAACCAGACCGGCACGACGATGAGCGCGCCGACGCCGATGCAGATGAGGTGCAGGACGAGGCTGCGGGTCCGCTGGGCGCTGCTGGTGGTGGCGGTCATCGCTGGCCTCCCTGGTTGGTGATCGCGCCCGCGGTGTCCCGACGCAGGACGATGCGCTGGTAGAACAGGGCGAAGACGAGGCTCAGCAGGAACATGACGATGCTGATCGCGCTGGCGTAGCCGACCTCGAAGCGGCGGAAGCCGTACTGGTACATCGTGACGGCCATGGTCTCCGAGGTGTGGATCGGGCCACCGCCGGTCAGCACCCACACCATGTCGAACAGTTGGATGGTGCCGATGACCGACAGGAAGATGCTGATGCGGATCGTCGGGCCGAGCAGGGGCAGGGTGACGTGCCGGAACGCCTGCCAGGCGGTGGCGCCGTCGGTGACCGCGGCCTCGGACAGCTCCTTCGGGATGCCCTGACGGGCTGCCAGGAAGAGCATCATGTAGAGGCCGAAGTACTTCCAGGACACCACCAGGAAGACGGCGAACAGCACGGTGTCCGGGTCGGCGAAGACGGCGCCCGCGTCGGCGCCCAGCCAGCGGGAGACCGACTCGCCCAGGCCCCGGTTCGGCGAGAACACCAGGGTGAACAGGACGGCAGTGGTGACCTCGGAGAGCACGTACGGGGCGAAGAAGATCAGCCGGTACACGGCCCGGCCGCGCAGCGGCTGGTTGAGGAGCATGGCCAGGGCCAGCGCCGCGGGCAGCTGCACGGCGAGGGACAGCAGCACGAGCACGAGGCCGCGCCACAGGTCACCCCGGAAGGTCGGATCGCCGAAGGCACGGGTGTAGTTGTCCAGCCCGACGAAGTTCTCGGGCAGCCCGAAGCCGTTCCACTTGTAGAGGCTGGCGTAGCCGGCCACCAGGATGGGCGCGACCACCAGCAGCAGGAACAGCGCCAGGGCGGGCGCCAGGAAGACGGCGAGGACGCCCCCCCGCCCCGGCCGGGGCTGGCGGCCACGCTGTCGCGTGGTGCCCGGCCCCGGTGCCGGCGGATCGGTCGCCGTGTCGCCGCGCCTCGTGTCCGACACGGTCGATGGCCTGGTCATGCCTGCTCCACTCGGGTTCTATCGCCGGCTAGGGATGGATACGGGGTCACGGTCAGACGGTCTTGGCCACCTGCGTGATGTCCTTGAGGATCGCCGCGGGCGCCTTCTTGCCGGCGATGATCTCAGCGACGCTGTCGTTGATCTGCTGCCCGAGCGCGGGCGCGTACGCCTGGTCGAGGTAGAGCTGGAAGCCGGTGTTCTTGGCCAGGGTCTCCGCGACGACCTTGTTGTTGGGGTCGCTGATGGCGTCGGTGGCCTCCTTCACCGTGGGCAGCACCGCGCCGGTCTTCGCGGAACGACGCTGGTTGTCGGCGCTCAGCAGGAACTTCAAAAAGTCGATGGTGGCGGCCGGCGCGTCCTTGCCGACGGCGAAGCCGTTGCCACCGCCGAAGACCTCGGTGGCGGTGCCCTTGCCGCCGTCGACGGCGGGGAACGGGAAGAAGCCCAGCTTGTCGCCGAGACCCTTCTTGCTGGTGGAGCTGGACGCCTGGACCGCCGGCGCCCACTGCCCCATCAGCTCCATGCCGGCCTTGCCGTTGCCCATGGTGGCGGCCTGCCCGTCGGGCGAGCCGAACTCGGCACCGAGGAAGCCCTTCTGGAACGGCTGGAGGTCGACGAGTTCCTTGAGTCGCTCACCAGCGGCGGCGAGGTCGGGGGTGTCGAAGTTCTTGTCGTCGACGGCCTTCTGCAGCGCGCCGACGCCGCCGATACGCATGGCGAGGTAGGACCAGTAGAAGTGCGCCGGCCACTTGTCCTTGCCGGCCAGGGCGACCGGGGTGATGCCTGCGGTCTTGAGCTTGCGTACCGCGTCGAGCAGGGCGGCCCAGGTGGCGGGCGGCTCGGTGATGCCGGCACGGGCGAAGTGGTCCTTGTTGTACCAGAACCCGACCATGCCGATGTCGAACGGGATGCCGTAGATCTTGCCGTCGATCGTGTACGGCTGCATGGCGGCGGGCAGGATGCCGCCGACCAGGTCCTTCACGTCGTCGGTGAGGTCCTTGACCAGGCCCGCGTCGACCTGCTGCTTGAGCACGCCGCCGCCCCAGGACTGGAAGAGGTCCGGCGGGTCGCCGGCCTGGGTGGCGGTGGTCAGCTTGGCCTTGAACGCCTCGTTCTCCAGCGGCTGGATGGTGAACGTGACGTTGCTGTGCGCGGTCTTGTACTCGTTGGCCATCGCGGCCCACACCGGCAGCATCGGCTCGGTGTTCTGGATGTGCCACCAGTTGATGGTCTGCGGGGCGTTCGGGTCGCTGGACTTCTCGTCGCCACTGCAGGCGCTCAGCAGGTAGGCGCCGGCGCCGGCGCCGGCGAGGCCGAGCAGCGATCGGCGGGAAAGGTGCGCTGTCATGATCCATCCCTTCGGGGACTCACGGGGTGCTCGGACGCCGGCCGAGCCGGCAAGGGTTCGAACCTGGATCTCCGGAACTTTCATTGCTTCGTCGGTATTACCGATCGATGGCCGGGACGCTACGAGCAGTTCCCCCAGCGGTCAAGACCCCTGTCCTATCGCGATAAGACCGGCTACCGTACGAGGGGCTTCCAGTGATCTGGTCCCTGCAAGTTTCCGGAAGTTTCATAGCCGCACAGAGGAGCCCCCGTGTCGACCGACACCGCTGACGTGGCGACCGCTGCCTGGTCGATCCGCAACCCCGTCCTCGCCGGGTTCCACCCGGATCCGTCGATCCTGCGCGTCGGCGATGACTTCTACCTGGCCACCTCGACCTTCGAGTGGTATCCGGGGGTCCGCGTGCACCACTCGCGCGACCTCGTGAACTGGCGCCCGTTGGGCGGGATCATCACCGACCGCCGCCTGCTCGACCTTCGGGGCTGCGGCGACTCCAACGGTGTGTGGGCGCCCGACCTGACGTACCACGATGGGGAGTTCCACCTCGTCTACAGCGACGTGGCCAGCTTCGCCAGCGGTTACTGGGATCCGCAGAACTTCCTGATCACCGCACCCGACATCGCCGGCCCCTGGTCGGATCCGGTGAAACTGCACGGGCGCGGCTTCGACGCCGCCCTGTTCCACGACGACGACGGCACCAGCTGGCTGCTGAGCATGAGCGCCGACTGGCGTCCTGGCCGCGACCGCTTCGGCGGCATCGAGATCCAGCAGTACGACCGGGCGGCGCGTCGTCTCGTCGGCCGGCCCCGCATCCTGTTCACCGGCACGCCGGTCGGGGTCACCGAGGGCCCGCACCTGTACCGCCACGACGGCTGGTACTGGCTGATCACCGCCGAGGGCGGCACGAGCTGGGAGCACCAGGTCACCGTGGCGCGCTCGCGGGAGTTGTTCGGTCCGTACGAGGTGGACCCGGACGGTCCGTTGCTCACCTCTGTCGGTCGGCCGGACCTGCCGTTGCAGAAGGCCGGTCACGGCAGCCTGGTCCAGACCCCGGACGGCGGGTGGTACCTGGCCCACCTGGTCGGCCGCCCCTACTCACCGCTGGGCAACTGCGTGCTCGGCCGGGAGACGGCGATCCAGCGGGTCGAGTGGCCCTCGGGCGGTTGGCCCCGGATTCCCGGCGGGGTCCCCGCCGAGGAGGTCGCCGGGCCCGACCTGTCCCCGCACCCGTGGCCCACGGAGCCGGCCACCGACGACTTCGAGGCCGCCGAGCTGGCTTCCTGCTGGTCGACGCTGCGCCGGCCGGCCAGCGCGGACTGGATCGACCTGACGTCGCGCCCCTCGCACCTGCGGGTGCACGGTGGACAGTCACCGGTGGGTCGGCAGGCGCCGAGCCTGGTCGCGCGACGCGTCGGGGCGACGCACTGCTCGCTGGAGACAGTCGTCGAGTTCGACCCGGTCGACCACCGTCAGCTCGCCGGGATCACCGCGTACTACAACACCCTCAACTGGCATCACCTCTACCTGACCCGCGCCGACGACGGCCGTACGGTGCTGGAGCTGCTCAGCTCCGACAACGGGCGGCGCACCCCGTACCCCGAGCTGACCGTCGATGCCAGCGGCGTCGACCGGGTCGGTCTGCGGGCGGTGTTCGACGGGCCCGTGGTGCGCTTCGACTACGACCTCGGCGCGGGCTGGCAGCGGCTGCCGGTCGATCTGGACGCGACGATCCTGTCCGACGAGCACGCCGCTCTGATCATCGACGGGGAGCCGGCGGCGTGGGGCTTCACCGGGGCGTTCGTCGGCCTGTGGGTGCAGGATCTGGGCGGCGACGGGGTGTACGCCGACTTCGACCGGGCCACCTACCGGGAGCACTGACCGCGCGGACGCGGCCCGGCGGGCGCCGTCCGGTCACCTCGACGTGCTCGTCAGCTCGTCCAGGTGCCGGAGCGCCCGCCGGGCGGCGTCCGGACCGGCGGGCACCAGCGGCAGCCGTACGCCGGCCGTCGGGATGCGACCCTGCGCGTGGAGCACCGACTTGATCACTGTCGGGTTGGGTTCGGCGAACAGCGCCGCGGACAGGCCGGCGAGCCGATGGCCGAGCGCCCGCCCCCGCACGAGGTCCCCGGCCTGCCAGTGCGCGACCAGTTGGACGAAGTCCGCGGGGGCGACCTGGGCCGAGGCCACGATGGCGCCGTGCGCGCCGAGGGCGAGCAGCGGCGAGATGAGCGGGTCCTCGCCACCGAGCACGGCGAAACCGGGCCGGATGTCGGCGAGGAAGTCGACGGTGTCCCCGTCGATCCCTCCGGTGGCGTACTTGATGCCGATGACGCCGGGCAGGCTGGCGAGTTGCCGAAGGTCGTCCGGGCTGAGCTGCTGCCCCGTGCGGTACGGGACGTGGTAGACGACCAGCGGCACCGGGCTGGCCTGGGCGAGGTGGGCGAAGTGGGCGTGCACTCCCGCGCCGCCCGGCCGCAGGAACGGGGGCACCAGGCTGAGCGCCGCCGTCACCTCGGCCCGGTCGGACAGGGCGCGCAACGCCTCGACGGTGTTGGCGCCGACGAGCAGGTGCGCGCGGCGGGCACGGCAGACCGCGGACAGGACGTCGAGCACCGAGCCGCGCTCGTCGTCGCTGAGGGCGGCCGGCTCTCCCGTCGTGCCGAGAGCGACCACGCCGGCCGCGCCGGCGTCCAGGGCGTCATTCGCGAGGGCCGCCAGGGCGTCGATGGCGACGCCTCCCGCGAGATCGAACGGGGTGATGAGCGGAACGTACAGGCCGGTCAGGGTCATGCCTCCACTCTCGGCCGACCGACCAGGAAGGTCCAGTTCCGATTGCTCCACCTATCCGTAAGCTGAGCTGATGCTTGATGTCCGCCGCCTGGTCCTGCTGCGGGACCTGGGCCGCCTCGGCACCATCGCCGCGGTCGCCCAGGCCCACGCCTACACGCCGTCGGCCGTCTCGCAGCAGCTGGCCGCCCTGCAACGGGAGGCGGGCACCCGGTTGCTGGAGCGCACCGGACGCCGGGTCAGCCTCACGTCGACCGCCACCGCGCTCGTGCAGCACACCGAGGTCATCCTCGCCGCACTGGAGGCCGCCGACGCGACAGTGGCGGCCGCCCGAACCGGTCTGCGCGCGAGCGTACGCATCGGGGCCTTCCCCAGCGCCGTACGCACCCTGCTGCCGGCAGCCCTGGCCACGCTGGCCCGCGAGCATCCCGCGCTCGATCTCATGATCAGTGAGCTGGACCCGGTCGACATGCCGGCCGCCCTGCGGAGCCGACGGCTCGACGTCGCGCTGCTGCACGACTACGACATCGCGCCGACCCCGCCCGATCCGACGGTGGACTCGATCGCGCTGCTGCAGGAGACGGTCTTCCTCGCCGTGCCCCGCACCACCGCCGACGACACCGCCGCCGAGCCGATCAGCGCGGCTCGCGACGCGCAGTGGATCCTCGGCAGTCCCGGCACGCTCTGCCACTCGGTAGCCCTGCACGCCTGCCAGTTGGCCGGCTTCACGCCGGCGGTGCGGCATCACGCCGACGATTTCACCGCAACGCTCGCTCTCGTGGCCGCCGGTCAGGGCGTCGCCCTCATTCCGCAGCTCGCCATCGCGCAGCCCTCCCCGCAGGTCCGGCTGCTGCCGCTGGCCATGCGCCGCCGCACGCGCGTCGCCTACCGCAGGGGCGCGGGCGGCCACCCCGCGGTCCTCGCGTGCGTCTCCGCGCTGCGGGGCGCCGCCACCGCCTTCCGCGATTGATCCCGATAGTCGCCGATCGACAGTTGATCGACGTACCGCTATCTGTTAATACTGTTTCCTGAAGCTCGCGGTGCCCGCCGGGGCCGATCGCCGCGTCGGGCACCGACCGGCCGGCGGCACGCCGCCCCTTCCCCGAGGAACACCATGGTGCGCAAGAGAACAGCCGCCTACGTCGTGGGCACCCTGCTGACCGGCGTCGCCGCGGTCGGCTACGGCCTCCCGTCGGCCAGCGCCGCGACCGCCGGCCCGATCACCGGCCTCGGTGGCAAGTGCGTCGACGTCGCGGGCGCCAATCCGGCCAACGGCACGCCGGTGCAGCTCTACGACTGCAACGGCAGCGCGGCCCAGACGTGGACGGTCGGCAACAGCGACAGCTCGATCCGCGCGCTCGGCAAGTGCCTCGACGTCACCGCCGCGTCGACCGCCAACGGCGCCAAGATCCAGCTGTACGACTGCAACGGCACCGGCGCCCAGAAGTGGAGCGCCGCCAGCGGTGGCGCCCTGATCAACACCGCTTCGGGCAAGTGCCTCGACGTGACCGACCGGAGCACCGCCAACGGCGCCCGACTGCAGATCTGGACCTGCGGCGGCACCACCAACCAGCAGTGGACCCTTCCCGGCGGCGGCACCCCCACCCCCACGCCGACCGCCACGGTCCCGGCCGGCACCAACCTGGACGACCCGGCGAAGAAGGACGTCGCCATGCAGCTCGTCTCGGCGGCCGAGAACTCCTCGCTCGACTGGCGCGCGCAGTTCTCCTACATCGAGGACATCGGCGACGGCCGCGGCTACACCGCAGGCATCATCGGCTTCTGCTCCGGCACCGGAGACATGCTCGAACTGGTCCAGGCGTACACCAACACCAAGCCGGGCAACGTGCTGGCCGGCTACCTGCCGGCGCTGCGCGCCGTCAACGGCACCGCGTCGCACGCCGGCCTCGACCCCAACTTCCCCCGCGACTGGCGCACCGCAGCCAACGACTCGGTGTTCCGCGCCGCGCAGGAAGCCGAGCGGGACCGGGTCTACTTCAACCCCTCGGTCCGCGACGGCAAGAACGACGGGGTACGCGCACTCGGCCAGTTCGCCTACTACGACGCGGCGGTCATGCACGGGTACGAGGGGATGCGCCAGATCCGCAGCCGCGCCCTCGCCCGCGCGAAGCCGCCGGCCCAGGGTGGCGACGAGCGGACCTGGCTCAACGCGTTCCTCGACGAGCGGGTCATCGAGATGCGCAAGGAGGAGGCGCACTCGGACACCTCCCGCGTCGACACCGCCCAGCGGGTGTTCCTCAACAACGGCAACTTCAACCTGAACACGCCACTGACGTTCGCCGTCTACGGCGAGCAGTTCCGCATCGGCTAGTACCCCCACGGCACACGCACCGACGCTCAGGGCGCCGCACCGCGGCGCCCTGAGCCGTGCCCGGGCACGACCCTTGCCTTGACGCTGACGACAAGGTTTAGCGTGGTCACGACGGGCTGGGCGAGGAGGTTCGATGCTGATCGGCGAGCTGGCTGAACGGGCCGGCACGAGCACCCGGACGCTGCGCTACTACGAGGCGCACGGGTTGGTACGCCCGCAGCGCTCGGCCAACGGCTACCGCGTCTACGACGAGGCGGAGCTGCGGGTCGTCCGGGAGATCCGGGCGCTGCTCGACGTCGGCTTCGGCCTCGACGACGTCCGACCGTTCGTCGCCTGCCTGCGCGCCGGCAACGCGTCCGGCGATGTCTGCCCGGACTCCGTGCTGGTACTGCGGCGCAAGCTCGCCGAGGTCGACGACTACCTCGATCGGCTCACCGCGGTCCGTCAGCAGTTACGCACCCAGCTCACCCACGCCATCGCGCACCGGGAGAAGACATGCCCCAGGAAACGACAGTCCGCCCCCTGACCACCGTCACCGACGCCACGTTCGCCGAGCTGGTGCTGGCCAGTGACCGGCCCGTCGTGGTCGACTTCTGGGCCGAGTGGTGCCCGCCCTGCAAGATGATCGAGAAGAGCCTCGTCGAGCTGGCGCAGGAGTTCGGCGACCGCATGACCATCGCCAAGCTCAACTCCGACGACAACCCGCAGACCACGCGCCGCTACGCGGTCATGTCGCTGCCGACGCTGCTGGTGTTCCGTCGGGGCGAGGTCGTCGGCTCGGTCGTCGGCTCCCGGCCGAAGCTCCACCTGCGGCAGAGCCTGACCCTGCACGCGGGCCTCTGACCGCCGTGCCGGATCACCGGCTCAGCTCTCGACCCAGCCGTGTGATCTGGCGTGGTCGACAAGCGACTGTCGGATCGCGGAGAGCTGGGCCCCGGTCAGCGTCGGCACCCGCTCGATCAGCAACTCCGTCACCTCGTACGTGAACTCGCGCGGCGACAGGACGTCGCACATCCCGTCGTCCTCGCCGGCCAGCCCGGTCCGGCTCGGTGTGACGGTCGGCGCCCGTTCCGGCCGGGAGACCCCGACCGGCTCGATGATCCGCAGGGACGCCACCTTCAGACCGCGCTCACCGGACTCCACCTCGTACTCGACGCGCATGCCGGGATGCACGAGATGCCGCTGCTCGCCGAAGTCGTTCGCGTGGACGAAGATGTCCTCTCCACCCTTCGACGGCGCGATGAACCCGTAACCACGGGCGTCGTCGAACCGGATGACCTTACCTACCGCACCCACCGCCACCACCCACTCCACCACCCGACCAGGCCCCCGACCCGGCTCGCACACGGTCTGCCAACGGTACCGGAGCACAGTGGGTGGCCCGTGGTGAGCGATCTCGTCCGATCGGACGATCCGCGTCAGTGGTGGCACCGGCCCGGTACGCGGCGACGCCCCGACCGCTGTGACTGATGCGGTCGGGGCGTCGCCAGTCCTGGTCAGTCGTCGTCGCCGGAGTCGTCGTCATCGTCGTCGGACTGGTCTCCCTTGTCGTCCGACCGGTCGCCCTTGTCGTCGTCGTCGACCGGCTCCTGCTCGGCCTTGATCACCGAGCCGTTGTCCCGGTCGACGTCCACCTCGTGCTCGGTGCCGCCGGCGACGATCTCGACGCTCCACACCGGGCGACCGTTCTCCTGCTCGGCCTCGACCTCGACGATCTGGCCGCCACCGGCCCTGGCGAGCGCGATCTCACCGGCGCGCTGCGCGTCGACCGCGCTGCCCGTCGGCGCGGTGCCGGCGGACGGCGTGCCGCTCGACGGCGTACCCGACGGGGTTGCGGCCGACGGCGTGCCGCTGGCTCCCGGCGCGACAGCGGTGGCGCTGTCGTCCGGCGCGTCCGTGCCCGTCGGCGCGATGGTCGCCGCGGCGAGCGCCGTGTCGCCGCCCCGCGTGTCGTTCGCGGCGGCGACGCCCAGCGCGATCCCGGCCACGGCCAGCACCGCCGAACCGCCGACCGTCGCCAGAAGCAGATTGGTGCGCTTCATCGTGGTGTCCACCTCTCCTCGGTTGTCGACTCCGAGGATCGGTCGGATCGCGATAGCACCGCGCTGTCCGGACCCTAAGGCCGGGTTAAGTCCCTCAGCCGCGTCGGTGGAGTTCCGCTTCGAGCCGCTGGACGAGCGTCTTGCGGTCCTTGCCGGCGTGCTCGTTGCGCAGGGCCGTTCTGAGCTGCCGCGTGTCGAGTCCACGGACCAGCTTGCTGGCCTCGGCGACCGACATCTCCGACATCCGGCCGGCGGTGGTGGCGTCCCGACGTGCCTTCTTCGCCGGCCCGGTGTTGGCGACGTACTGCCTGCCGGTGCGGGAGGCCTCCCGCTTCTTGGTGTCGGTCGCGCGCTTCTGGCTCTCCGACATCTCGTCCCAGGCCTTCTTGGGCAGGTAGCGGCTCGTCGTGCCGTCCTTGCGCGCACGGGTGTCGCCCTCTTTGGTCTGCCACTTCTCGTTGCCCCAGCGCTGGAGCGCTTTCTGCCGCTCGTCCTTTTCGCCCAGGAAACCGCCGCCGCGCTTCTTGTACTCCTGGGTGACCAGCTGTGACTTGCGCGCCGACCACTGTCCCGGCCGGCCGCCCTTGTCGGACGCCTTGATCTCTTCCTTGATCTGCTCTCTGAGCTCGGGTTTCGTATACCGCGCCATGGGTGGCAGCTACCCGGCACCGCAGCGGCTATGCCTCTCGACGCGACGTCGGCGGGCCGAGCCGGAGCAGCACCTGCGCCCCGCCCTGCGGACCGGACCGCAGCTCCAGCCGACCGCCGCCGGCCTGCGCGGCGCGGCGGGCGATGTCCAGGCCGAGCCCGGTCGACCCGGCCGCGCTGGCACCCCGCCGGACCGCGCCCGACGGCATGCCCGGTCCCTCGTCGGCGACGGTGAGCAGCACCTCGCCGTCGTCGCGCGCGAGCCGGACGGTGAAGGGTGTGCCGTCGGGGGTGTGCGCGAAGACGTTGCCGAGCAGGGCGTCCACGGCGGCCGTCAGATCGTCGGCGGGCACCCCGACGGTGAGGGGGCCGGGGGTCAGGTCGAGGTGCACGGCCCGACCGGTGTCCTCGGCCAGCACCGACCAGAACGCCACCCGGTCCGCGACGATCGCCGCGGCATCCGACGCGGCCGTCCCCGTCGTCGGCACGCGACGCCAGCGGGCCTGCTGGATCAGACCGGTGACCGCCCGTTCGAGCCCGTCGGCGGCGGCGGCGATCCGGGCCGCGTCGTCCGGGTCACGCAGCGACTCCGCCTCCAGCCGCAGCGCCGTCAGCGGCGTCCGCAGTCGGTGCGACAGGTCGGCGACCTGCTCGCGCTCCTGCACCAGGAGAACCTGGATCCGGGCCGCCAGGTGGTTGAGAGCACCGGCCACCTCACGCAGCTCCGCCGGGCCGGCGGGCGTGACCCGGGCGTCCAGCTCGGCGTTCGCCAGCCGGTGCGACACGGCGGAGAGGTCGCTGATCGGCCGCACCAGCCTGCGCGCCAGCCGATCAGCGACCGCCAACCCGATCAGCACCAGCACCACACCCAGCAGCGCCAGCACCAGCCAGGCCCGGGTCACCCCGGCGGTCAACTCCTGCCGCGGCACCACGATGCGGATCACGCCGGTGCCGTCCGCCCGGCCCTGCACGGCGATGACCACCTCCCGGCCGGCCGCCGACTCCCCGGTGAGGCTCTGGCCGCGCGCCGCCAGCGCCACCGCGGGCGTACGGGGTGCCTGGGCGCCGAGCACCGTGCCGTCGGGCAGGAAGACGCTCACCTGTCGACCGGACTCCGCGGCGAGCTGCTCGACGGTGAGCCGGATGGTCGACGCGTCGGCGGTGCCGACCACCGGCACGAGGCTCTGCGCGTCGGCGGTGGCCCGCACGGTGGCCCGGTCCTGGGCGACGGTGCGGACCAGCAGCGCCAGCGGCACCAGGAAGGCGACGAGCGTGAGCACGCTGACCGCCGCGACCAGCAGCGCGAGCCGCGCCCTCACGGCGCCTCCAGTCGCACTCCGACGCCGCGCACGGTGTGCAGGTAGCGGGGCTGTTGGGCGCTCTCCCCCAGCTTGCGGCGCAGCCAGGACAGGTGCACGTCGACAGTCTTGTCGGCGCCGCCGTACGGGATCTGCCAGACCTGGGTGAGCAGCTCGCGTTTGGTGACCACCTGGCCGGGCCGGCCGGCCAGGTGGTGCAGCAGGTCGAACTCGCGCGGCGTCAGCTCCACCGGCGTGCCGTCCAGGGTGACCTGCCGGGACCGGGGGTCGATACGCAGCCCGCCCACGACGAGGGACGGGTCCTGCGGGTCGGCGCTGGTGGGGCCTCGTCGCAGCACCGCTCGGGCGCGGGCGTCGAGCTGCGCGGCGGTGAACGGCTTGACCACGTAGTCGTCGGCGCCCGCGTCGAGGACCCGGACGATCTCGGTCTCGTCGTCGCGGGCGGTGGCGACGATGACCGGCACCGAGCTGACCGCGCGCAGCATCCGCAGCAGCTCGCGTCCGTCCAGGTCGGGCAGGCCCAGGTCGAGCACGACCAGGTCGGGTCGGTCCTCCAGCGCGTCGCGCAGCCCGGCCATCGCGGTCGAGGCCGCGGCCACCGCATGGCCGCGTTCCCGCAGTGCCCGAATCAGCGGCGTACGGATCGTCAGGTCGTCCTCGATGAGCAGCAGGCGGGCCACAGCAGGCAGGCTAGCCGCTGCCGGTGCCGGCGGGACGCACGTTAACCGTGCCTTAGCCTCCGGATGTGCTGCCGACAACCACCGATCGGGGATAGTCGGTGGCATGAGCCGTCGTTCTGTCCTCGTCGCCGCCGGATGGGTCGCCACGGTCGCCGTGGCAACAGTGATCGGGCTGGGCGCGATCCGGCTGGTCGGCGAGAGCATCACCGGCACCCCGGGCGGGATACGCAGCGAGGCGGAGATCGAACGGGCGCTCGCCTCGCCGGAGCCGGTGCCCACCGGCAGCACGGGCACCGGCCCGGCCGCACCCGGCACCGCGTCACCCGGCCCCGGCACCGCGAGCGCCGCGTCACCGAACCCCGGGGTCCGCCGCAGTTTCGCCACCGGCGGCGGCACGGCCGTGGCCGAGTGCGGCCCCGCCGGCGTACGCCTCGTCTCCTGGGCGCCCGCACAGGGCTATCGGGTGCACGAGGTGGACCGGGGCCCGGACGACGACGTCGAGGTCACGTTCGAGGGTGCGGCCGGCAGGCACGAGTTGAAGGTCCGGTGCATCGGCGCCGAGCCGGTGGCCGTCGCCGACGACTAGCGGGCCCCGCGCCGTGCACCGGGCTGCTTGTCGAACCCCCGGTGGGCGTTCGACAAGCAGCCCGACCCGAAGTCCAGCAGCTGAGCGACGGGCGTGGCCGGCAGGGGATGCCGTGCCGGCCACGTCGTCGCTGTGGTTCAGCTGCTGTACGCCTCCACCTCCCAGAGCGAGTGGCCGTAGCCGGTCCCCCGGGCCGTGCCGTAGATGCGCAGGTAACGGCCGTTGGCGCCGAGGCCGCTGTGCTCGTCCACGCCACCGTCGGCGCCGGTAACCGTCTTCACCGTGGTCCAGGTGGTGCCGTCGTTCGAGGTCTGGATCTGGTACGCGCTGCTGTACGCCGCCTCCCAGCTCAGCTTGACCCGACCGATGGCGGTCGGGCTGCCGAGGTCGACGCGGATCCACTGCGGGTCGGAGAACGTGCTCGACCAGCGGGTGGTGAGACTGCCGTCGACCGCCTGCGCGCCGGTCACGTCGGCCCCCTCGGTGCTGGACGTCGTCGTCGGCTTGTTCAGCAGCAGGTTGCCGCCGGTCGGGCCGCCGGCGCTCCCGTACACCTCGAACTCGTAGAGCGAGTAGCCCCACGCCGTGCCGCGGGTGGTGCCGAGGAGCCGGACGTACCTGCCGGAGCCGGTGAGCCCGGTCAGGTCGTCCACCCCGCCGTCGCCGCCGGTCACCGTCCGGACCGTGGTGAAGTTGACCCCGTCCGTCGAGGTCTGGATCTGGTACCCGCTGCCGTACGCCGCCTCCCAGGTCAGCTTGACCCGGCTGAGGGCGTACGTGGCACCCAGGTCGACGTCGATCCACTGTGGATCGCCGAAGGCGCTGCCCCAGCGGGTGCCGGCCACGCCGTCGAACGCGTTCGCCGCGACGAAGGCGCCCTCGTAGCTGGATGCCCGCGCCGGCTTTCCCTTGGCCAGGTTGGTGCCGGGGTCCGGGTCGGGGTCCGGGTCCGGCCCGGGACCGCCGGGGCTGGTGGAGAGGGTGAACTCGTCGATGTCGAACCACGGCCCGGCACCCTTGAAGACCAGGTACAGGGTGCGGGTGCCGGTCGGCGCGGTGACCCCGCCGGTGACCGTGGCGAAATTGGCGTACCCGCCGGTGGGTGTGACAGTGGCCGAGCCCACCAGCGGCCCGGTGGGCGAGTCGACGCGCAGTTCCAGCGTCCCGCCGCCGCCGGCCGGGGCGCCGACCCGTGCGCTGAACGACTGGATGCCGGTCAGGTTGTAGGGGCGGAACGAGATCCAGTCGTTGTTGTCGACGTAGCCGACCGCCGCGCCGCCGTGCCCGGCCGCCCCGGCGACGATCTGGACACCCGAGGAGTCGCCGAAGTGCTCGGCCTGGCGCACCCGCGGTTGCAGCACGGCCTGGGTGTGCGTGGTCAGCGCCGGTTGGCCGCCGCCGCCCAGATCCGTGTACTCGGCGTCGATGATGCCGAAGATGTTCGCCGCCGTGTCGTGCTCGCCGTCGGCCGAGGTCTGGATGACCCCGGTGCAGCCCTGCACGCTGCCGAGCTGGTGGCCGTGCGAGTCGTGACCGAGGACGTAGTTCACCTTGACCCGGGCGCAGTTGATCGCGCCGTCCTGTGCGTCGGTGACGGTGACGCTGAACGGCACCGCGTCGCCGAAGGTGAAGGTCTGCCCGTTCAACGGGGTGTTGACGGTGACGACCGGGGCGCTGTTGCCGACGGTGACGACCACGCTCGCGGTGGCGGTCTTGCCGGTGGTGTCCCGGACCGTCAGGGTCGGGCTGCGGGTCCCGTTGGTGGTGTACGTGAAGCTCGGGTTCGGCGCGGTCGAGTCGGTGGTGCCGTTGTTGTCGAAGTCCCAGGCGTAGGTGAACGGGTCGCCGTCCGGGTCGAGGGTGCCGGCCGAGGAGAAGGCGACGGTCAGCGGCGCGGTGCCGCTGGTCGGGGTGGCGGTGACCTTCGCGACGGGCGCCCTGCCCTCGCGGGCGTACTCGATGCGGTAGAGCGCCGAGTTGGCGTCGCCGTTGAACCAGCCGGTGCCGTAGTCGAGCACGTAGAGCGCGCCGTCCGGGCCGAATTCCATGTCCATGACCTGCGTGCCGGTCCACGGGAACGGGTTGATCTTCAGTGGCTGGCCGGTCGCGTCGAGCTTGACGTTCTTGATCCAGCGGCGGCCGAACTCACCGGCGAAGAAGGTGCCGTCGTAGTACTGCGGGAACGCCACGGCGGAGGTGTTGTTCGGGTCGTACCGGTAGACCGGTCCGGCCATCGGTGACAGCCCACCGCCGGTGAACTCCGGCGGGGAGCCCGAACCGCCGTACGGCAGCCAGGCCGGGACGGCCGGCGGCAGCTGGGTGATGCCCGTGTTGTTGGGCGAGTTGTTGACCGGCCCACCCGCACAGTCGAACTTCGGACCGGACGGCCCGGACGGGAACGTGTAGTCGTTGTAGGCGTCGTTGCGGGCGGTGCAGTACGGCCAGCCGTAGAAACCGGGCCTGTCGATCCGGGCGAACTCCACGTTGCCCGCCGGCCCCCGGTTCGGGTCGGCGGTGCCCGCGTCGGGGCCGTAGTCACCGAGGTAGACGACGCCGGTGGCCTTGTCCACGCTCATCCGGAACGGGTTGCGGAACCCCATCGCGTAGATCTCCGGGCGGGTCCGCGCGGTGCCGGGCGCGAACATGTTGCCGGCCGGGACGGTGTACCCGCCGGCCGCGCCCGGCTTGATGCGCAGCACCTTGCCGCGCAGGTCGTTGCTGTTCGCCGCCGTGCGCTGGGCGTCGAAGGCCGGGTTACGACCGGCCCGCTCGTCGATGGGGGTGAACCCGGCCGAGTCGAACGGGTTGGTGTCGTCGCCGGTGGACAGGTACAGGTTGCCGGCCGCGTCGAAGTCCATGTCGCCGCCGACGTGGCAGCACATGCCCCGGCTGGTGGGCACGTTGAGGATCAGCGTCTCGCTGGCCAGGTTGATGGTGTTGTCCGCGTTCACGGTGAAGCGGGACAACCGGTTGACGCCGTCCCAGACGGCGAAGTCGGCAGGCGTGCCGGTGGCCGGGGCGCCACCGCCGGGTGTGCTCAATGGGGGCGCGTAGTAGGCGTACACCCAGCGGTTGCTGGCGAAGTTCGGGTCGGCCTTGATGCCCTGCAGGCCCTCCTCGTCGCCGGTGTAGACGGCCAACGTGGCGGCGATCTTGGTGTTGCCGGCCGCGTCGGTGTGCCGGATCACGCCGTCGCGCGAGGTGTGCAGCACGCCCCGGTCGGGCAGGACGGTGAGGCTCATCGGCTCGCCGGTCTCGGCAGCCCCCTTGGCCAGCTCCACCTGCTGGAAGTTGGTGGTGACGGTGGGGCCGCAGTCGGCGTCGACCGCCCCGGCCGCGGTCTGGATGCCGCCGAGCAGGTGCTGACGGAAGGCCGTGTCGGTGTACGAGGCGTCGGTGTGACCGAGGCCGGTGTACCAGGCCCGCCCGCCGGAGTAGTTCTGGCACCAGGAGATCGGGTGGTCGTACCCCATGCTGCCGCCGGTGTAGGTGCTCTCGTCCAGGGTGGCCAGCACGTGCACGTTGCCCCGGGGGTTGGCGCGGTAGTTGTACAGCTCGTCGAACCGGCTCCACCGCTGCGGCAGCGCCCGGGTGGACGGGTGCGCCTGGTCGGCGACCGTGACGGTGGCGGTCTGCTCGGCCGGGTGCGAGGCGAAGTACGCGCCGACGAGCCCGCCGTACCAGGGCCAGTCGTATTCGGTGTCGGAGGCGGAGTGCACGCCCACGTACCCGCCGCCGCCGGTGATGTAGCGCTCGAACGCCGCCTGCTGTGCGGCGTTGAGCACGTCGCCGGTGGTGGACAGCCAGATCACCGCCGCGAACCGGTCCAGGTTGGCGTCGGTGAACTGGGCGGCGTCCTCGGTGGCCTCGACGGTGAACCCGTTGGCGGCGCCGAGCTGCTGGATCGCGGTGATGCCGGGGGTGATGGATCCGTGTCGGAATCCGGCGGTCTTGCTGAAGACCAGCACGGTGAACGGCGCGGCGCTGGCCGCGGGTGGGGTGGCGACGACGCCGCCCACCACGAGGATCGCGCTCAGCGCAGCGCCGAACCACGCTCTCAGGGATCTGCGCACGGGTAGGTCCTTTCGCGGATGCGGGACGACGTGCGCCGATCACGCCGGGTGGTGGTGTCCATGCATCGTTGCGGCTCGATACCCGGCGCGTCAAGGGTTCTCGCACCATCCGTGAGAGCGTTATCTCCGCAGCTCACAGCGACTCTCAGCGGAAAGATCAGATTACGGTTTCCACGCCGGCTCGCGACCCTCGCAGCGCCGGCAGCGCCGGCGCGAGCGCCACCAGCATGCACAGCCCGCCCAGGGGCAGCAGGTCGAGCGTGACGGCCGGCAGGACGATGCCCACGAGCAGCACGGCGACGCTCCACCACGGCAGCCGCCCGCGGGCGGCGAGCAGGCCCGCCAGGACGACCAGACCGAGGAAGAACAGCTGCGGTACGACGTCGTAGAAGACCACCTCGACACCGGGGACGTCCTTGAAGTCCGCCCCGAGCGCCGACATCTCCGCCCGGTCGGCGGCCAGCAGCCCTTCGACGATGTCCGCCCCGAACTGCACCATCGTGGCGGCGAGCCCGACCAGCGTGACAGCCACCACCGTCGTGCGCCACGGGCTGCGGCGCAGCAGGCCGGCCAGGGCCAGGACCACCGGCACGAAGCACACCATGCCCGCAAGGCCGATCAGGTGCGCCGCCTGCCAGTCGAACCCCGGGCCGTACGTCCCGTCGGACTTTCCCCACAGGCGTACGAGCCCGTAACCCACGATGCAGGCCGGCCCGGCGATGACGAAGAATGCGGCGCGTCTCATGGCAGCCATCGTCAGGTGGAGGGCACACGGCTGACCTCCGGGCGCAGCCCCGGTGCGGCCCCGGTTTCCACCTCAGGTCTTCCACCGAGCAACCCTGAGCCCCGTCACGCCGGTGACGGCGGCTCATCGACATCGCGCAGGTGGCTGACCAGCGTGTCGGCCCCGCCGACGAGGCCGAGCACCACGGCGGCCAGGACCAGTACCGCCAGGCCGGGCGGGCGGGCCACAGCAGGCAGGCTAACCGTTCGTCATCAGGACCATGCGATCTCACCGTGACGGTCGACGAAGCGGCCCGAGCGATGGCCGGGCCCCTCCGTGGCGAGGATGACGATGGCGTCCGTGCCCTCGGTGACGGTCTGTGGCCCGCTGTGGCCGTTGAGGTCCGTGGCGGTGTAACCGGGGTCGGCGGCGTTGATGCGCACGTCTGTCAGCGCCTTGGCGTACTGGGTGGTCAGCATGGTCAGCGCCGCCTTCGACGAGGTGTAGACCGGGGCGATGACGCCCGACTCGGCCCGCGACGGGTCGTGCGTGGCCAACAGGGAGCCCATCGCGCTGCTCACGTTGATGATCACGGGGTCGGTCGAGCGGCGCAGCAGCGGCAGGAAGGCGGTGGTCGTCCGCACCACGCCGACGAGGTTGACGTTGAGGACGTCGAGCAGGACGTCGCCGGTCAGGTGGCTCGGGTCGCCGAACGGCCCGTGGACGCCGGCGTTGTTGACCAGTACGTCGATGTGGCCCTCGTGCCTCTCGACATCGGCGGCGGCAGCGGCGACGGATTCGTCGTCGGTGACGTCGATCTGCACGAACCGCGCGCCGAGGGTGTCGGCCGTCGCGGCGCCGGCCTCGGGGTCACGCGCCCCGACGAGAACGGTGTGACCCAGGCCGATGAGGCGGCGGGCTGTCTCGCGGCCGAGGCCCTTGTTGGCTCCGGTGATGAAGGTGATCGTCATGCGGTCCATCGTTTGCCGTGGCGCATCGCCGTGCCAGAGACGTCACAACGGTAGGACAAGCGATACCACCCTCATGGCCAGGGTGTGCGTGACAATCGAGACGTGATGACGCAGGCCGCGGGGCTGGGGGCGACGATCCGCGCCTGGCGTGACCGCCTGTCGCCGGCCACCACGGGTCTGCCCGCCGGCCGTGGGCGCCGGGCCGCCGGACTGCGACGGGAGGAACTGGCCGAGCTGGCCGGCGTCTCGGTCGACTACATCGTGCGACTGGAGCAGGGCCGGGCGACCACACCCTCGGCGCAGGTCACCGCCGCGCTCGCCCGCGCCCTCCAGCTGACCACCGCCGAGCGCGACCACCTGTTCCGGTTGGCTCACCTCGCTCCCCCGGCGGCGGACCAGATCTCCGACCACATCCCGCCGGGTGTGCAGCGGGTGGTCGGTCGCCTCGGTGACGCCGCCGTCGCCGTCTTCGCCGCCGACTGGCAGGTGATCTGGTGGAACCGGAGCTGGGCCGCGCTGCTGGGGGATCCGTCGGCGTCCCCGCCGGGCCTGCGCAACTTCGCCCGCGACACCTTCCCGGTGACCTCCGACGGGCCGGCCATGTCGCGCTGGCCGGTGATCTCACTGGACGCCGACGCCACGAGCGCCGCAGTCGTCTCCGACCTCCGGCGTGCCACCGGCCGGTTTCCACACGACAGACGTCTCGCGAAGCTCATCCGCGACCTCACCGAGGGCAACGATCGGTTCGCCGAGTTGTGGGCCGCCGGGACGGTCGCCGCACACCGCGAGGACCGCAAGATCGTCAAGCACCCGTCGGTCGGTGCCGTCACTGTCGACTGCGACGTTCTGACCGACGGCGACGCCGAGCTGAAGATCGTGATCCTCACCGCGGCGCCCGGCACCAGGGACGAGGCCAGCATGCGCCTCGCCGCGGTGGCCGGGGTGGCCAGCCCGTCCGAGCCCGTTGGTGAGGCCGCCCGGCACGACCTGCGTTAACCCCGGCCCAGCGGCCCGCCACGGCGCCGCCGGGCGCGAGGGCGGACGGTCGAGTCGCCACGCGGACCGGGATCGGCTCGACCGCCAACCTTCGGCACACCTTCCGGCGCGAGCTGGGGGTATCGCCCCAGGCGTACCGCGCCCGCTTCCGTGCCCGCCACGCTTCGACCGGGACCGCGTGAGCGCCTGTGGAGGCCGGCCCGGCCGGAGGCCACAGAGTGGACGACGCCGCAGGTCAAGGCCGGGAAGCATCGAGATCTGTCAAGTTGGCGACACTTCGTCGATCACACGGTTCCGGCCTCGACTAATACCATAGGCCCATGTCACCAAAGGTCTCGATTGTCGTCACGGACCGCCACCGTGATCTGGGCCCGAGAGCCGGTGCCGACGTGACCTTTCTGCCGCTCGGCGAGGACGACGGCGTCCCGGTCTACCCCAACTCGACCCCGACGCTGATGCGGGAGCTGGCGGCCGCGGGTCTGGTGGCCGAGACCTGGCATCCCGCCGCGGAATGCGAGTTCGTCGCGTCGCGTGGTCCGGTAACCGACACTCTGCTCCAGATCGTCGCCGGGGTGGGCTCCTCCGCGGGGTGGTATGCCCTGCTGTCGCTGCTGCGCCGGCGCACCGGGCAGGTCACCGTCCGCGCCGTCGTGGACGACGGCGTCCAGCGGCGGCGCGTGGAGGTGACCGGCGAGGCCGCCGACGTCGTCGAGGCGCTGGGGATGCTCGACCCGTTCCGGTCGGAGCCCTCCTGATGGCGCTGGCCGGGATGGCCCGCCGAGTCCCCGCCAGTGAGCGGTGACATGAGGCCCGCCCGGGAGGCCTCGCGGCGCTACTCACCGGCCGTCGTGGACGAACGCCGCCGGCTCGTCGGGCAGATCGCGACAGTCATGGAGACGTCCTCGATCATCCGTGACCCGGGCAGCCGGCAGTTGCTGCTCCAGGAACTGAACCACGCGTTGGCCGGCGCGCTGGGCTACCGGGAGCTGAGCCTGCTGCGACCCCAGATCGTCGAGCTCGTGACGGTGTGCGTGGATCGCCCGGGCTGGCTGCGCCGCCTCGTCGACTGCATGGAGCTACTCGAACCAGGCAGTGAGCACACCATCACGCTGCTGCGCCTGGCCGACGAGTGGCACACGGTCGAGCTGTTCATCGACCACGACGTCCCCTGGCTGCGCGACGCGCTGTCGGCCGTCGACGTGACCGGGGAGCTGCGGCGGTTCGTCGCCGAGACCCGCGCGACCCCTCCCCCGCCCTGGTGCCGGACGGCGTGGGATCTCCTCACCCACCTCGCGTCGGCGAACTCGCACGCCTCGGTGCCGCCGTGGCTGGCGCTGCTGGACAGGGTGACACCTGCCGTACCGGAGGCGGTTCAGGAGCGGATGCGCGACCTGGTCACGCAATTGGCCCGGGACTGGGGGGCCACCGAACAGATCGAGGCGTCCCAGCCGGAGCTTCCCGCGCCCGTCGGCACCGCCTATCTGGTCATCCAGTTCGAGAAGTACGGCGGCGACGACGACAGCTACATCATGTCGCACTGGTATCAGTGGTCGTCCCCGGTGTGGCAGCCGATTCGCGGCGAGGACCGGCGCGTCTGGTACGGGGAGCTCGAGGCGGCCGTCGACCAGGTCATTAACGAGACCGAACGCCGGTGGGCGGATCAGAGCGGTGCGGTGACCATTGAGTTCGTGCTGCCCTGGCAGCTGATCAACGAGCCGGTCGACACCTGGCGCAAGGAACTCCAGTCACCGCTGCCCAGCCCGCTGACGACGGAATATCCGCTGGTGATCAGGAGCCTGGACCGCATCCGCGCCGGCCACTGGCACCGGGTCTGGCGCAACCGGTGGCAGGCCCTATCCGGAAGTGACGGCGACCGGCAGCTGATCCACTGCGCGTCGCGGCACCAGGTCGACGTCCAGCTCCAGGCGGCCCTCAACAGCAAGAGCAGCGTCGCGGTGCTGGTGCTCAGCGAAACCCCGACCGCGAACAGCGACGGTGAGCGGCAACTGCTCGTCGGGTTGCGGTCCGGAGTTCCGGCAATCGTCTGGCACCGGAACGCACCATCCACAAAGGACCTGTGCGAGACTGTCGCGTCGATGATCGGCGATCACGTGTCCGGCCGAGGGGTGGTCGAGCTTCCGCGTCATGCCGCGCGCCTGCGGCAGCTCGCGTGGAGTGAGGACCCCGACGTGCTCGGCCCGCACATGGGACACGGCTTGGTGATTTTGTTCGACGACCCGGACCGGCAGCCAGGGGGCACGGCCGCCACCGACGACGGCAGGCGAAAGGTTTTGGCATGAGCGGCACCGACCACCGGACGTGGTGTGCCGCCGACGGGGCCCGCCGCCAGCGATCGGCGCGGCTCACCTCCACCTCGGCGGGTACGCGATGAGCCGGCCGGCCTCGGCGACCGCCACCGCGGGGGGTCGGCAGGCCGAGGCCCTCGGGCTCGTTCCGGCACGCGGCGGGCGCGAGCTCGTCGTGGTCGTCGACCACGATCCGGTGATGGAGTTCTGGGCCGACGAGGTCTCGACGTTCGTCGCGGTGCTGCGGGCCCAGCGCGCCTTCACGTCGGTCGAGGTGATGCGCCTGACGGTCGACGACGGCGCGGTGTGGGTGGCCGGCGAGTCGGGGGCGGGCAAGGCCCCGCCCGCCAGCCTGGTCGACTCCGCCGGCGAGCGGGTCATCTTCCTGGTGACGCACGGCGGGTCGGACGCCTGGCGAACCGGACTGGTCCATCCCGTGCTGGCCGCGTGGGCCGGCAGCGTGCCCGTCGCCGTGGTCAATCTGCTGCCGCAGCAGCGCTGGCGCGAGCGGGGCATGGAAACGACCGAGGTGGCGTGGCGCCTCGACGGCGCGGGATCGGCGACCGCCCGGTCGCCCTGGCGGCTCACCGGCCCGGATCTGCGCGCCCCCGACGATCGGGACGACGCCCAGCCGACGGCCGTGCCGGTCATCGAACGTGGCATGGACTGGTTGCAGCGGTGGAGCCGACTACTGGCCGAACCGTCGGCGGGCGAGCTGCGGACACCCGCGCTGCTCCTGCCGTCCGACGAGCCGACAGCCCGCCGACCGGGCCGGTCACTGACCGCTCACGATCTCGTCGCCCGGTTCCGGGCCACCGTGTCGCCCGCCTCGTTCACGCTGGCGACACGGCTGGCGGCCGCACCGCTCAATGTCCGGATGATCCGCGCCGTGGCGCGCACCACGGTCCGCTCCGGGCCGGAGCAGGTGACCGAGGTGCTGACGAGCGACCTGGTACGCCCGGTTCCGCGCACGGCAGCGGCCAGCGGCGACACCAGCATCAGGTACGAGTTCGTGCACGGTGCACGCGAGCGGCTCCTCACGCTCGGATACCGCGACCGCACGATCGAGGTCCAGCACCTCGTCGAGTACGAACTCGCACACGACGTGGAGGCGGTGCGCAACCTCGCCCTCCGCGTGAAGGACCCGCGGAACGCGTCGTACGACCGCGTCACTCCGGTCGCCGAGCCCTACCTGCGGGTCGAACTGGCTGTTCACCTCTCGTTGGGTGGGCCGAACCTCGTCGCAGCCGCACGGCTGGGTGAGTCGCTCGGCTCTCCCATCCCACGGCAGGTACGTCGAGTACTGCAGCCGCCTTCCGTTATCGCCCACAGGACCATGGAGTCCGGAATGTCTGACAGAGTGAACTCGCCGGACCAGGGGGGCTCGTTCGGTAGCGCGCCCCACCTCACGCTGGACGCCGCGCGGGGCATCGTCCCGAGCAGCCGGCCGAGCAACGACCTGCAGCCCGCGCAATGGCTCGACGGGCAACTGCCGGCCATCGTCGGCAACCTGCCGCTGCGAAACACCAACTTCACCGGGCGGCGGGAGCTGCTCGACGGCCTGCACCAGCGGCTGCGCGCCGGCACCACCGCCGTGTTGCCGGAGGCGCTGCACGGCGCCGGCGGGGTGGGCAAGTCCCAGCTCGCCATCGAGTACGTCTACCTCCATCAGCAGGACTTCGACCTGATCTGGTGGATCCCGGCCGAACGACCGGCCCAGATCCAGTCCGCGCTGGTCGAGTTGGCGGCACGCCTGGAGCTGCCGGTCCCGTCCACCGCCAACACGGCGGTACCTGCGGCCCTGGAGGCACTGCGCATCGGGCGCCCGTACTCCAACTGGTTGCTCGTGTTCGACAACGCCGAGGACCCGGAGAGCGTCGAACAGTTCTTCCCCAAGGGCGGTCCCGGCAGCATCGTCGTCACCTCCCGCAACGGTGCGTGGCGGGAGGTGGCCAACAGCCTCCCGGTCGATGTGTTCGAACGGCAGGAGAGCATCGATCTGCTCCGCCGTCGCGGGCCCGACCTGGCTGTCAACGACGCCGACCGGCTCGCCGCGGCACTGGGTGACCTACCGCTGGCCATCGAGCAGGCGGCGGCCTGGCGCGCGGAGACGCGGATGCCGGCCGACGAATACCTGGAACTCCTCGACGCCAACCGGCCGCTGCTCGACGACGAGAGCACCCAGCAGGACTATCCGGAGCTCGTCGCCGCGGCGTGGAACGTGTCGCTCAACTGGCTGCGCGGCCAGGACCTGCCGGCGCTGCGGCTGCTGCAGATGTGCGCGTTCTTCGCGCCCGAGCCGATCGGCAAGGTGCTCCTGTCGAAGCCGCGCGCGCTGCGCATCCATCCCGATCTCGATCTCCTCGTCCGCAACCCGGTCCGCCTCAACCGGGCGATCCGCACGATCGGCCGGCTCTCGCTGGCGCGCATCGACCACCGGACGAACTCCTTCCAGATGCACCGCCTCGTCCAACGGGTGCTGATCAATCAGATGGACCCGCAGGACCGGGACGCCCTGCGGCACGGCGCCCACATGCTGCTGGCCGGCAACGACCCCGACCAGCCCGACGACGCCGACCACTGGCCGCGGTACGCGCAGCTCTACCCGCACATCGTCGCCTCCGGGGCGGAGCGGTGCGGGAACGAACTCGTCCGGGACATGGTGCGCAACGAGGCCCGGTACCTCTGGCGGTGGGGCGACCATCTCGGCGCCCGGGACCTGGCCCAGCGTGCGTGGTCGGCCTGGCGGGCCGACGGCAACGTGGCCGACCCGGACAGCCTCCGGATGGCGAGCTGGCTCGGCTTCATGCACTTCGTCGTGGGCGATTACGCCGCTGCGGCCAGCCTGAACGCCGAGACCCTCAAGCTCTACCGGCAGACCCTCGGCGAGGACCAGGAGGAGACGTTGGACGCGCTCGGCGCGGTGGCCGCCGACCACCGCGTCGCCGGCGACTTCGCCGGTGCGCTGGACCGCTCACTGGCCGTGTACGAGCAGGCGAAGCGGAATTTCGGTGAGGAGGAGCCGTTCACGCTGCGCGCCGCGCACAACCTCGCCGTCAGCATGCGGTTGTCCGGCCTGTTCGGCCGGGCACTCCAGCTCGACGAGCAGTCCTACCAGCGCCGGGTGCAGATCTACGGCACCGACCACCTGGACAGCCTGAGCACCTTCGGCGGCATCAACCTCGACCGCCGGGAGTTGGGTGACTACGTCGCGGCGCACGCCAACCAGGAGACGGTGGTGGCCACGGCCCGCCGGATGCTGAGGTACGACGACCACCCGGAGGTCCTGCGGCAGAGCCACATGCTGGCGAGCTTCAGGCGCAAGGCTGGCCACCACCACGACGCCCTCGACCTGTCCAGCGACGTGCTCCGCCGGTTCCGTACCCGCTACGGCGACGACCATCCGGACACCGTGCTCGCGACGTTGACCTTCTCCATCGACCAGCGGCTGACCGGTGACCTGCGGGCCGCCCGGGAAGCGGCGGAGGTGGCGGTGGACGGGCTGCGCCGGCTGTACGGCGAGCACCACCCGCACGCGGCGGGCGCGCAGGTCGACCTGGCCGTGACGGTGCGCCTGCTGGGCGAGAGCGAACAGGCCCGCGAGCTCGACGAGGCGGCGCTGGACCGGCTGACCAGGCGGCTCGGCGATGCGCACGCCCTGGTGCTGGTCGCCCGGATCAACCTGGCAAGCGACCACTACGACCTCGGCGACGCCGCCGCGGCGCGGGCCCTCGACGCGGACACCCTCGAACAGTGCCGTCGGGTGCTGGGTACCACGCATCCCACCAGCCTCGTGTGCGCGCTGAACCTCGCCATGGACCTACGCGATCTCGGACGCGACGCGGAGGCCGGCGCGCTGTTCGACACGAGCCTCGAGCAACTCCGGCAGACCCTCGGCGCCCGGCACCCGGCGGTCGCGGCGGTCGGCGCCGGCGTACGGGCCAACTGCGACATCGACCCGCTGCCGCTGTAGCGGCCGGCGTGCGGTCCGGCGGGTCAGGCAGTAGGCCAGCCCGCCGGATCTGCGCTGTCGAGCTCCCGGTCCCCCAGCCCGGCACCGATCCAGCCGGCCAACTCCAGCGGATCCGGGATGACCGCGGCCGGTCCGCGTGACCGCAGCCCGTGGAGCACGGCCAGGACGAGTTCCGGCCGGCCCAGGAGGGCCCGCGTCACCGGATCGCCGGGCTGGTCGACGTGGGCGAGGCCGAGACCCACCCAGCCGTGCACGCTGAATGGGTCCCGCCGCAGTTCGCCGAGGTAGTCGGCACGCGCCCGTTCGACGTCGCCGGCGACGAGGGCCAGGTCGGCCGCTGTGGCGCCGGCCACCGTCGCACCGACATCGTCGGGCTGAGCGGCCAGCCGGTTGAAGGCGTCCGGGTCGAACAGCAGGTACCGGCTCAGCACGGCCCGCGCGTCGAGCAGGCCCACCGGCGGTTCGGCCCGCACCTTCGCGGTGCCGACGGCGTGGACCGCGTCCGCTGCCGGGGTACCGCGCCGCCAGGCTGCCGCGAGCGCGTCGTGGTCGGCGGGGTCGAGGACGATGTTGTGACCCCGCCACAACGCGTGGTGGTCCACGGCGGCGGCGTGCGCCACATCGCCGGCGGCGACCGACACGGGCTCGTCCTGGCATGCCGTCAGCTCCGCGGACAGGGTGTCGACGAACCGCTGACCATGCCCGGTCAGCCGACCGGACCCCGCGAGCGCCCGCAGGATGCTCAGGGTCTGTCGCCGCCACAGCGCGAACTCGAAGTCGGCGGCTGCCCGCTGCCCCGGCGCGGCCCGCTGTCGGTGGACCCGCCAGAACTGGGTGATGCCGGCGAACGCGTACGCACCCTGTAGCAGGCCGGGAAGCGGCCGGGGATCGTCCCGCCAGGGGGCGTAGTAGCGGAGGCGGCCGTCGGCCTCGCAGAGGGTGAGCAGGTGGGTCAGGGCACCGAGCTTCTGATGCTGGGACTCGTGTACCAGGGTCACCGCCAGTTGCAGCGGGTCGTCGGGTCGGGAGAGCAGGATGCCGCCGAACGCCTCGGTGCCGGAGGCCGACAGCGGGCGGAACCGCTCGCGGGACGGCACCGGCGTGAAGGTGCGCACGATGCCGCCGATCGCCTCGGCGGGGCCGGGTTGCTCGTCGACCAGCAACGCCCAGGCGCGGGCGAGGTCCGCGCGCCAGCCGGCGATCTCGGACTGCGACAGCTGGTCCGGCGGCGTGGGGCCGCGCAGGTCGCGGTACAGGTCGCGGTCGAGCAGTTCGACCCGGAGCCCGGTGCCGCCCGCGCGGACCTCGATGACAACGGGTTCGTGCCAGTCCGGGTCGCCGGCTCGGCACCGTACGGTGCGGGCGCCGGTCTCCAGGTCGACCTCTCCCCCACCGTGGGCCCGGACCCGGACGACGTCGGCCTCCGGCGGTACCGACGCGGCGCCCACGGTGGGCAGGACCGCCGTCCCGTGCCGCGCCGGGATGTCCAGTTCGAACGAGAGGCCGGCCCGGACGGCACTCGCCGCCGCGAGTGCGTGCAGGTAGCCGACGTCGGGCCAGGACGGTGCCGGGTCGCCGCTGGTACGCAGCCGGCGCAGGGTGTGTGCGGCCCAGCTGCCGACCTGCGGCCGGGCCAGAATGTCCTCGGTGATCTCTGGTGCGGCGTCGTACGCCCGGACCAGCAGGTCCCAGGCGTCGCTGGCGGGGGCGAGCGGACCGCAGGCGTCGGCCCGGTCGGCGCAGATGTCCAACAGGGCCCGCAGCACGATCAGCCGCCAGCTGCGCTCGGAGCGCCAGAGCGCCGCGATGCTCTGGTCGTCGCCGGCCCCGGTGGCCAGGGCGTGGAAGTGTGCGTGTGGGAGGCGGGTCGGACCTAACGGGAGGGGATCAGACGACATGCTCCTCCGAATCCGGCCCGGCGGACCGTATCCGGCTCGGGAAGGAGCCGCTGTAGCCACTGATGCTGCCCCCCGAGTCAGCGACTCTTTCTGCTACCCGCGAGATCGCCGCAGTCATGCCGGTGGGGTCAAGGGATCGCAGCGTCGCCACGGTCACCGCCGACAAGTCAGGCAGCTCAGACTCGATACCGGCGAGGCGTTCCTCCATGTACGGCAACCCCCAAGTGATGACAGTCGATAGCGACATTATTACGTACCGCTGCATGCGGCGAAAGCGGCGAGCGACGGGCACCAGGGTGGAACCGGGTTCTCGGCATCCGATGTGGACGCCCGGCGAAACCCGCGCCGGACGTCAGGGATTCGGTACCAGCCGCGTGGCGGCGTTCTCGACCCGGGCCATCGCGGCCTCGTCGGTGGCGAAGAAGCGAACCGCCTCGACGAGTTCGGACAGGGCGCCTGGATACCGCAGGCAGGTGCGCACGACACTGATCGCGTCGAGCCGCGCCGCGCTGCTGCGCCGGATGGCCGCGTACACCTGGCCACGCAGCAGGCTCAGAATCTCCTCACGGTCGTTCGGCCGCAGGAACTCCGGTACCTCGAGCAGGGCCTCCACGAACGGACCCAGCAGGGCCGGGGACGGCGACGCCGGAGCCGGTGGCGGTGCGCTCCCGGCCGCGGGCCCGTGCAGGACCAGGCCCTCGTCGCCGAGGGCGTTGCGGTGCCAGAGGTAGGTCGGGGTCTGCGCGGTGAGCCCGTTCGCCCGCAGCGCGACGAACCGCTCCCGCAGCAGGGCCATGAGCCGCTCCGGCTGCGCGAGGCCGCCGGCCTCCCCGCCGTCGAGCAGCCGCAGGACCTCCCGGCTGAACAGCCCGGTGCGCCGCACACCCAGGTTGGCCGCGGCCTGGCCGAGACCGGCGGCGAACAGGACGTCCTGCTGGCGGCCGACAACCGGCGCACCCACGGGAAAGGTCTCGCTGCCGGGCACGTGAGCGCCGTCCGATCGACCGTGCAACTGACACGCGTCGATGATCCACACCTGCCGGTCGCATGCCGGTACGAGGTCCGAGGCGTACGAGGCGAGCATGGCGTCGAGGTCGAGGGAGCCGGCATCGGTGACCGTGGCATCGGCGTAGTAGAGCTGCCGGTGCCGGCCGGTGTCGACCTGGCCGTGCCCGCCCCAGATCACATAGAGGATCGGCGCCCGCCGCGCCGGCAGGTCGCGCAACAGCACCTCGCGTACGGTCGCCCGGTCGGCCGGACGCCGCACGACTCCCGGCGCGAGGGCGTCCGGGCCGGGATCGGGCGAGGACAGCACTGTCACCTGCCCGGGCGGCACGCCCTGGGCCACGAACCAGCGAGCGAACCGGACGGCGTCGTCGACCGGTCCGGCCAGGCTCCACTCGGGGCCCGCCGCGTACCTGTCGATACCGACCACGACCACGTGCACATCGCGCGGATCGCGGTCACGGTCCATCGTTCACCCCTCATCTGCGGTGCGGCCGGTGAGCCGATCCAGGGCGGTCCGGGATCCGATGCCGGTCGGTCCGCACCGCAGGGCACCCCTGCCGGTTCCGCCGGGGACTCCCGCCACAGTAGTAAGCGGTGGACCTGCCGGCCACCCGCGTCGCCGGGCGGCGACCCCGGGGCGGTGCGGCAGCCGAGGGCTTCCCTGGCTGCCGCACGGCTGGTCGCGGGTCCAGGGGCCGGCTACGTGACGCGGTAGGCGGTGTAGCGCACCCGGTCGGCCTCGCGGATCGCGGACGCCACGAAAACGCTCTGCTCCAGGACCGCCAGCGCGGGCACCGAGGTCTCCAGCCGTACGCCCAGGCGGAAGTAGTACTCGGCGGGGTCGACCGGATCGCCGCGGAGCAACGCTTCGAGGATCTCCGGGCGTCCGCTGCGGACCCCGAACGTACGGAGGTAGATGTGGCCGCCGTCGGCGGTGCGCGCCGAGTATCGTGTGTCGATCTCGATGGCGCCGTCGGGGCGGACCACTTGCCAGTCGGCGCCGCCCGGGAGGATCTCCGCCTCGAACAGGCCGGTGATCTGGCCGCCGACGATGGGCACGACGCGGCGGTGGCCCGCGCGGGTCACCCCGTGGTCCTCCAACGCGCCGAGCCGGGCCGCCACCTCGAACGCGGCCTCCAGACCGGGAATCGGCGGGGCGCTCACCGGGCCCCGACCGGCAGCTCGACGCGTACTCATGGGGTGTCCTTGGTTTGCGCGAGGGCGTCGCGGAGGCGTTCCAGCGCGGGCACCGCGGCGGCGAGGGCCGCGCGGTCCGCCGCCGGCAGGGTCGCCGCGGCGCGGGCGACCAGGTCTCCGCTCGCGAGGTCGAAGCGGTCGAACAGGTCGAGGGCCTTCGGGGTGGCGAGGACGTCGACGTGGCGGTGGTTGCCGGGACGGGGGCGGCGCTCGACGAGACCGTTGCCCTCCATCGTGGTCAGCAGGTTGCTGACCGTCGAGCGGCTCAGGCGGAGTCGTTCGGCCAGCTCGCCGGGACCGGACACGGTGCCCCGGGGCAGGGCCCGCACGATCTCGATCTGCGCGTCCGGGATCTCCGGCAGGTGCTCGGCGGCCCGGGCGGCGGCGAGCAGCGTGCGGCGCAGCGGCGAGATCACCGACGCCAGTCGCGCCGCGTCCAGCCCGGTCGGCTCCGGGCCGGTCACGGCAGGACACCGGAGAAGACAGTCGGCGTCAGGGAGGCCCGTTCGTTGAGGTCGGCGGGCAGGAAGCCGGCCGCCTTCTTGTACCCGGTGGCGATCTCGGTCAGCTCCTCCGGCGGGATGACGTCGTGGATGTGCGCGAACCCGTCGGGGGCCCGCTCGCGGGCGAGCACCATCACCTGTTCCGGGCCCTGCCGCCGGTTGCTCAGCACGAGCGCGGTGGTCGCCGGCCGCCGGTCCGCCTCGTAGGCGTCGAGCGCCTGCCGCACCGTCGGCGCGGTGGCGAGGTGGAAGGCGAGGGTACGCGCGTCGAGGATCGCCTGCGACGCCCCGTTGGAACCGTTCGGATACATCGGGTGCGCCGCGTCCCCGAGCAGCGTCGTGTTCCCGTGGGTCCAGGTGTCGATCGGGTCGCGGTCCACCATGGGGTATTCGAGGATCTCGTCGGCGGCGGCGAGCAGTGCCGGGACGTCGAGCCACGGGAAACGCCAGTCTGCGAAGAGGGAGACGACCGGCGCGGGGTCGACCGTCCGGTTCCAGTCCGCGTTGGGCCCGGCGAAACCGGGCCCGCGCCGCTCCGCGACGACGTTGATCAGGCCGGCACCGATCGGGTACGCGACGAACTTCTGTTCCGCGTCCCCCGCCATGATCATGGTTCGCCCGTCCAGGAAGCCGGACGCCCGTGCCGTGCCCCGCCACAGCGTCAGCCCGTTCCAGAGCGGCGGTCCCTCGCCGGGATGGTGTTGCCCGCGCAGCGCGGAGTGGATGCCGTCCGCTCCGACGATCAGGTCGCCCGCGACGCTCACCTCCCCCGCCGCCGTCGCGAAGTGCGCGACGCCGTCGCGGACGCCGACGAGCCGGTGCCCGGTGCGCACCACGTCGGGCCCCAGCCGTTCCCGCACCACGGTGAGCAGTTCCATCTGGAACCGGCCGCGGTGCACGGAAAGCTGCGGCCAGCGATATCCGGCGTCCCGTCCGCGCGGTTCGCTCCAGATCTGCTGACCGTGCCGGTTGTAGTAGGCAAGCGTGCCGGGGGCGGCGCCCAGCCTTTCCACGCGGTCGCCGAGGCCCAATTCGGTCAGCTCCCGGACGGCGTGCGGGAGCAGATTGATCCCGACGCCGAGTGGGCGCAGCACGTCGGCCCGCTCGTAGATGGTGATCTCACGGAAGCCGGCCCGGTGCAGGCTGAGAGCGGTGGTGAGGCCACCGATCCCCGCGCCCACGATCACGATCGCCAAGTCGTCGCTCCCTCCGCCACCGGACCACCAATCGCATAGTTTGGTCACAAAATCGTCACGCGTCAAGACGTATTCCCATCGAGATCCGACCACTCGTCTCGCATTGCGATTCGCCTTATCGGAATTCTTGACAATCAATCACCTCTGCATGACGCTGATCGACGCGGTCGGATGGTTCACCTCTCCTCGCCGGCCCTCACTCCTCCGGATGCACCAGCGCTTCGCACGGAAGGGCTCGTCCATGAAGAAGGCCACCGCCCTCGCTGTTCTCGCCGGCCTCGTGATCGCCCTGACCGGCTGTACGGACTCCGACGCCACCGATCCGTCCCCCGGGACGAGCGGCGACCTGCGCAAGGTCCGCGTGGCCGCGCTGCCGATCAGCGAGACCGCCGCGCTGTGGGGCGGCATCAAGGCGGGCATCTTCCGGGAGCAGGGGCTCGACGTGGAGGTCGTGCCCGCGCAGGGCGGCGCGCAGGCCATCCCGGCGCTGCTCAACGGCGACATCGACTTCGCCATCGGTCAGCCGTTCGGCCCGTTCCGCGCCGACCTGCAGAACCTCGGCGTGGTGATCATCGGGAACTACGCGTCGTCCTACGCCGACGGTGACGACATCAACGCCGTGGTGGCGTCGGCGAAGTCGGGCATCACCCGGCCCGCCCAGCTCGCCGGGCGCAAGGTGTCGGTGAACAGCCTGGGCGCCGCCGGCGACGTCACGATCATGGCAGCGGTCGAGAAGGACGGCGGCGATCCGGCGAAGGTCAAGTTCGTCGAGGTGGCCTTCCCGGACGCGCCGGCCCAGCTCGCCGCCGGCAACATCGACGCCGCCTGGGTGACCGAGCCGTTCATCACCCAGCTGCGCAAACGCGGTGACGTCCTCGTGGTCGCCCCCTATCAGGCCACCGTTCCCGGACTCACCACCCTGACGACGATCACGTCGAGCAAGCTGAAGGACTCCGACGCCTCCCTGGTCGCGGACTTCTCGGCGGCGATGAAGAAGACGCTCACCTGGGCCAAGGATCCGGCGAACGAGAAGGACCTGCGTCAGGCCATCAAGGACAACCTCAAACTGCCGGAGGCGGTGGCGGACTCCGTGCGGCTCCCGGCGTTCGGATGGGAGCTCGACCGGGCCGGCCTGGAGCAACTGGCGACGCTCGCCCAGAAGTACCGCGTCCTCGACCGGCGACCCGACTTCGACCGCCTCATCCAGCAGCAGTAGCCGGCCGATGCGCAAGATCCTGCTGGGCGCCGCCGGTCTGCTGGGGTTCCTCGTCGTCTGGCAACTGATCCCGACCCTGGGACTGGTCGACCCGCACTACCTGCCGTACGCCACCGACGTGTTCGGACGGTTGGCCGAGGAGGTCCGCGACCTGGCGTTCTGGCGGCGGGTCCGGCTCACCATGACGTCGTGGGCGATCGGCCTGACGGTGGCCACGCTCGCCGCGGTCGCGCTGGGGACCGTGATCGGGATGGTGCCGTTCCTGCGTCGCGCGACGCACACGACTGTCGAGTTCCTGCGGCCGGTGCCGTCGGTCGCGCTGATCCCGCTCGCCGTGCTGATGTTCGGCCTGCAGATGCGCGCCGCGCTCGTCATCATCGTCTACGCGGCGTTCTGGCAGGTGTTCGTGCAGGTGATCTACGGGGTCGCCGACGTCGACACGGTCGCCCGGGACACCGCGCGGAGTTTCGGCCTCACCCGTGCCGAGCGGCTTCGGTATCTCGTCCTGCCGACCGCGCTGCCGTACCTGATGACCGGCCTGCGTCTCGGCGCGGCGGTCGCCCTCATCCTGGCCGTGACCGCGGAGATGGTGATCGGTAACCCCGGCCTCGGGCGCATGATCGAGCTGTCCCGCTCCGCCGGAGACGCGGTCGGCCTCTACGGGCTCGTCGTGGTCACCGGGATGCTCGGGCTGCTGGTGAACGTCGTGTTCCGCTTCGTCGAACGGCGCTCGCTGGCCTGGCACCAGTCGGTGCTCGCGGACGAGGCGACCCGGTGACCGCCGTCGGCACGGGCCGGGCCCGCCCTCGCGACCTGGGCGTCCGGGTCGCCGAGAACGTCCTGTTCACGGTCGGGCTCCCCGTTCTGGCCGTCGGGCTCTGGGCCGTCTGGTCCACCCGGTCGACGAACCGGTTCCTCGTCGGCCCCCGTACGCTCCTCGACGCGTTCCGGCAGACCTGGATCGGCCCGGCGTTCGTCGACGACGTCCTGCCGAGCGTGTACCGGCTCCTGATCGGACTGTTCGCGTCGATCCTGCTCGGCGTCGCCGCCGGCGTCGTCATCGGCCGGTTCCGCCCGCTCCGCGAGATCCTCGAACCGCTGCTGGAGTTCTTCCGCGCGATTCCGCCGCCCGTCCTGATCCCGGTCGCGATGCTCCTGCTCGGCATCACCGACACCATGAAGGTCGTCGTCATCTCCTCCGGCGCGATCTGGCCGATCCTGCTGAACACGATCGAGGGCGTCCGGGCGACCGACAGCGTGATGCTGGAGACCGCGTACTCGTTCCGGATCTCCCGGTGGGACCGGCTGTGGCGGCTGATCCTCCCGGCGGCGAGTCCGCGCATCATGACCGGCGTACGGCAGGCGCTCTCGGTGGCCCTGATCCTCATGGTGATCTCGGAGATGTTCGCGTCGTCGGCCGGCCTCGGCTACCGGATCGCCTACTTCCAGCGGAACTACCTCATCGCCGAGATGTGGAGCGGCATCCTCCTGCTCGGCCTCATCGGCGTCGTCCTCGCCGTGGTCTTCGGTGTCGTCGAACGCCGCGTCCTGCGCTGGTACCACGGAATGAAGGAGGTCACCCGTGGCTGACGGGCGTCCCCTGCTGAGGGTCGAGCACCTGCGGAAGGTCTACGCGTCCGGCCGGGGCGAGGTCGAGGCGATCGGGGACATCAGCTTCACGATGGATCCCGGCGAGCTGCTGTGCGTCGTCGGACCCTCGGGCTGCGGGAAGACCACGCTCCTGAAATGCCTGTCCGGGCTGCTCCGGCCGACCAGCGGCCTCGTCGAGATGGAGGGGTCGCCGGTGACCGGCCCGAGCCCGGCGATGGCGGTGGTCTTTCAGGAGTACGGCCGCAGCCTGTATCCGTGGCTGACCGTCCGAGGCAACGTCGAGCTTCCGCTTCGCCACAAGAAGCTCTCCCGCGCCGAACGCGCCCGGCTGGTCGACGACGCCCTCGACGCGGTCGGGCTGCCGCATTCGGGGCGCAGCCATCCGTGGCAGCTGTCCGGCGGGATGCAGCAGCGGGTCGCGATAGCGCGGGCCCTCGCGTACCAGCCGGACGTGCTGATCATGGACGAGCCGTTCGCCGCGGTGGACGCGCAGACCCGCGCCGACCTGGAGGACCTCGTCCGCGAACTGCACCGCACGCGGCGGATCTCGACGGTCTTCGTGACGCACGACATCGACGAGTCGGTGTATCTGGGCCAACGCGTGCTCGTCCTGTCCAACTCCCCCACCCGGGTGCAGGAGGACCTCGCGATCGACCTCCCGCCCGAGCGCGACCAGCTCACCACCCGGGCCCTGCCCCGCTTCACCGAGCTGCGGACCCGCGTCTACGAGCAGATCCAGCGGGCCAAGCGCGGGCCGGTCCCCCCGGGACCGGCCCGTCGTCAGTAGACGCCCGTCCGGCTCGGCCAGAACACCGGAGCGCATCAGTGGTGATCCCGTACGAGATGGCGGACATCGTCCCCGACGTCGCCGGCTCCGTGCGGTTGCCCCGTCGCCAGGCGGGCAGCTCGCCGCAGGGCCTGGCGACGACGTTGATCGCTGACTACACCGCGCGTACGCGGGCCTGGCTGCCCTCGGCGTCGATCGTCGCGCTGCTCGCGGAGACCGGGGTCAGCCCCACCGGCGGCCGCACCGCCATCAGCCGGCTGGCCCGCCGGGGAGTCCTCGAGAACCACCGGGACGGGCGGCGCAGCTCGTACCGGCTGACCCGGACCGCCGCCGACGAACTGCTGGGCGGCGGGGCCTGGATAGCCGGATTCGCCGCCGGGGGCGACTCGTGGGACGGGTCCTGGACGCTTGTCGCCTTCTCCCTACCCCAGGAGGCCAACGGTCACCGGCGCGCGCTGCGCGACCAGCTGCGCTGGCTGGGGTTCGCGTCGCTGTTCGACGGGCTGTGGATCTCTCCCGACAAGCTGAACCCGACCGTCGAGAACCGCCTCCGGGCCTTCGGCGTCGGTGCCATGAGCATCTTCCGGGCCCGGCACGTGGACCTGGCGAATACGAGCGACAGGTCGCCGATCGAGGCGTGGGACGTGGCCGCCATCGCCCACCAGTACGAGACGTTCATCGAGCGCTGGCGGCCGCTGCTCCCGCAGATCCGGACCGGGCGGATCACCGGCGCCCGCGCGGTCGCCACCCGCACCGAGGTCATGGACACCTACCGGCGTTTCCCCGTCCTCGACCCGCAGCTGCCGATCGCGCTGATGCCCGCCGACTGGCCCCGAGGCCGTGCCCGGGAGCTGTTCGTCTCGGTCTACGACGGCCTCGCCGCGCCCGCCGAGGAACACGTGCGCGCGGTCGTCGCCCGGTTCGCCGACTCCCCCGACCCGGGCATCCGCGCCCACACCACCGGGGATCTCCGCGCGGGCGCCGCCTGACGGCCTCGACGCCGCGTCAGCCACGCCCGCCGCCGGTCGCCGGTGCCCACCCGTCCCAAACCGGCAGGTCGATCCGGGACGGGTGGGCGGGGTCGTGGGAGATCTCCTGCTCCGCCCGGACGGTGGTGGCCGCGGTGGCGGCCGGTTCGCCGGTGCCCGGATTGCGGGCGTAGCGCGGATGCGCCCCCGAGCTGACCTGCACGGCGATCCGGTGGCCGGGGGCGAAGCGGTGGAAGGCCGGCCACAGCGGCACGTCCAGGGTCACGAAACCGTCCCCTTCGGGCGGCGGGTCGGTGGCCGCCGTGCCGACGCTGCCGATGCGGCGGATGCCGTCGCACACGCTCATCGAGCGGCCGTCGGGGTGCACGTCGCAGATCCGCACGAACACGTCGGCGCTGGCGGCCGTCGAGCGGAACCGGACCCGGGCGACCGGCTCCCCGGCGAGGACGACCGGGCGTGCCAGCGGTGGGCTGCGGAAGACGACCACGTCCGGGCGGCGTTCGTGGGCGCTGGTGTCGACCGGTCCGCAGCTGGGGCCCATGTCGGGGCCACCGAGCGCCGGTGTGGGCCGGTCGGGGTCGTAGCTGTAGCGGGTGGTGCCCCCGGCGGGGATCGCCGGGTCGAGCAGCCCGGACGGGTGCAGGTACCAGCGCCGCGTCGCGGTGCCCGGTGGCGGCCACACAGGTAGGTCGTGCCACTGGTCCGCACCCGTGAGGAAAGCGCGCACGGGCGCCGGCCGGGTCGCGGAAGCGCCGGCGAAGTGTTCCTTGAGGAACGCGATCGACTCGGCGAGAAACGGGCTCCGCTCACCGCCGTGGCCCCACGGGCCGATGGTCAGCCGGGGCGGGCGGCCGGCCGCGACCAGTTGGGCGTAGTTGCGCAGCTGCCAGGGCAGGAAGATGTCGTACCAGCCGGTGGCCAGGTAGACGGGTGCGGTCACGTCGGGCACCGATGCGGTGTGCGACTGCCGGGTCCAGTAGTCGTCGGTGAGCTTCTCGTGCGCCAGCCAGTCCTGGTACCAGCCGATCGGGTGGCCGGCCACGGCGGTGTCGCCGCCGGACAGGGGCAGGACGTCGAGGGCCTCGGCCAGCTTCCGATCCGGGCGCCGGGCGAGCCGCGCCCGGATCAGGGCGCCGCGCGGGCCCCGCAGGACCATCCGGCGCGACCAGCCGAGCGAGCCGCCCAGCCAGAAGGCGCCGTTGGTCCAGGTGACCGCACCGAAGTCGGCCATGGTGACGTTCAGGCACAGGGCGTCCGGGGCGTTCCCGGGGTCGTCGCGGCACATCCGTCCGGCCACCGCCCACTGGGTGTAGCCGAGGTAGCTCTCCCCGTACGTCGCGACGGCGCCGGTGAACCACGGCTGGCGGCGTACCCACCGGTGGGTGGCCATGCCGTCGCACTCCTCGTCGAGCTGGGGCCGGAAGGTGCCTCCGGAACCGCCCGTGCCCCGGCAGCTCTGCACCAGCACGGTGAACCCGGCCCCGGCCAGCGCGGGCGCATGGGTGAGCGAGCCGTGCCGGCCGTACGGCGAGCGGACCACGATCGTGGGCAGCGGCGGTTCCCCGGCGCCGACCGGTTGGTACAGGTCGGCTACCAGTTCGACGCCGTCGTCCATCGGCACGCGCAGCCTGCGCCGCACGGTGAACGGGTAGGGCGGCCTGGTCGGGCGGCGGGCACGTCGAAGCAGGCCGGCCAGCCGGCGGCGGACACCTGTCATCGTCCGTCCCTGTTCGGCCTCGGTCGCTGTGGTCAGGAGGTGGTGGGCCGGGCACCTCAGCCCTTGAACGCGCCTTCCATGATTCCCTGCACCAGCTTGCGCCCGACGAAGACGAAGAGCACCAGCAGCGGAATGGTGGCCAGGAACGAGCCGGACATGGCCAGGCCCAGATCGATGTCCCGGTTCTGCTGCAGTGCCTTGATGGCGATCTGGGCGGTGTAGTTCTCCGGCGACTTCAGCACGATGAACGGCCAGAGGAAGTCGTTCCAGGCGTAGACGAACGTGAACAGCCCCAGCACGAACGCCGCCGGCCGCACCAGCGGGAACGCCACCCGCCAGAAGATCTGCCAGGTGGTCGCTCCGTCCACCCGAGCAGCGTTCATCAACTCGTCGTCGATGGTGTTGCCGATGTGCTGGCGCATCCAGAAGATGCCGAACGCGCTGACCAGCCCAGGAACGATCACCGCCTGGAGGCTGTCCACCCAGTTGAGGCGGGAGATGATCAGATATTGCGGCACGACAGCCAGTTGAGCCGGCACCGTCATGGTCAGCACGACGATGAGGAACAGCGTGTTGCGGCCGGGGAAGGACAGCTTGGCGAAGGCGAAGCCGGCCAACGCGCAGAGCACCGCCTGCCCCACGGCGATGGTGCTGGCCACGATGAGGCTGTTGAGCAGGGACTGTACGAACGGCACGATGGTGAAGACCAGCTTCGCCAGGTGCAGGAAGTTGCCGCCGGGCGTGAGGTGCGGCGGGAGGGTCGTGGCGGTGGCGGAGTCCGTCGTGGCCACCACGAACATCCAGTAGAGCGGAAAGACGCTGACCAGGCTCGTGAGGGTGAGCAGGAGGTAGACCGTCGTCGGGACGCGGTTGGCGTGACGCCGCCGGGCCCGCTTGGGTGCGGCGGTCGAGGTTCCGGGCTTCACGGACGCTCCGAGCGGATGCGGGTGGCCAGCAGGTAGTTGAGGCCGGCGAAGGCCACCACGATGAGGAAGAGCGCGACACCGACGGCCGCGCCGTAGCCGAAGTGGAACTGCCCGAACGACTGTTCGTAGAGGTAGAGGGTGACGGTCTGGCACTGCCGCGCCGCCCCGCAGGTGAGCCCACCGACCGGGTTGGCAAGCAGAGGCTCGGTGAAGACCTGCAGGCCGCCGATGGTCGACGTGACGACGGTGAAGGCGATGATCGGCCGCAGCGACGGGATGGTGATGTGCAGGAACTGCTTCCAGCCGTTCGCACCGTCCGCCGCGGCGGCCTCGAACAGTTCTCGGGGGACCGCCTGCAACGAGGCGAGGTACAGCAGCGTGTTGTAGCCGGTCCAGCGCCAGGCGATCATCGTGGCGATCATGACGTGGCTGCCCCACAGCGAGGCGGTGAAATCGATGTGCTCGAAGCCCAGCAGGCCGAGGATCCAGTTGATCATGCCGTAGTCCCGGTCGAACATCTGGGCGAACACGATAGTGGTGGCCGCCACCGAGGTGACGTAGGGAACGAGCACCGACATCCGGAACACCGTGGCCAGCCGCAGCCGCGCGTGGTTCAACATGTGCGCCAGGCCCAGGGCCAGGAGCAACTGCGGCACCGTCGACAGCACCCAGATGCTGAACGTGTTGCGCAGCGCGCCCCAGAAGCGCGGGTCGTGCACGAGGTCGGAAAAGTTGTCCAGCCCCACGAAGCGGTGTTCACCGATCGGATCCCAGTCGAACAGGGAGATGTAGAAGGTGAACAGCAACGGGAAGAGGCCGAAGATCAGGAACAGGATGAAGAAGGGCGAGATGTACGCGTACGGAGCCAGCCGCTCCCGTACGCTCTGCCGGATCTGCCGGTTGCGGCTGGGCCGTGGGAGGTCCGGTGCGGCGGCGGCCGGGCTGAGCATGGTGGTCAAGGCGTCACCTTCCCGACGCGCGGCAGCCGGGCCGGACCCGGCTGCCGCACATCAACCGTCCGTCATTCGCGCACGGCGTTCTTGACATTGGTCAGGGCGGTGTTCCAGGCGTTGGCCGGGTCCACCTTGCCCTGCTCGACGCTGGTGAGGGTGTTGAGCAGTTCGGTGCCGATGGGGCCGTCCTTCGGGCCGAAGTAGAAGGGCTTGATCCCGACCACCGACTGGGTGTAGATCTTGCCGATCGGCGCGTTGTTGAAGAACGGGTCGGTCTTGCCGACCAGCTGCGGGTCCGTGTAGACCGACGGCGTGGTGGGCAGCGATCCCTGCGACACGAAGTGCGCCAGCTGGCCCTTGGGTGACTGCATCTCGGAGATGTAGTTCCACGCCGCCTTCGCGTTCTTGGCGCGCTTGGGGATGGCGAGGAAGCTGCCACCCCAGTTGCCCGAGCCGCCGGGGATGGTGGCGATGTCCCACTTGCCGTTGGTCTCCGGGGCGTTCGTCTTCATCTGGCTGAGCATCCAGGACGGCGAGCACACCACCGCGTAGTCGCCCTTCTTCATGGCGGCGGTCCAGCCGGACGAGAACGATTCCTGCTTGGCGGAGATGCCCGCGGTGAAGGCCCTCAGCGTCACGTCGAACGCCGCCTTGACCTGGTCGTTGTCGTAGTCCAGCTTGCGGTCGGCGCTGTAGTAGCGCTGGCTGCCCTGGTTGACCGCCTGGAAGAAGACGCTCGTCGGCGTGTTGTCCACGAACGGCTTGCCGGTCTTCTGGACGTAGGTCTTGCCGACGTTGATGAAGTCGTCCCACGTCGGCCAGAGCTTGGCGACCGCCTCCCGGTCGGTGGGCAGCCCGGCCGCCTTGAACAGGTCGGTGCGGTAGGCGACCGCCAGGCCACCGACGTCGGTCGGCACACCGACGATCTTGTTGTCCTTGGTGGTCGACTGCGCCATCACCCAGTCGAGGTAGTTGCCCTTGATGTCGCCCGCGCCCAGCGTGGTGAGGTCGACGAAGTTGTCCGGCGACTGCATGAACTTCGGCAGGTCGTCGGCCTGGATCAGCACCAGGTCGGGCACCTTGCCGCCGGCCAGCGCGGCGGTGAGCGCCTGGGCGGTCTCGGTAGTGGTGCCCACCTCGGTGAGCTTGACGCGCACATCCGGGTGCGCCTTGGTGTAGACGTCGACGTCGGCCTTCTGGTTGATGTTGGCGAACGACCAGAAGTCGAACGTCTTCGTGTCGGCCGAGCTGGATGTGCCATCCGATCCCTGACAGCCGGCCAGGAGGAGGGCGGCTGTGGCGACGATGGCTGCGGCGGTGGTCCGGACGCGTTTCAACGGCCCTCCATACGGTGATCGTGCGGGGCGGTGGTCGGGTGACCGCGGTGGATCGGAGCGATGGGCGTGCCGGCTGCGGGCACGGGAGGCAGCGGCTGACGGGCGGCCGCACCGACGGGGTCAACTCTGGCCGCGTCGTAGGCGAGGTCGTCGGTTCCCGTCTCCGAAATCTATCGAGACATTTGCATGCCACTATTTCGTGCGCTGAGGCTACTAACTGCCACGTCATCCGTCAACAACCTCGCTGCCAGCAGGACCGCCCGCCGGCCGGGGAGCGTCCCGACCTCACCGCGCCGAAAGTTTCAGGCACCAGCAACCCGCCCGGGACCGGCGAAAGCCGGTGGCGGCGGGATCGCTGCCGCGGGGCACACAGGGTGCCGATGCCGAGGCGTACCAGCCGGCGGGCGACCTGCGGATCAGCCACCTCGACCGGGACGGCCCAGGTCGGCCCCGCCGACGAGGCCGAGCACCACGGCGGCCAGGACCAGGACCGCCAGGCCCGGCAGCCGGGCGCCGACCGGGACAGCCGCCATCAGCACCAGCGCCCCGCCCAGCCGGTGGACGGAGCGCCGCCCGCGGACCTCGTACTCCGCCCAGCCCTGCGCGAGGAGGAACAACGCCGGACCGCCGAGCATGATGACCGCCGGCGGCAACCCGCCCTCGTCGGTGGGGTGGGCGATGACCAGCTCGAATCCGACGGCGGTGACCAGCACACTGGCCACCGTCACCAGGTGGATGTAGGTCGCCCGCTCGCCGAGTCGCGCCGGGGACGTCGAGTCGCGGATCGCGGCGGGGAGCAGGTGTCCGGCGCGGTGGAAGTAGATCCGCCAGAACAGCACCGTGACGGCGAACGCGATGACGAACGCGGCGACCTTCGCGGGGGTCAACCGGTCCGCGCTGGAGGCCAGGCCGATCACCAGGATCGCCTCGCCGAGCGCGATCAGGAACACCTGCTGGTAGCGCTCCACCAGGTGGACCCCGTTGATCACCCACTGGTTCACCCGGGAGGCGCCGAGCCGGGGTATCGGCCAGCCGGTGGCGAACCCCACGTACTCGATGGCCAGGGCACCGGCCCAGACCGCGGGACGGGAGTGCTCGCTCACGGCGGCGCCGATGAGCCAGGGCACCGCGGCGACTGCCGTCCAGATCGTGATGCGGGTCGTCACCAACCGTCGTGGATGGTGGCGCAACGCCAGCGTGAGCGCGAGCGGCCGGCCGAGCTGGATGGTGACGTAGGTGACCGCGAACACCACGGCTCGGCCGCCGAACGCGTACGGCATCCCGATGGCCAGCACCAGCGCGCCGAACATGACCACGATGACCAGCGCCTGGACGAACGCCAGCGCCGGATCGTAGAGGCTGGTGACCCAGGCCGCCAACATCCAGATCAACCAGAGCAGCAGGAAGAAGAACAGCGCCTCGGCGGCCCCCGCCCGCACGTCGCGCTCCGGCTCGCTGGCGTTCAGCTCGGTGATGAGCCGTTGCGCGACCCGGGTGAGGGCGAAGACGAAGACCAGGTCGTAGAAGAGTTCGAGAAACGCCGCCCGGGGCGAGGCCACCGGATCGCGCAGCAGCCGTCCCGTCCACCCGTGCGCCATCCCGGCCACCCCCGGGCACTAACGATCTTCTGGACGGGCGGTTGCGTGCGGTCGGTCGCCCGGAGGGCGGAGCTCCTATAGTCGGGCGGTGGGCACGGAACAGGTACAGCAGGCGTACGCCGCGGTCGCGGATCTTTACATCGAACTGTTCGGCACGCGGGAGAAGGTGGACCCCGACGACCTCGCCCTCATCGGCCGGCACCTGGGGGGCCGACCCGGTCCGGTGCTCGACCTGGGCTGCGGCCCGGGTCACCTCACCGACCACCTTCGTTCGCTGGGCGTCGACGCCACGGGCGTCGACGTGGTCCCCGAGTTCATCGCCCACGCGCGGGCGACCCACCCCGGCGGCAGCTACCGCCTCGGGTCGCTGGACGACCTCGACGTCGCCGACCACTCAGTCGCCGGCATCCTGGCCTGGTACTCGCTGATCCACCTGCCGCCGGAGCGCCTCGACGGCGTGCTCGCCACGTTCCGCCGCGCCCTGGCCCCGTCCGGACGATTGGTGCTGGGCCTCTTCGCCGGCGACGAGGTCGACGCCTTCGACCACAAGGTCCTGACCGCCTACCGGTGGCCCGTCGACGAGATCTCCGAGCGGCTGGCGCGCGCCGGCTTCACCGAGGTCGAACGCCTCGAGCGCCGGGATGGTGGCATCCATCGGCCGCATTTCGCCATCGTGGCGGTCGTCACCGAGGAATGAGCCGGCGCGGTCGCGCGGCGGACACCGCACGGAACTCAGCCGACGCTAGTTCCGCCGATCCTGCATGAACCGGCAGGATTTCAACCAGAGCTTCACCGCGGTAGTCGCCGCCACCGTGCTGACGAACTGCCAATCCTTCACCCGGTCGGGCTCACCGAAGTCGGCGATCCCCCGCATGACCATCCAGGGAACGGCCTGCTCGTCGCAGGTGACCGCAAATCCGGCGCCCTCCATCTCCAATGCGCCGGTGCGGCGCTCCGGGCCGAACCACCGCGCCCGCCGTCCGACTTTGCCGTCCTCCACCAACTCGTCCTTGGCCTGGATCGTCTTCAGTATGAGCCTTGGACGGTAGGTCGCCGGGTCGAAGAGCTCAGGAACCTGCAGATCGTCCAGGTCGGCGGTTGCCGCCGCGACCTCCTTGGCGATCAGGTCGTGCCAGCCGAGCCGCTCCGGCCGGAACGACGTCATCTCGCGGGCGATCCTGAGGTCCGGGTCCAGCGACGCCGGGTCGGGCTCGTACCCGCGGGTCGTCGATATTCCGCGCCCGGTGTCGATGATCTTGTCGCCGAACACGACGTCGCCCAGTCTGACCTGCCCACTGTGACCGGCTGCCATGCCGACGAGGCAGCACAGCCTGACCTCGTACGTGGAGAACACGGTGTGCAGGAAGGCGGCCATCCGACTGTTACCGGCCGTCCCGCACTTGGTGATGATCCCCTTCAGCGGTGGCTGACCCTCACGCGCCACTTCGACGTCGAAGAAGTACGCGCCTCGCGCTGAATAGTCAGGTTCGCGTCGGAGGTCGACGCCCAGCGCCACCTTCGCTGCGTCGAACTCCCGCTCCTTCACCGTAACGAGCGCAAAGTCGACGCTACGCGACACCTGCCATCTGTCGAGCTGATCGAAGATGTCCTTGGCGCGCTCGGCATCAAGCCACCGCGAGCCCATGATCGCCGCAGCATGGACAAGGACCTTGGAGCGAAATCTCTCGTCGAGGCGGCTGACGGACCAAACAAGATCATCGAACATGATCGAAGCCACGTCATCAGACGCCTCTGACCGCAGCAGCGCGAGCAACGTCAGAACGTCGTTCTCCGTCGGCTGTCGGGTCACGGCCTGCGCACCGCTTCCGCATCGGAGTCCGCGCGCTGCGTGGGCACGTCCTTCCGGGGGGCTGGCGGCCGCCAGCCGTAGAGCGAGTGTCGCTGTCCTGCGGCCTCGGGCGCAAAGTCGAGCAGTGTGCAGACGGCCTTCACGTTCAAGCCCTTCGCGAGGGCGATGCGCTCCATGGCGTCGATCGTGTCGCCGGCACCGACGAACTCGTCGATGAGGACCACCTCCTTGGTGGCGACGGAGTCCAGTTCCTGGCACCAGGGGGCGGCGTCATCGAAGACCCGCTCCGGGGCGGTGCCGTCAACCACCTTCTCGATCGCCTCGCGGGGGATCCTCACCACTTGGGCGCCCGACCGCAGGGACAAGCTGTTGGACAGCTTGCGGGATCCCTGTTCGCGTTCGGGGCAGACCAACAGGATGTCCTGCCCCACCGTGCTCGTCGACCGACGCACAAACATCCATAGCTTGTCGGCCAGCCAATTCCCATACTTTTCAAGGATCCGAGGGACGTCAGGGACCACGGGGTAGGCGCCCCGGCGGGGAGTCGGCACGTCATCCTCGGGCTTCACGCCGCACATTCGTACGAGGTCCCAGAACTCCGCGGTGGTCAGCGTGTTGGTCCGCTCCTCGTACCGCCTGGTCTCTCCCACCACTGCCAGGCGGCACTCGGCCTCCAACTCGGTGCGTTGTTCGACCGACAAGAAGTATTCGACGTCGTACTCCGTGCCGTCGTCGCCCTCGATCCGACGGCGTCCGAACCGTGGCTGCGCTCCACCGACACAGAGGACGGCCAGGATCCGCAACCGGGTGGGACGCAGCGCAGCGGTAATGGTGGCGACCCGTTCCGCGAGTGACACCCCTGTGTTGACGACGGCGACGACGAGCAGCACCGATCGAGGGTGGGGATCCTCTGGCGCCTTGACGATCGCCTCGGAGAAGGACCGGACCGGCAGTGAGCCGGCGGATATGCAGGATCCCTTCAGTGGATTGGCAAGCCAGTTCGACACGGACTCGTGATAGACGACCAGGTCAGGCCGCTCGGCGGAGTCAGAGCCGAGCGCGTCGTCCAGCAGATGGCCGAGTTCGTCCTGTGCCCGGCTGGCGTCGAAGTAATGGCGCAACACCTTCCGCTCACCCTGACGGCCATGCGGGCTGAACCAGCCGAGCCGAGTGATCAGCTTTCGTTCCAACAGATCGATCGGCGCGGTCCGCAGACGATTCAACGCGCTCCGATAGTCGTCGACATCGTCGTCCGACCAGGACGAGGTGCCGCCGTCGGAGAGGAGATGGATCTGACCGGAGGTCAACCGCGTCTGCAAGCGTTCACGAAGTTTGATGTCTTCCGCCTGTTCGGTGGGCAGCAGGATAACCAGGGTTCGATCGGCCCACTGCTCGGTGTCGCATGCGGCGCTCACCGCCGAGGCGAGATGCAGCAACGCCTCAGGACGGAGAAACAGCTCGCTGTTGACTGTCTGGGTGCTCACCGACAGATCGAGGATTCCGAGGTCGGCCCGGTCAGGAAGCTCCATCAACGCCTGAAAGAGCGGCTGGTAGACCGAACCGGTTTCGACGAGCGCCTTGTCCGTGGCGACGGTGTGGAAGGCAGCTGCCGATTCCGCGTAGCGCAGCGTGCGGCCGGCGACGATCCGGGCAACGTCCGCGTAGAAGGCGCGCTGCCGGTCGTCCGGTTCCTCGCCCGGCCCCAACCCGAAGCGAACGAGATCGAACGTGGTCTGTGACATCTGTGGGGACTGTTCCAGCATCGGACAGGCGCCGGACTAGTCGTTGAGCGGGAGGGTCACGACAACGAGATCACCGAGCACTGCCCCGCCGTTCGACCGATCGTAGGTGAGGGTCGGAGTCGGGGCTGGGACATCGGTGCCATCGCGCTGGTCGCGGGCCAGGGCGAGATGCGCATCGGCGCCGTAGGTGTCGAGTTGGCCGCCGAAGATGTCAACCACCGCGCTGGCGAGGACGGTGGGGCTGCTCGGCAGTTGCCAGGCATCCTGAACAGCCATGGGCGTGTGCGGCAAGGCTGCCAGCACGTTCTCCGGCTCGTCGAACACCAGTTCAAGCAAGTCAGTCGTCGCCACCCTGGTGGATCGCTCACCAGCCCCGTCCCACCAGAAGGCGATCTGGAGGTAGGCACGATCGTCTCGATGCAGTCCATAATGCGCGGCGACAACCGCGGTCTGCTTGTCGTGACCGATCGACGCGCGGATGAGGGTTTCCAGGATCACCAACCGGGCCACCTGGGCGCCAGGGCCGGCCAGATCCCGGTCGAGCGCGGCCACCACGTGCTTCGACAGCCAATCCGCCGCGTACCGTACCGCCGGCGCGTGCCGGGTGTTCGACCCCAGTTGGAGGACCTTGAGCGGAAAGATGTTGAAGGGAAGAGTCGGGCGCCTGCTGTTCCCCGGCGCGCGCTTGAGGTAGGAGTCGACGCGGGTCAGTCGGTACAGGCTCTCGGTGGTCAGCAATTGGGACAGCGACGTCTCGGAAGCGACCGTCACGGCATCCAGGAAGTTGATTTCCCGGAGAAAGTCGATCATCTCTGGCTGCTCGGGGAGTCGAACTCTGGTAACCAGCCCGAGACGGTGCCGTTCGACGATTTTCGAGATGAGGTAGACCGGCCCGGCAACATCGGAGAAAGAGCATTCCGTCAGGTCCAGCAACGCCCTCGGCTCGCTTCGCCAGTATTCGGCTGCCTTGGCCCACGAACGCCGCAGCGACTCAATTGCGCCGTCGCCTGGGATGGGGACCAGATAGCCGTCTTCGGCGGCCAACCTCTTCGCCGCCGACCTGCGGTCCAGGGCGTCCTGCAAACTGCGGCTCAGCGAACTGGTCGCCAGGCCCACGAACAACTTGGCGACGTGCAGCGCCAGCTGATCGCCCTTCGTCGGCTGGTACACCGTTGCCGATATCGACGCCTGCCGCCCCGTCATCGATACCCCAAGTCAAGTCGCGGACGGAGTGATCCTGAGCCCGTCCTTGTCCGATTGGGCGACACACCCATGCGTCAACATGACCAGCGGGTGAATCCCGAGCAGAAACCTAGCAGCGCGAACACGGCCTGTGAAGGTGCGACAGCACGTTACCGCGGTGTCGAAACCCGACAATGGACGGACGACCGATGCGGAGACCGACACTCGGGCCACGAAGCAGACCAAAAGGCAACCATGACGCCAGGTAGTGACTGGGGGGCGACTGTCGGATTCTGCCGACGATCTCCGGTCGGCCGAGGGCCATGTTCAAGATCGTCTATGCACGTGCTGACCGTTCGTTTGGCTGCTTCGGGCATCATGGGACGCATCATCGGTCGCGCGGGAAGGACGTGCATGGGCGGCGAAATCACCACCGGCGGGCTACTGCTCACCGAGTACGAGCAGCTGAAGCACGAGCAACGCACGCGAATCGGATTCCGCGACAACCTGATCTATGCCACTCTCGGATCGATGGCGGCGGTGGTCGCGGCCGTTCTCTCCGTCAAGGACCACGCCAATCTGTTGCTCCTGCTGCCCGTGGCCAGCGCCGTCCTCGGATGGACCTATCTGATCAACGATGAGAAGATCTCGGCCATTGGTCGCTACGTCCGCACGGACCTTGGTCCCCGCCTGATGGCGCTGACGTCGGACAGTCAGCCCGTATTCGGCTGGGAGACGGCCCACCGCTCCGACGCCCGCCGCATCTCCCGGAAGTACCTACAACTCGCCGTCGACCTGGGTACCTTCGTCGCTCCGCCAGTTGCCGCCCTGATCGTCTTCTGGGCGAATGGGCCCCTGAGCTTCGCCTTCGTCGCCGTGTCCGGCATCGAGGTCGCCGCCACGGCCGTGCTCGCCTGGCAGATCGTCGTCTACGCCGACCTGACCCGCTGACCCACGACGTGCACAACCATGGGCGGTGGCCCGGCTCGACGGCAGTGATGACGAAGCCGTTACGGGGCAAGCGAAACCGTCGTCACACGGGCTTTCACGGCCACCAGCGTGTCGCCGAGGTGCCGCCCGGCATCGGCCGCGCCCAGCGGACACCGCGACGAACCCTCAGCCGACGCTAAGACCGCTGTCACGGCCCGTTCCTAGCGTGTGCGGGCATGGCGACACCACCCGTATCCCTGCCGGCGACCGCCGCCCGAACGGCCGGCGCCGCAGCCTGGTTGAGCTGCGTCGCGCCGCGCCCGGCCGCCCGACTGCGGCTGGTGTGCCTGCCGTACGCCGGTGCCGGCGCTGCCGCGTACCGGCCGTGGGCCACCCTGCTGGGCGACGACGTGGAGGTGTGGGCCGCGCAGCTGCCCGGCCGTGAGCGCCGGCTGGCCGACCCGCCACTGAGCACCATGGACGAGCTGGCGCCCCCGCTGGTCGCGGCGATCGTCGAGCGGGTGCCGGTGCCGTTCGCGATCTTCGGGCACAGCATGGGCGGCCTGATCGGGTACGAGGTGACCGCCCGCCTGGTCGCGCGGGGAGACCACGTACCCCAGCGTCTGGTGGTCTCGGCGGCCCGTCCGCCGCGCACCGCGGCACCGCTGGGCGCGGCGCACCGCCTCGACGACGCGGCGCTGACCCGGTGGCTGCGCGACCTGGGCGGGATCCCCGACGAGGTGCTCACCGACCCGGGCCTGCTGGAGCTGATCCTGCCCACCGTGCGGGCCGACCTGACAGTCGTCGCGTCGTACCGGCCGGCGACCGTGCCGCCGCTGCCGCTGCCCGTGGACGCGGTGGCGGCGGCCGACGATCCCCTGGTCGACCCGGACGAGGTGGCCGGCTGGGCGGCCTGCACCGACTCCGGTTTCTCGCTGACCGTCGTGCCCGGGGGCCACCTCTACCTGCACGACACCCCTCCCCCGCTGTCCCGCCTGCTCGGCGGCGGGCCGGCCGCCGACCGCGCGTACGTCGAAGGGGCCACCCGATGACCCAGGACCTGCACCCGGACCTCGCCGACCTCACCCCCGAGCAGCGGGAGCTGCTGGCCCTGCGGCTGCGCCGGAGCCGTGCCGGCAAGGCCCCCGCCAGCCGCCCCGACACCGCCGTGCCGTCGCCCCGATCGGGCAGCGGACCGGCCAGCTACCCGCTCTCCTTCACCCAGGAGCAGCTCTGGTTCCTGGACCGGCTGGAGCCGGGCACGCCTGTCTACAACGTGCCCTTCGCCGAGCGGATCACCGGTCCCCTGGACGTCCCGGCGCTGCACCGGGCGATCGACGCGGTCGTGGCCCGGCACGACGCGCTGCGGATCGTGTTCGCGTCCGTCGACGGCGTCGTCACCCAGCGGGTGTCGGACGCCCTGGAGGTGCCGCTTGCGGTAGTCGACCTGACGGCGCTGCCGGAGTCGGAGCGGCAGGCCGCGATCGATCGGGAGGTCGCCGCGCACGCGGCAGTCACCTTCGACCTCACCAGCGGGCTGCTGCTCGCCGTCCGGCTGCTCGCCCTCGCCGCCGACGAACACCTGCTGCTGGTGACCGCGCACCACATCGTCTTCGACGCCTGGTCGGCAGGCGTGTTCGTCGAGGAGCTGGTGCGCTGGTACGGCGAGTTCGCCGCCGACGTGCCGGCCGGGCTGCCCGCGCTGCCCACCCGGTTCGTCGCGCACGTCGCCGCCCGCCGCCGGCCGGAGGCGGAGCGGGAGCTGGCCGGTCACCTGGCGCACTGGCGGGAACGGCTCGCCTCGGCGCCGTCCCGCTCGACGCTGCCACCGGACCGCCCCCGGCCGCCGGTGCAGACCCACCGTGGCCGGAGCCTGCCGTTCACCGTCGACGCCGAGGTGACGGCCGCCCTCGCGGGGCTGGCCCGCAGCGCCGGCGCGACAGTCAACGCAGTGGTCCTCGCCGGGCTGACCGCCCTGCTGCGCCAGGCCACCGGCCAGGACGACCTGTTGCTCGGGATGCCCGCCGCCGGCCGGGCGAGCACCGACCTGGAGCCGCTGATCGGCTGCTTCGCCACGATGCTGGTGCTGCGGGTGGACACCGGTGGCGACCCGAGCGTGCGCGACCTCGTCCGCCGGGTGCACCGCACGGTCAGCGAGGCGTACGCCCATCAGGAGGCCCCGTACGCGCGGGTGGTGGAGGAGGTCCGGCCGGTCCGCGATCCGAGCGTGAACCCGCTGTTCCAGGTGCTGGCGACAATGACCGACGGCGGTGTGGAGCAGCGGCAGGCCGGCGGGGTCACCTTCCGGCCGGTGCCCGCCGAGAGCGGCCTCACCGACTTCGACCTGTTCGTCAGCCTGACCGCGCACGGAGACCGGATCGACGGCGCTGTCGACTTCAACGCCGACCTGTACCTCGACGAGACGATCGCCGCAACCGTGGGCCGGCTGCCGGAGCTGCTGCGCGCCATGGCGGACGCGCCGGATGAGCCGCTGTCGGAGGTGACCGGGCTGCGCCGCCACCGCATCGCCCTGGCGGCCACCTTCACCGTGGACCCGCTGCGCGATCCGGTGAACTTCTGGCTGCGCTTCCTGCGCGTACCCGCGTCGGTGGAGCTGGCCGGGTACGGCCAGCTGGTGGCCCACCTGCTGGCCGGGCCGACGGCCGACGCCACTGTCTGCCTGCTGCGGTGGGAGGACTGGCTGCGCCGGCAGGACCACACCGCCGCCGAGGCGGCCCTCGACGCGGCGATGGACGACCTCGACGCGGCGGTGGCCGCGTACCGGCGGCGAACCGACGCCCCGCTGCTGCTGGTGGTGTGCCCCGCGTCGCCGCGCGCCGCCGACCGGCTCGGCGAGCGGTCCGGCCGCCTCGACGACCGGCTGGCCGCGTTGGCCGCCCGCACGCCGGGGGTCCACGCGGCCTGGGCCGCCGACCACGCCGGCACCTACCCGGTGAGCGAGGTGAGCGACGAGCGCGCGGACGAGTTGGGTCATGTGCCGTACACGGGCGAGTACTTCGCGGCGCTGGGCACGATCGTGCTGCGTGAGCTGCGGCGGCTCGTCGGCCAGCCGCGCCGCCTCGTGCTCGTCGACGCCGAGCGGCTGCCGCTCGACCGGCTCGCCGGCGCGCTGCCCGGCCACGACGTACGGGCGTACACGGCCGCCGCGCTCGCCGACGCCGACCCGGCCACCACAGTGGTGCTCGACGCCGACCCACAGGCGGTCGCGGCGCTGCACGAGGCGCACCCGGGCGTGCTGGCGCTTGCCGTGCCCGCCGGGTGGGACGAGCTGCGCCGGATGCTCGCCCACGTCTGGCCGCTCGACCCACCCGCGCCGACGCCGGCCACCGGGGCGAGCGGGCTGCACCCGGCGATCGGGGCGGAGCGGGCCGCGTACCTGGTCGAGGAGTTGAGCACGGCCGCGGCGATCGCCGACCGGAGCCGCCCGGCCCCGGCGGTTGCGGCGGCGGTCGACGGCGAGATCGTCGCGCCGCGTACCCCGACCGAGGAGCGGCTCGCCGGCCTGTGGGCCGCCGCGCTCGGCGTCGAGCAGGTAGGCGTGACAAGCGACTTCTTCCACCTCGGCGGGCACTCGCTGCTCGCCACCGGTCTGCTGTCGCAGGTGCAGGCCGAGTTCGGCCGCGAGGTGTCGCTCTACACCCTGTTCACCAACCCGACAGTGGCCGGGCTCGCGGCCGTGCTGGACGCCGACCCGGACGCCACCGCCCTCGCCCCGCTCACCCCCGCCCCGCCGGGTGTGCCCGCGGTGGCCTCCTCCGCGCAGGTGCGGCTCTGGGCCCTGGACCAGCTCGGCGACGACGTCGTCCGGCACAACACCACAGCCGCCGTCGAGCTGCGCGGCGACCTCGACAAGACGTCGCTGCGCCGGGCGTTCGACGACGTGCTGGCCCGGCACGAGGTGCTGCGCACGACCTTCGCCGACCGGGGCGGCGAACCGGAGCCCGTGGTACGCCCGCACATCGACCCGTGGCTGGAGACGCTGGACCTGACCGGGCTGCCGGCGGCGAAGCAGGCCCGGACCCTGCGCCGGGCGGCCGCCGAGCTGGCCGCGCACCGGTACGACCTGGCCGCCGGCCCGCTGGTGCGGGCCCGCCTGCTGCGGCTGCCCGACCAGCGCTGGCACCTGCTGCTCGGCATGCACCACATCGTCTGCGACAACACCTCGTGGAGCGTCCTGCTCGACGACCTCGCCGCCCGGTACGCCCACCACACCACAGGCGTCGACCGGCCGCTCGCCCCGCTGCCGGTGCAGTTCGCCGACTACGCCCGGCACCAACGCGACTGGTTGGCGTCGAGCGCCGTCGAGCCGCACCTGGCGTACTGGCGGGAACGGCTGGCCGACGCGCCGCCGCTGCTGGAGCTGCCCACCGACCACCCCCGCCCCGACGAGCGCTCGGACGTCGCCGGCTACCAGGCCCAGCGGCTGGGCACCGGGCTCGGCGCGGCGGTGCGGGAGCTGGCCCGGGCCGAGGGGGTCACCCCGTTCGCCGTGCTGCTGGCCGGCTTCACCGCCCTGCTGCACACCGAGAGCGGGCAACCGGACCTGGTGCTCGGCGTCCCCACCGCCGGCCGGGAACGCGCCGAACTCGCCCCGCTGATCGGCTGCTTCGCCGACCTGCTGCCGCTGCGCATGGACGTGGGCGGCCGGCCCACCTTCCGGCAGCTCGTGACCCGGGCGTACCGCACGGCACGGGAGGCGTACCGGCATCAGGGGCTGCCGTTCGCGACGATCGTGGAGGCGCTGCGGCTGCCCCGCCAGGCCGCGTACCACCCGCTGTTCCAGTGCGTGCTCAACGTCCTCGACGGCGCCGACGAGCTGCCGGAGTTCGCCGGGCTGGCGGCCACGCCTGTCGAGGTGCCGAGCGCCGGTGTCGACTTCGACCTCTTCCTCAGCCTCACCTGGCAGGGCGACGACCTGCACGCCGACCTGGCGTACCGGGCCGACCTGTTCGGGCCGGAGCGGATGGTCCGGCTGCTGACCGGCCTCGCGAAGGTGCTCGACGACGGGGTTCGTCGGCCGGACGCCCCGCTCGGCGGTGGACGGCGCGCGTCGGTGCCGCGCCGCCTCGCGCCGCCCGCGCCCCGGCTGGTCGTCGGCGGCACCGTCGAGGTGCCCGCTCTGGCGGCGACCGTCCGCTTCTGGACGGGGCTGCTGGGCCTGCCGCACGCCCTCGAACAGCTGCCGGCCGGCGCGCTGCTGCGGCTGCTGCGCGACCCGGCCGCCGGCCTGGCGGCCGGGCGACGGGACCACAACGTGCTGATGCTGCGCTGGGAGGACCGCCGGACACCCGGCCCGCTCGGCGCGGGCATCGTCGGGCTGCGCGACTTCCACACCGAGCTGCTGGCGGCACTTGACGTCCACCGGCAGCACAGCGCGGCGGCGCTGACGCTCGTGGTGTGCCCGTCGTCGCCGGAGTACCGGACGTCGCCGTGGAACGCGGTCTTCACCGAGCTGACCGCGCGGCTGGCCGAGGCCCGGCCCGACGTCGACGTCGTCGCGGTGCAGGCGTGGGCGCGACGCTACCGGGTGCACGAGCTGTTCGCCGGCGACGCCTGGTCGCCGGAGCTGGCGGCGGTCACCGGGACCCTGGTGGTGCGGCGGGCGGTCCGGCACCCGGCCCTGCGCCGGCTGGTCGTACCGGCCGGGCCGGCGCACCGGCAGGCGGAGCTGGCCCGGCTGCTCGCGGCCCAGGCCCGCTCCGGGCGCGAGGTGCTGCTCACCACCATGCCGCAGGGCGCGAAGCTGTCCGCGCTGGTCACCGCCGGGATCATCCGGTACGCCCCGACCCCGCCCACCGACGCGGCCACGCTGGTCCTGCACCCGGTCACCGAGCCCACGCCACCGGACGCCACGGCGCTGCCCGTCGACCCGGCGAACGGGCCGGTGGACGTGCTGCGTGGCCTCTGGTCCCTCGACGCGGACGTCTCCGGGGCCGCCGACGCGCCTGTCGACCGGATTGCCGCCGGCCTGCTCGCCGAGGTGGCCACCGAGCTGGGCGACGCGGCGGCGCTGCGCGTTGCGGTCACCGACGGGTACCGGCGCTCGGCCGACCGGGCCGCCGCCGCGCCGCGCACCGACCGGGAACGTCAGCTCGTGGCGATCTGGTCGGAGCTGCTGCGCACCAGCCAGCTCGGCATCAACGACGACTTCTTCGCCGTCGGCGGTGACTCGCTGCTCGCGATGCAGCTCGTCGCCCGCTGCGCGACGGCCGGCATCCAGGTCACCCCGCGACAGCTCGTCCGGCATCCCACCGTCGCCGAGCTGGCCGCCAGCCTCGGGGAGTCGACTGTGGCGCTGGACGCCGAACAGGGCGAGGTGCACGGCGACGCGCCGCTGACCGGCGCGCAGCGCTGGTTCACCGACGTGGTCGCCCCCACCATGGGCCGACCCGCCCTGTTCAACCACCCCTACTACCTCCAGCTGGCCCGCCCGCTGCCGGCGGACCTGCTCCGCGAGGCGGTCCGTCGGCTGGTGGCCCACCACGACGCCCTGCGGCTGCGCCTGACCCGTCAGCCGGACGGGAGCTGGCGTCAGCACCACGCCGACCCCGCCGACGCCGTTCCCTTCGTCAGCCACGACCTGACCGGACTCCCGCCCGACGAGCGGGAGGCGGCAGTCGAGGCCCGCTGCGCCGAGGCGCAGACCGGCCTGGACCTCACGGCCGGCCCGCTGGCCCGGGTGGCGCACTTCCGGCTCGGCCCGGAGCTGCCCGACCGGCTGCTGCTCGTCAACCACCACCTCGTCGTCGACGCGGTCTCCCGGGGCGTGCTCCTGGCCGACCTGGAGACGCTCTGCGACCAGCTCGAACGCGGCGCCGAGCCGGCGTTGCCCGCCAAGACCACGTCGTACCGGGCCTGGGCGCGGCGACTGGCCGGGTACGCGGGCTCGCCGCACCTGCGCGAGCAGCTGCCGTTCTGGCTGGCGCAGGCCGACGACCGTGTGCTGGCCCGGCTGGCCGACGAGCCGGCCGCAGCGCCGTTCCGCCTCGGTGACCTGGGCCTGGCCACCGTGACGCTGGACGAGGCGGCGACCCGGGGACTGCACGCCGCCGCCCGCCGGCTGCGCGCGAGCGTGCGGGACCTGCTCGTGTGGGCCGTGGTGGCCACCGTCGCGGGGCGTACCGGTGGCGCGGTCACCGTCGCCACGACCGGCCACGGCCGGGAACCGCTCTTCGACGACGTCGACGTCAGTCGCACCGCGGGCTGGTTCCAGGTGCTGTATCCGCTGCGGCTGGAGCTGCCCGCCACCACCGACGCGGCGCGCTCGGCCCGCTCGGTGATCCGCCAGCTCGGCCGGGTCCCGGACAACGGCATCGGGTACTCGCTGCTGCGCCACCTCTGCCCCGACGACGACGTACGCGCCCGGTTGGCCGCGACACCGCCACCGCAGGTCGCGGTCAACTACATGGGCGGCTTCGGATTCGACGACGTCGCCCCGGCCAACCAGCTCCTCGATGTCTGCGCGGCGCCGTTCGGGCCGACCGAGGACCCCGACGGGCACTGGCCCTTCCCCTTCGACGTGACGGGGTCGCTCACCGGCCCCGCGCTGCGCGTCGATCTGAGTTACGCCACTCCGGCCTTCCGGCCGGAGACCGCTGAGAACCTGCTCGACGGCATCCGGACCAGCCTTCTGCGCCTGGTCGGGAACCACGGGCAACCGCCACGGCAGTAGGAGGAGACCCCATGGCGTTCCGACGCCCGTCCCGGTTCGCCGGGTTCACCACGATCTGGTTCGGCCAGCTGCTGTCGGCGCTCGGCACCCGGATGACGAACTTCGCCCTGAGCATCTGGGTGTGGGACGCCACCGGCCGGGCCTTCGACCTGACCATGCTGATGGCGTTCGCGTTCGGCGCGACAGTGATCTTCAGCCCGATCGCCGGCGCGCTTGTCGACAGGTGGGGACGACGACTGACCATCGTGCTCAGTGACGTCGGCTCGGCGATCACCACGGCGGTCGTGCTGCTGCTGTTCCTCACCGGTTCGGTCGAGGTGTGGCACCTGTACCTGGTCAACCTGGTCACCGGCGCGTTCCTCGCGTTCCAGCTGCCGGCGTACCAGGCGACCATCACGGTGATGATGGAGAAGGGCCAGTACCCGCGGGCCAACGCGATGATGTTCGCGGTCCGGACCATCCCGGTGATCTTCGCCCCCGGCTTCGCCGCCGCGCTGCTCGGCCTGATGGACATCAAGGTCATCCTGTTCATCGACGCGCTGTCCTACCTGGTGGCGATCGGCGCGGTGCTGCTGGTGCAGCTCCCACCCCTGCCCCGCTCGACGCAGCCCGACGAGGGCGGCTTCTGGTACGACACGATCTACGGCTTCCGCTACATCCTGGCCAGTCGGGCGTTCACCGGGCTGGAGGCGATCATGTTCGCCATCAACGTGCTCGCCGCGGTCGGCTTCGCCCTGCTGGTGCCGCAGATCCTGGCCCGCACCGACAGCAGCACCAACGCGGTGGGCCTGGTGCAGACCATCGGCGCGGTGGGCGGTGTGGCCGGCGCGCTCCTGCTGGGCCTGCTGCCCAACACCCGCCACAAGATCCGCCGGATGCTCATCGCCATCCTGGTCTTCAGCGTCCTCGGGCGGATCGTCTACGGCGTCGGGGACAGCATCATCGTCTGGTCGGTCGCGCTGCTCTTCCTGCACCTGTCCATCCCCTTCATCGACGGGTACGCCCAGTCGGTCTGGCAGGAGAAGGTCGAGCCGTCGCACCAGGGCCGGGTCTTCGCCGCCCGCCAGTTCATCGAGGACCTCGCGTACCCCGGCGGCACCGCCCTGGCCGGTATCGCCGCGGACCGCTGGTTCGAGCCGATGATGCGCGACGGCGGGCCCGGGGTGCCGTACTTCGGGTGGCTGGTCGGCAGCGGACCGGGCGCCGGAATGGGCCTGATCTTCGTGATCGTCGGCCTGTTCGGCATCGGCGTCGCGGCGGCCGGTTTCGCGTCGCCGAGCATCCGCCGGATGGAGGTCGACCTGCCCGACTACGACGAGCCGGCCGACCCGCCGGCCCCGCTGCCGTCGCCGAGCGGCACCGACGAGCTGACCGACGACCGCGCGGTGGTGGCGAAGTGACGCTGACCGAGGTGGTGGCCGGGGTCCTGGAGGTCGACCCGGCCGAGGTGACCGACGAGTCCGGGCCGCAGACCATCGGCACCTGGACCAGCCTGCGGCACCTGCAACTGGTGGTGACCCTGGAGGAGGTCTACGGGCTCTCCTTCGCCTTCGAGGAGATCCGCGACGTGCGCAGCGTCGGCGAGCTGCGCACCGTGCTGCGCGCCAAGGGCACGGAGACGCGATGAGCGCCGTTCTGTTCGCCCGACGCACCCGCTGGCAGGCGCTCACCCGCCAGCGGCCGACCCCGGCGCTGCGCGTCGCGCTGCTGGCCAGCTACACGGTGGACCCGCTGGTGCCGTACCTGGGCCTGGGCCTGCACGACACCGCTCTGAGCGCCACGCTCACCGTCGGCCCGTTCCAGCAGGTCGTGCAGCAGTGCCTCGCCACCGACGGCTTCCTCGCCGAGGCTCGGCCCGACGTGCTGGTGGTGGCGCAGCGCCTGGAGGAGGCCGGCGACCCCGGTCCGGCCGGCGACGCGTGGGCGGCGGAGCTGCTGGCCGGGGCCGAGGCGGCCGTCACCGCCGCGCGCCGGCACGGGGCCCTGCTGGTGTACGTCCTGCCGGCCGTCCCCGCCTCCCGCCCGTACGGGCCGGCCGACGCGATGCACGCCGACGGGGTGACCGCCAGCGGCACCGCCGTCCGGCAACGGCTGCGCGATCGGCTGGCCGGCGACCCGTGGGTGCTGCTCGTCGACGCCGACGAGGCGGTCCGCGCCGTCGGGGACGAGCGGGCGTACCACCCGGCGCTGTTCCGCTTCGCGAAGGTGCCGTACACCGAGGAGGTCTTCGCGCGGCTCGGTGCCACCGTCGCCGCGCTGGTGGCCACCTGGTTCGGCGCGGGCTGCCGGGCGCTGGTGCTCGACGGCGACGGCCTGACCGGGGCGGCGCACCTGCTGCCGGCGCTGCGCGAGCTGCGCGCCGCCGGCGTACGCGTGGCGCTGCGGGCCACCGACGCCGACTGGTGGTCGAGCGCCGACGCCACGGACCTGTTGGCGGTGCTGGACGGCTGGGTCACCGACGGGCGGCCCCTGGCCGACCAGCTCGCCGAGATCGCCGACGAGCTGGACGTCACGCCGGCCCAGCTCGTGCTGGCGGGCACCGGCCCCGCGCAGGCGCCGCCGCGACACGTACCGCTCGGGTCCGATCCCGCGCTCTGGTCGGACGAGCTGCGGGCGGCGGGACTGACCGACCGGCTGCCGATCCGACTGTGGACCGGCGGCACGTCCCGACCCTCCGTCGCGCCCGTCGAGCTGTCCCTGGACGACTTCGTGGCCGGCCTGGACGTCCACGTCGACTACCGACCGGTGGCCGCCGACAGCGTCGCCGAGGTCGCCGAGGTCGTCGCCCGGGCGCACGACTTCGCGCTGGCGCCCGCCCCGCCGGCCGCCGCGCTGGCCGGGCGGGCCGCCGACCTGCTGGCGATCCGGGTATGCGACCGGCTCGGCGACTACGGCACCTCGGGCCTCGTCGCGCTGGACCGGACCGCCGACCGCTGGACCGTCGACGTCTTCTCCCTCTCCTGCCCGGTGCTGGGCAAGGGCGTCGAGGCGGCAGTGCTGCGGGAGGTGACCCGGCGGGCGGGCGCGGCCGGCGCCGGCGAGGTGCTGGTCCGCTTCACCGACACGGGCCGCAACGGCACCGCCCGACGCTTCCTGTCCGAGCTGGACGGTGTCGCGCCCGCCGACCCCCGGGTCCGGCTGCACGCCGCCCAGACGTCCGCCGACGACCCGACGCCAGGATCGCCGGCGGCGACGGCATCGACACCGCTGACAGCCACGGCGGTACGGCGATGAGCGGGCCGCCGGTCGGCGTCGGAGTGGCCGCCCTGGCCCACGTCCTCGGCGAGCCTGTCGACGTGGCGGCTGCCGCGGCCGCGTACACCCAGGATCTGGACCGCCTGCGGTCCTGGGAGTACCGCGCGTTCCACCGGGCCGGCCCCGGCGTCGGGGTGACCGACCTGGCGGTGGTGGCCGGCGGCACGGCCCTGGACCGGGCCGGGGTGAGCGCCGCCGACGTGGACCTGGTGGTGCTGGCCATCCCCGACCTGGCCGAATACCTCTACTGGGATCCGGCAGCGCACACCCAGGCCCGCCTCGGCGCGCACCGCGCCGAGGCGGTGCTGCTCAACCAGGCGTGCGGCGGCGGGGTGGCCGCGTTCGACACCGTGGCCGGGCGGTTCGCCACCCACCCCGAATACCGGACGGCGCTGCTGATCGGCGGGAACCGGGTGTGCGAGCCGTACTGGAACCGGATGGAGGTGAACACGAGCGTCTTCTCCGACGGAGCGGCGGCGGCCGTGCTGGTGCGCGACCACGACCGGTGCCGTTGGCTGGCCACCGAGACGATCACCGACGGCCGGTACGCGGGCTTCATGCGCATGCCCGTCGGTGGCGCTGCGCAGCCGTTCACCCCGGACGGCGGCACCCCTCGCGTCGGCGACCCGGCCGACCGGCTCAACGAGTTCTTCGCCGGGGACGTACGCCGGATGTTCCGGTTCGTCGCGACCATCCGGGAGCGCAACCGGCAGGTGGTGGAGACGGCGTGCGCCCGGGCGGGCGTGACGCTTGCCGACGTCCACCGGTTCGTGCACTTCCACGACAACGCCCGGCAGTTCGCGGAGCTGGCCAAGGACCTCGGCGTCCCGCTGGAGCGGACCAACGTCGAGCTGGCCCTCGCCCACGGCCACATCGGCTGCGCCGACCAGCTCATCGGCCTGGAACGCCACCTCGACAGCGGCGAGCTGACCGACGGCGACGTGGTCGCCCTGACCAGCACCGGCAGCGGCATGCACTGGGTCTGCACCCTGCTGCGGGTCTGACCGGCCGCACCAATCCGACGGGAAGGAACACCGAACATGAGAGTCGAGGAGGTCCTGCACCGGATCCGCCGGCTGCGCCGACCCGACGCGGCCGCCGATCCGGAGCTGGCGCCCGGCCTGGTCCACCTGGACGGCGCGGCGGTCACCACAGTCGCGTCCGCCGGCCGGCTGCTCGCCGACGTGCCCGTCGAGAAGCTGGCCAGTCCCGACTTCCCACTGCGCCCGCTGCGGGTCGCGGTCACCGGCACGTTCACGCCGGGCACGCTGGAACCGCTGCTGCGGGTGGCCCTGCTGCGGATCGGCATCGCCGCCGAGATCCACGTCTCCGGCTTCGACCAGCTCGTGCTCGACCTCAGCGATCCGCGCTCGGCGCTCGCCGAGTTCCGGGCCGACGTCACGCTCTGCCTGCTGCACGACGGCTGGTTCCTGCCCGCCGAGTGGGACCCCGGCGACCTCGCCGGCCTCGCCGACGTGCTGGGCGAACGGGCCGGCGTGCTCGCCGCCGCGCTGCGCGGCTACGCGACGCGCACCGAGGGCGCGGTGCTGCTGCACACCGTGCCGCTGTCGCCGTTGGAGCACCGTGGCCTGGTCAGCTTCCGGGGCCGGGCCGAGCTGGGCCGCGTCTGGCGAGAGCTGAACTCCCAGCTGTTGGAGCTGGGGGCGCGGGACACGACGTACACCCTGGATCTGGAGACACTGCTGGTGGACCACGACGGTCCCGTGCGCGACGAGCGCCTGTACCGGTTCGCCAGCATGGCGTGGACGCCCACAGTGGAGCGCCGGTACGCCCACGAGGCCGCCACCTTCTGCCGCGCGGTCCTCGGCCGGACGGCGAAGGTGCTCGCGCTGGATCTGGACAACACCCTCTGGGCGGGCGTGCTCGGCGACGACGGGCTCACCGGCATCCGGCTGGGCAGCGACTATCCCGGCAACTGCCACCGGGACGTGCAGCGTCGTGCCCTGGCGCTGCGCCGGCAGGGCGTGCTGCTCGCGGTGTGCAGCAAGAACGACCCCGACCTGGTGGCCGAGGCGTTCACGCAGCACCCGGACCTGCTGCTGCGCTCCGACGACTTCGTCGCCCAGGCGGTGAACTGGGGACGCAAGGACGAGAACCTGCGCCAGCTCGCCACCACCCTCAACCTGGGCCTGGACGCGGTCGTGTTCGCCGACGACAGCCCGTTCGAGTGCGACCTGGTACGCCGCGAGCTGCCGACCGTACGGGTGGTGGAGTTGGCCGGCGACCCGGCGGGCTTCCCGACCAGGCTGCTCACCGAGGGGCACTTCACCGTGCTGGCCACCGGCGCGACCGACCGGGAACGCACCGCGCTGTACCGGGCCCGCGCCGGGCGGGAGCGCTTCGCCGCCACGTTCGACTCGGCGGCCGACTATCTGCACGAGCTGAAGCTGCGCGTCACCGTCCGGGAGGTGGACGAGCACAGCCTGCCCCGGCTCGCGCAGCTCGGGCTGCGCACCAACCAGTTCACGATGACCGAGCGCGCACACACCGAGGCGCAGACCCGGGCGCGCGCCGACTCCCCCGACCACCTGGTGCTCACCGTCGAGGTGACCGACCGGTTCGGTGCCGAAGGGCTGGTGGGCGGCCTGTGGCTGGACCGGACCGACCCGGACGCCTGGGTGATCGAGAACTTCGTGCTCAGCTGCCGGGTCTTCTCCCGCGGCGTCGAGCAGGCGGCGCTGCACCGGGTGGCGGAGCTGGCCCGAGCGGCCGGCGCGACCCGGCTGGAGGCCCTGTTCCGGCCCACCGCCCGCAACAAGCCCGGCGGGACCGTCTGGCCCTCGGCCGGTTTCACCGTGGCATCCGTCGACGACGGCACCACCCGGCACGTGTTGCCGCTGCACCCCCCGCCCCGGCTGCTGCCGGCGTGGATCGCCACTGAGGAGGGAGACATCCGTGCCTGACCTGTTCACCACCGTCGCGGACCTCATCGAGCAGGTCGCGGACGTGCCGGCCGAGGAGATCGCGCCCGACGTCCGGTTCGCGTCGCTGGCCAACTGGACCAGCCTGGAGGCGCTGCGGCTGCTCTCCGCGCTGGAGGACGACCTCGGCGTACGCCTGGACCTGCGGGCGTACCTGGCGGTGAGCGCGGTCGGCGAGCTGGTCGACCTGGTCGCCCGCGAACGGGACGGGGTCGCCCGGTGACCGCCACCCGCACCGAGGCGGCGCCGATCGCGCCGACCCGCCTCACCGACGCCGACCTGGACCTGTTGCTGCTGATCCGGCACTTCGAGCTGGCCCTGCTGGACATGTTCGGCCGCGGCGAACTGCACGGCACCACCCACACCTGCCTGGGCCAGGAGTACGTGCCGGTGGCGCTGCGCCCGCTGCTCGACGACGGCGACTTCGTGTTCAGCAACCACCGCGGGCACGGGCACTACCTGGCCCGGTTCGACGACCCGCACGGCCTGCTGGCCGAGGTGATGGGCCGCGAGGGCGCGGTGTGCCACGGCGTCGGCGGCAGCCAGCACATCCTGCGGGACCGCTACCTGTCGACAGGCGTGCAGGGCGAGAGCGCCCCGGTGGCCGCCGGGGTGGCGCTGCACCTCAAGCGCACCGAACCGGGCCGGTTGGCGCTCGTCTACCTGGGCGACGGCACCTGGGGTGAGGGCGCCGTCTACGAGGCGCTGAACATGGCCGCGCTGTGGGGCCTGCCGCTGCTGCTGGTGGTCGAGAACAACGGCATCGCCCAGTCCACGCCCACCGACGCGCAGCTCGCCGGCAGCATCGGCGGGCGGGCGCGGGCGTTCGGGGTGGACCACCTGCGGGTCACCTCCACCGACACCGAGGTGGTCCGGGCCGCGCTGACGCCGGTGCTGCGCCGGGTCCGCGAGCGGTCCACGCCGTACGTGGTGGAACTGCTCACGCACCGGGTGGGACCGCACAGCAAGGGCGACGACAGCCGCCGACCGGAGGAGATCGCGCACGCGCGGGCGCACGACTGGTACGCCCGGTACGCGCAGGCGTACCCGGAGCAGTTCGGCGCGCACGACGAGCGGCAACGGGCGTACGTGGCGCAGGTGGTCGCCGACGTCGCCGGCCGGCCGGCGAGCCGCTGGGCGGAGGAGAGCCGTGGCTGAGCGGGTGGTGGAGAACCTCAACCAGGCGTTGCACGCGCTGCTTGCCGACGACCCCGCGCTGACAGTGCTCGGGGAGGATCTCGTCGACCCGTACGGCGGGGCGTTCAAGGTGACCCGGGGCCTGTCGGCGCGCTGGCCGGAGCGGGTGCTGTCCACCCCGTTGAGCGAGGGCGGCATCGTCGGTGTGGCCGGCGGGCTGGCCCTGGCCGGGCAGAGCGCCATCGTCGAGATCATGTTCAGCGACTTCGTGGCGCTGGCGTTCGACCAGCTTCTCAACTTCGCCAGCAAGTCCACAGCCATGTACGGCCGGCGGGTGCCGATTCGGCTTGTGGTGCGCTGCCCGAGCGGCGGCAACCGGGGCTACGGCCCGACGCACAGCCAGAGCCCGCTGAAGCACTTCATCGGCATCCCCGGCCTCAGCGTGCACGAGGTGTCGCCGTTCCACGACAACCGGGCGGTGCTCGCGGGCATGCTCGCCACCGGCCGGCCGGGTCTGCTCTTCGAGGACAAGGTCCTCTACACCACACGCATGTACGCCGACGGCGTCGTGGACGAGCTGTTCCGCTACGACCTGATCGGCCCGGACGCCGACGTCGCCCGGATCCGGGTGGACGAGGAGGAGCAGGCCGACTGCGTGCTGGTCGTACCCGGCGGGCTGGCCGCCCGGGCGGTGTCGGTGGCCCGGGAGCTGCTGCTACGCGACGACATCGTCTGCCAGGTGCTGGTGCCGTCACGGCTCTGGCCGCTGGACACCGACACCCTGCTGCCGCCGATCGCGCGGGCCGGGCGGGTGGTGGTGGCCGAGGAGAGCACCGCCGGCGGCACCTGGGGCGCGGAGCTGGCGCAGGTCGTGCACCGGCGGCTCTGGGGATCGCTGCGCGCGCCGGTACGCCTCGTGCACTCCGCCGACAGCGTCATCCCGACCGCCGCGCATCTCGAACGCACCGTGCTGGTGCAGGACACCGACATCCACCAGGCCGTGAAGGAGGTCGTCAGTGGTGACTGACCTGGTCGTCCCCAAGCTCAACAACAACGACACGACGTACGTCCTGCTCGACTGGCTGGCCGAGAACGGCGAGCGGGTGCGCGCCGGCGAGCCGATCGCCGAGGTGGAGACCTCCAAGGCGGCCGAGGAGCTGCTCAGCGACGGCGACGGCGTCCTGCACCGGCTCGTCGAGGTGAATCAGGAGTGCGCCCCGGGCGACGTCATCGGTCGCGTCTTCGACAGCGAGGAGGCCCGGCAGCGCTTCCTCGCCGAGGCGGTCGCCCCGGCTGTCGTACAGCTGCCGGACGCCTCCCTCGGCGGGCCGGTGCTCACCGACTCGGCCCGGGAACTCGCGGCCGCGCACGGCCTCGGCGACGACGAGCTGCGCGGCCTCGGCAAGGCTGTCGTGCGGCGTACCGACGTGGAACGCCTGCTGGCCGACCGGTCGTCGGCGCCCGCGGCGGCGACCGAGCCGGTGGTGGTGGCCGCAGCCGCCGCGCTGGCCGCCGGCGACGGCCCGGAGCCGGACGATCCGCGCCCGGTGCACGCGCTCTCGCGCGCGCAGCGCGCCGTCGCCGCGGTGGTCACCGAGTCCCACCGGGAGGTGCCGGCGGCGCTCGCCGTCATCAAGGTCCGCGCCGACGCCGCCCTCGCGGTGGCCCGGCAGCTCACCCGCTCCACCCGCACCCTTGTCGGCCTGCCGGAGCTGCTGGTCAAGGCCATCGGCGGGTTGCGCGAGGACCACCCGTTGCTCTTCGCCGCACCCGGTGACGGCGCCAGCGTACGACTGGCCGAGGCGGCCCACGTCGGCGTCACCATCGACGTCGGTACGGGGCTGTTCATCCCGGTGGTCCGCGATGTGGAGGAGCTGACCTGCGCGGAGATCGCCGAGACGCTGATGGACTTCCGGTCCCGGGCCGGCGGTGAGGGCTTCCGGGCCGGCGAGCTGGCCGGCGGCACCATCGTCGTCTCGCTGCACACCGACCCCGACGTGGTGCTCGCCGGGCCGATCGTCTTTCCCGGCCAGACCTGCGTGGTGGCGATCGGCGGCACCCAGGACGAGTTGGCGCTGGACGCGGACGGTCAGGTCGTGACGCGCCGGTTCGTCAACCTCAGCGCCGTCTACGACCACCGGGTGGTCAACGGCCGGGAGGCTGTCGCGTTCCTGCAGGCCGTGAAGGCGGCCCTGGAGTCCCCCGACCACCTCGCCGAGGAGTAGAGCGCGGCGGTCACGCGAAGGCGTCGTCGCACACCTGCCAGGCCGAGCCCAACGTCAGGTGCAGGTCGAGTGTCGTGGTCCGGCCCGTCCGGCCGGTCAGCTCGACGGTCACGAAGGCGCTGGTTCCGGCCTCGTTCCCGAAGCCGGCCTCACCCGTGGTGTGGGAGACGGGCCGGCCGAGGCGCTCCACCGCCGCGGTGAACACCGCCAGGTCGACCTTCTCCCTCATCGCCGGGCAGAGAGATTCGTGCGCTGCAGCGTCGTCGTTGCTCTCCAGTCGACTGACGAACTGGTCGGCCGCCGCACGCGGCTCGTCCACGTCCGGCCCGGCGTACATCCACAGCAGGAAGCCGCCGACGGGCAGGGCCAGCGCCCCCAGGCACGCGACGACGATGACGCCCGCGACGATCCACGTGGTGCGCTGCGCCTTCGGAGGTTTGTCAACCGACGGTGGGTGGGGCGACAGGGCTGGACGCATGACGAGACGTTAACGACTGCCGATACCTCTCCAGCGGCGGTACGGCCACGAATCGATCTCGGCCCCCCGCAGTCCGTCGTACCCTTGGCGCGGTGATCTCCGCTGCTCTGCGCCGCGCCCTCACCGCACCCGGCGACCCGGTGTTGCGGCCCCTCCCCGACCAGGTCGTCGCAATGCTGGAGACGGTGCACGCGCCACCGCGCCTGGCCGCGCACCTGCGCGCCGTCCACGATGTCGCCGCACAGCTCACCGACGCGCTGGCGGACGGGTTTCCGCAGCTGCCCGTCGACCGATCGGCGGTGCTGTTCGGCGCCGCCACCCACGACATCGGCAAGGTCCTGCACCCGCAGGAGCTGTCCGAGCCCGGCTCGTCGCACGAACCCGCCGGCTACGAACTGCTGCTGCGCCACGGTGTCGCGCCGTCGCTGGCCCGGTTCGCACGCACACACGCCTCGTGGCAGCAGGACGGCATAGGCGTCGACGATCTGCTGGTCAGCCTTGCCGACAAGGTGTGGAAGGGCAAACGGGTCACCGACCTGGAAGGGCTGCTCGTCGACCGCCTGGCCGACGCCACCGGCCGCGAGAGATGGTCGGTGTTCCTGAACCTGGACGACGTCCTCGACCGGATCGCCGCCGACGCGGACCGCCGGCTCGCCTTCCAGGCCACCCATCCGGTACGCGATCCACACGGCGCCGTCGACGGCTGACCTCGGGCATACGCCTGCCGTGATCGTTGGCAGCTGAGCGGTGGCGGGGCCGGCGTGTCACGCCGCTCAGCTGCCAACGATCACGAGCGGGGCGCTCTCTTCGGGTCGTCGTGGCTTCGGCACGCGCAGGGTGACCGCGGCGGCCAGGCAGAGCACGGCGGCGGCGATCAGCGGGGGACGGCCGCCGAGGTGGACGGCGGCGGAACCGAGCGGGATCGCCAGGACGAGCGGGCCGAACATCGCGGTGTTGGCAGTCGCGGCGACCCGGCCGAGCAGCGCCGCCGGGGTGTGCGTCTGCACGGCGGTCACCGCCGCGACGAGGGTCCACGGCAGCCCGATGCCGGCGACGACGGCGCCCACGACCGTGGCCGGCCACCAGGGTAGGCAGCGGACCAGGCAACCCACGGCGAACAGCACAGTGCCGGCGACGCCGACGGCGACGGGACCCCGTCGGGTGAGGAACCGGCCGACGACCAGTCCACCCAGGATGGATCCCGCGCCCTGGGCACCGGCCAGCACACCCAGGAAGGTCGTCGGCAGACGCAGCTCCGCGACGACGATCGCGTAGACGGCGGCGGTCCCGAAGCCGGACATGGCGATCGACGTCGCCGCGAGCAGGACCGGCACGCGGGTGGCCCGCTGTCCGATCAGGACCGCCAGCCCGGTACGGAGGTCATGGTCCCACGACGTCGGTCGCTCGGATGGCGTCCGGTTCAGGCGGACCGCCCGGTAGAGGACGGCGACCAGGATCGGCATCGCCGCGCTCAGCACGGCGACCGCGTGGCCGCCCTGCCAGGCGTACAGGCCCGCGCCGGCCAGGGGCGCGACCAGCTTCATGCCCTCCTGCGCGCTGGAGCGCCACCCGTTGACATCGCCCAGTTCCGAGGCCGACAGCGCGGACGGCAGCAGCGCGGTCTCCCCCGCGTCGATCAGCACGTAGCTGACACCGTAGGCGCCCGAGACGGCGAAGATGACCCACGTCTGCCCCGGGCCACGCACGGCGAGGAGCGTCAGCAGCGCGGCCGCCAGCAAAAGGTTGACGGCGATCACCAGCGGTCGTCGCGACGCCCGATCGAGCAGGCCGCCGAGCCACGGGCCGGCGAGCACCGGGGCGTACACGCAGAGCCCGGCGAGAGCGGCCAGACCGGTGGAGCCGGTGAGGTCCAGGATCCAGATGCCGGACACGAGGGACATGGCGCTGCTGCCGAAGCCGGACAGCATCGAGATCGCCACGAACAGACCCGCGTTGCGCCGCATGCGCCCTCCAGGTTGAGTCGAATTGACTCACATCCTGATTCTTGAGCCGCACCCAGGCAATGCCCTCGGCAGACGTCAATCTCGCGTTGACAACGCGGTCGTCAACGTCGTCGCGACCGCTCGCACCGGCGGCGGCAGCCGGTCGCCCGCGTCGTCGAGATCGGTCCGCAGGTGCAGCGCCAGCGCGTAGAGCGAGCCCGGGTCGGCGTCCAGAGCCGCGTCGACCGTGTTCCGCACGAGAGCCGCCCGACGGAAGCGGGAGTCCCACCGCCGGTCCGTCGCAATCCAACGCTCTACCTCGGCCACCGCGGCTCGCAACGCCGCGATCTGCGGCGAGTAGCCACGATCCAGGTCCTGCCGCCGCGCACGCCGAGCGGCCGCGAGGCGCTGACGGCGCTGCTCGGCGGCCTGCCGACTGCCAAGCCCGAGCGCCGTCGCGACCTGCGCCCAGGTCGCGCCGTCGTGACGCGCCCGGTCGATCAGCTCCGCCTCCCGCTCGTCCAGGCGGCCACGAGCGGCACGCACCTCAGCCAGGCCGACCAACGGCGTCGTCATCGCGTCAACATTACATTGACAACTCGCCACCGTCTCGGCCCGGCCCCGCGAACGCTCGACCCGCGAGCCCGATACCGCGAGGCCCGGCCACCGGAAGCGCCCAGCGCGGTATGAGCCCAGCGCGGCGTGAGCCCAGCGCGGCGTGAGCCCAGCGCGGCGTGAGCCCAGCGCGGCGTGAGCCCAGCGCCTCAAGCGCCCGATGCCGCGAAAGCCCGACACCGGCGTCCAGCCCCGCGAGCGCCCGGCCGCGCCAGAACCTGGCACCGCGAGCGCCTGCGCCACAGGAGCCCTGCGAGGGGGTGGCCCCACTCCCCTGCGGCCCTGTCGAGCTGCCCCATTTCTGGGGCAGCTCGACAGGCAGCACAGGGCACCTGCCACCCTCGGGCGAGCCACCGCCAGACCGGGCCACCGCCCGCCCGGGCCACCGCCCGCCCGGGCCACCGCCCGGCAGGGCCACCGCCCGGCAGGGCCACCGCCCGGCCACCACCAAGCCCGGCCACCACCAAGCCGGACGTTCAGCCGGCGGCGAGGTGCTCCCGCACGCTGCGGGGGCGCATGTCGGTCCAGGTGCGCGTCACGAAGTCCAGGCACTCCTCGCGGCTGCCGGCGCAGCCGGCGTCCCGCCAGCCGTCCGGCACCTCCTTGTGCCGGGGCCACAGGGCGTACTGCTCCTCGTCGTTGATCACCACGCGGTGCTCGTCAGCCATCGGGGTTGCCTTCCTCGTGTCGGGCCAGGTGCAGCTCGCGGGCCAGGCTCTCCGGGGACAGCGCCCGGATCTCCGCGAGCAGGTCGGTGAGGTCGCTGTCCGTGGGCGGGGAAACCGCCGGGGGTACGACGGGAGCCGGCCCCGCCAGCGCGGCGACGGTACGGGCCAACGCGGCGGGCGTCGGTGACTCGAAGATCGCGGCGGGTGGCAGGTCGACGCCGAGCGCGTCGCGCAGTCGCGCCACCACCCGGGTGCCGAGCAACGAGTGCCCGCCCAGCTCGAAGAAGTCGTCGTCGGGGCCGATCTCGTCCACCCCGAGCAGATCCACCCAGATCCGCCGCACCACCTCATACGGCTCGTCGCTCGGCGCGATCGCCGTCGAGGCCGCCGCCGGTTCCACCGAGACCGGTGGCGGTGACGCGGTGACCGGCGTGACCGCGGCCGGGGCGGCGGATTCGGGCCGGTACGCGTCGACCCAGTGCCGCTCGCGCGCGAACGGGTACGTGGGCAGCGGCACCCGTCGTCGTCCGTCGGCGCGGCCGTCGGGCCAGCGCAGGGGCGTCCCGGCGAGCCAGAGCCGGCCGACGGCCAGGGCGACGGCATCGTCCTCGCCGGCCGGGGTGCGACCGGCGGGCAGGCTGGTCAGCACGGGCACTTCGCGTGCGGCGTCGTGCTGGCGGACGAGGGTGGCCAGGGTGCGACCCGGGCCGACCTCCAGCAGCGCGTACCGCTCGTCGAGCAGCAGTTCGGCGGCGGCGGTGAAGTTGACCGGGCGGCGCAGCTGTCGTACCCAGTAGTCGGGGTCGGTTGCCTCGTCGTCGGTGAGCCAGCCGCCTGTCACGTTCGACACGACCGGCACGGTGGGCGGGCGCAACGGCACCTCCCGCAGGTGCGCGGCGAAGCCGGCCAGAGCCGGGTCCATCAGGGCCGAGTGGAAGGCGTGGGAGGTGCGTACCTCCCGGCAGGCCACCCCGCGCCCGCGCAGGTCGGCGGCGAGCGCGGCGACGGCGGTGGTCTCGCCGGAGACGGTGGTGAGGTTGGGCGCGTTGGCGGCGGCCACCTCCACTGTGGCCGGCAGCAGCGCCGTCACCTCGTCGACGCCGAGAGCCACCGAGAGCATCGACCCGGGGGCCTGGGCCTGCATGAGCCGGCCGCGCACGGCGACTGTGGCGAGCGCGTCGGGCAGGGTGAAGACGCCGGCCAGGCAGGCGGCCACGTACTCGCCGAGGCTGTGTCCCGCCATCGCGGCCGGACGTACGCCGTGGTGGCGCAGCAGTTCGGCGAGGGCGTACTCGACGGCGAACAGGGCCGGCTGGGTGAGCCGGGTCTCGTCCAGTTCGGGTGCGGCCGGGACCGCGTCGCCGGGTGGGCAGAGCAGGGTCCGCAGGTCCACGTCGAGGTGCGGGCGCAGCAGGTCGGCGCAGCTGTCGAAGGCCGCCCGGTAGACCGGCTCGGTGCGGTAGAGGGTGCGGCCCATCCCCGCGTACTGCGCGCCCTGGCCGGGAAAGAGCAGCGCCACACCGGGCGGCGTACCGGTGGCGACGCCGGTGCGGACCAGCGGCGACCCGCGGTCGGCGAGCTGGGCGGCGGCGGTCGTGGCGTCACGGGCGACGGTGACGAGCCGGTGGCCGAACTCCCGTCGGGTGCGCGCGAGGGTGTACGCGACGTCGGCCAGCGGCACGTCGGTGTGCTCGCTCAGGTGGTTGGCGAGCTGGTCGCGGGCCCGGTCGAGCGCGTCGGCGTCCCGGGCGGAGAGCACCAGCAGATGCGCGGACCGGTCGTCGCCGGGGCTGTGGTCCGCCGGTTCGGCGGCCTGGAGCACGACGTGGGCGTTGGTGCCGCCGATGCCGAAGGAGCTGACCGCCGCCCGGGACGGCGTGCCCAGGTCCGGCCAGGGCTGCGCGGTGGTCGGCACGTGGAACGGCCCACCGGCCAGCTCGGGGTGGGGCTCGGTGCAGTACGGGCTGGGCGGCACCACCTTGTGGTGCAGCGCCAGCGTGGCCTTGATCAGCCCGGTCACCCCGGCGGCGACGTCGAGGTGACCGAGGATCGACTTGACCGAGCCGAGCGCGCACCGGACCCCGTCGGCGCCCCGACCGTCGTGCGGGCCCGGGCTCGCGTCTGCGCCCCGGAACGCCTCGGCCAGGGCGCGCAGCTCGATCTGGTCGCCCAGCTCGGTGCCGGTGCCGTGCGCCTCGACGTAGCCGATGGTGGCGGGGTCGACCTCGGCGACCTCCTGGGCGGCCCGGATCGCGGCGACCTGCCCGTCCACACCGGGCGCGGTGAAGCCGACCTTCATCCGGCCGTCGTTGTTGATCGCGGAGCCGCGGATCACGGCGTACACCGTGTCTCCGTCGTCGCGGGCGTCCGCCAGTCGGCGCAGGACGACCACTGCGGCGCCGTCGCCTCCCACGGTGCCGGTGGCGCGCACGTCGAACGGGCGGCAGTGCCCGTCGCGGGACATGATGCCGCCGGCCTCGTGCCGGTAGCCGGTGCCGGTGGGCAACAGGACGTGCGCGGCGCCGGCGAGCGCGACGTCGCACTCGCGGGCGAGCAGCGCCTGCACGGCGAGGTGCACGGCGACCAGCGACGACGAGCAGGCCGTCTGCACCGCCACTGCGGGTCCCCGCAGGTCCAGGTGGTACGCCACCCGGGTGGGCAACGAGTCCTTGTCGTTGGCGAGCATCAGCTCGTACTCGGAGACCGAGTCGAGCCGCGGGTTGCGGAACAGGTGGTGCAGGAGGTAGCCGCTGGCCGCGGCGGCGGCGTACACGCCGACCAGCCGGTCGGGGTTCCCGGCGAGGTGACCGGCGCGTTCCAGGGCGGCCCAGGCGGTCTGCAGGAAGAGTCGTTGTTGCGGGTCGAGCAGCCGGGCGTCGCGGGGCGAGTAGCCGAAGAAGCCGGCGTCGAACCGGTCGATGTCCGGCAGCGCGCCGTGCGCCGGCACGTGGTCGGGGTGTCGCCGCTCGTTCTCGGTGAGGCCGGCGGCCGCCAGCTCCGCGTCGGTGAACCGGGTGATGGTCTCCTCCCCGGCGAGGATCCGCCGCCACAACTCGTCGACGTCGGCGGCGCCGGGAAAGCGGCCGGCCATCCCGACGATGGCGATCTCCAGTCCGGTCTCCTGGTCGGTCACGCTCGTCCCTCCCCCGCCGGCACCGGGCGGGCCCGGCGAGCCCGCTCGGCCAGCGCCTGTTTGCGTTCGTCCCGTCGCCGGCCGCCGGCCGGTGCGGTTGTCGGGGCGGCCGTGCCGTCGAGGAACCGGGCCAGCAGCGCGATGGTCGGGTAGCGGAACAGCTCGACGGCGGGCACCGGCCGGCCGAGCCGTTCGGCGAGTCGGGTCTGCACCCGCGCCAGCAGCAGTGACGTGCCGCCCAGGTCGAAGAAGTTGTCGTCCGCGCCGACGGCGTCGACGCCGAGCACCTGCCGCCAGGTGTCGGCGATGGCCCTTTCGACAGCGCCGTCGGGTGCCACGTACGCGGCGCCGAGGTCGGCGCGGGCCACGGTGGGGGCGGGCAACCGGGACGGGTCGAGCTTGCCGCTGGCGGTCACCGGCAGGTCGGGGACCACCACGAAGGCGCTCGGCACGAGATAGCGGGGCAACCGCCGCAGCAGGCTCTGGCGCAGCTCGTCGATCGCCAACCCGTCGCCGACGAGGTAGCCGACCAGTCGTCGACCGCCGGGCGCGTCGGTCCGCACCACGGCGGCGGCCCGGCGCACACCCGCGCACTGCCGCAGCTGGGCCTCGACCTCACCCAGCTCGATCCGGTAGCCGTTGATCTTCACCTGGTTGTCCGCCCGGCCGAGGAAGACCAGTTGCCCGTCGGCACGCCAGCGGACCAGGTCGCCGGTGGCGTACATCCGCTCGCCAGGTGTCGGCGCGTACGGGTCGGGCAGGAAACGCCCGGCGGTGAGCGCGGGGTCGCCGTGGTAGCCGCGGGCCACCCCGGCGCCGCCGAGGTGCAGCTCGCCGGGCACCCCGGGCGGCACCGGCCGCAGCTCGGTGTCGAGCACGTAGGCGCGGACCCCGGTCAGCGGCCGGCCGATCGGCAGCTCGGTGTCGGCGGGTGCGCAGTGGGCGGCGGTGGCGGTGACGGTGGCCTCGGTCGGCCCGTACCCGTTGATCAGGAGCCGGTCGCGCGACCAGGCGGCGGCGACGTCCGGGGCGCAGGGTTCGCCGCCGACGGTGAGTATCCGCAGGTCGGGCACGGCGGCGGGGTCCAACGCGTCGAGGACCACCGGTGGCAGGTCGGCCACCGAGACGCGGTGCCGGGTGAGCGCGGCGGCCAGGTCGGGGCCGGGGGTGCGCTCGTCCGGGCCGAGCAGGCGCAGCGTCGCGCCCGCCGTGAGCGCGGTGACCACATCGGACAGCGCCACGTCGAAGCTGATCGAGTGGAACTGCAGGACGCGATCGCCGGCCTCTACGCCGACCAGCCGGGCCTGCGCCGCGGCGAGGTTGCTCAGCCCCCGGTGCGTGCCGACGACGCCCTTGGGCAGCCCGGTCGAGCCCGACGTGTAGATCAGGTAGGCGGCGGCGTCGGGGTGGACGGCGGTCGGGAGCGCGGCGTCGACGGCCGGCGGCTGCTCGTCGAGGCGCAGCAGCGGCACGTCGGTGGTGGGCAGCGCCAACTCCGCGTCGGCAGTGGTGACCACCAGCGCGGCGGCCGAGTCGGTGAGCAGGTGCGCCAGCCGGGCCGCCGGCAACTGCGGGTCCAGGGGCAGGTAGACCCCACCGGCGCGGAGCACGGCGAGGAAGGTGACCACCCAGTCCGGGCCGGCGGGCAGGCAGACCCCGACCGTCGTCTCGGCCCGCACGCCTCGGGCGGCGAGGGTCCGGGCCAGGCGGTCGGCCCGCGCGTCCAGCTCCCGGTAGGTCAGGGCCTGATCGCGGTACGCCAGGGCGACCGTCTCCGGTGCCGCCGCGGCCTGGCGGGCGACCAGCTCGGGCAGGGTCGGTTGGTCCCTGGGCGCGGGCGCGGTGGCGGCCCAGCGGTCGATGAGGTCCCGTCCGGCGGTCGCGTCGAGCAGCGGCAGCCGGTCCACGGGGGTGTCCGGGGCGGCGAGCGCGGCGGTGAGCAGGGTGTCGAGCTGGTCGGCGAGCGCCCGGGCGGTGGACTCGTCGAAGAGCCGCGTCCGGTACTCGATCCGCCCGTCGATGCGGCAGTCGTGCGGGATGACGGTAAGCGTCAGGTCGAACATGGACGTCCCGGTGTGCGTCTCACCGCTGGCCAGCACGCTCACCCCGGGCAGGGTCAGCCGCTGCTCCCAGCCGTCCTCGACGGCGAACATCACCTGGGCGAGCGGGTGGCGGCCGGCGTCGCGGACCGGGCGCAGCTCCTGCACCAGGGCGTCGAACGGCACCGGGTCGGTCAGCGCGGTCAGCGCGGAGTCCCGCAGCCGGTCCAGCAGCGCGGCGAAGGTCAGTCGACTGTCGACACGGCTGCGCAGCACCAGGGTGTTGACGAAGAAGCCGACAGCGGTCTCGCTGTCGAGCGTCTGCCGGTTCGCCACCGGGGTGGCGATCAGCAGGTCCGGCTGCTGGCTGCGTCGGTGCAGCAACGCCGCCCAGGCCGCCGCGAAGATCATGTACGGTGTCGCGCCGGTGCGGCGGCCCGCCTCGGCGACCCGGTCGGCCAGCTCCGGGGGCCAGGAGAATTCGATCTCGTGGCCGGCGTCCTCCAGCTCGGCCGGGCGGGGCCGGTCGGTGGGCAGGTCGAGCCCCGGCGGTGCGCCGGTCAACGCGTCGCGCCACCAGTCGAGGCGTCGGGCCAGCTCGGCCGGGCCGAGCAGCAGGTCCTGGGCCAGCGCAGCCGGTACGTCCCGGGGCGCCGGCGGCAGCGCCGGACGGCGTCCCTCCCGCACTGCGGCGTACGCCGTCGACAGCTCATCGAAGAGCAGACCCATGCTCCAGCCGTCGCATACCACGTGGTGCAGGGACAGCAGCAGCGTGCAGTCGGTGGGGCCGGTGCGGCACAGGGTGGCCCGCACCAGCGGCCCCCGGGCCAGATCGAACGGGCGTACCGCCTCGGCCGCGGCGTACTCATCGATCCGCTCCGGCGCGACGTCCTCGACCACCAGCGGCAGGCCGGTCGGCGGCAGGACCATCTGGTACGACTGCCCGTCCAGCGGCACGAACACCGTGCGCAGCGCCTCGTGCCGCGCCACGATCTCGTCGAGCGCGCCGCGCAACGCGGCCACGTCCACCTCGCCGCGCAGATCCACCCGGTACGGCACGTGGTAGGCCGGACTGTCCGGGCGCAGCTGCGCCAGCAGCAGCATCCACTCCTGGGCGGCGGTGAGCGGGTGGATGCCGTACCGGTCGCCGTCGGCGCGGATCGCGGCGAGGAACGCCCGCCGCCGTTCGGGCGGCAGGGCGTCCACGCGCTGGCGCAACTGCCCGGGCGTGAGGGCTCCGATCATCGGACGATCCCCTGTTCGAGCTGGTCGAGCAGGCCGGCGAGGTCGGCGGGCGGCGGCCCGTCCGGCGCGAGCACGGCCGCCTCGGTGGGCGCTACCGGCACCCCGCCGATCTCGTCGGCCGCGGCGGCCAACGCGGCCACCGTCGGGTGGTCGAAGATCAGCCGGAGCGGCACCTGCGCGCCGATCGCGGCGGCGAGCCGGGAGCGGACCCGGGTCGCCTTCAGGGACCGTCCGCCGAGGTCGAAGAAGTCGTCGTCGCGGCGGCGCACCGGCACGCCGAGGACGTCCTGCCAGATCTCGGCGACCGCCCGTTCGGTGGGTGTCCGCAGAGCGGCGTCGTCATCGGCCGTCGCGGTGGTGTCGGGCGCGGGCAGCGCCGCGACGTCCACCTTGCCGTTGCGGTTGAGCGGCAGCCGCGCCAGCACCACGAACACGGCCGGCACCAGGTGGTCGGGCAGTTGCTCGCGGGCCCGCTCCCGGACCGCCTCGACGCGCACCCCGTCGTCGGGCACGACGTACGCGACCAGCCGGGCGTCGCCCGCGGCGTCGCGGTCGGCGCGCACGATCGCGTCCCGCAGCAGCCTACCGGCGCGCAGCGCCTCGGTCACCTCCCCCGGCTCGACCCGGTACCCACGGATCTTCACCTGGTGGTCGGAGCGGCCGACGAACTCGATCAGCCCGTCCGGGCGTTGCCGCACCACGTCGCCGGTGCGGTAGAGGCGACCACCGGTGCGCGGCCCGAACGGGTCGGGCACGAACTTCTCGGCCGTCGCGTCGGGACGGCCGAGGTAGCCGCGGGCCACCCCGTCCCCGCCGATGAACAGCTCACCGAGCACCCCGGGCGGCACCGGCTGCAGGAGCTGGTCCAGCACGTACACCCGGGTGTTGGCGACCGGACCGCCGATCGGCACGATCGGGTCCGCGGCGGTGAGCCGGGCGCAGTCGTACGTCGTGGTGTAGGTGGTGGCCTCGGTCGGGCCGTACCCGTTGACAAGCGTCGTGTCCGGGCAGGCCACCCGGAGCCGGTCCACTGCCGTCCGGTCGGCCTGCTCGCCGCCGAACGTCAGGTAGCGCAGCGCGGCCAGGGCGTCCGGCGCCTCGGTCGCCACCTGGCGGGCCACGGACGTGGCCAGGAACATCATCGTCACGCCGGTGTCGCGCAGCCGGGCGCGCAACCGGTCCGGCACGATCACGTCGTTGATGTCCAGGTCCGCCAGGCACGCGCCGTTGAGCAGGGCGCCCCACACCTCCAGGGTCGCCGCGTCGAACGACATCGTGGCGGCCTGTCCCATCACGTCGTCCGGGCGTACGTCGACGAAGTTGGTGTCGCGGACCAGCCGGACGATGTTGCGGTGGCTGACGCCGGTGCCCTTGGGTCGGCCGGTGGAGCCCGACGTGTACATCACGTACGCGAGCTGGTCGGGGTGGATGGCCACCGCCGGCGGGTCCGCCGGGCCGTCGTCGGCCGGCAGCCGGTCCACGACGATCCGGGGCGTGCCGTCGTCCGGGAGCCGGTCGGCCAGCGCGGCGGTGTGCAGGATCGCTCCCGGTGTGGCGTCGCGGCACATCAACGCCAGCCGTTCCGGTGGGTATCCGGGGTCCAGCGGCAGGTACGCGGCGCCGACCTTGAGCGTCGCCAGCGCCGCGATCACCCAGGCGGTCGTGTCGGCGAGGCAGATGCCGACGAGCGTCTCGGCGCCGATCCCCAGCCGGCGCAGACGCCCCGCCAGGTGGTTGGCACGCCGGTCCACCTCCCGGTAGGCCAGGATCCGCTCGCCGTCGCGCAGCGCGGGCGCGTCCGGGGTCTGCCGCACCCACTGGGCGAACAGGTCGGGCACCGACCTTTCGCGCGGGTAGTCGGTGTCGGTGGCGTTCCAGTCGATCACCACCTGCCGTTCCGTCGCCGGGTCGAGCAGCGGGAGGTCGGACAGGCGCGCGCCTGGCCGCTCCTGCGCCCGGGCGAGGAGCACGGCCAGCGCCGCCCCGATCGACGTCGCGTGCGGGTGGCTCACCGTGGCCGCCGGCCGTTCGTCGGTGTCGTCGATCAACAGCCGCACCGCACCCCGAAAACCGGGAGACGCTTGATCGGAGCTAATCGATACCACCGGCCGATAGTCGGGAACCGTTTCGGGCAATTCCGCGTCGTGCTCCCGGGCCTCGCGCAGAGCCGTTCGGACCAGGTCCCGCAGCTCGGTCCACGTGGGATCCTCGGGCAACCGGACCCGCACGGGCAGCCATCGTCCCGAGCCGGTCGGCGCGGCCGGCGTCTCGGCGAGCAGGTCCCGGCCACCGACCCAGCGGTGCAGCAGCGCGAACAGGCCGGCCAGCGAGCTGACCTGCGGCTCGACCGGGTCGCAGGGCAGCTCGGCGGGGGTGTCCACGGCGGGGTCGGTGGATGGCGCGAAGGGCAGGTCCGGCGGCTCCGGAAGGTCCGTGAGCTGTCGTTCCCAAAAGGCGGAAAGGCCAGGGCGAACTGTCTGTTCGGTCATCGGATCTCAGCTCCGATCGGCGGGTGACACGCAATGCCGGGAAGTCTGGACCGGGCCCGTGCCAGTTGCTTGTAGGGGCCGTTCGGGTGCCGTTGCGGCGGTCTGAGGGAAACCTGAGTGCGCCTTTATGCCGATAGCGCATTGCAGTCAGTAAGTACACCGACTCTTTTGGTTATGGCGATGCCGCTCGATGAAGACAATGATCGTGCCCGGGGGGAAGCCACGCCGGGGGCGACGACTCGTAGTGCCCGGTTGTCTCTTCGCTCGCCTGAGCCTCCACGAGAGAACACAGGAGCGGTGAATGTCCGGAGACAATGTCAACCATGCCTGGCGCCCGTCGACGCCGGCTCGCAGCGAAGGTGGGGACGAGGCATCGACAGCGGAACGACACCCTACGGGTGGTGACCCGGGGCGGGCGCTGCGTCACCTCGCCGCCGCCGGTGACCGCGCGGCCGCGCACCTGTGGCTCGCCACCCAACCCGACCTCCTCGCCGCGACACCCGACCCGGCCGACGCGCCGGTCGCGGAGATCTGGCGCGCGGCGCTGCGGCACCACCTCGCCGGGGAACCGCACCTGGCGGCGGCCCGTCTGGCGACCGCGCCGATCGGCGCGACGGGCCCACACGCCGTGCAGATGTACTGCCACGCGGCCGTGCACCACCTGCTCGACGACGACATCGAGCGGGCCAGCGCGGACGTCGAGGAGGCGGCGCGTGCCGCCCACGCGTGCGGCGTCCCGACCGCCCACCGGGCGTACGCCCGGATTGTCGTGCTGCTCGCCGCCGCCACCGGCGACGCGACGGCGACCCACGGGCGCGCGGAGGCGACCGACGGGCTGCGCCGCGCGGACGCCGACCTGCTGCGGTTGATGGTCCACCTGGACCTGGCCGGCCACCTGCTGTGGGCCGGCGACGCCACCGACGCGCTGCGGCACGCCGAAGCGGCCGTCCGACTGACCGAGGTGGCGGGCGACACGGGTTTCGAGCCGTACGCGCTGACCCTCGCCGCGGTGGCGAAGTGTCAGCTCGGCCGGTTGGAGGAGGCCCTCGCCGACGGGGCGGCAGGGCTTCGCCTGCGGGAACTGGCGGGAGTCGCCGCCGACGAGGCGATCTCGCTCGCCGCCCTCGGGATGGTGCACCGTCGCCGGCGGGAGCCGCGGCAGGCCCGGCAGGCGTTGGAGAGCGCCCTGGCCGCGGTGGGCAGCGGTCAGCCGCGCATCGTCTCGCCCGCCTGGGTCCTGGCCGAGCTGGCGCGGATCCGCGCGGCCGACGACCTGTGCGCCGCGCAGGATCTCGCCGAACGGGCGGTCACCATGGCGCGGGAGCCCGAACGACCGTACGCCCTGCTGGCCCGTGGCTGGGTGGCGCTGCTGCGCGGTGACACCGCCGCCGCCCACTTCGACGCCGCCGAGGCCCGCACCGGCGCGACCGTCGGGCGGCGACGCGCCACCCTCGTCGAGGCGCTTCAACTCACCGTGCTCGCGGCGGACGACCCGCGCGCGTCAGCCGGGCTGCTCGACGACGCCGCCGCGCTCTGCCGGGAACTGGGCGACCCGGCCGAGGAGGCCACCGTCGCGCTGATCGCCGCGCGACTGCAGGGGCGGCAGGCCCGCCGTGGCGCCGAGGGCGCCGGGCAGAAGCTGCGCCGGTGCGGGGTACGCCTGGACCCGGGCGTCGCCGACGGGCTCACCGCGATCACGCTGCGCGTACCGGCGGTGGTCATCCACACGCTGGGCGACTTCCGGGTGTTCCGGGCCGGCGCCGTCGTCCCGTACGGCGAGTGGCAGTCCAAGAAGGCACGGGACCTGCTGAAGATCCTCGTCGCGCACCGGGGACGCGCCGTGCCCCGGGCCAGGCTGATGGAGCTGCTCTGGCCGGACGAGTCACCGTCGCGTACCGCGAACCGGCTGTCGGTGCTGCTGTCCACGTTGCGCCGGGTGCTCGGCACCGGACGCCGCACCAGCGGCCGGGGCGCGGTGCTGGCCGACCGGGGTTCGGTGGCGATCGACCTGGACGTGATCGACGTGGACGTCGAGACGTTCCTGACCGCCGCCGAGGAGGCGCAGGTCGCCCTGCGGGGCGGACACCCGGACACGGCCCGCGCGCTGGTCCGGGCCGACGAGCTGTACGGCGGGGACTTCCTCGCCGACGACCCGTACGAGGACTGGGCGCAGCCGCTGCGCGAGGAGGCGCAGGTCGCCCACACCAGCGTGCTGCGGGCTCTGGCCCAGCACGCCTCGGACACCGACCAGAAGCTGGTCTACCTGATGCGGCTGGTGCACCGGGACCCGTACGACGAGGACGCCCACCTGGAGTTGGTGCAGGTGCTGCGCGCGGCCGGGCGGCACGGCGAGGCGCAGCGGCGCTACCGCACGTACGTCGAGCGGATGCGGGAGTTGGGCATCGCGCCGGCCGGCGGTGAGGCGACCGACCCCGACGCGGGGCCCGCCGGGGCCGGCGGCGGGCAGCACGCCGACTCGCCGCCTGGGGCACTGGCCCGGTGGCGGGCCCCGGCCGCGCAGGCCCGGCCGTGGACGACGGAGTTGGGCGGCGCCCACCGACCGACAGGCGTGCCGGCGCAGCGGAGGGGGAATCCGAGGAGACTCATTGAGCATCCGGCCTGACCGGACCGCCCGGGCCGTCGCCGGCCGCGCCGCGGCACGCGCGCCGGACGGGACCGGCCCCACGAGCGCGCCAGGCGGCTCACGGGACCGGCCCCGGATCGGGCGTACGGGTCAGTGGCGGGGCTGGTAGCTCTTCGGCAGCCGCATGCCCCGCTCGGCCATGATCTCCCGGACCCGGTTCGGGTAGTTGGTGATGATCCCGTCGACGCCCATGTCCATCAACGCGGACACGGTTGCCGGGTCGTCGCAGGTCCACGGAATGATCTTCAGGCCCCGGGCGTGCGCCTCGGCCACCATCGTCGCGTCCGGGTAGAAGCGGAAGTTCGGGTCGCTGATGGTCCCGTTCTGCGGGAATCCGTAGTTGGGCGACAGGGCGGTGACGCCGGGGATGGCGGCGGCCGCCTTCACGAAGTCACCGTCGTAGTCGTCAGCGTCGATTCCCCCCAGCCAGGGGGACGCGCCCGGCTGGCCGACCTGGAGGAAGTCGTAGTTCGTGAGGGCCACCAGCGGCCACTTCGGCGCGAGCCGGTGCATCGCCTTGAGCGCACCCCAGTCGAACGACTGGATGGTGACCTGCTTTTCGATGCCGGAGGCGTGGATCTCCTCGAAGACCCGCCGGACGAACAGCTCACGCGGCGCGGTCTGCTCGGGCGCTCCCGCCTCGACCTTGGTCTCGATGTTGAGGGTGATCTGCTTGGCCCGGTAGCTCTTGACGAGGCCGAGGACGTCCTTCAACTCGACCATGCGGAAGCCCTTGACCTGCTCCTGCTCGGGAAAGCCCGGAAGCTGCTGGTAGCCGCAGTCCATGGTCTTGAGCTGGGCGAGGGTGAGGTCCTTGATGTACTTGCCGACGTACGGGTACATCGGGTCACCGGCCCGGACCGGTGCGGTGTCGGCGCACTTCTGGGCGCTGATCTGGCGGTCGTGATTGACGACCACCTTCTGGTCCTTCGTGATCTGGGTGTCCAGCTCCAGCGTGGTGACACCGAGGCGCATCGCCTTGCCGAAGCCCTCCAGCGACTCCTCGGTGGTCATGCCGATGCCGCCGCGGTGGGCCTGGAGGTCGAAATGGGTCTTCTGGGGGTGCAGCGCGCTGGCGCTGTCGACTGGCGACGCGTGCGCGGCTACCGGAGCGGCGAGCGCGGGCAGAACGGCGAGGCCCGCCAGAACGTGACGCAGGGACATGGTGCAAACCTCAGCTCTTGGGTGCAGATGCCCTGGTGAGGCTAGGTGGAAGCCGATCCGGCACGGTGACCTCGCCACGAGCGTTGTGTGAACGCTCGTCGAACCTCAGAGCTGCGGGGACCGCGTCCCGGCCTCGCCGACGGCCTCCGCGCCGAAGCCCGGTGACCGTCGGCGAACGTCCCGGCTAACCGCCGAGAGTGACGTGCAGGACGCGTTCGTTGCTGTTGTTCGGGGTGCTGTCCTTGTCGCCGGTGTTGGTGGTGGTGAGCCACAGTCCCCCGTCGGGCGCCGGCTCCACCGTCCGCAACCGGCCGTAGGTGCCACTGAAGTACGTCTGCACGTTCGTCAGGCTGCTGCCGCTGATCACGGCGCGGTACATCCGCGTACCGCGGGCGCAGGCGACGTAGAGCGCGTCGCGCACGATCGCGATGCCGGAGCAGGAGCCCTCGGCGGTCGGGTAGGTGCGGGCCGGCGCGATGTAGCCGGCCGTGCCGCAGGTGCCGCTGGTGCCCTCGCAGGCCGGCCAGCCGTAGTTGCCGCCCCGCGTGATCAGGTTGGTCTCATCCATGATCGAGTTGCCGAACTCCTGCTCCCACAGGCGGCCCTGCGAGTCGAACGCGAGCCCCTGCGGATTGCGGTGACCGTAGCTCCACACGTAGTTGCCGAACGGGTTGTCCGAGGGCACGCCGCCGTCCGGGTTGAGGCGCAGGATCTTGCCCTCGAGGCTGGAGCGGTCCTGGGCGTACGCGCCGTTCTGCGCGTCGCCGGTGCTGGCGTACAGCTTGCCGTCCGGGCCGAAGCGCAGCCGACCGCCGTTGTGGTACTTGTTGCGCCGGATCCCGCTGAGCAGGACCTGTTCGCTGGCGGTGGTGAGCCGGTCGTTCTCCATCTTGATCCGGACGATCCGGTTGTCGCTCGGCGAGGTGTGCATGATGTAGAGCCACCGGTCGCTGGCGAAGCTCGACGAGATCGCGAGGCCCAGCAGACCACCTTCACCGTCGGTGCTCTGCACGTTCGGCACGGTGCCCACTGTGGTCTTCGTCCCCGTGGTGGGGTTGAGGTGGATGATGTCGTGCGCGTCGCGGCGGTTGTAGAGGACGGTGCCGTCCGGCAGCGTCACCAGGCCCCACGGGACGTCGGTGTCGGTGGTGACCTGCCGCACCGTGCACACCGGGTTGGCGCAGGCGCCGCCGGTGCTCACCGCGACGGAGGCGCTGCGCGCCGAGGCGTTGTCCTGCCCGTCGCGAGCGAGGACCTGGTACTGGTACGTGGTGTTCGCCGCCAGGCCGCTGTCGGTGAAGGTGGTGGCCGGCGGGGCGCCCGTGACAGTGCCGATCTTCACGCCATTGCGGTAGACGTCGTACGCCCGGACCCCGACGTTGTCGCTCGATGCGGTCCACCGCAGGGTCACAGTGGTCCCCGACGCGGTGCCGGTGAGCTGCGTCGGCGTGCTTGGCGGCACGGTGTCGGCCTGGCAGGGCGGCGGCGTGATCGTCACGGTGGCACTGGCCTGCGACACGTTGCCGGCGGCGTCGCGCGCGTTGACGTACAGGCCCCAGGTCGCTCCGGGGACGACGGTGAGGCTGGCCGACAGGGTGCCGCCGCTCACCGAGGTCATGAGCTGGCCGTCGTGGTAGATGTCGTAGAACGCCACCGCGACGTTGTCCGTCGAGGCGTTCCACGCGAACGTCACCGAGTTGCAGGTCAGCCCGCTCACCCGGGGGTTGCCCGGGGGCGTGGGCGGCTGACTGTCGGTGCTGCCCAGCGATGACGTCCAGCGCTGGTTGGTCTGCCCGTTGCAGGTCCAGAGGCCGACAGTCGTGCCGTTGGCGGTGCCGCCGCCGGTCACGTCCAGGCAGAGCCCGGACTGGACACCGACGATGCTCCCGTCGGCGTTGATCCGCCAGCGTTGGTTGGCACCGCCGGTGCAGCCGTAGATCTGCAGCGCGGCCGGCGCGCTGGTGTCCTGGCCGACCACGTCGAGGCACATCGTCGCGTCGTACGCCCGCAACTCGCCGGCCGCGGTGAACGTCCAGGCCTGGTTGACCTGGCCGACGCAGTCGTAGATGTTGATGCCGGCGCCGGGTGTCCGGGAGTTGCCCACCACGTCCAGGCACCGACCGGACGCCACACCGACGACTGTCGACGGGCCCGCCGCCGACGCCGGCACACCGACCGCCGCGGCCAGCAGCACCGCCACGGCGAACGCCGGCACCAGCCGTCGTGGTCTGACTCGGGCGAAGTTTCGCATCCGTCCTCCAGGGTCGGGGCATCGAACGGCCCGACCCCACGCCGGACGACCCAGCGCCCGACCGGACCGACGAGAAGCAACATCGACCATCAAAGATGGATTCGCGGCACATGTCAAACGATGTCGTTCGATCGGGGACAAACCGATCAACGGGGTCGCCGCCGCCGGTCGGGACAGGCGCGCGGGGCGCCGACGGTGATCCGACCCGGCGGCCGGACCGCCCCAGCCCGCCGTGCGGGGCGATCCGGCCGGCGGTCAGCTCGCCCTGCGTGAGACCGTTGGCCAAGGTGCGGCCGGCTGCCGTCGCCGCCCGGCAGACCAGGTCGCCGCGAGCGACCCGAATCGACATCCGTCAAGGTCTGTCGATGGCGGAAGTATTGGTAGCACGGCGGCGCACTGTCAACGTTTATCGGAAACATTGCGGAATCACCTGACGAGCGTCGCCCGCTGAACGGCCTGTCGAACCTGGCCAGAGCCCTGATCAATCAGTCGACAACAGATGCCTCGGCGACGTCCGTCATCGATTGGTCGGATCTCCGCCGAGAGTTCCGGGAGATTTCCGGATCACGCGATCGAGTGCTCCCTGAATCGAGGCCGAAAGGTCCGGCCTTTGCGAGCACCTGGTTGCCATTGCTCCGACATCCCGGCTGTTCCCGGGTCACGTCGAGCACGAGAGCGGCTCCGGACGACTCCGGCCGGGGTTCCGGAAATTGTTGACGCGTCGGAATTCCCGCTGCAATACTCCGATCCATTCTGGTCGATGCGATCCGGCTTCCGGCGAGCTTCGGTCGATCTCCCCACCCACCACCCACACGTCCGGACCGGACCGTGCCGCCCACACACACCGGGGCGCGTCCGACCCGGTAGAAGGGGCACAGATGAGCACTGTCTCCGCTGGCACGCTCGTACGGTCGAGGCGACTCCGTGCGGTGCTGTCCATCCTCGCCACCGCCGTCGCGACATGCGGCGTCGTCGTCGTGGCCACCGCGACCCCGTCGAGCGCCGCCACCTGCAACGGCTACGTCGGGCTCACCTTCGACGACGGTCCGACCGGCAGCACCAGCGCCCTGCTGAACGTGCTGCGCGCCAACGGCGTACGGGCCACGATGTTCAACATCGGGCAGAACGCGCAGAACAACAGGTCGGCGGCGCAGGCACAGGTGGCCGCCGGCATGTGGGTCGGCAACCACAGCTGGAGCCACGCCCACATGACGTCGATGAGCCAGTCCCAGATGCAGTCCGACCTGTCCCAGACGAGTTCGGCGATCCAGTCCGCGACCGGCAGCCGGCCGCAGCTGTTCCGGCCGCCGTACGGGGAGACCAACTCGACCCTCCAGTCGGTCGCCTCGTCGCTCGGGATGCGGCAGGTGATCTGGGACGTCGACTCACAGGACTGGAACGGCGCGAGCGTCAGCCAGATCGTGTCGAACGCCAGCCGTCTCCAGGCCGGCCAGGTCATCCTCATGCACGACGGGATCCAGAACACCCGGGACGCCATCGGCCAGATCGTGGCCAACCTGACCAGCCGCAATCTCTGCCCCGGCATGATCTCGCCGTCCACCGGTCGCGCGGTCGCACCCGACGGCGCGACCCCGCCGCCGGGCAGCACGACTCCCCCGCCCAGCAGCACGACCCCGCCCCCGTCCGGCGGCAGTTGCACGGCGACGGCGACGACGCCGAACGTCTGGGGTGACCGGTACAACACCTCGGTCACCGTCAGCGGCACCAGCACCTGGACGGTGGTGGTCGCCCTCACCGCGCCGCAGAAGGTCTCCACCATCTGGAACGGCAACGCCACCTGGGACAGCAGCGGCTACGTCATGACCGTGCGCCCCAACGGCAGCGGCAACACGTTCGGCTTCACCACGATGTTCAACGGCAACAGCAGCGCCCGACCGCAGATCCGCTCCTGTACGGCCGGCTGACGCCGCGACGGTCCTGCGTGGCGTCGACTGACGTCACGCAGGACCGAGCCGTCCCGCACACCACGAACCGACCCGTCCCGATCACCCGACCGGGTTTCCGGACAAAAACGCCCATCTCCGAATAACTCTCCCGTAATAGCGTGAGTTGCGTGCCACCGGGCCAGAACCACTCTGGTCGATCGCTGGCGGAACCCACATCGAGAGGATCGGACCATGCGCGACCTATCTCGTCGCGAAGTACTCAAGGCGACGGCGGCCGTCGGCGCGGGGGCCGCGGTCTTTCCCGGCATCGTGGCCGCCGGCACCCCGGGGTTCGCGGCCGACGGCGGCCCGGGTCCGTCTTCCACCGCGGAGTGCCCGCCGGCGGAGCTGACCGGCCGCATCGTCCGCCCGCAGGATCCCGGCTACGCGAACGCGAGCCTCGGCTGGGACGAGCTGTTCGTCCGCTACCCGCTGGTCATCGTCTTCGCCCAGAACACCCAGGACGTGGTCAACGCCCTGACCTGGGCGCGGCAGAACGACGTCGCGCTGCGGGTGCGCAGTGGCCGGCACAGCCTGGAGGGCTGGTCGAACGTCGACAACGGCATCGTGATCGACGTGAGCGAGCTGAAGTCGACAGACATCGACTACGCAAGCCGCACCGCGCGGGTGGGCGCCGGGCTCAACCAACTGGAGGCGGTCACCGCGCTCGGTGAGCACGACCTCGCGGTGACCACCGGGACGGAGGGAAGCGTGGGCCTGTCCGGCGCGACCCTCGGCGGCGGTCTCGGCTTCCTCACCCGCTACCTCGGGATGGCCTGCGACAGCCTGATCGGGGCGGAGATCGTGGTCGCGTGGGGCACCAACGGCGCGAAGGCGATCGAGGTGGACCTGCACAACCACGAGGACCTGCTCTGGGCCCTGCGCGGCGCGGGCAACGGGAACTTCGGGATCGTCACCTCACTCACCTACCGGGTGACGCCGCTGCACAGCGTCGCCTACGTCCAGGCGACCTGGGACGGCCTGGGCGACCTGGAGGAAATCTTCGACACCTGGCAGCGCATCGCTCCGTTCACCGACTACCGCCTCGGGACCCAGGTCGAGATCCACAAGTCCCAGATCCTGCTGTTCGCGGTGCTCGCCGACGGTCCGGAGGCCGAGGCGAGGGAGTTGCTGGAGCCGATCCTCTCGATCGGCAGCCCCGAGGTCACCGTACAGACCGGGGGCTGGGGCGAGATCTACGCGGGCTTCCAGATCCCGACCGAGGACGAGCCCGCCAACTGGAAGTTCTTCTCGCAGTTCTCCAACCGGCCGTTCCCGAAGAAGGCGATAGGTGTGGTCCGGGCCTTCATGGACAAGGCACCCACGGACGACAGCAACTTCTTCCTCCAGGCGTTCGGCCGCGGGGCCCAGGCGCACGAGCCCCGTGGCGGGTCCGCGTTCCCGCACCGCGACGCGCTCTTCTACTCCGAGCCGGGCGTCGGCTGGGGCACGCGCGGGGAGCCGGACAGCGGCGACGCCCTCACCCCGGTCGCCCAGACCTGGATCGCCGAGTTCAGCCAGGCCCTGCGGCCGTACGTCGACGGCGCCTACGTCAACGTGCCGAACATCGGGATGGCCGAGTGGGAGTCGGCCTACTGGGGGTCCAACTTCTACCGACTGCGCAAGGTCAAGGCGAAGTACGACCCGCACAACGTCTTCCAGTACGAGCAGAGCATTCCACCCGCGACCTGCTGAAGCGACGGCCCCGGACCACGCGTGGGCGTGGGCGTGGTCCGGGGTCGTGGCGCGCGGCGACGGTCGTGGCCACCGGCGGAGTGTGCCGACCGGAGCGAGCGCAACTTTTGCCGTCGGCGAAAAAAGATCAGCTCCTTGTGAAGAAAGCCTCACCCCGGTGAGGATATTCAGATGCGTCGTCTCCCCCAGAGTCTCGGCCGGCTGGTCGCGGGCGTGCTCGCGCTCGCCCTCGCCACGGCGGTCACCCTTCTCGCGTCCGCTCAGCCCGCCGCAGCTCACGGGACGTTCGCGATGTCCACTCCCGAGAGCGGCGCCACGGTGCCGGGGCCGTTGACGTCGGTGGCGCTGTACTTCACGGAGAAGGTCGGCGCCAACGCCTACTTCACGGTCACCGCGCCGAACGGCGTCCGCGTCGACAACGGCTGGACGTACGGGGAGCCGAAGCCGCTGACCAAGCCGGTGCGGGAGTACTTCCTGGTCGACGGCCAGTTCCAGCCACGCGAGTACACGACAGGCTTTCCGGCGGTGGTGTCGGTCGCGCACCTTCCCGCCGCCGGCCAGTACTCGGTGAGCTACCTGTCGGTGGCCTCCGACGGTGACGCGGTGCGCGGCACGATGACGTTCCGCTACACCGGCCGGGCGACCAAGGCTCCGCAGGGTTGGCAACCGCCGACCCAGCAGCCCGACCCCGCGCTGCTGGCGGCCATCGACCAGCACGCCTCCACGGGGCAGCAGCCGGTGGCCTCGGCGGCGCCCGCCGGCTCGCTCGGCACGACGCCTGCGGCGCCCGCCGCACGCCCGCAGGAGCGAAGCGGCCCGGGCGCGCTGCTCGGGGTCGGTGGGGCGGTCGCGGTCCTGGCTGCGGTGGCGGGATTCGTCCTCTGGCGTCGTCGTTCGTCGCCCGCGGGTGGATCGCCTGGCCGGGTCCGCACGTCGAAGGCTCCCGCCGGCCGGGGCGGTCGCGTCGCCCCCTCGGCACGCAAGCCCGTCGGCGCCAAGAGCACGGCGACCGCCGGCAGGAACGCGGCGACCGCCGGCAGGAGCCCGGCGACCACGGGCGGCGGTCGCGCGGCAGGTGGCAGGCAGCGCAGCGCCGCCGTACCCCCGGCGCAGAGAAGCGGCGCGCGCTCCAGCGCGCGAGGTCCGGTAGTGGTCGAGTCCGCGCCGGCGCCGTCCGCGCAGGCCCTGGCCACGCCCGAGGACGCGTCGCCCGCCGAACGGTCGCGGCCCGAGGCGCAGGACGGCACCGGGGCACGCGGGTCACGACTGACCAACACCCACCTGGCGCTGCTCGTCGGCGGGCTCATGGTGGCTCTGCTGGCCGGCTTCGGGCTCGCCCGCATCGGCGCCGGCGACGCGTCCACTGCCGGGAACGCTCGTCGGCCCGGGGCCGCCGGCGGGGCGCCGACCGGCGCCGGGGAGGCCCTGTCGGCCGGGAACGGGCACGACCACGCGCCCGGGACGGGGCCGCACTCGCATCCGGGGGACGTCGGCGCGGGTGAGACGCTGGCGACCGGGACGACGGTCAGTGCGGGCGGTTACACGTTGCAGCCCCTGGAGCGGACCCAGCCGCCCGGCGTACGCGCGGACTACCGGTTCCGGATCGTCGGGACCGACCGGCAGCCGGCGACGCGTTTCGCCGTCGTGCACGAGAAGCCGTTGCACCTGATCGTGGTGGGGCGCGACCTCGGCGGCTACCAGCACCTGCACCCGACGATGGCGTCCGACGGCACCTGGAGCGTCCCCCTGACACTGGCCCGACCGGGTGGCTACCGCGTCTTCGCCGACTTCTCCGTCAACGCCCCCGACGGTCGACAGGTGCCCCTCGTGCTGGGCGTCGACCACCACGTGCCGGGCGCGTACGCCCCGGCCGCGTTGCCACCGGCCCAGGCCCAGGCGACGGCCGGACCGTTCACGGTGTCGATGACCGGGACGCCCACCGCCGGGGTGACCGCGCCGGTGCGATTCCAGCTCACGCGCACCGACGCCGCCGGGCCGGTCCAGCCGCAGCGATACCTGGGCGCGTACGGGCACCTGGTCGTCGTTCGCGAGGGTGACCTCGGGTACGTGCACGTCCACCCGGAGCAGGAGCTGGTCGACGGCGCTGTCGCGTTCTGGCTGACCGTCCCCAGCGCCGGCCGGTACCGGGCCTTCTTCGACTTCCAGGTCGACGGGAAGGTCCAGACCGCCGAGTACACGATCAACCTGCCCTGACGGCTGGCCCACGCGGCCCCGGTTCGACGGAGGACGTCAGCCGTACGCCCTCCGGAGAGCCCACCGAGGGCGCGTCGGCCACGACACGCGTCGATGGTGTCGTGATGAGCACAGCATCCGCTCGGGGATTTGTCCGGTTCCGCCGCTCTGTTCCCCAGGTTGGTGGAACGATGGCTGTCGTGGGAACTGCCGAGACTGCCATGCCTGCCATTTCGCCGCTTGCCGGTGAGCCGATCAAACGCGCGGATGCCGAGCGGCTCGCGGGGGTGCTGAAGGCGTTCGCCGATCCGGCCCGCCTGCGGCTGCTCAGCCTGATCCAGGCCGCCCCGGAGGGCGAGGCCTCGGTCACCGACCTCACCGCGCCGCTCAACCTCTCTCAGCCGACCGTGAGCCATCACCTGCGGATTCTCACCGAGGCCGGCCTGATCGAGCGCGAGAAGCGCGGCGTGTGGGCGTATTACCGCATCGTGCCGTCGGCGATCGCGGCGATCGCCGACCTGCTGACGCCGCCCCGCAAGCGGCCGACGAAGAAGACTCGCTGAGCGACCGCGGCGCCGGTGGCGGTCGTCGTCACGGGACCCGGGCGACGGCGGCGTTGAACGACACGTCCTCTACGGACGGGCGCGGCTGCGGCGCGTCGTCGGCGTGCCAGCGCGCCACCGACACGATGCCCGGCTCGACGAGCTCCAGCCCGTCGAGAAGGGCCGCGAACTGCTCGGTGCTCCGGGCCTGGAACCGGCCGTCGCGGTTGTTGGCTTCGAGCTGGGCGGTGACGGCGGGCGGCAGGTATTCCCAGGTCACGTGCGAGGCGACCACGTAGCTGCCGGACGGCAGCGCCGCGATGAGCCGATCGAGGATGCCCTTGGGGTCCTCGTCGTCGCGGATGAAGTGCAGGATGGCCACCAACATCAGCGCGACGGGCCGGGTCAGGTCCAGTGTCGTGCGCAGATCGGGGTGGGCGAGGATCGTCTCCGGCTCGCGCAGGTCGGCGTCGAGGTAGGCCGTCCGCCCCTCGGGCGTGCTGGACAACAGCGCGCGGGCGTGGGCCAGGACGATCGGGTCGTTGTCGACGTACACCACCCGTGCCGACGGGTCGATGCCCTGGGCAACCTCGTGGGTGTTGTCGGCGGTCGGGATGCCGGTCCCGATGTCCAGGAACTGCCGGACGCCGTGCCGCGCCAGGAAGCGCACCGCGCGTTGCAGGAACATCCGGTTCTCCACGGCGGAGAGCCGGATGGTGGGCATCGCGGCCGCGAGCGCGTCGCCGGACTCCCGGTCGGCGGCGAAATTGTCCTTACCACCCAACAGGTAGTTGTACCGGCGGGCAGGGTGCGCGACCGAGGTGTCGATCCGGTCGGTCGCCGAAAGGTCTGCACCGCGTGACGTCATCCGGCCTCCCCAGTGCTGCGCGTTCTCCACAAGGTACACACCTGGCCGCCGGTGGGGAGACCCCGTCAGCCCCCGTTCAGGTCGCGCAGCTCTCGACCGGCGCCGACGTGCCGCCCCGGTCCGGAGCCGGGTCCGCGCCGCAGACACCGGCGAGCAGGTCGGCGGTGGTGTGCGCCTGGATGCCGGGCTGCGCGCCGTCGGCGAACCGCGCGACGACCGACCGGACGTGGCGCGCGGCCGGTTCGGCGAGGCCGTCGTAGACGGCTTCGAACAGCTCCCGGGCCGGCCGTCGGAGCCAGCCGGGCGGCAGCAGCTCCAGCGGCAACCGGGGGTCGAGGGTGGGAAACCGCCGGAAGGTGTCCATGACCTCGGTACGCGCCCGTACCGCCGCCGCGCCGTCGACGGCTCCGGATCGCAGCACCGGCACCAGGGGCGTCCAGCGCCGCAGGAACTCCTCGTAGTGCCGTCCGATCGCCTCGATGTCCCAGGCGTCGATGGGAGCGCGCTGGCCGATCACGTCGAGCGCGGCCTGCCGCCCGCGAAACACCGTGACGGCGCCGAGAGTGAATCGGGCGAGCTGGGCCCTGCCCTGCGCGCTCAGTTCGTACGGCGAGATCCACAGACCGTCGTACAACGGCGCGTACCCGAGCCAGCGGAGCTGGCCCCGCAGGGCCCGTCGCTGGGTGCTGTGATCCTGCGGCAGCGAGAAGGCGACGATGGTCCAGCATCCGTCCCACGTCGTGACCTCGGTGGTGGCGGCCAGGATCCAACTGCCGCCGCTGGACAGGTTCGCGGCGGCGGCGCGGCTGATCCGGTAGGAGCTGCGCCGCCCCTCCCGGCTGCCCTCCAGCACACCCCGACGGGCCAGGCGGCTGATCGCGGCGCGAGCGCCGGCAGTGCTCACCCCGGCCTCGGCGAGCAGCGCGACGAGGGCGGCGGACGGGATCCGCGCGCGGTTGCGCAGGGTGTAGTCGGCCAGCAGGGTCACCGCGAGATCCTGCGGCGAGCTGCCGGCCTGTCGCCGGGGCAGCCGCGGCGGGTCGTCCCCGTCGTCGGGATAGATCTCCTCGATGGTGAAGGGGCTTGCCACAGGCGCTCCCGGCTCGACTCAGGGACGGTGCACCGACTGTAGACGGACGGTCCGTGCCGCCGGGACCGCCGCGGCGGTCACCAGCACTCGTGCAATTGAGGTACATCGATTGACACTTCGACGACCGCGAGGAACACTATCTGCATCGCGACGCCGCACAGAGCCGGGCACAGGGCAAGCACACGTAGTGGGCGAGGCGCGATCACCACGGGCAGTCGGGCGCACCCGTGACCGCCGCGCGACCACACGCAACCCGCACAGGTGATCGAAGGAGTCGTCCCCGTGAAGATCCGAAGAAAACTGCTGCTCGGCCTGGTCACGTCGCTGGCAGCGGCCGGCCTGGTGGCACCCGCCCTCCAGCCCGCGTACGCCGCATCCCTCACCGAGGTGACCAGCTTCGGCGACAACCCCGGCGGAATGCGCATGCACGTCTACGTGCCCGACACCCGCCCGACCAGGCCCGCGATCGTGGTCGCCATGCACGGCTGCGGAGGATCGGGCCCCGGCTTCTACTCCGGCAGCGAGTTCGCCGCCCAGGCCGACCGGTACGGCTTCATCGTGATCTACCCGACCGCGACCCAGCAGGCCGGGTTCGGCAACTGCTTCGACACCTGGTCGGACGCCGCCAAGCGCCGCGGCGGCGGCAGCGACCCCGTGTCGATCATCTCGATGATCCGCTACGCCCAGCAGCAGTACGGCGGCGACCCCGACCGGGTGTACGCCACCGGCAGCTCGTCCGGCGGCATGATGACCAACCACATGCTGGCGCTGTATCCCGACGTGTTCAAGGCCGGCGCGGCGTTCATGGGAGTCCCCTACAACTGCTTCGCCAACGCGGCGGACTATCCACCGGGGAGCAGCCAGTGCACCGGCGGGAACATGAACCGCACCCCGCAACAGTGGGGTGACGCGGTCCGTCAGGCGTACCCCGGCTACTCCGGCCCCCGCCCGCGTGTGCAGTTGTGGCACGGCACCAGCGACACCCTCGTGCCGTACTCGCTGTTGCAGGAGACGATCGAGCAGTGGACCAACGTGTTCGGGCTCAGCCAGACACCCACCTCCACCGACACACCGCAATCCGGCTGGAACCGGCGTCGGTACGCCGACGCGAGCGGGACCGTTCAGGTCGAGGCGTACAGCATCCAGGGGGCCGGGCACAGCCTGCCCTCCGCCGGCATGGCCGCTGCCGCCGTCGCCTTCTTCGGCCTGACCGCCCCGCCGAACCCGACCACACCGCCGCCAAACCCGACCACGCCGCCACCCAACCCGACCACGCCGCCCCCGAACCCCACGACGCCGCCACCCAACCCGACCACGCCGCCCCCGAACCCGACCACGCCGCCGCCGGGTTCCGGCGCGTGCCGGGTGAGCGTCGCCGTCAACGCCTGGAACACCGGCCTGACCGAGAACTTCACCATCACCAACACCGGTGCCAGCGCCGTCAACGGCTGGTCGCTCGTGTTCACCCTGCCCGGCGGGCAGAGCATCACCTCGGGCTGGAACGCGACCTACTCCCCCACGTCCGGCCAGGTGACGGCCCGGAACGTCGCCTACAACGCCAGCATCCCGCCGAACGGATCGGTCACGATCGGCTTCCAGGCCACGCACACCGGCAACACCGCCCGACCGAGCTCGTTCACACTCAACGGCGCGACCTGCACGATCGCCTGATCGCGGACCTCCACCAGGGCTGAGCTGTCCGAGCCCGGACGAGATCGGGCCGGCCCCGTCGCGCGCAGCGACGGGGCCGGCTCGGACCAGGCGTCGGGCGGCCGACAGGTGGGCGGCCGGGTCGCCTAGTTTCCTGCGGGCACCTGGTCCTTGACCTCGTCGTAGCCGACCGCGCCGGGCGCGTCGGTCGGGGCGTAGATCACGCGGAGCACGCCCGTCGGAAACACCTCGGTCGCCGTCACCCGCAGGTGGTACGGGGTGTCACCGTCGTCGAACAGCCTGCGACCCTTGCGCGCCGCCACCGGGTGCACCAGCAGTCGCAGCTCGTCGACCAGCCCGGCGGCGAGGAGCTGCTGCACCACGGAGATCGACCCGGGAATGAGGATGCCCTTGATCCCGGCGTCGGCCTTGAGCGCGGCGACGGCCGCCGGGAGATCGCCGTCGACGAGCTCCGAGTTGCGCCAGGAGAACTCCAGCGGCTGGCGGGACACGACGACCTTGCGCACGTCCCCGAGCTGCTTGGCGAACCCGGCGTCCTCGCCACCCGCCGCCTCCCGGTCGGGCCAGGCTCCGGCGAAGCTGTCGTAGGTCACCCGGCCGATGAGCAGCACGTCGGACGTGTCGTAGTCCTCGGTGACGGCGCGGCCCATGTTGTCGTCGAAATACGGGAAGTGCCAGTCGGGGTCGATCTCGGCCACGCCGTCGGCCGAGATGAACAGCGTGGAGATGACCTTCGCCATCGCAGTGCTCCTTCAGATCAGGTGCTGTCGGCAGAGAGACGGCCACAGCATCCCAAACTGGTCGGACACTCACCGGCCTCTCGCACCGCGCGCCGCGGACGGAACGCCACCGAACACGACCGAACTGTCGGACGCGCCCGGTAGGTTGCGCAGACATGGCCACGCCCGCCGACGTCCGCCACGACCTCGCGCGCCTCGCCGACCCGGCCCGGGCGGCCGGATCGAGCCGGCTCCTCCAGCTGGTCCCCGGCGGCTACGGCGAGGGCGACCGCGCGATCGGCGTTTCCGTACCAGACCAGCGGCGGGTCGCCGCCCGGTACTGGCGCGATCTCTCCCTGACCGACACGGCGGAGCTGCTGACGGGCGACGTGCACGAGGAGAGGTTGACGTCGCTGTTCGTTCTGGTCCGCAAGTTCAGCCGGGGCGACGAGGAGGAACGGGGCCGCGTCGTCCGTCTCCTGCTGGACAACACGGACCGCGTCAACAACTGGGACCTGGTGGACTCGTCCGCCCCGTACATCCTCGGGCCGTGGCTGATCGACAAGGACCGGAGCGTCCTGGATCGCCTGGCCGCGTCGGACCTGGTGTGGGACCGGCGCATCGCCATCATGGCGACCTTCGCCTTCATCAGGGTCGGTGACTTCGACTGGACGTTTCGCCTGGGTGAACGGCTCCTGCACGACCCGCACGATCTGGTCCGCAAGGCGGTGGGCTGGATGCTGCGCGAGGTGGGCAACCGCGACCGGGCGGCCGAGGAGGAGTTCCTGGCCCGGCACCACCGGGTCATGCCGCGCGTCATGCTGCGGTACGCGATCGAGAAGTTCGAGCCGCAGCGACGCAGCGAGTACCTGTCCGGGCTGGACTGACGGACGTCAGGCGGTCGGCGGCAGGACGCGGACGAGCCCCGGTCGATCGCTGACGGATCGGCCGGGGCTCGTCGGTGACGCAGGATCAGGCGAGGTCGAACCGGTCGAGCTCCATGACCTTCGTCCAGGCCGCGACGAAGTCCTGCACGAACTTGTCGCGCGCGTCCTGGCTGGCGTAGACCTCGGCGAGGGCCCGCAGCTGGGAGTTGGAGCCGAAGATGAGGTCGACCGCGGTGGCGGTCCACTTCACCTCGTCGGTGGCCAGGTCCCGGATCTCGTACACGTGCTCGTCGGACTTCGACGCGCTCCACCGGGTGCCCGGGGAGAGCAGGTTGGCGAAGAAGTCGTTGGTGAGCACACCGGGCCGGTCGGTGAGGACGCCGTGCTGGCTGCCGCCGGTGTTGGCGCCGAGCGACCGCAGACCGCCGACGAGGACGGTCATCTCGGGCGCGGTCAGGTTCAGCATGTAGGCACGGTCGACGAGCAGCACCTCCGGCTGGGTCTTCTCACCCGGGCGCAGGTAGTTGCGGAACCCGTCGGCGCGCGGCTCCATGACCCGGAAGGACTCGACGTCGGTCTGCTCCTGGGTGGCGTCGGTGCGGCCCGGCCGGAACGGCACGGTCACCTCGACACCCGCGTCGCGCGACGCCTTCTCGACCGCGGCCGAGCCGGCCAGCACGATCAGGTCGGCCAGCGAGATCTTCGCCCCACCTGCGGCGTTGAACTCCTGCTGGATGCCCTCCAGAGTGCTCAGCACCGACGCGAGCTGCTCGGGCTGGTTGACCTCCCAGTTGCGCTGCGGCTCGAGGCGGATCCGCGCGCCGTTGGCGCCACCGCGCTTGTCGGTGTACCGGAAGCTCGCGGCGGACGCCCAGGCGGTGGAGACCAGCTGGTCGATCGTGAGACCGGACTCGAGAACCTTCGCCTTGAGCGCGGCGATGTCGGCGTCACCCACCAGCTCGTGGTCGACGGCCGGCACCGGGTCCTGCCAGAGCTGCGGCTCGGCCACCCACGGTCCGAGGAAGCGCTCGATCGGGCCCATGTCGCGGTGCAGCAGCTTGTACCACGCCTTGGCGAAGGCCAGCGCGAACTGGTCGGGGTTCTCCAGGAAGCGACGCGAGATCTTCTCGTACGCCGGGTCGACGCGCAGCGACAGGTCGGTCGTGAGCATCGTCGGCTTGTGCTTCTTCGCCGGATCGAAGGGGTCCGGGATGATCGCCTCGGCGTCCTTGGCGACCCACTGCTTCGCGCCGCCCGGGCTGGTGGTGAGTTCCCACTCGTAGCCGAAGAGGATCTCGAAGAAGCGGTTGCTCCACTGCGTCGGGACGTCGGTCCACGTCACCTCGAGACCGCTGGTGATCGTGTCGGCGCCCTTGCCGCTGCCGTGGGTGCTCAGCCAACCGAGGCCCTGCGCCTCCAGCGGGGCGCCCTCGGGCTCCGCGCCGACGTGCCCGTCGGCGACACCGGCGCCGTGGGCCTTGCCGAAGGTGTGGCCGCCGGCGATGAGGGCGACGGTCTCCTCGTCGTTCATCGCCATCCGGCGGAAGGTCTCCCGGATGAAGTGGGCGGCCGCCATCGGGTCCGCGTTGCCGCGGGGGCCCTCCGGGTTGACGTAGATGAGGCCCATCTCCGTCGAACCGACGCCGGCCGCCATCTCCTTCTCGGAGGAGTACCGCTCGTCGCCGAGCCAGGTGTCCTCCGGACCCCAGAAGATCTCCTCGGGCTCCCACACGTCCTCGCGACCGAAGCCGAAGCCGAAGGTCTTGAAGCCCATCGACTCCAGGGCGACGTTGCCGGCGAGCACGATCAGGTCGGCCCAGGAGATCTTCTGGCCGTACTTCTGCTTGACCGGCCAGAGCAGCCGGCGGGCCTTGTCCAGGTTGGCGTTGTCCGGCCAGCTGTTGAGCGGGGCGAAACGCTGACCGCCGTCGCCGGCGCCACCGCGGCCGTCCTCGATGCGGTAGGTGCCGGCGGCGTGCCAGCTCATCCGGATCATCAGACCGCCGTAGTGGCCGAAGTCGGCCGGCCACCAGTCCTGCGAGGTGGTGAGGACCTCGACGATGTCGCGCTTGAGGGCCTCGACGTCGAGCTTGGCGAACTCCTTGGCGTAGGAGAAGTTCGCACCCAGCGGGTTGCCCTTGGACGAGTGGGCGTGCAGGACCGAGAGGTCGAGCTGGTTGGGCCACCAGTCCCGGTTGGTGCGCGGACGACCACCGGTCTTCGGGGTCGGCGAGTCGATCGCCGGGTTCTCGCTCTCGCTGCCGTGCGCGGTCACCGAGTCGTGCGCGACCGGGCAGCCTGCTGCGGCCTTCTCGTCCACGCCCTGCGCGCTGGCGGGGCGGTTGTCCTGGGTGTCGCTCATGTACTTCCTTCCGAACTGGCGGATCACTGGGAGGTGCGGGCGGTCGCGCAACCGGGGCAGGTGCCCCAGTAGACGACCTCCGCCTCGTCGACCACGAAGCCGTGGTCGTTCGAGGCGGTGAGACAGGGTGCGTGACCGACGGCGCACTCGACGTCGGCGATGGCGCCGCAGGAGCGGCACACGACATGGTGGTGGTTGTCCGCGATCCGGGACTCGTAGCGGGCGGTGGCACCGGCGGGCTGGATCCGGCGGACCAGGCCGGCGTCGGTGAGCACACGCAGTACGTCGTACACGGCCTGGTGGGACACGGTGGGATGGTCCGCCCGCACCAGCGCGATCACCGCGTCGGTGCCGACGTGGGGGTGGTCGCGCAGGGCCGCGAGCACCGCCAGCCGGGGCCGGGTCACGCGCAGCGAGGCGGCTCGCAGTTGCGCCTCGAAGTCGGGCATCACCCGACGAACACTAGCTCACTTTTTTGGAACGGATCAAGTTTCACCCGATCCAGCACGCGGAAGTGGCGGCAACCTCTCCGGGACCCACTTCCCGCGCTCCCGCTGGCCAAGGTCCGGAAAGTCTTCGGAAATTTCGGGGGCTTCCGACCGGGGCGGCCGTCGCCACCGCCGACATTCGTATGACGATACCGAACTCTGATTGACTACTGACCTGCCTCGACATGCGTCCCCTCCACAGCGGGAGGCCAGCGCGACGTTGCCACGGCGTTTCCGGAAATTGTTGACAAGTCGACGACCGGGTTAATACGGTCGCCATCGACGACGTTCAATCACCGTCAGCACCAGCCACCACGGCCCACTCCTCCGGTCGTCGTGCAGGGCGACCGGCCAACCACCACCACGCGGCACCACGCCGTGGCCGTTACGAGGAGGAACCACCCACATGACCGACACCAGCCACACCCCCACCAGGCGAGGGAGGCGCGGTCGCATCCGGCTGCTCCTGGGCGCCGCATGCGCCGCCGTCCTGGCCGTCGCCGGCACGGTGACGGCGACCAACGCGTACGCCGAGGCCGACCGGACGCTCACCTCGAGCCTGACCGGCACGCACAACGGCTACTACTTCTCCTTCTGGAAGGACGGCGGCAACGCCAGCATGACGCTGCGCGAAAACGGCCGGTACTCCAGCAGCTGGGACCGCAGCACCAACAACTGGGTCGGCGGCAAGGGCTGGGCCACCGGCTCGCGGCGGACGGTCAGCTACTCGGCCAACTACAACCCGGGGAACAACAACACCTACCTCGCCCTGTACGGATGGACGCGCAACCCGCTCATCGAGTACTACGTGGTGGAGAACTTCGGCAGCTACAACCCGAGCAGCGGCGCCCAGCGGCTGGGCACGGTGACCACTGACGGCGGCACCTACGACATCCTGCGCAGCCAGCGGGTCAACGCTCCGTCGATCGACGGCAACCAGACGTTCTACCAGTACTGGAGCGTCCGTCAGAACAAGCGCTCGAGTGGCACCATCACCACCGCCAACCACTTCGACGCCTGGGCCCGCGCCGGCCTGAACCTCGGCACCAACCACAGCTACCAGATCATGGCCACCGAGGGTTACCAGAGCAGCGGCAGCTCCGACGTCACCGTCCAGGAGGGTGGCGGCGGCAACCCGACCTCCGGGCCCACCTCCGGACCCACCACCGGTAACCCCGGGAACGGCACCTGCAACGCGACGCTCTCCGCCGGTCAGCAGTGGGGCGACCGCTTCAACCTGAACGTCGCGGTCAGCGGCACCAACAACTGGGTCGTCCGGCTCGGTCTCGGCGGCGGCCAGAGCATTCAGAACAGCTGGAACGCCTCCGTCAGCGGCACCAGCGGAACCGTCACCGCCAGGCCGAACGGCAACGGCAACAACTTCGGCATAACTGTCATGGCCAACGGCAACTGGAACTGGCCGACTGTCACCTGCGGAACCAGCTGATCCCGACCGACTCCGCGCACCGACACCCGGCCCCGCCGCCACGCGACGGGGCCGGGTGCTGCGCCTGTCCGATCCGGCGGCCGGCGATGGGACTCGCGACTAGAGCCCCTGGCCGATCTCCACCAGATAGCCGTCGGGGTCGCGGAGGTAACAACGGATCTCGGTGCCGTGGTCCTTCGGCTCGGTGAGGAAATCCGCGCCCCGGGCCTTCCATTCGGCGTAGAGCGTGCGGATGTCCCGGACGCGGACGTTCATCGCGCAGCTCAGGGTGTTGGAGTCCGTCGGGGCCTTGGCCTGGACCGTCGGCTTGTCGTCAGTCGGGCCGCCCTCGACGTTGATAATGATGTAGCTGTTGAAGAACTTCATGATCAGCGGGTTCGCGTCGTGGACGCACGTCGCCCCGAACACGCGCTCGTAGTATTCGCGCGACCGATCGATGTCCCGGACGATGAGCAGGGTCGCCAGGAACATGCCGTCTTCGGGCTCGAAATAGTCCGGAGCCGGGTTGGCCAGCGTCATAGCCGCCTCCTCGTCGCCTGCCTCCGCTGCACGGGCGGCGACGGGGTTCCCGCCAGGGTGGGGCCGAAACCGGGAACCGCACGGGAGATCACGAGTACATCAGGTGCAGCGTCATCCCGGCGTCGGCGTGCCCCAGGTTGTGGCAGTGGTTGGCCCACATCCCCGGGTTGTCGGCCCGGAACGCCACCTCCCACACCTCACCCGGCCGGACGTCGAACGAGTCCAGCCACAGCGGACTTCCGATCGCCGGCGAGCCGGTACGGGACAGCACGAGGACGTGGTGGCCGTGCAGATGCCACGGGTGCACGGTCTGCGACCGGTTGACGATCGTGAAGCGGACGACGTCGCCGCGGTGGACGACCTGCGGCGGGATGTCCGGATCGGCCGCGCCGTTCACGGTGTGGGCGTATCGCGGAAGCAGTCCGTGCAGGTCGAGACCACGATCGAGGACGAGGGTGAACTCCCGGTCGAACCCGGTCCACGGCGCCGGAGCCGGCACGCCGTAGGTGAGCGGGTCCAGGACGGGCCAGCCGCCGGTCGCCGTCGACAACTCCCCGGTGGACCAGACCACCCGTCCGTCGACGAACAGCGCCACCGGGGTGGCCTGCGCGGTGAACACCAGGTCGTAGCGGCCCCCGGCCGGGATCAGCACCGCGGTGTCCACGAGCGGCGTCGGACCCCGCAGATCGAAGCCGTCGATCGCGGCCACCTGGAAGGCGGTCCCGGCCAGGACGTAGCGGTGCGTCGTGTTGTCGGTGTTGATCAGACGCAGCCGTACCGGCACACCGGCCTCGACCCGCTCCACTCTCGCCGCGGGAAGTGGACGACCCGCCAGGGTGTGCACCGGCACGGTGACGTCGAGGCCGGTCGTCGGCCCCGGGCGCACCACCAGGACGCCGTAGAGGCCCATCCGCACACCGACGTCGGACACCGCGTGGGTGTGGTACCAGTACGTCCCGGCCTGATCGGCACGGAACCGGTAGACGAACTCCTGGCCGGGCAGCACCGCTGCCTGCGTCACGCCGGGCACCCCGTCCTGACTGTTCGGCACGTCGTACCCGTGCCAGTGCAGTGTGACGCCCCGCCCGATGTCCCGGTTGCGCAGCGTCACCTCCACGACGTCGCCGACGGTGGCGGTCAACTCCGGCCCGGGTACCTGCGCGTTGAACGCCCATGCCGCTACGTCGCGGCCACCCACGTTCACCGTGGCCGTCCCGGCCGTCAGGGTGAACCGCCGAGTGGGTTCGTCGGTGGTCCGGATCTGCGGATAGCCATGATCATGCGGTACGGCGGTCGCGGTGTCCGGTGCGACGGCCAGCCCGGTTCCGGCCAGCAGGGCAGCGACCGTCGTCACGGTGGCCGCGCGGGACACCGTCCGGGACGGGCGCGCGTCGAGAAAGCGCCACGTGACCGCCGTCGCCGAGCCGATCCCGGCGACCGCGAGCAACCCCGTCGACGTCGACGCCGGATAGCCGTGCAGGATCGTCACGAGCAGGGCGCCGCTCACGGCGTACCCGGCGAAGAGGAGCGGGACCGCGACGGACCTGATGTCGCCCGCGGCCCGCAGCAGCCGCGGCCCGGCGACGATCACCGCGGCGAGCGACAGGGGCGCGGCGACGAGGACCTTCTCCGCGGCGAACCACCAGCCGGCGCGGGCGAGCGCGATCACCGTGAGGGCACGGCCGAGCGTGGCGAGCAGCGCGAGGGCGGCCAGCCCGAGGGCGAGCGGTCGGCGTCGGGCGGCCGCCGCGGCGCCGCCGCCCAGCCATCCGGCGGCGGTGAGAACGGCGAGCACGAGGTCCGCCACGAGCAGTGAGCCGGTGGTCATGCCGGCTCCTGCTCCCGGACGGCCGCGCGGATGTCGCCCAGCGGCGTCGGACCGCCCAGCCTCCGCGCTCCCCGCAGGACGCCGACCACGACGTGCACCGCGACGATGCCGTTGATCGCGTGCAACCCACCGATGGTCAGGCCGAGCACGGTGCTGACGCCGGCGGCGTCGGTGGAGCCGTTGGCGAGCATGGCGAGCAGCGCCTGCACGACGACGAGGCCCAACGGCAGGATCGCCAGTCCGACGAGTCGGCCCGGCGCCTTCGCCAGCGCGGCGAACAGGGCGGTGAGCACTGTGAGGACGGGGATCACCGCCATGCCGTTGGCGCTGTGCAGGGCGTACGCGCCGTCGCCCCCGGGCTTCGTGAACGCGCCGACGGCGGCGAAGACGAACTGGACGGCGAACGCGACGAGCAGGAGTGCGGCGCTGACGACGAATGCCTTACGCATGGTGGGCTCCTAGAGGTGCGCCGAGGCCAGGGCCTGGGCGACGTGGTCGGTGGCGGTGATCGCGCCGTACGCGACCAGCCGGACGAGGTCGGCGTCGGCGGGGTGCGACAGCCGCCAGAGGGCGACGTCCCCCACGCTTATCGAGCTGGGCGCGAACGCCGCCAGCAACGCGATCCGGGTTCCGATGCGGTCCCGGCCCGGCACGTCCCGGACGAGGTCGACGGCCCAGTCGGCGGGCCGGGCCGGGAACCGCCCGTCCTCCCAGCGCACGGTTGCCGTCACGGTCTGGCGGGCCACGTCGCCCAGCAGGTCCCCGCCCCGGGTGGCGGCGGTTCGCAACGAGGCGTAGGCGACACCGACCGGGCTGTCCCCCGCCCAGGCCGGCGGCGGCGTCGGACCGGCATCGAGGAGCGGCAGGCTGCGTCCGGGTTCCCTCGGCTCCCGGGCGGCCCTGGCGTACAGGCGGCCCCCGACCGAACGCACCAGCGGTGCGCGTTGCAGGCCGCCGGGGAGCAGGTCGGGGTCGAGCAGCGCCGAGACGATCCGGTTGATGAAGTGGAAGGCGAGCAGGGTGCCGGTGACCTCCGGGCCGTACGGGCTGCGCCAGTCGGCGGCCCGGGGGCTGCGACTGGCCTGGGCCCAGCGGGCGAGTTCGGCGTGCCTCGGGTCGGCTGGCGTCCCGCCCCGGGCGACCACCTCGGCCAGCGAGTGCTCGCCCAGGGCGTGCAGCAGCAGCACGTGGGCGTCGATGCAGAACTGACAGCGGTTGGCTCGGGACACGGCCGCCGCGACGAGTTCGCGCTCGACCCGGGACGCGTCCCCGGCGAGCAGGGCCTCGCGCAGCAGTGACCAGGTCGCGGCCAGCACCTCCGGCACGGCCGAGAGCACCTGGAAGGTGGGCAGTGGCCCGAGGAAGTCCTCACGCGACTGCTGGTAGACCTCCGCGGTGCGGCCGGTGACCGCCTTCGTGGGAACGGGGGTGAAGAAGCGGTATGTCATGAGGTCGATGCTCGCCGCGGCGGGCTGGGAAAACGTCGTGCCGCCGCAGACACTTGCTCCGGCGCGATACCGCGTCCGTGGTACGGCTGATCTACCGCGTGCGCGGGATGCTCCCCGGACGACTGCCGTTCTACAGTGCGACCATGCGCCGCGACCTGCCGTACGCCCTCAGTGGTCTCGCCCTCGGCGGCCTGCTGCTCGGCAACGCCGCGCTCGCGCCCGACGCCGCGACGGTCGGGGCCCTCGACGTCGCCCTGGTCCTGGCCATGGCGGCGGCCCTCGCGGTGTGCCGGCGGTACCCGGTGGTCGCGCTGGGCGTGGTGACCGCCGCCATGCTGGCCGTGCACGTCCGGGTGCATTCCGGGGTGTCCGCCGCGTTCCCCGTTCTCGGTGTGGTCTACCTCGCCGCCTGGCGGGGTCGCCGGGCGGCCGCCGCCGTGGCCAGCCTCGCCTTCCTCGGTGGCTTTCTGGCCCGCGACTTCTCGGTGGCGCCCGCCGACCGCCCCAACCAGCTGATCGTCGAGCGGACGGCCCTGCTGCTGGGATGGTTCGTGGCGGCCAACGTCGCCGGGCTCGTCGGTCGGCAACGCCGGGCGTACCTGGAGCAGGTCGAACAGCGGGCCATCGAGGCCGAGCGCACCCGCGAGGAGATGGCGTTGCGGCGGGCCGGGGAGGAGCGGCTGCGCATCGCCCGCGACCTGCACGACTCCCTGACCCACAGCATCTCGGTGATCAAGGTGCAGGCGGGGATCGCCGTGCACCTGGCCCGTAAGCACGGCGAGGAACCGTCGGCCACGCTGCTGGCGATCCAGGAGGCCAGTGGCGCCGCGATGCGGGAACTACGCACCACCCTCGACATCCTGCGCGCGCCCGACGACGACCGGGTCGGGCTGGCCCGGGTGGACGAACTCGCCGAGCGGACCCGGGCGGTCGGCGTGCCGGTCCAGGTCACCGTCAGCGGTCGGCCCCGGAGCCTGCCCGACGAGGTCGACCAGGCCGGCTACCGGGTCGTGCAGGAGGCCCTGACCAATGTGGCCCGCCATGCCGGCCCGGCGTCCGCGCACATTCACGTCGAGTACGCCCCGGCCGGGCTGACCGTGGCGGTCACCGACGACGGGCGGGCGTCGCCGGCACGACCCCCGACACCGGGGGTGGGACTGCGCGGTATGCGGGAACGGGTCACCGGACTGGGCGGCACACTGGAGGCCGCCGCCCGCGACGACCACGGGTTCACGGTGCGGGCCACGTTCCCCCTGGACGAGCCGGCATGATCCGGGTCCTGCTCGCCGACGACCAGGCGCTGATGCGAGCCGGTTTCCGGGCGCTGTTGGAGGCCGAGGACGACCTGGAGGTCGTCGGCGAGGCCACCGACGGCACGTCGGCCGTGCACCTCGCGCGACGCCTGCGCCCCGACGTCGTACTGATGGACGTGCAGATGCCGGGGCTCGACGGCATCGAGGCGACCCGACGCATCGCCGTGGATCCCGACCTGGCCGCGATCCGGATCCTCATCCTCACCAACTACGGGCTCGACTCCTACGTCTTCGCCGCCTTGCGAGCGGGCGCCAGCGGTTTCCTGCTCAAGGACGCCGACCCCGCCGACCTGCTGCAGGCCGTCGCCGTCGTGGCGCGCGGCGACGCGCTGCTCGCCCCGACCGTGACCCGTACGCTGATCAGCGAGTTCGTGGCCGGCCCACCGCCGGCCGTACCGGGGGCGGGCCGGGACGTGCTGACCGCCCGCGAACAGGAGGTCGTCGAGCTCGTCGCCCGAGGGATGACCAACGACGAGATCGCCGTGCGGATGGTGATCAGCCCGTTGACCGCCAAGACCCACGTGAACCGGGCGATGACGAAGCTGCACTGCCGTGACCGGGCCCAGCTGGTCGTGTGGGCGTACGAGTCGGGACTGATCACGCCGCGCCGCCGGTGACCGTGCCGTCCCGGCGGCGCGGCGCGAGCCCGGTGTCAGGACCCGATGGCGATGGCGAAGACGTGCATGGTCGGCACGTTCGCCGCGGGCCGTGCGCTGATGTTGGGCAGCACGACCTGGGTCACCGCCTTGCTCTGCAACGCGACGCCCACGTAGTAGATGCAGGCCGCCGTGGCCTGGCGGGCGTTGTTGGGCCGGTTCTGGTAGGCGGACACGATCGCGGCGGTCGCCCCGGACTGCGGCCCGCCGTACCAGTCGGGCGTGCTCAACGTGAACGTCTGGCGGGTGCCGTCGGCGTACACGACGGTGCCGGTTCCCGACACGGCGCCGTAGGTGCCGGTCACGAGGAAGCCGAGCGTGCTGCCGGTGCCGCTGACGCCGATGGTCTGGCCCGAGGCGATGGCGTTGTCGGCCGTACCGGGGCTGACGTTGGGCCAGCGGAAGTTCACACCGTTGCGGCTCACCGTGCCGCCCGGGCTGGCGCCGGCCTGCGCCAGGGCCTGCGCGGAGAGACTCGCGCCGTTGCCGTCGAAGTTCGCGACGTTGGTGTTGCTGTCGTTGCTGATGCCGGCGTTGGTGAAGCTCTGCTCCAGCGTCGGCGTGGCGACACCCGTGCTGCTGACCCGGTAGGTGCGTCCCGCCTGCACGGTCACCTCGACCAGGTCGGACTCGATCCGGGTGACCCGCGGTGACGTCCCGTCGGCGGTGTCGACGACGCTGACGGTGCCGGTCAGGAACCGCGACCGCAGGCGGACGGTGCCGGCACGGTCCGGTCGCACCAGCACCTCGGTGGCCGCGCCGCTCGCCCACGTGATGCTGACCGTGTGCCCACCGCGGGCGCGCAGGCCGGTCACCCGGCCGCTGGGCCAGGCCGGCGGCAGCGCGGGCAGGATGTGCAGCTCACCGATGTGGCTCTGGAGCAGCATCTCGGCGATGCCGGCGGTGGCGCCGAAGTTGCCGTCGATCTGGAAGGGCGGATGCAGGTCGAACATGTTGGGGGCGAGCCGGGCGGTGGTGGCGAGGTAGCGGATCAGGTCGTGGGCCCGCTTGCCCTCCTCCATCCGCGCCCAGAAGTTGATTTTCCAGGCCAGCGACCAACCGGTGCCGTCGTCGCCGCGCAGCGCCAGCGTACGGCGGGCGGCCTCGAACAACTGCGGGGTGCCGCGCTTGGTGATCTGATTGCTGGGCGCGAGCCCGTAGAGGTGCGAGATGTGCCGGTGGTTGGGCTCGGTCTCCACCCAGTCGTACAGCCACTCCATGATGTTGCCCCGCGAGCCGATCTTCATCGGCGCGAGCCGGTCCCGGGTGGCGCGGACCTGGGCCCGGAAGGTGCTGTCCACGTTGAGGATCTCGCTGGCCCGGGCGACGCCGTCGAAGAGGTCGCGCAGGATCTGGTTGTCCATGGTCGGGCCCGCGCACACGCTGGCGTTCGCGTGGTGGCTCAGCTCCGGCGAGTTCGACGGGTTGGTCACCAGGTAGCCGAGGGTCGGCTCGGTCACCAGGGTGTCGAGGAAGAACTGCGCGGCGCCCTTCATGGCCGGGTAGTTCGTCCGCAGGAACTCGACGTCACCGTTGAACAGGTAGTGGTCCCAGATCAGCGTGGACAGCCACGCGCCGCCGGTCTGCCACATGCCCCAGAACGCGCCGTCCACGACGGCGGTCGCCCGCCACGCGTCGGTGTTGTGGTGGGTGACCCAGCCGCCCGCGCCGTACTGCACCTGGGCGGTGCGCGCGCCGGCCACCGACAGGTCGCGGACCATGTCGAACACCGGGTTGTGGCACTCGGCCAGGTTGGTCGTGTTGGCCGGCCAGTAGTTCATCGGCAGGTTGGCGTTGATCGTGTACTTCGAGTCCCAGGAGGGGGTGAGCGAGTCGTTCCAGATGCCCTGGAGGTTCGCCGGCTGGGTGCCGGGCCGCGACGACGAGATCAGCAGGTACCTGCCGAACTGGAACAGCAGCGCGGAGAACTGCGGGTCGTTGACGCTGTTGTGTTGCGCGATGCGGACGTCGGTCGTCTGGTCGGCGGCGGAGGTGCGGCCGAGGTCGAGGGTCACCCGCCCGAACAGCGACTGGTAGTCGGCGACGTGCCGGCTGCGCAGCTGGTCGTAGCTGTAGGCGCGCGCCGCGCTGAGGCGCTGGCGGGCGATGCCCCCGTAGTCGCCACCGACGTTGCGGTAGTTGACGTAGCTGGAGCCGATCGAGATGAGCAGTGTCACGCTCGTCGCGTTGGTGACCCGCAGGGTGCCGCCGGAGCTGGACACGGTGCCCCCGCTGACGGTGGCGTTGGCCAGGGCGAGGAAGCGGACCTGCCCGGTGACGCCCTCCTGACTGCCGGAGACGCCGTCGAGGCCGATCGTCGTGCCGTCCGGGCTGGACACCGTCGTACGTTGGGGGCTGTCGAAGGTGGCGGTGAAGCTGATCGAATTGCTGCGGTCGGCGGTCAGTCGCATCGCGATGACCTGGTCCGGCGCGCTGGCGAAGACCTCACGCTGGTAGCGGATGCCGCCCAGGACGTACGACGTCGTGGCCGTGGCGGTGGTGAGGTCCAGCGTGCGGTTGTGCTGGGACGCCCCGCTTGCCGAACCAAAGGCCAGCCGGAGGTTGCCGACGGTCTGGTACGCCAACTGCCCGCCGGGGTTGCCCATCATGGTCTGGTTGATGAGGTCCTGGGCCTGGGTCCACTGGTTGGCGTTGACCAGTCGCCGGATCTCCGCCAGCGCGGCGGCGCCTCTGGTGTTGCTGGGGTCGTGCGGGCCGCCGGCCCACACGGTGTCCTCGTTGAGCTGGAGTCGCTCGGTGTCGACGTTGCCGAACACCATCGCGCCGAGCCGGCCGTTGCCGATCGGCAGGGCCCGCAGCCAGTCGGTGCCGGCGCCCTCGTCGTACCAGAGGGCGAGGTCGTTGGCCGCCAGCACCTGCGGCGGCGCGACGGAGTCAGCTTGGGCGGTGGCCGTCCAGGGCAGCGGGAGCAGGGCGCCACCCGCGCCGGCCGCGCCGATCTTGAGGGCCTGCCGCCGGGTCAGGTCTGACATCGATCCTCCAAACGGTGACCGGTACGGCCACCCACGCGCGACAACGACGACCCCCGATAGTGGATCCGCGCGGTGGCACCGGCCTCGCTGCGCAGGCCGTCGGCAGACCCTCGGACGGTCAAACGTCCGATGTGTTTCGGGAAGATTACTCCGGTGTCACGCAATAGGCAACGGTCGATAGCCCGGAGGATCACGGGCGGCGACCCGACCCTAATCAGGAGAGTTCGGACTCGCCCGGAACGGTGGCGCGGGCAGGCGGCCACGGTGGACACACGTGCCGTCCACACGACTCGCCAATACATCTGATGATTCTTGTCGACGGCCGGTGGAGGTGGGCACGCAACAGCACCGCCGCGCCGGATCCGGCGGACGGTGGGGTGGTGCGCCGGCACCGCTCACTCGGGCGGCGTGGCCCCCGACTGCTCGCTCACCATGTACGTCGCGTACCAGTCGGGCCAGTTGTCGTCCCGCTCGCCGGTGCGCTTCTCGTGCTCGCCGTGGGCGGCGGCCGCGCGCCGCAGCGCGCTCGCCAACTCGCTCGCGGACCCGTACGACGTCAGGTCGCCCTCGACGCGCCCCGGCAGCCGGTTCGTGATCTCCTGCATCAGCCAGGTGTTGCCGTCCGGGTCGCGGAACGTGGCACGCGAGACGTAGCTGCGCCGCTCGGGGTCCGGGCCGTCGGCCGGCCCGTCCGGCGTCACGTGGAAGACGCCGCCCACGTCGACACCGGCCGAGGCGAGCGCGTCGCGGGCCGCCTCGATGTCCGACACGACCAGGTACGCCGTCGCCGAACCCGGCGTCGCCGACGTGAGCTGAGCGCCGAACTGCACCGAGCACGCGGAGCCGTGCGGCGTGAACTGGACGATGCCCGGCGGCGTCTGGTCGAGTCGCCACCCGAGGCCCTGGTAGAACCGCTTCGCGCGGTCGGCGTCCGAGACTCCGATGACGATCACCTCGACCTTGACGTCGAGGCCTGCGACATTCGACGCGGCGCTCGCGTCGCCAGCCTTCGGGCTCATCTCGGCCTCCTGGATCGCGTGCGGGCACCGCCGTCGGCGATCACCACGCTACGTCCTGTGCCGGCGGCGGGTGCGGCGTTTCCCGCATCAGCCGGGTGCCACCCGTGCCGCTCTGCGCACCCCGAGCAGGGCGACGAGGGCGAGGAGGATGACGGCGACCGAGTACTCGTCGGCCGTCTGCGGCAGACCGCCGGCGTAGACGACGAGGAAGCCGGCGATCACGGTGGGAAGGCCGAAGCCGACGTAGCAGACGACGTAGAGCAGCGACAGGACGCTGGCGCGTTCGTGCGCCTCGACCAGCGGCATGATCGTCTTGAGACTGCCCTGGAACCCACCGCCGAAGCCGACGCCGCCCAGCGCGAGGCCGACGAAGAACCCGGGAACGGACTCGGCCATGACCGAGAGCACCGTGACGACCATGCCCAGGATGAGGGCGACGATCCCGGTCAGGATCACGGTCCGCGCCGCGGTGTTGCGCAGCACCAGGACGGCGACCGACCCGAAGAGCGCGAAGACGAAGAGGACCAGGCCGGCGACCACGATCGACGGCTCCATCAGACTGTGGACAAGCGCCGGGCCGAGCGCGCCGAAGAAGCCGGCCAGCGCCCAGACCGCGAACAGCACCGGAGCGACGACCAGCACCGGCCCGCGTACGGGGCGCGGCAGCCGGATCTCGGGTCGCAGACTGCGCCGAGCACCCGGCATCGGTGTGACGGTCTCCGGCATCAGGGCGACCCCGACGGCCTGGATCAGCAGGACCGCAACGAGGACGACGTACACCAGCCGGGTCGGCGCGGGCAGGTAGCGGATGAGCAGCGCCGAGAGCAGAGCGCCACTGCCGGTGCCGAGACCGGGCGCGATCGAGTTCGCGAGCGTCCCGCGCACACGGTTGATGTCCAGCATCGCCGCGCCGACCGCCCCCGTGGCGGCACCCGCCGCGAGCCCCTGCACGAGGCGGGCGACCACCAGGGCGGGCACGCCGTTGGCGATGATGAAGACCAGCAGCGAGAGGATCTGCACGGCGATCGCGACGGCCAGGACGGGACGCCGGCCCACGTGGTCGGAGAGCTTGCCGAAGATGAGCAGCGACGCCAGCACCGCGAGCGCGTAGACCGCGAACACCGCGGTGGTCGTGACCGGCGAGAAGTGCCAGCGCTCCTGGTAGATCCCGTAGAGCGGAGTCGGCGCCGCCGAGGCGGCCAGGAACGACACGAGGATCGACGCCAGCAGCACCAGCGAGACGTTCGGCGCGAGTCGTGCCCGCCCCGCGATCGACATGTCGGTACTCCTCGTGCTGCGCGGCGCGCGTCGGGCTTGACGGCCGCAGCGGCGTACCCGGTCTGCCGCGTCGCATGCGGCCCGGCCTACTCCTCGCGCTCCTCGGGCCGCGGCCGGAGGTGCTCGCGCAGCGCCGCCGCGATGTCGCCGGCCGCGCGGAGCTGCTCCGGTGTGAGAGCGTCGACGAACAGCTCCCGGATGGTGCGCAGGTGCCCGAAGGTGGCCCGCTGGAACGCCTCGGCCCCGGCCGGCGTGAGGATCACCTGCGCCCCGCGCGGGACGGTTGCGTACTCCTCGCGCCGAATGAGCCCGCGTCGTTCCATCCGGCCCAGGTGGTGCGAGAGCCGGCTCCGCTCCCACCCGATGTGTGCGGCGAGGGCGGAGGAGCGCATCCGCTCGTCGGGCGCCTCGGTGAGGGCGAGCAGGACGGCGTAGTCCCCCGAGGAGAGGGAAGTGTCGACCTGGAGACGTGACCCGACCCGGGAGGTGAGCATCCCCGTCGTCTCGACGAAGTCCCGCCAGATCCGCAGCTCCTCCGCGGTCGGCAGCTGGCGGCCCCTCCGCCGCTCGGGTGTGGCGCTCACCATGTGTCTCTCCCGGGGAATTGACGCGTCAATCAGCAGGTTAGCATCATTGACACGTCAACAGGGGAAGATCACTTCCCCGCGGTCGACGGCGAGGATCGCCGAGGAGGAGACATGACGGCGAAAGGCTTCGAGCTGGGGCTCAACTCGTTCGGCGAGGTGGCCACCGACGGCGACCGGACGCTGAGCGACGCCGAGACCGTACGACTGCTCGTGGACGAGGCCCGACTCGCGGAGTCGGTCGGGCTCGACGTGTTCAGCCTCGGCGAGCACTACCGGGAGGGCCACAACGACTCGGCCACACCCGTCCTGCTCGCGGGGATCGCGACGGCGACCGAGCGGATCCGCCTCGGCACCTCGGTCACGGTCCTCAGCACGAACGATCCGGTACGGCTCTACCACGAGTTCGCCACCCTCGACGCGGTGAGCGACGGCCGCGCCCAACTGGTCCTCGGGCGGGCATCGGCGACCGAGTCGTTCCCGCTGTTCGGCTACGACCTGGCCGACTACGAGCGGTTGTTCGAGGAGAAGCTGGACCTCTTCCTACGGCTTCAGCGCGACGAAACGGTCACCTGGTCCGGGACGGTACGCACTCCCCTGGTCGCCCAGCGGCTGCACCCACGGATGCGGCCGGGCGGCATCCCGACCTGGATCGGCGTCGGAGGAAGCCCCAACTCGGTGGTCCGCGCCGCCCGTCACGGGCTTCCCCTCATGCTGGCGATCATCGGTGGGCGTCCCCAGCGGTTCGCCGGCCATGTCGACCTCTACCACCAGGCGCTCGCACAGTTCGGGCAGCCGGAGCAACCGGTCGGGCAGCACTCGCTCGGCCTTGTCGCGGACACCGACGAGGAGGCGGTGGAGACCTGGTGGCGGTACTGGCAGCCGACCGTGGCGCGGCTCGCCGAGGAGCGCGGCTTCTACAAACCGGACCGCGCCCGCTACGAGGCCGAGATCGACCACGGGGCGTTGTTCGTCGGCTCGCCGGAGACGGTCGCCCGCAAGATCGCCACGATGGCCCGCGACCTGCGGCTGAATCGGTTCGACCTGAAGTACGACATCATGCACCTGCCTCGCGAGGCACGGGCGCGCACCATCGAGCTGCTGGGCAGCGAGGTCGCGCCGCGGGTCCGGGAGCTGTTGGCGAAGGAGCCCACCAATGTCTGACCTCGTATTCGGCCTCGACACCTTCGGTGACGTACCGGAGGACGACTTCGGCAAGCCCGTGTCGCACGCCGCCGCGATCCGGCAGGTGGTCGACGAGGCAGTGCTGGCCGACGACCTCGGCGTCGACGTGATCGCCCTCGGCGAGCACCACCGTCCGGAGTACTCGGTGTCGACGCCGGAGACGGTGCTGGCGGGCATCGCCACCCGCACCTCGCGGATTCGACTCTCCTCCGGTGTCACAGTGCTGAGCTCCGACGACCCGGTCCGGGTGTTCCAGCGTTTCGCCACTGTCGACGCGCTGTCGCACGGCCGGGCCGAGGTCATCCTCGGCCGGGGCTCGTTCACCGAGTCCTTCCCCCTGTTCGGCTACGACCTGGCCGACTACGACGTGCTGTTCGAGGAGCGGATCGAGCTGTTCGCGAAACTGCTCGACGAGCAGCCGGTCACCTGGAGCGGCACCACGCGCGCCCCGCTCACGGACGCCGACGTCTTCCCCAAGACGGAGTCGGGGCACCTCACCACGTGGGTGGGCGTGGGCGGCTCACCCCAGTCGGTGGTGCGGACGGCCCGGTACGGCCTGCCGCTCATGCTCGCCATCATCGGCGGCGCTCCCGACCGTTTCGCCCCCTACATCGACCTCTACCGCCGGGCGGCCGACCAGCTCGGCACCACCGCGCACCCGGTCGGGATGCACTCACCCGGCTTCATCGCCGACACCGACGAGGAGGCCAAGGAGCTGTTCTGGCCGCACTACCGGGTCATGCGGGACCGGATCGGCGCGCTGCGCGGCTGGCCACCGATCCGCCGTACGGAGTTCGACGCCGAGGTCGAGCACGGCTCGCTCTACATCGGCTCGCCCGAGACGGTGGCCCGCCGGATGGCCGGTGCCATCCGCAGCCTGGGCGTCGGCCGGTTCGACCTCATCTACACCGCCGGAGCGCAGTCCGTGAGCGCCCGGATGCGCGCCGTGGAGCTGTACGGCTCGCGGGTGATCCCCATGGTCCGCGACATCCTGGCCAGCTGACCCACCGGCCGACCCCTCTGGAAGGACGACATGTTCGACAACGGTCACGACCGACCCCGGACCCTCGCCGTGCTCGGTGCCGGCAAGGTGGGCACCGTCCTCGCCCGGCTCGCGCTCGCCGCCGACTACCGGGTGCTCGTCGCCGGCTCCGGCGACCCGGCGAAGATCGCCCTGACCATCGAGGTGCTCACGCCCGGGGCGGTGGCCACCACCGCCGTCGACGCCGTGGCCGGTGCCGACATCGTCATCCTCGCCCTGCCCCTGGGCAAGTACCGTGCGCTGCCCGCCGAGGCGCTGCGCGGCAAGCTCGTCGTCGACGCGATGAACTACTGGTGGGAGGTGGACGGCATCCGCGACGACCTGACCGACCCGCGCACCTCGTCCAGTGAGATCGTCCAGGCGTTCCTGGCCGACGCGCGGGTCGTCAAGGCGTTCAACCACATGGGCTACCACGACCTTGAGGACGAGGCGCGGCCGACGGGCACGGCGGGCCGCAAGGCCATCGCGATCGCCGGTGACGACGAGGCCGACCTCGCCACTGTCGCGTCCCTCGTGGACGATCTCGGCTTCGACCCGGTCGTCGCTGGCCCCCTCGCCGAGGGGGTACGACTCGAGCCGGGCAGCGAGTTGTTCGGCGCCAACGTGAGCGCCGACGAGGTGCGCGCGATGCTCGGCCGCTTTCCGGGGTCGGAGCGCGGCCGGGCGGTCGCCGCCGCGCGGGCCCGCACGGGCGACGGTGACGATGCCCGGTCGGCCCCCGAGCCGCCCGCCTGACCGGCCGTCCCTCTCAGAGGTCGTCGTCGAACGCCGTACGGGGGTCGAGGTGCCGACCCCGCTCCTGCGCGGCGGCGTAGGCGTCGGGGCCGAGCGCCTCGATCGCGGCGTCCCGCACGGCGGCGAGGTCGGCCGCGTCGTCCGGATCCGGCACCTGGCCGAGGGCCGCGAACGCCGCGTCCGCGAGGCCGACCATGAGCGCCGCTCGCGGGTGGTCGCCCTCGGCGGACGCGAGCGCCGCGCCCGCCACGCAGACGTACGGCACGAACTCGTCCCAGCCGTGCCTGAACACCCGGGTACGGCTGAGGGTGAACAGCCTCCTCGCCTCGGCGAGATTGCCCAGGCCCAGCTCGCAGAAGGCCAGGTTGTGCGTCTCGGAGTTGACGGTCTCCGGCCGCCCCAGCGCCTCGTTAAGCGCGATGCTCTCCCGGTACAGATCCCGTGCCCGGGTCAGGTCACCGGCCATCCGCGCCACCGCGGCCAGCACGTGCCTCGGCCGCTCCTCCAACGCGCGATCGCCGGAGCGCACCGCGACGTCGAGCGCCTGACGCGCCCGCGCCTCCCCGAGCGTCAGGTCGCCGCCGCGAATCGCCACCCGCGCGAGGCTGTACCGGGCCTCCACCTCGCCCGCCGCGTCGCCGACGGTCCGGGCCCGCTCGATCTCGGCCGTACTCATCCGCACGACTTCGTCGGTCTCCCCCCGCCGAAAGGCCGAGCGGACGTCGTCACTGAAACTCACGGTTGATGTCCCCTCGTTGCTCGCGCAGGGTGGCGTCGCCCGCTCCGCGGTGTCGGCCGTCTCGTCAGCTGGTCACGCATGAAAGGCGGTCCAGTTTTCCAGGAGGCGAAAGCCCATCGACTCGTACAGTGGCCGGCCGAGCGCGCTGCTCTGCAGGTACGCCGCGTCCGCGCCGGTCGCCACGCCGTCGCGCAGCACCGTCTCGGTGATCGCCCGACCCAGGCCACGACCGCGCGCGCCCGGGACGACGGCGATGTTGAACACGCCGACCACCCCTCGGGTGCGCATCCCGAGACCCGTGCCGAGGGTCTCGCCGGCCTCCTCGTACAGGTAGCCGTCGATCCGTTCCGCGTCGAGCACGGCGCCGCCCATCAGCGACCCGAACAGACCGTCCGGGGCGTCGAACCCCCTGGTGAGGACGTCCGTGTACCGATCGCTGTCCGCCGCGCCGACCCGGCGCACGCGCTCGCGCTGCGCCTCGTCAGCCCGGTAGACCAGCTCGCCCGCCGTGCAGGCCAGCAGCGGCAGCTCGCTGCGCTCGGAGAGCCCGTGACGGCCGGCGAGATCAGCCACCGCGCCGGCGGCGTCTTCCCGGACCATGATCGACCAGGTCTCGATCTGCCGGGCCACCTCGGTCGCCATCGTGTCCAGCGAATCGAGGTCCGGCTCCCGCGACAGGTCGTACGCCACGTTCAACGTCGACGCTCCCGCATGGGTCACCGCCGCACGGGCGGTGCCCCGCTTCGCGTACCACCCCTTCGGAGTCGCTCCACACAGATCCTCGATGGCATCGTCGTACGCCGCGGCCATCCGATCGGCGATGGTGTTCATGGCCCTCCCCCAGACGGTCTCCACGAAGGCAGAAAGATAGCCGCAGCGGTGTGACCTGCGCGAATCGAGGTCCGGTGGGACGGCGGGTGGGTCAGCTCCGGGGGGCGTCGCGCCTGCGCCGCCGCAGCCCGTGCCGCAGGCCCTGGCTGGTGGCGCCATGGAAGATGATCATCACGACCACACCGATCAGGCCGAGCAACGGGGTCACCAACCAGCCGAGCACCCCGGTCAGGCCGTAGAGGACCAGGCCGACGATCGGGCGGGCCTCCTGCACCCGGACCTGCTCCTGGTCGACGGTGTCGGCGCGCAGGGCCGGGTGGCGGCGCACATAGGCGAAGAGCACCCACCAGGGCGCCGACATCAGTGATGCGGCGAACGCGTACAGGACGACCGCCACGCGCAGATCGTCGGTGTTGCCGTCGGCCAGCGCCGACGCCAGGACGGCTGTGGGAAACGGGATGATCACCACGCCGAAGAGGATGCCGAGGTTGATCGAGCTGAAGGCGGGGGTGGTGCCCCGGACCATCTGGAGCACCGCGTGATGATTCAGCCAGAGAACACCGACATAGATGAACGACACGACGAAGGCCAGATACGACGGTCCCTCCCCGAGCAGACCCTCGGCCAGTCCACCCTCGTGGAAGTCCGGCACCCGCAGATCCAGCACCAGCAGGGTGATGACGATGGCGAACACGGCGTCGCTGAACGCTGCCAGACGGCCCGCGTCGGTCACCGCGGGACCACTGTCGCCTGCCTGAATCCCCCGTTGAGCTGCGGACATTGCCGCATGCTAGCAGTCACTGATCGGCCACCGAGGGTTATCGTCGGGGCGGCGCGGGCCGGCCTCGTCCTTCGTGGACCACGGGTGGGCGGGAGCGGCCGGACCGTCCCCGCCCACCCGATGGCTAGCTGGCGTACGTCTCGAACTCGCCGACCCGCGGCACACCACTCGAGCTGTTGATCTTAAAGGTGATCTTGCTCAGTGCTGTCGCGGAGAACGTGATCACGCCCGCACCGCTACCGGAGGCCAGGACCGCGCCCGTGTCGTGGTTGACGAGCTGCCAGGAACCGATGGAGCCCTGGGTCCCGGAGGGCTCCCGAATGATCACCCGGGACACCCGGGTGGCCGATCCCCACTTGATCGAGATGGAGCCGGTCGATCCGGCCGGCGACCAGTAGGTGCCGATGTCGCCGTCGCGCACGTTGCCGTAACTGGTGCCGCTGGCCTTGCTGGAACCGTCGGCACCGGCACCCAGGCTGAGGTTGGTCCCGCTGGGCGGGGGCGTCGTCGCCGGTGGCGCGGTGGTCGGCGGCGCGGTGGTCGGCGGCCTGGTGGTCGGCGCAGCCGTGGTCGGCGGCGGCGTCTGCGGCGAGCAGCTCCCGTCGGAGACCCGCAGGCCCGTGTTGGCGCCGGCCATCTGCCGGACGACATCCGGTACGCAGCTCGCGCCGTCGAGGCGGTACGCGTACGGGATGCTGACTGTGGTGTTGGACGTCGGGTTGGGGCCGGCGGGGTAGTTCTCGCTGCCGGCGCTGGACCAGGTGACGTTGTCGAACGTGTTGCCGCTGACCTGCCAGTAGCCGCGCTCGTTGGTGTAGAAGGTGCCCAGGACGTCCTTCGAGTTGCGGAAGTAGTTGTTCTCCACCTTGGCCCGTGCGCCGGCCCGGGAGTTGATGCCGGACTCGTGGAGGCTCACGTAGTGGTTGTTGTAGATGTGCGCGATGCCGCCGCGCAGCAACGGCGTACGGGAGTCGATGTTCTCGTACAGGTTGTGGTGGAACGTGATGAAGCCGTTCGAGAGGTCGCTCTCGCTGGAGCCGATGAGGCCACCACGACCGGAGTTGCGCAGGATGCTGTACGACAAGGTCACGTACTGGGTGTCGTCCTTCATGTCGAACAGGCCGTCATAGCCCTCGGACTCCCCGCCGGACGCCTCCAGGGTGACGTGATCGACCCAGACGTTGCGGACCGTGCTCTCCATGCCGATGGCGTCTCCGCCGTTGGACGTGGGCGAACCCGACTTCTTGACGTTCCGGACTGTCACGTTCTGGATGATGATGTTGCTGGAGTCACGGATGTGGATGCCCAACTGATCGAAGATCGCGCCGCTGCCGACCCCGATGATGGTGACGTTGCTGATCTGCTTGAGCTCGATCACGCCGTCGGCGGTGTTACAGCTCGAACCCGACACCTTGCTGGTGTTGCCGTGGTTGATCGTCCCCGTCACCTCGATGGTGATCGGGGTGCTGCTGCTGGCTCGCCCGCACAGCGCCGCGTGGATCGCGGTGCCCGTGCTGGCCCGTACCGTCTGCCCGCCCGCGCCGCCGGTGGTCCCGCCGTTCTGGGTGGCGTAGCCGGTGGCGGTGCCGACCGCCGCCGACGCGTGCGGGATGGACAGTGTTCCTCCGACCGCGATCCCGACAGCGGCCGTGGCCAGCGCCGCCTGAAGTCGCAGTGCGACTGGTCGTCTCATGTCGCGCCTCCTTCGTCTTTCGTCTCGATGTGCCGACGGCAGCGGCGATCGACGCGTCGACCCTCCACGGGTACGCGATTTCAGTCGATCACTGTGCATTGACGGCAATCAATTGTTTGCTCGTCGCCGAGAATGTCATCGCCCTGGCGTGCGCGGCGAAGCCGCTGGCCAAACGGCACGTCGCCGGAAGCGCATCCCGATGCGCACCCGCCCAGCTCGAGATGAAACATCGATGTAACGCAATCGTAGGAAAGCGGTTTCCCTCTGGGCAAGGGTTAGCGTTTGCAGGTTTTTTGCAGACGCTTGTCGGGCCGGCCCGGGTCAGCGCCCCGGCGCAGCCCGACACGATCAGGGGACCAGCCGTGCCGCCACCCGGGTCATTGACTGGTTCGTCCTAATCTCAACACGTTCATGACTCACATCGGCCGGTCGTCGACACCGATCCGCGGCGCGATGACACCTGACGGCACCCGTTCTGAGCAGCCACGGAGGATGAAGATGGGTGGTATGGCCAGGCGTCAGTTCGTCCGGATCTCCGGAACGGCCGGCGCCACGGGGCTCCTGGGCATCATCGGCGCGGACCGGGCGCTGGCCGACGGGGGCCAGGGCCCCGAACCGTCCCCGCCGGAGCCCGGTGGCGCCCCCTGCCCCACGCCCTCACCCCTGTGTGGCTACCCCGGCGACACCGGAGGCAGGTTCGACCTCTGGGACCGGGTGCAGGTCTGCGAGGGCACCAGGACCGGCCCTCCGTTCCCCCAGTGCCTGCGCACCACCCCCACCTACGTGATCCTCAATGGAGGATCCGGGTCGAACCACGACTTCCTGCTGGTCCCCAGTTGTCGGATCCGCGGCATCGAGTGCCCGTTCATCACCACCGCCAGCGCACCGAACTACTGGCTCGACGCGTGGGACAACGCCCAGCCGGGCCAGCCGGGACACGTCGTCTATCCCCACCTCGGGCTGGGCATCAACTCGGCCGACCCGACGATCCGTACGCAGGACCAGCTGCACATCCACCTGGCCGGGATCCACTCGGGCATCCAGACCCAGCTGAACACCCACGACAGCACGATCACGAACGACCCGTCGCGGTGGCGCAACCAGATCGTGCCGATCTGGGGCCTGACGAGCACCGGCGCTGCCGCTCCCCGCTCGTACCGGGTGCTCCACGTCGCGAACCTGAACGCGAACCTCTTCCGGCTCCTGCTCGACAGCGTGGTGCGGCCGACCGGAGCGACAATGGCGGCGCAGATGATGGCCGTGACGCCCCGGCTGATCGGCAGCGGCGGTTTCTACGTCCTGAACAGCGAACCCGGCCTGCCCGTCGCCCCCGGCCAGCCCGGCGGCACCGGGACCGTCGACTTCCTGCTCGCGTACGCCTGACGCATTGACAGGCACCACTTGACGAAATAAATTCCTGGCAACAAGAAACTGTTTCGTACGCTCGCTGTGCGGCACTCACCCGCGAGCCCGCGAATGAGCAGCGAGGCCGGCCCGCTCCAGGAACCGGCCGACGGAGGAGGGTGCCACAGTCCCGCTGGACCCGTTCGCCGCACCAACGCGGTCCCGCCGCCGCTCGCGCATTCGCGACCGGTGGCGCGAGACCCCATCTGGTGCCGACATTCCGGCCGACGCACCGGCGTTCCCCCGGTGTTCCCTCCGCGCCCGTCCGAGCGACGCGAGGGTCGGCGATCGGCGGGTGATGTCGAGGGTTGCCATGCGGGGCTGAACTGGACAGGCGAATTCCCGACAACGCCCGCCGCCACGCTTGGGAGCGCTCCCGAGCACCTGACGAGGTACCGCCTGACGCTCTGCGAACGACCGATCCACCGGATCCGTCGCCGCCACCACCCCCTGCAGGAGAAGGCTCATGAGAAAACGAAGAGTCACAAACGCCGCACTGGTTTCGGCCGGCGCCGTCCTACTGGCATCGACAGCTGTCGCCCTGGCGGCGCCGGCCGGTGCCGCACCCGCCGGCTGTGCGGTGAACTACGCCGTGTCGTCGCAGTGGGAGGGCGGCTTCGGCGCGAACGTCACCATCACCAATCTCGGCGACCAGGTCAGCGGTTGGACGCTGACCTGGTCCTACAGCGCTGGCCAGACGGTCACGCAGGCGTGGAACACGACCCTGACCCAGAGCGGCGCCGCGGTCACCGCCAAGAACGTCAGTTACAACGGGGCCATCCCCACCAACGGCACGACGTCGTTCGGGTTCAACGGCTCGTGGACCGGCAGCAACCCCGATCCGTCGAGCTTCGCGCTCAACGGTGTGACCTGCACCGGCGGCACGACGCCGACCACACCACCGCCTACCACGCCGCCCCCGACGACACCGCCGCCGACCACACCGCCACCCACCACCCCGCCACCCACCGGGCCGGCGGACATCACGGTGAACAGCGCCACCCGGTACCAGACGGTCGACGGCTTCGGGGCCGCGCAGTCCATCTGGGGCAGCGCCTGGTCGACGACCGACACCCAGACCCTGGTCGGGCTGGGCCCCAACCAGCTCGGGCTGTCCATCGTGCGCACCGGCCTCTCACCGGTGTCCAGCGAATGGTCGACCCACGTGAACTCGCTGAAGACGGCGAAGTCGTACGGGTCCGGCGTGAAGATCCTCGCCTCACCGTGGACGGCGCCGGCGGCGTGGAAGACCAACAACAGCCGCACCAACGGCGGCAAGTTGAAGACCGACTACTACGACGACTACGCGAACCATCTGAACAGCTACGTCCAGTACATGCGCGGCCAGGGCGTCACCATCGACGTCACGTCGGTGCAGAACGAGCCGGACTGGCACCCCGACTACGACTCGATGGACTGGAGCGGCACCGAGCTGCGCACCTTCGTCCGTGATCAGGGCACGAAGGTGCAGAACAGCAAGCTGATGGTCGCCGAAGCGGTCAACATGAACTACGGCTACACCGATCCGACCCTGAACGACGCGACCGCCCGGAACAACATCGGCTACATCGGCGGCCACCTGTACGGCACCGAGTCCGCGGGTCGGCTGGCGCCGTACCCCCTGGCGGCCCAGTACAACAAGCCGGTGTGGATGACCGAGTGGAACTACCACGAGGCGGACGGCAGCGGCTCCAACATCTGGGGCAACCCCGCCAACCTGGCGGTCTGGAACGAGACGCTCGACGACATCATGCGCACGGTGCACAAGTCGATGGAGGCGAACTGGAGCGCCTACATCTGGTGGTACGGCAAGCGTTACTACTCCTTCATCGGCGACGGCGAGGCGGCCTATGGCACCACGGCGGGCGCTCCGCTCAAGCGGGGGTACGCGTTCTCGCAGTACGCGAAGTACGTCCGGCCGGGCTATCAGCGGGTGGCCCTGACCAAGAGTTCCAAGGCCTCGCCGCTGGAGGTGACCGCCTACCAGGGCGACGGCAAGATCACGCTGGTGATCCTCAACCGGTCGAACAGCGCGGTCAACAACGCCGTGATCCAGGCGCCGCAGAACGTCAGCAAGGCCGAGTACTACCTCACCTCGCAGAACGCCAACGCGGCCAGCCAGCCGACAAGCGTGAACGGAGGACAGGCCACCATCACCGTCGGCGCACGCAGCATCTCGACCCTCGTGTTCACTCTCTGACCGCTTCCGCGAGTCAGTCTCGGCGCGACCGGGCGTGGGGGTGTGCGCGACCGTGCGCTCCCCCACGCCCGAGGCCGCCAAGGTCCCGGCGTCGCAGGGCCAGATCCACTGCGGCGTCGGACCAGCACGGATGATCGAACGTGAAGCCCGCGGCGGAGAGCCGACCCGGGGCGACGCGCCGGCTCTTCAACAGCAGTTCGGTGTCCGACCGGAGCACTAACGCGCCGACCTCCGCCATCAACCTGGTGGCCGGCAGGCCGACCGGCATCCGCCAGGCCGACCGCAGCGCCCGCATGAATTCCCGCTGTGGCACCGCGCCGGGCGCGGCCAGGTTCACGGGCCCGGCGAGGTCGTCACGGTCGATCAGAAGGCACACCGCGCGGACGAAGTCCCGGTCGTGGATCCACGAGACGTACTGCCCACCGCCCGCCACCGGGCCACCGAGCCCGACCCGCGCGAGCCAGCTCAGCACATCGAACACGCCACCGCGGTCGGGGCTCATCACCATTGCCGAGCGCAGCGCGACCTTGCGGGTGTGGGGGGTCGCCGCCCGCTCCTGCGCGGCCTCCCAGTTCTGGGCGATCTTGACGCTGTACGACCAGTACCCGGGCACGCCGTGTTCGCCGCCGCCGAGCACCCCGTCGTGCTCGTCGTTCGCGGCGTCGAAGCGGTGCGCATAGATGGTCGCGGTGCTCATCTGCATCCACACCCTGGGTGGCCGCTCGGCCGCGGCGATGGCCTCGCCGACAACGCGCGCCGACTCCACCCGTGAACGCATCATGGCGTCGAGGTTCTCCGGGGTGTACCGACAGCTCACGCTGCGGCCGGCCAGATTGATGACCACATCGCTGCCGTCGACCTGCCGGGCCCAGTCGCCGAGCGTGACGCCGTCCCAGCGAACCTGACGCGCACCACTGGGCGAGCGGGTCAACAGCACCACCTCGTGACCCTGCGCGGTCAAGGCCCGGTCCAGGATCGCGCCCACCTGGCCGGTGCCGCCCGGAATGACGATCTTCACGGTCGATCCCCGACCGACACCAGTTTTTGAACATGTTCAACCATGCTCCGAGCGTACGGCTGAACAGCCGGCGGATCAAGATCGGTCGCCGGGGCTCGTCCCTCGCGGCGGGGAGCGCCTTCCCCGACAGGAGGGGACCGCTCCCGGCGGTGCCCCGCGAGGATCGGAGGCATGACGACACCGACAGCTACCGCGCGCGGGAGCGGCAACCACCTGACCTCCGCCGTACTCGCCTGGGCCGTGGCCTACGGCGGCGTACGTCTGGCGTGGACGATCGGGGAGGCGCCGGAGTTCGGCCCGTTCGGGTCCGACCTGCTCGGCTTCACCGGCTGGTGGTCGGTGGCGCTGTGCCTGGCGGCAGGCGCGACGGCGGTGGCGCTGGACCGGGCGGCGACCTGGCGGCCGGTGCTCGCGGGATCAGCCTGGGCGCTCGGCGGGGCACTGGTCGCGGCCGCCGCGATCCTGCTGCCGGAACTGGTGAGTCTCCTGCTGTTCGCCCCCGGCCCGTCCTTCGATCCGGTGGCCTTCGCGAGCCGGCTCGGGTGCGTCACCGGAGCGGCCCTGCTCGGCCTGGCCACCGCTCGCTACCAGCGCCGCACGCGGGGCGACTGCCTCAACTGCTGCCGGACGGGCCCACCCGGCCGGCGGCGTTCGGCACCCGCGCCGTGGGCACGCTGGGCCGCGTACGTGGCGGTGGCCGGCCTCGTGACCCGGTTCGCGGCCCAGGCGGTGGTGGGCTTCGACGGCCTCACGCAGGACGCCTCGGTGATCGGGTTGGAGATCGGTCTGGTGCTGGCCGGGGTGCTGTTACCGCTGGCACTGGTGCGGCACTGGGGTGAAATCTGGCCGGGATGGGTGCCACTGCTCGCCGGCCGTACGATCCCCCGCCGGCTGCTGCTCGTGCCGGGCTTCGGGCTCGGGGCGGCCATCGTCGCCTATTTCGGCATGGGGCTGGCGCAGGTGGCGTCCGGGTCGGCCAGCGAGTTCTCCGACGCGTTCCTCTGGGTGGCCATGTCGGCGTACTGCCTCCTGGGGCTCGGCCTCCTCGCCGCGTCCAGCGACTACCACCTGCGCACCCGCGGCGCGTGCCCATCCTGCGGTCGCTGACCGACCCCACTGCGCCACACGCCGTCAGCCGGTGTCGCGGTCGTGGACCTCCCGCCGGCGGGGCGCCGGATCCCGGCCGACGGAGTCCTCCCGGGCCGGCACCGTCCGTTGGCCGCGTACGGTCGAGCGTGGCACGGGCGGAACCTGCAGCCGCGGCCCGTCGCCGGTCTCCGCGCGCAGGTGCTCCGTCTCCTGCACCAGGTAGTGCGGTCGGCGCTTGGTCTCGTAGTAGATCCGGCCGATGTACTCCCCGATCACGCCCAGGATCGTCATCTGGATGCCGCCGAGCCCGATCACGCTGACGATGATGGTGGTGTAGCCAGGAACGTCGATGCCCTTCTCGACGGCGTCCGCGACCACCCAGGCCATGTAGACGAGCGCGATGAGCGTGAGGAACAGGCCCCCGTAGATCGCCAGGCGCAGTGGCCGGTTGTTGAACGACAGCAGGCCGTCGAACGCGTAGTTGAAGAGCTTGCCGAACGTCCACCTGCTCCGACCCGACTGCCGGGTCTCGTTGGGGTGGGCCACCACCGCCGTCCGGAAGCCGATCCAGGAGAACAGTCCCTTGGAGAAGCGGTTGTACTCCGGCATCGCCAGGATCGCGTCCACCGCGAGTCGGGACAGCAGACGGAAGTCACCCGCCCCGTCCTGTAGGCGCACGTCGATCCACCAGTTGATCACCCGGTAGAAGGACCGCGAGGCGACCATCCGCACGAACCGGTCACCGCGCCGGTCCCGACGGGCGATCACCTGGTCGAAGCCCTGCTGGTACAGCATCACCATCTCGGGCAGCAGCCGCGGCGGATGTTGCAGGTCGGCGTCCATGATGACCACCGCGTCACCGGTGGCCCGCTGCAACCCGGCGAGCATCGCCGCCTCCTTGCCGAAGTTCCGGCTCAGCGACGTGTAGCAGACAGCAGGGTCCGCGGCGGCGAGCCGGCGCAGCGCCGCGAGGGTGCCGTCCTCGCTGCCGTCGTCGACGTACACCACCTCGACGTCCACGTCGGGCAGCTCGGCGAGGGCGGCGCACACGGTCTCGTGCAGCCGCTCCACCGACGCCTCCTCGTTGAAGCAGGGCACCACGACGGACAGTCGCACTGTCGTCACCCCTTTCCGCCCGTGCCCGGGTGTCCGACGCCGACGCCGGCCGGTCCGGCGCCCGCGCGGTCAGAGGTGGTAGACAAGCGTGCCATCGAGATCCTCCCGGGTGATGCCCAGCCCGTCGATGGGCCGGGCCGCGATGCCCTCCCACGGCGTCCCCGCGGCGCGGCTCGGCACGAACACCACCGACCGCACGCCTATCCCCCGCAGGTACGCCACGCTGCCCGCGTCGGGGAACGACGCCACAGCGGTCCGGGTCTGCGCCTGACTGACCGGCTCGAAGCCGGCCAGACCGTTGGTCACCCGGGGGAACCCGTCGGTCGTCCACAACATGTACGTCAGATCGCCCACGCTGCCGGCCGGCAGCACCAGGATCGGGTCCTGCACCGTCCGCATCGCGGCCGGCGGCTGCGGCACGCTCGGGTGGGGCGTCCGGTTGACGCCCTCCAGGGTGACCATGGTCAACGGCACCAGCAGGACCAGCGGCGTGAGGATCCGCGTCCACTGGCGGGGCGAGGACTCGCGCAGCGATTCGGCGAGCGCCGTCACCGCACCGGCGGCCAGCACCGCCAGCAGCAGGCTCGTCCAGTGCATCATCCGCCCGGGGGTACGCAACGCGTCCCAGCCCGGCAGGAGCGTGGACAGTGTCAGGTAGCCGGGGTCGCCATCACCGCCGAGCGTGGCGCCCAGACCCAGCAGCACCGTGCCGACCACGCCGAGCCCCAGCGCGACCCGGTGCCGCAGCGGATACGCCGAGAGGAACAGCCCGGCCGCGGCCAACCCGATCAGCATCATCCCCGGCAGCAGCGCCATCTCCGGCGGCCAGGACAACTGTTCGCGTGCGGCGGCGTGCCGCTCGCCCCACAACCACGAGTCGGCAGGTGCGGTGACGAACCCGATCAGCGGAGGCGAGAACATCTTCGTCCAGTCCAGCGTCCGCTCGGCCTGCGGGTTGAGATCGACGACACGCAGGTAGACCATGCCCAGCAGCAGCGTCACCGCGCCGAACACACCCCCACCGATCAGATCCGCGAGCAACAGCCGCCGACCGAACGGCGGCCGCTCCCGCCGCCGCCACCAGGACCAGCCGTAGCAACCCGCCGCCACCAGCACCGCGGCCAGCAGGAAGTACACCAGCGGCAGGCCGATGCCGAAGCCGAGGGAGACCTGCCAGGCGGCGACCAGCCACCCGGCCACCGCCCAACCGGGCCGGCGCAGCTCCGGCCGGTACCCGTGGCGCAACGACCAGCCGTGACCCCGGGCCAGCATGGCCAGCGACAGCGCGATTCCCGCGCTGGACAGGATGTTCAGGTGCCCGGAGTGCGCCAACCGCCAGGGCGCGTACGCCCATGCGATCCCGGCGACCGCACCGCCCCACCGGTTCGCGCCGAGCTGCCGCGCCAGGGCGTACGCCCCGAGCGACGCCAAGGCGTGCAGCAGCACGTACAGCACGTTGTAGTGGATCACAGCGGCCGTGAAGCCGGAGCCGAGCATTCCCATCGGGGCGTAGCCGAGCAGGGTGTCGCTGTAGGCGTACGTGTACTTCTCGGGGTAGAACGTGTTGGAGTTCCAGAGGTCGGCCGGACTGCTCAGCAGAGCGTGCCCCGACCAGGCGACCTGCCACGCCTGCAACAGCGGGTCGCCCAGGTCACCGGGGATCGTGCTCGCCGGGTGCCGCAGCGTCGGCCAGGTCAGCACCACCGCCACCAGCAGGCTCGCCAGGACCGCCACGGTCCATTCGTTACGGACCCAGCGCCATCGACCCCAATCGGCCGGTGGCCGGTCGTCGGAGACCGGCTCGGGCGGCACGTTCTCCGTGGTCGGTGGCGGGGTGGCGGACCGGATAATCATGAAATAGATGCTCTCCAATAGTGCTGCCCTTGTCCATCCGCTGTCCGAAGCGTGGATGCGCAGGCACGAGGTTCAACTGTCGGGTGCCGAGGGGGTGTCGCGGCCAGCGGCGACGGTGGCGCGGACGAGGTGCGTCCGCGCCACCACGCTGCCGGTTCAGCGGGTCGGGTGGCTACCCGACCCGGACCAGTTGCCACTGCTGGTTGTTGCCACCCCAGTCGGCATACTGCACGATGTTCCCGCCGTCGGCGGTGGACGCGCCCTGCACCTCGACGGCCTTGCCGCTGTTGCGGTTGATCAGGCGCAGGTAGCCACCGGACGACTCGGCCAGCCGGAACTGCTGGTTCGTGCCGTTGCCGTCGCTCCACTGGACGATCGCCGCCGAGTCGGCGGTGGAGAAGTTGTAGACATCCAGCACCTTGCCCGAGTTGCGGGACTTCAGTCGGTAGTAACCGCCACCGGAGTCCACGAACTGCCACTGCTGCCACGCGCCGTCGTTGCGGGCCCACTGGTCGATCCGCGCGCCGTCGGTGGTCGCCCGCTCGTACACGTCGAGCGCCTTGCCGCTGTTGCGGTTCACCAACACGTACCAGGCGGTGGTGTCCACCCCGGTGCCCGGCGGAGGCGTGGTGGGCGAGGTGCTGCCCCCGTTGAGAGCGTTGAGGACGGAGGTGTACGCCGCCTTCTTGTTGCCCGAACCATCGAACAGCAGCGCGTTGTCGCTACCGCGCCAGGAGTCGCTGTCGCGCACGCCCCAGGTGGTGATGCCGGCGCAGCGGGCGACGGCCAGGCAGGCGCGGGTGACCGCACCGTAGATGTTGGCCTGGTTGGAGCCGGTCATCACGTCCAGCTCGGTGATCTGCACGTCGACGCCGAGGTCGGCGAAGCGCTGGAGGTTGGCCTGGTAGTCACTGGCCAACGTGGTGCCGAGGTGGGACTGGAAGCCGACGCAGTCGATCGGTACGCCGCGGGACTTGAAGTCGCGCACCATGTTGTAGATGCCTGTCGACTTCGCGTTGATGCCGTCGGTGTTGTAGTCGTTGTAGCAGAGCTTCGCGCCCGGGTCCGCGGCGCGGGCGGCGCGGAACGCCGCCTCGATCCAGTCGTTGCCGGTGCGTTGCAGGTTCGAGTCCCGTCGCCCGCCGCTGCCGCCGTCGGCGAACGCCTCGTTCACCACGTCCCAGGCGTAGATCTTGCCCCGGAAGTGGGTGGCGACCTGGGTGACGTGGTTGATCGCGGCGTTACGCAGCGCGGTGCCGGACATGCCCTGCGCCCACCCCGGCTGCTGGGCGTGCCACAACAGCGCGTGCCCCCGCACCCTCATGCCATTGGCCTGCGCGTGACTGACCAGACGATCACCACCGCTGTAGTTGAACGCACCCTGGGACGGCTCGGTGGCGTCCCACTTCATCTCGTTCTCGGGGGTGACCTGGTTGAACTCGCTGTTGAGGATGCCGACGTACTGGCTGTTGGAGAGCTTGCCCGTCGCGACGGCGGCGCCGAAGTAACGGCCCTTCTCGGCCGCCGAGGCCTTCAACGTTGTTCCGGCGCTGGCCATGGGCGCCAGCGCCATGGTCATACCCGCGGTCAGCGCGACCGCGAGGGTCGCCGTCGCCAGCAGAGCTTTCTTGGGTCTCATGTCGTTCCTTCTCAGTGGTTGCATCGGTGGTGGTGATGTGCCACTTCACTCAGGACGGACTGGTCCCGACGACAGGCGCCGGCGTGAGCCGAGGAATCCGGAACGATCATCCTGGGCACTGCGCACAGCGCACGCAGCCTGGCCGGCGCTCGCCGGCAACCACGCGAGTCCTGAGACGACGTCCGCTGCCCGGGGACGCCGTGCTTCGAGGCGCGACCGCGGGACTCGCCCGGTGAGCCACCGACGCCGCCGACCTCTGCATCGAGAGTGAGCGATAACATGCTGTTCGTCAAGACGTAACGAGCCGGCCACATAGTCGCCCGGCCGAATCGGTTCGCGGAGCGTGTCCCATTGCCACCTGTCGACGTCCGGACGGGATCGGGTCGACGATCCGTGCCGCTCCGACGCTGTGGGTGCGCCGCGCGACGGTCTTGTTATCGCTCACAGTCCAGGTCACCTGCCCGGCGTACCACAGGGGCGCGGAGCGGGGACCCGCGCGCCGCACGCGCCCGGCGAAGCTGGACCGGCGCGGTGGCCGCGGATCGGTCCGCGACAGGTGTAACCCGAGTTACCCGGGGGCAACAGTCCGCGCATGGATGGGACGGCGTGAGGCGGCCGAAGCGGTGTCCGCCGCCGCCCACGCTCGGCGCAGCGGCGTTCGGAGCGGCAGCGCTGGGGGCGGCGGCCCTCGGCGCGGCCCTGGGCCCCGAGCCCGCGCACGCCGCCCCTTCACCGGCACCGTCGCCGACCACCCGCGCACCGGCACAGGACGCCACCGCGCCGGGAATCGTCGGGGCGCTGCTGCACGACGTGGTCGAGACACCGCTGGACGTCGGCCGGTCCTTGCCGACGGCCGTCCCCCTGCCCGTGCCGACGGCCGTCCCAATACCCGTGCCGACGGCCGTCCCACTGCCCGTGCCGACAGCCGTCCCCCTGCCCCTGCCGAGTGTCACCGGCGCGCTGTCGGTCGAACCCTCCACCGCCGCGCCAGCCCGACGACCCCGTGCGCGACAGTCGTCCCCGCCGCGCGTTCCGTCGGCCTCGGCCCCGCCGGCCGCACGCGCCACCGCGCCACCGTCGCCACCGCCGCCGACCCAGGTGACGGCGCGAGCGTCCCGGGCCCGCCTCCCCGGCACCGTCGACGGCCGCGTGCCCACTCGAACGCCGACGGCGATGACCGCTCGACCGCTGTCGGCGCCACCCCCTCCCGCCGGCCCCCTGCCGGTGCGACCGGCGTTGGTGCTGGCATTCGTGTCCGCACCCGCCGGCGCCGGCTCCGGCGCCGGCGGGCTCGACCAGAAGGCGCCGGCGGCCTACGGGCCGCCGCCCGTCGCAGCGCTGCACCGGGGGCGTGCCGTCCTCCCCTTCGACAGCCATGCCATCAGCCGGCCCGTGGAGCGGGGTCCCCCACCGCCCCGGCAACTCCTGATCTGTCACCCGCGTCCACGACGTTGATCAGGAGAGATCATGGAACTAGCCGTTATCTGGGTACCGGCCGACATCGAGCCGTCGGAGCACGCCATCGCGTCGTGTCTGACCCACCTCCGCCGGCATGACTACCGACTGAACGGGATCATGCGGGCGCCGTGGGAGGCCGTCGAGCAGAAGATGATCGACGGGGAGGTGGATGTGGTGGTGATCGCCGACCGCGCTCATCTTCCGCCGGACCGGTCGCCCCGGATCGAGGTGGCCGCCCCGGCGTCGAGCGCCGACGAGGCCGGACCGGTGCCCGGCACAGACCTCGGCTGAACCGACGAAGCGCCCCGTCCACGCCGGACGGGGCGCTTCGTCTTTCCCGCAGGCCACGCAGCTCGTACGGCTCCCGCGCGCCGGGCGCCCACGAGCGTGCCGCCCGCCGCGAGTGTGCGGCGGGCGGCACGTGTGACGCGTGACGTCAGGAGATGACCACGTCGCGGTAGTAGTGGCGCAGGATCGCCTGGTAGCTGCTGCCCGAATTGGCGAGATCACGGGAGCCGTACTGCGACAGCCAGTCCCCGTCCACCCAGCCACCGCACGCGGTGGTGGTCGCGCAGTAGTGCGCCCGCAGGATGTTGCCGCTCCGGGTCATCCGGGTCGACCAGGTCCGGTCCACCGCCGCCGACGTCGAGGCCTGTGCCGACGACGGCCGGTAGACCTGGTCGCCCGTGTCGTCCCGGACGTCGTAGCACTGGCCGCCGGAGGTCTTGCGGGTCGAGTGCAGCGCCCAGTACCAGGCGTAGCTCTTCACGGCCATCGCACCGGCGTCCAGCGAGGCAGCCGGCCAACTCGTGATCCACTCGTTCGGGAGGACGTTCTTGACGTACGTCTTGAAGTCGACCCGATCGACTCGGCCGAGACTGACCCGGTAGACGAGGATGGTGCTCGGCAGTTTGCTGTTGGTGCCGTCGGTGCTACAGCCCGTCGGTCCGCTCAGCAGCTCGTGCGAGGCGTTGTTGTTCTTCAGCGTGGCGTTGAGGTTGCCCTTCGCCCCGGACGCGAAGTCCTGGGTGGCACCGGCGAAGTTGCTGTTGAAGTAGACCCGCACGGTCTTGCCGGTACGGTTCCACACCGACGCGGCGTTGTTCTTCACGCACAGGCCCTTGCCGGCGCCCGCGCCCTTGAAGTCGTAGCAGGTCGGTTGGGTCGTGCCGTAGTCGTCCAGGGAGTCGGTGAAGTCGGAGACCGAGCCGGCCTGGTTGCTGTTGTAGTAGTAGCAGAACTCGCCGCTGTCGCAGGTTCCGTCCCGTTCGGCCGCCGCCGCCGGCGAGGCGACACTCAGGATGGAGGTGGACATGGCGAGCACGGCGCCGACGACGGCGAGGCCCTTGCGGATATTCATGGTGTCCTACTTCTCGTTGTAGCCCTGGGCGTTCCAGAACGCGGTCGGGTCGGCGTTGTCCAGCGTGGGGTCACCGACGCTGACGGCCGCGTGGGTCTGCCGACCGGCCCGGACCTCGACGTGGGTGTGCGCGCCCGAGCTGGAGGACACCCCGTGCCACGACTCATCCGCGATGATCTGGCCCTTGCTGATGGCGTCGCCCACGCTCACCCCGGACCTCGGCGCGGTGTGCAGGTAGATCACCGTCTTGTTGAGCGAGGAGTTGTAGACGGAGATCGTGGACAGGCCGCCGCTGCCGGTGCTGCCCTGCGCGACGTAGGTGACCGTTCCGGAGACCAGGGCGTGCACGTCCGAGCCGACGCTGCGGGCGATGTCGATGCCCTCGTGCCGGCCGGGCGTGGTGGTGTAACCGTCGAAGCCGCACGTGACCGCACCGCCGCTGGCCTGGTACAGGGCGTACGACAGGTTCGTGCGGGTCGACGGCGAGAACTGGTGCGAGGCGTTGTTGTTCTTCAGCGTGGAGTTGAGGTTGCCCTTCGCGCCGGCCGCGAAGTCCTGGTAGGAACCGGCGTAGCCACTGTTGTAGTAGACGCGTACGGTCTTGGTGCTGCGGTTCCAGACCGAGGCGGCCTCGTTCTTGATGCACAGGCCCTTGCCGGCGCCGGCGCCCTTGAAGTCGTAACACGAGGGCTGCTCGGTGCCGTAGTCGTCGAGCGAACCGGTGAAGTCCGAGATCGACCCCGCGTTGTCGCTGTTGTAGTAGTAGCAGAATTCGCCGCTGTCGCAGACCCCGTCTCGGGCCGCCGCCGAGGCGGGCGATGCGACGCTGAGGATCGAGGTGGTCGCGGCCAGCGCGACGCCGACGGCGGCGAGGCTCTTACGGATGTTCATGGTGTCCTTTCGCGAACGGTGAGGGGGATGCGGGTCACTGCCCGCGCTGGTACTGCTCCCAGGTCCTGATCGGGACCTGGGGGCCGTCGTCCGGCCCCTGGTTGGCCAGGCCGTTCATGCCGAGGTAGTAGTCACCGACCTGGTGCTGCGCCTGACTGGACAGGTCCGTGTCGCTGATCGCCGTGGCGTGGATGTGCCACGGCCAGTCGCCCTGGTTGGGGTTGCGGACCCAGGCGGCGAAGCCGACCTGGCGCAGGGCCCGGGCGACTGCGGTGCGCCTGGCGGCGGTCATGCCGGTGACCGCGATGTCCACCACGCCCCCGCCGTCGTGCGTGCCGGCCGAGGTGGGGTCGCCCCCGGGGTTGTACGAGCCCTGGTCGAGCACCAGGGTGTAACCGAGCAGACGCTGGGCCTCGGCCAGCATCGCCTGGGTACGGGCGTTGACGACGTACCCGTCGCGCGGGACCTTCGCGCCCGGACCGATCGTGTTGCCGACGGTGTAGCGGTTCAGCCCGAGCTTCGTCAGCGACGTCGTGCCGGGCAGCCCGTTCGCGGCCAGCCCGGTGTAGCCGAGTGAGCGTTGGTACGCCGCGTACGCCGAGACGGTCACCGTGCCGAAGTAGCCGTCGACCCACTGCGCGTTCAGCAGGCCCTGCGCCTGCAACGCCTGCTCCACGGCGAGCACGGAGTTCTTCGCACCCGGAGTCAGTGTGTTGTCGGCCCGGCGGGGGTCGATCTGAGCGGCCAGGACGGTGGCCTCCATGTCCACGACCGGCCGTGCGGCCGTGGTGACGGCCCGCGGCGCTGTGGCGTCGGATGCCGCCGCGTGGGCCGGGACGCCGACGGCCACGCAGAGCGCGGCGAGCCCGACGGATAACCAGGGACGGCGCAAGATGGGTCCTCCTCGTAGCTGGTGAGTCGTACTCGGTTCGACATCACCCTGCGAGAAGTGCGGTGCTGTTCGGTACCCCTGGTGTCTGTCAGATCCGTCAGACCCTCACCGACCTCGATGAATGCGGTGTTGTCAGTTTGGCTCGACGCTCGTGCCTGACAGCGATCGATCGCATCGGGGCCACCCGGAGCCCGCGGCCTGACCCTCAGGCGGTCACGGTGACCATGAAGTACACCGGCCGCCGGGTCGGGAAGTACTCCCGCCCGGCCTCGTCGACCATCTTCCAACTGACCCAGCACTTGCCGGGGCGGCTCGGCGCGGTGACCCGAACACGGATCATCACCTGCTCACCGGGCGGCGTGTCACCGATCTGCACCCGGTCCGGTGTCCGGCAACCCGCACCGTCGGCGGTGGGGTCCATCCGCGCCAGGTACCGGTTGTGCCAGTCGACCTTTCCCACGTTCGCGAGAGCCCACACCTTGTCGAACTGGGCGTTGACCTTCACCTGGGTGCCGTCGGGGATGGTGACGTCGCCGACGAATCTGCTCGAGTCCCCGGGGATCAGCGAGTCCGAGAATGCCGTAGTGGTCGGCGACGCCACAGGTGACGGTGACGCGGTAGGTGTGCCGGGGCCGTCCGGGTCGGACCGGCCACGAACGGTCACGCCCAGGACGGCGGCCACCGCCACCACCAGCACCACGGCTGCGGCGTTGAGCCACGGCAGTCGACGCCGCCGCCTGGCCGCGACGCCATCCTCGGCCCGCGGATACTCCACGACCTGCACCACGCCCTGCTCCTTCGGCGCGGACGCGGCGACGACCGGCGCGCGGTCTCCGTCTCCGTCTCCGTCCCCGCCGGGTCGGGGGGCCGGCCCCGGGCGCTGCGCGTCCTCCCAACGGCGCCGCCACAGGGCCTCGTCCGCCTCGCACGCCCGGACGAACTCCCGCGTGGTCTCCCAGGAGGGAAACCGGGTCCCGGCGGCGGCCTCGTGCAGGGTCGTGTGCGAGATCCGGCCTGATCGCCCCGCCATCTTGCGGAACGACGGGTCTCCCGCGGCGCTGCGCAGTGTCCGCAACTGCTCGGCGAACCTCTCGGCGGCCCGTCCGTCCTGAATCGACTCTGCGGCGGCACGCTGGTCCTTCATCAGTCCCCCATGTCAGACAGCTTCGTCAGACGTTGTCAGAGCGTGTCAGAGGCTACCGAACGGGCCACAGCGAGCATCAATGTGGTGCATCGACGACACGGGGATCAACGGTCCCGGTGCACTGAAGGAGGTCATCGATGAAGAGTCTTTCCCGACGCGGTGTACGCATCCTCGCGGCCGCTGGGCTGGCTGTGCCCGCGACGATGGCGTTCGCCGGCCCCGCCCACGCCGAGACGAACCCGCGCTGCGCGAGCTCGGTGCAGATCGGCGCGACGGCGTACGTCACCGTCGGCGGGCAGACCGCCGCCTCGGTCAAGCAGTACAAGGGCTGCGGCAAGAACTACGCCTACACGTACGTGTGGCAGCAGTACCGCGCCACCCACGGCTCCTACCAGGTCTGCACGTCGATCGTCACCGGAAGCACGCTTCGCGACCTGCAGTGCTCGAGCGGGCCGGACGTCTGGTCGCTGGGCGCCAACACGCTGACGGTGTGCACCCGGGCCCTCGGTGGGATCTCCGACGTGGCGCAGAAGGAGACCGAGGTGCGCTGCTGACCGGCACGGCTGGGCGTCCTGTGCCGCGGCCGGGGATCATCAGGCACGGCCGGCGGCACCGCACCACCGTCGGGTGGCGCTGACGACTCAGGTGTGCCGGGTGGGTCGGTAGGTGAGTTCCTGGGAGCGGCCGTCGAGGGTCCGGCACTCGATCAGCTCCAGGTCGTAGTCGGCCGTCCCGTGAAAGATCGGCTCCGTTCCGGTCTGACCGGTGACCACCGGAAAGAGCGTCACCTGGATGAAGTCGACCAGCCCGGCGGCCAGCAGTGCCCGGTTCATCGAGAGGCTGCCGTGTGACCGCAACGGCACCTCGGACTCCTCCTTGAGCCGGGCGACGACGTCGACGGCGTTCCCGCGTACGACTGTCGCGTCCGGCCAGTCGAGGGGGCCCTGCAGCGTGTTCGACACGATCGTCGCCGGAAGGTTGATCATGCGGGTGACCCAGGCGTCCCGGACGTCGGACTCCTCGGTGCTGTCGGCCAGCATCTGCCCGAACAACTCGAACGTGCGGGCGCCGAAGACCATGCGCGAATCCTCGCCGTACGTGGCGAGGCGGCGCTCCAGCAGCTCCGGGCCCTGCTTACCCCAGTAGCCGCCCCAGTTGCCGGTGGTGCTGCCGAAGCCGTCGAGGCTGGTGAAGACGTCGAAGGTGTAGGTGGCGGTCACGAGGGTCTCCTCGGGTGGGTGAGTTCGGTACGACGCGTCCGCAGAAAGGCGCGCTCGGTCTCGTTGCTGGTCAGCGCGATGGCCTGGTCGTAGGCGGCGCGGGCCTCGCGGTCGCGTCCGAGCCGGGCCAGCAGCTCGGCACGGGTGGCGGGCAGCCGGTGGTAGCCCGGGAGGTCGACGTCCTCCAACGCGGCGAGGGCTACCGCCGGCCCGTGCACCTCGGCGACCGCGACGGCACGGTTGAGCGCGACGATGGCGGTCGGCGCGAGCGCGAAGAGCTGGTCGTACAGCGCCAGGACCTGCGGCCAGTCGGTGGCCGCGCCGTCGGTGTGCACCGCGCCGATCGCGGCCTGGACCTGGTACGGGCCGGGCCGGTTGCGCCGCAGGCAGCGCCGGACCAGGTCGTGGCCCTCGACGATGAGCGCGCGGTTCCACAGTGACCGGTCCTGGTCGACGAGGAGGACGAGTCCGCCGGTCGGGCCGAGCCGGGCCGGACGGCGTGCCTCGGTCAGCAGCAGCAGGGCGAGCAGGCCCAGCACCTCGGGTTCGTCGGGCATCAGGGCGGCCAGTTCGCGGGCGAGCCGGATCGCCTCGGCGCACAGGTCCGTTCTGATCAGCGGCCCGGCGGTGGAGGCGTAACCCTCGTTGAACATCAGGTAGAGCACGGTGAGCACGGGCGGCAGCCGGTCCGGCAGCTCGTGTTCGGCGGGTACCCGGTACGGGATCCCCGCGTCCCGGATCTTCTTCTTCGCGCGCACGATCCGCTGCGCGATTGTCGTCTCCTGAACCAGGTAGGCCCGCGCGATCTCCGGTACCTCCAGACCGCCGAGCAGGCGGAGCGTCAGGGCCGTCCGCGCGTCCGGGGCGAGTGCCGGGTGACAGCAGGTGAAGATGAGTCGAAGCTGGTCGTCCTTCACCGGTCCCACCTCCTGGGGCTCGTCCTGTTGGTGCAGCAGCAGGGCCTGGGCGTGCCGGGCCTCGCGGGTCGACTCCCGGCGGAGGCGATCGACGGCCCTGTTCCGCGCGGTCGTCACGATCCAGGCGCCGGGATTCGGCGGTGGGGACTCCCACTTCTGCAGCGCCGTCGTGAAGGCGTCCTGGACCGCCTCCTCGGCGAGGTTGATGTCACCGAGGATGCGGGCCAGTGTGGCGACGCAGCGGCCGTACTCCGCGCGGTAGATGCTCGCCAGGTCCATGTCGGGCGACAGCTCCCGCTCAGGCTTGGGACAGTTCGTCGAAGGGGCGCACCTCGATCGGGCCGCAGGCGGCCGCGCACCTCTCGGCCCAGGCCAGCGCCTCGTCCAGATCCGCGCACTTAATCACCCAGAATCCGGCGATGTGTTCCTTCGTCTCGACGAACGGCCCGTCGCTCATGGAGGTGGCGCCGTTCTCGACCCGGACGACAGTGGCGCTGTCGGGCGACGTGAGCCCCCCGCCGAAGACCCAGGCGCCCGCGGCCTGCATGTCGTCGTTGATCCGACCGGTCTCCCGGAACATGATCCGTGTTTCCTCGTCCGACGGCGTCGGTGCGCCCTCGACGACGTGCACGGACAGCAGGTACTGCTTCATGGTGGTCCTCCGATAGCTCGACGATGAGTGGGGAACAGGTCAGGCGGCCAGGCGGCGCGCGACAGCCGGGATCACGATCGCGGCCGCGACCAGGTGGGTGAGCATCAGCAGCGCCCTGGTGGCCGTCCCGGCGTCGGCGAGCACGTCCGGCACCAGGGACAGGACCGTCAGCGCCACAGTCGTACGGACGAACGCGCGCCGCGGACGCCGTGCGAAGCGGGACAGCAGCACGGCGAGCAGCACGCCGATCGACGAGAAGACGGCGGTCAGCACGCCGAACCCCGCCACCGGAATCGGGGCGCCGCTCACGTCGAGGCTGATACCTGCCGCGTGGCCGGCGGCGGCGACGGTCATGGTGGCGGCGCTCGCGGCGGTCGTGGCGATCGCACCGGCCCCGATCAGCGCGCCGAAGGCCGCCGTGGTGGTGCGGGTGGTCTGCGCGGTGGTGGTCATCGTGCCCTCCAGCGGGTGTGGCCCGTCTCGATTCCGGGCTCTCACCCTGGCTACGAAGAGAGCCGGTCCCGATCGACAGGCGCACCCACAATATTTTGACGGCCTCGTCGCCGGTGTACGACGAGCCGGCCCGCGGGCCGTCCGGTGCGGTTCAGGCGGGACGGCCGGTGGTCTTGTCGTCCTCGCCGTACTCGCCGCGGATGGGCAGGTAGTAGGCGGGCAGGAAGGCCGCGATGATGACGACGCCAGCGATCGGCACGAACGCGCCGACGAGGATGCCGCCGCCGATCCAGGCCAGCGCTAGTGCGAATCGGCGGCCGATGGCCCGCACGCCGAAGGGACCGAGACTGGGGTCCAGGAGTCGCGCCCGGCGAAGGTGGACCCAGATGACGTTGAACAGGGCCGCCGCCAACCACAGTGTCGTGCCGTAGACGACGACGGCCGTCCGCAGCCCCTGCTCCGCGCGGAGCGCGTCGGCGAGCAGCGACGTGGAGAACGGCAGGAATGCGATGACCATCAGGAGCAGCGTGTTGAGGAACAGGACCGGACGGTCGACGTGCCGGACCCGGTCGAACATGACGTGATGGTTGACCCAGACCTGCCCGACGAGCAGGAAGCTCAACGCGTACCCCAGGTACGACGGCCACAACGCCCCGAGGCCCGGCAGGAGGCGCCCGAAGTCCTTCGGCGGTTGGATCTCCAGCACGAGAAGCGTGACGGCGATGGCGAAGACGCCGTCGCTGAAGGCGACCAGCCGCCCCGGCTGGCGCGCGAGCCGAGGAGTGCCAGGACGACCGGACGACATGCCCTCCAGTATCCGATCGGATGACGATTCGTTACCGCGAAATTCGTAATCAGCGGAACCGGGTCGCTTTCCCGGAGTTAAAACAAACTTAAGCCTGCGGGGGGCGAAAAACTGTTATCCGGCGCCGGGACACCGGCTACCAGGAGACCTGCGGGCCGCCCTCCTTAATTCTTTTTCCGCACGTTGATGCAGGCTCTGGACGTGCACATACTTCACCCGACAGGAGCGTTATCGCCCGACTCGAAGGACACCACTGGTAATGCGGACTCCCCCCGCGCATGTCGCACCGCCGGACCGGGCGCGAAAGCGCCGTCGCCTCGCCCGCGTCACGCTCGCCGCCGCTGTCGTCGCCGCACTGGGCGGCAGTGGCATCTACATCGCCGGCGCGCAGGCCGAGGAGGTCGCCGTGCCCGGCCGCGTCCAGGCGGAGGCCTTCGCGGCGCAGTCCGGCGCGCAGACCGAGAGCACCGGCGACGCCGACGGCGGCAGGAACGTCGGCTGGCTCGCCAACGGCGACTGGCTGCGGTACGACGGCATCTCGGTGACCGGCGCGGAGCTGACGGCCCGCGTCGCCGCGCACAACACCGACGGCGGGGCCGTCGAACTGCGCCTCGGCACGCAGACCGGCACGCTGCTGGCCACTTTCCCGATCACCCATACCGGTGGCTGGCAGAAGTGGACGACGGTCAATGCCACCGCATCCGGCGTGCCGACCGGCCCGCAGACCGTCTTCGCCGTCATGAGGAGCACCTCGACGTCCGACTTCGTGAATCTGAACTGGTTCACGTTCGGCCCCACGACGGCGACGTCGCCGAGCACGTCGGCCGCACCGGCCACGTCGTCGGCACCGACTCGCACTCCGTCCGCCTCGCCCTCCGCGTCGGTCCCGCCGAGCGCGCCGGCCGCCGGCTGGGTTCCGGTCGACCAGGCCGCGTGGAGCAGGGAGCTGGCCGCCTTCACCGCGATCACCCCGAAGGCGGTGCCGCCGGGCACCACCCGCGTTCCCGAGTTCCACACCGACTGCGAGGTCGCCAACTCCGCCCCGGACGACCCGATCGTCCTGCCCGGCCTCTCGGGCGCCTCGCACATGCACACGTTCTTCGGCCCCAAGGTCGACGCCTTCACCACCACCGACAAGCTGCTCGCCTCGAAGACCACCTGCAACGCCCCTGGCGACCTGAGCGCCTACTGGGTCCCGGAGCTGCGCAAGGACGGCAAGCCGGTCCCGATGAAGAGCTTCCGGGTCTACTACGGCTCGCGGGTCAAGGACCCGTCGACCGTCAAGCCCTTCCCCCCGGGCCTGCGGGTGGTCGAGGGCGACGCCAAGAAGCAGGTCGACACCCCGAAGAACGCCGGCAGCAACCAGTTCTGGTGCGCGGGTAGCGCCGAGATCGGCCGCAGCGCCGACGGCAACTGGCCGGTCTGCGCCCCCGGTGGCAACCTGATCTTCCAGCTGGTGTTCAAGGACTGCTGGGACGGTGAGAACATCGACTCGCCCGATCACAAGTCGCACATGGGCGACCCGGTGAACGGTGTCTGCACCGGAAGGTACCCGGTGGCGGTCCCCGATCTCTCCTTCATGGTCAACTACGAGTCGCTGGGCGGGGACGGCCTCAGCCTCTCCTCCGGCAAGCCGTCCTCGATGCACGGCGACTTCATGAACGCCTGGGAGCCCGAGCACCTGGGCGCCCTGGTGAAGTCCTGCCTGAACCAGAACGCCAAGTGCGGGGTGGAACCGACGTTCGCCGGCGGCTGATCCCCGCCTCCCACTCCTGGACGGCCCCCTCGCCCCGGCGAGGGGGCCGTTCACCGTTCACCGCGCCGATCGGTCCCGGTCCCGGTGGCCGACACCCGACACCGGAGCGCGCAGTAGCCGACTGTGACCATCACGTTACGGGGAGCACACTCCTCTGCGACCCGTCCCCGTCGAGTGGAGGAACACATGCGTCTCCGATCGTTCGTCACCGCCGCGCTGGCCACCGTCCTGGCCGCCGGCGCGCTCACTCCGCCCGCACCGGCCGCCGCGGCCACCGCCGACCGCTGGGGATTCGCGTACGTGAAGGACCCCACGGTGCCGGTCTGGACCGTGCTGGACACCAGCCGGCAGTGGGGTAGCTGGAAGACCGCGTTCCCGGCCGCCTGGGCCGACGGCGTCAAGCTCGCGCCCGGCCGGTTCCAGGTCCGCTTCCCACAGGTGGGCGCCAGTTCGCGGGGCGTGCCGCACGTGACCCCGGTGAACCGGACCGGGCACTACTGCGAGGTGGTCCGCTGGTTCCAGTCCGGCGCCGACGAGATCGTCGACGTGCAGTGCCACCGGCCCGGCGGCACGCGCGAGGACACCCCGTTCACCGTGCTCTGGACGACCAGTTCGGGCGTGCTGCCGGCCGGCACCTCCCACGCGTACGTGCAGTGGGGCGGCGGCGTGGTGGTGCAGTCGTACAACTCGACGGGCGTGGTGAACACGGTCGGGCCCCTGGGGGTCGGGCAGTACCTGGTGCGGCTGCCCGGAGTCGGTCTGGCCGGGGTGCTCGCCGGCGACGTGCAGGTCACCGCCGTACAGCCCAACGCCGGCCCGCGCCGGTGCAAGGTCTACTCCTGGGCCGCGGTCGGCAGCGACGTGCAGGTGTACGTCTTCTGCTACGACCAGGCCGGCGCGTTCATCAACACCGACTTCGCCCTGTCGTACCACCGCCGGCGGCCGGTGATCGGCTCCCTCGCACCGCCGTCGTACTTCGGTTACCTGGGCACCGCCGTCGGCGGGCCGACCAACGACAACTCGGTGCTCGGCGTCGGCGCGAACACGGTGGCGCCGCTGGTGCCGGCCGGCCGCTACCTGGCGACCTTCCCGCAGATCGGTCTCAAGGAGACCCACGTCCAGGTGGTCGCGCAGGGCGCCGGCAGCAACTACTGCCACCTCACCCAACCGTGGACGTACACCACCAACGCCGACGTCGACGTGATCTGCTTCGACAACGCCGGCGTCGTCACCCCGCACCGCTTCCTGGCCACCTTCACCTCCCGGCTCTGACGCCACCACCGTGCCGGCGGTGGCCGTCCGGGGTCGCCGCCGGCACGATGACGCCGCGTCACCCCACCGAGCCCCTAGGATTCGGGGCATGATGGCAGCGCGCCCGGCGGACCGACGGTGAGTCGTGCCCCGCGCAGCGACGGCGTGGCCAACCGGGAGAAGGTCCTGGCGGCGGCGTTGCGTACCTTGCAGCGTGACCTGGCCGCCCCCATGGCGGTGGTCGCCCGGGAGGCCGGTGTGGGCGTCGGGACGCTCTACCGTCACTTCCGCGACCGCGAGGCCCTGCTGGTCGCCCTGCAGATCCGCTCGATCGGCATGGTCCTCGCCCTGGTCGACGAGGTGCTCGAGCGCGGGGTCACGGGCATCGACGCGGTGCACGAGTTCCTGGTCGGCACGGTCCGGCACGGCACGGAGCTCTTCCTGCCGCATCACGGCGCCCCGGTCACCACCGATCCGGAGTACCGGAGCCTGGAGCGGCGCGTGTGGGCCGGTGTCGGCCGGATGGTCGAGCGCGGCGTCGCCGACGGATCGTTGCGGCCGGATCTGACGGCCCGCGATGTCATCATCTTCGGCTCGCTGATCGCGGTGCCGATGCCCGGCGTGGGCGACTGGCCGGAAGTCGCCGGTCGCCAGATCGACCTCTTCCTGACCGCGCTCCGCCCGGGTCAATCCCCCGCCGGGGGCCGCGACGCGCATCCCGGAGAGCAACGAGTTCCGGCTAGCCGGACGATATATTCCGTTTAACGGGCTCGTCGCCCGGAGAAGAAGGAGGGCGTCCGCGAGCCCTGCTGACGCAGCCCAGGAAGGACGAGCAGCATGAGCGCCTCCGACCGCGCCGCCCCCGCCATCCCGGACGACGACCCGACCCGAACACTCACCATCGCCGGCCCCGACGAACCGGCGACCACCTGGATCTCCCTCGCCGGGGGCACCTACGCCATGTTGATCACCGGTGAGCAGACCAACGGCCGGTACTGCCTGATCGACATGCGCATCCCCGACGGCGGCGGACCGCCGCCGCACCGGCACGACTTCGAGGAGATGTTCACCCTCCTCGAAGGCGAGATCGAATTCACCTTCCGCGGGGAGAAACGCACGGTCCGGGCCGGCTCGACCGTCAACATCCCGGCCAACGCCCCGCACCACTTCCGCAACACCTCCGGCGCACCCGCCCGCATGTTGTGCATGTGCACCCCCGCCGGGCAGGACGAGTACTTCCTGCGCGTCGGCGACAGAATCGCCGGGGCGGACGCACCGCCACCGCGGCTCACCGACGACGAGCTGGCGCAACGCCGGCAACGCGCGGCCGACCTGGCTCCCGAGTACCGCAGCGAGCTGCTCTGACGCGCGCATCCGGCCCCGCCGCGGGTCCGATCTGATGATCGAGCCCGGGCGGGACCGGATGCTCCGTGCTGCTGTCGGACGCCGCTGCCGACGTAGACGCCGCCGCCGTTCTCCACGGTGCTCTGCCTGTCCGGGAAGGCCGCGGCTACGGCGCGGACTTGACGGTCTCCCGGCACCCGCCCCTGCTGGCCAGGATCTTTCTGCCGGACGGTGCAGCGGCGCCGCGGACGGGCCGCAGGCCCACGTAGGCGACCGCACCGGAGGCCAGGTACAACGCCGCCTGCACGTTGAGGACGAGCACGACGTCGAGCGCGTCGCCGAGCAGACCGGCCGCCGCCATGCCCAGGCCCTGTGCCGCGTTGTAGATCGCGTAGTAGGCGCCGAAGGCCCGGCCGAGATCGGTTTCCGGCACGCTCTGCTGGATCTGCGCGAAGGCCCCGCTGCCGTAGGCGACGCCCGGCACGCCGACCAGGATGAACAGCAGGACGTACCACCCGGGTTGACGGGTGACCGCCGGTCCGTTCCAGATGACCAGGCTGATCAGGCCGAACGTGGTGGCGCCGAGGCTCATCAGCAGCCGGGAGCTGAGCCGCGCCCCCAGCATTCCGACGATGAGCCCGCTGGCCACACCGCCGATCGCCTGTACGCCCCGAAGCACGCCGGTGAGCGTGCCGTCGGCATGCAGCGCGCGGCTGACGAAGACCACGAAGAGCACCAGGAACAGGCCCTGCGCGATCCCGCCCAGCGCCACGCTCAGGATCGTCACCCGCACGGTGGGGTTGCGCAGCATCGCCGCGAGGCCAGAGCGCCAGGTGGTGAAGAACGACGACGTACGTTCCGGTGGGTTTGACCGCGCGGCGCCGCGACGCGCGGCCCGGCGGCCGGCGACGATCAGGGCTGCCGTGGTCGTGAAGGCCACGACCGCGCCGATGGCGAGGTAACCCGTGCCGGCGCGGGTGATCGCGAACCCACCGAGCGAGCCTCCGATCAGCCGTCCGACACTGATGTTGAGCGCCACCATGCTGTTGGCACTCACCAGGTGCGCGGGTTCGACGAGGCTGGGCAGCGCCGCGTTGCGGGCGGAGTCGAACGTCTGCGTCAGCACGGCCTGGGCGCCGGCGATCAGGCAGATGACCCACAGCCGGTGGCCCGGTTCGGCGAGCAGGGGAAGCACCACTGCCGCCTGCACCACGGCGACGCAGCCCATGAGCCGGAACCTGTCGTAGCGGTCGGCCAGAGCACCGGCGAACGACCCCAGCGTGATGCCGCACAGCAGCTCGACGAGGAAGACGGCGGAGGTGGTGGACGCCGAGCCGGTCACACCGAACACGTAGATCGGCAGCCCGGTGAGCAGCAGCCAGCTCGCCACGCTCGAGCAGAGCCCCGCGGCCCAGATCACGACGAATCCGCGGTGACGCAACAGCGTCACCATGTCAGAGGAATTCCGGTGTGGGGTAGGCCTGCAGGCTGAGGCTGACCGGTCGGGCGTGGCTCGGGGGCGCGTTGCGCAGTGGGCGCAGGTACGGCCGGATGACCGCGTCGAGGGTCAGCGTGAGGTGTCGCAACTCCTCCGGGGTGAGCGACAGCGTGTAGTTGTGGAAGGTCGCGCTCTCCCACCACTCGTCGGTCAGCTTGTGCTGACGGTTCTGGTAGCGCTGCAGCGACCGGAACACCTCGTCGAGCTCGAGCGCGGTCAGTGCGTCGTTGACCTGCTGTCCGTCGGCGTCATCGGAGTCGGGAAGGTATTCGAGCCCGGTGGAGGCGGCACGCCAGGGCCGGTCACGTCGGTTGGACCCCTCGGCGGAGACCCGTTCGATGAGGCCGTGCCGGGCCAGCTGATGCAGGTGGTAGCTGCAGTTCGAGCCCGTGTCGTCGAGGGCCTCGGCGCACTGGGCGGCGGTTCGCGGGCCGGCGGCCAGCAGATAGCGCAGCAACCGCAGGCGCAGCGGGTGGGCGAGCGCGCGCAGTGTGGTGGCGTCCCGTACCCGTACGCGATGTTCCGTCGGCTCCATGGCGTGACACTCCTAAGCGAAAGACTTCTTTCGTTTATACGCTCCTGCAGATCGTTTTCGCAATGAGTGTTTCGCATCAACGAAGAGGCCCGGCCGGTGCGGGGCCTCTGCTGGAGATGACGTGGCGCCGCGCGGGTATGCCGACCCGGCGAACGGTCGCCGGGACGAGCGACAACCCGAACCAGCCGAGGTGATGTCATGGCAAGGACCTGGTTGACCGGCCTGACGGACGGGCTCGTGGCCGGCGCCGCCGGCACGCTCGCCCGTGAACTGTGCAGCAACCTCGATGTGGGCCTGCGGGCTCGCCCGATGAGCGGAACGCACGAGCGTGCCGTCCAGCGGATGGCGGACATGACCCGGATGGACCTGGGGTCAGCGGAGCGGGCGGCGAACCGACGGGCCGGGTTCGGGCCCGTGTTCGGGTTCGTCAACGGAGTGCTGGCCGTCTCGCTCTTCGCGGCGCTCCCCGGCCGACGGCGGCTACCCCTGCACGTGGCGGCGGGGGTGATCGGGGTCGGCGGCATGGTGGTGGCCGACGGGTCGATGACCGCGCTCGGGGTGACGGACCCACGCCGCTGGGGCGCCGAGGGCTGGTTCGAGGACGCCCTGCCGTACGTCGCGTACGGCCTGGCCGCCGCCGCGACGTTGCGACGGCTGGACCGGAGCCGCTGAACCGGCCTACGCGAGCGGCCTCGCACGGGCCATGGTGACGACGATGCGGACCGCGCTCAGCGGTCCGGGACCGTGGAGGCGATGGTGGCCGGGGCGTTCAGGGGCGCGAGCTGGTCCTCGCCCAGTCCGTACCGCTCGGCGAGGTACGCGGGGTCCTGCCAGGTGACCAGCGAACCGGGCTGGCCGTCGTCGCGCACCATGATGCGCATCGGCAGGTCGATGGCGATCTCCGGACGGGCCTGCATGAGCGGAGTGCCCGCCTGCGGGTTCCCGAAGATGATGACCTGTGTATCCGGCATGCTCAGCCCGACCGTGCGAGCGGCCGCCGCGTGGTCGACCACCGCCGCCACCGCCGCGCCCGCACGTTCCGCCTCGGCGCGCAGCGCCGCCACCGTCTCTGCGACATCGCGGACGCTCCGCCTGGTCATCAACCCGTCGTTCACGCCCGCCCCCGCTCACCGTGGTATCAGCGAATCCATCTCATCGTGCCGGCAACCGGGACCGGCTCGGGAGGGTTTGCCGCAACCGGCCGTATGCGAAAAGTGCGGCAAAACAGGCCGCCGGGGGCGGGCGTGTCAGAGCGAGCGGAGTCGCTCGCGGAGCCAGGCGCGGTCGGGGTTCACCACGGCCTGACCGCCGAGCACGACGGTGGGCACCGTCTCGTTGCCGCCGGTTATCGCCCGGACGGCGGCGGCACCCGCCGGGTCGTGCCAGATGTCCACCCAGTGCGCCCGCCGAGCGAGCCGGCCGAGCGAGAACCGGAGCTGGAGGCAGTAGCGACAGCCGGGGCGCCAGTACACGATCGGCAGCCCGTCCGCCGCGCTGGCCCGCTGCGCCTCGGCGGCGCCCACCGAGCGGGGGAATGCCCACGGTGACAGCACCAACGCCAGCGCCAAAAAGATCAGAAACTCGACAGCGCCGACCACGGGTAAGCCGTCGGCCAGTTGAGACACCAGGACCACCACGCCGAAGGCAGCCATCAATATCGCCAGAACCCACCGCCGCACCACGCTGGGGACACTACCGCCGGACGCGCGGCTGCGCGTTCGCCGACCTGGTCGGGAGGACGGATCGCACACCCGGCGGCGGGCCTCGCCGCCAGACGCCGCGGGCGCGGTGGCCCTATCCGGCCCGACAACCGCGTGCATCACCAGATGCGAATACGTGAGTGCATAGCTACTATGGGTCAGCAATCCAGAAGGGAAGGGGGGTAGTGCCCGCGTGCGAAGTCCCGTCAACGGAACCGCGACGATGCCTGCGCCGAGCCGATCGGCTGCGCTCGTGGCCAGCCGACTGCGCGGGCTCGCCCGGCGGTTGGTGCTGCTCGCGGCTGCCGTCGGGGCCGGTTTCCTCCTGGCCGCCCTGTTTCAGGGGCCGGCCGCCGCCGACGGGATACACGGCGACCACGGCGACGAGCCTCATGGCCAGCTCCGCGTCCTGGTCGCGCCGATCGCACGACTCACGGTCACCGAGCGCGCCGCGGGTGAGCGCCCGCGCGTCACGCGGGCCGACGAGCCCCGCCAGGATCGGCCCCGCGCCCCGCTGGCCGGGGCCATCGGCAACGTCGTCACCCCCCGTGACGGGACACCCTCGACGCCGCCCCGTCGGTCGACGGCGGCATCGCCCAGGTCCGTGCCGCTGCCCCGGGTCGGCGCAGCCGCGCCGACCGAGGCTGGCGAGCGCGCGCGGCTCCGGCCCGCCTCCCCAGCGTCCACGGCTCATCGTCCGGTTCGCCAAGGGCACCCGTCCCGGTCGGGCGCCCATCCGGCGGCGCTGCCCGTCCCCGCCGCAGCCGAGGCACACGCGCTGCCCGTGACGGCCGGGTCTCTCGCGGTGGGCCTGATCGCCACTCCGCTGCCGCACGCCGTCACCATCGTGCGGGCGGTGCCGATCCAGTTCGTCATCGTGGCGCTGCTCCGTGTCACCGACGCCGTCCTGCCGCCCGCTCTCCGGGCGGTGATCCCCCCGGCGACACCTCCACTGACCGCTCCCCCGCCGCCCGGCCCGGCCACCACGCCGATGACCGGCTCGCCACCCGCAGCGGCCGTGCCGACACCACCGGCGCGCTCGCTGATGTCGCCCGTCCGCGCCGCGCCGCTGACCGTGTGCGTCGAAGCGGCGCCGCCTCCCGCCGCACCGCCGATGTCGGTCGCCGTCCCCACCCATCCCACGGCCTCGACGGGGCACCTCGCCGCACGCCAGGCCCCGTTGGCGGTGACCGGCTACCTGCCCGGGCAGCCCGTCGCGCCGGTCGACCAGGAGGCCGCCGGCGTCGACTATGGATCGACGGCGGGGCCGGGTCTGATCCGGCCGGTCGACCGGCAGTCGCCCCTCGCTTCCGAGGCGCCCCGCGACCGGGTGCCACTCCTCGTCGAGAGCCGGGCTCCGTCTGCGATCGCCCGCCCGGGCTGAGGCGGGTCGACCGACCCGGGTGGCCGACCGACACGATCGGTCCCATCCGCTGGCCTGGTCGATCAGTGCCCGTGCCCGTCTGCCGTGACGGCTCCGGGCCCATGCCTATCCGTCCGTCACGCGTAACGCCCTGACCAGCCCGTGAACGTTCCGGGATCGGTGGCCGGCGTGACGCGTACCTGAGATCGGAGAAACGTGGTGATCCACGTTGTCGTCGCCGAGGACATGGGTTTACTGCGCGGTGCGCTCTGCGCCGCGCTGTCAGGTGAGGAGGACATGAAAGTGGTCGCCGACGTCGAGGGCGTCAGCGAACTGTTGACCGTGGTGCGCCGGTGCAGACCCCAGGTGGTGGTGCTGGCCCTGACACCGGAGTCGCCCGACCCGGTGGAGATGGTCACCCGGATCAGCGCGGAGGCGCCGCACGCCGCCGTGCTGGCGATGAGCCCTCGGTGGAGCCCCGCCCTGGTGGAGGCCGCGCTGGCGGCCGGCGCACGCGGGCTGCTCGGCAAGGACAGCTCCCTGGAGGAGCTGGTGCGCGCGATCCGCGCGCTCGCCGCCGGCGAACGGGCGATCGACCCGGCCGCCGCGGTGGCGGTGCTGAGCCCTCCGGAGATCCCGTTGACCCCCCGGGAGATGGACGTGCTGCGGATGGCGGCCGAGGGTCTGCCCCTGAAGGAGATCGCGGCCCGCCTCTACCTGGCACACGGGACGGTGCGCAATCACCTCTCGGTGATCCTTCGCAAGACCGGTGCTCGCAACCGGTTGGAAGCGGTGTGGCGCGCGCGCAGTAGCGGCTGGCTGTAGCCGTCGGGGGGCGGGGCCGCAACGTGCCCGGCCCCGCCCCCGTCGCCGTGCGGACCCCACGGATGCGTGTTTGAATATTGACGTAGTGTGATCACCCTCGGAGTGCGGGAAGGTTCATCGTGATCCGTACCCTGCTCGCCCTGGACGGTGCCCTGGTGCTGGGCGCGCTGTCGTTCGTCCTCGCCGCCGAGGACGACATCCGCGTCGTGGCGGAGGTGGATCGCGGCGACGCGGTCTCCGCAGCCGTCCGCGACCAACGCCCCGACGTGGTGGTGGCCGACCTCGACGTGGTCGAGGGAGTCGATCCGAGCCGCTTCGGTAGGTGCCCCGTCCTGCTGCTGGCCCACCCACATCGGGCCCGGCGACTGCGCGGCCTGTTCTGCCCGACCCGGACGGTCGGCATCCTGCGCAGCGACGCCGGCCCCCAGCGGGTCATCGACGGGATCCGCCGGCTCGCCCGCTCACAGCCCGTGCTCGACGCGGATCTCGTCGTCGCTGCGCTGCGCTCGAACGGCCCGCTGACCAGCCGCGAGACCGAGGTGTTGACGCTGACAGCGGCCGGGGCGCCGGTCGCGGAGGTGGCGGCGTCGCTCGGGCTCAGCCGGGGCACCGTCCGCAACCATCTCGGTCGCATCACCCGCAAGGTGGGTGCGCGCACCCGGGTGGAGGCCGTACGGATGGCAGGCGAGGCAGGCTGGATCTGACGGCGCCGTCGGCTCGGGCGCGCGATTCAGCTCAGCCGAGCCCCCGTTCGGGAAAGCGCCACCGGGTCGTCCCAGCAGCCGACGAGCGCACGGTACGTCACCGAGCGGGCCAACAACTGCTCGTGCGTACCCACCACGGGCTCGTCGCCATCGAGGACCAGCACCCGATCGGCCCGCAGCGCGGAGCTGATCCGGTGCGCGATCACCACGAGGCTGCCATGCCGCCGGGCGAAGGCACTCTCGACTGTCGCCTCCAACGCCGGGTCCAGGTGACAGGTCGCCTCGTCGAGGACCACCAGCGGGACGGGCGCCAGCCAGGCCCGCACCGCCGCGATGAGCTGCCGCTCACCGGCGGAGAGCAGAGCCGGCGCGACCGGCGCGTCCAGACCGCCCAGACGGGTCGCCAGGGGGCCCGCACCGAGCGCGGCGAGGGTGTCCTCCAGGAGGGCGTCGTCGGCGTCCGGCCGCAGGTAGCGGAGGTTGTCGGCGAGGCTGCCGGTGAAGACGTACGCCTCCTGAGGCACCAGCACCCTCATCCGGGCCAAATCGGCCGGCTCGGCGTCGGCCACCGTCGCGCCGGCCAGGCGGACCGTGCCCGCCTGCGGCGGCACCAGACCGGCCAGCAGGGCGGCCAGTGTGGACTTGCCCACGCCGCTCGGGCCGACCACGGCGAGGTGATCCCCCTCGGCCAGCGTCAGCGCGAAGTTCTGGAGAACGGGCCGGGCGCGCGGGCCGTAGCCGAAGGTCAGTCCGCGGACCTCGACGGCCGGTGCGCCGTCGACCGGACGGGCCGGTGGGCGGGCGCGCGGCGTCCGGGTGGTGGGAGCGGGCGGGCGGGGTTCGTCGGACACCGGGCCGGCCCGCAGGATGTTCTCCAGGGTGACCGCGTACCGCAGCCCGCCTCCGCCGATGCCCTGCACCAGCGTGTGCAGGGCCGGTTGCAGGCCGGTGGAGACGTAGATCAGCGCCCCCAGTACCGCGCCCGCCGTCAATCCGCGTTCGACCAGCCACGCAGCGGCCGAGAGCAGCACGACCAGCGGCAGCCAGCCGCCGATGGCGAGGCTGAGGCTGCGGATCACCGCCATCCGGGCGAGGGCGCGTTCGGCGGCGGCCTGTGCCGACACCCGGCGTTCCACGTCGGCAGTGACGCGCGCCTGCGCGCCGCAGGCCAGCACGTCGCGGTGACCGGCCAGCGCGGCCGACGCCGACTGGCCGAGTTGTTCACCAGCCCGGACGTACGCGCGCTGGTGCCCGGCCATCGCGGGCAGCGCGGCGAGGAACACGACCAGGCCGCCGACCAGCGGCGCGGCGGCCAACGCCGCCACCACCGGCGCCAGGGCGAGCAGACCGAGCAGGGCCGCGCCGGCGGAGAAGAGGAAACCGCGGGTCACCATCAGCAGACCGGCGAAGGTGTCGCGGATGATCTCCATCTGGTGGGTCAGCCGGGTCACGGCCGCACTGTCCGGGCGACCACCGACCCGGGTGGCGTCGCGCAGGGCACCCCGGACCACCTGGGCGGCCACCTCGTCGCGGAACGGCTCGACCACGGCGCCGAGGCTGCGGTACGTCCGACCGGTCGCCGCCGCGCCGATCAGCACGGTCACGGCGAGCACCCCCAGCCACGCCAGGCCGTTGAGGAACCGTCCGGCCAGGAAGCCGTCGTCGACGGCGCGCGCGACCAGGAGGCCGGCGAGCAGCGCGGGCAGCGCCTCGACGAGCGACCAGCCGCAGAGCCGGGCGACGTCGCGCCGGCGGGCCCGCAGCGCCCGCCAGGTCACCAGTCGTACGCTGGGACGGCTCACAGCCCACCGCCGGCCGGCTGGAAGAGGGCACGGTAGTCCGGGTCGGCCCAGAGTCGCCGGTGCGGCGCCAGGCCGCGCAGCCGACCGCCGTCCAGCCAGGCGACGAGGTCGGCCGCGGCGGCCGCCGCGATCCGATGGGTGACCACCACGCGGGTCCGCTCGCCGCCGCGTCCGAGAACCGCCTCGGTGATCCGGTGCTCGGTCGCGGTGTCCAGGCTGGACATGGCGTCGTCCAGGATGAGCAGCCGCTCGGCGGCGAACGCCCGGGCCAGACCGAGGCGTTGGGTCTCGCCTCCGGAGAGCGGTGTGTCCACCAGCGGGGTGCGGTAACCGTCGGGCAGACGGTCGATCACGTCGGCGACCGCCGCCCCGCGGGCCCCCCGAAGGACCGCAGGCGTGGCCGGGCTCGCGTCGGCCGGTGGCGTCGCGGACTCGACCGGCAGCGCCAGACCGATCGCGTCGTGGACTGTCGCGCCGATCAGCACCGGCTGGTCGAACGCATAGCCGACGGCTCGGCGCAGCGCCGCCCCGTCGAGGTCGCGCAGCGGCACACCGTCCAGGCGCACCTCACCGCCGTCGGGGTCGTGCAGGCGTCCCGCCACGGCGGCCAGTGTCGACTTGCCGGCACCGGACGCTCCGACGACGGCCACTATCGCGCCGGCCGGTACGTCCAGGTCGATGCCGTCCAGGATGGGCCGGCCGTCGTCGGCGTGCACGCGTACCCCGCGCAGTCGCAGTGCCCCGCCGCCGGGTGGAAGCTGTCGCTCGCCCGCCGGCGCGGCGGGCTCGGTCAGCAGCTCGGCGACCCGGTGTGCTCCCGCGCGGCTGCGGACCAGGTGGTTCAGGGTGGCGAGCACCCCACCGAGGCCGGCGCCCATGGCCGCGTACCGGACGGCGGCGACCAGTTCGCCAGGCGTGAGCCAGCCCGCGGTCAGGGCGTACCCGCCGACCGCGATGACGCTCAGGTTCAGCAGCGGCGCCACGGCGGACGTACGCGCGCTCGCCCGCGCCAGCAGTTCCCACGCGCGCCGGCCGTGCAGCCCCAGCTCCGGTAGGGCTGCCAGCACCCGGTCCTGCTCACGGTGGACGGTGGCGGCGGCGGCGATGGTCCGGGCGCCGGTCAGCGATTCCAGCAGTCGGCCGGCGATGGCGCCGAGCACCCGCTGGTATCCGGCAGTGGCGGCCGAGGCGTCGGCCACGAAGGCGCGCATGAGGACGGCGAGCAGGCCGAGGCCGGCGAGCAGGGTGATCCCCAGGACCGGTTCCATGATGGCGAGCGCGACGACGCTGCCCAGTGGTGGAAGCACCGCGACGACGGCCAGGACCACGGCGTTGCCGGCCTGTCCCGCGTCGGCGGCCTGGCCGACCAACCGGCCGACGAGATCACCCACCGGATAGCGGCGGGTGGTGCGGACATCCACGGCGAACAGGTGACGCAGCAGGCGACGGCGCAGTCCGGCGGTGGCGCGTGCCGCGCCGAACCCGCTGGCCAGGTCGGTGAGGGTGTCGACGCAGACGAGGACGACGACCAGGGCACCGGCGGCCACCGCCCACCAACCGGAGCCGCCGGCGAGGGCGGCGTCGACGGCGTGGCCGAGGGCCGCGGGCAGCAACAGTTCGGCAGCCGCGCCGAGCAGCGCGACCGCCGCGAGTACACCGGTCCAGCCGCCGCCGGCCAGAACCGTCCGCCTCAGCAGCCGGTCCCCCGCCTCGAACGTCGGCATCGGTCCTCCCAGTGCTACGCGGTCGCCCTGGGTGGGCACGTCTACCCGCCCAGGGCGACCGCGTTCTGCGATGGATCAGTTGCAGGTCGTGACGGAGAGCGAGCTGTCGCCGCAGAGCAGCAGGCTCGCCCGGCTACCGCCACCCGTGCGGTCGGCCGGAGCCATCTCCAGGCCCTGGAGGTCCAGAAGCGCCATGTCGTTCACCTCCCTTCCATCCGTTCGTCGATCCTGTCGCCCTCGCTGTCGCGAGGGAGTCTCTGCGCGCCCGACAGGGGCGCGAGGAAGGGCAGCACCGCCGGCTCGTCACGTCGCGCGCAGGCCAGCGCGTAGAGCACGCCGGCGGTGCCGGTGCCGAAGTCCATGGAGAGCCGCAGCAACTGCTCGCCGGGGAACGCGGTCCCGTCCCGGTACGGCAGCGCGTGCCAGGTCAGCCGGTCCACCTGTGCGGCGAGTTCCCGGCGGTCGGCGTCGTGACCCGAGGCGGCGAGGTAGGCGATGATGCCGGCACGGCCGGCGAAGAGCCCGGACTGTGCGTAGAACGGTGACCGTGCCGCGCGGCGGATCCCCGCGCTGGCCTCGGCGAACCGGTCGTCGGCCCGGTGGCGCAGGTACGCATCGAGGACCAGACCGATACCGATGCTGCCGTGCGCCAGGTACGGCATGGTCCGCCAGCCCTCGTTGACCTCCAGGGCACCGTCCGGCCGCAGCACACACCGGCGCAGATCCTGGCGCAACGCCGTGGCGGCGTGCCCGAGCAGTTCGTCGTCACCGCTGAGCTCGTAGAGCCGCAGCAGCATCAGCGCCGCTCCGGTCCGGCCGCGCAGCAGCCCGGCGTACGGGTTGCGTCCGCCGCTGACGTCCGGGCCCGGATCGTCGGCCAGTTGCCCGATCACCCGCTCGGCGGCCCGCCAGGCGGCGTCGCGCAACGACGCCTCCCCGGTGCGCCCGGCCAGCTCGGCCAGGTTGAGCGCGATCCCGGACAACCCGCTCGCCAGGCTGTGGTCGAGCCCGTCCAGGGGCTCGCGCAGGCAGATGTCGAGCACGTCCAGCGCGTCCTGGCGGCGTCCGAGGTGATCGAGGGCGTAGGCCACACCGTGCAGGCCGTCGTAGAAGCCGCAGCGCGTGCCGGACGGTGGCGCTGTCGCCCGCCGCACCAGCCAGTCCTCGTGCTCGGGCCACCGACCGGCGCCACTGGCGTCGAGCGCGTACAGCACTCCGGCCGCCCCGTGGGCGAGGTTGAGGCCGCCGCTGCGGAACTGCTCGATGTCGCCGGGGAAAAGCCGGTCCTCGCGGGTCGGGGTGGCGCTGGCCAGGATCGCCGTCGCCAGCCGATCCGTCGCTACGGGCGCGTCGTGCGCGCCCGTCACCTGCGGGCCACCGGCGATCTCCTCGACGGCCGGGTCGAGGAAGGACCTCGGCACCGGGAAGTTCGCGGCGATGATGTCGGCCAGGTGCGCCGCCTTCGCCGGCGCGAGCCGCACCAGCTGGGTCAGCGGGAGGAACAGCGCCAACCGCAGGCACGCCAGGGCGTACCTGTCGACAGCCGGGCCGGTGCGGTCCCGCGGGGCCGCGAAGCCCTGGTTGCGCAGTCCGGGCCGGCGGTGCCCGGCGATCGGGGCGGCCACCTCGAAGTCGACGAGGGCGACCTGGTCGTCCGGCCGGATCATGATGTTGAACAGGTGCAGGTCACCGTAGACCAGGCCGCGCTCGTGGATCGCCGCGACGAGGGACTCGACCTGCTCGTGGATGTGCCGGGCCCAGCGGGCGTACGCCGCCCGGTCCTCGTCGGTCGCGTCGGCGTCGATCAGCGGGTACCTGTCGACAAGCACCTTGTTCAGCGGCCGACCCTCGATGAACTCCAGCGCGAGGAACCGGTGCTCGCCGAGGGCGAACTCGTCGTGCACCCGCGGCACCTGCGGCAGGTCGGCCAGTTGCCGCAGGGCCTGCGCCTCGCGGGCCAGCCGGGCGACGGCGTCCGTGCCGTCAGCGTCCAGGCCGGCGTGCGGTCGGGCCTCCTTCAGCACCACCTCGGTGTCGGTACGCAGATCCCGGCCCACGTACAGCCCACCGCCGTTGGAGAAGTGGATCACCTTCTCGATGCGGTAGGGCACCTGGTTGGTGCTGGTGTCGTTGCGGGCGGCCAGGTGCGGGCCGAGGAAGTCGGGCAGGGTGACCCAGGACGGCACGTGAAAGACCGGCTCTCGGCGATCCGGCACCAGCGCGCCGGAGTCGTCCTCGATCGCCGGCACCACCTGACCGTCGGGCGAGTGGCAGTAGCGCGCGGCGAATCCGCCGTAGCGCACGTGGACCGGGCCGTCGCCGTAGCGCAGGTCGCTGAGGATGTACGGGCCGGTCTCGCCGGTGAGCAGCTCGTCCAGCTCCTTGCAGACCAGCTCCAGCTCCGCGTCGTCGCGCGGGTAGACGGTGATGAACTTGCCGCTGGCGGCCCGCGCGGCGTACTTGGAGTTGCGCAGCAGCAGTGTGCGGGGCCCGCGGAGGAACTTGAAGGAGAGGCCGCGGGGGACGCAGTAGTTCCAGACGGCGTCCAGCACCCGCTCGGCGTTCGTCAGGCCCGCCGACACGTGGATCTTCCAGCCCTGCTGCGGCAGCGAGCCGCCGTCGGGCGCGTAGATCAGCCAGTCGTCGAGCGGCTCGCGGCGCCACCCGGTCGGGACGGGGCGCTCGGCGGCCGGGAAGACGGGCTGTGCGACGGCGCTGCCGAGCGAGTCGTAGAACAGCCGGTCCGCCGCGCAGTAGCTGTCGTAGCGTTCGTCCACCGTCCCGCCTCCTCTCGAACCCGGCCGGCTGTTGTTCCGGCGTTGCATCGAGTCTCATCGACGTCAGGTGGTGCGCCCCAGTGCGCTTAGTCACGGAATCCGGTGCGGGGCGCATCGGTATGCATGACATTAGTCAGGCCCGGGAGGCCGACGCCGCAGTCACACCATCGGGCCGCATCCCGGCGACAACGGCGAACCTTGCGAGCCCCTGAACTGGGATTACTCCGATTTCGTCGGTGACGCAGCGCGTTCGTCCGCGCACCCACCTACTCGTCCTTGACCCCCGGTGTGGACGGAACTTAGACTCCGGTGATTGTTAGCGTTAACAGTTACGTCATCAGATCGAAATCAGAGCGGTCATCACCGTCACTCTCGGTGTCGACGCTGCCGACCGGTGCCGACCGGGCCGATGGGACCGCGACGGCGCGTACCACCACCAGCCAGGAGGACGAGACATGACGAACGATCAGAACAAGCCGGTACGCGACGAGCCGAGACTGCTGAGCCGGCGAACCATCCTGACGACGATGGGGGCCGTGCCGGTCGCGACGATCGCGGCGGTCGCGGGGGCCACGGAAGCCTCGGCGGCGCCGGCGACCATCAACCTGTCCGCACAGCGGCAGACGATCCGAGGCTTCGGCGCCATGGCCCACGCCGCGTGGATCGGCGACCTGACGGCCGCGCAGCGGGAGACGGCGTTCGGCACCGGCGAGGGCCGGCTGGGGTTCTCCCTGCTACGGATCCCCGTCGGCGAGAACCAGGCGGACTGGAGCGCCGACCTGGCGACGGCGCAGCGGGCGGCCGAGCTCGGCGTGACCGTCTTCGCGTCGCCGTGGAATCCCCCGGCCAGCATGATCGAGACCTTCACCCGCGGCGGTCAGACCAACGCGAAGCGCCTCCGGTACAGCTCGTACGGCGCCTACGCCCAGCACCTCAACGACTTCACCACACACCTGCGCAACAACGGGGTCAACCTGTACGCCATCTCGGTGCAGAACGAGCCCGACTACGCGACGGAGTGGACGTGGTGGACGTCCACCGAGATGGTCCGCTTCCTGCGGGAGAACGCCGGCTCGATCAGCACCAGGGTCATCGCCCCCGAGTCCTTCCAGTACGTGAAGTCCATGTCGGACCCGATCCTGAACGACTCCACGGCCCTGGCCAACGTCGACATCATCGGGGCGCACCTCTACGGCACGTCGTACTCGAACTTCCCCTACCCCCTTTTCAAGCAGAAGGGCGCGGGCAAGGAACTCTGGATGACGGAGGTCTACTACCCCAACAGCAACACCAACTCCGGCGACGCCTGGCCCGAGGCGCTCGACGTGGGCGAGCACATCCACCACGCGATGGTGGACGCCGAGTTCCAGGCGTACGTCTGGTGGTACCTCCGGCGCAGCTACGGCCCCATGCGCGAGGACGGCCAGATCAGCAAGCGCGGCGCGATGATGGCGCACTTCGCCAGGTTCGTCCGCCCCGGGTACGTGCGGATCGACGCGACGGCGAACCCCGCGTCGAACGTCTACGTCTCGGCGTACCGGGGCGGTGACACAGTGGTGATCGTCGCCGTCAACAAGAACACCTCGTCGGTGAGCCAGCAGTTCACCCTGTCGAACACCTCCGCGTCCGGCAGTGTCACGAACTGGCTGACCGACGGGAGCCGCAACGTCGCGCCCCAGGGCGCGCTCACCATGTCGAACGGCTCCCTGACCGTCACGCTGCCCGCGCGCAGCATCATGACCTTCGTGGCGAACGTGAGCGGCGGCACCAGCACCGGGGACACCTACAAGCTGGTCCACGCCGACACCGGCGTGGTTCTCGGCGTGCAGAACATGTCCACGGCCGACGGCGGTCTGGCCGTGGTGTGGGGCGACACCGGCACCGCCGACCACAACTGGGTCCGGGTCACCGACGGCAGCGCGTTCCGGTTCCGCAACGCCAACAGCGGCAAGGTGCTCGGCGTCGAGAACATGTCGACCGCCGACAACGCCCGCGTTCTGCAGTGGAGCGACAACGGAACCGCCGACCACCGCTGGACCCTGGTGGCCAACAGCGACGGCTCCTACCGGATCCGCAACGTCAACAGCGGCAAGGTGCTCGCCGTCCTCAACGGCTCCAGCACCTGGGGCGCCCAGGCCGTCCAGTACACCGACAACGGCAGCACCAGGAACAACTGGCGCCTGGTGCGGGTCAGCTGACCACCTCGCAGCGCGTTGCGGGCCGACCGCGTCCGGCCGGCCCGGAACCGCCGCCTCGACAGTCCGCGCCGACGTGCCGGGCCACGGGGCCCGCGTGAGCCTCAGCCCGGTGGCTGCTCCTTCGTCAGGTGGAGCAGCCACCCCTCGCCGGTACGGATGAGCGCGTACCGCCTGCTGCCGGTGCGCCCGTGCAGCGTGAACAGCATCCGGCGGTCGGTGCGGTCGTGCTCCTCCCACGTGCCGATGTCGGCTATCGACTTGTCGGCATCGGTGTAGGTCAGGTGATCGAGGTCGTGGTCGGGCACCGCGATCGCGAGCCGGTTGTCACTGGGACTGTCCGGCAGGCCACGGGGAACCGCCCACGAGCGCAGCACCCCGTTCTCCTCGAGCCGCAGGTCGAAGTGCGGTCGGGGTTTGCGGTGGTCGTGCAGGACGAAGGCGGGACGCACAGTTGCCATTGTCGACGAGCCGCGGCCACGCCGCCGGTCAGCCCAGGTACTTCTCCCACGGGCCGGTGATGGCCAGGGTGAGGCCGGGGTCCTGCATGTTGACGAAGAGCACCTTGCCGTCGGCGCTGAAGGTAGGCCCGCAGAATTCCGAATCGTTGAGCTGGTTCCGGGCGATCGGGTACGTCGGGCCGCCCGGGATCGTGCTGAGCACGTGCGAGGCGCCCGAGCCGTCCTCGGCGAGCACGAGGCTGCCCCACGGGGTGACGGTGACGTTGTCCGGACCGTCGAAGGTGAGGTCGGTGTACTTGACCGGCGTCCCCTCCTCGGACTGGGTCTGGTGCGGGAAGTACGTCACCAGCTGGATGGTCTGGTCCTTGAAGTTGTAGAACCAGACCATGCCGTCGTGCGGCGCCGCGTCCGCCGGCAGGTCACCCTCGTCCCAGGCGTACGAGTTGACCACGTACACGCCCTCGTCGGTGGCCCACACGCCCTCGAACTTGCGTCCCCGGGTGACCTGGCCGTCGGCGAACTGCTCGCGTACGGACGTGGTCCGCGCGTCGCGGTCCGGCACCGCGATCCACCGCACCGGGAACGGGCGGCCCAGCTGGGCGGAGGTCAGGTAGGCGACGTCCGGCAGCACGGAGCCGTCGTCCATGATGATCTGCATCGCGGCGAGGACGCCGGCGTTCGGCGCGAGGCGGGTGAGCACGCCGGGGCCCAGCTTGACCCCGGCCGGGGCGGTCCAGCGGTAGAAGAGGCCGTTCGGCCCGTCCGCGTCCTCGGAGAGGTAGACGTGGGTGCGGTCCTTGTCGACCGCCAGGGCCTCGTGGGAGTAGCGGCCGAGGCACTTGATCGGCCGCGGGTCGGCGCTGCCGTCGGCCCAGACCTCGAAGACGTACCCGTGGTCCTTCGCGAAGGCGCCGGTGCGGCCGCCCTCCTCCCACGCATCGCCGGCGCGGTCCTCGGTCTCCTCGCAGGTCAGCCAGGTCCCCCACGGGGTCGGCCCACCGGCGCAGTTGGAGACGGTGCCGGAGAGGGCGACGAACTCGCCCAGGTTGCGCCCCGCCCGGTCCGTCGTGATGACGGTGCAGCCACCGGCGTCGACGGCGCCCGGGTCGTAGACAGTGCCCTTGACGTGCGGCACGCCGAACTCGGCGCCGGGGTCGATCTCGTGGTTCTGGATCAGGGTGTAGCGGCCGTGGCCGGCGTCGTAGACGGCCATGCCGTCGTGGTCCGACGGGGTCGTGCCCTGGCCACCGTTGAGTCGGGTGACGCCGGTCCGGGTGACCACTGTGTAGCTGAAGCCCGCGGGCAGGGCCAGGATCCCCTTGGGGTCGTCCACCAGCGGCGGGAAGGGCAGGTGGCCGCCCTTGACGGGCGAGTGCGGCCGGCTGGGGCTGGCCTGCGCCAGGGACGGCAGGCCACCGGCGACGGCAAGGCCCACACCGGCGGCGGCGCCGCCAGCGAGGAAGGTACGACGGGAGGAAGGCACGCGGATCAGCTCCTGGTCAAGGCAAGTGCGACGGCTGACAGCCAACTCCGGCCGACGGACATCGACACGTCACCCGGGGGGTCGCGTGGTGACATCGGAGTGAAGAATCAGGGCCGCGCGCCACCTCGCCGAGCCGACGGTGCGAGCCCTCGCCTCAGCGGCCTCGCCGTGGCGATGTCCAGCCCTGCTGGTGGAGCCGTTCGATGCCGTCGAGCAGCAGGTCCAGCGCGAACTCGAACTCGAACTGGTCGTCGCAGCCCGGCCCGACGACCGACTGGTCGTCGTGGGACGCCGCCCCGGCGATCTCGGCCAGGTGCGGGAACCGGTCGGCGAACTCCGGCGGTAGGGCGGCGGGCGGCTCGGGGCTGGTGGCTCCGGAGCGACCGGCCTGGCGGGAGGCGTCGAACAGTTCCTGGCTGAAGCCCAGCACCCGGCTGCCCATCGTGTGCATCACGTGGTGGGCGAGGTTGGCGGAGAACCCGCCGGCCTTGAAGGTCGCGACCACCGAGTCGAGGTAGGCGAGGATGGCCGGCGTCGCCATGTTCCGGGACTCGATCGCGAGCGCCGCCCAGGGGTGGCGGCGCAGCACCTCCCGCGCCGAGAGGATGCGCCGGCGGATGGCGTCCTTCCAGTTGGTGTCGGACGCGGGCGGGTCGATCTGGCCGACGATCACGTCGATCATGCCGTCGAGCAGTTCGTCCTTGTTGGCCACGTGCTTGTAGAGCGCCATCGGCACGACGCCCAGGTCCTGGGCGAGGTTGCGCATGCTGAGTGATTCGATGCCGGCCTCGTCGGCGAGCGCCACTGCGGCACGCAGGACGCGATCCCTGCTCAGCGGCGTCCGGCGCAGCGTCTCAGCCTGCTCAGCCATCTCGTCCTCGTCCTGTCCGGCGGTCGTTGAACCATAACCGCCTTGACAGGTGTACGGCGTACACCTACCGTCAGTGTACGCCGTACACCCTTCGGGAGGGATCATGAAGGCGATCGTTCAGGGCCGATACGGCCCACCGGAAACCCTCAAGCTCGCCGAGGTCGCCGCGCCGACGCCCGCCCCGGGCGACGTGCTCGTACGGGTCGAGGCGGCCTCGCTCAACGCGTACGACTGGCATGCCATGCGTGGTGATCCCCGCATGGCGCGGTTGGCGATGGGCCGGACGCGGCCCCGGGCGCGCATCCGTGGCCGCGACTTCGCGGGCTGGGTCGAGGCCGTCGGCGCCGACGTCCGGCAGGTGCGGCCGGGCGACGCGGTGTTCGGCGACCTCGGCGAGGCCAACGGGGCGTTCGCCGAGTACGTGTGCGTGCCCGAGACGTTGGTCGCGGCGATGCCGGCGAACCTGACCCCGCAGCAGGCGGCGGCCCTGCCCCTGGCCGGTATCACCGCGCTCATGGGCCTGCGCGACGCCGGGTGCGTCGAGCCCGGCCACCGCGTGCTCATCAACGGCGCCTCCGGCGGCGTCGGCACCCTCGCCGTGCAACTGGCCAAGGCGCTCGGCGCCACCGTGACCGGGGTGTGCAGCACCCGCAACGTCGACCTGGTCCGCTCGCTCGGCGCCGACCACGTCGTCGACTACCGCCGCGACGACTTCACCCGCGGCGCGGACCGCCACGACGTCGTGTTCGACCTGGTCGGCAACCGCTCACTCAGGGAGCTGCGGCGGGCGCTGACACCCACGGGGACGCTGGTGCTCTCCGGCGGCGGCGTGTACGACGGTGGCAGCCTCATCGGGCCGGTCGGGCTGCTCGCTCGCGGACGGCTGCTGGCCCCGCTGGTCCGACAGCGCATCGTCACGCTCACGACGACACCGGGCCGGCAGCACCTCGACGCGTTGCGCGCCCACGTCGAGGCCGGCCGCCTCACCCCGGTCATCGACCGTACGTATCCACTGCACGAGGTGCCCGCGGCCATCCGGTATCTCGAAGGCGAGCACGCGCGGGCCAAGGTCGTCATCACCATCTGACGGCCACCGCTCGACGACACTTCCTGCCCCATCACGGCGCCCCAGCCACCACCGACCGACCGACCGAAGCCTTGAGCGGCGTGTGTGGGCGGGCGTCGGCCGGATGACCGAGCTTACTGCCACACGACGACACCTCCGAAGTCGAAAGCCGCGACGCCAACAATCTTGCTTGCCAGCCAACTTCCATTCGTACCTGGAAGGCTGATCCGATCGCCGCAGGTGGTGCCTCAAAGGTCCGCACACGAGGACATGGGCCGGTTGGCCGCTAAGCGCCGAGGGTGTATCCGTGCTCGGAGAGGACCAGTCGCAACGAGGTGAACAGCCTTCCCAATGCGGCATCGTCCATCCCGGCCGGATCGGGGCCGAACAATACCATCGCCATCGCAACGTCGCCCTGCTCCTCCAACCAGATCGCGGACTTGTGGCTGTCCGGCAAATATTCGAGATACGTACCGTGGCGCCCGTGCCCGGTCCAGGTCTTCTCGGGGGGCGTCAGGACTCGATAAACGGTGGCACCCACAGCCGGGCTATCAGCCTCGGTCGGCCGATTGCTGAAGGGAATGCTGCCTGGCGGGTACTGCAGATAGGCCACCGACGTGGCTGGTTGAGCCCGTCCCACCAGGCAGACAAGCCGCAGGATGACGGGCTGGTCGGCGACCACATCCACCTGCTGTCCCCAACGTGGACATTCGCTCGCGGACCAGATCCCGCGATTCGTCATCAGGGGCAAGTCCTCCGAGAAGAGGGTGAAAGGCGGCGCCACAGCACCTTGTGCTCCTCCCGCCGCCGGCGCCGGTGCCGCGGTCCCTGCCGGCGTGTCCGGCCATACGACAAACGCGACTATGACAGCGGCCACCGTTGTCATAGCGGCTATCTTTGCGTCCCGTGTCCGCCGTTCGCGTAGTTCGGGTGTCCAGTCCGCGAAGGCCCGGCGGAGCCGCCACCATAGCCGACCAGCCCCACCGAAGGTGTCGGCCGTCTGCACCGCGAGGACGGCCGCCGAAAACCATGGCCAGGTGCCGGTGACGCGTCGCCAGTCCGGCTGCTCGTTCAACAGGGCCCGAGCGATGTCGGGGGATGCCTGGAGGTGCACGCTGGCGAGCAGCGCCACCGCAAGTTTGGAGTCCAGTTTGCGGACGACGGCCGGTCGCTGATCACGATCGTCGTCCATCTTGGCGAGCAGGTTGGCCGCGGTGTCCTGATCGAGAAGTCTGAGGCAGTCCGCAGCCCTGTCCGCGTCGAGGAGCGCTAAGGCGGCTATGGTCCGAGCGGCGCAATCAGGGGCCATCACGGCCAGCCATCGGTTCGGTAGGCCGGCAGCAATCACGGCGGCGGATCGGACCGGCGGCATCGCTTCGAGATGGCCGCCAGCTTCCTCGGGACTCATCCGGGTGAACAAGGCCGCCAGCCCGGAGGGGTTCACCTGACTGAGCCACGCTGCTGCCTCCCCACGAACTTCCGGCAGAGTCAGAATCACCTTGACTGCGTTTGGGTCGACTGCAGCCATATTCGACAGCAGTTGGGCGACAACGGCGGGTCCGGTGGGAGCCGGATGGCCGGCGTTAGGAAGCGGGCCTTTGAGCCGACCTAGATAGGTGAGCAGCCGTGCAACCTGCTCCGGGCGCATTCGTGTCATCGCGCCCGCTCGGATTCGCGCGTTGAGCGACTGCATGATCCGCCACGCATGTTGGCTGTCCATCGGCCCAAGGTGCTCGGCGCACCGCATCAGGCCATCGTGCTTCCCGGCCATCATCGTCAAGATGTCCGCTGCATGCTGCGCAGCGAGGGTCCGAAGGACGAGTCGACGGTACTCGATCGGCGTCACCTCGTCGAAGAGTTCGCAGGCCTCCTCGGGCGCGTGGGTTTCCAGTTTCCCGCAGGTGATCGCGAGATCTTCCCGGGCGTACAAGTGGTTGTTGACTACGTAGTGGTTCTTGTTCTCCTGGTAGACGTCATAGAGGAAAACATCACGTGTGTTCCCGAAGACGGACCCAGACTTGCTGCGAAGCTGAGCGTTGGTGACCGTCTGGTTGCCGGCCTCGGTCACGACCGCTCCCGCCTGCCGCGCCTTTCGCGCACCTGCGACCGATCAGCGTTGATGTGGACGTTCCGCGCGTTCCCTATGACGCTTCCCGAGTTGCTCCGCAGACGGGAGTGCGAAACAGTCTGACTTCTCTCAGTGGCTGGCGGTGGGTTCCCGCCATGACTCACCCACGACGAACCGATCGCCGTCGCCAGGCCGATTGCGGCGGCGGCCGCTGCCGCAGCCAGCGTCCACCTGGCGTCGAGTTCGGACGCCACCCGTAGAACCGTCAAGAAGACGATCCCTGCGAGACCGAACCCGCCAACCACGGTCACGATCCATTTCGCTGTCCGGCTCATGCGCGTCCTCATCTCCTTCGCCACCCCGCCCGATTCACCCACGGTAAACAGGTGGATACAGGACGGACTCATCCGATTGGACGGGGCGGCAAGCCATACGCCCGGTCCTATGAGCGTTATGTCGCAAGCAGCCGAGTTGTCGGATTAGGGGTCTGCCGCTATGGCCTGGTTCGCCAAGCCGGGAGGGACTGGCGTGAGAGGCAGGCAATGACTGAGATCACGAGCTCGTGCGTCCGCATCGCCAGGCCAGGGACCACAGCCGAAGATGTGACCCGACGCCAGACCAGCATGAGCGGGGGCCGGGCCCTCGATTACGGTGACCAGGAACGGGGGTGGGCCATGGCGTCAGAGGTGTCACCGCGAAGGGCCAGGGCCGTGCTCGTCGCGCTCTCCCTCGCCGCGTTCGCGTTCATCACGACGGAGTTGCTGCCCGTCGGCCTGCTGACCCACATCGCACCCGACCTCGACCGGTCCCGCTCGCAGGTGGGCCTGCTGGTCAGCGGGTACGCCGTCGTGGTCGTGCTGGCATCGGTGCCGCTGACCCGACTGACCCAGCGGATTCCCCGGCGGCACCTTCTCGGCGCCACCATGTTCCTGTTCGCCGTAGCGAACGCCGCCGCCGCCCTCGCCCCGACGTACGCGGTGCTCGCCGGCTCGCGTCTCGTGACCGCTCTCGCCCAGGCGATGTTCTGGTCCGTCGCCACGGCGACAGTGATCGGGCCGTTCCCGGTCGCCGTGCGCGGCCGGGCGGTGGCGCTGTTCGCGACCGGGGCGACACTCGCCCCGGTGCTCGGCGTACCGCTCGGCACGTGGCTCGGGCAGCAGGCCGGCTGGCGTGTGGCGTTCGCGGCGCTGGCCGGAGCCGGTCTGGCGATCGCCGCCGCGGTGTTCGTCCTTCTGCCGTCATATCCCCCGGCAGCGGGTGGCGCGGCCCGGGGCACCGCGCCGGACGGGCGGCGCTTCGCCGTGTTGCTGATCGCCACCGCCCTCGGCATCGGCGGCTTCATGACCCTGCAGACCTACATCACACCGTTCCTGCTCGACATCAGCGGCTTCGCCGACGCGGCCCTGGCGCCGCTGCTGTTCGCCGCCGGCACTGCGGGCGTACTCGGCACCCTGGCCGCGGCCCGGACGCTGGACGCCCGGCCCATCGCCTCCCTGTTGACGCCGCTGAGCATCGGCACTGCCGCGCTGTTCGGCATGTACGCGCTCGGCACGCTCCGGCACGGCGCGGTCGCATTTCTCGCCGCCATCGGCCTCGCCTACGCGGCGTTCGGCTCCGCAGTGCAGAACCGGATGCTGCAACTGGCTCCCGGCAGCACCGACATCGCGTCGGCCGGCGTCAGTACTGCCTTCAATGCCGGCATCGCCGGCGGATCGCTGCTCGGCGGCACCCTCCTGCCGATCTCAGGGGCACGCCCCCTGGCACTCATCGGTGGACTGCTGACGCTGGCCGCCCTCACGTTGCTCGCCGCGGACACGCGGCTGCGCCGCAGTGGCGGGTCCGCGCCGACCATCGGTCGTCCCTCGGCCAGCCCCGCGGTTACGCGATAGGGCTCGGCGAGGTGGCCGGAACGCACCTGCAGAGGGTACTGAACGGTTTCACTGAGGCAGTATTCGCGCACACCCCGCATGCGTATGTGCACCAACTTCCATCCGAACAGTGGCCCATGCGGGCCATCCTGACCCGGCGACGTGCGGTCAAGCGCCTGGATCTGCAACTCGATCTGGCGACCCTCCCGGTCACCTCGAGGAAGCACGATGGAGATTCCCGTTATCACCCCGTCCTCGAAGCCGAGAAACCTGTCGAGGAACTCCGAGACAATGTGGGGAGCACCCGCGCCGTGACCACCGCCCGGAGTACCCGGAGGATCGATGACACGTCGACGGCCACGCTCTGCGTGCCCTGATGGTCGTCGAAGAGCCAGGTGCGACCCGCGCCGTTACGAGAGGCGACGGTGCTGCCCGCGATCCAGCACCTCCACCGAGACGGCGTCGGTCCGGGCTCCCGCGGTGCTGGACGCCCGGCCCACCGTCACCGGCAGGGCACCGGCACGCACCCGCGACGCCGCGACCCCACGCTGGCCGGTAGCCGGGGCGGGCAGCGTCACGGACCCTTACCCGGCTTCGGCCAGACCGGTGCCGTGAGCTGCGCGCTGGGCACCTTCTTGACCGGCCACGCCCGGCCCTTCGCCGGCACGCCGTCAGAGTCGAGCTTCTCCTGCTGCGATGTCAGGTGCGGCTGCGGCTTGGCCGCCGCCTGTGTCGGCACGGACAGCGTCGACACGGCCAACGTACCGGTCAGCACGGCGGAGTCGGCTCCCACCTGCCGGCGGGCGTAGGGGTTTGCGGGTTGTCCGAAGGGTGTGTTTCACCCATGTCTCCACAGGCGACCGTTCCGAAGATTGGTTGACGTTCTGGTACGACTGCCAAGGACAGCGCCGGCCGGCCCGAGGGCCGGCCGGCGCGCACACCGTGAGCGGATCAGTCGGTAGGCGTGACGTCCGCCACCGACTGCCTGTCGTTGAGCTGCTTGACGTCGACGTCGGTCAGTGCCCCCTGATAGAGGTTGAGGTTCGACACGTCGCCATCCCACTTGTCGACGATCTGGACCGCCTGGCCCGGCGGCTGGTACTGGGAGGCACCGACCCAGACCGGCCCGGTGGCGTCGAAAGCCCCCGTGAAGGTGCCCGGGAACGGCACGGCGGCCACGCGCTCGCCATTGACGTAGAGACGGGCCTCACGGCGGCCCAGGTCGTAGACGCCGACCAGGTGGGTCCAGGTGGACAGGTCGTCCTCCGCGTTCATCTGCCGGGAGGTCATCATGATGTCCACGACATTCCCGTTCTGGGGCGACGTGTCCAGTCCGAAGAGGCTGAAGGACCACCAGTTCCCGGTGACTCCGTTCACGGTCTTCGTCCGCTGCCCCAGATAGAAGGCGGAGTTCCTGGTGCCGATCTGGGCGACAGCCGTCTGGATGCCGAGCGACTCCGGCCGCAGCCACACCGACACCGAGAACGAGTCGTTTGTCTTCGCCACTCGGGTGTCCTGCCAGGCGCCACCGACGTTCTTCATCGAGTGGCCGTACTCCGTGGTGACCTGGTTGGGGTCCTCCAGCCCCTGCGAGTTGAACCGCAGGAAGCTGCGGCTGTCGCTGCCGACGTCGGTACCGACGGTCAACCCGAGACGACGACCGAACTGACCGGACTCCGGGGCGTTGCACAGGTCCGGGTCGGTCGACTGGACGTAGCAGGGGACGGCCCCGTTGAAGTCCCAGTCACCAACCAGGGTCGGACTCAGCATCCCCGGCTCGTCGACGCCACCGGAGCCTGGCGTCTCGGCGAGCTGGCCGGTGAAGTCGTCGCCCACCAGCGCCCGGTCGAAGACCTGGACGTCGACAAGCGATCCGTTGAAGAAGTTGTCGGAAACCTTGGTGTTCTGGGCGTAGTTCCGGCCGACGTGGAACGGGCCGGCGGCGTTCCACGCGGTCGTCCACGGCGTGGAAGCGACAGCCGCGCCGTCCACGAACAGCGTCAGGGTGCGGGCCGCCTGGTCGTAGGAGAAGGCGACGTGCCGCCAACGGTTGACATCGGCGGCCGAGATCGCGGTGGGCGCGTGCAGGACTGTGTAAGCAGCACCGGTGCAGTCACCATTGCGCATGGTGACGTTCCACTTCGGCACTCCCGAGACCTGGACGATGCCGAAGAAGAACCCGAAGTCGCACGCACCGCTCTGCGTCGCGATGGCCATGTTGTTCGCCGGCACGCTGGGCAGCCGCACCCACGCCGCCACGCTGTACGAACTCGTCGTGTTGACGACCGGCCCGGACGTCGACAGGTAACCGCCGGTGGCGGGTCCGCCGAGCGTGGCCGCCTGACCGCCGACCAGGCGCACGTCGTTCGGCCAGGTGACGTTCGTCGCCGTCAACGGAGTGTCGCCTCCCAGTGCGGGCTGACCGTCGGCCAGGGCCTGCGCCTGGGTCACCCCCGGGTAACTCTGCAGGCCCCACCGCGCGACGGCCGGCGACGGCCGGCTCGCCGTGAACTCGACCGAGGCCCGTCCGATGTTGCCCGTGCTGTCCACCGCCGAGACCTGGAACGTGTTCAGGCCGTACTTCGGCACGATGGCGGAGACCGTGGCGGTCTTGGTGCAGACGGTGCCCGACGGTCCGTTGACGCAGGTGCTCACCGCGGGCACCTCGTTGGTCGGGGAGACCCAGCCGTGGCGGAACTTGGCCACCGTGGTGTCGGTGGTGCTGAGGCCGAACGTCGCCACCGTACCGGGCAGGGGGTTCGGGTTCGACGACGTGAGGCTGACGGTCACCGGAGGAACCTTGGTGTCCACGGTGAATTCGCACCACGCGGACCAGGCGCTGGTCATGCTGTACGGCGACGGGTCGGTCGACCTGGCCCGGAAGGCGTAGGCGCCGCCTTCGACCAGACCGGAGAGGGCGGCCGTGGTGGAGCGACCGTTGGCCGGCACCGACGCCCCCGCCGGCGCCGTCTTGCGGGGCGTGGAGTCGTTGTAGCCCCCGGTGGTGGGGATCTGGAGCCACTCGTACGTCGTGCGCAGCGCCTGACCGGTGTCGGCGTCCGGATAGATCGCCGACAAGGTCGGGTTCAGCGTGCCGATGCCGATCCGCTGGCCGGTTGGGCAGGCGACCCCGTGAACCTGGAGATTGTTCGGCGCCCCGGGGATGGAGTCGAAGTCGACGATCAGTTTCGCGCTGTTCGGCCAGAACTTCTTCCAGCGGTCGGTGGTGGACTCACCCGAGCCGTCGGTGGCGCTGCACGCGCAGAAACCCATGGTGATGCTGGCTGACTTGTTGGTGGCGTGGGTCTGGATGATGCTGGTGACGGCCGAGCCGGTGAAGTTGACAGTCATGTCCGGCTGCGGCGAGTCCGAGCAACCGGAGCCCTCGTTCGCGTGCGACTGCGCCGTCGACTTCAAGCTGTTCAGCTTCGGCGCCCACGCGGTCCGCGGCGTCGAGGAGATGCCCGCCGAGTGGTACAGGTACGTCGGCGTGTTCCCGCACGACCACGAGTGGTCCAGCTTCATCTGGACGTACGCGGACTCGATGTGCTTGCCCTTCATCGAGGTCAGCGGGAAGTCGAAGTACGAGCGGTAGAGCTTGCCGCTGTCCGGATCCCGGCCGACCCGCGCCACCGACGTGTCGGTGTTGTTGGTGTTGTTGTTCGTCGCGTACGCCCACCGGGACTTGCCCGTCGACCACGCCGGGTCGATGAACACCGGGAAGGCCGCCGCGGTCGAGAGCAGGCCGGTGTCCGGACGCAGCACCAGGTCGCCCCCGGCGACCTCGACACCGACGGCGGCCGTCTTCGCGACGTCGCCCGGCGCTGCCGCCGTGGAGCGGGCCAGCTCAGGGCCACCCTCGGCGTCACCGCCGGCCATCGACCTCGCGACGGCCGACGGCGTGGTGTTCGAGTCCCACATCACGGCCGGCTCCGCCGAGGCGAGCACCTCGGCACCCGCCATCGCGGAAAGCCGTCCGTCGGCGCCGCGCACCACGCGGGCGTCGCCGCCGAGGTCGAAGCGGAGCGTGCGGAGCGCAGGGTTGGCCGCGGCCTGTGCGTTCTTGACCGCGAAGACGTGCGTGAAGCCGCTCCGGGTGGCCCGAAGCACCAGATCCGTGCCCGGTAGCACCTCCGGGTAGGTGGCCGAGTCCCCGCTGACTGTCGGCTTCGGCAGCCCACCCGGCCAGGACAGGGTCAGCGACTTCCCCTGTCGGACCAGCGTCACCGCCGGGCCCTTGCCGCCGGCGGAGAACCGCACGTCGGCCACCGAGGCGACCGGACGCAGCGAGTCTCCCGCCCCGGCTCGCAGCGTCAGGTCGACGGGCGCCCACGACCCGTCCGTACGGCGGACCCGCTGCGGCGTGACCGCCGACTCCGACGTGAAACCGCCGGACGGGTTCGCGAAGACCTGCGTCAGCTCGGTACGGGCGTCGGCGACCTCCACCCGACGGCCGGAACGCTTCGCCTGGGCGACGGCCGACGCGGCGTCCGGTGCGACCGACGGGTTGGCGGGCTCCGCGGCGGGCGCCGCCGCCTCGACGGATGACGGCGCGATGAGCAGGGAACCCACGACCACGGCTGCGACGCTGGCGGCGGTGAATCGGGAACGTCTCAGAAAGAAGGCAGGCAGCATCGAGCGGCCAGGCACCATCTCAACCCCCGTGATTGAACGTGAACCGGTGGCGAGACTGTAGGGCTCAAACGAGGGGGTGTCCACATCGACCACGGTGAGTGATCTCGAATCGGGCAAGATCGTCCATACGAGAGGCGCGCACGACCGACGGTGACGGCGATCGCGGACCTCCTCCGGCAGATCCGCTGTCACCACCGACCGATCACATGCGTCGTATGGCCGATTGCCCGCACTGAAAGCCGTCGATACCGTGATCCCCGTGTTCGGGGAGGCCGTACAGGAGCTGCGGCGTCACAGCGCGCTGACGCAGGAGGATCTGGCCGCGAAGACAGGGCTGTCGGTCCGGCATCTCCGGGACCTTGAGGCGGGACGGATCGCGCGACCGCGACCCGCGACGATGCTGTTGCTGGCCGACGCCTTCGGCCTGCGCGGGGTCCGACGGGACCGGTTCCTCTCCGGTACGCCGACCCCTGCCGCCACCAGCGGCGTTCCGGCGCAGTTGCCGGCGGACGGCTTCGGCTTCGTCGGCCGCGCCGATGCGCTGGCCCGCCTCGACGGGATTCTGGCCCGAGCGGCGGATCAGCCGACCGCGATGGGTCTCGCGATCATCTCCGGCACCGCCGGGGTGGGCAAGACCGCGCTCGCGGTGCACTGGGCTCATCGCGTCGCCGCGCAGTTTCCCGACGGCCAGCTCTACGTCAACCTTCGCGGCTTCGACCCGGGTGGCGTCCCGGTCAGCCCGAGCACGGCGCTCGCCGGATTCGTCAACGCGCTCGCGGGACCGGACGCCCGTCCGCCGACGGCCTTGGATGAGCAGGTCGCTCGATATCGCAGTCTGCTGGGCGGCCGGCGGGTGCTGGTGGTCCTCGACAACGCGGGCGATGCCGACCAGGTACGCCAGCTGCTGCCGGGCGCTCCGGGCTGCTTCGTCCTCGTCACCAGTCGGGACCAGTTCCTGGGTCTGGTCAGTGTGAACGGCGCTGATCCGATCACCCTGGACGTCATGTCCGGGGCCGACTCCCGCGAACTGCTGACCCGACGCCTCGGCGCGGAGCGCGTCACCGCAGAGCCCGAGGCCGTGGACGCCATCGTCAGCGCCTCCGCCGGGCTGCCCCTGGCGCTGTCCGTCGTCGCCGCCCGGGCGGCCATCCACAGTGGATTTCGACTGATGAACCTGGCGGCCAGTCTGCGCCCGGTGGCCGGGCGCCTGGATGCCTTCGACGGCGGCGAACCGGTCACCGACCTGCGGCTGGTCATGTCGTGGTCGTACCGGACCCTCGATGAGCCCACCGCCCGGCTGTTCCGTCTGCTGAGCGTCCATCCGGGCCCGGACTTCGCCGTCGCGGCGGCGGCCAGCATCGCGGGGATCACGCTCGCGCAGGCCCACCGCCACCTGGCCGAGCTGACTCGGGCCCACCTGCTCACCGAGCACCGCCCGGGACGGTTCACGTACCACGATCTGCTGCGCGCGTACGCCACCGAGCTGGCGGCGGCCGAGGACAGCGAGGCGAGTCGTCACGCCGCCCGCTCCCGCCTGCTCGACCACTACCTGTCCGTCGCGTACGCCGCCGACGAGCTGCTCTATCCGCAGCGGGACCGGCTGGCGATCGACCCGCCCGGGCCCGGGGTCGCGCCGGTGGCGCTGGCCGATCGCGACGCCGCAATGTGGTGGTTCACCGACGAGCACCCGGTGCTGCTCTCGGCCCTGCGGCTGGCGAGCGACCACGGATTCGACCGCCACACGTGTCACCTCGCCTGGGCGATCACCACCTACCTCAACCAGCGCGGCTACTTCCAGGACTGGACCAGCAGCCTGCGGGCGGCGCTGTCGGCGGCCGTCCGGCTGGCCGACGACCGGGCCGAGGCGTACGCCCACGGGGTGCTCGGCTTCGCCGACATCGCGCTTGCGCAGTACGCCGACGCGCAGCGCCACCTGGAGCTGGCGTACGACAGGTACCGGCGGCTGGGCGACCTCGCCGGGCAGGCCCGGGTCGAGCTCAACCTCGGGTGGATCCATGATCGGACCGGGCGTCCCGAGCAGGCCCTCGCCCACGCGCTGGAGGCGCTGCGCCTGCACCGGCAGGCCGGACACGTCACCGGCCAGGCCTTCGCGCTGAACGCGGTCGGCTGGTCGCACGGTCAGCTCGGTGACCACCACGCCGCGATCGAGAGCTGCGATCAGGCACTGGCCCTGTTCACGTCGGTCGACAACGTCCTCGGCCAGGCGATCACGTGGGCCAGTCTCGGGCACGCCCACCTGCAGCTCGACGCGTTCACGGAGGCGGTCACCTGCCACGAGCACGCCGTGCGCCTGCGTCGCGAGATCGGTCATCGACGGTTGGAGGCGGATGCGTTGGTGAGCCTCGGCGACGCTCACCTCGCCGCAGGCGACGCCGGCCCGGCCCGCGTGGCCTGGCAGCAGGCGCTGGACATCGTCGTGTCCCTGCGGGAGGCCGGCACCGGCGCGATCGAGGCCAAGCTCGCCGCGCTGCGCTGAGGTGCCCCGAAGTACCGGTCACGGCCCGGTCTGGCGCTGCCATTGACCGCCGGCAATTGACTGAGTGGTCGAGGTGCCTCTATAACGTTGTACGGGTGGTGATGGATGTCGATCGGATCACCATTGCCTGTGGGTGGGAATCCCGCCGACATCCGCCGTCCGCGTTCGAGAAGCCACCCGATGCCCACCGCCCGCGCGCTGCGGGCTCAGCTGCACGGCCCGCGGCGACCCGCCCCTCGGAGACGGCATGACACGTCAGGTCCCCGCCCGCCCCGCCCTGCCCCTACTGCTCATCCTCACCCTCGTCGTCGGCGTGTTCGCCGCACCGGCCCGACCGGTGCGGGCCGCCCCGGCCAAGACGCCGCCACTGACCACCCCGTGGACCAGCCAGGCGCTGGCCGGGACGCCCCTGCCGGAGTACCCGCGACCACAGATGACGCGACCGGACTGGCTCAACCTCAACGGGGAGTGGCAGCTGCGCCAGTCCGGCACCGACGACGCCCCGCAGTTCAACACCGATCTGCCCGAGCGGGTCAACGTGCCGTTCCCCGTCGAGAGCGCACTCTCCGGTGTCCAGCGGGCCGCCAACGACAACCGCAACTACCTGTTCTACCGACGCACCGTCACCGTCCCGCCCAACTGGTCGGGCCGGCGGACCCTGCTGCACTTCGGCGCGGTGGACTGGCAGAGCACGGTCTGGGTCAACGGCGTACGGGTCGGCGCGCACACCGGCGGCTACGACGCCTTCACCTTCGACGTGACCCCGCAACTCAACGGCGGCGCGAACGAGATCGTGGTGAAGGTGTGGGATCCCACCGACACCCGGCAGAACGGCAGCCTGCCCCCGATCGGCAAGCAGACCAAGCAGCCCGGCGGGATCTTCTACACGCCCAGCTCCGGTATCTGGCAGACGGTGTGGATGGAGCCGGTTCCGGCGGCGTCGATCAGCAGCGTGGACGTCTACCCGAACCTGAGCACCAACACCCTGCGGGTCCGGGTCTTCACCCGGGGCGACGTGAGCGGGCACAGCGTGCTCGCCGAGGCGCTCGACGGCGCCACCGTCGTCGGCTCCGCCACCGGCGGCTTCACCGAGTTCAGCGTCCCGGTGCCCAACGCCCGCCGCTGGTCACCCGACGATCCGTTCCTCTACAACCTGCGGATCCGCCTGCGCAACGCCGGCGGCGCGACTGTCGACCAGACCCTCCACTACTTCGGAATGCGCGAGATCACCACCGGCATGGTCAACGGGGTGCTGCGACCGAAGCTCAACGGCCAGTTCGTCTTCCAGGTCGGCACCCTCGACCAGGGCTTCTGGCCGGACGGCCTGTACACCGCGCCGACGGACGCCGCGCTCGCCTTCGACCTGCAGAAGCACAAGGACCTGGGCTTCAACATGGTGCGCAAGCACATCAAGGTCGAACCGCAGCGCTGGTTCTATCACGCCGACCGGCTCGGCCTGCTGGTCTGGCAGGACATCCCGTCGCTGACCGCGCAGAACATCGACCCCACCGACGCCCAGCAGGCGCAGTTCGAGAGCGAGGCACGCGAGATCGTCGACGAGCACCGCAGCTCCCCCGCGGTCGTCGCCTACACGCCCTACAACGAGGGCTGGGGCGAGCGCACCCTGGCCGACACCCGCCGCGTGGCGCAGAACATCAAGAATCAGGACCCCACCCGACTGGTCAACCCGCACAGCGGGCACAACTGCTGCCAGTCCCTCGGTGACCCCGGCAACGGCGACATCGACGACTGGCACGTGTACCTGGGCCCGGACTCCCCCTCGCCATCGAGTAGCCGGATCGCGGTGCTCGGCGAGTTCGGCGGCCTGGGCCTGCACACCCCGGGCCACGAGTACAGCCCGAACGGGCAGTTCTTCGCCTACGAGTGGCAGCCCACCTCCGCCGCGCTCACCGACCGGTACGTGGGACTGGTGGAGGGTGCGCAGAACCTGATGCTCGGCAAGGGACTCAGCGCCTCGATCTACACCGAGATCGCCGACCAGGAGGGGGAGTTGAACGGCTTCCTCACGTACGACCGGCGGGTGGTCAAGATGGACCAGGCTCGCGTCCGCGCGGCCAACACCGCCCTCATCAACGCCTCCCGGACGATCGGCAGCTCCGCGCCCGTCGCGCTGCCGGTCAACACCCGGCGTTCCCTGCAGGTCACCACTCCCGGCTACACCAACCGGTACCTGCGGCACCAGAACAGCCTGGCGTACACGGAGGTGGTCGACGCGGGCAGCTCGGCGCTGCTCAAGAACGACGCGACGTACACCATCCGGCCCGGCCTGGCCGACGGCGCCTGCTACTCCTTCGAGTCGGTCAACTATCCCGGTCAGTACCTGCGGCACCAGGACTCCCGGGTCCGCAACTCGCCGAACGACGGGTCAGCGCTCCTGCGGGCCGACGCCACCTGGTGCGCCCGCGTGGGGCTCACCGGAAGCGGCGTGTCGCTGGAGTCGTACAACTTCCGGGGCAAGTACCTCCGGCACTACAACTCGGAGGTTTGGCTCAGTAACGGCGCGGGCGGTGACGCCTACAACAGGCCCACCCTCTGGGCGGCCGACAGCACCTGGACCATCGCCGCCCCCTGGGCCCCCTGACAGCGGCGGACCGTGCGCTGACCAACGGTGCGGGCCGGCGGCTTCCCGCCGGCCCGCACCGGGTCACTTGTCGGCCTGCGCGTCGCAGAGCACGTCGATCTGCACGACCCTCGACGTGCCCGCACGCACCGACTGCTGTTGGCTGCTGTTCAGGTCGTCATCGAGGTAGTCCACGGCCTTGGTTCGGTCCCGGATCTCGTACACCGTCACCCGACAGGTGCCGGTGTCCGAGTCGGTGCCCTGGCCGGTGGCCAGGTAGTCGTAGAACAGGTACGACAGGTCCGTGCCGCCGGGGCTCAGGGTGAGCCCCGGCGCGGTGACCGCGGGCACGCCCTCGCCGGCCGGCCCGAGGTAGGACCGACCTTCGCCGTTCGAGTACGCCGTCTTGACCAGCGTGAATCCCTCCACCCGCACGCGGTCGGCGTACCGCTGGGTCTCGTTGCCGTCGTCGCCGCAGCCCGCCGTGGTGACGGCCAGCAGCGTGGCCGTCACCGCGAGCAGAGCCCGGCGGGGCACCGACGTCAGGAACACGTGAACACTCCGGAGTAACAGACCAGCCGATCGGCCGTCTGATAGTAGCGACCGATGCTCGTGGCGTAGACCGTCGCCCGCGGGCCCAGATCACCACCCTGCCCCACAGCGTCGTTGTAGTTGCGCTCGCCGACGTTGTAGATCCCGGCACCCACCTGTTGCGGCGTCCACTTCTCCTTCATTCCGGCGGTGGCGGTCCGCTCCGCCATGGCGGTGGTGTCCTTCAGCCGGTACGCCGTCACCTTGATGGAGAGGTCGTTGTGCCAGATCAGCGAGGACCAGTCGAGGTCGCCCAGGGCCTCCGGGTGATTCGTCTTGGTCTGCTCGAACGCTTCCTGCTGGATGTTGCCCCAACCGATCGACGGAGGGTTCGCCTGCTCACCCTTCTTGAAGCCCGTCACGTTGCCGACGAACTCCTTCAACGGGCCGTAGATGCCCAACTTGTCGGCCACCACGCTGGCCGCCTGCACGTTCTGGTCGATCGACGCGTACTTCTCGGAGTTGCCGACCTCGGCCATCAGCACCGCGAGCAGCCACCGCGGGTCGATGTCCGCCTCCTGGGCCGACTCGACGGCCATCAGCAGCCACGCCGCCGGACCACTCGGGTTGCGCCACATCGTCGCCCCGACGACCTTGCGATACTGCTTCTCCCAGTCCTTCGTCTTGGTCAGTCGCGGTGGACGACGTCCACCCCAGCCGTTGAGCACGGGATCCCGAGCCAGCCGCTTGCGGTTCTCGACGTCATGCAGGATGTCCTGCTGGTACTCCTGCATCGAGACGCCCTCCGGGATGGTGCCCGTCGGGTCGGAGGCCGTCACCGGCGAGTTGTTCGCGTACGCGTAGGCGTGGAACTGCTGCGGGTCCTTGAGGTCCTGGACCGGGTCCACCGACACGAAGCGGCCGAGGCCGGGATCGTAGTCGCGGGCGCCGATGTGGGTCATGCCGGTCGGGTCCTTGTCGCCGCCGACGAAACCCTTCGAGTTGCGCCACTGTGGCTGGCTGCCACGGGGATCGCCGTAGGGGGTCTGCCGCCGGACGGAGACCTGCTGGCTGAGCACGTCGACGCTGACCTGCTGAGTGCCCTGGTGATCGGAGTAGAGCCAGGTCAGTCCGTTGGCGTCCCGGCTGGCCACGGTCCGGCCGCTGAAGGTGTAGTACCGGACGGCGGACGTCGTCGAGTTGCTGGCCCGCCGGATCTCCTGGCCCGGCAGGTAGAGGGTGGTGCCGGTGGCGTCCCGGCGGACGAGCCGGTTGCCGTCGACGTCGTACACGTTCGACTCGACGGACTGACCAGCAGTGCTCACGCTGGCCAGCTTGCCCTCGCTGTTCCAGCTCAACGCCTGGGAGTTGGTGTAGGCCGCGTCGCAGGTGTTGGCGGTGGTACCCGTCGGGCGACAGGTCATGTTGCCGGTGCTGTCGTATCCGTACCGGGTCGTCACCGCGGCGCCGGCGTTGATGGCAGTACTCACCGAATCCAATCCGTGCGGGCGGACCTGGTCCTTGCCGCTGGCGGGCACCCCGTAGGTGCGGACCGTGTCACCGCCTGCGGTGTGCACGGTCTCGGTACGACGGTTGCCGATGTCGTCGATCTTCCACTCGTGCCAGTACGGGGCCGGGCCGCCCAGGTTCGCCGTCGAAGGCGCCGTCGCGCAGGCGACCCCGGCCTTCGGCGACCACGCCGAGGTCAACCGGCGCAGCGAGTCGTAGCCGAAGCACTGGCTGTCCGCCGAACCCACCTGCGGCGCGTCCGCGACCGCGAGGATGTTCCCGGCGGCGTCGTAGCCATAGCTCGTGTCCTGCACCGTTCCGGCTGCCGTCTCGGGCTGCACCTTGTACCGCTCGAGCCGGCGGGTGGTCAGGTCGTAGTACGCCGCGTCCTCGACGTAGACCCCGCCGTTGATCTTCCGGGTGGTGACCGTCGGCTCGCCGTAGGCGGTGTACTGCTGGCCGATCACGTAGGCGCCCACGTTGATCAGGTTGGTGTCCAGTCCGCTGGGCAGACCTGTCGTGGCGTCGTACCGGGTGGTCACCGTCTCGGTGGTCAACCCGTTGGCGCCGGGCAGCGTCACCGAGGTCGCGTCGCCCGTGTAGGGCGAGTAGCCGAAGCCGTAGTTGTACGTTCCGGCGATGCCGGTGCCTTCCACGCCCGGAACCACGTACTGCGCACCGGTGGGCTGGTAGCGGTCGTTGTAGCCGTTCACCCGGTAGGTGTACGCGTTCGCCGAACCCGCGGGCTCGTAGCGGATGCTCTGGCCCAGCTGGCCCCGCAATGTCTGACCGGTGTACAGCCGGTCGTACTTCCACTCGGCCCGCTTCGTGCCGGCCGAGATCAGGTCGTCGTACATGCCGATCTTGCGGCCGAGCTTGTCGTATTCGTAGACGAGTACCTCACCACGGGCGTCGGTGCTCTTCACCAGGTCGCCGTAGTCGTTGTACTCGCTCAGGCTCGTGCCCTTGTCCGGATCGGTGGTGGCGGTCTTGCGCCCCCGGATGTCAACCGTGTACCGCCACTCGTTGCCCAGCGAATCGGTGACGGTACGCAGCTCTCCCTTGCGGTCGTAGGCGTAGCGCGTCGTCACCGTGCTGGACCCGAGCTGGCGAAGTTCGACGGTACGACCCAGGGCGTCCACCACGGTCGTGGTCGGTACGCCTCCTGAGGGCGGAGTGACGGTCGTGGCGTCACCGAGGTGCTCGGTGGTGGTGCGCCACTTCTCCACCAGGTTCGTCACCCCGTCGGTGCCGAAGAAGATCTGGTCGGTGGCCCGGGAGGCGCCGTCGAACACGGTCTTCGTCAGCGCGGGAACAGACCACTCCGGCTCCCACCAGAGCGCGCCCGACGGCGTGCCCGGTTCGGCGTGGGCCGAGTAGGTGGTGACCGCCCGGCCGGCCTTGTCGTACAGGGTGTCGGTCACGACCCGACCACCGCCCACGGCCGCCGTCTGGACCTGTCGGGCCCGTAGCAGCGCGTCGAAGATCTGGTAGGACGTGGTGTACCCGCCGCCCGCGTGCAACGTCCGGCTGGTGGTGTAGGGGTAGGCGTTCCGCGCCGCGGCGAAGGTGTAGTCGTATCGCGCCGAAGGGCTGTTCGGGTGGTCGGCCTTCGCCCAGCCGATCTTCCAGACCTGTGCGGTACGGCCGAGAGCGTCGTACTCGATGTCGGTGACCCGCCCGTTGGGATCGGTGGTACGCACCGGCGAACCCCGGTACGGCTCCGACTCGATGGTGCTGACCCAGCCGCTGCCGCCGTTGGGGTCCGCGGTGGTCGTGGTCAGCTTCCGCAGCGGTCCACCGGAAGCCGGTAGGTACGCCTTTGTGGTGACGTTGCCCCGATCGTCGGTGCTTCGGGTCAGCCGTCCGAAGGCGTCATGGGCGGACTCGCTGCTGACCCGCCAGACCGTGCCGCTGGCGCTCGACCAGTCCTTCAGGCTCTCCACCTTGGTCACCAGCCCCTTGGTCGGGGCGGTGCCGACACTCGTCGCGCCGTCGTAGTAGCTCCGCTCGTCCGAGATGACGTCGTCGGGCCCGGCCGGCGCCACCCCGCAGGCCAGCGCCGTGACTGTGGTCTGCTTGACGGTCTCGACGAGATTCGCGGCGGTGTTGCGGTTGTAGCTGTACGTGGTGCACTTCTCGTCGCCGGTCTTCGCCGTGTCCCCGTCCTCCTGGGTCCAGGTCGTTGTGCCGTAGGTGTCGTCGAAGCGGGACTCCGACCGGGTGGTGCGCCATCCCTTGGCCCCGTCCACCCCGAGCGCGGTGGCCGAGTAGGTGGTCATCGTCCGGGTGAACCGGGCGGTGACCGTGTCCCCGTTGATCGTGCGGGAGGCCAGTGCGGGTGACATCCAGGGCACGTTGACGGTCTTGCTGACCGGCTTGGTGCTGACGCCGTTGTAGGTCACCTGCTCGCGGACCAGGCCGGCGAACTGGTCCTCGTCGTACACCGTCTCGCTGCCCAGCGACGCGCCGACCGGGACGGTCCGCGAGCCGCCCGAGATGGTCGCGCGGTCTCCGTGCATGCCGCGCAGGTACGTGGTGCGGGTCAGCGTCTGGTTCGGCGCGTCGCCGGTTCGGGTCTCGACAGTCGCGTACCCCCGGAACTGGCTCCACGTCTTGCGCTTCGGCTTGACCAGGCCGTCGTCGTCGGCGTAGTGCCAGGCCGGCGTGCCCACGTAGGTGTAGAAGGTGTTCTTCACCGGCTGCCCGTGGTCGGTGCCGTTCACCATCACCATCAGGTCGGACTCGGAGATCTGGGTGACCACGTACTTGTGCCACCACTCGGTGATGTCCGGGCCGTCCGGGTCGTACGGGTCGGCGCCGATGACGGGATAGCACCGCTTCGTGTTGTCGTAGGTCGTCGCGGGGAGGTTGCCCGACGAGCAGTCCGGAAGGCTGTAGGTGACCTGGATCTTGGCACCGGTCTCGGTGACGATGTTGCCGATGCGCATCCGGTTGTTGGTGGTGTTGTTCGACGTCAGCACGCGGTTGCGCAGAGCCACCGGCTCGAACGTCACGGGCGGCATGCTGACCGCCGTGCCGGCCAGGCCGGTGTGCGCGATCGCGCTCAGCCACATGCCGGCGTGGTCGCTGCCGTCACCGACTGCCGGATAGGTGTGCGTGAGGGTCCAGGAGTCCACGCCCTGCCAGGCCGGGGTGGTCTTGGTGGTGTCCCAGACCTGGGTGGTGATCTTCGACAGTCGCTTCGTCGACCAGTAGGTGGGTGAGTAGTTCTCCTTGCAGTTCGCCGCGGCGGCGGTGCACTCCTGGTCCCACGGCACGTCCTTCCAATGCGCCGCGTCGTGCGTGCCGCAGTCGGCGTCGCAGCGGTCGGCAGTGGTGAAGAGCACCTGGGCGGTCGGCGTCACGGACCGGTCGGCGGAGCCCCGGTCCCACGTGCCGTAGTCGATGCGCGTGAGCGTGCCGGCCCGAATGTAGGACGCCTTGTCGGTGTTGGTGGCGTTGCGCCCGTAGTAGTTGGTCTCGGTGCCGTACCAGTAGGACATCGTGTTGCCACGGGGGTCGACCACGTAGTCGAGGTTCCACCGCCAGGCCTGGTTGCAGAACGAGCCGGTGAAGGAGCTGCTGTGGCACGGCTCGCCGCTCTGGTTCCCGGCCACCGGCACGGTCCACGTCGAGTTGGTCTTGGCCGACTGGCCGGGCAGGCCGTGCAGGCCGAAGAAGTACTGGACACCGTCGGGCGTGGTGACCTTCCAGTACTCCCCGTTGTCGTCACCGTTGCTGCCGCCGGTGACCTTCTCGATCTTCGAACCGTCCTCGCTGCGGGTACGCCAGCCCTTGCCGGCCTCGTACACCAGCTCGGAGCCGCGCCCGTTCAACGACAGGGTGGCGTTGTCCGACCGCCAGCACTGGTCACCGGTCTTCTTGCTGCTGTTGCTGTTGGTCATGTCTTCGCCACAGCCGACGTACTTGCGCTCGATGTAGCCGCCCCACAGGTCGAATCCCTCACCGACCCAGGTCGGCTGGTTGTTGTCGACGCCGGACTTGCCATCCATCGCTGCCGACGAGTAGCTGAGGGAGAACGTCGGCACCGGGCCGGCGATCGCCGGGGGCATCTTCATCGGATACGACCAGTTGAAGTCGCCCGTCGCACCGCCTGCGGACCAGGTGGCTGACGGTGTGAGCGAGGTGGCGGTGTAGTCGCCCTCAGACCCGGCGGCACCTGCCGCGAGCGCGACGAGAGTGGAGCCGGCGGAACGGGCGCCGGGCGCCGCCACCGGCACGGGCACCTCCGCGCTCACCTGGCCGTCCTTGTTGACCGACGGCATCGGCGTGGCGACGCAGCCGGGCGCCGGCCGGTCCTGCAGGGCGCATTCGGGCACCTGCCACAGGCGCAGCCGGGACGACCAGCTGCCGCCGATGGCGTTGCGGAATTCGCGGTAGTCCACCGAGACCGCTGCGGCGCCGGAACCGGCTGCCGCGTCGCCCTCGGTCTTCGCGGCGGTGCCACTGACGCGCATCAGCAGGCCGTCACGCCACTGCTGCGGCACTGCGGAACGGTCGAGCAGCTCGACCGCCACCGCGCCGGTCCGCTCTCCGCGCGGCCCGCCGGCCCGGCGCACCGTGACGGGCAGGGCGCCGGCGCGCACGGCGGGGGCGGCGCTCTGCCGCTGGCCCACGCCTGCTTCGGGCAGCGTGACTGTTGCCCGGCCGGGTTTCGGCCACACCGGAGCGGCGAGCTGGGCGTTGCGCGCCGCCTTTGCCGGCCACGCCCGCCCGGTGGCGGGCCCGCCGTCGGAATCCAGCGCCTCCTGCTGGGCCGACAGGTGCGGTTTCGGTTTGGCCACCGCATCGGGCGGGGCCACCAGGACCGAGACGACCAGGGCACCGCTCAGCAGTGCCGCCGCGGCACGGTGCGAACCTGAACGTGATGTGGGCAGCATTGATCTATCCGGCGCCATCGCATCCCCCGTGATGAAGCTGAACCAGTTGGCGAACTGTAAGGTCTTGGGAACCGTCTGTCCATCCTGGTCACACAGGGTGATTCGGCCGAGGGCCGGCCGCCGGATCGCCAGCCGTGGCGGTCGTCCGCGCCTGCCGCGCGCGGGGATGTCAGCCGGACCGTACGGCGCACGTCAGCGTCCGTACGCGTTGCTTTCCGTCCAGTCGTGCACCGGAGTGAGCGGAACCGGCGCCGGCCGCTGCACCACAGTCGTCAGCTCGATCCGCCGGCCCTCGGCCGCCGAGGCGAGCAGCGAGGTCATCGTTTCGAGGACGTGCAGAGCGACGTCGCCGCCGGCGCGGGGCGACCGTTGACCGTCGGCGCTGACCAGATCGATCAGCCCGATGCCGCGGGAGCCCTCGACGTAACCGGCCCGCGGTTCGAGAACGCGCCACCCGGTGCCGCCCAGCGGAAAGACGCGAACGTCCCCGTCGAAGGTGTTCGGATCGGGTACGGCGAGCGTGCCGGTCTCTCCGTGCACCTCGATCGGCGCGGCAGTCGTCGCGACGCCGTCGAAGCTCGTGGTGATGGTGGAGAGCGCTCCGTTGGCATGCTCAAGCACACCTGTCACGTGAGTGTCCACCTGCGCCGGAATGCGCTGGCCGTTTCGGGGACCCGAGCCGATGACACGCTCGGCGCGCAGGCGGCTGGCCGCTCCGACGACCGCGCGAACCGGCCCGAGCAGGTGGATCAGCGCCGTGATGTAGTACGGCCCCATGTCCAGCAACGGCCCCCCGCCCGGGGCGTAGTAGAAGTCGGGGTGGGGATGCCAGCGCTCGTGCCCCGGTGTGACCATCACAGCCGTCGCCGACAGCGGGCGTCCGATGAGCCCCCCGTCGATCGCCGCCCGCGCCGTCTGCGTACCGGTGCCCAGGACGGTGTCCGGCGCGCACCCGACGTGGACGCCCGCCGAGGAGGCACGTTCGATGATCGAGCGACCGTCCGGGATCGTCACGGCCAGAGGCTTCTCGACGTACACGTTCCTGCCCGCCTCGATCGCGCCGAGTGAGATCTCGGCGTGCGCCGCGGGGATCGTGAGGTTGAGAACCGTCTGCACGTCCGGGCGAGCGAGCAGACGCTCGACGCCCATCGACTCGGCGCCGGGGATCGCGGCCGCCGCCGCGGCCGACCGGGAGGCGTCGAGGTCGGCCAGCGCGACGATGCTCACGGCCGGGTGGTTCGCGAGGGTGTCGAGGTACGCGCGGGAGATGACCCCGAGACCTACGATGCCGACGCGGTGCGGCTCGCCCACACCATCCCCCTCTCGATGACGGTACGAACGTCCGCGTGCTCCAGCACGTCGAGGCTGTGCCCCGGTGTCGTCACGACGACGCGCCCGGCACCCCAGCGCCGGGTCCAGATCGCCGGCGAGGTGACCGGCCGGTGCCATGGATGCCACGCCCGCGTGGGGTGGGTGGTGACGGCCAGGACGTCGATCAGGTCGTCGTGCAGCACCCAGTACTGCTCGGTGACCAGGTCGAAGTCCTCGATTCCCGCGGTGATCGGATGCTCCCGGCCGAGGTCGGTGATGCGCACGGTGTGCGGCAGGAAGTTGTCCTCCGGGCCGCCGTGACGCTCGCACGGCTCCTTACCGGGGTGGGTCGCGAACTGGCCGCCCACCAGATGCAGGTACTCCGACGACGCGCGGAACGCGTCCACGATCCCGCCGTGCCAGCCAGTGAAGCCCGTACCGGCGATGACCGCCGCGCTCAGGCCCGCCACCTCGTCCGCGGTGATCTGCGACATCGTCATGCACTGCACGACCAGGTCGGTGGCGGCCATCTCGGCGGCATCGGCGTAGATCTCCGTCGACTCCTCGACCCGTACGGCATAGCCGCTCCGTTCAAGGAAGGGGATGAACAACTCCGTCGCCTTGACCGGCTGGTGCCCCTCCCAGCCGCCCCGAACCACGAGTGCTCTCGGCTGCGCCACCCGCGCTCCCTTCCACGCTCCGTCGCCACCGGGCCGGTCGTTGCCGCCCCGACGGCGTGCCATCGGTGTCGGTGCTTGTCGAGCACAGAAACCGTACCCGTGGTCGCGGGCAAAAGCCGGAGTCGCGGAGCGGTCGCGGGGTGTGGACGGGGTCGCGCCGGTTCGGCCGGGGCCCATGTCGGGCCCCGACCGAACCTCAGATCGCGGACGTCACGATCACCACCATGGCCGGTAGCAACGCCGTGGCGACCGCCGCGGACTGCACCAGCCGCCGTGGCCCGGGACGCCCCAGGTCACTCACGCTTCCACGACCGGCGAGAATCGCCACGACCAGTGGACCGGTGAACGCGCCGCCGAACACCAGCCCGCTCCACTGCGGAGCGACGTTGAGCAACGCCGCCACCAGCACCACCCAGGTCGTCGCCGACACCCGGAACGTGCTCCACATGAGCCCGGTGTCCAGACCCCAGATCATCGGCGGAACCCACCACGGGATGTTCTCCCGATGGCCCAGCTCCTTGGACGTCTGTCGACGAAGCCCGGGGGCGTACGAGTCCGTCCGAATCGCGTGTACGTCGAAGCACGCCGCCACCAGTGCCGCCACGAGGCACAGCCCCGCTGTGAGCTGGGCGTCGAGCCGCCCGGCGAACAGTGTGCCGACCTGGTACAGCGACGCGGTGACGAAGCCCGCCATGGCGATGTGCGCGACGGACAGCACGGCGACGAAGCGCAGACCGCTTCGGACGAGACGGGACGAGTCCCCTTGCACGAAGGGGCGGATGACTCCGATGAAGGACTGGCCTCAAGGGCTGAAGAGCTGGGCGAAGCCCGCCACCGCGGCGAGCGCGATCGTCCACAGAACTACCATACGTACCAGATCGAGCAGGCGAAGGGACCGGACCAGCACGAGGTCTTGCTCTTGCTGCACTCACCGCAGCCGTACGTGCGGCCGCCGCTGGTGCAGGTCCAGAATGTGCGGTAATAGCCTGACGGGCAGGTGTAGCGATCGGGTTCGACCGCGTAGTGGCACCGGGTGCAGCTGGCCAGCGAGCAGCAGGGCGACCCCAGGCAGTCGGCCACCGCCGGGGAGGCCTTCAGCACGGTGGCCAGGCCGGCGACGACCGCGGAGGCCGCGCCCATGAGCGCGAATCGGCGGCTGGGGCGGCGGTCGGTGAGCACCGCCGTCTCGGTCGGTGTCACACACTCCATCTGATCGGTCATAGCCGTACGGTTCCTTCCTTGGCGACGGGCAGGCGGGACGGGACGGTGCGGGGGTTCAACAGCGGTTGCAGCTGCCGGAATGAGGGCAGTGTCTGGGCCAGGAAGGCCTCACCCGAGCGGTAGAGGACCACCGACGGGACGGTGTCGATGCCGATCGCCCGTGCGACGTTCTCGTCGACATCGATGGTCGCCCGGTCGATCGGCATGTTCAGTCCTTCGAGCCAGGCGCGGCCCTCCTGCTCGGAATGCGCCTGCTGCAGGACGATCCACACCAGTTCCAGGTCTTTGCGGCGCAGGCCCTCCGCGATCGACCGGCAGGTCGTGCAGGACACGGACAGGAAGAGCAGCGCGAGATGCGGCTGCGCATCGAGCCGTGCCGGGAGCCCGACCAGGGAGGGCCTGATCGAGTCGTCCATCGGGATCGGGATCGGCGACGGGTTGTCTTCGAGCTTGAGGGACGTACGGATCAGTTCGAGGGTTTGATATTGGTCGATCAGCGCCAACACGCAGATCCCCATCAGCACGCTCAATGCGGCGACGACGACCCAGAGGAAGCCCATTGACTCTCCAACACTTTGAGGTAGCTCCAGCTCCGCAGGGCCAGAGGCAACAGCTGACGGACGACGGTCGCCAGGCACAGCACCAGCGCCGTCACCGCGACGGCGTCCGGACCGACGAGCAGATCCGATGAGTCGCGGTGCGCCGTCCAGGCGACGGCGAGCCAGATCGGGAGCAGCGCGAGCTGCGTCCAACCGAGCTTCGCCTCGGACCTGCCGCCGAAGCAGGCACAGCGCACCGAGGCGCCCCGTGCCAGCGCGATCGACGCCGCGCCTGCGAACGACGCGCCGAGCGCGACCACCAGGCCCGCGGTCACCCAGGAGCGCGGTGCGGTCAGCAGGAGGACCGCGGTGACCAGCTCCACGCCGCTGACCAGCAGGGCCAGGACGCGCGGACGCGGCATCCTGAGCGCGACGAGCGTGCGACGGAAGGCGATGGGCGCGGCGAGCTTCTGACCCGCCGTGTAGAGCAGGACAGCCGCCGCGACGATCCGCACCGTTGCGTCGATCATCGGCACCAGCTCAGGCCGGGACGACCGCGAGGACCTGGGCGTCGGCCAGTTCTGTGTCCAGGACACAGACCCGCACACGCCGTGCGGTCCGCTTGTCGAGCAACGGCGAGGCGGCCAGCCGCTGGCCCGCGACCGCATAGCCGCTGCCGTCGCGCTTCGGCACTCCGGTCACCCAGTGCACCACCGGCACGGCGGCCACTGCGAGGTCGGGCCACAGGTCGGTCACGGTGACCAGGTCGCCCGGTCGTGGGGTGATCCCGTCCGGGAAGCCGGCGAACGGGACACGCTCCGCGGCCCGGATCGCGGTGCGGTTCGCCACCTTCGGCGTACCCACCACGGCGCCGCCGGCCGCCACCGCTGACACGCGGGCCAGCTCACCGCGCGAGCCGGCCTGTGCCGCATCCGTCCCCGGGTCGGCCGATGCCGACTCGCCCGTGACGGCCACGACAGCGACTGTCGATCCCACCACGGCACCAACGCGGAGGATCTGCCGCCGCGATAGTCCCTTTTCCTGGTTCATGCGTACTCCTCGGGTCTGGTCGATGAGGACGATCTACCGGTGTCGGCGCCCGAATCGAGCGCGAACCCGCGGGTCCGGAGCGACGCCGCGGCGGGACTGGGGGCTACTCGGTCGACCACCCCGCAGGGGTCGCCTCGACCGTGCTGCTGATCGACCCCCGGCGCTCCCCCAGTGCGCTCCGGATGGTTCTGACACGGCGGTGCTCTTCGAGGTGGTGACGACGGCGTCCGGAGGATCGGCAGCGTCGATGCGTCTCCGGACATCGATGCTGCTCAGATCCACGTGCATCACCGTTTCAAGAGACCAATTCAGGGGTCCAGGCTTCGGCGGTGTTCTTGAACAGATCTTGACCGAAGCTGCCGCGACCCGTGGCGGCGCACCGCGCCGGTCCGTCCGTTGTGGACACAAGGTCCCGGAGAGCGTTGAGACGCCTCGGCGGGAGGTTACCCACGACACGGATGGCTGATTCAAAACCGGGCGTCGATGGGCCGTTGAGGGCGCGTCGATGGTGAGATCATTTCCGGCAACGTGGATTCCTACGGATCGGACCGGGCGTGGACCAAGTGGAGGACGGCCTGCAGATCCGGCTGCTGGGTCCGGTCGGCGTGTGGCGCGGCAGCCGACTCCTGGGCCCGTCGGCCGCGCAGCAACGCACCGTGCTGGCCATGCTGGCGTTGGAGTGCGGAAACATCGTTCCCATCAACCGCCTGGTGACGGCACTGTGGGGCACGGCACCGCCCGCATCGGCTCGGAACGCGGTGCAGGGCTGCGTCTCCCGACTACGGGCCCTGCTCAACTCGGTCGACCAGCCGTCCCGCACGGCCCAGCTCGTGGGGGTGGGGACCGGCTATCGGCTGACCGTCGACCGGTCCGCGGTGGATCTGCACGACTTTCGGGATCTCCTGCGGTCCGCCCGCACGTGCGAGCCGCAGCGGGCTCGTGAGCTGGTCGACCGCGCTCTGCGCCGATGGCGGGGGCCGGCGTTGGCGGACGTCGCCGGCCCGTGGCTGGACGAACTCGTCGCCCCGCAGCTGAACGAGGAACGGTTCGCGGCGGTCGAGCTGCGAGCCGACCTCGACCTCCGACTGGGCCGGTACGGTGACATCGTCGACGATCTGTCCGACCTCATCGCTGACAATCCGGCCCGGGAGCGTCTGGCGCTGGCAGTGCTCATCGCACTGCACCGGTGCGGCCGTCGGGTCGACGCGCTGACCCTGTTCCGTCGGGTCCGCGAGAACCTGGTCGAGAGGCTCGGCATCGAGCCGGGCGAGGAGCTCCAGCGGGCCTATCGCGCAATGCTCGCCGGCACCGAGCCCGCCGCGGAACCCGCGGTCCAACTGGTGCGGGAACCGACGGGCGTTGTGCCGCGGCAACTGCCGGCGGCCACACCCGGCTTCGTCGGCCGCCAACGCGAACTGGCCGTCCTCGACGAGGTGCGCAAGGAGCGGACGGCACCGGTCGCCGTCGTCTGCGGCCCAGCGGGGGCCGGGAAGACCAGCCTGGCGGTGCGGTGGGCGCACGACGTCCACCACCACTTCCCGGACGGACATCTGTTCGTGGACATGCGCGGGTTCCACCCTCGTCCACGCCGGACCCCCGGTGAGGCGCTGCCGCTGCTGCTGGACGCGCTGGGCGTCACCGCCGACCGGATACCGGCCGAGCCGGACGCGCAGGTCGCGCTGTACCGTTCGACGCTCGCCGGTCGGCGCGTCCTGCTGGTACTGGACAACGTTGCCGACGCCGACCAGGTGCGGCCACTCATTCCGGGCTGCCCGGACTGCCTGGTGGTGGTGACCAGCCGGGACAGGCTCAGCGGCCTGGTCGCCCGGGACGGTGCCGCTCGGCTCACTCTCGACGTCCTACCGGCCGCCGACGCGGTGGAACTGCTCGTCGGCACCGCGGGGGCCGAGCGGATCAACGCCGACCCGGCCGCTGCTCGGGAGTTGGCCGAGATCTGCGGGCACCTACCGCTGGCCCTGCGCATCGCCGGCGCCCGCCTGGCCGACCGGGCGCACGTGAGCGTGCGCAGGCACCTCGACGAGCTGGTCGCGCGGGGCCGGGTCGCGCAGCTGCGGGTCGAGGGTGACGACAGCACCGCCGTCCGGGCCGCGTTCGAGCTGTCGTACCAGGCGCTCCCGCCCCCGGCGGGCCGGGTGTTCCGGCTGCTCGGGCTGGTGCCGGCACCGGCCGGCCTCGCTGTGCCCGCAGCCGCGGCGTTGACCGGCCTGCCCTGCGACGACCTCGAACCGCTCATCGACACCCTCGCCCGACTGCACCTGATCCGGATCACCCGGGCAACCCGGATCGTCAGCCACGACCTGCTGCTCGAGTACGGAGCACAGCTCGCCGCCGAACATGGCGACGCGGCCGACAATGCCGCCGCCGTGCACCGGCTGCTGCACTTCTACCTGCATGCTGTCGCCCGGGCCAGTGCCGCGCTGAACGGCCCGTCGCGGCTACGGCTGCCGCCGGATCCACCGCCGACCGGCGTACGGATCCCTGAGCTCGACGATCAGGCACACGCCCGCGAATGGCTCGTTGCGGAAACGGCGAACCTGGTGGCGGCGCTGGAACACGCGGCCGCCGACGGCCGAGACCGGATGGCGTGGCAACTCGCCCACGTCCTGTACGACTTCCTCCGCATGCGGACGCCGCTGAGCCAGTGGCGGTCGATCGCCCGGACCGGACTCAAAGCGGCCCGCCGCGACGGCGACCTGCGCGGCGAGGCGGTGATGCGACAAAGCCTGGGACTGCTGAACTGGCGTACCGGCGATCTGCGCGCCGCCCGCGCCGAGTACGAGGCGGTCGCGGCGCTCGCCGCCCGAGCCGATTGGCAGGTCGGGGCCTCGGCGGCACACTGCAGCATCGGCATCGCACTGGCCCAGCTGGGCCGGCCCCGGGCCGCGATCAGCCGGTTCGAGCAGGCCCTGGTCATCGATCGGGAGATCGGCGACCGCCGAGCCGAGGCCGGCACGCTGGCAAACCTGGCGGCCGCCTGCGAGGAGGTGGGCGAACTGGCCGCGGCCGCGCGGCACGGCGAACTGGCGATGAGGTTGCTGCGTGCCACCGGCCAACATCTGGGCGCCGCAGTGGCCAGCGAGAACCTCGCGCTGGTGGCCCGCGAGCTCGGCCGGCTCGACGAGGCACGGACGGCAGCGGAGGAGGCGGTGCGCGTCGGCCGGTCGATCGGCGCCCGGCACGAGGAGGCCGCTTCGCTCACCACGCTCGGCCGCGTGCACGGTGACGCGGGACGCTACGCGGAGGCCGAGGAGGTGCTCCACCTCGGCCTCGACATCGTCCAGGGACTGCCGGACGGCCGGCTGGAGGTGGTCACCCAGGCCGCGCTCGCCGAGGTACTGCTGCGGCAGAACCGACTGGCGGAGGCGAGCAGCCGGCTCGATCTGGTGCGTGACCTGGCGGATCGGACCGGCAACGAGCGCGCCCGGGTCGAGGCGCTGATGCTGCTCTCCGATCTCAGCGCGGCCGCCAAGGAGTTCGACAGCGCCCACGAGCACGCCACAGGTGCGATAGCGGCGGCCCGCGCCGGCGGGTACCGGCTGGTGGCCGGTCAGGCGCGCAGTCGCCTCGCCGCCGCGAGACTGGGCCTCGGCGATCCCGAGGGGTGCCTCGTCGAGGGCCGCCAGGCGCTGCGCGTCCAACGCCGGGCAGGTCAACGTCTCGCGTACGCCCGCACGTTGATGACCGTCGGCAGCGCCTACGCGGCGCTGGGCCGTCCGTCGGCGGCTCAGACCCGGTGGCGGGCGGCACACGAGCTGTTCCGGGAGATCGGCGCCGCCGAGGCGGCACCGCTCGGCTAGCCGGGCCGCCGATCAAGACTCTCTCAAGTTCGATCGCGACGCCTCGACTGCGAGTCCGGCACCGAACAGTATTCCGTGCGGAGCAACCATGGCTCGCGCCCTCGACGTCCGCCCGTCCGATCGCCACCTCAGCGAGAAATCAGCGCCGGCTCAGCGCTGTCGGCTGTTATTCGCAGCGGAACGACCCCCCGTCGTTCGGGACTGACGAGATGCATCGACGACGTCGCCGGCCGCCCTGGCCGCCGGCGATCCCGCTCTCGCCCCCGCGGCGGGTGGGCACCGCGACGACGACAGGCGGGGCGATGCGGATCTTGCTCGTGGAGGACGACCGGTGGATCTTCGCGGTCATGGGTTCGACGCTGCGTCGGCAGGGTTATCAGGTGGAACAGGCGTCGAACGGTGCCGCGGCGCTCGTGGCAGCCCCCTGCGACCTCGTAGTACTGGATCTCGGTCTGCCGGACGGCGACGGTTTCGCCGTGTGCCGGGCACTGCGGGAACGCAGCGCCGAGCTGGGCATCATCGTGGTCACCGAACGGGGCGAGGAGCGCGGCGGCATCGTCGGCCTGCGGATGGGCGCCGACGACTACGTCGTCAAGCCGTTCGCGATGGACGAGCTTCAGGCGCGCATCGAGGCGTTGCTGCGGCGGACGGCGCGGCGGGGTCCGCAACCCTCCGACGTCATCGACGTCGGAGGGTTGCGGATCGACCTCTCGGCCCGAACGGTCCAGGTGGACGCCCGGCCGGTGTCGTTGACCCGCAAGGAATTCGACATCCTGGCCTCGCTCGCCCGCCGGCCGGGCCTCGCGCTCACACGCGAGCGCATCATGCTGGACGTGTGGCAGACCACCTGGTCGGGCCGGCACACCCTGGCGGTCCACGTGGCGGCGCTGCGCGCCAAACTGGGTCGGCCCGAGTTGATTCAGACGGTACGAGGGCTCGGCTACCGCCTCCCCGTCGAGTGAGGCCGCCCAGATCACGCGAACCGGACACCCAACGATCACCAGTTTTGCGTGACACGCATATTTGCGGGGTACGCAACTAGTGTTAGGGTGGCGACATGACGGGGCTGCGGGAGCGCAAGAAAGCCGAGACGCGGGCGGCGCTCGGCTGGGCCGCGATCCACCTCACCGCGGAGCGCGGCTACGACAACGTCCGCGTCGAGGACATCGCCGAGGCGGCCGGCGTCTCCCCGCGCACCTTCAACAACTACTTCTCCAGCAAGGCCGAGGCGATCGCCTCGCGTCACCTCGACCGCAGCCTGCGCACCGCCGCCGCGCTGCGCGAGCGCCCCGCCGACGAGCCGCTCTGGGCAGCTCTCACCCAGGCCTCGCTGGAGCAGTTCACCCGCGGCCCCGAGGTCGACGCCATGCCGTCTCCCGCGCACGCCCAGTGGGTGGCCGGCGTCCGCACCATGCTCGCCGAGCCCGCCCTGCAGGGCGAGCGACTGCGTGCCGTCGCGATCGCCGAGGCCGAGTTGGCGGCCGCGGTCGCCGAGCGCACCGGCACCGACCTCGCCACCGACATGTATCCGCGGCTCGTCGCGGCCGCCGCCAGCGCCGCCGTCGCCGTCGCCATGCAGCACTACCTCGACAGCCCCGACCCGCCCACCCCGATCGAGCACCTCATCACCGACGCCTTCACCCAGGTCGCCGCCGGCCTCCCCGCGCCACCCCGCTGAACCCCGACCCTCGCTCGGGGCACCGCCGCACTTACACGTCTCCAGAAGCAGCGTCCCACCCCACGGTGAGCCGGCCGCGTGCCGCGCCCGTCGGGGCGATGACGCACGCCCCGAAGGGATCACTGTCATGATCGACGTCCTCATCGTCGGAGCCGGCCCCAACGGCCTCATGCTCGCCTGCGAGCTGGCCCTGGCCGGCGTCCATCCCGTCGTCCTGGAACGCCACGTCACACCCACCGGCGAGCCCCGCGCCAACGGCGTCGTCGGCCAGGTCGTCCGCCTGCTCGACCGGCGCGGCCTCTACACGCGGCTCAGTGGCGAGAGCACCCCGCCGTCGCCCCAACCAGCCTTCGTCTTCGGTGCGTTCCCGCTGGACCTCACGATGCTCGCGGAGAACCCGCACTACGTGCTCGGCGTGCCGCAAGCCCAGCTGGAGGCCACCCTCGCCGCCCGGGCAACCGAGCTCGGAGTCGACCTGCGCCGCGGCCACGAGGTGGTCGACCTTCGCCAACGCCCCGACGCGGTAGAGGTCTGCCTTGCCGACGGTACGCAGCTCACCGCCCGCTTCGTCGTCGGTGCCGACGGCGGCCGCAGCGTGGTGCGCCGCCTCGCCGGCATCGACTTCCCCGGCGTCACGAACGACCGGTCGGTCTCGCGCACCGCCACGGTGACCGTCCCCTCCTCATCCCTCGATCCCGAGACCGGCGGCCTGTGCGTCCCCGGTCACGGCGTCGTCGCGCCGTTCCAGCACACCCGCACCGGGCGTGGCCTGATCGCGTGGGCCCCGTTCCCCGGCCGCCCGGCGATCCTGAGCACGACGGAGTGGCCCGACGTCCCGACGAGCGACGAGACCCCGATGAGCCTGGCGGAGCTCCGCGCCAGCGTCGCCCGGGTGCTCGGCGCCGACGTTCCGCTCGGCGAACCGGACGGACCCGGCCTGCTGCGGCGGCTGGCCGGCCAGAACACCCGCATCGCCGCCCGCTACCGCGCCGACCGGGTGCTGCTGGTGGGCGACGCCGCACACGTGCACCCGGCGATCGGCGGCCCCGGGCTCAACCTGGGCCTGCAGGATGCCGTCAACCTGGGTTGGAAGCTCGCCGCCACCGTGCGCGGCTGGGCGCCGCAGGGCCTGCTCGACACGTACGAGACCGAGCGCCGCCCCGTCGCCGAACGGGTGGTCATGTCCACCCAGGCGCAGTCCGCGCTCATCGGCCCCGGAGACGAGATCACCGGCCTGCGGGAACTCTTCGCCGAACTGCTGCGCAAGCCGGAGGTGACCGGGCACATCGCGGCGCTGATGTCCGGCGCGGACATCCACTACCCCGCCGACCCCGCCGATCCGTTGGCCGGCCGGTGCGCCCCCGATGTGGTCGTGCACGGCGACCACGGCGCGGTACGCCTCGCCGAGCTGACCCGCACCGCCCGGCCATTGCTCCTGGATTCCACGGGTGTCTACGCCGAGGTGGCCGCGCCCTGGCGCGACCGGGTCGACGTCGTCACCGGCGCGTTGCGGGGCACGACCGCGACCGCCCTGCTCGTACGCCCCGACTGCTTCGTCGCCTGGTCCGCCGGGGATGCGGACACGCTGCGCGCCTCGCTCACCCACCACTTCGGCCTGCCCGGGTGACCGGAGAACACAGTCCTTCGGCAGGCTGGGCTCCCGCTCTCGTGCGGCACGCCCGACGGGCCGTATCGTGGCACGCAGCGACGACGATCCGCGGTCTTCGATGAGACACCACCTGCGGCGGTCGAGGAGAACATGATGATCGGTGCGGCGACCATCGGTGCGATCGCGGCGGTCCTGCTCGTCGGTGTGGTGGTCGTCGTCGGCAGACCGGACGACGCTCGACGGGTCCTGCGCTGGTCGGCCCTGGCCATCACCGTGCTGGTCGCCGCAGTGCTGACCCCCTTCACCGTCGACGACTCCGGGGGCGCGGCCGGCTATCTGCTCGGGGTGCCTGTCGTCGCCGCGTCGCTGCCGGTCCTGGCACAGTGGATCGGCCGGCCGAGCCTGGTCGTCGACCTGACGGCCGCGCTGATCATCGTCGGGTGGGGGCTGCTGCTCGGGCTGGGCGTCGGCGGCGCGTTCCTGCCGGCCGCGGCGCTGCTCATCGCCTGCGCCGCGAGCGCCGGGGCATCCCGAGCGTCCACCACCGCCTGACCGCACGCGTCCCCGGGACGCCGTTGGCGTCGGTCGCGTCCATCGCCGAGTCCATGGCCAACCCGGCGACGTGGAGTGGCCGGGTGCCGGCAACGCTGTCGGGCGCTGGTTGCCGGCCACCGACCACACCGACGACGGATCAGCCGGTGATCACCGGCCAGGCGTAGGCGAGCAGGGCGCAGGCGGCGCCCAGCAGCGCGAACGAGACACCCCGAGTGGGCAGCGGCAGTGCGGCGAGCACGATCAGGATGACCGCGATGATGTAGAGGAATGCCTGGGCCGACATGTGACTCTCCTGGAATCGATGAGTTGGGGGGACCGACGGTGACCGCCGGGGTGACACCCCGCCCGTGCGCGAACGCCGCACGGGCGGGCCGGGCGTGCGGGCGTGATCAGCCGTCCGGCGTGAAGAGCCCCTGAATGCCGACGACGATCGCGATGAGACCGAAGATCGCGAGCAACAGGCGGACGCCTGTCGCGCCGTCCGACCGCTCCTCGCGGGACGCCGGCCGGCCGGTCAGCCGGCCCCACAACAAGGCGAGCCCCACACCGATCCCCACCACCTCGAAGTGGAACACCCGAGGGCCGGACACCAGGTGGACGATGAGGTAGTAGCCGCCGGTCACGAGCGCCACGAGGCCGACCACCCACGCGATCGGGGCCGCCCGACCAGCGAGGCGACCCAGGTCGTCACCGACGCGTGGCAACAGCCGCAGCACAGGGACGGCGAGCAGGAAACCGCCAACGATGTTGGCGAGGTCGAGCAGCAGAGCCATGATCACGAGGGTCTCCGTCGATCGGATGATCAGCCGGTGGGAGCGTACCCACGGACCCGGTCGGTTGAAACGAGATCGAGCGGCCGACGGCTGCCGGCGGTCGACGGGCCGGTGGCCGAAAGGCCCCGGTAGGATGGGTCCCGGTGCGCCGGGAAGTCTGGTCGGCAAATGGTTCCGACCCGTCTCTCGAAAGTTGGCCCGCCTGTGCCGTCGAACCCCCAGTCACCCCCTCGTGTCCTCGGCCGTGGTTCCTGGGCTGAGGCCCGGCGCATCGCCGACGTGCTGCGCAAGGAGACGATTGGCGGCGCGCTGCTGCTGATCGGTGCCGTCGTGGCGCTGATCTGGGCGAACTCACCCTGGGCGCACCGCTATGAGGCGATGACGGCGTTCACCGTCGGGCCGCACACGCTGCACCTCGACCTGTCGCTGGCGATGTGGGCTGCCGACGGGCTGCTGGCGATCTTCTTCTTCGTCGCCGGTCTCGAACTCAAGCGCGAGTTCGTCGCCGGCGACCTGCGTGATCCCCGCCGGGCCGCGGTCCCGGTCGCCGCCGCGGTCGGCGGCGTACTCGTGCCGGCCCTGCTGTACGCGGCGGTGAACTGGGGCGGCGCGGTGAAGGGGTGGGCGGTTCCGACCGCCACCGACATCGCGTTCGCCCTCGCCGTGCTGGCGGTGATCGGCAGGCATCTGCCGAGCGCGCTGCGCACCTTCCTGCTGACCCTGGCGGTGGTGGACGACCTGCTGGCGATCGTCATCATCGCGGTCTTCTACACCGCCCACCTGTCTCTGCTGCCGCTGCTGGCCGCAGTGGTGCCGCTGGGCCTGTTCGCTCTGCTGGTGCAGCGTCGGGTGCGCTCCTGGTGGCTGCTCCTGCCGCTGGCGTTCGCCACCTGGGCGCTGGTGCACGCCTCCGGCGTGCACGCCACCGTCGCCGGGGTGCTGCTCGCCTTCGCCGTGCCGGTGCTGCGCTCCACGGGGGCCGGCCCCGGGCCCGGCCTGGCCGAGCACTTCGAGCACCGGTTCCGGCCGATCTCCGCAGGCGTCGCGGTACCGGTGTTCGCGCTGATGTCCGCCGGGGTGGCCGTCGGCGGGCTCGACGGCCTGACGCAGGCATTCATGGACCCGATCGCCGTGGGCATCATGCTCGGCCTGGTCGTCGGCAAGCCGATCGGCATCCTGCTGGCAACCTGGCTCGTCGCCCGGTTCACCCGGGCCCGACTGGACTCGGGGCTGGCCTGGATCGACGTGGCCGGCTTGGCCGTGCTGGCCGGCATCGGGTTCACCGTCTCGCTGCTGATCGGCGAACTCGCCTTCGGCATCGGCACCGACGCCAACGGCCGGGTCAAGATCGCCGTGCTGGCGGGCTCCGTGATCGCCGCCGCGCTCGCCACGATCATCCTGCGGGCCCGCAATCGCGTGTACCGGCAGATCTACGAGGCCGAGCAGGTCGACAGTGACCGTGACGACGTTCCCGACGTCTACCAGCAATAGGCCCGCCGCCCCACGGGCTGCCAGGGCGCATCAGCGCGGGCGACGCGGCGTCCGGGCGTATCGTCGGTGCATGCGCGCGAGCGATGTGGCCATCCCGATGGAGACCGTCACCGAGGACATGCCGGCCCGCGAGGCCGCGCGGATCCTGGCGGCGCAGGACCTGCCCGGTCTGATCGTGGTGGACACCAAGGGCCGTCCGTCGACGGTGCTGGCCGGCACGCAGGTGCTGCGAATGGCACTGCCGTCCTACTGCCAGGACGATCCGACGTTGGCCCGGGTGATCGACGAGGCCGCTGCCGACGTGATCCTGGAGGGAATCGGCGACCGCACCGTCGCGGACCTGCTGCCCCGCAACCGCCCGGACCTGCCGGCCGTCGGCGCCGACGCCACCCTGCTCGAGGTCGCCTCGGTGATGGCCCGATCGAATGTGCCGCTGGTCGCGGTCGTCGACCGCGACCGGGTGATGACCGGCGCGATCACCCTGGACGGGCTGCTCGACCGGATGCTCGGCACCTGAGCGTCAGAAGAATCGCAGCCACAGGTACGGCACCGCGATCGCCACCGAGATCACTGTGACGATCAGACCGTACTTCGTGAATCCCCAGAACGTGATCTTGTGCCCGGCGCGTTCGGCGAGGCCGAGCACCACCACGTTCGCCGACGCGCCGACGGCAGTGGCGTTGCCGCCGAAGTCAGCCCCGATGGCGAGCGCCCACCACAGCACCTGAGCCTTGTCGAGCCCACCTTCGGCGTTCACCAGCTCGCTCACGATCGGGCTCAACGTCGCCACGTACGGGATGTTGTCCACGATCGCCGACAGCCCCGCCGACGCCCACAGCATCAACATGGTGGCCGGCCACAGTTTGCCCCCGACGGCCTCGGTCGCCGACCGGGCGATGCTGTCGATCACCCCGGTGGCGACCAGGGCTCCGACCATGATGAACAGGCCGGCGAAGAACACCAGCGTCGGCCACTCGACGTCCTTGACCACGTCTTCCGTGTCCAGCCGCGACAGCGCCAGCAACAGCAGGCCACCGAGTATGGCCACCACCGACGGCTCCAGGTGCAGCACCGTGTGCAGGCTGAACGCGAGCAGCACCGTGCCGAGCACCACCAGGCTGATCACCACGAGGCGGCGGTCGCGAATCGCGTCCGCCTCCCGCAGCGCCATCACCCGGGCCGCGCGCTCGGCGTCGTAGCGGAACGCCGTGCGGAACATGATCCGGCACAGGCCGATGAACACGACGAGCACGATCAGCACCAGCGGGGCCATGACGTTCAGGAAGTCGGTGAAACTCAGCCCCGACCGGCTGGCGATGATGATGTTCGGCGGGTCGCCGACCAGGGTGGCGGCACCGCCGATGTTGGACGCCATGACCTCGGCGATCAGAAACGGGATCGGCGGCACGCCGAGCCGCTCGCAGACCAGCAGCGTCACCGGGGCCACCAGCAGCACTGTGGTGACGTTGTCCAGCGCCGCCGACACCACGGCGGTCACCACGACCAGGATCACCATGATCGGGAACGGACGGCCCCGGGCCTTCTTCGCGCTCCAGATCGCCAGGTACTCGAACAGGCCGGTGCGTTTCAGCACGCCGACGATCAGCATCATCCCCAGCAGCAGGAAGATGACGTTCCAGTCGATGCCCGCCTCTTCGGAGAAGAACGCGTGCTCGGCATCGGTCGCCCCGATCGCCAACATGATCGATGCGCCGCCCAGGGCCACCGTCACCCGGTTGATCTTCTCGGTGGCGATCAGGACGTACGCGGCGACGAACACGGCCACCGCGATCCAGGCCAGGATGCTCATTCGGCGCTTCTCCGGTTCTGGTCAGCCGTCATCGCAACGCCGACCAGGCTTCCCGGCACACCTGAGATCAACCTATCAGCCTGGGCGATCAGCATCGGGCGTGGTGCCAGGCGGGCGATGCGCAGGGTGCACGACGGCTCACCGTGGGGTGATCAGCGGAGCATAGTCGGTGCGGGTGAGCGGCTGCTCGGACAGCGATCCGTCGGCGCGGGGCACTCCCAGCGGCCTGCCGTCGCGAAGGAACGTCACTGAGGTGACGTCGTCGCGGCTGGTGAGGGTGCAGACGATCTGTCCGAAGGCAAGGACCTCGTCGCTGCGGCCGGCGTCGTCGGCGGGTTCGTCGACCGCGACCCGGGCCTGGGTGCCGGTCACTGTCACACCGGCGGCATTGACCGCTCCCGGCAGCGCGCTGGTGAGGTCCGCGTCGCGTTCGACCCCGGTGGGCCCCGAGAGCAGATGCCGCAGCTGGTCCTCGATGCCGCGTGAGCGCTCGACGCGCCGGAGCACCGGGACGATCCGGTTGTCGCGGACCAGGCAGAGTGTCTCGGTGGCCGGGCCGACCGGCGCGGTCTCGGCGGGCGCGGAGGTCGGAAACGGCCCGCGTGGCGGTGCCACCGCGCGAGGCGCCTCGTCGGTGGGGATGCCACAGCCGGCCAGTAACGCGACAAGCCCTACGGCGAGCAGGTGACGGCGCTTCACGTCAGGCTCTCCGGCAGCGTGACGCGAAAGCGGGCACCCCCGCCGGGACGGTCGGTGACAGCGACGTGTCCGCCGTGCGCGGTGGCGTGCTGGACGACCAGCGCCAGACCGAGGCCGGTACCGTCGCCGGCACCCCGGGTGTGGGCAGCTCGCCCGCGGACGAAGCGATCGAAGATCGCTTCTCGGTCCTCGACGGGGACGCCCGGGCCGTCATCCTCGACCTCGATGACGCCCGCGCTGCCGTCGCGATCGAGCAGGACGGACGTCGGGCCACCCCCGTAGGTCACGGCGTTGTCCAACAGGTTCGCCAGCACCTGCGTGACGCGTCGCCGCTCGACCCGCCACGTCGCGGGCACCTCGGGTGCGAGGCGAACGACCGACGCGGGCAGGTCGAGAGCGTGGCAGGCGTCCCGGGCCAGCGCCACCACGTCCACGGGGGCGCGGTGGGCGGGCCGGTCGCTACGGGCCAGGTCGATCAGGTCGTTGACGAGCCGCTGGAAACGGTCTATCTCGTCGGCGACCAGCCCCGCCGCGATCGCCGTCCGCTCGTCCTGCTGTTCCCGACGGCGAGCCAGGACGCTGGCCGCGGCGGCGAGGGTCTGCAGCGGCGAGCGCAGTTCGTGACTGACGTCGGCGGCGAAACGGCGGTCGCGCTCGATGCGGTGGGCGAGCCGGTCGACCATCTGGTTGAACGAGGAGGACAACCGGGTCAGGTCGGGGTCGGTGGCCGGGTCCAGCCGGGCCGTGAAGTCACCAGCGGCGATTTTCTCCGCCGCGTCGGCGACCGCCGTCAGCGGGCGCAGTCCGTGCCGGGTGGCGTACCAGCCCAGCGCGGCGCCGGAACCGGCGATCATGATGGCCACCGTGGTCAGGGCGAGCGCCAGGACCTGGACCGTCTGCTCCAACTCGCGCAGCGAGTTGACCTCGAAGTACGTTGCTGTGGCCGACAGGGGGACGCCGACCACCAGGACGGGCTGGCCGTCCACCCGCACCCGCTGCACCGCCGGTTGCCCGGACGCCACGGTACGTCGCAGGTCGACGGGAATGGCGGTGGTGGGGCCAGGGTCGGCGGTGCGGGCGTACCACTCGCCGTTGAGGTGCAGCACCGGACGGCGACCGCCCCCTGTGTCCAGGGACCGCAGCACCGCCACGACGTCGGGAGTGTCGGTGTCGATCCCGGCACGAACGACTGTCGCATCGAAGTACGCGGCGCGCAGGGCCGTGCGTTCCCGCTCACCGATCAGGGAACGACGAGTCAGCTCGTAGGAGACCAGGGCCATTGAGGCGGCGAGCAGGAGCGCCCCGACGGCGAACGCCGCGGTGACCCTGGTCCGCAGTCCGAGGCGCCTCATCGCTGCAACTTGTAGCCCAGGCCCCGCAGGGTGACCAGATGCCGCGGGTTCGTCGGGTCCGGCTCGATCTTCTGCCGCAACCGGCCGACGTGCACGTCGACCAGTCGCTCATCACCGATGTCGTACCCCCAGACCCGCTGCAGCAACTGCTGGCGCGACAACACCCGGCCGGCGTGTTCGGCCAACTCGCACAACAGCCGGAACTCGGTGCGGGTCACGGCGACGGGCTGGCCTCCACGGCTTACCTCGCCCGCATCGGGACTGATCTCCAGCTCGCCGAAGGCCAGCACGGGCACCCGGTCCGATGCCGATTCCCCGAAGCCGGTGCGAGCGCGGCGGCGCAGTGCGCGCAGTCGCGCCGTCAGTTCCTTGATCGCCACCGGCTTGACGAGGTAGTCGTCGGCGCCGGCTTCGAGGGCGGCGACGATGTCGTGGGTGTCGTCGCGGGCGCTGATCACCACGATGGGTACGTCGTCGTCGCGGCGGAGCTGCCCGATGCACTCGAAACCGTCGAGTCCGGGCAGCATCAGGTCGACCAGCACGTAGTCGGCGGGGTCACGGCGCTGCGCGCGCAGACCCTCCTCGGCGGTGGCCGCGCCCACCGCGTCGTAGCCCTCGTCCTCGAGTGCGAGCAGCAGCGCCAAGCGGATCCGGTCGTCGTCCTCGATCACCAGTACGGCCGTCATGACCGGCATCATCCCCAGGGCACCGGCACCGCAGCCAATCGCGGCCGGTGGCCTGCTGATTTGTCACGCAACTGTCATAGATCCGCGCGGGAACCGCCAAGCCCGCCCGGCACGGTACAGGCGTCCAGGACCACGACGAGAGGGGTACGACCGTGACCGGCCCACTGCAACCGAGGTCGTACGCGCTGCCGCTGGTGGAGGTGTCCATCAACCAGCTCGACCTGGCCTGCCTGGCGGAGACCGGAGCCGCGTTGGACGAGCTGCTCGCGCTGCGCCCTCGGCGGGTCGTGGTCGACCTGGCCGGGTGCCGGTACATCGATGCCGCCGCCATCGGCCTGCTGCTCGACGTGCACCGACGGCTGACCCGCATGGACGGGGTCCTCGTCGTACGCAACCCGAACCACCGGATCCAACGCATTCTGCACCTTGCCCGTCTGGACCAGGTCCTGCCGATCGTCACCGGAACGTCGCCGGCACCGCGCGGCGGACCGACGCCACAGGACGAGTCGGGGCCCGCGGAGCCGACGCTTGTCGCTGTCGGCAGAGCCCGCGTCGACCACTCGGGCTCGTCGCGGTCCTGAGATTTCGTTCCCACCACCGCCGGCCAGACATCCCGGGCACAGGAAGGACCAGCAGCATGACAGTCGTCCCGGACGACCACCTGATGACACTGATCTGCGACACCTGCGGTGACAGCATCACGGCCGCCGCGTGCGTGCTCCCCGACGCGGAGGTGGTGTGGACGCTCGTGTCGGAGCACGGCTGGAGCGGCTCCCCGTTCGCCACCGGCCCGCACCGCTGCCCTCACTGCAGCCTGCTTCCGCCCGCCCGTCCCGGGCACTCGTGGGGCGAGGGCCACGGTTCCGGCGGGGTTCTCGGCATCGACCACCTCGACGACGCGACAGTCGTCACGACCACCGGTGACATCGACCTCCATACGGGCGAAGCGCTGCGCGCCGCACTCCGCGACGCGGTCGACGCGGACGGTCCCGTGGTCGTTGACCTCAGCCGGGTGCACGTCATCGACTCCACCGGCCTCGGTCTGCTGGTGCGGGCACACCTCGACGCCCGCGAGCGGGGTGTCACCCTCTGCCTCGCCGCGCCGTCGCGGTTCATCCGCACCGTCCTGCACACGATGCGCCTTGACGGGGTCTTCCCGATCTTCGACAGCCGCGACGACGCTCTCGCCCGAACGCCCCGGCCCGCGCTGTCCACGCCGACGGCCAGCGGAACCCAGGGCTGACGGGTCGTACGCGGACACGCTGAGCGCCAAACTCGGCCAACACGTCGGCCAGAGCGGCAGCGGGCGACCCGGAGCGTCGTAAGAGATCCGAAAGGGTTCGCGACCAGTTCGACGGCTGCGGCGGTCGTACGCTGCCGGTGTGGGAAAAAGGATCTTCCGGTCGCGCGTGGCCTGGACCGCTCTCGCCTCCGCTGTCCTCGTGACGGCTCTGGCCCTCTACTGGTTCCAGCCGTGGAAGCTGTTCACCGACACGTACGTCGACGAGGCGGTTCCCCCCGCGCCGACGACATCGACCACGCCGACGCCCACTCCCGCGTCCGCGGCTCCCGTGGCACCGACGGCGACACCGGCGGGCAACGAAATCCTGACCGCCGGCGAGTTCGTCACCCACGAGCACCGCACGACCGGCAGCGCCGAGATCCACCGGCTCGCCGACGGGCGCCACCAGCTCGTCCTGCGGGACCTGAGCACGTCGAGCGGGCCGGACCTGCGCGTGTGGCTGACCGACCAACCGGTCACCCTCGGCAGGGCCGGGTGGCGGGTGTTCGATGACGGCGAATGGGTCGAACTGGCCAGGCTCAAGGGCAATCAGGGCAACCAGGTGTACGAGATTCCGGCATCGGTCGACCCACGCGACTTCCGGAGCGTCTCCATCTGGTGCAAACGGTTCGCCGTCTCCTTCGGCGCGGCCGACCTCAGGGCCGTCTGACGCGCGGATCGCGAGGGCTCATCCGTTGCGACGCCCACGGGGGTGGCGTCGGTGCGGCACACCCCCGGCACCGGTCAGCTCGGTACCGGGGGTGCGGGCCACCGTGGGTCGGTAGTCCGGCGCAACGATTGTCAGACGGCCGTGCGCGACCACTGCTGGTTGGCGCCGGTGTTGCACGAGTACTGCTTGAGGACCACCCCGTCGGCGGTCGACGCGGCCGGTACGTCCACGCACTTGCCGCTGTGGCGGGCACGGAGTTGGAAGTAGCTGCCGTTGGCGACCATCTGGAACTGCTGGTTGGTGCCGGTGCCACAGGTGTACTGGACGAGTTCGGCGCCGTCGGCGGTCGAGGCGCTCACCACATCGAGGCACTTTCCGCTGTGTCGGCTGATGATGCGCCAGTAGCCGCTGCCGGCGTCCTGGAACTGCCACTGCTGCCACGCGTTGCCGCCGTACGTGTACTGGCCGACCCGCGCGCCGTTGTCGGTGTTCGGCTGCTGGACGTCCATGGCCTTGCCGCTGTGCCGCACGGTGAGCCGGTAGAACGTTCCCGTCGTGGGCGGAGGCGTCGTCGGGTCGCCGCCGCCGATGGTGTCGCCCCACGCGTACCGGATCCGGTCGGCGCCGGAGGTGTTGCGGATGGTCAGGGTGAGGTTGGTGCCGCTGCCACCGAGGGCGAACATCGAGTACCAGTCGTATCCGATGGTGCCCGGCTTGCCGCCGAGGGCGGGCCAGTAGGTGCCGCCCATCTGGTTGTCGCGCATGACCTGGGCCATCGCGCGGATGTAGCGCACGAAGTTGTCGGTGCTGCCCGCGTCGGCGTAGTTGCGGCCGTCGTTCATGGGAGCGCCGAACTCGGTGGCGACCGCGCGGGAGGCGCAATTGCCCAGGCGGGTCTGGATGTGGCTGCGGAAGGCGTCGTACGTCATCGCGCCGTAGAAGAACGCGTAGTAGTGAAAGGACAGCAGGGTCGAGTTGAAGCGGCTGTCGTTGCAGATGTCGCGCAGGTCCTGGCTGAAGCCGGTGCCACCGATGAGCACCCGGCCGGGCACCGCGGAGTAGTGGTAGCTCAGCCAGTTCGCGGCGACGGTGCGCCACTCGGCCGAGCTGTAGCCGTGCGGCTCGTTCATCGGTTCGAAGTAGACGTTGGGGTTCGAGCCGTACGTGTTGGTCACCGTGGACCACATCGCGTTCCACGCGGCGAGGTTCGTGATCCTGCCGCCGGAGGCCGCGCCGTCCTCCCAGTAGGCGAGGATGACTTTGAATCCGCGGGCGGTCGCGGCGTCGATGGCGCCGCGGTACGCCTCCCACCACGCCGTCCCCACGGTGTGGGTGTTGATGGGCAGCCGCACGGTGTTGACCCCCATGGTGGAGGCCATGGTGTCGTAGAGGGCGTTGGCCTTGGCCCGCACCGTCGCGTTGCTGTCGGACGAGCTGAGGCCCTGCACGACGAGCGGACCGGTGCTGAAGTTGTCACCCAGCACGGCCCAGTTCATTCCGCGGAACTGGCTGGTGGCGGCGGTGGCCGGCGACGACGTGACGACGACGACGCCAACCAGCGCGGTCATCGCGCTCACCAGCGCGACCAGGAGGCGGTGCAGGGACCGGGTGCTGACAGGCCCGTGTGACGGCCTTTTCCGTTTCATGACAGGTCCAATCGGTGGTGGGGAGACATCGGTGTTCAGTTGGTGATGCGGAAGGTGGCGTCGGCACGGCTCTGCGCATCGGAGAGCGGGTCGAGCCGGAGCAGGTAGTTGTAGTGCCGGATGTAGCGGTCCGGGTGGCTGTATGCCTGAAAGGACGTCCACGACGAGTCGGCGACACCGGCGACCTGCCGGAAGGTGCTGTCGGCGGCGAAGGTGGCGGTGCCGTCGTTGGCTTCCAGCCGGAAGTCGAACCCGTAGTGGCGCAGGTAGTAGCCCGGATAGTTGACCGACTGGATGGAGACGGTGCCGGAGCCGGCCAGGCCGGGCACCAGGCGCCACTGGCCGTCCGGGGCCGGGCTGACGTTCGGGTCGATGCGGACGTCGTAGTCGTAGTGCCGCACGAAGCGGTCCTGGAAGTTGTACGACTGGATCCGGTTGACCGCCGTGGCGGGCCAGCGGGCGAGCACGCGGTTCTGCTCGGCGGCGGTCAGGTTGAGGATCGAACCGTGCCGCTTCTTGGTGCCGCCCAGGTCGTACGAGCCGGACGCCGGCAGCCGGAAGCTGGCCGGGCTCGACGGATTGGTGGTCAGGACGGGCAGGTAGCCGCGCCCGCTGGCGTACTGGTCGAGGTAGAGGACCCACTCGTTGCGGGAGTTGAACCGCATCCACATCGGACCTTCGACCTGGGAGCCCGTCAGGCCGATGCCCGAGAGGTTCCCGAGCGTGGTCCAGGTGCCGAGGATGGAGTTGCTGCCTTCGAGGGTGATCTGGCCGTCGCGGGAGGCCCGGACGTAGCGGTAGGCGCCGACGCCGGCCGGCACCTCGACGATCTGGGTGTCGATGATCTCCTGGCTGCCGGGTCGGCTGAGGTAGACCTGCGGCGTGGTGATGCTGCGGAAGTCCGCCGTGCGCGCGTAGTAGATGCGGTGCTTGGTCACTCCGTTGAGCGGGACGTTCGTCGCCCAGTAGAGGACGTAGTCGCCGGTGGCCGGGTTCCAGATCGCCTCCGGAGCCCAGGCGTTACGTCCGTCCGGGATGGGGCCGGCGACGTTCAGCAGCCACGGCGCGGACCAGGTGACCAGATCGGTGGACTCCCACACGACGAGGTTGCGGCTGCCGTTGTTGACCGCGGTCGACCAGTCCTGGCCGCAGCCGATGCACAGGTCCGTGGCGATGATCCAGTAGCGGTCACCGGCGGGCGAGCGAACCAGGGCGGGGTCGCGGACGCCGCGGGTGCCGACGGTGGATCGCAGCACCAGCCCGCCGTTGTTGAGGTCCGTCCAGCGTAGGCCGTCGGTGCTGTGGGCCAGGTAGATCTGTTGACCGGTCGAGGACTCGCCGGTGAAGTGCGCCATCAGGTAACCGACGGCCGGGTCGAGCGCGAGGGCTTCCTTCGGCGTCGTCACCGACCAGGTGGTGAAGAGCAGGCACGCGGCGAGCGACACCGCGTAGAGCCGGGCGAGGACTCTCGACATGGTCCTTCTCCTTCGCGGAGGGGCGGGCGATCGACCTACATGTGAGCGTTAACAGCTCTGAGGGGACGCGTCCCAGGGCGGCGCGGTGGGGAGCGGTTCGCGACGTGCTGTGCCGGTATCGCCGACGAGGCAGACGCCATGTGTCCAGATCATTAAGTACGTGTTGCGGACAAGTGTTAGCGATCGCATCTGGGGTGTCAAGGCATCGAAGATGCTCGTTCGACCTGGCCGGACGGAGCACTCCGGAGGGTGAATCCACCCCGCGGGCACGCGCCGCCACAATCACGAACGTCATACGTCACACCATGATGCTAGTCTATGTGTTGCGTGGCTCATCGCCAGCCGTCGTCCCGGCGACCAGAACCGGCTGTCGCGGCATCGGCACCACCCTGGACGGCCTGCGAAGGACCGCCTCGCGGCTCCCTCGCCGGCCGGTGACGGCCCACGCCAACACCACCAATGGATCTTCGTCCACCACAAGGAGGCGCAACCGTGCCACTTCGCAGACTCTCCAGCCCCTGGATAGGGGCCGCGATGGCTGTCCTGGTTCTCGTCGCCGTCGGGGCGTACGTCGTCATGGCTGGCGGGCCGGCGACCGCCGCCACCACCGCCGGCTGCGGCAAGACGCCCGGACTGAACAGCGGCACCCACACGATCCAGAGCAGCGGAAAGAACCGCAGCTTCATCCTTCGGCTGCCCGACAGCTACAACAACACCTACGCCCACCGACTGGCCTTCGGGTTCCACTGGCTGGGTGGCACCGCCGATCAGGTCGCGTCGGGCGGCACCGACGGGGCTCCGTGGGCCTACTACGGCATGCTCTCCCAGTCGAACAACACCACGATCTTCGTTGCCCCGCAGGGCCTCAACAACGGCTGGGGCAACTCCAACGGCGAGGACGTGACCTTTACCGACGACATGGTCCGCGTCATCGAGAACGCTCTCTGTGTCGACACGACGCAACTCTTCTCGGTGGGATTCAGCTACGGCGGCGCGATGAGCTACTCGTTGGCGTGCTCCCGCCCCACCGTGTTCCGCGCGGTCGCGGCGATCGCGGCGCCCGGGGCGATCAGCGGTTGCAGCGGCGGCACCCAGCCGGTGGCGTACCTGGGGATTCACGGCATCAACGACAACATCCCCAACGGACGGGCGCTGCGCGACAGGTTCGTCCGCAACAACGGCTGCGCCGCGCAGAACCCGCCGGAACCGAGGGCGGGCAGTCTGACCCACATCACCACCGCCTACTCGTGTCAGGCCGGCTATCCGGTGGTCTGGGCCGCGTTCGACGGCGGCCACCAGCAAGGTCCGGTGGACGGCTGCGCCGGCTGTGAGAGCGGCGCGCGCAGCTGGGTCAAGCAGGAGGTGTGGCGGTTCTTCACCCAGTTCGGCTCGACGGTGCCGCCCACCAGCCCTCCGCCCAGCACTCCCCCGCCCAGCACTCCCCCGCCGTCCGGCCAGCAGAACGTGCTGATCGTGGGCAGCCAGTCCGGCCGCTGCATCGACATCCCCAACTCGAGCACCACCAACGGGACCCGCGCGCAGCTGTGGGACTGTCACGGTCGCACCAACCAGCGCTGGACCCATACGGCGAGCCGCACCCTGACCGTCTACGGCAACAAGTGCCTCGACGCCAGCGGGGCGGGAAGCAGCAACGGCACCGCGGTCATCATCTGGGACTGCAACGGCCAGCCCAACCAGCAGTGGAACCTGAACGCCAACGGCACCATCACCGGAGTCCAGTCGGGGCTCTGCCTCGATGCCGTCAGCTCCGGCACCGCCAACGGGACGCAAATGCACCTCTGGGCCTGCCACGGCGGCGCCAACCAGCAGTGGACAACGCGCACCTAGTACCGCTGAGCCTGTCGACGACGCGCCGCTCGGGTCAGGTCCCGGGCGGCGCGTCGCCGTCAGGCGGTGCGGATGGCCGAGCGGGGTGGCCATCGCTACAGGCCCACACTGCGCAGGGTCGGCACGGTCTGGCCCACCCAGGCGAGCGCGGCGTCCTCGCGGGCGCCCTGGGTGCGTTGTGCACCGGCCAGGAACCACAGGAAATAGGTGGTGTAGCCGGGCGCGCTGACCACTGTGTGGTACCCCTCGGGCATCATCTGCATCACGTGCTCGCGGATGGTGACGTTCTCCTCGTACCCCTCGTCGGTGTAGACCCGGCTGATGCCGAACCCGTCCGCCGGGTTGACGCGGTAGTAGTACATCTCCTCGTGCGCGGCCTCGGCGGGCAGGTCGTCGACCTTGTGCCGGTGCGGCGGGTACGTGCTCCAGTTGCCCGAGGGCGTGTAGGTCTCGCCGACGATGAGCCGGCGGGCGGGCAGGTCCGGTTGCGAGACCTCGGTGAGGATCTGGTGGTAGGTACGGCCGAAGTTGGCAGCTCCCCAGCGCCCGCTGACGACCTGGTCCGGCGAGATGACATAGGGGTCGGTGGCCAGCTCGCTGGGTGCGCTGGGGAGGGCTATCTCCACGGCGGTGACCGCCTCGACGGTCACCGCGGAGCCGGCCGGGATGTAGACCGAGTGCGGCTTGCCGGAGAAGACGTCCGGGCGTCGACCGACCTGCGGGAAGTGGCGGCCGGCGACGGTGAAGCTGGCCGTGCCTCCGAGGATGACGGCCAGGATCTCCCGGTCGCCGGACTCGCCGGTCCAGGACTCGCCGGCCGACAACCGCAGCAGGGTGAAGTCCAGCAGCCGGCAGGGATTGAAGGGCAGCGTGTTCCGGCCGTCGGCGGCGGGAATGGCGCAGTGGTAGCGGTAGTCCATGATCACCTTTCTTCAGGATGCGGACGGTGCGGGACGATCGCGGTGGTCACCAAGGGCTGGTCCAGCCAGGGATCGTGGCGCGGGTGAGGGCTTCCAGGTAGAAGTAGTCGCCCCACAGGGTTCCCTCGTCGACTCCGATGCCCTTGGGCTTGTCGTAGACGCCATGCAGGATCAGCGCGTTCGAGACCGGATGGCCGCCGGTGGAGTAGTGGCTGATGAGCGAGCGCAGGATCTCGGTGGCAGCTGTCCGGTACCGGTCGGCGCTGGCCGTGTCGGTGAGGCTGTCGGCGAGTTCGACCAGGCCGCAGGCGGCGATGGCCGCGGCCGAACTGTCCCGCTCCTGACCGCTGCCGTCGCCGAATTCCAGGTCCCAGTACGCGACGTGATCGTTCGGCAGGCGGGCGAGGAAGCGGTCCGCGCAGATCCTCGCGGCGGCGAGCAGCGCGGGGTCGCCCGTGTGTCGATGGTTGAGACTGAACCCGTAGATGCCCCATGCCTGCCCGCGGGCCCAGCAGGAGTGGTCGGCGTGGCCCTGCTCGGTTTCGCCCCGTAGCGGCACCCCACTGTCGGGGTCCCAGTAGAAGGTGTGGAACGTGGTGCCGTCCGGGCGCAGGAGGTGCCGGCGTAGCTGGGCAGCGTGCCGGCGGGCCGCCGCGGCGTAGCGGTCGTCGCCTGTCGTGTGGCTGGCCCAGAAGAGCAGCGGCGTGTTCATGAGGCTGTCGATGATGGTGCGGCCACGTTGCCGGGGGTCACTCAGGTCGCCCCAGGCCTGAATGATCCCGGCGGGTTCGAGGATGCGCGTCATCAGGTGGTCGGCGGCGGCGAGAGCCGCGCCCCGGGCCCGCGGATCGCCGGTACGGCGGGCCGAGGTGACGCAGGCGAGGGTATAGAGGAACCCGAGGTCGTGGGTGTCCAGGTCGATGCCGCGGGTCATCCGGGTCACGAAGCTGTCCACGTGGGACAGCGCGGCCCGCCGGTGGCTCTCCGCACCGGTCAGATCATGTGCCAGCCAGAGCATCCCGGGCCAGAAGCTGGTGGTCCAGCCGATGTTGGCGCCCTCGGGCTGGCCACCGCCCGCCGGCCGCAGCGGGTAGCGGTTGGCGGCGGTGGTGTCCGCGGGGTACCGGTCGCCGAAGGTGGCGATGTTCGCGTCGATGGTGCGTATCGCGGCGGCCACCGCGGCCGCCATGGCGTCTGCGTCGGAGCTGGGACGGACGTCGGTCGCCGTCATGGATGCTGTTCCCCCTCGTGGGTACGGGCCGGTGCCGGGCAGGTGTGCTGTCGGCGTCCCGGCTCGGTAGCCGGTACGTGGTGCTCAGGTGCTCTGCGGTGCGGTCGTCGGTGGGTCGAGGGCGGCGCGCATTGTGAAGCGGCTGTTGGCCCACACGACGTAGAGCAGTGGCGCGGCGGCGAGGCCGAGCGCGATCGCGGGGCGGGCCGCCAGGATCTGTGCGAGCAGCACGAGGACGAAAAGAGACACGGCGGTGAGGTACCACCGGCGCACCGCCAGATACACGCAGGCGCGGGCCACCTCACGCAACCGCGCGGTGGGTCGCTCGGCGACGGTCACCAACCCCAGCAACGTGGTGGCGACGGTGAGGACGATCAGGGTCGCCAGCACCGGCAGTGCGAGTGCCCCGACCCGGTGGCCCCACGCGGCGCGGGCGTCGACGGCGAGCACGACCAGGGCGGCCATGGCTGTCGCCGTCCAGAGCATCGCCGGCCGGGCGGTGGCTCGCCAGGCGCGGCGGTAGGTGCGCAGTACGCCGCCGGTGTCGCCGGCCGAATAGGCGGACATGACCGCGAAGACCGCACAGAGCCCGGGCGCGCAGAGCGGGGCGGTCAGCGCGTACAGCGGCCAGGAGCGCGCCGCCTCGGTGGTGAACGCGAGCGTCACCAGTGGCAGGCAACCGAGCACCAGCAGCAGGTTGCTGACGAGCGCGACGTAGAACCCGTCGAAGACGGCGGCGATGGTGTGGTGGCGCGAACGCATGGGCCTCAACCCTTCAGTCCGGTCGTGGCGATGCCCTCGATGAAGTGGCGCTGGCCGAGCAGGAAGATGACCGCGACGGGCAGCACGGACAGCACGGAGCCCGTCATGATCAGCGCGTACTCGGCGTTGTACTGCGAGATGAAGGTGTTGAGCCCCAACTGGATGGTGCGCAGCTCCGGGCTGCGCAGGTAGACCAGCGGGCCCAGGTAGTCGTTCCAGGTGGTCACGAACGTCAGCAGGGCGAGGCTGGCCAGCGCCGGTCGGGACAGCGGCAGCATGATCCGTCGGTAGATGCCGAACTCGCTGAGCCCGTCCACCCGCGCCGACTCGCTCAGCTCCTCGGGGATCGTCTCGTAGAACTGCTTCATCAGGAACACGCCGAACGCGCCGAACGCCTGCAGCGCGACGATCGACCACAGCGTGTTCGACAACTGCAACTTCGACATGAGGATGAACTGCGGAATCATGTACGACTGCCACGGCACCGCGATCGTCCCGACGTACGCCAGGAAGAGCGCGTTGCGGCCGGGAAAGCGGACGCGGGCGAAGCCGTACGCGGCGAAGCTGCCGGTCACCACCTGGAGGAAGCTGACGAGCACCGACAGCAGCAACGTGTTTCCCAGCCAGGTCGTCATGTCCGAGCGCTGCCAGATGTCGAGGTAGTTCCGCCACACCACCGGATCGGGGAGCCAGGTGATCGGGATGGTGAAGACGTCGCTGTTGGTCTTCAACGACGCCACCACCATCCAGTAGAACGGCAGCAGCAGCCCGGCCGCCGCGAGCACGAGGGCGGCGTACCCGACGAGCCGCCAGCCCCGGGACCGGGCCTGCCGGCCGGGTGCGCTGCGGTCTCCGGGCGCGGCGACGGCCGGGGTGGGCAGGGAGAGGTCGGTCGCGGTCATCAGCTGTTCCTCCGCTTGTTGACCATGAACTGGATCACCGTGATGCCGAAGCAGATGGCGAACAGGACGATGGAGACCGCCGATGCGTAGCCGAACTGGTTCTCCTCGAAGCCCTTCTGGTAGATGTACTGCGAGAGCACCAGCGTCGACTGGCCCGGTCCGCCGCCGGTCATCACGAGGATGAGGTCGAAGACCTTGAAACTCTCGATGGTGAGCAGCACCGTGACGAAGAACGTGGTGTGTCGCAGGCCGGGGACTGTCACGTGCACGAACCGCTGCCACGCTGAGGCGCCGTCGGTCTCGGCCGCTTCGTATAGCTGGGCCGGGATGGTCTGCAGGCCGGCCAGGAACAGCAGCATGTAGTAACCCATGTACCGCCAGGTGCCGACGATGATGACCGCCGGCATCGACCAGGTCGACGACGTGGTCCAGCCCGGGGCATCGTCCACCCCGACGGCACCGAGGAGAGCGTTGATCGGGCCGTACTCCGGGCTGAACAGCTGGTTCCAGACGATCGCGATCGCCACGATCGAGGTGATGTACGGAAAGAAGGCGACCGTGCGGAAGAACCGCACGCCACGCAGTTTGCGGTTGAGCAGCAGCGCCAGCCCGAGTGCCGCCGCGAGGGTCAGCGGGATGTGGAAGACCGTGTAGTAGACGGTGTTGCGCAGAGCGGTCCAGAAGCTCGAGTCGTCCCACATGCGCCGGAAATTGGCGGTGCCGGTCCACTCGGCCACCCCGAAGACGTTCCAGTTGGTGAAGGCCACGTAGAACAGCACGACGACGGGTAGCAGGGTGAACCCGGCGAAGCCGACGAAGTTGGGCAGGATGAACGACCAACCGGCGACCGTGTTGCGCGACACCAGCCGCCGGCGCCTGGGCCGCGTGCGCGGCAATGTTGTCATGGGCAGTCTCCGGGAGCGTTCGGCTCGGCGGCGGATCCGGCGCGCGGCGAAGGCGCGCGCCGGACCCGCCATCAGCTCACTGGTTGAGGACCTCGTTCTTGGCACGGGTCTGCGCCTTGCTCAGTTCCGCGTCGACGCCCTTGCCGTCGGAGAGGATCGCCGAGTGCGTCTCGTTGAGGAGGTTCTGCAGGCCGGCGGTGTGCTTCGACACCGGGTTCTCCGGCTTGACGGTGTGCTTCGCGTAGGCGAACTTCGACAGGTCGTCCTGCGGTACGCCGTCCAGCCCGAACAGCGTCGCGGTGACCGCGTCGGTGACCTGGGCCGGGGTGATGCCGATCCCGGCCAGCGCCTTTGCGGCGTCCGGGCCGCCCGCGTAGCGGAGGAAGGCCTTGGCCGCGGCGACCTTCGACTTGCTGATCTTCGGGTTGATCCCCAGGCCAGTCGGGTCGCCGAAGGTGACAGGAGTGGCGGAGGTGCCGGTGGTGGACTTGTCGAACTGCGGCGCCGGTGCCATGCCCCACCCGAACGTGTCGGCGTCTCCGCTCTTGCGCTGGTTGAGCAGCGTGGCCACGTACCAGGTGCCCATCAGCAGCATCGCCGACTGCTGCTTGCCGAACTGCGCCTGGTAGGTGAGTTTGTTGGTCTTCGCCGTGCCGAAGGTCGGCTGCGCGCCGGCCGCCTGCAGGTCCAGTGACCGCTCGTAGTACGGCTTCAGGTAGCCGAAGTCCCCGGAGAGCAGATCCGCGTTGGGGGTCTGGGCGAGCGCGAATCCCTGCACTGTCGACTGGAAGGTGTGCTGGTACGCGCCCGTCGCGTTCGAGCCGGCCCCCTTCAGCCCGGTGTGCAGCCGCTTCGCCGCGTCGGTGTAGTCGTCCCAGGTCCAGCTGCCGTCCGGCGGGGCCACCTTCGCCTTCGCGAACAGGTCCTTGTTGTAGAACAGCACCCACGAGTCCTGCCGGTACGGCACCGCGTACGCCTTGCCGTCCACCTGGTACGGCGTGAGCGCCGGGCTCGAGCCGAGACCGGAGGTGACGTCGGAGACGTCGAGCAGCTGACCACCGCTCTGGTACGTGTAGAAGTTCTTGAGGGTCTTCATGACGTAGACGTCCGGGGCGGTGCCGGCGGCCAGGTCCGTGATCATCTGGGTGTCGTAGTCGTTGCCTGCGGCGTACTCCTTGAGCTGCACCGTCACGTTCGGGTGGGTTGCCTTGAAGCCGTCGGCGAGCGTCTTGAACTCGGGCGTGGACGACAGGGTCCAGCCGGCCAGGGTGATGGTCACCGGGGCATTGGGGTCGACCGGCTCGTCTCCGCCGCCGCAACCGGCGAGAACAAGCGTCAGGGCCGTCGCAGCGCTGATGACGGCGGGTATCGCACGCTTCATCCCTTTCTCCTTAGGTCAGGGGCCCGGTCGGGCCCGCACTGCAACCAGGCCGCGTGGCTGGGCCTGGGGTGCTCCGTGTCCAGATGGGTCGACGTGCTGATCCCGTCGGGCCAGTCCACCGCCAGGTGGAGGCCCCGCGCGTCCTCGGTGATCACGGCCTGGCAGGCCTGCCCGACCCGGGACGCCGGCACCGTGGACAACTCGAGGAGGGCCGCGGCCCATGCGCCCGGCCGGACGGGGTGCTCCAGCCAGGGCACGACCAGCCCGCCGGCCAGGGGCCCGCCGTGCGCAAGGGTGGTGGCGCCGGCGGTTCCGCCGCCGTGCACGCTCTCGAGCCGACTGGTCAGGCCGGCGCCGGTCACGGCCGCCGCGTCGCCGCGAAGGGTTGCCGTCGCGTCCCCGGCAATGGCCCAGCCGCCGATCCGTAGCCGCAGCGCATCGGCCTCGATGCCGTCGGCGAGGTCGTCGACGCGGGTCAGACGCAGCTCCCAGGGGCCACGGACCACCGAGTACACGGTGAGGTGCCCGGCCGGTCGGGACCGGCCCGCCCGGCCGCCGCCATGATCGCGTTGGCCCGGGTCCGGGTCGACCCAGCGGGCGAGGCCACGTGACCCGGCCACGCCCACGCCGTCGGTGTCGACGTGCACGGTCAGCAGGCGCATTCCGGCGCGGTGGGTGGCCCGGCCCGCGCCGTCGACGAGAGTGACGGACTGGTCGAGTGGGCTGGCCCAGCCGCTGTCGTCGAGGACGGGGCTGGTGGCGGTGGAGTAGCCCAGTCGCGCGTAGAGCGGGGAGTCTCCGACAGTGGCGCCCTCTACGGCGTGGTCGGTGCCGTGGTTGACGACACGGACGATGCCGTCGGCACGGGTGCCGGAGACCAACCAGCCTGGCGCGCGCACCGCCCGCACCGCGTCCCGCTCCTCGACGGGCAGCGGCTCCTCGGGAGCTGTCCACACCGGATGTTCGGCGGGTAGCGCGATGCCGAGCAGGCCCTTGCTGGCCCAGTACGGCGAGCCCGGTCCGGAGTAGGACTGCGCCAGTCTCGGCCACGACCGGTGCCAGCCGGTGGTGAGCAGTCCTCGTTCGTCCGGGGCCCCGTTGGCGACGAAGTGGCGCACGATGCGGGTGGCCGCGCCACGCAACTGGCCGAGGCTGACCGAGGGCACGCCGGCGATCGCACCGACCCAGAACGGCGCCGCCGCGGCGAAGCGGTAGATCAGGCTTCGCCCCTGGATCAGCGGCGACCCGTCGGCGCCCACGAGCGCGACCGCGTCGCTCAGGAAGCGGTCGAGGCTGGCCAGGTCCCGATCGCGACGCTGCTCGGCCAGGTCCGCAGCGCCGGCCATCCGGGCCCACAGCGTCGGATACAGGTGCAGGGCCCAGCCCACATAGTGGTCGTACGCGCGGTGTGGCCCGTCGGACATCCAGCCGTCCCGGCGGGCGAAGCCGTCGTGCGTGCTCAGGTCCGCGGCCATCTCGTCGAGCGAGTGCGGCCCACCCACCGAACGCAGGAACGTCTGTACGACCAGCCGGAACCAGACCCAGTTGATCTGTGGATACGTGTCGTCGCCGACCGCCGGGCGCAGGTAGTCGACCACCCGCTCGTGCACCGCGGACGGCAGCCGGTCCCAGATCCACGGGCGGGTCAGGTCCAGGACCAGCGCGATGGAGGCGGCTTCCACCTTCGCCTGGGGGTGCTCGTCCAGGCGCACCCAGCGGTCCGGGGAGCCCGGATCGGTGCCGGCGGCGATGCCGGCCGCGTACCTGTCGACGAGCTCGTCCATGCCCACTCCCCTGGCCCCCGCGATGCGGAAGCCGGCCAGGAGGAAGGTGCGGGCGAAACCCTCGAGGCCGTCAACGGCCCGCCCGTAACCGCCCTCCGGCCCGGGAAGGTTGACGAGGGCGTGGCCGGGCGACGCGAACGGCCGGACCGCGGCGAGCATCCGGTCGGCCAGGCCCAGCCAGTCGTCCCGGCTCCAGGTCGCGGCCTCCGAGGCCGTCCCCGGCGTTGACCGGCCGGCCGTCCCGGACGTCATCCCAGATCCTGTCGCATCGATCCGTCTCCGTGGAATGTGGCGAGCGAGGGCGTTGCCAGGAATGTGACGCCCCGGCATCCGTAGGGTTTCCGAAGTAAAACGCTCACATCAGATCAAGTCAATGCTGTTCTCAAACCAGACGAACACATACGATCAAAAAGGCACACACCGTCACCGGGGTCGGCCTGGGCCGGAGCTACCAACATTTGCCCTCAATGTGGACAGAAAGCTCCCATTGGAGATCGTTCCACCGCCTGCGGCCCGGGCAACCCTGCCCGCACACTGATCCATCACCACTCTGGACGCCATAACCGCTCTGATACGATCACAATCGATCACAGCCGCTCGGGTCGACGGCGGGTCACGACCGTCGCGTTCCTCGGAGGTCCCCCATGACCAAGGACAGTCCTGTCATCGCCACGGCGGAGGCTTCCCGCGCACCGCTTCAGGTCGCCCGCCGCCAGCAACTGTTGGCAGCGCTGCAACGCGACGGCTCGATGCGCATCTCCGACCTGTCGCACGTGCTGGGCGCCGCGCCGGTCACCATCCGGCGCGACATCGCGGAACTCGCCGCCGAAGGGTTGGTTCGCCGGGTCCACGGCGGGGTCGCCCTGATCCTGCCGGACGACGTCCCGGCACCCGACGAACCGCCCGCCGCAGCTCGGAACCCGCTCGTCGGACGCGTGCTCGGCATGCTGGTGCCCTCATTGGACTACTACTGGCCGGACGTGGCGCGCGGCGTCGAGGGCGCCGCCCGCGAGCTGGACATGCGTGTGGTGCTCCGCGGCTCCTCGTACGACACCGAGGACGACCAGCCGCAACTGGCCCGCCTGGTGGAGCGGATGGACGTGGACGCGCTGATCATCGCGCCGAGCATGGACTCGCCGACCGCCGAGCGCACCATCGAGTGGCTCGACCAGGTCGGCGTCCCGGTCGTCCTGCTGGAACGCACCGCCACGGTGGGCAGTCATCACGCCGTCCTGGAGTCGGTGGTCACCGACCATGCGCTCGGCGCGGCCATGGCCGTACGCCACCTCACCTCGCTCGGTCACCGCAAGGTCGGCCTGGTGCTCGACGCCAACAGCCCCACCAGCCAGCACGTGCGGCGTGGCTGGCTCGACGCCACCACCGAGTGCGGCCTCGATTCGGACGCGACGGTGGTGGCCGTGGTGCCCGACACGCGGTCACCGGAGCGGGACACGGTGCTCGACGACGTGCTCGACCAGTGCCAGGCGACCGGGACGACGGCACTGCTGGTGCACGCCGACGCCGAGGCGATCGCGCTGGTGCAGCGCTGCGAGGAGCGGCACCTGTCCGTTCCCGGCGACCTCTCCATCGTGGCGTACGACGACGAGATCGCCGGGCTCTTCAGCCCGCCGCTGACCGCGGTCCGACCGCCGCGACGCTCGATCGGCCGGGCTGCCGTACGCCTCGTCGCCGACCGGCTCGCCGACCCCGACCGCCCCACCCACCGGATCGTCATCAGCCCGTCGCTGCGGGTCCGGGGGTCGACCGCGCCACCACCCGCGTAGGGGCTCTTCGCGTTCCCGCCTCGGGAACGTTCAGCCGGTCGAAGACGCGCCGCTCGGGTCAGGTCCCGAGCGGCGCGTCGTGTTGGGACCCGGCGGGGGCCGCGCGCCGCTCGATTGACCCGTAACAGGCCCGAAACTACCGGTTGAAAATCCTGGAACATTCTGCGAGCCTGAGAGCCATCGATCGCTGTGAACGTTAACATGATCCACTCAGCTCTGGAGGCCCGAGCGTGACCGTCGAGCCCACCCCCAGCGGATCAGCATGATTTCCCGGAACCGTCCCCCCGGGCGTACCGAATCCGGACGCCCACTGTTTCCGGAACAGCCGCGATAGTTGCCGCTCTGATTGCGTCGCTGCTGGCCAGTCTCAGCTCCCGCGGCGACTACGGCCTGCTGCCGTACCGGGCGGGTCGGCTGACGCTGCAACGCCGACGATCGGACAGCGTCGGGGCACTCATCCACCACCAGGAGGTACCGACAGTGCGAGGACCCGCAGACCACCCCCCGCCCCCGGGTGACACCCATGCCGACCGAACGTCCCCGCGTTCGCGCGGACGGCTCCTCAAGCTCGCCGCGGCCGGGATCGCCGCAGCGGTCGGGCTGCTCACCATCACCGTGGCGACGGGGTCGGCATCGGCCGCCGACAACCCGTACCAGCGCGGCCCGGACCCCACCGCGGCCAGCGTCACCGCAGTGAACGGCCCCTTCGCGAACACGTCGGTAAGCGTCCCGACCGGGTACGGCTTCAACGGTGGCCGGATCTACTACCCGACCGACACCAGCCAGGGCACCTTCGGGGCCATCGCGATCTCCCCGGGTTACACCGCGTTGTTCTCCGCCGAACTGGCCTGGATGGGCCCGTGGCTGGCCTCCCACGGCTTCGTCGTGATCGGCATCGAGACCAACAGCCGCAACGACTTCGACACGGCCCGCGGCACCCAGTTGCTCGCCGCGCTGGACTACCTGACGCAGCAGAGCCCGGTACGCGACCGGGTCGACCCCAACCGGTTGGCGGTCGCAGGCCACTCCATGGGCGGCGGCGGGGCGCTGAGCGCAGCCACCAGGCGTCCGTCGCTGAAGGCGGTCGTCGGCATCGCGCCGTACTCGCCGTCGTCGAACCTGGCCAACGACCGGGTGCCCACCATGATCTTCGCCGGCCAGGCGGACACGGTGGTCACCCCGTCCTACGCCACCGGCCTGTACAACAGCCTCCCGACCACGACCGAGAGCACGTACCTGGAGGTCGCCGGCGCGGACCACGGGTTCATGGTCGGACGGTCGAACCCCGTGCTGGTCCGGACCATGCTGCCGTTCGTCAAGATGTTCCTCGACAACGACGCCCGGTACAGCCAGTTCCTCTGCCCGCTGCTGGACAACAGCGGCGTGGTCACCTACCGCAGCACCTGCCCGCTGCTGCCGTCGACGCCGACCAGCCCGACGCCGACCACCACCCCGACGAGCACCCCGACACCGACGCCCACCGTCACACCCACCACACCGCCCGGCTCGGCCAGCCAGATCGTCGGCACGCAGTCCGGCCGGTGCGTCGACGTGCCCAACGCCTCGCGCACCAATGGCACGCGGGTGCACCTCTGGGACTGCAACAGGCAGACCAACCAGGCGTGGACCTACACCGCCAACAAACAACTACAGGTGTACGGCACCATGTGCCTGGACGCGGCGGGCACCGGTAACGGCGCGGCCGTGCAGATCTACAGCTGCCACGGCCAGACCAACCAGCAGTGGAACGTCAACTCCAACGGCACCATCAGCAGCGTCCAGTCCGGACGATGCCTGGACGTCTGGAGCACCGCCAACGGCGCCCAGGTCCAGCTCTACGACTGCCACGGCCAGACCAACCAGCAGTTCCGGCTCACCGCCCTGAACTAATGATCACGGTTGGACCGAACCGGGCGGGCTCGGCGTCACGCCGAGCCCGCTCGGGCGGGCGGCGGGTCACAGTCGCTCACGTGCCGCTCAGCGGCGCTGTGCTCGCACGCACCACGAGCTTGGGGACGACCAACGGCAGTGGCTGCGGCGCCGTGTCGTCGATGGCCTGGGTGACGGCAGTGATGGCCCGTTGACCTACCGCGCCGAAATCCTGCTGGATCGTGGTCAGCGGCGGAATCAGGTACGCCGCCTCGGGGACGTCGTCGAATCCGACGACGGAGATGTCCTCGGGCACTCGCCGTCCCCGTTCGTGCAGCGCGCGCAGCACCCCGATGGCCATCTGGTCGTTGGCGGCGAAGACCGCGGTGGTCCCGGGCATCTCGCAGATCCGCAGTCCGGCGACATAGCCGCTGTGGGCCATCCAGTCACCCTGGACCGGCTCGGGCGGGCGTAGGCCCGCCGCACTCATCGCCGCACGCCAGCCGTCGCGGCGGGCGCGAGCCTCCGCCCAGTTGAGCGGACCTGACACATGCACGATCTCCTGGTGCCCGAGGCCGAGCAGGTGGTCGGTCGCCATCCGGGCGCCGAGCACCTGGTCGACGCCGACGGTGACGCTGGCCCTGGACAGATCGCCCTCCACGACCACGAAGGGGACACCGGATCGGGTCATCCGCACCACCTCGAGAGCCTCGTCGTTGCCGGCGATCATCACGACGCCCTCCACGCCGACGCGCATGAGGTGTTCGGTGGCGTCGCTGAGCGCGCGTACCGTCACCTCCGAGAGGCTCACCGAGGTGGCGAAGTAGCCGGCGGCGCGGGCGGCATCCTCGACGCTGCGGTGAATACTCGTCGGACCGAACAGCGTCCTGGCCGTACCGATGATGCCGATCATCCCGGAGCGTCCGCGAACCAGCGCGCGGGCTGCGGTGTTGGGGCGGTAGTCGAGCCGTCGGATGGCCTCGAGAACCCGCTCCCGCGTCTCGCGCCTGATGGCGGGTGCCCCGTTGATGACCCGGGACACCGTCTGGTGCGACACGCCCGCCAGCCGGGCGACGTCCGCCATCACCGGTGGCCGATGGGCGGCGGTCACCGCTTTCTCCGTGTGAACTCGCACTGGCGGGCCGTCCGTTCTTCCATGAGTCGTTTCCTCGTACGTTCCGGGGCCGTCAGTGTGAGTGACGGGGCACTGCGCTGCCACTGCCACCGACGAGGAAGTCGAGGTCCGCGCCGCTGTCGGCCTGCAGAACATGCTCGCTGTACAGCCGCGTCCACCCTCGATCGGCCACCGGCGGTGGCGGTTCCCAGGCGGCACGGCGTTCGGCGAGTTCGGCATCGTCGACCAGGAGGTCCAGGCGACGCGTGGTGACGTCGACGTGGACCAGGTCGCCGGTGCGTACCAGCGCGAGAGGCCCGCCCACGGAGGCCTCCGGCGCCACGTGCAGGACGCACGTGCCGTAGCCGGTGCCGCTCATGCGGGCGTCCGAGATCCGCACCATGTCCGTGATGCCGTCGGCGAGCAACCGGCGGGGCATGGGCACGTTCCCCACCTCCGGGAAGCCCGGGTAGCCACGTGGGCCGGCATTGCGCACGACGATCACCGTGTCGGCTGTGACGTCGAGGTCCGGGTCGTCGGCGGCGACGACGTACTCCTCGATCCGGTCGAAGACGAGCGCCGGGCCGGTGTGCGTGAGGAGGTGGGCCGAGGCCGCGGAGACCTTCAGCACCGCCCCGGACGGCGCGAGCGACCCGCGCAGCACGACGGTCCCCGAACCGGCGGCCTGGAACGGCTCCTCCATGGTGGCGATGACGTCCCGGTTCCAGCACTGCGCGCCGTCGACGTTCTCCGCCACGCTCCTGCCACTGACGGTGATGTGGTTCGTGTGCAGCAGCGGCGCGAGCTCCTTCATCACCACCGGAAGGCCCCCCGCGTAGGCGAAGTCCTCCATCAGGTACGCCCCGGACGGCATCAGGTTGACCAGCAGCGGCACGTCTGCGGTGAGGGTGTCGAAGTCCTCCAACGACAGGGGCACGCCGAGGCGGCCGGCGATCGCGAGCAGGTGCACGACGGCGTTGGTGGAGCCACCGATCGCGGCGTTGACCCGGATCGCGTTCTCGAACGCCTCCCGGGTGAGCACCGAGGACAGCCGCTGGTCCTCGCCGACCATGGCGACGATCCGGCGGCCTGCGGCCTGGGCGAGCGCGTACCGCCGGGAGTCGACTGCCGGCACGGCGGCGGCCCCCGGCAGTTGCACGCCCAGCGCCTCGGTCACGCACGCCATCGTGGAGGCGGTGCCCATTGTCATGCAGTGGCCCCGGCTGCGGGACATGCCGACCTCCGCCTCGGCGCAGTCCGCGGCGGTCATCCGGCCGGCCCGCATCTCCTCCGTGAAGCGCCAGACGACGGTGCCCGAGCCGATGTCCTGACCGCGGAACTTGCCGTTGAGCATCGGCCCGCCGGTCATCATCAGCGTCGGCAGGTCGACGCTCGCCGCCCCCATCAGCAGGCCCGGAGTGGTCTTGTCGCAGCCGGAGAGGAGGACCACCCCGTCGAGCGGGTTGGCGCGGACCGACTCCTCCAACTCCATCGCCAGCAGGTTGCGGTAGAGCATGGTGGTGGGTCGCATGAGCGGCTCACCCAGGCTCATCGCGGGGAATTCCAGCGGCAGACCGCCGCTCTCCCACACGCCCCGCTTCACCGATTCGGCCAGGTCGCGCAGGTGGGCGTTGCAGGGCGTCAGCTCCGACCAGGTGGTGGCGATGCCGATCACCGGGCGACCGTCGAAGACGTCGTCCGCGAAACCCTGGTTGCGCATCCAGGACCGATGGATGAACCCGTTACGGCCTTCCGCGCCGAACCACTGCCCGCTACGCAGCGCTCGATCCGTCGTCGACATCAGCACACCTTTCTGTTCATCCGCCCGGGCTCCTGGTGGGAAGGGCGGCCTACCGGAGGCCTCCGACGGACAGTCCGCCGCGCCAGTGTCGTTGCAGGCTGAAGAACGCGATGACCAGTGGGATCACGGACACGAGCGAGCCCAGGATGATGAGGCTCCACAGCGAGGTGCCTCCCGAGTTGTTCGCCGACGCGATCCCCTGCCAGAGGCCTAGGCCGACGGTGACCGGGAAGAGCCGGTTGTCCGAGAGCATGGCCAGGGGCAGGAAGTAGTTGTTCCAGGACGCCACGGCCGACAGGAGCAGCACGGTGACCACCGCGGGGCGCATCAGCGGAAGGGCGATCTGGATGAACGTCCGCACCTCTCCCGCCCCGTCGACCCGCGCCGCGTCCAGGAGTTCGTCCGGCACCGCGTCGCGCGCGTACACGTGCATCAGGTAGACGCCGAACGGGTTGAGCAGCGACGGGAGGATCACCGCCCAGACCGTGTTCGTCATGCCGAGCCGGGAGAACATGATGAAGGTCGGGATGACCAGGGCGGTGGCGGGCACCATCAGCGCGCCGAGCACGACGGCGAAGCTGAAGCGCCGCGCGGCGAACCGGTACTTGGCGAAGCCGTAGCCAGCCATGACCGACAGGACCGTGGCGCCGATTCCGCCGGCGATGGCGTACAGGGTGGAGTTGAGGATCCACCGCAGGTAGATGCCACCGTCGTAGGTGAAGAGCTGCTTGAGGTTGCCGAGGTAGTCGATCTGGTCGGTGAACCAGAGGGTGTTGCCGCCACCGAACAGGCCCGGCGCGTCCTTGGAGCTGTTGACGATGACCCACCAGAACGGCACGAGGAAATAGATCACCAGGAAGCCGAGGAGGATCTGCAGAGGGAGATAGCGCTGCGGGCGGCGAGAGCCTGCGCGGACGCTTGTGTGGTCGGTCATCTACAGGAAGCTCCTCCGCTTGCGGGTGAAGAACAGGAAGGCGTACACGCAGATGAACACGATGCCGCCGAGGGCGAACGAGATCGCGGACCCGTAGTTGAAGTTGGCGAGCGAGAACGCCTGTTGGTACGCGTACATGTTGGGCGTGAAGTCGGAGCCGATCGTGCCCGCGGCGAGGTAGCGCAGGATCTGCGGTTCGTTGAAGAACTGCAGGGTGCCGATGAGCGAGAAGACCAGGATCAGGATCAACGCGGGCGCGATCAGCGGGATCTTGATGCGGGTCGCGATCTGCCATCGTCCGGCGCCGTCCATCCGGGCGGCCTCGTAGAGCGTCGGGTCGACTCCCTGCAACGCCGCGTACAGGATGATCATGTAGTAGCCCGCCCACTGCCAGGTGACGACGTTGAGCAGGCCATAGAAGATCAGGTTGCTGCCCAGGAAGTCGGGCGCGGTGGCGCCGAACAGACCGAAGATGTCGGTGAGCGGGCCGAAGCCCTTGCTGTAGAGGAACCCCCACATCACCGCCCCGATGACGGTGGGGATCGCGTACGGCAGAAAGATCATGAGGCGGGAGAAGCGCGCGAACAGCGTGGTCACCGAGTCCAGGATGAGGGCCATCACGAGCGCGAGGACGATCTGCAGCGGAATGGAGACGAGCGAGAAGCGGATGACGAACCACGCCCCGGACAGGAAGCTCGGGTCGGTGAACGCCTTCACGTAGTTGTCGAAGAGGACGAAGCTGGTGCCGCCGATCAGCTTCTTCTGAAAGAGGCTGAGGTACAGCGCGTACGCCAGCGGCGCGATGAGGAACGCCAGGAAGACGACAGCGAATGGCCCGACGAAGAGCCACCCCATCAGGTGCTCGCGGAGGTGCACCTTGCCACGGATCTTGCGCGTCTCATTCTGGGGACGCCGTGCGCGCTTCTCGGTCAGGAGTGTCATCTTTGGTCTCCGGGACGTGGACGCTGGGGACCGTGGGTGGGCCGGCCGGTGCCGGCCCACCCATCGGTGTCACTGAACGGTGAAGCCCTGTTCCTTGGCGTACTTCGCCACGTCCTCCTGGAGCTTGTCGGCAGCCTGCGACCCGGTGACGGAGCCCTTGATGATCTCGCTGACCTGCTTCGTCATGGCGTCGAGGTAGTACTGACCGAAGGGCGCGTAGGCGACACCCTTGTAGGCCTCGGCGGCGGGAAGGTAGACCTCCTTGTTCGCCTGCTGGCCGTCGAAGAACGCCACCTTCAGGTCGACGAACGCGGGATCCTTGAGCGCCGTGAGGTTCAGCGGGAAGATGATCTGGTTGGTCCAGCCGTCGGTGAGTGACTCCTTGTCGGCGTAGAGCCCGTAGGCGACCTTCGCCGCCAGCTCCGGCTTCTTCGCCTGCTTGGTCACCGAGAAGGCCGACCCACCCCAGTTCACCTGCACCGGGTTGGCCGGATCCCACTGCGGCAGCGGCGCCACCGCGAACTTGCCGGTGTCCTGACCCTTACCGACACCCGCGCCGGTGAGGTAGCCGGGCGCCCAGGCCGCCGAGATGTACGTCGCGTACTTGCCGTTGATCACGCCGGAGATGTACTCCGGGGTGAACTGGTCCTGCGTACCGACCAGGCCCTTGCGGGCGAGCCCGCCCCAGTAGTCGAGCACGTCCTTGGACGCCTGGTCGTTGAGCTTCACCCCGATCGACTTCGGCTGCGCCGGATCGAAGGTGAAGGGCGCGGCGCCCTTCTGGATCTGCAGCGCCATCAGGACCGCCGGGACGTTCGCGCCGAGGTCCCCGAACAGCGGACCACCGGCGTCCTTGACCTTCTGCGCGGCCTGCTCGTACTCGGCCCAGGTCTTCGGCGGACTGATCTTGTACTTGTCGAAGATGTCCTTCCGGTAGATCATGCCCATCGGGCCACCGTCGACCGGAACGCCGTAGACCGCGTCGCCGACCGACACGTCCTTCCAGGCGCCCTCGCCGTAGTTGGCCTTGACCGCGTCGTAGCCGTACTGCTTGATGTCGACGAGCGCGCCCTGGATCTGGAAGGTCGGGATTCGGTCCGCCTCGACCATGATCACGTCGGGAGCGCCGGTGCCCGCCGAGATGGCCGTCTGGAACTTGTCGTACTCGTCGCCGCCCTGCCCGACGTTGGTCCAGCAGACCTGCACGTCGTCGTGCAGCTTGTTGAAGTTGTCGACGACGAGCTGCGTGTTGGGGTACCACCCCCACATCGTCACGACCGGCACGTTCTGCTTGGTGATGGTGTTCGTGCAGTTGCTCGCGTCGCTGCCGCCCTCGTCCGAGGAGCAGGCGACCAGGCCGCTCCCGACCGCGAGCATGGCCACCGTGGCGAGTATGCGACTTCTCTTCATTGAGATGGTTCCCTTCGGTGGTGGCGGTGCACAGGCATCCGTGCGCTGGGCGGGCGCCACCGGGGCAGGAGAACCCTGCTCCCGGTGGCGTCGCCGGGGGGCTCCTAGCGCTTGAACAGACGCGGCGCCAGGTCGATGAGGTTCTTCTGCCACACGTCCCAGCCGTGCGGGCCGGGGGTGACGCCGTCGAACTCGTAGCGGATACCGAGGGTGTTCAGCGTGGTCAGCGAGGCCATGAAGCTCGGGTACACGAAGTCGGTCTGGTCGCCCACGTACAGGCGCAGCATCTTCGTCCCGTTGTTGATCGCGGCCACGTCGACGCCGGTGCCGCTGCCGAACCCGGCCGAGAGGGCCGCCACGTAGGCGAACTCCCCCGGGTAGGCCCGCAGCACGCCCAGCGCCTGCCCGCCGCCCATCGACAGGCCGGCGAGGGCCTGCTGGGACGGATCACTGGAGACGTGGTAGCGGGCCCTGGCCGTCGGCACGATGTTCTCCAACAGCTCCTTGTTGAAGTTCGACGAGTTGCCGTTGCCCATCACCACGACCATGGGCGTGAGGTCGCCGTCGAGGAACTGATGGTCGAGGATCTGCTTGGCGCGTCCCATCTCGACCCAGTCCGTGTAGCTCTGGCCGCTGCCGTGCTGGAGATAGAGGACGGGATACGGCTGTGCCCGGCCCGGGTCGTACCCCGGTGGGGTCCACACCAGCGCGGTGCGGTCCTGCCCCGCCACCGTGCTGGTGTAGGTCATGCTCTCGACCTTCCCGCCCTGGCCGGCGGGGACGTCCGACAGCAGTCGGGCGCCCGGCCCCGGGAGGAGGAAGGTGCTCCACATCGGTTCGGAGGTCACAGTCGTCGGGTTCGAGACGTCCTTGAACGGGACCCGGTCGACGATCAGCCGGTAGTAGTAGAACCAGGGCTTCAGCGGCCCCACTGTCGCCCGCCACCGGTCGCCGTCCCGCGTCATCGGCACGCGCAGCCAGCTGCCGCCCGGCGCGATGTTGGCCCACACCGTGACGTGCTGAGCGTCAGTGAAGTCCGTGGTCGTCTCGAAGGTGACGAACCCGCCCTCGCTGACGAAGGGCGTCGGGGTGGTGCCGGCCGGCGGCGGGTTGAACTCGCGCTTCAACGGCTGGTGACCGGCACTCGGGCCGTGATCCGCCACGTGCCGGAACAGCCGCGGCAGGAAGTCCACCAGGTTCTCCTGCCAGGTGGTCCAGTTCGCGCCGCCGTCCGGGTCGACCCCGTCGAACTCGAACCTGACGTCGGCTCGATCCAATGCCTTCATCAGCCGGTAGGTGGTGTTGTACGCGGGATCGGTGACGTTTCCGGTGTAGAGGCGCAGCAACCTGACGTCGCGGTTGATCGCCTTGGCGTCCCTGCGGTCGATCGCCGGAGCCGCCGTGCCCGAGAACGATCCGACGTAGCCGAACTGGCGTGGCGTGGCGAGCGCTGCCGCCAGCGCCTGCGTGCCCTCCTCGGACACTCCCGCGATGGCCTGGTGCGCGGGATCGCGAAGGACCCGGTAGTGGTCGGCGACCGCCTTGCGCAGATCCTTCAACTCCCGATCGTCCGCGCTGTCGGCGATCACCACCACCATCGGCTGCAGGACGCCGGCCGCCGAGAGATTGTCGAGAATCTGCTTCGTGCGCCCGAGGTCGAGCCAGTCGGTGGCGGCCACACCGTCGCCCGACTCCAGGAACAGCGTGGGGTAGCCCTTCGGTGTCCTGGCCGCGTACCCCGGCGGAGTCCAGACCAGGGCCGAGCGCTGCTCGCCGCGCACCCGGTAGGTCAACGTCCCGACCGCACCGCCGGTGCCGGCTGGGACGTCGGCCAGCCAGCGTGCCGAATCGCCCTCGACCAGGAAGGTGCTCAGGAGCGGGTCGGACGCCACGCTCGTGCCGTTCGTCGGGTCCTTGATGGTTTTGGTGTCGTCGGCGGTGAGCTGGTAGTGGTACAGCCCGGGCTTCAGCGCACCCAGCACACCGGACCACACGTCACCGCGCCGGGTCAGACCGAATTCCGCCCAGGCGGCGGACGGTCCAAAGTTTCCCTCGACGACGACCTGCGAGACAGTGCCCAGCTTCTCCTGGACGTACGCGGCCGGCACGGAGAACGAGGCGTAGCGGTCCGGGGAGACGGCCAGCCACGGCGTGTCCGCCGCTGCCGGTTGCGGCGCGAGGAGCACCGCCGCGGCGGCGATGACGCCTGCGGTGAACGCCGCCGACAGCCGTCGGCGTACGCCCGGGCGGCGTAAGCGCCCGTGATACTGTTCGGTAGTCACACTCCACTCCCTTCAAGGTGCCGGCAGCGGATGCGACCCGACTGACCGGCGCAACTCAACGGTGGATCTGACCGTGTGTGCTTCGTGCACCTCCTTCAGGCTGCTCCCACGGGCACACCTGACCTGCTCGCCCGGTCGGGAGCGATCAGGCTCGGGCACCCGTTGGCGGATGTCATTGTCGTGCCGCGCTCTTCGGTGCTGCGGTCGAGCTGCGGACCACGAGGCTGGTCGGTAGCACTAGTTGGTTCGGTTCGTCCCACTCGCCCGTCACCAGTGACTTGAGCATCCGCGCGGCCTCGTAGCCGAGCTGATACATCGACTGGTCCACTGTGGTCAGACCCGGCTCGGTCGACGCCGACTCGGGGATGTTGTCGAACCCGACGACGGACAGGTCCCCCGGGACGGAGAGCCCCAGCTCCCTGGCGACCTCCAGGACCTTGAGAGCCATCCCGTCGCTCGCCGCGAAGATCGCCGACGGCGGATCCGCTCGGCGCAGCAGCGCTCGCGCCAACGGAGTTGCGGACTCGGGGTTGAAATCCCCCCTGCCGATCAACGTCGGGTCGACCGGGACGCCGGCCTCGGCCAGCGCCGCCCGGTAGCCCTCCTCCCGCGACCACGCCGAGGCCAGACTGTCGCGACCCGCGATGAACCCGATGCGCCGGTGGCCCAGACCGAGCAGGTGCTCGACCGCGGTGGTCGCGCCCACGAGGTTGTCGGCGGTGACCGAGGGCGCCGTCGAGCCCCGTACCGGGTCGATGGCCACGACCGGCGTCCGGCTGCGCACCTCACCCCAGGGCGTGACGACGATGCACCCGTCGGTGAGGGTGCCCGACAGGCGGGTCAGGTGCCGCTGCTCCCAACCCTCCGAGTACGACCCGTAGAGGTCGCTGTTGGCGTAGATGATGAGGTCGAAGCCGGAGCGACTCAGGGCCTTCATGACCCCCTTGAGCACCTCCGCCGTGAACGACTGGAAGCTGTGCGCCACGAGGCCCAGAACGTTGGTGCGGCTGCGTCGGAGGCTCGACGCCACCAGGCTCGACTCGTAGCCGAGCTGCTCGATGGCGGTACGGACCCGAGCGATCGTCCGGGCGCTGACGCCGTAATGCCCGTTGACCACGCGCGAGACGGTGGCTGTGGAAACGCCTGCGACCCGGGCGACATCACTCATTGTTACCGGCGCATTGGCTTCAATCATGCGGCTCTCTCTGGACTGCAATCGTTATCGGTTACGTTTCCAGGATGTTGCCAACGTAACGGACACCGATTACGAACACAAGACCTCTTCGCCTCTTCGCGATGCGCGACCGGGACGTCCTAACGGGATGCTCGCAGGGTGCACTTCCCACTGTGGTAACCGATCGGGAGAACGCGATCGGCTGCCACCACCGGCGGTCGAAGCGGACCGCGATTTCCGCGCCCGCTCCACCCCGAACAACGAGACGGCACTCTCCGTCAGGAACCATTCCCGGACGTCGGTGAACGCCGACCGACATGAGGGTCGACGGTCCCCGGGCGGCAGCGCGCCGGGACGGGGCGTGCGGGCACGACAGCCGCACCCGCGGGGGGCGTGTTGCGGAGCCGCCCGGCGCGGACATTGACCACGGGCGCCGTGTTCCCTTGCGCAAACGTGATCGGTAACGTTTACATAGATCGAGAACGTAATCGACGATCATGGCGATGTCCAGAGCTCGCACCTACCCGCCACCCCCCGGGTCCCGCCGCCGCGATGCAGGTCTCGACGTCGGGGCCTCGCACGAAGGGAGCCCGCCCTGAACACCCCCCTCGACCATGGGCCGCAGCGCTCGGCCGGCCGCACGACCCCACTCCCCCACCGCGCCGCACCGCCGGTCCAGCACCCACGCGACAAGCAGGGAGGGCAGTCGTGAACGCCGCGCGCCTGCTCCTGGACCCCCGTCGACGCGTCGCACCGGTGCCACGACGGCTCTTCGGCTCGTTCGTCGAGCACCTGGGCCGCTGCGTCTACACCGGAATCTATGAGCCGGGCCACCCGAGCGCCGACGCGGACGGCTTCCGAGGCGACGTCCTCGCGCTCGTCCGAGAGCTGGGCGTCACCACGGTCCGATACCCGGGCGGCAACTTCGTCTCCTCCTACCGCTGGGAGGACGGCATCGGCCCGGTCGACAAACGACCGGCACGGCTCGACCTCGCCTGGCACAGCCTGGAGACCAACGCGTTCGGGCTGGACGAGTTCATGCGCTGGGTCGGCAAGGCGGGCGTCGACCCGATCATGGCGGTCAACCTCGGCACCCGCGGCACCGCTGAAGCCGTCGACCTGCTGGAGTACGCCAACCACCGCGCGGGGAGCCACCTCGCCGATCAACGCCGCGACAACGGCGCCGTCGACCCGTACGGGATCAGGCTGTGGTGCCTGGGCAACGAGATGGACGGCCCGTGGCAGGTGGGCCAGCGCAGCGCGACCGAGTACGGGCGACTCGCGGCGCAGACCGCGAAGGCGATGCGCCGCTTCGACCCCGATCTCGAACTCGTCGCCTGCGGCTCCTCCTACCTCGGCATGCCGACCTTCGGCAGCTGGGAGCGTGACGTGCTGACCGAGGCGTACGACGACGTCGACCTGATCTCGCTGCACGCCTACTACCAGCCGGTCGACGACGACCTGCCCAGCTTCCTCGCCTCGGGCGAGGACATGGACAGGTACATCGACGCGGTCACCGCGATCGCCGACTCGGTAGGTGCGATCCGCCGGTCGACCAAGAAGATCATGATCGCGTTCGACGAGTGGAACGTCTGGTACCAGTCGGCCGCGCCGTCCACACCGCCCAGCGGGGAGGACTGGCCTGTCGCGCCGCCCCTGCTGGAGGACCACTACAGCGTGGCCGACGCCGTCGTCGTCGGTGGCCTGCTGATCAGCCTGCTGCGGCACAGCGACCGGGTGACCGCCGCGTGCCAGGCCCAACTGGTCAACGTCATCGCACCGATCATGACCGAACCGGGCGGCTCGGCCTGGCGGCAGACCATCTTCCACCCCTTCGCCCGCACGGCCCGGCACGCCCAGGGCGCCGTCCTCGACGTGCTCCTGGACAGCAGCACGACGAGCACCGACCGCTACGGCGCGGTCAACGCGGTCGACGCGGCCTCCACCTGGGACGACGACACCGGGGAGATGACCGTCTTCCTCGTCAACCGGGTCGTCGACACCGCGGCCGAGGTGACGGTCGAGGTCGCCGGCGCCCAGGTCGGCGGGATCATCGAGTGCGTCACCGTCGGCGGCGCCGACCTCGACGCCAAGAACACCGCCGACGGTCCGGACCACGCCGAGCCGCGCGCCAACGACACGGTCCGGGGCAGCGGCGCCAGCGTCGAGCTGACTCTCCCGCCCGCGTCCTGGACCATGCTGCGACTCCGTGCCACCGACGTGACGTCGTGAGCCGCCCCGGCCGCGCAACCCTGGCTTTCACCAGGGGTGCGCGGCCGGGACTTCCCCAAAACCAGGAATTGCATTGACGGTCAGGATGGGCCCGGGAATGGGATCCGAAAGCGCCGTCGAAAACAATTCGGGCACGCGTCAGCGACGCCCCGGCGACCGGCGTGCGAATTCGGTGTCGGTTCCGTTTCCGCACGGAATTCGCGCGCCACCCACGGGTGGCCCACAAAAGCACCCGGGAGAGACCGGCAGGCGCGATTATTCGGCCGCCGGCGCCAACCTCCCGTCGACTCGCCGCGGAATGGCGGTGTACTCGTCGCGCAACTCCTCGGGAAGAACCCAGGCCGGGGCGTCCTGCCACGCCAACGGGCGCAGGAACCGTCGGATCGAGGTGGCGCCCACCGACGTGTGCACGGCGTTCGTCGACGGCCAGGGTCCACCGTGGTGCTGCGCCCACGACACCCGCACACCCGTGGGATAGCCGTCGAAGACGATGCGACCCGCGCGGGCGGCGAGCACGTCGACCAGCCGGCGTACGACATCGGCGTCGTCACCGGAGCCACGATGGACGGAGCCGGTCAGCGACGGGGGCACGGCGCCCAGCGCGGCGTCGAGTTCGGCGGCGTCGTGATACCGGACCACGACCATGAGCGGACCGAAGCACTCGTCGGCGATCTCGGCGGTCAGGCCCGGCAGATCGACCTCCAGGAGCCTCGGTGCGGCGGTGAAGCCCGCGCCGGCGTCGTCCTGGGCCCGTGCCGAGATCCGGGCACCGGCCCGCTCGAACTCCGTGGCCCGGCTCTCGTACGCGTCCCGGATGCGCTCGTTGAGCAGAACCGTGCCGCCCGAGTTGGCCACCTTCGACCGCAGGGCGTCGACCAACTGGTCACCGCCCTGGTCCGCCGGGATGAACGCCAGGCCGGGCTTGGTGCACAGTTGGCCGCCGGAGGCGGTGAAGGAGCCGAAGAGACCCTCGGCGATCCGGTCACCCCGTTCGGCGGCCGCGGCGGGCAGGACGACGATCGGGTTGACGCTGCTCAGTTCGGCGTACAGGGGAATGGGATCGGGTCGTTCGTCGATGGCCGCCTGGATGGCGCGGGCCGCGTTCACCGAGCCGGTCAGGGCGGCCGCGCGGATCGCGGGGTGACGCACCAGCGAGCGGCCCGCCGGCTCCCCGTACACGGTCGCGATGACACCGTCGGGCCCGCCCAGGTCGCGGACGGCCGAGGCGATCGCGGCGGCGGAGGCGTGCGACGTCAACGGGTGCGACGGGTGGGCCTTCAGGACCGTGGGACAGCCGGCGGCCAGCGCGGCGGCCGTGTCACCGCCGGCGACCGAGAAGGCGAACGGGAAGTTGCTGGCACCGAAGACGGCGACCGGCCCGAGGGGTACGAGCATCCGCCGCACGTCCGGGCCGGGTCCGAGCGGTGTGTCGGCGGCGTGGTCGATGGCCGCCTCGACGTACGCCCCGTCGCGCAGCACCTCGCCGAACATCCGGAACTGGACGGCGGCCCGGGTGAGTTCCCCGTCGAGGCGCGCGTGGCTCAGCCCGGTCTCCGCCTCGGCGGCAGCGACCAGATCCACCCGGTGGGCCTCCAGCGACGCGGCGATCGCGTCCAGCAGCTCGGCCCGGCCGAGCCTCCCGAGGTCGGCCAACCACCGCGTCGCCAGGGACGCCTGACCGGTGATCACCTCCAGCCGAGACTCGTCGGTCTCGGTGAGATCCGTCGCGCGACGCCTACCGTCGCGCGGATCGACAGTGCTGACCACGTTCACAGCAGTCCTCTCCTTACCAGATTGCCCATGAGGTCGCGGACGCCGAAGTGCCAGGGCTCGCACTCCTCCGCGTGCCGCACCCGGTTGACCAGGGTCCCGAGTGCCGGGCAGCTGATCCGTACCACGTCATCGACCTTGTGGGTGAAGCCCTCGCCGGGGCGGTCCCGGTCCTGGATGGGCGCGAACATGGTGCCGAGCATCAGGGCGGCCCCGTCGGGATAGCGGTGGTGCGGACCGATCAACTGCCGCACCAGCTCCTCCGGGTCGCGCGACATCCGGGTCATCTCCGAGACCGCCTCCAGCAGGAAGCCGTCCTGACCGTGGACCTCCAGGCGCACCTCGAGTTCGCGTACCCGATCCATTCCGAACCGGTCGTCGAAGAGCCGGATCAGCGGACCGAGCGCGCAGGAGGCGTTGTTGTCCTTGGCCAGGGGAAGCAGGAGCGCCGAGCGGCCCTCGATGTCGCGCAGGTTCACGTCGTTGCCGAGGGTGGCGCCGACGATCCGGCCGCTGGACTGGACGACGAGCGTGATCTCGGGTTCCGGGTTGTTCCAGGTCGACGCGGCGAGCACGCCTACCGGAACGCCGGTGCCGACGGCGCTGAGGATCTGGCCCTTGGTGAAGATCTCGGCGTCCGGGCCGATCCCCACCTCCAGGTACTGGCTCCACATGCCCTCGGCGACCAGCAGGCTCTTGAGCCGGTCCGCCTCGGCCGAGCCCGCCTCCAGGTTGTGCAGGTCGACACCGATGTCGGCGAACATCCGTTGCCGGATGTCGGCCGCGAGCGCCAGGTCACCCCGCGCCCGTTCCTCGATGACGCGTTCGATCATCGAGATGGGGAAGGTCACGCCGGCGGCCTTGAGCGCCTGGAGGTCCACCGGGGCGAGCAGCCAGGGCCGAGCACGGTCCCGGGTCGCAGCCCCCGTGTTGGCCAGGATCGCCCCGAAGTCGCCCACCCGCGCCCCGTCGAGCCCGGCCACGGTCGCGGCGGGGTCGGGCAGCTCGCAGATGTCCCGTACGGTCGGGAACCGGTGGCTGAGGTCGATGACCTCGCCGTTGCGCACAGCCACGGGCGTGGGACCGTCGACGGACGGATCCCAGATCCGGCCGATCAGAACCGCGTCCGCATCGTCCGGCAACGCCTCGGCGGCGGTCCCGGCCCAGTCCACGCCGGCGGCCCCACCCCGGGGCCGTGGGACCGTCATGATCCGCTCTCCAGGTTGAAGAAGGACCGCTCGTCCCGGGGACGGATGTCGTAGACGGCGTCCTGGAACATCCGCAGCGGGTGCGGTGTGAACGGGTGCTGTTCGATCGCGGCGAGATCGACCTCGATGCCCAGACCGACACCGGTCGGGATGAGGATGTCGCCGTCCGGGGTCAGCACCAGTCGCTCGTTGGTGATCTCCGGACGCCAGGGCACGTCCGTCGCCATGATCTCCAGGTACCGGAAGTTGGGCAGCGTCGCCCCGAGTTGCAGGGTCGCGGCGGTGCTCAGTGGCCCGCTCGGGTTGTGCGGTGCGAAGCCCACGTAGCTGGTCGCGGCGAGGGTCGAGATGAAGGCCAGCTCCGCGATCCCGCCGGCGTGCGTCACATCGGGCTGGACGAAGTCGACAGCCTGGCGGGCCAACGCCGGAGCGAAGCCCTGCCGGCCGTACCACCGCTCCCCAGCCGCGATCGGCACCGGCGACGCGCGGCGGATGTCGACGAGCGCGTCGAGGTTGTCCGGCGGGCAGGGTTCCTCGAACCACACCGGGTCGAACTGGGCGATCTCGTTGGCGACCTTTATCGCGTGGCGGACGTCGAAACGGCCGTGCCCCTCGACGAACAGCTCGACATCGCGGCCCACGGCCCCACGGACGGCGTCGATCTGGGCGAGCACCCGGTCCAGCTGAGCGGTGCTGATGGTGAGGTCGTAGTTCTCGAACGGGTCCCACTTGAGGCCCCGGAAACCGGACTCGACAGTCCTGCGCGCCGCTGCCGCGTAATCCTCCGGCGTGACGGCCCCGGAGAACCAGCCATTCGCGTACGCCCGGACCCGGTCGCGGGTCGCGCCGCCGAGCAGTCGGGAGACCGGGACGCCGAGCTCGCGCGCCGAGATGTCCCAGAGGGCCATCTCCAGCGAACTCAACGCGGTCATGATGACCGGCCCGCCCCGCCAGTACCAGTCCCGCGCGGTCTCGTAGAGGATCTTCGAGATGCCTGTGGGGTCCAGGCCCACCACCGCCTCGGCCAGCTCGGCGATGGCGCCCTGGACGGCCCGTTCCTTGCCCTCCAGGGTTGCCTCACCGAGCCCGACGATCCCCTCGTCGGTGTGGACGCGCACGATGACGAGATTCGTGCGGTAGAAGTCGACGACAAGCGTGTCGACAGAGGTGATCTTCATAGTTCGGCTCAACCCTTCACCGCGCCGGCGGTCATGCCGGAGACCACGTACTTCTGCACCAACAGGTAGAAGGCGACGGCGGGCAACGTGAACAGGAAGGCAACGGCCATCACCGTCTGGATCGGTGTACCCAGTTCGCCGATGAAGTTCGCGATGCCGACGGAGGCGGGTTGCAGGTCGGGGTTGAAGATGAACGTCACCGCGAACACGTACTCGTTCCAGGCGTGGAAGAAGGCGATGACCGCGGTGGCCGCGATCGACGGCGCGATGAGCGGCACGTTGATGCGGGTCAGGGTGGTGAAGGGCCGTGCGCCGTCGGCACGTGCGGCTTCCTCCAGCTCCTTCGGGATGCCGTCGATGGCGCCCTTGAGGATCAGCGCGACGATCGGCAGGACGAAGGCGGAGTTCACGAGGACGAGGCCGGTCAGCGAGTCGAGCAGTTCGAAGCGGCGGAACAGCGCGAACAGCGGCACCACCATGAGCGCCTCGGGAAGCATCTGCGTGAACAGCAGCACGACGGTCAGCACCGCCTTGCCCCCGAACGAGAACCGGGACAGCGCGTAGCCGAGCGGGATGCCCAGGCCGACGGAGACGACCATGGTGCCCACGGCGATGATCAGGCTGTTCAACAGCCACCCGGCCGCCTTGCCCTCGGCCAACGCGTCCACGAAGACCCCGAACTGGCCGAGGTCGGGCGTGAGCCGGGGCTGATCGGCGAAGAGGTCGCTGTTGCTGGACAGCGCCGTGACGAACATCCAGTACAGCGGGAACACCGCGACACCCAGCACGACGAGCACGGCGACGATCCGTGCGGTGACACCGAAACGGAAGCGCCTCATCGGACGTCCCCCTTCTCCACGGCACGGGCGACCAGGCGGCTGCCGATGACGACGATGAGCGAGATGACGACGCCGACCATTCCGATGGCCGCCGCCGATCCGAGTTCCTTCGAGTCGAACGCCTGCGAGTAGAGGTCGATGACCAGCGTCTCGGTGGCGCCGACCGGCCCACCCTTGGTCATCAGCCAGATCAGCTCGAACCTCCGCAACGACCAGATCGTCATCAGCAGCGCCAGCAGACCCACTGTCGGCTTGATGACCTGCCAGGTGACGGCGCGGAAGGTGGCCCATCGTCCCGCGCCGTCCACGGTCGCGGCCTCGTTGAGATCCTGCGGAACGGACTGCAACGCGGAGAGCAGCACCACCGAGGTGAACGGGAACAGCTGCCAGATCGTCGTCGCGAGCACCGCCGGCAGCGCGTAGCGCGGGCTGTCCAGGATGGCGCCACCGGGCACCCCGAGCCCGACCGCGTCGAGGAAGCGGTTCACGATGCCGTACTGCGCGTTGAGCATCCAGGTGGCGATGAGCGCGACCGCGATGCCGGGGGCGGCCCAGGGGACGGTCACGAGCGCACGCGCCACACCACGTCCCCGGAATTTCCCGTTGAGCAGGAGCGCGACGACGAGCCCGGCGCCGATGGCGACGACCACGCAGGTGATCACGTAGACGACGGTGATCAGCAGGGTGCGGTGGAAGTCCGAGTCGCCGAAGACGCGGTTGAAGTTGTCGAGCCCGACCCATTCACTCTGCGTGGGGTTGAGCAGCCTCGTCCTGGTGAAGCTGAGGTACACCTCCTGAACGAGGGGTACCGCCTGGAAGACGAGGATGAACAGGGCGGCGGGCGCCAGGAACAGGTACGGCGTCCACTTGCTGCCCAGCGGGCTGGGCCGACGCCAGGCCCGGGCTGGGGGTGTTGTCTTCGGTGTTCCGGTCTGCTCGACCACAGTCATCGGGTTCGATCCTCCTGAGGAAGGACGCCGCCGGCGCACGAACCGTCGCGCCGGCAGCGTCGCCGCGTCGAGCTGTCAGCGGACCAGTTCGGTCGCCTGCTGCTGGGCGCGATCCAGCGCCGACTTGAGGTCGGTCTTGCCCTGCAGTGCCGCGACCACGTTCTGCACGACCACCTTGCGGATGTCCGGCGTCTTGGCCTCGAACCCCAGGACGATCTGCGGCAGGCTGCTCTCGGTCAGCCCGTCGAAGACGGGAAGGAACGGGGTGGCCTTGAGCGTCTCCGCGCTGCGCTGCGTCGTGGTGGCGACGCTGCTCGCGCCGAGGATCTCCTGGAGCTTGACCTGGTTCTGCGGCTCCAGCGCCCACTTGATGAAGGTGGCCGCCTCGTCCTTGCCCTCGCTCGCCTCGTTGATCACGATCGGCGCGAGGATCGTGCCCTGCTTACGGACCGGGAACGGGATCGGCGCGACGCTGAAGTTCAGCTTCGCGTTCTGGCCGCGGGTGGCGGTCACGTACCCGCCGTTGTTGAGCTCCATCCCGACCTTGCCCTCGGCGAACATCCGCCGGAACGTCGCCGCGTCCGCACCGCGCGGGATCACGTTCGCGTCGTACAGGTCCTTGAACGCCTGCAGGCCCTTGAGGTTCTCGGGCGAGTTGATCGTCAGGTTCTTGCCGTCGGACCACGCGCCGCCGAAGCCGTAGACGTAGTTGAAGATGTCCTGCCAGACGCCCGCCTCCTCGGCCTCCGTCTGACGGAACGCCAGGCCGAAGACATCACCCTTGGTCAGCGACTTCGCGGTGGAGGCGAACTGCTCGTAGGTGGTCGGCGGCGTCGGGATGAGGTCCGCGTTGTAGAACATCGCGTAGTTGGACGCCTCGAAGATGACGCCGTGCCGGACACCGTCGTGGACCATGAACTGGTCCGGCTGCTTGAGCAGGTCGTACTTGCTGGCGTCGAGGAGCTTGTCCAGCGGCGCGACGAGGCCGGCGTCCGAGGCGGCCTCGAACTCGGGCATGTCGAAGCGGACCAGGTCGGGGCCCTTGCCGCTGCCCATCTGCGTGAGCACGGTCTGACCGAAGGTCGGGTACGGCACCGCGGCGGCCGAGACCTGGATCTTGGTCTGGCTCTGGTTGAACTCGTCGAGCCACTTCGTCAACTGGGGCCCCCGGCCGGGGTCGCCGAAGGTCGAGGCGGCGAAGGTCAGTTTGGTGACCCCGTCGCTGGAACCGCCGTCGGAGCCGCAACCGGTCAAGAAAGTGGCGGCCAGACCGAGGGCACATGCCGCCCTGGCGAAGCCGAAACGAGCGCGCTGCTTACCCATCGTTACTCCACTGTTACGAGTTGGCGTCGAGCTGATGAAATTGCAACGATCGTAGCGACATGTGCAACGGTGTCAAGTGGCGGTTGCGCATCTCGTCAACTACATTGCACATGATGCAATGACAGCGACGGTGCCGTACCGTCGTCCGAGGGGAGACAGAGCCTTGGCGCAATCGATTCGCCGCGCGATCGACCTCATCCGTCGATCGGCCGAGCACCCGCTGTCTCTCACCGAGGCTGCGGACGTGCTCGGCGTCCACAAGTCCACCGCCCTGCGGATCCTGCAGACACTGGAATCGGCGCGCTTCGTCCGCCGGACCGGAGCGGGCACCTACGTGCTCGGCAGTGGACTCATCGAGCTGTCCGAGCTCGCTCTGGGCTCAATGGACCTGCGCCAGCCCGCCGCCGCGCACCTCCGGGCGCTGCAACGCGAAACCGGCCACACCGTCCACCTGGCACAGTTGACCGGCGACGAGATCATCTACATCGACAAGGTGGACAGTCCCGCGTTCGACGCCGTCAAGCTGCCCTCGCGGATCGGGCGCGCGGTGTCCATCTACGCGAGCGCGGTGGGCAAGACGATCCTGGCCTACCTCCCTCGGGAGGAACGCGACCGTCTCCTGTCCCACGTCGTCTTCGAGAGATTCACCGCGACCACCTTCACCGACCACGACGCCCTCGAAGCCGAACTCGCCCGCATCCGCGAACGCGGCTGGGCCGTGGACAACGGCGAGCACGATGCCTACGTGATGTGCGTGGCCGCACCCATCAGGGATTCGCGGGGTCAGGTCATCGCCGCCGCCTCGATCACGGCCATCGAGGTCATCGCGAGCCTCGAGAAGCTCAAGAGCAACCTCCCGCTGCTGTTGGAGACCGCCAGTCAGATCTCGTACGAGCTCGGCTACCCGCGGCCCTCCGCGAACCCGGACGGTGACGGCCGGTCCACGACCTGACCGGGCGGTCACCACACCGAACCTTCCCGGGTGGCGCACCGCTGATTAGATGTGCTGATGGATCCCTGGGAAGGAACACTGCTCGTCATCGCCACGATCGGGGCGGTCGCGGCTGCGATCGGAGGCTGGTCCCAGGACAGACGCAGCTCGACCGCCCGGCTCGCGGCGATGGAGCGCAAGCTCGACCTGGTGATGGATCACCTGGGCATCGCCGAGCCAGTGGACCCGGACGTGCTCCGGCACCTGGAGAACGGCCGCACGATCGAGGCGGTTCGCGCCTACCGCAGGCAGACCGGCACGAGCCTGGTCGAGGCGAAGCAGGCGGTGGACCGTATCGCCGCCCACCTCCCCGTCGAGCGGTGACGCCCTGTCGCTCGGACCCGTCGCAGGCGGGACGTCCACGATGGCTGCCGCCGAAATCGCTGTCCGTTCACCGGAGCGCGGTGGTAGACAACCGGCGTGGACAAGAACCTCGAGTTCCCTGACCTGCTACGACTGATCGACGAACGGTCGGCCGCCTTCCGCGCCGCAGTCGCCGCCGCGCCCAGCCTCGACGCGCAGGTGCCCTCCTGCCCCGGGTGGACGCTGTTCGACCTGGTCAAGCACCTGGGTGGGGGAGATCGCTTCTGGGCCGCCATCGTCGGCGCGGGGCCTGCCGACGGTCCCCCGGCCGAGGCCGCCGCCGCGCGCGCCGGTCTGGACGTGCCGCGCGAGCGTACGGCCCTGCTGGCCTGGCTGGCCGGGTCGACGCAGCTTCTGCTCAGCACACTGCGCGAGGCGGGACCGGAGAGCGGTTGCTGGACGTGGTGGCCTGGGTCGCAGTCGCCGCAGACCGCCGGCGGTGTCGCCCGGCACCGGGTCCAGGAGACCGCGATGCACACGTACGACGTCCAGCTCACCGGGGGCGCACCCCAGCCGCTGCCGGTCGAGGTGGCACTCGACGGTGTGGAGGAGTTCCTGTTCACCGTCTGCGCAACGCCGAGCGCCTGGCCGCACAAGCCCACGGCCTTCGACTTCCACGCCGCCGAGGGCCGCTCCTGGCGCCTCACCGTGGACGGCGACGGCGCACGCGTCACCCGGATCCCCGCGGCGACCGGCGACGACCCGGACGACGCCGCCGGCGCCTCCATCCGCGGTACGGCCAGTGAGCTGGTCATCTACCTGTACGACCGGATCCCGGCCGACTCCCTGCACGTCGACGGGGACGCGGGGCTGCTCGACCTGCTCCGTGCCTGGGAGCCGGAGGAGTAGGGCGTAGCGGGGGCGGTCGGCCCGCCTCGATGTGGCCCCCGCAACGACGCACTTGTGTCCGAGCAGCGAAAAGAGAGATCATCACGCATGCTCGACCCCTCCCCCGAGGATGCCAGGACTTCACCAACCGTTTCCACGCCGCACTTCGTGGGTCGTGATCGGGAGATGGCGGCGCTCCGGGGCGCCCTGGCCCGGCCACCGGCGATCGTGCTGGTGGAGGGCGAGGCGGGAATCGGGAAGAGTCGACTCCTGCGGGAGTGGCTGGCCGCGCCGGACCAGCGCTCCGCCCTGGTGTCGGTGTGCCCGCCGCTTCGCGAGTCGCTGACGTTGGGGCCGATCGTCGACGCGTTCCGGGGGATCGACCGCCCGGTGTCCGGATTGCGGCTCACCGAACTCGCGGGCGCGTTGCGGCCCCTGTTCCCGGAATGGTCTGCGGACCTGCCACCCGCACCGCAGCCTTTGGACGACGCGAAGGCGGCACGCCACCGCCTGTTCCGCGCCCTGGACGAGCTGCTGCGGGCCCTGCGTGTCGACGTTCTCGTGCTCGAGGACGCGCACTGGGCCGACGAGGTGACCCTGGAGTTCCTGCTGTTCGTCACCTCCCGACAGCAAGCACACGGGCCGAGCCTCGTGATCTCCTATCGGCCGGAGGAGGTGGACGACGGATCGCTGCTGCTGCGGCTCACGTCCCGGTTGCCGGCCGGCGTGACCCAGTTGAGGATCGCCCTGGCGCCCATGCGGCCCGACGACACGGCGGCGCTGGTGTCCTCGATGCTGGACGGCAACCCGATCTCGCACGAGTTCACGACCTTCATGCACGAGCGGACCGGTGGCGTACCGCTGGCCCTGGAGGAATCGGTCCGCCTCATGTGCGACCGTGCCGACCTCGTCTTCCGCGACGGACAGTGGGTCCGGCTGAAGCTGCGCGAGCTCCAGGTGCCGCCGACGGTGCGGGACTCCACCCGGGAACGGGTGGGCCGTCTGTCGCCGACGGCGCAGCAGGTGCTGCGGGCGGCGGCCACGTTGGCTCAGCGGTCGTCGGTGGCCACGATCGCGATGACCGCCGGGCTGTCGCCAGCTGCGTGCCGAGGCGCTGTCGCGGAGGCCGCCTCCGCCGGTGTGCTGGACGGGGACGACCGCGGGTGGCGGTTCCGGCACGTACTGGCCGCCACCGCTGTCTACGAGGCGATCCCGTTGACCGACCGCAGGCACGTCCACCTGCTGGCCGGCCGGGCGTTGGAACACATCCAGCCGCCGCCGGTGGCACGCCTCGCCCACCACTTCCGCGAGGCGGGTGACACGCAGTCCTGGGCGCGGTACGCCGAGCAGAGCGCCGAGCTGGCGATGGCCTCGGGTGACCACACCAGGGCGGTCGACCTGCTTGTCGATCTGTTGACGTGGGCAGTGCTGGCGCCGGTGGATCGGGCGCGCGTCGCGCGCATCGCCGGAGTTGCCGCGCTGGGCCGTCGGGAAGCGGTCGACGAGGTCTACCACCGCGTGATCCGTACTCTGCGCTCGGTGCTGGAGACCCCCGGTCTCTCGGCCCGCCAGCAGGCCGAGATCCGCAATCCCCTGGGTCGGCTCCTGATCACCGGAGGTGAGGCGCAGGCCGCGCTGAGCGAGCTGGAGCAGGCGGTGACCAACCTCGACCATGACCCGGTCGAGGCGGCTCGGGCGATGACCTACCTCGGCTGGGCCTATGCGGGACCGTGGCCGGCGTCGACCCACAGGCGTTGGCTCGATCGCGCCGCGGAGCTCACCGCCGGATTCGACTCTCCCGCGGAGCGGCTGAACCTGGCCGGCAACCGAGCCGCGGCGTTGCTCATGCTCGGCGAGGAGGAGGCCTGGGACGTCGTCGCCGACCTGCCCATCGACGGCGCGACCCCGGCGGAGCGCCTCGACGTGGCCCGCATCCACGCGAATGTCGGCACCGGCGCGCTGATCTGGGGTCGGTACGCCGACGCCGAGGAACACCTGGCTGTGGCGATGCGCCTTGCCGACGCCGAGCAGGCGTCCCGGTTGCACCACAACGTCGAACTCGAACAGGCCAACCTGGCGTGGCTCACCGGCCGGTGGGAGGACCTCGCCCAGCGAAGCGCGGCACTCGCCGATGCCGACCGGGACCGGCCGGCCCACTACCTCGGCAGCATCCGCCTCGCCGCCCGGCTGGCAGCCGCGGCCGGCCGGCGCCGTGCCGCCGAGGAGCAGTTCCGGCTGGTCCTTGAGGAGTCCGCCCGTCTCGGCGCGGCCGACGACACGATGGAGGCCGCCGCCGCGCTGGCCAGACTGTGGCTGACGGACGGAAACAGCGGCCGGGCGCTGCAGATCACGAACGAGCCGATGGAGACCGTCCGGAGAAAGGGCATCTGGGTCTGGGCGACGGACCTCGTCCCCGCCCGGGTCGAGGCGCACCTCGCCGCGGGTGACCTGGTGGCCGCGACGCGCCTCTGCGACCAGTTCGCCAGGGGGCTGCGGGGCCGTACGGCGCCCGCGCCGCGCGCCGCGCTCACCGTATGCCGTGCGCTGCTGCTCGCCGCGGCCGGAGACCACACCCGCGCGGCGTCGGCATTCGATCGGGCGGCACGCGCCTGGAGTGCGTTGCCGCGCCCCTACGACGCCATGCTCGCCCGCGAGCGGCAGGCCGAGGCGCTCATCGCGCAGGGCCAGATCGAGCGGGGCCGGGAGCTGCTGGCGGCACAGTACGAGCAGTTGTTCAGGCTCGGCGCCCGTGGCGACGCGGACCGTGTCGCGCAGCGGCTCCGCGAACACGGCGCCGAGGTCCCGCGACTGTGGCGCGGCGGCCGACGCGGGTACGGCGACCAGCTCTCACCTCGCGAGCTCGACGTGGTCCAACTGGTTGTCGCCGGCAAGACGAACCGGGAGATCAGCCGGATCCTGGCCAAGTCACCAGCCACAGTGGATCAGCAACTGCGGGCGGCGATGCGCAAGTTGAAGGTGAGCTCGCGGACCGCCCTCGCGGTCAAGGCGGTGGAGGCCGGCGTGTTCGCGGAAGAGGACTCCCTCGACGACGCGTCGTGAAAATTGACGTATCCGCTGGATAGCGACGGCCTCTCGGCCCACCGAGCATGACTCCATGATTCATAGCCCTTGGGCAATGCGTGCCTGAGCGACCTGTCGCGCGCGGCGACGCCGCCACCGAGCAGCCCTCACCTCTCGATCTGTCGCGCGAGCCGCACGACGACGCCCACGACGCCCACGACGACGCCGGCGACCACGAGAGCCACGACCCCTACCAACCCCTGTAGGCGGAAGGACCCCCCATGAGATTGAAAGCCCTCGCGGCAACGCTTGCCGCGGTGGTCGGCCTGAGCCTGATCCAGGCACCACCGGCGTCCGCCGCGGAGCCCGACCCGGGCGCCGCCGCCAACAAGATCGCCCCGGACCTGAAGGACCGCTTCCGTACGTCTCCGGCGTCCGACTTCTGGATCACGTTCGAGACCAGGGCCGACCTCGGGCCGGCGAAGAAGATCGCCGACTGGGCCGCTCGTGGTCAGTTCGTCTACGACGCGCTGACCACGGCGGCGAAGGATTCCCTGGCCTCGGTCTCCACCGAACTCGACCGGGCGGGCGTCAAGTACACCTCCTACCCGATCGCCAACGCCGTGCTCGTCAAGGGGGGCACCGAGAAGCTCGCCCTCGACGTGGCCGCGCGGGTGCAGGTCGCCGAGATCCACGCGACGCCGCAGGTCGCGCTGGTCAAGCCGGTGGACGAGAAGGTCCCCACTGACCAGGCTGCCCGCCCCGCCGCGAAGGCGGGCAAGGACGGCACCGTGTCGTGGGGGCTGGACGCCATCCACGCACCCGAGGCGTGGGCCATGGGCGCCACCGGTGCGGGCATCACCGTGTCGAACCTCGACTCGGGCGTCCAGTTCGACCACCCCGCCCTGGCGCACCAGTACCGCGGCGCGAAGCCCGACGGCACCGTCGACCACAACTACAACTGGATGGCCACCCGGGGCTCGTGCACTGCAGCGCCGTGTGACGACAACGGACACGGCACGCACACCATGGGCACCATGGTCGGCGACGACGGCACCAACCACGTCGGTGTCGCTCCGGACGCGCAGTGGATCGCGACGAACGGCTGCTGCGACAACAGTGGCGTCGAGTCGCTGCTGCGGTCCGGCTGGTGGCTGCTCGCCCCGACCGACGTCCAGGGGAACAACCCCGACCCGTCCAAGCGCCCCCACGTCGTCAACAACTCGTGGGGTCAGACGGTCGAGCACAGCTTCGACGACTTCTTCCGGGCCATCGACGAGGCGTGGAGCGCCGCGGGCATGTTCAGCGTCTGGTCGTCGGGCAACACCACGCCGTACGCGGCCTGCGACACCGTCTCCTCGCCCGGCTCCGCCGAGAGTGCCTACTCGGTCGGCGCGTACGCCCAGGACGGGACGCTCGCGCTGTTTTCCCGCAAGGGCGAGGGTGAAGGTGGGCGGATCAAGCCGGAGATCTCCGCTCCGGGCGACGCGGTCCGTTCGTCCTACCCGAACAACAGCTACGTCGAGATGTCCGGCACCTCGATGGCGGCCCCCCACGTCGCCGGCGCGGTCGCGGCGCTGTGGAGCTACGACCCGACCCTCATCGGGCAGGTCGAGGAGACCCGCCGCCTGCTCGGCGAGTCGGCTGTCGACGTCGACGACACCGAGTGCGGCGGCACCGCCGAGATCAACAACAAGTACGGCGAAGGCCGCCTCGACCTCGTCCGCCTGCTCGAACTCGCGCCCCGCAAGGGCGGCACCCTCACCGGTGTGGTCACCGCCAACGGCGCCCCGGTCCCCGCTGCCGACGTGACGATCAGCGGGCCGTTCAGCCGGTCGATCGGAACCGACAAGGACGGCCGGTTCACGACGAACCTCCCGGTCGGCGACTATCAGCTCAGCACTAAGGTCTTCGGCTACCTGACGGCGACCGCCCAGGTCACGATCTCCCTCGGCCAGGACACGTCGGTCACGCTGCCGCTCACGGCCGCCGCGAGGCACGACATCAGCGGGAAGGTCGTCGACGACAAGAAGCGACCCGTCCCCAACGCGGACGTCTCGGTCACGGACACGCCGCTGAAGCCGGTACGCACCGACGCCAACGGCGCGTTCACGATCAGCGCCGTGCCCGAGGGCACGTACTCGCTGAACGTCAAGCCCAACGCCTGTTTCTCGCCCACCACCGTCCCGCTGACCGTCGGGGCGCAGAACGAGTCGCGGGAGATCCCCGTGGGGCTGGTCGTCGACAAGGGCGGCTACAGCTGTGCCGTCTCCGACGGCGAATACCTACGCGGCACCGACCCGGTCGCGTTCACCAGCGGCGTGTGGGCGACGGTGCGGCTGCCGTTCCCGATCGCGCTCTACAACGGCAGCCACGACAGCCTCGGGATCAGCCTGCGCGGCGTGATCTCCCCGGACACCAGCACCGGACCCGGCAGTGGCGGTGCCGGCGTTTTCCCGCTCTACGTCCAGACGCCCGTCGAGTTCGCCCCCGGCGGAGGAGTCTTCACGGCGGCCACCAAGGTCAACGGCGAGGACGCGTTCGTCGTCGAATTCCGCAAGGCCAGGCTCTGGGCCTATCCGGACCGGTCGGAGTACACGGAGCCGGTCAGCTACTCGGCCACGCTCACCCGCTCCGGCACCGTGATCTTCGGTTACGGCGACGGCATCGGGACCGACGACCCGGTGACCGCCGGCGCCCACGCCACCACGGGCATCCAGGGCTGGGCCGGCGTCGACGGCATCCGGTTCTCCGACAGCGCCCCGGTGCTGCGCGACGGGATGGTCGTCACCTACGACCTGCCTGACTTCGGGTACCTCGACGCGACGGTCGTGGACAAGAACGACGGACTGCCGGTGGCCGGAGCCAAGGTCTCCTTCAGCAACAAGAAGGGGCTCGTCGAGGCCGTCACGACCAACGGGACGGGCATCGTGCACCGCCAGCTCCCGGTCGACGACTACACCATGACTGTCGAGGCGCCGAACTACACGACCGGGACGTACCCCTTCTCGCTGGACAAGCTCTACGCGAAGGCGACGATCGACGCACGTCTGACCACTGGTGTCGCCGGCCTCAAGGCCGACGGCCTCGAGGCGCTGCTGGGTACCGACCAGAACGGCGCCGGCTCGCTGACGCTCACCAACAACGGCTCGGCCCCACTCACGTACGACCTGGGCGAGGCAGCACGCCACCCCGACCTCGACGCCGCCGGCGCCACCGCGCGCACCGGAAAGGGCGCGGCCAGCACGATCGACCTCGCCGCCTGGAAGGCCGGCGCGAGCGGCATGAAGCCGTCGAACGTCGACGGCAAGGCCGCGACGGCGAGCGCCGCGGAGGCACAGGCCGCTGCCAAGGTCGGCGCGACCTCCGGCGGAGACGTCATCACCCGGATCGCCATCCCGGGCACCATCGCGGAGAAGGAGCCCTCGGGGATCGGGTACGACGGCGACGTCTGGGTCCACGACTACAACGCGCGGACCAACACCGCCTACACGGTGACGGGCAAGCGGACCGGCAAGGTCTTCGACGCGTCGTGGAACCCCGCGTACCGGGCGTTCGACATGGCGCTCGACTCCAAGACCGGGGACATGTGCCAGATGGAGGACAGCCCGGCCAGCTACATCCACTGCTTCAACACCGGGACCGGAAAGGAGACGCGCCAGATCAAGGGTGACTGGTCGACGCTGCAGCTGACCGGCCTCGCGTACAACCCGACCCGGGACGTGTTCTACGTCGGCGGCCGGGCGAACGGCATGATCGGCACCGTCGCCGGCACGTCACACGACAACCCGGGCGCGCTGCTGTCCTTCTGCGCCCCGCCGCTGCCCGAGGTGATGGGCCTGGCGTACAACCAGGCGTCCGACACCATCTGGTACACCGACCTCACCTCGAACCGGCCCACCCGCCTGCTCCAGGTCGACCCCGACGACTGCTCGCTGGTCAACGCGTGGTGGTTCCCGGGCCAGAAGGCGGGCCAGGGCGGCGGCCTGGAGACCGACTCGACAGGTGCGCTGTGGGCGGCGGACCAGGTCGCCGACGACGTGGTGCTTGTCGACGTCGAGGATGACCTGATCACCGACCTGCCGTGGCTGTCGCTCTCCTCGACCGGCGGCACCCTCGCCCCCGGCCAGTCGACGACCGTCAAGGTCTCGATCTCCTCGAAGGGCGCGAAGCCCGGCGTGCTCGGCGCGAACATCGTGGTGCGTTCCGACTCCGGACGCCAGTCCAAGACGTATGTTCCGGTGACGCTCACGACCACGAAGTACCAGGTCGGCGTCAACGCCGGCGGCTCCAAGCTCACCGACGGCTCCGGCTACACCTGGGCCGCCGACCAGGCCGCCGGCAGGACGTCGTGGGGCTACGAGGGGAAGACGAAGGCCGCCTCCACGAAGGCCCCGATCTCCGGTACGACTGACGACGCCCTGTTCCAGTCGCAGCGCACCACCTCGGACAAGCAGCTGTTCTACCGCTTCCCGGACGCGCCCAAGGGCACCTACGCGATCGACTTCGGCTTCGCCGAGATCGACAAGGCAGCCAAGGGCAAGCGGGTGTTCGACGTCCTCGTGGACGGAGCGCTCACGGAGTACGCGTACGACCCGGCGGCGGCCGTGGGGTCGAACGCCGCCGACTGGCGCTCGGCAGTCGTGCAGCACGAGGGCGGTCCGCTGACCGTGGAGCTGCGCGGCTCGAAGGGCCTGAAGGCCCCGACCATCGCCGCGCTGCGGGTGACGCTCGATCCGCGCGCCGACGCGGTGGAGCCGGATCCCCAGCCCGAGCAGCCGGAGCCGGGCCCGGTGCCGGTGGCACCCGCCGGTCGCTCGTACGCGATGAAGGTGACCGACGGGCTCTACCGCCAGGGCACCCAGGAGTCCGGGTGGCACGGCGATGACGTGTGCGGCGTGCTGTGGTTCGACTCCAGCTTCCTGTTCCCGTTCTACGACACGGCCTGGGACGGCGTGTGCGTGACGACGAACGGCACGCTGGCCTTCGACCGCGCCAGCACGCTGGGGAACAATACGGCGCTGCCGTCGTCCGGTCCGATCGACGCGATCCATCCGCTCTGGGACGACCTCGTCGTCGACGACGAGGCAGGCATCTACTTCGGCCGGACCGAGGTGGACGGTCTGGCGGCGGAGGTCATCGAATGGCGCAACGTCGCCTTCTACGACGACCAGACGGCCCGCGTGAGCTTCTCGGTCACCCTGATCGCGGACGGCCGCATCCAGATCGGGTACGGCGACGGCGTCGGCGGCGACAACCCCCTCACGCGGGGGTCGTCGGCGACCGTCGGCGTGGAGAGCCTGACGCGCAACCCCGCGGGTCAGTACTCCTTCAACCAGCCCATCCTGAAGGCCGGCCTGGGGCTGGAGTACACGCTCCCGGCGGCGGGCACGATCGAGGGCACGGTCACCGACCGGAACGACGGCAAGCCGATCGAGGGCGCCATCGTCACGCTCAAGGGGCCGAACGGTGAGCGGGTCATCACCGCCGACGCCAAGGGTCGGTGGAAGGCCCAGGCGCTGGTCGGCGAGAACACCGTGGAGGTGTCGGCCCCGAACTACGTCACCGCCAGCCACCGGGTGATCATCGCCAGGAAGGATCAGGCCGAGGTGGTCGACACGGCGTTGACCACGGGCATCGCGACCGTCAGCGCGGGCAATCTCGACTGGCTCCTCGACCGGAACCAGAAGGCGACGGCCGACGTGGCCGTGACCAACACCGGCTCCGCCCCGCTCGAGGTGCGGATCAGCGAGCAGAAGCGCACCGGCGACGGCGGCCACGAGGCGGCCGACCTTCCGTGGCTGACCCTCACGGGCGCGGCCGCGACCGGCACGGTCACGCTCGCGGTCGGCGAGTCCACCACGGTCACCGCGACGGCCGACAACGCAGGCGTCCAGCCGGGCGTGCTCGTCGGGGACGTGCTCGTGGCGTCCAACGCCGGCAAGGGCGAGGCCCAGCTCACGCCGGTACGCCTGGCGACCTCCGCCTACGACAGGGGCGTCGACGTCGGCGGAACCGGGTTCGTCGGCACCGACGGCTTCGTCTGGTCCCCCGACCAGGAGCTCGGCTCGCGACAGTGGGGCTACGTCGGCGGCAGGACGCGTGCCACCAAGGCCGACATCGCCGGCACCGAGGACGACGCGCTGTTCCGCACCCAGCGGACCGGCGAGACGTTCAGCTACGTCTTCAAGAACGCTCCCGCCGGCACGTACCGGATCGCGCTCGACTTCGCGGAGATCGAGAAGGTCAAGGCCGGCAAGCGTGCCTTCGATGTCCTCATCGACGGCAAGGTCGTGCTCTACGACCACGACGTGCAGGCGAAGGTGAGTGCGCTGACCGCGGACATCAACACGGTCACCGTCACGCACACCGGTGGCGATCTGAGGATCCAACTCACCCGCGAGAAGGGTGAGAGCGATCCGATCCTCAATGCGCTGAAGGTGCAGGAGGACCCGCGCCTCTGAGCTGACCGACCAGGTCGGCTAAGTGGTCAGGGCCTCCTCGGAGAACGATCGCCGGGGAGGCCCTGACCATGACCACCCACGGTTGCCGGACGTGGTGGAGCGCGTCGACGGCACCGCGGACCTGCGGTGCCGTCGCCCGCTGTCCTCCGAACCCGTTACGAGCGAACGCGGATGATCGTCTTGCCGGTGATCCGCTCGGTCGGATTGAGAGCGGCGACGGCGTCGTCGAGGTCCGCGACGGTGCCGATGTTCGTCCGCAGCCGCCCGTCCCGTACCCGCCGGACGATCTCCCCCAGTTGGGCGCGGTCAGGCGTCACGACGAAGTCGATCGCCAGGCCCTCCGCGGGCCGCACCTCGGGCGGCCCGACGACGGAGACCAGGACTCCCCCGGCCCGAACCAGGCCCGCCGACCGCTTCCCGATGTCGCCGCCGATGACGTCGATGACCAGATCGAGTCCACCGACGGCTTCGAGGACGTCGTTCTCGAGGTCGACGAACTCCTGCGCGCCGAAGTCGAGCGCCTTTTGCCGGTCGGCAGCGCGCCCCGTGCCGATGACGTAGGCGCCGAACTCACGTGCGAGCTGCGTCACCATCGAACCGACCGCGCCGGCCGCGCCGTGCACGAGGACGCTCTGCCCCGTCTGAAGGCGGCCGTGCTCGAACAGTCCCTGCCAGGCGGTCAGGCCGGAGATCGGCAGGCTCGCGCCCACCGTGAAGTCGACGTCGCCGGGCAGCGGCGCGAGGTTGCGCGCCTCGACGGCCACGTACTCCGCCAGGGTGCCGTCCCGGGTCCAGTCCGTGAGGCCGAACACCCGCTGTCCCACCGACAGGCCCGTCGTGCCGTACCCGAGAGCGGTGACCACTCCGGCCAGCTCGTGCCCGGGAATCGACGGCGTCCGGTCACGTCCGAGGCGATCGGTCCAGGTCGAGGGCCACGCCATCTCGGTCGGGACGAACCCCGACGCGTGGACCCGGACGACGACGTCGTTGAGGGCCGGTTCCGGTTCAGGCCGGTCCACCAGCGTCATTCCGGCTGTTCCCGCAGCCTCGTCCGTCACCACAATCGCCTTCATCAGATACCTCCCTGTATCCAGCCCTCGTCTGCGCCGCACGAGGAGCGCATGTCCGTTTCCCAGCGTTGGCGGCGTCAAGCCCCGGCGCCGTACACCCACGGCTGATCGGTAGCGGTTGGGCGCGGGGATGGCGCCGGGAGCGGCGGGACCCGAACCTAGCCGCCTCAAAATGGTCCGTCAAGTCCAGTCTGGGGCTGCAACGACCGCTCGCGCTTCTGCAAGAGCTACCAGCTCAACAGCTTGTTTGAGGCAATCTCCGGGCGCTTTGTCAATGCAGCTTCCGGACTATACAGTCCAAGAAAGGTGAAGGCCGCGGGAATACCACCGCCCCGCAGAGCGTCTGTACGTGCGGGTCGAGGTGCGCTCCACCTGGCTCGCACTGCGCTTTGCACAAGAGACACCGGCACGACGACAGGCAGGGAGATGACATGAACACCGAAAAGGCGATCCTCGCCGGCGGCTGCTTCTGGGGCATGGAGGAGTTGTTCCGCCGCCAGCCCGGCGTCGTGTCCACGCGCGTCGGCTACAGCGGCGGCGACGTCCCGAACGCCACCTACCGCAACCACGGCACCCACGCGGAGTCCATCGAGGTCGTCTACGACACCGACAAGACCGACTTCCGCGCGCTGCTCGAGTTCTTCTTCCAGATCCACGACCCTTCGACGAAGAACCGCCAGGGCAACGACATCGGCCTCAGCTACCGCTCGGCGATCTTCTACACCAGCGACGAGCAGAAGCGGGTCGCCGAGGACACGATCGCCGACGTCGACGCCTCGGGCCTGTGGCCCGGCAAGGTCGTCACCGAGGTCACCGCGGCAGGAGACTTCTGGGAGGCCGAGCCCGAGCACCAGAACTACCTGCAGACCTACCCCGACGGGTACACCTGCCACTTCCCCCGCCCCGGGTGGAAGCTTCCCAAGCGGGCGACGGCCTGACCCCTCCGGCGCCGGCAGCGACGTCTGAGGAACAGGACCACATGGTCCAGCAACAAGTCCGTCAGCTCTTCGGCATTCGCACATAGGACAGGGCACCGGATGGACTGCGAGGTCCCATTCTCGCTGGATCATCCGGTGCGCTGGATACACTTGACAGATGAGCGAGGAGCAGGTTGCCGCGCCGAGAAACGGGCGGAGGATCAGTCAGCGGGGCATCGCGACCCGCGAGCGGATCCTCGATGCGGCGAACCGGCTGATGCTCGTACGCGGCGTGAACGCGACGACCCTTGACGACATCCGCGAGGCGAGCCAGACGAGCAAGTCCCAGCTCTACCACCACTTCGCCGACAAGCAGGAACTCGTGCGCGCCCTGGTCACCTATCGAGGCGCGCTCGTGCTCCAGCGTGAACGTGCGGGGCTCGAACGACTGAGATCGTTCTCCGGGCTGGTCCGTTGGCGCAACGCGCTGGTCCAGGCCAACTCGCTGAACAACGGCAAATACGGGTGCGGCCTCGGGTCGATGGCCCTCGAGCTGTCCGATCAGGATGAGCAGGCTCGATCGTCGCTGTCGGAGACGTTCGCGGCATGGGAAAAGCTGATCAGTGATGGTCTGCACCGGATGCGGGACAGCGGTCTACTCCGCCGGGACGCCGACCCGGAGAAGTTGGCCACGGGGTTGATGGCCGCTCTGCAGGGCGGCTACCTGCTGGCGAACGCCGCGCACGACGTCGCACCGATGGAAGTCGCCCTGGACATGGCGCTGGAACACATCAAGTCGTTCCTCGCGCAGCCGGCCGGTGAGCCGCCTCCGGTGACGTCTGCGCCGTCACCGGAGGCGGGTCAGGCCGGGTTCGCGCCGGCCTGACCGAAGCCCTCCTGGGCCGCCCCGCGTACCAGCCTGTTTGCCCTCTCCGGCTCGTACCCGCTCGCCCGGAGCAGGTCGCTCGCCGCCGTACGCAGCTGGGTCACCATGGCGGCACCGTACGGCCGCAGGCCCGTTGCGTCGGCTTGTCCGGCCAAGCGCCCGACGTCCAGGGCCGCCTGCTGGGTCTGCTCCGGGGCCTTACCCTTGCGGACGTCCTGCCGAAGCAACCGGAGCCCGTCGGCGAGTCGCTCCACGGCGATCGCGAGCTGTTTGGGCACCGGTTCGTCGTATTCCAGGCTCGTCGTGGCCCAACGGGCCAGTTCCTGGGACTCGATCGCCACCCGCTCGAAGTGCTGCATACCGCGCTTGTAGCGCTCCACATCGCGCCGGCGCCGCCACCGTGCCGGCGCCAGGATCACCACCTCGTCGGCGCCGGACAGCGCTTCGTGCAGCCGATCAAGGTCGGGTCCCACGCCCCGGAGCCGGTCGAGTGCGTGTCTCGCAAGGTTCGGGTCGCGTTGTCGCAGTGCCTGTGCGACCTGCCCCAGGTGTGCGCAGAGCCTCTCCGTCACCGGCGCGGCGGTGTGGTCGAGAACGCGCATCGGGTTGATCGGCAGCAACAACCCGACCACCGCCAGTCCGACGCCGCCGCCCACGACAGCGTCGAGGATCCGGGGCATCTCAAGGTCCCGCGTGGTCGGCGACAGGGTGGCGATCAGTACCGCGGTACCACCGGCATGTGCGACGAGCGCGCCACTGCGTCCGGTCAGCAGCAGCGCCACGGTGATGGCCAGTGTGACCACCAGACCGATCTGCCAGGGCCCGAACCCGATGGCGAGGATCAGGACATCACTGGTCAGCAGGCCCAGCGCGACGCCGACCATGAGTTCGGCCGTTCGCCTGGCGCGTTGCCCGAGGGCGGCGACGATCGTTCCGACCGCCGCGCTGGGCGCGAAGACCGGTGCCGACCTGTGCAGCAACTCGTGTGCGATCACCCAGGACAGCGCGGCGGCGAGTCCGGACTGGACGGCGAGAAGGAGCATGATTTCGAGTTGGCGTACCCGGGACCTGCCAACCGCACCGCCCTGGCGACGGGCTCGTTCCGCGATCTCCTGGGCCTGCGCACCGAGAGCGTCGTAGGCTGGCCGGCCCTTTCGGTCGGAGGACATCGCCGTGGTTACCCCGGTTGTTCCTCGCGAACCCCGACGGGATCGCCATCTTCGTCACCACTGCGACAGTTGTCCAGTTCACGGGACTTCCGGATGGGGCGCCGGCCAGCCGAGGCGCTGAACACGCCCGGGAGGGGCCGGCGAGTGACACCCCGCCGACCCCTCCCGGGTGAGATCACCGTCCGTACAGCTCGAATTCGTAGAGCGAGAAGCCGTACGAGGTGGCCCGCTTGACCCCGTACACCCGCACGTAGCGGGCGGTGACCGGCGCGAAGGTGGCGTTGTCGACGCCGCCGTTGCCGGTGGTGGTGGCGAACACCGGCGTCCAGGAACTGCCGTCGCCGGAGACCTCGATCCGGTACGAGGTGGCATACCCGGCCTCCCACCGCAGCACGGCCCGGCTGACCGTGCGGGCCGCGCCGAGGTCGACCCGCAGCCACTGGTTGTCGTTGTAACTGCTTGCCCATCGGCTGCCGAGGTTGCCGTCGACCGCCTTGTCTGGGGTGAAGCTGGTCAGGAACTGGGTGCTCGACGCGGTGGCCGGACGACCCTGCGCCAGGTTCGCGACGTCGTCGCCCCGACGTGCGGGGAACGAGACGACCTGCTGGTAGGTGGGGCGGTTCTGCCAGGCGATCAGGGGGTGGGTGATGCCGCCGAGCCCGGACTGGGCGATCGAGTCGGCGCACCACTGGTCGCCGGCCCCACAGGACTTGTCTCCGGGGTAGACAGTGGTGGCCGGCACCGCGGCGGCCTGGCCGAGCGCGCCGAGCAGGGCCTGCCGGCACGTGCCGAGGTTGCCGTTGCCGCAGTACGCGCGGCCCAGCCCACCGGCCACCGGCTCGCCGAGGACGGTACGCAGGTCCTTGTCGACGTAGCCCCACCAGCCGTACTGGAACGACGAGCCCTTGTGCGCCTGCCCCTGCAATGCCCAGCTCGCCGTGCCGTCGCGCGCGCCGTTCTGACCGCCCGACGGCGCCTCGTTCACCTCGATGGCGTCGACAAGCGCGGCGTAGAGGTCCGGCCCGAGGCCGGGGCGGAACTCCGCCGAGGCCAGCAGCGGCCACCAGGCGTCGAAGATCCGGATCGCGTCGGCGTGCTGGTAGACCTTGGAGCCGGGCGACATCTCCACCCGGCGGGTCCCGGCCTGCTGCCAGGCGCGCAGCTTGCCCACCGCGTCGGCCAACGCCGGGTCCGTGACCGGTGTGCTGTCCAGCACCCGCAGCAGGTCGCCGAGAACCTGCTGGCCGCGCAGGTCGGTCACCGCCGCATCCGCCATGATCTTGACGACGTCGGCGCGGCCGAGCTTGCGCTGGGCGATCGCGGCACGCACCGGGCCGTCGAGCAGCTGAGCCCGGTGTACGGAGCCGAAGCTGAAGTTGCCGTCGGCCGCCCCGAAGTCCCGCGCCTGCTTGTTGTTCCAGCTGACGTAGTAGTCCTGGTTGACCGACTGCGGGTGGGCCGACGCCGGAGCGTAGGTGGCGTCGTTGGTGTCCGGGTTCCAGCCGGCCCACTCGTACGCCGCTTCGGCCCTGGCCGGCAGGTTCGGGTCGGTGACGGACGACCGGACCGGGTTCGAGCCGGAGTTGAAGTACGCCGCCTCGGTCGAGTTGACGTAGAACCAGTTGAACGCGTACCCGACGCTGGCCGCGGACGCCTGGAACGCCGCCGCGCTGCCCATCGCCGACGGGTCGTTGAAGGCCTGGAAGCCGATCGCCGAGTCGGCCTCGTGCCGGTAGGTGGAGCGCAGCTTGGTGAACGCGGTCGGCTGCCCGTTCACCAGACCCCGGTAGGACACCAGCCCGTACTTCGTGCGCAGCGCGCGCAGCGTGTACGACCCGGCCGGGGTGGAGTCGGCAAGCGTCGGCGACCACGAGTTGCGCTGCTCCAGCGCCTCCATGGCGAGACACTGCCCGTGGTAGAGGTAGCGGTTGGTACGCAGCGTCGGGGCGCTGCCATCGGTGGTGCACAGCGTCAGCGCGTACGTGTCGGTGAGGTCCTGGGAGGCGGAGGTGGCGCTCCACGCGTAGTCCTGGCCCCGACCGAGCAGCACGTAGAGGTTGAGCCCGGCGAACGCGGCGCCGCGCGCGCTGATCCCCGGCCCCTGCAGCTCCTGGAGCATCAGCAGTTGCGGCGCGAAGTAGCCGGTCTGCGGCCCGAACACAGCGACCGGATTGCCGGTGGTGGTGTGCCGCCCGGACACCACCACGGCATTGGACATCCCGTGCGCGCGCAGGTTGGACAGGCCGCCGATCAGCTCCTGGGTGGCGGTGCTGGTGCCGGTGCGGGCGGCGGCCCCGCCGCTGGCGTCGTAGGCGAGCGGCTCGGCGACCACCGACCCGGCGTCGGGCAGTACGGCGCTGGTCGCGCCCGGCGGTGTCGCCCCGTACGGGAAGCTCTGCCCGTCGTGCAGGGTGAGCACTGTCTCCGGGTCGTTCTGCGACCGGAACGCCTGCCAGACCCGGTCACCTTCGGTGGCGCCGTACTTGGCCCGCGCGGCCACTCGGACCAGCGCGGACTGGATCTCGCTGCCGCCTCCCCCGCCGAAGAGCCCGCCGATCACCCCTGCGGTGGCGATGAGATCGGTCATGGTGAAGTGCGTCGGCTTACCGGCGCCAGCGAGCACGTACTCGCCCGGGTAGTTGTCGTCGGCGATCGACTTGTCGATGTACGCGTTGATGCCGGCGATGTAGTCGGCCACGTCGGTGTAGAGCTGCTGACCCCGGGCGCCCTTGGTGCGCAGCGCGTTCACCTGAGCCTGGAGGTCCGCCTCGGTGTAGGGCGAGTTGGCCCAGACGCTCTGCTCCAGTTCCCGGTTGCCGGGGGCGCCGCCGGCGAACGATGTGACGTTGCCGCGACCGACGTGCCGCAGCAGGTCCATCACCCAGAGTCGGTCCTGGGCACCTGCGTAGCCGGCGCCGAACATCGTGCCGCCGCGGGTGGTGCCGGTGACGTGCGGGACGCCGGTGGCCTTGTCCCGCACGATGGTGACGTCCGCGCGCGGCGAGACGGTGCTCTCCACCTGCGCGGCCGGGACGCCGAACGAGGCGTCGTTGTAGAAGTGGGCGATCTGCTCGTCGGTCAGCCCGGCGTAGTTGTAGACCAGGTTCGCGTACTCGTCGAGCTGGTCGCTGGAGTGCGCCGGGCGGGTGCCGAGCGCCTGGTGCGCCAGGATGGCGACAAGCGTGGCGTTGCCGTTCTGCCCGGGGGGCAGGATGTCGGCGCACTGGCCGAGGCAGTAGTCGTTGGCGGCGAACGTGCTGGCGGCGAGCGCCGGTGCTGGCGGTGTCACCGTCAGCACGCTCGCGGTCAGGGCGGCGGCGGTGAACGCCGCGAGCCGGTTTCGGAGAGCGGGACGAGGCATGGCGATCCTCCGGGGACGCGGAGTCGGGCCGTTCGGTACGCCCGGCTTCGGTGCCGACGTCTCGCCCTCCGCGCCCGGGCGTTACACCAGGAGGTGAGAGTGACTCATGTCTATCTCCGGGCAATGATCGACGCAGGAGCCCTGTTCGGGATACCCGTCGTTCACCACGCGCCAATGCCGACGTTTCGCCACCTTCCACTCCGGAGGCAGGCACGGCGGCACCTCGTCAGTGGCCGGCACGATCTGTCGGCGCGAATCGCGACAGACGGGCGCGTGGTCCCTCCCGTCCGCCTGTCGCGATCGAGCGAGCCGGCCTGATCAGGATTCGCGGGTGTTGGCGGCAGGTACGAGCACCTGCCGGCACCAGGTCCGGAAGTCGGTCGCCACGGGTTTCGCGCGCGCCCAGTCGGCGTCGTAGATGCCCTCGTCCTGGGCGGCGAACATCTCGGTCAGGTCCGTGATCGCCTGATCGGTCGCGCCCCGGGACCGCAGCATCGCCGCGAAGTCCTCCACTGTCGTCCGGCGGTAGGCGACCGGCCGGCCGAGCTCCTGACTGATCACCTCGGCCATGCCGTCCGGGGTGAGGCGGTCCGGCCCGAACACCGGGACGTCCTCCTGCCCGGTCCAGGACAGGTCCGTGAGGAGTTCGGCAGCCGCGCCGGCGATGTCGCGCGTCGCGACCGTGGCAAGCGGAAGGTGACCGGCGCAGGTCAGATAGAAGGCGCCCTGCCCGCGGATCGCATCGAGTTGTCCAAGCAGGTTCTCCAGGTAGAAGGGCATGGACAGGGCCCGGTAGGCCGCACCCGACTTCGCAAGCTCAGCATCCATGGCGAAGGCCGCGGAGAGAAGACCCGCCGGCTTGGGCCAGCCGTGCCCGGCACTGGACACGCCGACCACGTGGCCCACCCGGTGGCGGGCAATGGCGGCGGTGCCGGCCCGGGCGAAGCGCAGGTAGTGCTCCTCGGCACTCGGGGCGTGCGGATTCGGTGGGACCAGCCAGAACAACGCTTCGGCGCCCGGCAGCGCCCGGTCGAGCACGACGGGGTCGTCGTGGGAGCCCTCGACGGCCTCGACCTGCTCGCGGAGGGCGCGGTCCAGGCGCGTGACGTCGCGGGCGATCACTCGAACCCGGCGCCCCCGGTCGAGCAACTGCCGGACGAGTTGGCTGCCGATCTGTCCGGTCGGCGCGCTGACCACGATCATGAGGACCCCTAACCTGAAGGTGAATTCCGGTTCCGAATCTATCGTCGCCCGCCCTCGAACGTCAACTACGATGGAGCCGCCATGACTGCTCCCGACCGATCGCTGCGCGCCGACGCCCGACGCAACCGCGAAGCCGTTCTCGACGCCGCCAGTGAGCTGTTCGCCCAGCGGGGCGACGCGGTGCAGATGGACGAGATCGCCGAGCGCGCCGGCCTGGGCGTCGGAACCCTGTACCGGCATTTCGCCGACAAGAAGTCGCTGCTCGCGGCGATCATCGGTCGCCGGTTCGCGGCGATGACCACCCTGGCCCGCGCCGCCGAGGCCGTCGAGGACCCCTGGACCGCCTTCGAGACGCTGCTCCTGGACTATCTGGCAGCCGCGCAGACGGACGCCGCATTTCGCTTCGCGCTCCTCGGCCCGGCCGAGCCGCACTGGGCGGACATCGTCGCCGAGAAGAAGGAGTTCGCGGCGATCGCCGACCGCATCGCTCAACGCGCCGTTGCCGCCGGCCGCCTGCGCGCCGACTTCCTCGCTGACGACTTCGTCCTCATCACCCGTGGCGCGATGGCGAACATGACCGGTACCGGCGACTGGCGCCGGCACGTGGCACTCCTGCTCGACGGCATCCGCGGCCCCGTGCGCTGACGCGAGGCGCGCACATCGGGGTGCGCGGACGTCGCCCGACCGACCGACAAGCGGCCCGTGCCCGTGACGCCGCGGTGGTGTCAGTCACGTGGACTCGACCTGTCGGGTGGGGCGTACCCGACAGGTCGGGACCACGGCGAACCCTGCCCCTGCCTACGCCGCCAGCAGTTCCTCGCTCAGCTTCCAGAGGGCTTGTGCGGACCTCGGGTCGATGGCGTGCGGCACGACGGTGGCGGGGGGCACCTCCTCGGAGCCGAAGGTGATGGGCTGCGGGTTCTCGTCCAGTGGCGAGACGTCGTTGTCCTTGAGGTAGACGCCGCCGATGTCGGCCAGCAGCGGGCTGGTCGCGGCGAAGACGGTGGTGCTGGCGCCCTGCTGCGGCGTCTTGTGCTCGCGGTCAGGGTCGATGATCGGCTGGCCCGACTCGTCGATGAGCCTCATGGCCCGCAACTGCTCGTCGCTCAACATCGCCGTGCGTGGGGCGCCCTCGGTGATGTGGGGACCCAGATTCGTGCCGTGGATGATGCCCGGGTGCACGGCGTATCCCCGGATCCCGTCCGCGGCCCAGCGGCGGTCCAGCTCGACGGCGAACAGCACGTTGGCAGTCTTCGACTGACCGTATCCGAGCATCCCCATGGGGTCGTACCCACTGGTGAAGTGCGGGTCGTCCCAGCGGATGTCGGACAGGCGGTGCCCCCCGGAGGTCAGGTTGACCACCCGGGCGCCGTTCGCCGCCCGCAGGGCGGGCAGCAGACCGAGGGTCAGCTGGAAGTGACCGAGGTGGTTGGTGGCGAACTGCGACTCGTACCCGCGGGCGTCCCTGACCAGGGGGCCACCCATGATGCCCGCGTTGTTGATCAGAATGTGCAGCGGGCGTCCGGAGTCGAGGTACCGAGCGACGAAGGCGTCGATCGAGCCCGGGTCGAGAAGGTCGAGCCCGCCGGTGTCGACGCGCTCGATGCCCGTCAGGCTGGCCGCCGCCCGGTTCGGGTTACGCGAAGCCACTGTCACTGACGCGCCCGCCTTGCTCAGCGCGCGCGTCGCCTCCAGGCCGAGTCCGTGGTGACCGCCGGTGATGATGACGTTGATGCCGGACAGGTCGATGTCCGCGAGCACCTCGTCGGCCGTCGACGCGGCGGTGAAACCGGATCCGATGGGGTGCTGCCGGTGGGTCATGTTCGGTGTCATGACACCACTGTGCGCCAGCGCTTTCGAACTATGAATGGTTGTCGGTCCGGATTTCTTATGCAAGAGTACGGGAATGCCCGGTGACCAGTTGTCCGAGGTGTTGGACCTCGTCGAGGTGCGCGGGCTGCTGACCGGCGGGTTGACAGCCCGGGGTCGGTGGGTGTCGCGCGCACCGTTGCAGGATCTCCTGAAGTTCTTCGCGGTGGTGCGCGGCAGCGCCCGGCTGACCACCGACGGGGTCGACGGGTCGATCGAGCTCGGGCCGGGCGACGTCGCGATCGTGAACAGCCGGTCGTGGCTGGAGATCGCAGGTGGCGCCGGCGACGCTCCGCTCCGCGTGATCGCCCCGGAGGAGGCCGGCCACCACTTCGGCCTCGCCGGCGCCGACCGGGACGCCGACGACGTCGTCATCGGCGTACGCGTGGACCTGAACCAGGCTGGTCGGACACTGCTGCTGCAGGCGCTCCCCCCGGTCGCGCACGTACGGGCGTCCGCCGCGGCGGCCAGCAGCCTGCGCACAAGCCTCGACCGGCTGTTCGACGAGGCGACGGGCGCTCGCCTCGGCTCGGCGTTCGCGGTCCGGCAGCACGGCCAACTCCTGCTGCTGGAGGTGCTGCGCGCCTACGTCGACCAGGCCGAGCTGCCTCCCGGCTGGCTGCGGGCGCTGACCGACGAACGGCTGCGCCCGGCGATCACCCTCATGCACACCGAACCCGAAAAGCCCTGGGGCCTGCAAGAACTGGCGCGTGCCGCCGCGATGTCGCGCACGTCGTTCGCCGACCGCTTCCGGGCCGTCGCGGGGATGCCGCCGGTCACCTATCTCAACCGGTGGCGGATGCTGCTCGCGCAACGTGCCCTGCGCGACGACGATGTCCGCGTCGGATCGCTCGCCTCCCGCCTGGGCTACGCGTCCGAGAGCGCCTTCAGCACCGCTTTCAAGCGCGAGGTGGGCGTGTCACCGCTGCGCTACCGGTACCGGGTGCGCGCGGAGCAGGAGAACGTGACAGCCGTCGTCTGACCGCACCGCCGTCGAGCGCACTGCGGCGGCGCCGGTTGCCGGCGGATCTCGGGGGCGTTACGTTGGGATGCCATCGACGAACGTCTACACCTTTCGGGGTACGGGGGCCGCATGTCCACGTCTGTCACTCGCCGCAGCGTCCTGGCAGGTGGCGCCGGTGCCGCCATCGGCCTGGCGCTGCCCGGCCCCGCCGCCCACGCCGATGGCCACCACAGCACCAGCGTGAGCTTCACCCTCGACGCGAGGACGCTCGACGGCGGTGAGCAGGTCACTTCGGTCACCCTCGACACCAGCGGGCTCGGACCGATCGACCCCGCCGGGCTCACCCCCGGCACGTTCACCGTGCACGCCAAGGCCACCAGCCCGATCCCGATCGCTCCCGGCGATCTGATCTTCAGCGAGTACGACCTGGACCGCACCGTGACCGCCGCCCGGCTCGACCGGCACGGGAACATCGTGCTGGAGCTCAGCACCGCCGAGGGGCAACTCGGCGGTGGCACCCTCGGCTACATCGTGAGTAGGGGCCGCAACGTCCGGCTGGACCTCGTCTACACCATCACGCAGAACGCTCCGCTCGTGCGGCGACACGGCCCGCCGGTCACCATCGCGCGCTTCGTGCAGGGGCGGCTGTCGAACCCCGAGGTGGACGCCTTCAGCCACCACGTGTCGGGCTCGGGTCTGAAGTACCGGTTGTACTCGCCGGAGCGTTCACCCCGCCACGGCCGACGGCCACTGATCCTGTGGCTGCACGGCGGCGGCGAGGGCGCCTCGCTGCCCGACGACTACTACGACAACGAGACCACGTTGCGCGCCAACCGCGGCGCGCTGGGCTTCGCCACCCCGCAGGCTCAACGGATCTTCTCCGGCGCGTACGTCGTCGCTCCGCAGAGCACCTCCTACTGGATCCAGGACGGCCCCCGGTTCGCCCCGCTGATCCGCGAGATCGTCCAGGACCTCGTTCGCCGCAAGCGGGTCGACCCCGACCGGATCTACGTGGTCGGTTGCAGCAACGGCGGCTACATGTCCCTGGAGATGACAGTCGCCTATCCCGACCTGTTCGCCGCGTCGGTGCCGATCTGCGGGGTCGTCGAGCCGCTCGACGGGGCGGGCCCGCCGCTGATCACCGACGCGGAGTTGGCGAGGATCCACACCCCAACCTGGCTGGTCGCCTCGCGCGACGACGACACGGTGCCCCCCGAGACCAACACGATCCACGCCCACGACCTCATCGGAGGATCACTGATCAGCCTGTACGACCATGTCGTCTGGAACGGCTATCAGTTCCCCGGTCACTGGTCCTGGATCTACGTGGCCCGCAACGACCCGAGCCACAACGGCACCCACATCTGGCAGTGGATGGCCCGCCACCGTCGGTGATCCGCCGGCCGAGGTCGAGAGGACGCGTGGTGACCGTCCGCCGGTCGGCAGCAGGGAAACCGCACGGTTATCGGAGAGTGTCGCGGCTGCGTGCCGCGATGCGGATGGTGGTGCCTGCGGGGCCGCTGTCGACGAGGACGTAGTCGGCCATGCGTCCGACCACCCACAGGCCCATTCCTCCTGCGTCGGACAAGGGCGGTCGTTCGGCGCTGGGAACGTAACGAGCGGTGTTGAAGCCCCGCCCCTGGTCGGTGACCTCACAGGTGAGCTGCCCGTTCAGGAGCAGGCGTAGGCCACCCTGCCCACCCCCGTGCCGAATCACGTTGATCATCAGCTCGTTGACCGCGATGACCCAGTTCTCAATCTCGTCATGGGCGAGGCCGCACCGGCGACTGACCGCCTCGACCTCGTGTCGAACCCGGGTCAGATCCACGAGGGTGAACGCCGACGAGAACAAGGCCTTGCCGGCGCCAGGGGCATGCTGGTCCAGCGGTGGATCAGCCACTGCTTCCCTTCCCTGTCGGACGTGGAGCCGGTGACCTTACCGGTGGCACGAAGGCGGACAGCCTTCCAAGAACGACTTGCCGGACGATGAGCACGCCGGTGTTACATCAGAACGTACCCCGCGCCCAGGCGGTGTACTCCTGCTCTCCTCGGGGTGTGCCGTCGACGACGTGCCAGCGTCTAGGCTTCCTGCGTGGCCGATGCCGAGCTGATGACGAACGACGAGCGGCTGCGACGTATCGAGGCGATCACCGACGCCGCCCTGTCCGGGCTGAACATCACCGAGTTGCTCGACGAGCTACTCGACCGGGTCCGGGACCTGCTCGAGGTCGATACCGCCACCATCCTCCTGCTGGACGACCACACCGGCGAACTCGTCGCGACAGCGGCCAAGGGCCTGGAGGAGGAAGTGCGGCGCGGTTTCCGCATCCGGGTCGGACGCGGCTTCGCCGGCCGGGTGGCAGCGACACGCGCGCCAGTCACGATTCACAACGTCACGCCCGACGACGTCGTCAATCCCATCCTGCTCGCCACGGGGATACGAGCCCTGCTGGGCGTGCCCATGCTCGCCAACGGCAACCTCGTCGGCGTACTACACGTCGGTTCCCTGGCCCTGCGCGAGTTCGGCCCCGACGACGTGCAGCTGTTGCAGCTCGTCGCCGATCGCGCCAGCCTCGCGGGACAGGCCCGGGCGCGGGCCCTCGACCGGCAGGCGGCGCTGGCCCTGCAACACAGCCTGCTACCGGGCAAGCTACCCGACATTCCCGGCCTCGACCTGGCCGCCCGGTACGTACCCGGCCACGACCTGGGCATCGGCGGCGACTGGTACGACGTGTTCAGGTTGCCCTCCGGCTGGGTCGGCGCCGTCATCGGCGACGTCTCCGGCCACGGGCTGCCATCCGCGGTCGTCATGGGACGCATCCGCAGCGCGCTACGTGCCTACGCCCTCGATTCCGTCGATCCCGCCCAGGCACTGACCTCCCTCGACCGTAAGATCCACCACTTCGAGGCGGGCAACCTCACCACCGCCGTCTACGCCCTGATCACACCGGACGGCACGCGGGTGCACCTCTCCTCGGCAGGCCATCTGCCGCCGCTGCTGGCTGTCCCCGGCCAGCCCACCCAGCCCGTCAACCTGACGGTGGACCGGCCACTGGGTGTGGGCAGACCAGCAACCAACCGCCGCACCACAGTCGTGGACCTGCCGCCGGGCGCGGCGCTCGTCTTCTACACCGACGGACTGGTCGAGCGCCGCAGCGAACTGATCGACACCGGTATCGAGCGTCTCTCCGACGCTGTGCGGTCCAGGCCAGCCGAGGCGTTGTGCGACCACATCATGGCCACGGCGGCCCAGGAGCACCCGAACGACGACATCGCCCTCCTGGTCATCCGCCGCCAACCACCACCGGAACAGGCCCCGTAGGCAGCTGACTCGACAGGTGCGGCCGCACCGCCGGGAAGACGGTGCCTCCCCTCTCGGCCTGACCCGCCCTGCGACCCGCTGCCGGGGTGCGGCTTTGCCGCCGCACCCCGGCAGGGACGCCGATCGGGACCTACCTCGCGACGACAGGTGTCGAGAGCCTCCGAGCCGGGCTTCGGCTCAGCAGCCGAGCCGCTTGCTTGCGAGGGCGATGTCGTCGATCCAGAGGTCGAATTCGCCAGGTGTCGTGCCGCCCTGGTAAAGCTGCCAGCCGATCTTCACCGTGTCGACAGTCGGCAGGACGAAGGGAACATCGTTGCCACCGTGGTCGGTCGTGGAGGCGGTCAGCTCCGGGTTCGCCACGCCGTCGATCCACACCGCGACGCGGTTGTCCGCCGCGTCCATCTTCCACTCGAAGCACTGCCAGGTGTCCTCGACGACCGGCGCGGATTCGCGCCAGTTGGTCCAGTCGCCGGTCGGACCACCGTCGGCGCCGACCCCCCAGAACGTTCCGGGGACCGTGGGCGCGTACTGGCCACCGACCGGACGGACGACCTCCGCGCTGCCGGCGCCGGTGGCTTCCACAAGCGTGAAGTGCGCCCAGTCCGGTGCGGTGGGGAAGGCATCGACGCGCAGACGCATGCGGCCGTAGAAGCGGTTGCCCGGCGCGGCGAAGTCGTCGACGCGCAGGAAGGCGCGGCCGTTGTCCACCGTGTGGATGTGCAGCACCTGGTTGCCGCGACGGGCGCGTTCCACGGTGAGCGTGCCGTGGCGGGTGTCGACGCCCCAGCTCACCGTGCTGGCCCCTCCGGGAGGCAGTCGCTCGAAGTCCTCACAGAAGAGCAGGCCGCGGGGGCACGAGGACTGGGGGGCGCCCGATGCGCCGGCCGGAACGCTGCCGACTGCGGTGCCGAGGATCAGGGCGGCGCTGAGCGCCGCGAGAAGATTGCGCATGGTCATCCTCCATGACGGCTGGTCCCCCACCACACGGGCCGGGCCAGCAGGAACATTCGGCAGGTGCTTCGGTCGGCCGGCTGCCGACCGACCGAAGCACAGCGGGTTCGATCGACCACGACGGACCCGGGCCCGGAGCCGGTGGCTCCGGGCCGGGTCAGCGTCCTGAGGCGGCGGCGGGCTGGTACGTCTCGCCGATCAGGGGCTGATGCAGGAAAGACCGCCGGGCGCGGCGTTGCTGCTGCCGTTGACCAGGAAGCCGAACGTGGTCGAGGCGTTCGCGCCGAGGGACCCGTTGTAGTCGGCGTTACGGACGCTCACCGTCCCGCTGGTGCCGGTGTTGATGCCGTTCCAGACGTTGGCAATGCTCTGCCCACTGGCCAGCGTCAGCCGTACGGTCCAGCCGCTGAGGGCGGCGGAGGCGTTGTTGGCCACGGTGACCTCGCCCTGGAAGCCGCCGGCCCAGCTGTTGACCATGCGGTACGTCGCGGTACAGGCACCAGGCGGCGCCGTGGTCGGCGGAGCGGTCGTCGGCGGAGCAGTGGTCGGCGGAGCAGTGGTCGGCGGAGCGGTCGTCGGCGGAGCCGTCGTCGGTGGAGCGGTCGTCGGCGGCGTGCCCGGCACTGTCGTGGAGGCGGCGTTGAGAGCGTTGAGGACGGCGGTGTACGCCGCCTTGGGGTTGCTGTTGCGGTCGAACAGCAGCGGGTTCTCGCTGCCGCGCCAGGAGTCGCTGTCCCGGATGCCCCACGTCGTGATTCCGACGCAGCGGGGGACGTTCATGCAGGCCTGGGTCAGGCCCTGGTACTGGTTGGTCGAGGCATTGGTGACGTCGGCCTCGGTCAACGCCACGTCAACCCCGAGGGCCGCGAAACTGGACAGCGTCTGCTGGAAGTTGCCCGGCAGTGAACTGCCACCGGTGAAGTGGGTCTGGAGACCGACGCAGTCGACCGGTACGCCCCGGGCCTTGAAGTCCTTGATCATGTTGTAGACGCCCTGCGTCTTGGCGTACGTCCAGTTCTCGATGTTGTAGTCGTTGTAGCACAGCTTCACGCTCGGGTCCGCCGCGCGCGCGGTCCTGAACGCCACCTCGATCCAGTCGTTTCCGGTGGACTGCAGGTTCGACGAGCGCCGGCTGCCGTTCTCGGCGAAGGCCTCGTTCACCACGTCCCAGTAGGCGAATTTGCCCTTGTAGTGGGCCATCACGCCGTTGATGTGGCTGATCATCGCGGACCGCAGGGCGCTGCCGCTGAGGCTCCCCCAGAACCTCGGCTGCTGGGCGTGCCAGGCCAGGGTGTGGCCCCGGAACCGCATGCCGTGCTGGGTGGCCCAGTTGTAGATCGCGTCACCACGTTGGAAGTCGAACTGGCCGGGGTTCGGCTCGGTCGCGTCGGGCTTCATCTCGTTGACGGCCGTCATCATGTCGAACTCGCGGTCCGCGATGGCCAGGAAGCCCGAGTCGTTGAGACGGTCGGCGCCCATGGCGGCGCCGAAGTACCGGCCGCTGCGCTCGGCGGCGGCCTGCAGTGTGGTCCCGGGCGGGCCGCTGAGATCCGCTTGGGCGAAGGTCGCCACGGCCATCGAGGACACGATGACCGCCAGGGAGCAGGCCCCGCCCAGAAGCAGCCTGGCGGCACCTCTGGTTCGGTGTTTGGGTCGAGCGGGTACGTCGTTCATCTGCGTTTCTCCTCGGTGTGCCCACCGGCCGCTGCCCGGTCCGCCCGGTGGATGAAGTGCACCGGCGTCGTACGCCCGTGCGGAGTGACCCTGCCCTGCCGCGATGCTATATCGAATCAATTCGATCCGCGCATCCGGCGGTCGATGTATCGACGCGTCGTCGGGCGAGCGACGAGCGGGCGCTTGTGGAGGCCAGCCCACACTCGACCGACTCCGGGGTATCGACCTGGCTGCCAACCGGCGCCTCACCGCCACCCCGGCCCACCCGGGCCGAATCCACACTGACGCCTGTCAATGTTGCCAGAGTGGACACAGACGTGTTGGAATGGCTCATATCGCCGCAGCACGGGGGCAACCGTGCTGAGAACGGCCAGCACGGGAGCATCGCAGGGGTGGCAGCGCGTCCTGGTGACAGACGCCCGCATGCCCCCATCGCCGGGCCATCGTCAGGACGGCGGGCACTCTGCCGGGTAGGCATTTCCCCCGCCACTTTCCCGCCACAGGTATCCCCGGCACGCGACCCGATGGCCGGCGCGCTCGACCGCTGAGATGCCGGGCATCCGATTCGGCCTGCCACCACATCAGAACCGGCGACGAGGTGAAAAGCGATCATGGATTCCGGAGAGAGTTTCGCGGAGCGGTACGGCCGCCGTCCGCTCTGGGCGGCGGTGGTCCTACTGGCGGTGCTGGTCGGCGCGGTCGTCCTTGCCACTCGGGCCGACTCGGGGGCGGAGCCGGCCGATCTGCAGGTGCAGATCGTGGCCCGCATGCGGACCACGCTCGAACAGACGGACCCGGGGCAGCACAACCACGCCGGACACAGCGCCCAGCAGGGCGACGCCGCCGAGAAGCCACCGGTCATCTGCGGGGTGCGCGTCTACGGCTACGAACCGGCCGACGCCACCACCGTCGCCGAGGTGCAGAAGGTCTACGGCTTCCACCTCTGCGGAATCGCCGAGCAGAAGCGCCCCTGGGACGTGGCCGTCAAGCTGGCCGGCCCACTGATCATGGACATGTCCACCGACCCTCCCGGCATCCAGGTCGTCGAGGCGACGGCCGACGTCAGGTTCGTCGACCGGCTGCGCGAGATGTTCCCGGCCAAATACGCGACGTTGGCGCAGGAGGAGGCGCTGACCGCCGCGGAGATGGCCGACCAGCGGCGCCGGTACGACGCCGCCGCCGGGCTCTGACCACACCGGCGCCCCAGCAGGGTCCGTGGACCCGTCATCGATCCGGCGATCTCGGACAGCTTGCTTCACATCCACCTATAGATAGATCAGCATTGATATTTAAGTTAATAGATGAAACAGTGACTTTGGGAGCGTTCCCATGCTGATCTCTCGTACCGAGGAACGGAGGATGAACAGTGCGTTCACACACGTCCGATCAATCCGGCGGACGACCCAGGTCAACCGTCCGGCGGTCCCTCCAGGCGCTCGTTCTGATGTTCGCCATGGTGATCGGCACGCTGCCCTGGACCGGCGCAGCCCAGGCCCACGGCACCGTCATCAGTCCGGCGACCCGCGCGTACCAGTGCTGGAAGACCTGGGGCAACCAGCACACCAACCCGGCCATGCAGCAGCAGGACCCGATGTGCTGGCAGGCGTTCCAGGCGAACCCCGACACCATGTGGAACTGGATGAGCCAACTGCGGGACGGCCTCGCTGGTCAGTACCAGGCCCGCACGCCCGACGGGCAACTGTGCAGCAACGCCCTCTCCAGGAACGACGCGGTGAACCAGCCCGGACCGTGGAAGGCGACCACCGTCAGCCGCAACCTCACGGTCCAGATGTACGACCAGGCCAGCCACGGTGCTGACTACTTCCAGGTCTACGTCACCAAGCAGGGGTTCAACCCGGCCACCCAGCGACTCGGGTGGGGCAACCTCGACCTGATCGCGACGACCGGGCGCTACGCGCCAGCGCAGAACATCTCGTTCAACGTCTCGCTGCCCGCACGCAGCGGGAACCAGATCCTGTTCGTGATCTGGAGGGCGTCACACCTGGACCAGACCTACATGTGGTGCAGCGACATCACCATCACCTGATCGGCAGGTCCGACCGGCACGGCACCACTTCGGCCCAGGGCGCGTTGGCACCCTGGGCCGGAGCGCCCTCCCGATAGTGCCGTGAGCCGATGTTCTGTGGAACGTTCCCCGACCGCGCCTCCATCCACCTGCTCGAGGAGCTGAACATGCAGCGACGGCGTTATCGCCCGGCCACCATGCTGGTCGGGCTGCTCACCCTGGCCCTGTCCGCGCTTCTGATGCCATCGGCGTCGGTGGCCAGCACCGCGACGGCCGGCGCATCCCACACCCGTGCGGCGCCACTCGCCGAGCTGACAGTGGTATCCGAACGGGTCGCGTTCGGCCTGCAGCGTCCGATCGCGATCACCGGACTGCCCGACGGCCGGATGCTGATCGCCGAGAAGAACGGCACCGTCCGCGCCTACCACCCCGACACCGGCCTGGCGGCGGAGCCGGTGCTCGACCTGACCGCCCGCGTCGACACGTCGGACAACGAGCGTGGCCTCCTCGGCATCACGCCTGCGCCGAACTTCGCGCGGACCGGGATCCTGTACGTGGCCTACACGAGCCTGCCGGCCGGCACGCTGACCCTGGCGCGAGTGCCCCTCGGCGCTCCCGACCGGCTGCAGGTGCTGCTCACCCAGGAGCACGCCCAGTTCGGCAACCACAACGGCGGACAGGTGGCCTTCGGCCGCGACGGCTACCTCTACTGGTCCACCGGCGACGGCGGCGACGCGAACGACCCCTTCAAGAGCGGCCAGAACCTCGGCACCCTGCTCGGCAAGATCGTGCGGATAGACGTCAACCGCAGCTGCGGAGGCAAGCCCTACTGCGTACCCTTCGACAACCCGTTCGTCCGCACGGCCGACGCGCGGCCGGAGATCTGGGTCTACGGGCTGCGCAACCCGTGGAAGTTCTCCATCGACCCGGTCGACAACTCACTGTGGATCGGCGACGTCGGCCAGGGCCTGATCGAGGAGATCAACCACATCCGCCCGTCGCAGCGCGGCGCGAACCTGGGCTGGTCCTGCAAGGAGGGCACGCCGGTCTTCGACCAGACGCAGTGCCGGCCGGGCGTACGGCTCACCGACCCGGTCGTCGAGTACGAGCACTACCTGACGGAGAACTGCTCCATCATCGGCGGCCTGGTGTACCGGGGGTCCGTCACCCCGGAGGCGCAGGGGACCTACATCGCGAGCGACTACTGCTCGACCCGCGCGTTCGCCGTGCGTCAAACGTCCACGGGTGGCTACGAGTCCGCCGAGATCGGCACCTTCCCCACCCAGCCGACGGCGTTCGCCGCCGATGTGCACGGCGAGCTGTACGTGCTCAGCGACCTCCCGGGATGGCTGAGCAAGGTGCGGTTCGAGCGGGTCCCACCGGCCTCGCCCAGCGCGGTGGCGAGCCGCTGAGCACTGGGGGCGGTTCGCTCCGCATCCGCCCCAACCTGGTGGACGGCCGCGCACCGGGCGGCCGTCCACACCGGTTCCGGCCCTCACCGCTTCGCCTACCGCCCCACCGGCATTCGACACGCGCGCGGATCGCCCGCACCTCGTCACCGGCTGGCCACGGTGGTGCGAGCCAAAAGAGCGCCTTCCGCTGAATCCGCTGCACCCCTCGGGGTGGTCTCTTAGGCTGCGTGGGCGGGCACCCGGCTCGATGAGGGCGTCGCAGTGACGCTGTCCGGGCTCGTCGGGGTGCTTCCCTCGGCGCCCGGGCTCCACCACTACGTCAGTCGGCACAGAAGCTGCCGCTTCGGCGCGCGACGCCCCCGGTTTTCGCGGTCGACGGCCGGGCCCGGCTACCGGTGAGGAGCAGGAGCACCGATGACCCCCAGCGAACAGCAGCACCCGGAGATCATCGTCGGGCTGGTGGCGACCCCGCCGGACCAGCCCGCCCGGGTGGCCGCGCCGCTCGCCGCCGAGTTGGCCGCCCAGCTCGCCGAGCGGGTCAACGCGGACGTGCGGTGGACCGTCCGGGAGGGCTGGGGCGAGGTGGCGCCACGTCGCAACGGCGGCGTTGAGGCACTGCTCGACGATCTTGCCCAGCGGCGTGCCGACGACCAGTGGGACATCGCAATCTGCCTGACCGACCTGCCACTGCACGCCGAGCGGATGCCGCTGGTCGCGCAGACCTCGGCCCGGCGCCGAGCCGTGATGGTGTCCCTGCCCGCGCTGGGACTGCAACAGCTGCGAGCGGTCCGCTCGGCCATCCCGGATCTGGTGAGCAGGCTGCTGACCGACGCTTCCGACCAGCGAATACCGCCGGCCGGCTGCGCACCGGCCGAGTTGGCACGCCGGGTTCCCGCCGTACACCGGGTGATCGGCGAGGCCGACACCGGCGAGCGGCGCTACGTCGCCTCCGGGTTGATCGGCCGGGCACGGCTGGTGGCCGGCATGGTCCGCGCCAACCGCCCGGGGCGTGCCCTGCTGGGCCTGTCCAAGCTGCTGGTCGGCGCGTTCGGCACGGCCGCGTTCGCGCTCACCACGGACACCATCTGGCAGATGGGCGATGCGCTCGGCGGACTCCGGCTCGCCGTGATCATGCTACTCGGACTGGCCGCGCTGGTGGCCTGGCTGATCGTCGCGCACGACCTGTGGGAGAAGCCAGACCGCGAGACACCGGCTGAGCTGGCCCGCCTCTTCAACCTGGGGACGGTCCTCACCCTCACGCTGGCCACGGCAGTGTCCTACGTGGTGTTGTTCGTGGGAACGGTGCTCGTCGGAGCGCTGTTGATCGACACATCCGTGCTGCAACAGACCTTGCAGCGACCGGTCGGTTTCACCGACTATCTGACGCTCGCCTGGATCACCAGCTCGCTGGCCACCGTCGGCGGGGCGATTGGCTCCGGACTGGAGAACGAGGAGACGGTGCGGGCCGCCGCGTACGGCTACCATCCCGAACCCGATGGCTGGCGGGACGAGACGGCCCGTCCATCGCGGGCGGGATGAGCGGTCAGGTGCGACCGAACCGCTGATGATCCAAGGGCGATCTCGATGCAGCGGCCGATCGGCGGATTCGGGTGGTTCCCAGGGGGTAACCGGGCCGCGATGAGTCGTGCCCCGGGGCACCGTGAATCGGGCTGCCCGGGCGGGCGCGACCGGATACGGAGGCTACCCGTGACCGGACTGGCGACCCGAGAGGCGACCAAGGCCAGGCAGGACGAGGTACAGCGGCGAGGGCGCGGGCTCGGCTGGATGAGCCTCGGCCTGGGCGTGGCACAACTGGCGGCATCGGACACGGTACGCCGGATCAGCGGCGTGGACGACTCCCCGACGTCCCGGGCGGTGGTGCCACTCGTCGGGGCGCGGGAGCTGATACACGCGGCCGGGCTCCTGACGAGCCGGCGCAAGAGCATGTGGGCCTGGACCCGGGTCGCGGGCGACGCGATGGACCTGGCCTCGCTCGGACTGGCCATCGCCCACCGCGGCGGGCGCCGCCGTCGGCGGCTCCTCGTTGTCACCGGCGCCATCGTCGGGATCACGGTGGTGGACCTGTTGACCGCCGTACAGGCCACGCGGGCGAAGGAGGTCGGCGCGGTACGAGGCTCACGCAGAGGAGGACCCATGGAGCTGACAGCCACGACAACCATTCGCAAACCGCCGCCCAAGGTCTACGCGTTCTGGCGCGATCTGGACAACCTGCCGACGTTCATGGCTCATCTCGAAAAGATCCGCTCCACCGGTAACCGTACGAGCCACTGGTCCGCCAGCGCCCCGTTCGGCACGAACGTCGAGTGGGACGCGGAGATCGTCGACGACACGCCCGGCGAGAAGATCGCGTGGCGGTCGACCGGCAACGCCGACGTGCCGAACGCCGGTACGGTCCGGTTCGTGCCCGCCCCGGATGGCCTGAGCACGGAGGTGCACGTCGTTCTGTCGTACGACATCCCGGGCGGGGCGATCGGCAAGGCGGTCGCCAGGTACTTCGGCGAGGAACCGCACCAGCAGCTCGACGACGACCTGCGCCGGCTCAAGCAGGTGCTGGAGACCGGCGAGGTGGTCCGGTCCGACGGCGCCCCGTGGGGCAAACGGGCCCGCAAGGAGTTCCCGCAGCGTCCGGCGCAGCCGCTGTCGGATGCCGAGTTCGCGAAGGGGGCCCAGGCATGAGGGCGAACACCTGGGCCGGCCGGAACAAGGTCAAGGTCCGTGACGTGCCGGACCCGAGGATCCTGAACGAGCGCGATGCCATCGTACGGATCACCTCCACCGCGATCTGTGGCTCGGACCTGCACCTCGTCGACGGGTATGTGCCCACGATGCAGAACGGCGACGTCATGGGTCACGAGTTCATGGGTGAGGTGATCGAGGTCGGCCGGGGCGTCGATCCAGGTCGGCTGCGTAAGGGTGACCGGGTCGTCGTGCCGTTCCCGATCGCCTGCGGCGCGTGCGGCGCCTGCGCCGCCGAGCTGTACTCCTGCTGCGAGAACTCCAACCCCAACGCGGGGATCGCGGAGAAGATGTTCGGTCATCCGGTCGCCGGGATCTTCGGCTATTCGCATCTGACCGGCGGCTTCGCGGGCGGTCAGGCGCAGTACGCGCGGGTGCCGTTCGCCGACGTCGGTCCGCTGAAGATCGAGTCCGACCTGACCGACGAGCAGGTGCTGTTCCTCTCGGACATCCTGCCCACCGGCTACATGGGTGCCGATATGTGCGACATCCAGTCCACCGACGTGGTGGCGGTGTGGGGCGCCGGCCCGGTCGGCCAGTTCGCGATGGACAGCGCCCGGATGCTCGGCGCCGCGAAGGTCATCGCCATCGACAAGGAGCCGTACCGGCTGCAGATGGCCGAGCGGGCGGGCTATACGCCGGTGAACTTCGAGGAGGTGGACGTGCGGTCCCGGCTGCTGGAGCTGACCGGTGGGCGGGGACCGGACAAGTGCATCGACGCGGTCGGCATGGAGGCCACCCACGGCAGCGCGGCCCTCTACGCCTATGACCGGGTCAAGCAGGCGGTCCGCTCGGAGTCCGAGCGCCCGCACGCGCTGCGGCAGGCGATCCTGTCGTGCCGCAGCGGCGGCATCGTGTCGGTGATCGGTGTGTACGGCGGCTTCCTCGACAAGTTCCCGGCCGGGGCGTGGATGAATCGGGCGCTGACCCTGCGTACCGGCCAATGCCACGTGCAGCGCTACATGAAGCCGCTGCTACAGCACATCGAACGCGGGGAGATCGATCCGACCCGGGTCATCACCCACACCCTGCCGCTCGACCAGGCAGAACGCGGCTTCGAAATGTTCAAGAACAAGCAAGACCACTGCGAGAAGGTCGTTCTCAAACCGTGAGCCACCACCCACATCCGGCCACCGCCGCCCGCGCGGTGGCCGGATGCGCCACATCAAGAGGCGTCGACCTGCGGGCACCAGGCATCCGCAACCGAGCCGCCCACCTGTTTGCCGCAGACGGCCCCGGGTAGACGCAGTCGGTGAGCGGGCCAGACACGGACCTAGGCACCCGATCGGACACCAGCCGCGCCGTCGCGTTCAGCGATGCCATCTTCGCCATCATCATCACACTGCTGGTCCTGGACCTCCGGGTACCGGACGTCCCGCCCGGCCACCTCCTGTCCGGCCTGCTCAGCCAGTGGCCGTCGTATGCCGCGTATCTCGCCTCCTACTCGTACGTGGCGGTCGTCTGGCTCAATCACAAGGCGGCGTTCAACCGCATTCAGCAGGTCGATCGCGGCCTGCACTGGATGAACCTGTTTGTGTTGTTCAGCACGGCGCTGCTGCCGTTTCCGACAATCGTCGTGTCGCACGCGTTGCAGGAGCACGACAACGCGGACCAGCGGGTGGCTATCGGCTTCTACGCGCTGATCGGCGCGTTGCTGTGTGCGACGTGGCTGGCGTTCTACCACTACCTGGCCCGAAACCCGGACTTGCTGAAGGACCAGGTGAGGGACGGCTTCTTTCACGTCGAGCGATTCCGGGCCCTCGCCGGGGTCGTCCTGTACGTCCTCGCGGGGATAGTCGGCTACCTGGTGGCGCCGTTGCTCGGCCTCGCCATCTTTCTCCTTCTACCCGTCTTCTACGCGATCACCAGCGCCGGCCTCTACCAGTCGCGGGTGATCCGCCGGATCACTCACGAACCTGACCCACCAAGAGGCTGAGGCGGGCGATCGGCGGTTTCACCAGGCGGGCGCCGCTACAAGATCTCGAGCGGTTGCGGACCGGTCGGCGGCGGGAACGCCGTGTCGAGTGCCGCTACGTCCTCCTCGGTCAGCTGCAGGTTTCGCGCTTCCGCGTTTTCCCGGGTGTGTTCGGGATTGGACGATCGCGGGATGGCCCCAACCATCTCCTGCCGCAGCACCCAGGCCAGCGCCACCTGGGCCGGGGTGGCCCGGTGCCGGGCGGCGATCTCCGCGATCTGGGAGTGGCCGAGCAGTCGGCCCTGCTCGATCGGCGAGTAGGCCATCGCCGGAATCCCGTGCTCGCGTAGCCACGGCAGCAGGTCGTATTCCGGGCCGCGGCGGGTGAGGTTGTACAGGATCTGATTGGTCGCGCAGTCTTGCCCGCCCGCTGCCTCGAATAGCTCCGTCATGTCGGAAAGATCGAAGTTGCTGACGCCCCACTGCCCAATGTCACCGGCGTCGACGAGTTCGGCGAACGCCTCGATGGTCTCCGCGAGTGGATGCGAGCCGCGCCAGTGCAGCAGGTAGAGGTCGATGTGGTCGACGCCGAGTCGTTGCAGGCTGCGGCGGCAGGCCTGCACGGTTCCCCGTCGGCTGGCGTTGGACGGCAGCACCTTGTCGACCAGAAAGACATCGGCGCGTCGTCCGGTGATCGCTTCGCCGACGAGTTCCTCGGAAGCGCCGTCACCGTACATCTCCGCAGTGTCGATCATGGTCAAGCCCAGGTCGAGCCCGGTGTGCAGGGCGGCGATCTCGTCCCGCCGCCGTGCGGGGCGCTCACCCAGGTACCAGGTCCCCTGACCGAGTACGGGCATGGTCTGGCCGGACGGCAGCTCGATCATTTGTCGACCTTCCTGAGCCTGGGTACCAGTAGATTGCCTGGGTTACCCACTGCGGCAGGCGGCACACGCGAGGTCCGCACCGGGGAACCGCCCCCGCCCGCCACTGACGGAGTGGAGGACGTGGAGACATACCCGCCGGTCAGGGCTGGTACTGGCTGCGGGTTCGGGGCAGCCACTGGGGGTGTTGGTCACGCAGGTAGCGGATCAGTCCCTCGCGTAGGTCGCAGCTCAGGTCCCAGGCGCTGGCACCGTCGGCAGCAGAGGCCTGCACCTGGACGATCACGGTCTGCGCGGTGGCGTCGACCATCTGGAGCACCCACTGGCTGCGATCCCACAGCAGTGCGGACTCGACCAGTCGGCGTGCCTCCCGGCGCAGGTCGTCCAGGTCCGCGGTGTGGTCGACGTGGATCTGGATCTTGCCGATCACCCGCGACTCGTTCCGGGTCCAGTTCTGGAACGGCCGCTCGGTGAAGTACGTGGTCGGCAGGATGAGAATCCGTTCGTCCCAGAGCCGGATCACCACGTTGGTCAGCTTCACCTCCTCGACCCGGCCCCATTCGCCCTCCACCACCAGCACGTCGCCGACGTGCAGCCCGTCGGCGAAGGCGACCTGGATGCCGGCGAACGCATTGGCGAGCGCGGTTCGGGCGGAGAGGCCGATCAGCGCGCCGACCACCCCGGCCGAGGTCAGAATCGAGACGCCGAAGAGGCGTACCGGCCGGAAGGTGATCAGGATCAGGCCGATCGCGAGGACCGTGACAACAGCCACCGTGAGCCGCCGCACCGGACGGATCTGGGTCCGGGCCCGCCGGACCCGCCGGTTCGTTGCCAAATTACTCGGCAGTCGACTGAACGCGACCGCTTCGGCCACGTGCAATGCCCTGACCACCAGCCACGCACCGACGGCGATCAGGACCAGCAGGGCGGCATGCCGCAGATAACGCCCCCACCCGGCCAGTTCAGGCGGCAGCGCGTAGTACAGCGCCCCGACCAGCAGAGCCGTGGCTGCCGGGCGGCGGCAGGCGAGCCGCAGGGGCTCCAGCAGCCACCTGTAGCGGCCCCGGGCAACCCGGCGCACCAGCACGCCGGAGACCAGGTCGACGACCACAGCCGTCGCCAGCGCGGCCAACACGATCAACGCGGTATGCATCAGAAGCCGTTCACCGTGATCCTGATGCCACCCTCCCCCGGGCTCGCTGCCCGGTCCACGGGCCCAGGGTGCCATCCGATCCGGTGGCGGGCGGCAACATCGGCAAACAGGCGCTGAACGAGCCTGCCGCAAACGCCCGACAGTGGGTGCCGGTCTGCCTGCCTGGTTGCCACGCCTCTCGCCGCGAACGTCGCGACCGCCTCCCCGGCACGCTCGACCGGCCGGTGCCCGCGCCACGGGTCGGGCGTTGGTCCGCACCGAAGACGTGTTGCGGCCGGCCCTCGTTCAGGGTGTCGGCGATGCTGTGGGCGTGGAGTATGTGTCCAGACTGCCGCGGCCACCGCTGGACCGACTGATCGACGACGTCTACTACCTGGAAGGTACGCCGCCGTACGCCCGGCTGATGCTGCCGCCGATGCCGGGGGCGTTGCTGATCGTGAACCTCGGAGCGCCGTTCCGCATCCGCGGCGGCACCGACATCGAGGCGGCCGACTACGCCGACGGCTGCGTGGTCACCACGCCCACCCGCGCGCTGGAGTTCGGCTACCCACTCCCGACCCGTTCCGTCGGCGTACACGTCAAGCCGTGGGGGCTGGCGCCGTTCCTGCCGATGCCCGCGGCCGAGCTGTGTGACCGGCCGGTGACGATGGAACAGGTGTGGGGCCGGCCCGCCGTTGCTGAGCTGCGCGACCGGCTGGCCGCGTCGGCCGGACCGCACGAGATGCTGACGCTGCTTGAGGACGAGCTGATGCGGCGGCTGTGCGAGACCGCCGGCCTGGGGCTGGTCAGGCACACGAGCAGTCTCATCGCGACGACCAGCGGGAGCGTGGCGATCGGCGACCTGAGCGTGGCAGCCGGTGTCAGCAGCACCCATCTGGCACGGCGTTTCAAGGAGCTCATCGGCGTCACACCGAAGCGACTGGCCCGCACCCACCGCTTCGCCGCCACCGTGCTCTCGATCGATCCCGCCGGACCGATCGACTGGGGCCACCTCGCCGGCGGCGCGGGCTACTTCGACCAGGCCCACTTCGGCCACGAGTTCCGGGCGTTCACCGGCCTCACGCCGACCCGGTACGTCGAAGTCCGGCGGCGGTTCCTCCGCGACCATCCCGGCCACGTGCTGGACGGCTGGCCGCTGCCAATCGATTGATTTCTTACAAGAACGACGGCTCACGGCACGCTAATTTGAGGGCCCCCAGGCAGAGGAGAGCCCCGTGGGCACTGTCGTCATGTACAGCTCGGTGTCGGTGGACGGCTTCGTCGCGGACGAGAACGACCAGCCCGGCCCGCTGTTCGACTGGTTGTCCAGCGGTGACGTCCCGTTGGACGACAGCGGCGCGCTGATGGTGTCACAGACGTCCTACGACTACACCCGGCCCTACTGGGACCAGATCGGGGTGACAGTCGTCGGCCGCCACGTCTTCGACATGACTGACGGCTGGGACGGTAAGCCTCCGGGCGGGATCGACCACGTGGTCGTCGTGACGCACCGGCCGGCACCCGAGGGTTGGGACCCGGAGGCGCCGTTTCACTTCGTCGGCGGCGTCGAGGCGGCCATGGCCAGGGCGCAGGAACTCGCGGGTGACCGCGTGGTCGAGGTGGCCGCTGGCGACGTCGGTGGCCAGGTGCTCGCCGCGGGCCTGATCGACGAGGTGCGCATGGACGTCGTACCCGTCGTGTTCGGGTCCGGCAAGCGCTACTTCGGGTCGGTCGACGCGCAGCATCTGTTGGAGGACCCTGACGTGGTGATTCCGGGCAACCGGGTGCTTCACCTGCGCTACCGGGTGCGTCGCTGACGGTGCGCGGTGGGCGGGTTGCGATGGCGACGCGTCCGTCGGAGGTGGATCGCGCAGCCCGTGCCGGACAGGGCATAGTGACCCGCGGCACCATCGACCGATATTGCCTGCCCTTGGAATAGGTGGTTGGAAGTGACGACGCGCTTACGTGTCCGATGGACCCGAGCGGCCGCATTGATCATGCTGACCGGGGGGACGCTCGCCGTGTCGGCGGCGCCTGCGGCGGCCGCCCCGGAGACCGTCAGCATCCTGAGCGTTTCGGCGGAGAACGTGAAACCCAACGAGACGGTACGCGTGCGCTACCGCGTCACCAACAGCGCAAGCCGGGCCGAAAAGGCCATCGTGGTGGTCGGTGGCGGCTTGCGGTGCACCTCCGGATGCCGGGCGGAGCCGAACCTCAAACCCGGCCAGAGCCAGAGCTTCGAGGCGACGCTGGTCGCCCCCGCGGCTCGCCCGGGTGAGATCACCGGCCTCAACATCTCGATCGGCGTACGGCTTGCCGAGCAGAACAGCTATGCGTACAAGATGGTCTACGTCCACGGCCCCGGCGCGTCGTCGTCCGCCAGCGGCAAGCCGGCGGCCGGGGTGAGCGGGGTCTCCGGCCGGGTCCGCGACTCCGACGGGAAGGCGATCGCCGGCGTGGCCCTGACCATCCAGGACAGCGCCGGGCACGAATACCGGACGACCAGCGGCCCCAGTGGCCAGTTCTCGATCACGTCGAGCGCCGGCAGGACGATCGCCGCGGGAGCCATCACCGTCCGCGCGACCAAGGACGGCTACCGCGCCGCTCGCACGACGGTACGCGGCAGCGCCGGTGACGCCGCGACCGTGCGGCTGACCCTCTCGGCGGTTGCAGCGCCCACCAGGACGTCGGCGTCGCCGACGGTAGAGGAGAGCCCTCTCGCCGCGGCAGGCGACGGCACCCCCGAGGCCGCCCCGCCCACCCTCAAGGCCGTCAGCGACGAGGGAAGCAGTTCGTCGCCGTTCTTCCTCCTGGGCGGCGTGCTTGTCGCCGCGGGCCTGGGCGCGCTCGCACTGGTGGTGATGCGCCGCAGGAGCGCACCGGAGGAGGACGTTCCCTCGACGACCCAGCCGTTGGCGCCGGCCGGTGGGGGCATGGTCGATGCTCCGACGGTTGTCCTGCGTCCCGTCAGCAGGTCGCCCTTCCAGGAGGGCTGAGCCGACAGTTACCACCTCCGAGACGCAGCGGTGCGGTCGCTCGGCGACCGGCCGCGATGGTGTCCGGTCTCACCGATGGTTCTCCGGGCGGATCGCGCCAGGGGCCCGGTACTCTTGATCGAGTACAGACTGTCCCCATATGTCCGCCATCCCAGGGGGGACCCCATGCCCGCTCACGAGACCAGCCGGATCGACCTCGCACACCTGCGGGAAGTGCTCGACGGGCCATGGGCCGAGGTTCGCAAGGCACACCGGGATCACCTCGACGAGCGCTTCCTCCCGGTGTACGGCGAAACCGGTGACCAGGCACGGGAGCGGATCACCCGGCTGCTCACCCAGCTCCCCGTCGAGCTGGGCATGGCGTCGGGCTTCCCCACCGAGTACGGCGGCAGGGGCGACGTCGGCGGCTCGATCATCGCCAGCGAGATGCTGGCGCAGGTCGACCTGTCACTGATGGTCAAGGCGGGCGTGCAGTGGGGCCTTTTCGGCGGCGCGGTCGCCGCCCTGGGCACCCGGCGCCACCACGACGCCTATCTGCGGGACATCGCCTCGGGCAAGATCTTCGGCTGTTTCGCGATGACCGAGACCGGCCATGGATCCGACGTCCAGCAGCTGCGCACCACCTGCACGTACGACCCGCAGACGCAGACCTTCGATCTGCACACCCCGCACCAGGCGGCCCGCAAGGACTACATCGGCAACGCGGCCCGGGACGGGCGGATGGCGGTGGTCTTCGCGCAGCTGATCAGCGGTGGGCAGCGGCACGGCGTACACGCGTGGCTGGTGCCGATCCGCGACGAGCGGGGCCACCCGCTGCCCGGCGTGACCATCGGCGACGCCGGCCCCAAGGCCGGCCTGCTCGGCGTGGACAACGGGCGGCTCAGCTTCGAGCACGTCGAGGTGCCGCGGGACATGCTGCTGGACCGGTACGGGCAGGTCGCGGAGGACGGGACGTACGCCAGCCCGATCGAGAACGACTCCCGGCGCTTCTTCACGATGCTCGGCACCCTGGTCCGTGGCCGGGTCAGCGTGGGCGGCGCCGCGTCGGCAGCCACGAAGTCGGCGCTGACCATCGCGGTGCGCTACGGCGATATCCGCCGCCAGTTCGGCACGCCGGACGCCGACCGGGAGGTGCTGCTCAACGACTACCTGGCCCACCAGCGCAAGCTCCTGCCCGCCCTGGCCACCACGTACGCGCTGCACTTCGCCCAGACCGAGCTGGTCGCCGCGCTCAGTTCGGTGCAGGGCGGCGACGGGCCGGTCGACGAGCGCCGGCAGCGGGAGTTGGAGTCCCGGGCCGCGGGCCTCAAAGCGGCGCAGACCTGGCACGCGACGCGCACCATCCAGATGTGCCGCGAGGCGTGCGGCGGCGCCGGTTACCTCGCCGAGAACCGGCTACCCAGCCTCAAGGCCGACACCGACGTCTTCACCACGTTCGAGGGCGACAACACGGTGCTGTTGCAACTGGTGGCCAAGGGACTGCTGACCGGCTATCGGGACGAGTTCGGCTCGTTGGACGGCTGGGGTCGTGCCTCCTTCGTCGCCGAACAGGTCCGCGAGATGGTGCTGGAGCGCACCGCCGCGCGGTCGCTCATCGAGCGGCTGATCAGTGCGGTGCCCGGACGCGACGACGAGGTCGCCCTCACCGACCGCGGCTGGCAGCTCAAGGCCTTCGAGGACCGCGAGAGGCATCTCCTGGAGGGCGCGGTCCGCCGCCTGCGCGGTGGCGCGGCCACGAAGAAGGACCATCCCTTCGACATCTTCAACGACGTCCAGGATCATGTCCTCGCTGTTGCCGCCGCGCACGTCGACCGGGTCACCCTGGAGGCGTTCGTCGCCGGCATCGAGGGTGTCGCCGACCCGACGTTGCGGGATCTGCTGTCCCGAGTCTGCGACCTGTACGCGCTCAGCGTCATCGAGGCCAACAAGGGCTGGTACCTGGAGCACGGCCGTCTCACCCCGGCCCGATCCAAGGCGATCACCGGTGTGGTGAACAGCCTGCTCAAGGAGCTACGCCCGCACATGCGGACGCTCGTGGACGGTTTCGCGATTCCGGATTCGTGGCTGCACTGCGCGATCCTGCGCGAGGAACCCGGCCGGCAGGAGACGATGGCCGCCCATGACACCGCCGGGGAGCCGCAGGTGGTCCCGGCGTAGTCCGCGGCTCGCGGCGTTCCGAACCGGGCCCACCCCGACTGCCCCTCTATTGCCGCTCATCGATTCATGGTAGAAATCCTCCACAGTGGCTGCCAGAGGCCAAGGATTTCTTCACATGTGGAGGCGGCGTGCGGGCATTCGCCGGGTGGCTTGTCGTTCTCACCGTTGCCGCAGGTGTCGTGGCACCGGCTGGCCCGGTCGCGGGTGCCGCGACAACCGCGCCAGCACCGACTGCCGTGGTGCCGCTGGCCACCGGCCCGCAGCCCGGCACCTTCACCGGCCGCGGGTTCGACACCTGCACGGCGCCGGCACAGGCCGCCATGGACACGTGGCGGGCCAGCTCGCCCTACGGCGCGATCGGCATCTACATCAGCGGGGACAGCCGCACCTGCTCCCAGCCCAACCTCACGCCGACGTGGGTGGCCAACCAGACGAACAACGGATGGCGACTGCTCCCCATCGAGCTGGGCTACCAGGCACCCTGCGGCACTCGCGCTCCGAAGATGTCCGCCGACCCCACCACCGCCCGGTCACAGGGCGTCTCCGCGGCGAACCGGTCCGCGAACGCCGCTCAGGCACTGGGCATCGGCAGTGCGAGCACCATCTACAACGACATCGAGCAGTACCCGACGAACGCGTCGTGCCGGGCCGCCGTGCTGTCGTTCCTGTCCGGCTGGACCGAGCAACTGCACGTGCGCGGCTACCTCGCCGGCATGTACTCCAGCGGCTCGTCCGGCATCAAGGACGTCTGCGACGCGTACGGCAACCCGAGCTACACCCGACTCGACCAGATCTGGATCGGTTGGTGGAACGGGGTGGCCGACACGCGGGCCGGCAGCTACTGCGCCGACGCCTACTACGCGAACCAGCAGCGGGTCCACCAGTACGCCGGCGACGTCACCGAGACGTGGGGCGGCGTGACGATGAAGATCGACCGCAACTACCTCGACCTGAGGGTCACCCAGACGCCGCCGCAGCAGTGGACCGCGACCATCGACAACAGCACCTCGGGCGGGTTCACGGCGAGCACCGCGTGGGGCACCTCGACCTACTCCGGCCAGCGGTACGGCACCGACTACCGGTTCGCGAGCCCGGTGTCGTCCAGCGACGTCGCCTGGTTCCGGTCGACGATTCCGGCAACGGGAAACTACGAGATCTCGGTCTGGTACCCGGCCGACGCCGGCTACAACGATCAGACGCCGTACCTGGTGGCGACCACCACCGGAAACCTGTCGGTGCCCGTCAACCAGCGGGCCAACGGCGGCCGATGGGTCTCGATCGGTGTGTTCACCTTAGCCGCCGGCACGGGCAACACCGTCGGCGTGAGCCGCTGGACCGGTGGCACCGGACTCGTGATCGCCGACGCGGTACGGATCACGCGGGTCTGAACCCTCACGTCGGGGCGAGGCGCCTTTTCACCGGGCCGACCACGCCCGCGCCGCCGACAACGGCTACGGCCTCGGCTCTTGCCCGGCGGCGGCCGCATCGACGACCGCGACGGGAGTGCCAAGCTCGACGGTACGGGAGACGGTGCACAGGCGATCGTGGGACTGCTGCAACGACCGGGGCAGCGCCTCACGCGCCCGGTCCCCCTCCGGCCCCGCCGGGAACGTCACGGTGAACTCGACCCTGATGTTCTGCATCCGGTTTCCACCGACCTCGTCCCGGATCTTGTCGCCGCTGACCTCGACGGAGAACCCGGTCGGCTCGGCACGCCGGCTGGTGATGTGGTCGACGTCCACCGCGCTGCAACCACCGATGGCGGCCAGGAGCAGCTCCACAGGCGTGAAACTGGCGTCCTCGCCCGTGCCCATGGACAAGGAACCGCCGCGGACGTTCCGCGCGACGTAGTTTCCCACGCTGGTGCGCTCGATCTCCACCGAGCGGAAGGTGTCGTCACTCATGACAGGGAAACTACCGTGTCATCCGTCGAGCGATCTGGTGGTGGCGCGCGCCCCCGCAAGGAAGGCGGTGGCAACGTCCCCTTCGGTCGGGGAGGCCGCCCCTCTTGGACGTACACTCGGTACACCATCTGGATGCCCGGGCCTGTCGAGCGACGTGTATAAGTTGTCCAATGGTTGAAAGTGCCTCATGTTCCGGCGCGTCACCCGCCGCACCCGACGGCGCTGACGTTGCCGCGCTGCGCTACCTGCAGCAGGTTCACGGCCCGGTGCTCCTCAACTTTCTGACCCGGCTGACCAACGGCGACGTGCACCGGGCCGAGGACATCGTGCAGGAGGCGCTGCTGCGGGCCTGGCGTAACCCGGAAGCCCGCAACGCCGACGGACGGTGGAGCCGCGCCTGGATCTTCACGGTGGCGAAGCGCATCTTTATCGACCAGGTTCGCGCCGCGCAGGCGCGGCCCGCCGAGCTCTCGGACGAGCACATCGACGCCCACGCCCACTTCGAGGACCCGATCGAGCAGGCACTTGACGCACAGGAGGTCCGCGCGGCGCTCAACTCGCTGCCCGAGCGACTCCGGATCACGCTCGTCGAGATCTACTTCCAGGAACGGTCGGTGGCCGAGGTCGCCGAGATCCTGGACGTTCCCGCCGGAACGGTGAAATCCCGCACCTTCTACGCGCTTCGGGCACTGCGCGAAGCTCTCGCCGGACGTGGTTTCATGATCCGTCCGGACGACAGCTCGATGCGCGCGGGTGCCGCAAAGAAGCCCACCGAATCGTGAACCGGCGACGACCGGGATCCGTCTTCGTTGCGCACGAACCTCTGATCCAGGCTCAACCGAGCAGATGGGTGGACTGATGACTCAACGCGCTACCTTACGGTCGCGATGGCGGCGGGTGATGGCGACGACCCGGGGCCAGGCGGAAGTGGTGGCCTTGACGCTCACCATCGTCCTGTGTGGCGCACTGGCCCTCGATGTCGTCCCGGCGGTCGCCGACAACGAGAAGCTGGTGGGGCGCCCGGTAGCCGACGAGGACGTGCCGTCCCTCGTCGCCGCCGCCCTGTCCTGCCCTGCCCTGACCCCGCCGAAGATGGCGGCCCAGGTGATGGCCGCTACCGCGTTCGGCTCCGACGGCGCCAACAAGGGCCTGGCCGGGATGGACGACGCGACGTGGTCGAAGTGGCGGCCGTCGGCCGACGCCAATCGCACCGACCCTGCGGCAAGTGTCCTGGCCATGGCCCACCGCACGTGCGAGGTAGTTGGCCAGTTGCGCGCGGCCGACGTCGACGGCGACCTCTGGGCCGCTGCCATGGCCGCGGACAAGGTGGGCCTGCAGGCAGTGATCAAGGCGAAGGGCGTACCGAAGACTGCCGAGGACCACGTCGACAAGGTCACCGCCTACGCCAACTGGTACGCCGATCAGCCGCAGTTCCGCCTCGGCAGGACCGCCGAGGTGATGGTCTCCCCGTCGGCCGATCAAACCGTGGCCGTACCAGCCACACTGGTCAGCGCCGTCAACGCAGCCGGGCGGGTCTGCCCCACCGTCACCCCCGCCCGGATCGCCGCGCAGCTACGTGCCCTGTCCGGCTTCAACACGAACCTGCGCTCGCCCTCAGGTGCCGCCGGAATCGCCCAGTTCTCCGACAGCATGTGGGATCAGTACAAGCCGGGAACGGCGGCCTCCGTCTGGAACCCGGACGACGCGATCCTCGCCATGGGCGCCGCCATGTGCGACATGACCAACCAGTTCGTCGGGCTCAGCGGCGGGGACGCGTACACGCTGGCACTCGGGGCGTACCAGTGGGGCATCGACGTGATCCGGCGGGCCAACGGCCTGCCCCGCGCCAACGTCCCGCAGTTGGCCGACGAGGTCGTCACCTACATCAGCGTGTACGAGAAGGACAGTCGGCTGACCACCGCGGTGGTCAAACCGACGCCGAGCGCCTCGCCCAGCAAGGCATCGCCCTCGGCCTCGCCATCGGCATCGGCATCGGCACCCGCACCGAAGGTGACCACGAAGGCGCCGGCGAAGCCCGCGACGTTCCCGTTCGATCCGAATGCCCGTTACCAGATCCGCAGTGCCTGGGCAGCAGCCACGCTCGATCTGCCGGGCGACAGTGTCAAGCCGGATTCTGGGACCCGGGTTCAGCTCTGGAACAACCAGAACGCGAAAGACCAGTACTGGCGAATCCAGAAGGCGAAGACCGACGGGTACGTCATGTTCCTCAATGACTTCACCGGGCAGGCGCTCGCCATCGAGAACGGGTCCACCGACAACTACGCGAAGGTGGTCGTCGCCACCAAGGACGTCAACTCCACGACGCAGCAGTGGAAGATCACCGACGCCGGCGACGGCAAGGTGTCCATCGAGAACCGGAAGTCCGGCAGGGTGATGGAGCTGCTCGGCGACGATCTCGGCCCGCAGAACGCCGGCACCTGGAACGGCTACTTCGTCGAACAGTACGACCGGATGCCGACGGTCAACCGAGACCAGTTCTGGATGCTCGTCAAGTAATCGCCCGGAGGGAGGGATGACGGTGTCGGACGAACACGTCGGGGACGATCTCCTCGGCTTGCATCACCTGGGTGAACTGGACCCGGCGCAGAGCGACGTCATCCATCGCCACCTGGCGGCATGCGCCGAGTGCCGGGCCAGGGCGGACGGGGTCGTCGAGACCCTGGCCGCCCTGGCCCTGCTCGCTGACGTCGGCGGCGAGGCTCCGGTCAGCGCCGACGACCGATCGACGGCTCACGTCGTCGCCCGGCCGCACCCGACCGGCGGCGACCGGAGTGCTGTCCCGCCGGACACGCGCCCGACGGGCCGCTCCGAAAGGCCCGGCAGCCGCCCCGGCAGGCCGCGGACTGCCGCACGCCGGCTGCGGCTGATCCGCGCGAGCGGCCTGCTCGTTCTCGTGTTGGTCCTCGCCGGGCTCGGGCTCGGCGCGATCGTGCGCGGTCCCGAGACAGACGACGCGACGACCGTGGCGACAGTCGCGGCCAAGGCCAGCGACACGAGATCCGGCGCCTCGGCATCCGTCTTCCTCACCGAAGACGAGGACGGTGTCACGGTCCGGGCCACGGTCAGCGGGCTGCGCTCCGGCACGCGGTACGTGCTCTATGCGGTCACCTCCGACGGGGACAGCCAACCGGTGGGCCGCTGGGCGGGCACCTCGCCCGTGCACGAGGTCACCGGCGAGCTGGACGGCGTACGTCTGAAGGAGCTGTCGTTCTTCACTGTCTCGCCGGAGGCCGGCGGGGTGGTGGTGTCGGTCTACCTGCCCGGCGTCGCCGGCGCCCCGGTCTCCGGGCAACCCGACTGACCCGCCGACCCGCAGGTGACCGGTGAGTGGGTCGGAGGCGCCGTCGTCAGTGCTGTAGGTGCCGAACTGCATAGGTACGCCCCGGAAGCCGGTCCCTGAGATGCCCGGCGACACCATCCGATTCAATCCCGGACGGCTACGACAAAGGTGAGACGCATGTCCTTGATCACTCGGTCGGCACTTCGTGCGGGCTTGGCCGTGAGCGCGGTGGTAGCACTGCTCGGCCTCACCGCGACCGCCGCGCAGGCCGACGAGGATTACGTGAAGTACTACACGGTGACCTCGTCGCAGAACGGTGCGAAGGAGAACCTCAGCGAGATCGCCAAGCGCTTTGTCGGCGACAGTGCCCGCTCCGCCGAGTTGTTCAACCTCAACTCCGGACGGCCACAGCCCGACGGCGGCGTGCTCGTGGACCCCGCGCGGCTCAACCCCGGCTGGATCCTGATCCTGCCCTGGGACGCGGTCGGCGGCGGCGTGCAATACGGCGTCCTGCCCGACAAGTCGCCGACGGCCAAAGTGATCCCCAAGCCGGGCGTGACGCCCACGCCACAGGCATCGCGTACGACCCCCCAGCCCGGCGGGACCGCGACGGCGACCACAAAGCCCACCCCGAGCAAGAGCCCGTCGAAGGGCGGCCAGACGGGCAAGCCCGGCAAGGGAGGGCCGTGTGCGACAGCTGCCGCGTCCAGCGGCACCTCCAGCTGGGCCCAGCTACGACTCGCCGCCGACCAGGCCTGGCCGCAGAGCCGGGGCAAGGGGCAGCTCGTCGCCGTTGTCGATTCCGGAGCGGACGGCAGCCTGCCGCAGCTGACCGGGCACATCGCCGTCGGCTCGGACATCGTCACCGGCAGCGGCCGTGGTGACACCGACTGTCTCGGCACCGGGACCGCCATGGCCGGGCTCATCGCCGCACAGCCCAGCTCCGGTGGAGGTATCACAGGGGTTGCGCCGGACTCCACGGTCCTGCCGATCCGGATAGCGGGCACCAGCACGAAGGTGCGGGCCGCCGACGCCGCCGCCGGAATCAACGCGGCAGTCGGGGCCGGCGCCACGGTCATCGCGCTCGGACCCTATGTGGACGCCGCCGACAAGGGCGTCGCGGACGCCATCGCTGACGCTCTGAAGCACGACGTCGTCGTCGTACTCGGGGCCGCCCCCCGTCCGACCCCGGCTGAGGCGGACGCCGCTACCGGCGACGGCCGACTGCGCGTCGGCGGCGTGGGTGTGGACGGCCAGGGCGCCGACGACTATCGCAAGGGCGGCGTGGACGTCGTGGCGCCGGGCGTCAACGTCACGAGCACCGGCATCACAGGTACCGGCTCGATGACGGGCAGCGGCACCCACTATGCCGTGGCCTTCGTCGCGGGCACCGCCGCACTCGTCCGGAGCGCGTACCCGGAGTTGACAGCTCAGCAGGTTGCCCATCGGCTCCAGGCGACCGCCGACAAGATCGGCAGCGGAACGGCCCTCGACGGCCGCTTCGGCGCGGGAATGATCAATCCTGCCGAGTCGGTCACCAAGGTGCTCCCGGAGGAGGCCGTGTCCCCCGAATCCGACGAGCAGAGTCTGGCCCGGATCACCTCCGGAGCAACCGGCGGCCGGTCGGCGCTGCTCATCGTGGTGACGCTTGTCGCCCTTGCCGCGGCAGTCCTGCTGGTCGTCCGCATCCGCAGGCTGCTGCGGGACGAGGCGGTGCCCGAGGAGGAAGCCGTCGATCCGCCGGCCGGCGACGACACTCCGCCACCTGCCACGCGTCCGCCGGCGGTCAGGCCGGGCGCCCAGCGGGACACGACCCTCATCACCCCGGGAGCACGGCCGGGCACGAGGGACGGCGACCCCGCGACGCCTACCTCACCAACTCCGACCTCGTTCAGTCCCGACGCGAAGGCCGGCGTCCCGGTCTCGCCCGGGTCGTCCGAGCGGGGCACTGGCACTCCACAGGCGTCGACCGCGGACCGCGAGGCATCGGTGGGAGCGAAGTCGGACAAGAGCGCGGAATGACCACCGCCATGCCTGGAGGCCCACGACAGGCAGTAGGCGAACCGTGGATGTGAGGCGGGTGGCCGACGATGCCGGGCACGTCGAGGAGTTGCTGGGCCTCTATCACCTCGACGTGCTCGACGCGACGTCGGCAGCGCGGGTACGTGAGCACCTCGACGCGTGCGCCGCCTGCCGGGTCGAGGCGGACCGGCTGTGCGAGGTGCTCGGCGTGCTGGCGCTGCTGACCGACCAACGGGAGACGCTTGTCAACGCGTACGGGGCCCTCGGCACCGCAACACCGCCGGCGTTCCCGGAACACTTCGCGCCGATCGAGGAACCGGAGGACGAGTCCCGTCGCCCGCGGCGTCTGCCCTGGACGCACCGGCTCGGCCGCGTAGAGGCGGCGGACACGTCTGCCGCAAGCCCTCCGGCCGTCGCCGCAGCGCCCGAAGCGCGGTCCGCTGTCGCACCGGCCGGTTCACCTGCGGCTCCGGGACACCCTGCGGTGACAGGATCCCCGCACGGCACGGCGACGCCACAGCCTTCCACGCCTGCCCCCGAACCGGCCGGGCGCCACGACTCCGCCGCACCGCCTACCCGATCCGCCGCACCGCCTACCCGATCCGCCGCACCGCCTACCCGATCCGCCGCACCGCCTGCCCGATCCGCCCCGCCGGCTGCTGGCCTGCCCGCCTCGTCACCGGCCCGGCCCGCACCAGCACCGGGCCGATTTGCCGCATCGCCCGCCGGCATGCCCGCCGCGCCTTTCCTGCCGTCAGCTGCCGTTGCCGCGTGCCCGGCAGCGAGCCCGACCGCCCCGGCGACGCGTGTGTCGCGTCCCCAGCCGTCGCTTCCGGCAGTTGGGCCCGCACCCGCCGCGACTGTCGCTCCGGGTGCGCGGCCCGCGCCTGTGGTCGACGCTGCTCCCGCCGCCGAGGTGCCGGCACCCGCCGCGCCCAGGCCCGCGGTGGTCAGGCAGCCCCGGCCAGCCGGGCGTACGCGAGCGTTGGTGGTCTCCATCGGGATGCTGGCCACCACCGTGACGCTGGGGGGTCTGGCCGTGGGTGCGCTGCTGCGCGACGGCAATGAGTCGACCTCGCCCGGCGTGCCGATCGTCGTCAGCGCCGCGGCCTCGGCGACGGACGTGGACAGTCACGCCGAGTTGGCCGTATCGCTTACTCAGGCGAACGGGTCGGTGCAGGTGCGGGCGACGGTGACCGGCCTGCAGAAGGATGTCGGCTACCGGCTGTACGGCTACAGCCTCGACGGCACCCGGTGGCCCGTCGTCAACTGGACCGGCGGGGCCGGCAAGGTGCAGGAGGTCACCGGCACGGCGCCCGTCGCGATCGCCGACGTGTCGCACTTCGTGGTGCTGCGCAGTGACCGGACCACAGTGGTGACCGTGTACCTGTCGAAGAGCGAGAGCGCGAACCTCGGGCCGAACGGCAGCTGACCGGGGTCCGAGCCGCCGCGTGACGGCCCGGACTCCGCCGCTCAACAGTCGTAGACCGCCCCGAGGACACGTTCGAGCTGCTGCGCCTCGCCCGCCTTCCCGGCGGTACCCAGATCCTTGATGACGTCGCCCAGCGCGTCGACCCAGGTGCGCTTCATCGTGGCGTCGAGGCGGGGCTTGTTCTCGGCGACCCACGCCCCGACGTCGGTGAACCGCCCGGCACGGGCCAGGTCGACGGCCTTGAGCAGTGCCGAGGTGAAGTCGAACTGGTTACGCGCGCTGACGTCGGTAGCGCCGCGGCCGGTGGCCTCGACGAGCGTCTGGAACTTCTCGGTGATGGGGACGTCGGCCTTGACCCCCGCGTCTGCCAGCTCGTAGACGCTCGAGATCACCGCCTTCGGGCGTTCCTCGATTGTCGCCTCGTGGTAGCGCGGCACCACGTCGGTCTCGGGACCGAACGTCAGCAGCGGGTCCACGATGCCGGCTCGCATGCTGGTCTTGACCCGCTGCGCCATCCCTTCGGCAAGCGCCTTGTTGGCCTGGGTGAGATAGGTCGCGGGTGCCGACCGGAGACGGTCGTACTGTTCGCGGACGGACAGGCCCCCCCAGACGAACTCGCCGAACTCCTCGTCGGCGCGCGGAATCCGCGGGTCCCGGTGCAGCTTCGCGGCGGTTGCCGCAAGCTTGTCGTCGAGCTTGGGGCTGGGCTGGTCGGGGCGCTGACTACGGGGCACCGTGCGATCCGCGGGCTGGACGTGCCAGGGATTGTCCAGGCTGACGCTGAGCCCACCGGCCGCGGCCGGCGCCGAGTTGGCAAGTGCGCCGCCGTAGGGTGCTATCGCGTCGAGCAGCTCGTCGCTGACCACGCCCTTCGTGAAGACAGTGACCTGGGTGCGGCCCTGCGCGAACTGTTCGAGCACCTCATTGAGTTCGGTGATCTGCGTCGACGTGGGGGCCTGGCGGGCCGGGGTGCTGAGCCAGAAGTAGACCTGCCCCGGATTGTTCTCGGCCAGTTTGAGCAGATCCCGGGGCGGCGCGCCCTTGGCGACCAGGGCGCCGGTGTCGCTGACCAGGTTCGCGGGGGCATTCTGCGGGTGCGGCATCTTCTCCTGGGCGTCTGCCAGCCAGTTCGGCTTGGCGTCCAGGTCGGACTCGTGGAACGAGGAGCCGAGGCTGCTCTGTGCCGACGCGGGCGAACCGGGCGCGGCGACAGTGAGCTCTTCGAACCACACCCGGGTCTGCCGGTGCAGGGCGTCGTCGTCGAGACCGACGGCCGGCTTCAGCAGGCCGTCGGGCAGCTGCGAGGCGTCCAACCGCGAGCCGCGGGTCGAGGCCGAGGCGACCAGATCCTCGGCGGTGGGCAGCTGGTCGGCCTGCCCCGGGTGCAGGTAGCGGAAGCGGGCGAGCGCTTCGCCCAACATGGTGACGAGCGGCGCACGCACCGCCTCGGCACGCGTCAGACCGGCGGCGACGGCCTGCTCGGGTAGGCCGTTGAGCTTGTCGATTCCGGCTCGCAGCGCGTTGTGGCCGTTACTACCGCCCTCTACGTGGATCTTCAGGGGAACGCGCGGCCCGTAGGTGCGCGACAGATCCGCGGCCTTCCATGCGACGTTGTCGACGAATTGCCGCAGCGCCCCCGAGTTCAGCGTCGGCTCGAGTTTGCGTGCCCCGAAGTCGACGGCGAGCGCTGCGGGCGGCTCGAACGTGAAGGGCTTGAGCCACTGCTGGTTGCGGTCGAACTCGGCCCTGAGGCTGAACTCGTCGCTGTCGAGTCGACCGGTCGGCGAGAAGGCGTGCGCCCACTCCCACGTTCCGTCCTCGGAATGCACGAACAGGTAGTGGTGCTTGTCCGCCCACGGTTTGTGCCACGTGCCGTCCACCCGCGTGCGCTCTCCGACGCTTCCGGTGTCGGGGTCGCGGAGCGTTTCGATGTAGTGGTCGTTACCGATCACCCGGTCGCGCCAGGTCTGCCTGGGCACGAACGCGCCGGCGTCCGGCTCCTGCGGCGTGAAACGCGTGCCGGTGAGAGTGCCCCAGAGGTTGGTGCCGTGGACGTTGATCTTCACGTAGGGCGCATCGGGCTTCGACATCGACGCCTTGTAGGCGAGAATCGACCGTCCACGCGCGTCGGTCTGCGGCACCGAGGCGGGTATGGCCTCGTCCGGCACCAGGGGGGTGGAGGTCGACGGAACGATCTTGTCGGCCGGGTTCCGGTTGCCGATCACGTCCAGAATGACGTTGCGCAGGTCCTCACCGTCGATCTTCACTGCGGGTTTCGGCGGGAACAGGACGAACGCCACGCCAAGGCCGAGCTGGACGGCGAAGTCGGTGCCGATGTTGATCAGTCCCATCAACTCCGGCTCGCCCTTGGCGGCGGTGACGATCTGCTGGACGGTGCCGACGTTCTTGAGCTTCTGCTTGAGTTCGTTACGCAGCTCCGTCCAGAGCCGATCGCCGAGCCGGCGGTAGATCTCCTTTTCCGGGATCGTCGCCCCGTGCTGAGCCGCCTTCATCTCGGCGATCTGCTTCTCGAGCATCTTGGTGCGTTCCTCGAAGAAGCCCTGGAAGATCTTGGTGAGACCTGCGGAGATCACCGGCCAGCCCGGGACGTACGCGCCGGCGAAGCCCGCCGCCGCCAGGAAGAGCTCGAAGCCCCTCTGGTACGAGGCGGCGATGGACTTCGCCATGAGGGCAGGCTGGATGTCCGCCAGCAGGAGCGCTTTCGTGCTGCTGTTCTTCTTCTGGAACTCGTTCGCCTGATACTTCTCGAACTCCCGCAGGGCGATGATGCCGGCGCCCTTGCCGACGAAGCCGACCGCCGCCGGAACCGCGGCCAGTCCGGTGGGCACGAAGACGCTTGCGGTCCACCCGAGCGAGCCCTCGACCATGCCGATCACCTGTTGCAGGGCCTTCCTGGTGTTGCTGGCCTCGCCTCGCACGGCGGCCTTCACCGCGGCGTCGGTCACGAGGTCGCGCATGTGCTTCGCGATCTCCTCCGCGACGTGCGCGTAGCCCTCGATCGCTCTGGCGATGTCCGCGACCCGTTCCTCGGCCGCCCGCCGGTCCAGCACCGGGTTGACGGTGGCGCCGGTACGGGGAGCGGGGATGCTCGCGAGCGCCCCGTGCAGACCGCTGATCGCGTGGTGCAGTTCGATGCGGTGTTTGCGCACATGCAGGCGGTCGCCCAGCGTCGCCTTGACGAAGCCCAGCTTGCCGAGGTTCTTCAGGGAGCCGGCCAGATGCTCACCGTGGTCGATCTGCCGCTCCAGCAGCGCGCGCAGGTCGCGGTTGAAGACTATGTTGTCGTCGACCAGCGGGCGGGCTCGCTTCAAGCCCGGCTTCGGGTCCTCCAACCCGGTGGTCGTCAAGGTCCGTACGATCTGGTCGACCGGGGACTCCGACGGGCCGAGGTGCAGCGCGACGCCCGAGGGCAACCTGTGGAAGGCCCGCGATACCTCCACCGCACGGGCCATCTCCTCCCTGGTCGGCACACCGGTGCCCGGCAGGTAGTGGCCGAGCGCCTCCGGTTCCGCGTCGGGCGACATTCCCGGTCGGTAGGCCCGGAACTGGTTCGCGCCGGTCTGCACCAGCTGGGGCCGTCCGTCCACCCAGACGGTCTCGGCCGTGAACACCTTCGCCAGCGCGGTGGAGCCCTCTGGCGCCTGCACGACGAAAACCTCGGTGTCGGCGCCCACGACCGTCATCTCGGGCCGTTGGCGGAACAGCTCCCGCAGCGTCCCGGTGCTGACGATCTCGCAGGCGATGATGTCGGCCGCGGCCGTGCCCGCCGGGATCTGCGCGCTGATCGTGCCGGACGTGGCGTAGGCGGTGCCAGTGCTGCGGATGCCGCCACGAACGGTGTCGCCGGCATCGTTGCGGTAGCCCTCTCCGAGGACGACGAAACCGCCCTCCGGCAGCCGCACCTCCGACAGATCCCGAACGAGTTCCGACCCGGGCACGCCGAACACCACTCCGTTGCCCTGCGCCAGCGGTGTCGTGGTGGGCTCGCCGACCAGCGGCTCCAAGGTGGTGGCCGGGGCGGCGAGGTGCTTGACGAAGTAGTTGCCGTTCTTGCCGACCTTGAAGAGCTGCCACCGATTGCTCCCGCTCTCGCGCAGCTGATAGTAGTTGCTCCTGCCCAGGATCGGCCGGTAGCGCCGACCGGGACGGTCGGGGCGGGTGTACGTCTGCTCCCACGCGTTCACCTGCGGGCCGCGAGCGACCCAGTTGTCGCCGACGTAGTAGTCGCGGCCCCGGACATACTGCGGCGCCGGGGCCTGGGTGGCCTGTTGAGTGGCGACAGGCCCGGTCGTGGTGGTACCGCCGTGCTCGGAGCTGGTGTCGGAACCGGCGACATACCCGGTATCGGCTACCCCCGTCGTGTCTCGCACGCTCAACGGCTCAGACATCTGGTACGGCGACGCGGTGACCGGCTGCGCCGTCATGCGCAGGCCGGAAGAGGCGGTGGTCACCGGCCCACGACCGGCGCTGACGGATGCGGCAGGGAAGGACCGGGTGTAACCGGAGCCGTTCCCGGTAGCGGAGCCCGAGCCGGAAGCGTTGCCGAAGCGGGCCGCCCCCATGGCTGACGACTCCGCCTGTTGGCCATCGAGGACCTGGCGGATCCGGGCAGCCTGTGCGCTGGTGGCCCATCGAGACTCCGTCTGGCCGGTGGTGCCGACGACGTGCTGGTAGTACTGGCCCTCCCACTCGTACCAGCGGATGCCGTCGACCTCGTAGAAGTCGGTGAGCTGCCGCTCGAACTGCTCCTGGGCAGCGATCTCGGACGCGCTCGGGGCAGGACGGTAGGCCAGGGTGGTGCGCAGCCCTTCCTGGGCCACCGGGGCGGCAGTGGTGTCCTCCCGCAGCGCCGTCGGCGTGCGCCGCTCGACGTCGGGAAGGTGGCCCCAGAGCCGGGTGGCCGAAGTCCCCGAGAGGCCGAGTTCGGCGCTCTTGCCGGCCTGGGCGGCCTTGACGCCCCAGGCCTTCATCTGAGCCAGAATCTCCGTCATCGCCGGCGTGACGTTCCTGGGCTTACGGCGCGTCGGATCATTGCGCCATTCGCTCGGGATCACGTCCCGCAGTTCCTGCCAGAGTGCCCCCTCGATGGCGGGCGTGAGGTCACCGCCGGGAGCCTGGAGCAGCCGCTCAGCCTGCTTGGCGTGCTTGAGGACGGTGGCCTCACTGATCCCGGGCGTGTACTCGCTGATCGCCCGGGCGTTCTCCAGACGGGTGTTGAGCCGCTGGACGATCTCGGTCCATTCGCGCGGTAGCTGGGTGTTCGGCTTGCGGGTGGCCGCATACTGCTCGCTCAGCTCCCTGAGCCGCAGCGCGTCCGGGTCGTTGCGCAGATCCTGGCGTACGGTGCGGACGTCACCGGCCACTGTCGGCTCGAAATCCACGAACGTGCGCTCGTCACCGCTTGTCGACGGGGTCTCGTAGTTGCGGCGGTCGTGTGGCCGCTCGCCCACGCTCTGGAGGCCGTACTGCGGTGCCGGGCCTTGGACGGACCCCTCCGGCGCCTGCTCGTTGGACCAGGCGGAGTAGTTGGTGCGGAAGTCCCCGGCGAGCATTTCCTCGAGCCGGCTCAGCACCCAGTGCCCCTGCGCCTGCGGCTGATATGGATCGGTGGCGACCTGTGGCCGGTGACGCAGCAAGCTCTCGAAGGCCGCGTCGTAGGCCGCACCCGGATTGGTGTTGTGCTGCACGCCGTGCGTGCCGTTCAGGTGCTCCAAGCCGAGCAGGCAGGCGAGACAGGGCCGCATACGCCCATGGATCGCGAAGTCGCCCCAGATCGTCTCGCTGGTCAGTCCGGATCGGTCGACAGCGATCATGAGCTTCTGTTCAGCGTGCATGTTGGGCTCGGGGCTGTGCCGCAGGAGGATGATCGCGTTCTGGAGGTCCGGCGAGGTGAGCGCGTGTCGGACCGCCTCGCGGTCCGACGCGTCCACAGTCACGGTCGGCCCATCGGAGGAGAGGATGTCGGTGACCGCATTCGCGGGGCGCGGATGTGCCACGTCGGCGGACCCGTCGAGCTTGTCGACCGCGGCGTTGAGACGGCGTTGCGCCTCGATGCGCTCCTGTCCCTTGTAACGGGCCCGACCACGTTCGTGGATCAGGGTGCGGATCGGGTGTTGGGGCAGGTCTCTGGCCCGCTCGTCCAGCAGTCGCGTCGTCGTGTCGCTGTTCGAGGCGATGACCAGCCGGCCGTTGATGATCATCGCCTGCATTTCGAAGTCGCGGTCGCTGGACGCGATGGTGGCTTTGTTCGCGTCGCGCAGTTGTTGTCCGGCGTCGTGGAGCGCCAGTGACAGGTGCCGCAGCGACTGGCCAACCGCGTCGGCTGGCGAGTTCTTGTAGGAGCGGGGGTACCTGAAATTCACCTGGTCCGTCGAGCGCCCTTGCTGCGGCAGCCTGCCGAAGTCCAGGGAGAAGCGGGTCAAAATGGCCCGGATCTGCGCCATGACATTGGCGTCGACTGTCGCCGGGCGCTTGGTGGCGGCCTTCTGCCCGTCGCTGTCGGACTCGTGCCGCCGCTTGTTACGGTCACCGCCGCCCTTGTCTTCCCGGCCACCGCTGCCGCTGCTTCTGCCGTGTTTCGTCGACTGCCGGCCCGCGTAACGGACGCCGCCGGGGTCGACGAGGCCGGGGTCGACCAGCGCCCGCACCGTCGACCCCGACTCCACAGCGGTCGCGACGGCGGTGACCTGTCCGTTGCCGTCCACGAGCAGCATGCGCGCGTCGACGAGGTCGCTGGCGACCTCGTCGGCGGGACGGACGGCGCCCACCTCACCAGCCCGAAAATCGACAGCCTGCAGACCGTCGGCGGTGTCTCGGAAGGCCACCGCGTGGCCGATCGAGCCGGGACGCCCCACCAGGGCGAACACCGTCGCTCCCCGGCTCCCCGCCGGTGCGCCGCGCAGTGCCTGCGACACGGTCGAGAGCGAGTCGAACGCGCCCCACTGCCTGTCGGTCACCGCGGCGAAGGGGTCGGGCGACGGGTCGGGGGAACGGGTAAGCGTGCCGGGGAGCGTCGCCAGGTCGTCGGCCGCCTGCCCGGTGCGGACACTGCCGTACAGATCGCGGGCGAGGTTGCGGACGCCTGTGACGCAGGCGGCGAGGTCGGCCAGTTTGATCGGCGGCAGCTGCGCGACAAGCGTGGCGAGGCTCGCCGCCGAACGGCCGAGCTGCCCCGGCATGGTGACCGTCATCGTGTCGAAGGTGCGGGGAAGCGGCTCGGCGGTAGCGGCCCCGTCGGAGAACCGCAGCACGGACAGGCCGTCCGCGGCCGCGATCACGTGGTAGGCCTGCGGCGGCGCCCCGGCCGCGGATGTCACGTCCACGACGGCGCGCTCCCCCGGCCGCAGCGTCTCAAGGTGGGTGAGCAGGGCCGGGAGGCTGGTGACCCGGCCGGCCTCACCGGTGGGGCGTACCTCGGTAAGGTCGGCGTGGCGGGGGTTCACCATCGCGGCAGGTAGGCCGATCCAGGCGACGTCGCCGTCGAAGCGCAGTTGCCCGGACATCGCGGGGTGAACCGGCCCGACACCGGTGCGGACCGCAGTGGTGAGGGTGTCCGCGAGGTGCTGCTTCGGCAGCACGACCACGCCCGTCGCGAGGAGCGGATCCGTCGTCCGGCCGGCGGCGTCGACCGGCAGCACGCACTGATCGGCTGGATCGAGCAGGTCCGTACGGCCGGGCAGCCGCACGGGGAGCCCGAGCCCCGTCCAGGCGTCGACCCCGGCACGGGTGACAGACCTCGTCATATCCGGGGCGAGGGTCTGCACCATCCGGGCGAGAGTCCCCACGTGCTCCCGGGCCAGGGCGTCACCGATGCGGGTGGCGCCCAGGGAACCCTCACCGAGGTGCACCTGGACGATGCCGGGCAGCTCCGGCGTTTCGAGCACCCGGGTGGGTACCTCGGCGGTGGGGTCGATGCCGAGGTGCAGGCCCGAGGGGACGGGGGTGTAGCCCTCGAGACAGATCGCCGGAATGTTGCCAGCCATCAGGCGTACTCCTGCCAAAGGTCGTGGTGCCGGATCCGTGCGTCAGTAGCAGGTGGCGATGTCCTCAAGGAGGTGCTTGAGGCTTTCCTGCGCGGAGGCCGGGACACGCGGCTGCACCTCCTCCTTGATGATGTAGTGCCAGCCGACCCGGTCCTGGCCGGTCAGGCAGTCGATAGCGGTGACCAGGTCGTGCGGCGAGACGCCGCCACCCCAGCGAACCGGGTCGATGGTGCGCAGGAGCGCCTCGGCGACCGTGGCGTGCGCGCGGTACAGCTCGGGTGCGCCAGGCTTACGCGCGGCCCGCTCCCCCTCCAGCTCGCCCTTGCCGGCCAGCACGTCGAGGACGGCGCCGGGGGCGAGCCGGGTGACGCCCTCGTCGAGCATCGCCTGGACGAGCTGACGCAGCCACAGCAGACCGTCCTGGAAGGGGCCCTGCGACCCGAGCACCTGCCGGTTGCTGAGATAGCCGAACAGCAGCGACTCGTCAGCGGGCGTCGCTTGCGGCACCCGCTCGGCAAGCAGCGAAGGATCCGTCGGGGCGATCGGCGCGGCATGGAGATCGGTGGACGCGCGCGATGCCACCTCCAGTACGACGCCGAACGCCGGCAGCGCTCGATCCGGCACGAAGAACGGATGGTCCTTGAGCAGGAGACCGTCCGGGCCGACGGCGGTGGCCCGCGCCCGGTACGCGTCGACAAGCGCCCGCATGGCGTCGAGCGACTCGGGCATCAGCAGCTCGACCCGGTTCTCCCGGAAGTAGCGTTCGGCGTCCGGCCAGCTCGGCGACGCGAGAAATTCGCGCAGCACCTGAGGCGCCTGCGCCACGGGCGTCCTGGAGGCAAGCTGACCGGCGTGGTCGAGGGCACCGCTGGACAACACCGAGTAGCGCTCCGGCAGGCCATCGCCGTGCACCGTCCAGCCCTCGAGATCACCGAGCTTGTTGATACCCGGCACGACGGTCACGCCGCCGTACTGGTTGCGGACCAACCACATCAACTCGTCGTTGTGCTCGGTCGCCACCACGACCGGAGGGCCCGCGGAACGCTTCAGCGACTCGTTCAGTGCCGTCTTCAGCTCGGCGTCCAGCGTGGAACGGCCCTCGTGGGCCCGCCCGCGGCGTACGTCCACGGCGACGACCGGACCGTCGTAGCCGCCGACCACCTCAAGGATCTGCCGGCGGATGGCCGTGCGGGCGCCCTCCGGCCAGGCGCCGACGAGCAGTGACGCCCCCTGCGGCCGGGCGTGCATGGAGACGAGCGGTGCGGTCTCGGTCGCTGCCTCGACCACCGGCAGGTACGGGTTGCCGAGATTGTCGACAAGCAGCGCCGTGGACCGCTGTCGCTCCAGGATCGCGGTGTGCTCGTTCAGAGAGCCGTCCGGGTGGGCGGGCAGGAGAGTTCCGTGCGCCAGCGGGTCCGCCCAGTACATCTGGCCGTCGGCCGGAGAGCGGACGAGCCAGAAGGCGCGCGGGTGCGCGTCGCCGTCGGCCCAGCCGTTGATCAGCGCCGCGGCGGCGCGTCCCTCGGCCACCTCGGACCACACCGTGTCCGCACCCAGGTGCGTCAGCCGGCTCTGCAGCAGGTCCTCGAGCATGCCGAGCGAGACCGGGCGGGGCGAGTCCAGCAACCCGTCGATCTCACCGCTGGGCAGCGTGCCGAAGAGGGCGTAGTGAGCGGCGGCGACAGTGGAGAGGTCGCCCGGCCAGGAGCCGGCAGGTGCCGGATTGTTCGCCAGCCACTCCCCCAACCGCTCGATCGACGCCGGGACCAGCGACGTCTCCAGGTTCTCCAGGGCGGTCCGCTGAGCCGTGGTGCTCTCCGGCATGAGCCGGTAGGTCTCGGCGATCGCGCCGACCGGGGCCTCCCGGCCGTCCGGGCCGGACGCGAAGATCCGCTCCTCCGGCAACCGGCCCAGCGCGACGGCGTCCAGCGGCGCGTGCAGCGCCACACCCAGGTCACTCTGCACGTTGAGCAACGTCTCGGGGTCGGTGACCAGTGTCGCGGTCCCAGGATCGACCAACGCCACCACCACGTCCAGGCCCTTGTTCACAAGGCCGCGCAGGTGCTCGCGTACGCCGGCCGACGACGCCTGGTCGATCGGCAGGAAGACCGAGACGTCGCCGGAGGTCACCGTCGTTGCGATCAGGTCGGTCAGCCGCGCGTCCAGCGGGGCCGCCGCCGAGCCGGTCCGTAGCAGCACCTTGCCCGGACCCGCCACGTTGAAGAACTGGAGACAGTCCTCGAGCACACCCATGCCGGTCTTCCCTCCGCTGCCCTTTGCTTCGCCGCTACTGGCCGAGCACCGAGAGCGCCTCGGTCAGTTGGCCCATTCGCTCCTCGGTGAGTTGGCGCAGCTGCGCACCGGCGTCCTTGAGGGCCTCCAGCACGAGTTCCTCGATCTCCTCGTGGCCGCCGCGCTCCAGCAGGTCCGGGGCGAGCCGAACGTTGCGGAACTCGGCACTGGCGGTCATGGTCACGGCCACCGCACCGTCATGGGAGGTGCCGACGACCTCACTTTCCGTGAGGCGGTCCCGCATGCTCGCCATCTGCTCCGAGACTGTCCGCGCCCGCTCAAGCATCAGATCCAGCTCGTTCGACGCCATCACGTTCCTCCTTCGGCAAGGTTCACGGCACGCTCCCACGAGACGCGGGATCAGCTGCCAGGTCCCCGAAGGGGGACATGCGAAGGCCGCCGCCGGATCCCGGCGGCGGCCTCGCGTCAGGCTCAGCTTTTCCAGGTACGCACGTTGGCCCACTCGCTGTCGGCGTAGTTGTTCCACGACACGTTCATCGCCGCGGCGATCTGGCCCAGCACGCCGGTCGGGCCGAAGAGGCCGTCCGCGGCGATGTTCCACTCGTTCTGCAGGCCCTGGTAGTACGACTGCGCGGGGCCCTCCCAGGTGTCCTGCAGGGGTGACAGCTTGCTGATGAGAGCATCCAGCTGACCGACGATCTCCGTCGCCTTGGTGTTGAGCTGCCGGCCGGCGAGCTCAAGCTCCGCGGGGACGCGAAGGTTGCTGGTGGTGGGGTCTGCCATTGTTCGCTCCTGATCCTGGGTCTCTTAGAGGCGGGCGCCGGGGATGTCGCCGTTGACCGCGACCAGGCTGGCGACGTTGGCCTGCTCCGCGTCGACGTAGTTGGTGAAGTTGCCACGCAGGCCGGACGCGATGTCGGTGAGCGCGTCGTGCAGCATCTTGCCGAACACGTCGAAGTCGTGCATCAGGATGTTGAACTGATCCGACGCCACGCCGTGCCAGGTCGCTTGGAGGTTCACGACGTACGAGCGCAGCGCCGCCAGCTCGCCATCGATGTCGGAAGCGGTGCTGTCGCAGCTCACCGCCGCGTCGGAAATCATCTCCGGTGTTACGAGAATGTGGTCCATTGCCATTCCTTCCGTCGGCTCTCGTCTGTCAGGACTTGGTGTTCGTCAGGTTCTGGGTGTTCGTTCCCTCGGCGCCGACATAGTTGTCGTACGACTTCTGCATCGCCAGGATCGCGTCGTCCAACAAGCCCTTGGTGTCGGTCGTCAGCTTGCCCATGTCCTTGACGAGCTCCTGGTACTTGGCTCCGGACGGGCTCACCCAGACGGTGCCGATCATCTCCTCGAAGAACAACTTCATGGTTCTGAGATTGCTCTCGATCATGTCCCGCTCTCCCGCGATCGTCTTGATCGCGGCACCGAGCTTCGGGATCTCGACGGCGTAGTCCGCCCGCTCCCCGTTGACGATCTGATAGATCGGCTTGCCGTCCTTGTCGGTGCCGACCACTGTGCCGTCGCCGAACTTCGACTCGATGATCCCGTCGGCCTTGTACGTGATGTCGACGGTGTTGCCCTTGCCGTCGTACCCGTGCGTCGGGCGACCGCCGGCGTCGAACTCGTCGTAGGTCCAGCCGTTCGACTGCATCGTCTTCACGTCGCCGTTGGCGTCGCGGGTGACGATCGTGCCGTCGCTGTAGGTCCACACCGCGCTGCCGTCCTGGGCGTAGACGATCTTCACCGTGTTGTCGCCGTCGTCCTCCTTGCCCGCGGTCGGCCGGCCCTGGGAGTCGAAGGCGGCGAACGTCCAACCACCGGACTGCATCAACGTCACGTCACCCGCGCCGTTGCGCTTGAGAACCGTGCCGTCGCCGTACTTCCAGGTGCTCGACCCGTCCGGGGCATAGATGACGGACACCTCTTGCGCCGGCTGGCCGTCCCTGGCCGGGACCGTGCCGTGAACCGGCCGCCCGTCGGCGTCGAAACTGTCGTACGTCGTCCCGTCGGCCAGAATCTGCTTCGTGACGTTGCCGTCGGGATCGCGGTAGACCCTGGTGCCGTCGCCCTCGTACGTCCAGATGCCGGTGCCGTCGCTTGCGTAGCTGATGCTGACGGCCTGGCCGCCGACGGTGCCGTGGGTGGGTTTGCCGTCGGGGTTGAACTGGTCGTAGACCGAGCCGTCGGCCAGCTCCTGCCGGACGACGGTTCCGTCCGCGCTCCGAAAGACCTTGGCGCCGTCACCCGCGTACGTCCAGACGCTGCTGCCGTCGCCGTTGTAGGCGATGTCGACGCCCTGACCACCCACCGTGCCGTGCGTCGGCTTCCCATCCGCGGTGAACCGGTCGAACACCGCACCATCAGCCGTCACCTGACGCACCACATCGCCATCGGCGTTACGGGTCACCGTGGTGCCATCACCGTACGTCCAGACGCTGCCACCGTCGCCGCTGTAGGCGATGTCGACGCCCTGACCACCCACCGTGCCGTGCGTCGGCTTCCCATCCGCGGTAAACCGATCGAACACCGCACCATCAGCCGTCACCTGACGCACCACATCGCCATCGGCGTTACGGGTCACCGTGGTGCCATCACCGTACGTCCAGACGCTGCCGCCATCACCGCTGTAAGCGACTTCGACCGACTGACCACCCACCGTGCCGTGCGTCGGCTTCCCATCCGCGGTAAACCGATCAAAGACCGCCCCCTCGGGGGTGGTCATCCGCACCACGTCGCCGGCGGCGTTGCGATCGACGCTGCTGCCGTCGCCGTATCGGTAGATGCTGGAGCCGTCGCCGTTGTAGGAGATGTCGACGTCCTGAGGCGGACCGCCACCGGCGCCCGGCATGGTGCCGTGGGTCGGCCTGCCGTCGGACGTGAACTTGTCGAACACCGCGCCGTCTGCCGTGCGCTGCCGAATCAGTTCACCGTTCGCGTCGCGCTCCAGCGTGGACCCGTCGGCGAAGTTGTAGATGCTGGAGCCGTCACCGTTGTACGAAATGTCGACGGCCTGACCGCCCACCGTGCCCTGCGTCGGCCTCCCGTCCGCGTCGAACCGGTCGAACACCGCGCCGTCGGCAGTCGTCTGCCGCACGACGTCACCGTCGGGGTCGCACTGGATCGTGCTGCCGTCGTCGTACATCCAGGTGCTGGCGCCGTCGGCCGCGTACGAGATGTCGACCGACTGGCCGCCGACCGTACCGTGCATCGGTCGGGCCTGGTCATCGAACCGGTCGAAGACCGTGCCGTCCGCCGTCGTCTGACGAACCGGATCGCCGTTGGCGTCCTGCACGGAGACAGTGCCGTCGGCATAGCTCCAGGTGCTCGTGCCATCAGCGTTGTAGTCGATGGTGACCTCTTGCCCACCAACAACGCCGTGAGTCGGCCTACCATCGCCGCTGAACGCATCGAACGACGCACCGTCGGGAGACGTCTGGCGCAGCGGATCGCCGTCAGCATCCTGAACCGAGACCGTCCCATCGGCATAAGTCCAGGTACTCGACCCATCAGCGTTGTAACCGATGGTGACCTCTTGCCCACCAACAACGCCATGAGTCGGCCTACCATCGCCGCTGAACGCATCGAACGACGCACCGTCGGGAGACGTCTGGCGCAGCGGATCGCCGTCAGCATCCTGAACCGAGACCGTCCCATCGGCATAAGTCCAGGTACTCGACCCATCAGCGTTGTAACCGATGGTGACCTCTTGCCCACCAACAACGCCATGAGTCGGCCTACCATCGCCGCTGAACGCATCGAACGACGCACCGTCGCCGGTCTTCTCGTACGTGACGTCACCAGCGGCGTTGCGCTGAACAATCGTCCCGTCGGCGTAGCTCCACGTACTCGAACCGTCGTCGCCGTACGAGATGGAGACCTGCTGCGCGCCGGCACCATCACCACCCGGCAACGTGCCATGCGTCGGCTTGCCATCAGACGTGAACGCATCAAACGACGCCCCATCGCCGGTCTTCTCGTACGTGACGTCACCAGCGGCGTTGCGCTGAACAACCGTCCCGTCCGCATAGCTCCACGTACTCGAACCGTCACCGCCGTACGAGATGGACACCTGACCCGCGTCGGGCAACGTGCCATGCGTCGGCTTGCCATCAGCGGTGAACGCGTCGAACGACGCACCGTCACCCGTCCGCTCGTAGGTGACGTCACCAGCGGCGTTGCGCTGAACAACCGTCCCGTCCGCGTAGCTCCAGGTGCTTGAGCCATCTCCGCCGTAGGAGATTGAGACCTGACCCGCGTCGGGCAACGTGCCATGCGTCGGCTTGCCATCAGCGGTGAACGCATCGAACGACGCCCCATCGCCGGTCTTCTCGTACGTGACGTCACCAGCGGCGTTGCGCTGAACAACCGTCCCGTCCGCATAGCTCCACGTACTGCCGCCACCACCGCCGTACGAGATCGACACCTCACCGGCGTCAGGCAACGTCCCATGCGTCGGCTTGCCATCAGACGTGAACGCGTCGAACGACGCCCCATCGCCGGTCTTCTCGTACGTGACGTCACCAGCGGCGTTGCGCTGAACAACCGTCCCGTCCGCATAGCTCCACGTACTGCCG